>JAXGQD010000003.1:0-295329 GCA_040766665.1 Oscillospiraceae bacterium
CTTTTTTCGTTAATCCAAGCAGCTACGATTCTTAAATTGGATTTGCGTAAAAAGTGTCGTGAAATCCCGAAAGCGACGGATTTTTTGCTCAATAATTTCGAGTCAAATTGGTTTAGCGTAATTTTTGCCAAAATAAAAAAATAGATGAAAACCTAAGCCAATAATGAAAAGTCCTGACGGCTTTTAACACCAGAAAAATCACGAAAATTCGTCTAAAAATGCGATAAAGTTATTCAAGAGAAAACCCAATATTCAAATATACTTACCTCATGAAAAGATACATTTCTCACATGAGTGCTCTAAAATACTGGGATTTTCCGCTCGCTCAAAGTTACTTTGAACCAAAGTTTTCTCTAAATGGAACTGAGCAATTCACAGTAACCCATCGAAGTCAGCGTTTCAGCCATAACAAAGTGCGATCTCATATCTGCTCTAGAGAGCTACCAAAAGGGAGTTTCACCCAAACAAATGGCATCGATGTCGTTTCTCCTTCATTGATGTTTGTTCAATTAGCAACAGAACTAGATATTCATGAACTTATCATCTTAGGAAACTTGCTCTGCTCTCGACCCTATGGGCCATATTCAAAGCCTCAGTTAACTAAAACCAAGTTGCTAAATTATGTGAGAGCTGCAAGTGGACTGTCCGGCAGAAAAAAGGCACTGCGAGCACTTAATTATATTAACAACGATGCGTGTTCAATTATGGAAGTCTTTCTGGCCATGTTCCTTAGCCTGCCGCATGCATTGGGTGGCCTTGGTCTTAAGGGTGGTATTTTTAATTATCGGCTTTCTCTTGATGATGAAGGTATCAACGCCTTAAAGAAGGACACATGTTTTATTGATTACTGTTTTCCCAAAGAAAAGATTGCATATGAATATCAAGGGGAGATACATAGTAACACCATTGACCAAGACTCTAGTCGCATCATGGCATTAACTAGGCAAAAGTTCACCGTCATTACCGTTACCAAATCTCAGTTATACGATCCAGGCAAACTATCACAACTTCTTTTTCATTCTATTCAACTTCATAATGTTGAAAAAAGAACGCGTACGAAACGCAGAGAACTGTATTTACATAGAATTCGTGAGTTACTTCCATCTCAAGATAACAAACCCGTAAAAAGTGAAACTTTAGAAACAGTTACCCACCCTCTTGAATCAATTTGAACAATTCCATCTCAGCAGAAGAATCCTCGAACAGAATAGACAAGCACCTGCTGTTCACCTAAATTACAACCCATTTTTTTGCTGTTGCTTATGGAGTTGCTTGGGTCTGCTACGACTTCCACTGGGATATGGTCGTCGCGTTGCCTGGCTGGCGGCGACTCCACTCATGAAATTTGGTTGTCGCAGTGGTTGGCTGCGACTCCACTATTGATATTCAGTTAGCTAGTTGAATCACTTATAATTTCGGCAAAATTTTCGGCAATCCAAGCTAGACTCAGTCAAGTCCATAAAGTGGTGTAAATTGATCCATTCAGTAACACCTCCGCTTTTACTTCGTTTCAATCATCTGATTTTTGTACGTTTGTCGGTTATTTAAATATTCTGTCATATCGAACACACGGTTTAGCATGGACCAACTTTCATGGTGATCTAAAAGAATCGCTCCAAGTAAACGCTCTACTGAAGCGACATTGGGGAATATGCGAATCACTTTTTCTCTTCTGCGTAACTCCTGGTTTTCTCGCTCAATAATGTTGGTGGTCCTAAGACTCTTGCGATACTTTTCAGGTAAGCACATGACATTCATGGCCTCGTCAAAACCCTCTTCCAGCGTCTGCATGGCTCTCGCAGAGATGTCTTTGTATTCCTCGACAATCTGATTCTTCTTGTCTCGTGCTGCGCTTAATGTTAATTCGTTAAACATCTCACTAAGTTCACTGGCTAGGCCCGCTTGGTAGCGTTTGGGAACATGGTTGACGATGTTTCTGCTGAAGTGGAACTGACAGCGCTGCCAACTGGCGTTTTGAAACACTTTCTTTATGGCGCTTACCAAACCTTTATGGCTATCCGATGTCACCAGGTCAACCTGCTTTAAGCCTCTTTGCTTTAATCCCGTAAAGAAGCGCTCCCAGTGATACGCTGTTTCATTTTCACATACCTCAAATCCCAAGACCTCTTTACGACCATCGTTATTCATGCCGATGGCCATGAGCAAGCCTTTTGAGCGTATCCGGTGGTCCTCTCGGACCTTTACATACATCGCATCCGCCATAACAAAGGGATAGTCTCCTTCTAGAGGGCGGTTCTTAAAGCTTTCAACGTAAGGGTCTAATGCCTTGCACAGTTCGGACACATTGGACTTGGAGAACTCCACACCACAGAGTTCTTTTGTAATCCTCTCAACATTTCGGGTGGCCACGCCATTGACCACCATTTCCATAAAGACCTCAATGAGTGCTTGTTCATTCCTTTGATAGTTTTCAAGCAAGGTCGTATGGAAGGCTTCGTTACGATGCCTAGGTACGGCCAAAGTGAGTTTTCCGATGCGGGTATTAACCTGTCGATGCCTCAGACCATTTCGGTAATCGCTTCGCTCTTCTTGCCGCTCATAGGGTTGTGCTCCTAATTTCTCTGTGGATTCCGTTAATAGAAATTGATTTAGGAGGTTTTCCATTAACTTCCCAAACGCTTCTTCGCGCCCCATTTTGAACAACTCTGTAAATTCGTCCATACCTAACGTAAAATGTAATTGAGTCATGATCTTTCTCCCTTCGTCTGTACCACTGAATCTCGTTAATTCAAGTGTACCGAATGGAGGAGCTCATGGCTCCTTTTCTTTTTACACCACTATATGGACTTAATCCTAGACTCTCTCTAAATGGCAGAAAGTGAAGTCAGAAGCCAAAATTACCGTAACTTTTTTCGCTAATCCAAACAGCCGAAAAGATATATTTGGATTTGCGTAAAAAGTGTCGCGAAATCCCAAAAGTGACGGGTTTATAGCTCAAAAATTGCTACTCAAATTGGATTAGCGCAATTTTTGCCACACCACTTCGACTTACCACAAAGCCTGACGTAGATGCCACTTCGACTTGCCACCTCACCATCCCATCTCGCCGCCACTCCAACCTACACAAGCCCATATACGCGTAGCGGAGCAAAGTGGAGCGCAGCCCCGTCATTGCGCGATTGAAACACCGTCGCCCGCCGGGCGCAAAACTGCTAAAATGTGAGCCATGTTTGAGAAGTTCAACCGGAAAATCGCCCGCAAAGGCCCAATCCGTAGCATCCTTGAAGGCGTGCTTATTTGTCTGCTATTTGTTGCTGTACGCCACGCTTTTAACCTCCTGCTACTACCGGCGCTTTTCCCGGAAGCGGTCGACGCGTCAGCCGCCGCAGCATCCACAGCCGCGAACACATTAGCTACAACGACAACCGCACACAGCACAACGTCCATCAGCAACTTCTACATCGGCAGCCTTGCGGCGGTTTTGCTGGGTTTGGCGTTTTGGCTGGGGTTCCCGTATTTTGCCGTTTTTACGCTCATTGGTCTAATGCTCTCGCGCATTTCCGGCCTACATTTCACCTTGCTCGAAGGTGCGTCCTTCCCCAGTCTCATGGCTAATGTCTTAACCACAGCCAGTCAAGGTGGCGGTTTTCTTATAGGTGCAGTAATCGAATACGCGCTGCTTTTTTCTAGAAAAATGTCTGCTCTGCGTGGAAAAAACAGCTCACCCCCCGATACAGGAGATGAGCTACTTGATGATGAAATAGAAAATCGTTAGGAACGGCGCAAATCAGCAGTGACCGATTAAAACAGAAATACAAAACCCAATAAAAAGCCCGGGCCTTAATTCCGGCAAGTAGAATCACGCTCGCCAAAGCCCGGGGCCTTAATTCCGGCAAGTGGAATCACGCTCGCCAATGCCCGGTGCCCTAATCCCGACAAGCGAAATCCCTGCAACCGAAACCTACATCAGAATCCCGCTAACCCAAGCCGACGCCCGACTCCCGACTACCCGAATCCCGACGCCCGAATCCCCGCTAACCCCTACTTGATTAGCTTGGAAATCGCCTTGAATTCCGGCGTGCCCGCCTGTCCGAGCAGGTCGAACAAAGCGGTTTCGCTGACGCTGACGACGGCGCCCATGGCGCGCATCGCTTCGATGGCGGTGTCGCGGGCAAAGGTTTTACGCGAGCAGACTGCATCGGCCAAGAGCTGGACGGCGTAACCAGCGGCGCAGAGGTCACGCACGGTCTGCCACACACAGACGTGTGTTTCCATACCGCATACCAGGACGTGGGTAATGGCTTTTGCCTCTAATGCGGCCTGAACTTCCGGGGTCAGCGCGGTATAGGTGATTTTTTCAAACTTCTCATAAGTGGTTTCAGCTAAGGGTGACTCCAGCGGGGCGATGGTGGGGCCCAAACCCTTGGGGTACTGCTCGGTCACAAAAACCGGTAGATCCAAGATAGCAGCGGCCTGGAGCAGAATCTCACATTGCTGTGCCACTTCAGACCCGCCCGTCATTGCGGGCAAAAGGCGCTCCTGGACGTCAATCATGAGCAGGGCTGTGCCGGGTCTGGGCAGCTTGTACTCGTAGTAAGGCTCGGTCCAGTCAGCCGGAAACTGCAGTTCGGTGAAATCTTCTGCAACAGCGTAGGTGGAAGCAGGAGAGGCAGTAAACGTCCCGGCGGCCTGACTTGCGTCAGCTTCGGTATAAGCCGCGACTTCAGACGCAGCGTCCTGATTTGACGGGTTTTGATTGAGCTTTTCCATGGGGATCTCCTTTTGCCACTAATTTTGCCATAAAACTTGTCAGCAAGATGAACACAAATCCGCTGACGGCTTATTCGCTGATACGACGCAGGGTGCGCGGCGTGATTTTGACGACGAGGAAGCTCATGATGGCGATTTGCAGCAGCATGGCAAGGACGCCGGTGATGAAGACCACGTAAAAGTTGCCATCGCTGAAGCTTTCGGCCAGGAGCATGGCGCCGATGGTGAGGCCGGCCAGCACCAGACTGCCGAACATTTCGATGAGCATGTTGTAGTTTTGCTTAGCGGCTTGTTGTTCGTTGGCCCAGTTTAGTTTGGGCATGGCCATGTCGGCGACTAAACCCAGTAGGTTGACCATGAGGACAGCCAGGAAAATCAGCACCAACAGTGGGATGAGCAGGCGCAGTTGCAGGTTGAGGGCAATTTGGATGGCGGCCATCAGGATGACGGGTGAGACGAGTGAGAAAAGGACAGCGACCAAGTATTTTGCCAATATCTGCTTACTAAAAGAATAAGGGTAGAGCTTCATCAGATAAGCGCCTGTGCCTTCGCGGGAAATAGCCCCTGCGGCGATGCCGTTAGTCCCCGAGAGGAAGAGCATCATACCGACGGTGATCATCATGATTAAGACGCCGGCGGCGGTAAAGGCCTGCTCGTTTTGGAAGAGGGCTGCAGTAGCAGCACGCATGTCGGCCAGGTTCATGCCGGAAGAGCTGAAACCGATGTAGGTCGGGACCAGGAAGAGCACGGGCATGAGGAAGCACATCAGAATGTTATTGGAGAAAAAGGCCGGGGTGCGCATCAGCACACGCACTTCTTTTTTGACAAAGTTACTGAAGCGGCCGGAGCTGCCCGAAAGCGCGGCGGTCTCGCGGCTGTCGAGCACACGGTTGCGCGAGGTGGAGGCACCGACGGACATGACGCCTTTGAAGTAAACCTTTTGAGCCACGAAAAGCAGTAAGGCGCCCCAGACCAGAGTAGCGGCGATAAAGGCCAGACCGTAGAGCCAGCCCTGCAGACTCGCGCTATTGCTCAGCCATTGTGTGGCAAAATCCGAGCCCAAGAACAGCCAGTTGATTTTTGCGACATTTTCCGCGGTGGATTGACTGATGGTGGGAAGCCCGCCACCTGCGTTCATGCCGGGATTGACCGACATATTCAGGGCAAAAGAAATCCCGAAGGCGGCCAACATGATAATAATCGTGGACACGACCGTGAAGCGATCCTTGTTTTTAAAGAAGCGGGTAAAACGCATCAGCAGCATAATCACAATCGTCACCAGAGCTAAAGCAAGGAAAGGCAGGAGCAGAATGACAACGATCAAGGCTAGGTAGAAAAGCACAGTTTGACCGGAGTAGATGCCGAAAGCAATCATGAAGGGCAAAAAGAAAGCCCCCAAGGTCATGTATTCGTAGGACATCACCTGCAAATAACGTGCCGCGATGATTTCCGCCGGTCGGAAGGGCATGCTGAGCAGGGTCTCCGTGTTGTTAGTGTGGTAAAAGGCGGTCACCACATAGACAAAACCAAAAATGACGGCTGTCAGACAGATGGAGGGCACCACAAACTGCGGGATCGAGGACGCCGAACCCGAAGCAATCGCGGCTTTGGTCATGGAGGCGCCGATGTAGAAGCTGATGCCGCCGACATAAACGGCTAGGAGCAGGTAAAGCAGGAGCATGCCGACTTTTTTGGCGACGCTGCTCCCGAGGCTAGCCTGTTTTTTCTTTCTTTTGCCCAGGATGCCGCCCGAGCCAAAGGAAAAGTCGCCGCCTTTGATCAGCAGCTTAGTCAGTAAAAAGATGCGTTGCAGCATGGGCTCACTTCCCTTCTAAGCTGTATTCCGCCGCATTTTGGATCTCGCTCTCCGCGCCGACCAGCTTGAGGAAGATGGTTTCGAGGGAACTGTCGCCCTGTTGGTTTTTCAGTTCGGCGATGCTGCCGCAGAAGAGGATTTTGCCGTTATCAATAATCGCGACACGGTCACAGACCTTCTCGGCCACTTCGAGTACGTGGGTGGAAAAAATCACCGTCTTTCCTGCATCGGCGTGGTGGCGCATCATGTTTTTCAGGATAAAGGAGGCTTGGGGATCCAAACCGGTCATCGGCTCATCAAGAATCCAAACCGGGGGATTGTGCAGCAGGGCACCCATCAGCACGATCTTCTGGCGCATACCGTGAGAGTAGCTCTGAATCTTGTCACCCAGGGCTTTTTCCATTTCAAACTCTTTGGCCAGGGCGAGTATGCGTTCCTGGCGCTGTTCGCTCGGGACCAAATAGATATCGGCCATGAACTTGAGATATTCCGTCCCCTTCAGGCGCAGAAAAACGTTGGGGTCATCGGAGACGAAGCCGAACTGGAACTTCGCTTCCAGGGGATTCTTGATGATGTCGAAACCGTTGATGTTGATGCTACCGCTCGTCGGTTCCAAAATACCGGTGAGCATTTTGAGCGTCGTGGTTTTACCGGCGCCGTTAGGGCCCAGAAAACCGAAGATCTCGCCGTCGCGCACTTCGAGGTTGATGTGGTCGACCGCCAGGGTTTCTTGATTATAGGATTTGCTGACGTCTGTGATTGTAATCATTGAACATCCTTCTTTCTAATTCGGAAGCGTGGGGCTTCCCGGCAGGCTTTTACCCAGCAGATTGGCAAAAGCCTCAGGTCCGCTCTTTTCTGAGCGATACCAATCAGTTTGTCATTCTACCACCGATGTTTTGCCAGTCAAACTGTTTTAGGCTGAAAAGCCGAATAATTAATGCATTTTTAACAGTTACACAAACAGTTGAGCAAACGGCAAAAGAGGCGCGCTGCTTAGGCACACCTCTGTTCAAGATTGGGGCTTGTGGCTTTTTCCCTAAATATCCGAGACGTACCAGCCCAGAAACTTCAACACGGACTGCTCGTGAGCCAGCTGGTACAGGCTTGCAGGGCTTTGGCCGTTTTCGGAGTCTCCACATCGATATAAAAGGAGTACTGCCAGGGGCTTCGGGCACAGGCAGGGACTGAATCTTGCTCAGATTCAGCTCCAAATCGGAAAACATGGCCAGCATTTTCGCGAGGCTACCGGCCTGGTGACTGAGCCGCACAATCAGGCTGAGCTTGTTGGCCGTGTCCAAGATCACCGGCTTGCGTGCCACCGCGATAAAACGGGTTTGATTCTTGGCGGCGTTATTGATGTCACGCGAAATCACTTCCAAACCGTTATTCAAGGCAGCGGCTTCCGAAGCAATCGCGGCCACTTGGCGGTCTTGGAGATGTGCCACTCGCTCTGCGGCAAAAGCCGTGTTCAAAAGCTCTTCGCTCTTCCAGCCCATGCCCTTGATGACCGTCGAGCACTGAGCCAAAGCCTGCGGGTGCGAGAGCACGGTGCGGACATCACCCAGGCGCGTACCGGGTAAACCGGCTAAGCAATGCTGAATTTCCACCGATTTCGTGGCAATGATGTAGAGATTATGTTTGTCCAAGAGGGCATAGACGTCATCGACAGTACCTGCAGTAGAGTTTTCCAAGGGCAGAACACAAACGTCCACCATCTCCTCAACCACCGCGCGGCAAGCCGCTTCAAAGGTGCGTGTCGGCATCAAACTGGCTTGCGGGAAGAGCGCTTCCGCCGCTTCACCGGCATAGGAGGCGGCATTGCCCTGTACAGCGACAACTTTATAAGCGGGCATTTGTGCGGCGGCCAGGGCGATGGTTTCACCCGGCTCCCAAATCTTGGCTTCGTTCAGGGTCAGGCGGTACTGTTCTTCGCGCGACATGCGCATCAGGGTCTCCAGTACGGCCCGGGTCGCTGCCAGATTGTCCTCCGAGTATTCATCACGTAGCTTCATCAGCTTGGCAATTTCCTGTTTGGGATCCAATACTTCCAAGCCTGCTTCGTGTTTTTTCTGATAAATCGCCTGCGTCAGTTCCTGGCGGCGCACGACCTCATCCAAAATGCGCTTATCCAGTTCAGCGATCTCTGCGCGTAGCTCATCCAAAGAGGCTACGACTTTCTTTTCCTTTTTCATATTCATTCCTTCTATTGTGATGCGAGTGGGACTCGCGCGGTTTGCGTCAAACCAGCACATTCTATCAAATCTTGCCCAATTGCCAAGTGCAGCGGTTTTTATTAGCTCACTAACGATTTACCAATATTCGCGAAAACCCTTCTCACCTTCCACGAGGGGCAAAGGCCACTCCTGCACATGATCGATGCGAATCGGCACGCTATGTGCCAGTTGGTCTGTCAGTAAATCAATGCGTTCGCGACTGCCTTGGACTTCCATTTCCACACGACCGTCCGGCGTATTTTTCACCCAGCCACTTAAACCGAGCCGCTGCGCATAGACGATGGCGGTGTAGCGAAAACCGACGCCCTGGACACGCCCGGTAAAGAAAAAATGGATTCTTTTGATACGGCTCTTTTGTTCTTCCATCTTGCTTAGACTCCGTCTGCTTGGCTTTTGCAGTGCTGCTGATTATTATCCTTTCGATTGTCTGCATCCTCCGCCGTCTCGCTGCGAGGCGCTCGGGGTAGACGCTGCTGCGTCAAACGGTAACTTTCCTCTGTCATCGCCCTGATGGCTTCGTCCGGCACATCGGAGTCGAAATAAACCGAAATCCAATGTTCCTTATTCATGTAATAGCCCGGCGTCACACCACTAAAACGCTCGCGCAGGAAGGCCGCTTCATAAGGCTCACACTTCAGGTTGACGAAAGCCTTACCGCCCCTTTCCATCACCGCAGCAAACCACTTTTTACTGCGCCGATGGCGCACAATCGTCGTCTGATCCTGCGGACCGAAGGGTTGGTCGATTAGCACTTCTTCCAAGTCGGCACACCAGGCCAGATAGGCTTTCCTATCCATGCTCAGGACAAACGCTCGTCATAAATTGCGCGTACCCCGCCGATCAGTTTCGGCCTGGTTCTGGCAGCTAAAAGAATTGTCTCACCGATGTGGCTCAGACCCAAGCGTACTGGCACAGCCACCTCTTTGAGATGCATGCCGATTAGCGTCCCGCCGATGTCCAAGCCGGCGTCCGCCCTGACATGCTCTACCAGCACCGGATCTTCAAAATGCTCATAAGCAGCCGTGGCAAATGACCCGCCCGCCTTCGGCTGTGGTAGCACACTCAAGACCTCTTGTCCCTGTAAAGCCGCGCGCTCAATCACCAGAGCACGATTCAGATGCTCACAACACTGCGCAGCCAGAAATACACCCCGCGGTTTTAAAACCTCCATCAAGGCCTCTACAATCGCTGTGCCGGTTTCAAGACTTGAATGTGTGCCGATTTTTTCGCCCAAGACCTCGCTGGAGGAGCAACCCACGACCAGCAGCTGGCCCTCGCGCAAGCGCGCTGTCTCGCATAGTTCAGTCACCGCCTGCCGCACTTGTTCTTTTATGTTTTGCAAAATCGCACTCTCCTTTTATCTGCTTTGCTCTTCTGTCTACATCAGTCGGCAAAGCTCTTTACGGCCTGCAGTGTTTCGTCGAGCAGCTGATCCAACTCCCAGCCCAGCATTTCCGCACCCTGTCTGATGACATCGCGCGAACAACCTGCCGCAAAGCTCTTGTCTTTAAATTTCTTTTTCAGGGATTTCAGTTCCATATCCTGCACCGAACGCGAAGGGCGCATCAAGGCTGCTGCCCCGATTAAACCGGTCAGCTCATCCGTAGCAAAAAGAACCTTCTCCATCTCATGTTCAGGTTTTACATCACTGCAGATGCCATAGGCGTGTGAAACAATCGAACGAATCATGTCTTCACCCACACCGTGCTCTGCCAGAATCTCCGGCGCTTTGACGCAATGTTCCTCCGGATACCGCTCAAAATCGATGTCATGCAAAAGTCCCACCATCGCCCAATAATCGGCTTCATCCGCATAGCCCAGTTTATTGGCAAAATAGCGCAGTGTCGCTTCAACCGTATAAGCATGCTGCAGGTGAAAATCTTCTTTGTTATATTCCTTAAGTAAGGCCAATGCCTCGTCTCTAGTTAGTTTGCTCATCTTCTGTCTCCGTTTGTTTTCTGAAATGCCTGGTCTCAGGGTTTCTAGCGGGTGTAGTTCTTGGCTTTTGCCATTATTATGGCCTGCCTTGTGCATCACTACATGCTATAGAATCCATTATAAAGGAGAAAGCCGGCTTTTGAGCTAATGAATGAGTGATGTAGCCGCGAGTGTGTGAGCAGCTGACAAATAATCTGGGTAAAATTTCCGAGGATTTGGTCGATGGTACAAACATAATCAAAATTCGGCAATAATTGCGGGCGTGCATTAGAACTTCATAATATAGCTATACTTTTCCATCTCAAGCAGCCGTTTTTTCGACAAAAATTCCAGCTGTGCATTAGAATTTTCTAATGCTTCCTCGCACAACCGTCATTTTTGTCGAAAAAAGGTCACTTTGGCTGAGTGCTCAAATAAAAACAGAATGAAATGCCGCACAGCCGCAAATTTTGCCGGATCAATTAGAGAACTCGCAGCCGCCCAAGCCGCGCGACAGATAGAGCACTAAACCGACTCAACGACTTCTTCGACAACGCCACCCAGACGCACGAAATCGTCCAGAAAGCCCGGATAAGACTTCTTCACACAGTCGATGTCGTCAATCAGCAGGCCCGCTTCGGAAAAACAGGCCGCGATGCACAGGCACATCATCATACGGTGATCATTATAGGTTTTGACTTCGCCCGACTTAAACCAGATAGCCTGACGCTCCCCATTTTCCAAGAGGCGGCAGCCGCCCAGCGGCGCTTTGAGGCCGCGGACCAGAAGAAAATCCAGTCCTTCTTCCGCATCCACACCCAGCGCGTCGAGCATTTCCACCGTCGCTTGCAGGCGATCGCACTCCTTCATGCGCAGGCGTTCGGCATTGCGCAGGATATGGGTGCCGGGCATAATCGCACAAGCAAGGGCAAAAGCCGGCACGATGTCCGGAAATTGCGAGACATCGCACTCCTGCACCATGTAATGGGCGTTGGGTTTGTTTTGCATGGCACAGAGGTCACCCAGGAGGTGGCGGAAAACCGCGTCACCCTGACTGGTGGTCGTGCGCAGCCCGCGCACGTCGATATCCGCGCCCAGAAAATTGGCGAGATGAAAGAAGGCCGCCTGACTCGCATCCGCTTCAACGGCAGTGAGGCGAGAAGGAAGGCGATACTTTTGCCCGCCTTTTATCACATAGGAACCATAGGGACCCAGCTCAGGCTCAAACGTGCAGTGCACCCCGAAAAGCTTCTGCTCCGCCAGGGTGAGTTCCACGTACGAGGCCGATTCCAGAGGCGTTTCCAGCGTAATCAAGCTGTCCTCCGCCACACAGGGCAAAGCCAGCAAAAGCCCGGTCAGGTACTGGGAGCTGATGTTTCCCGCCAGCGAAAAACTTCCCCCCTGCAACTTACCGCGCAGGCTCAGGGGCAGATAGGTCTCCCCCTCCTCATCGGCAAAACCCAGCTTTACGCCATGGTCCTGTAAAATCGTTTTGTACTCCGCCAAGGGGCGCTCCGGCAAGCGACCTTTGCCGCTAAAAGTCTTCTTACTGCCGCTCAGTGCCGCCACAGGAATGGCAAAACGCAGCGTCGAACCCGACTCACGGCATTCCAGCTTATTCTTCCCCTCCAGCAAGGCCGTCAGCACATCACAAGTCGCCAAAATATCTTCGGAAGCCAGCTCCTTATGCTCACGCAGGTCCTCAACCAGCTTGTAAAAAGCGGTCTGCGCCTTCTCATCCCCATCCAGACAAGCCAAATAATGGCAAAACAAGCGCCGATGCTGCAAACTCTTCGATGCAGGCGGTTTCACCTTACCTTCCAGGCTGGCGGGTCGAACATAAGCTTGGCGATGTTTGTGCATGCTAATCCCAAATCTCCTCAAAAATCTCCTGAAGGGCCTCCAGGCTGAGCGGATAAGTCACCGCTTCACCAATCTCTTTCAGCAAAATCAAGTGCAATTTGTCGCCGATCCGCTTCTTGTCAGCCTTCATCGCATGGAGCACTTCCTCCGAAGTGCAGCCGTCAAAAGAGGTCGGCAACTGATAGGCTTCCAGCAGCTTGCGCACGCGTTCCGCCGTACCCGCCGGTGTCACCCCAAAGCGTTCGCCGATTTTTGCGGCAATCACCTGCCCGATGGCCACCGCTTCACCATGCCTCAGCAGCTGATAATGGGTGATTTTTTCCAAAGCATGTCCCACGGAATGCCCAAAGTTGAGGTGCATGCGCTCACCCGTATCGCGCTCGTCGTTTTTCACGACTTTGACCTTGATGTCCACACAGCGGTTGACCGCCCATTCCAAATCAAGCGCCTTGCTTTCCAGGCGCTCGAAGAGGGCTAAGTCACGGATACAGCCGTATTTGATGATTTCGGAAATACCGTTATTCAGCTCCGCGCGGGGCAATGTCTGCAGGGCTTTAGGGTCGATAAAAACAGCGTGCGGTTGGTAGAAAGCGCCGACCATGTTTTTGCCAAAAGGCATATCAATCGCAGTCTTCCCGCCAATCGCCGAATCGACTTGGGACATCAGCGTCGTCGGGACCTGAATCAGGCGAATGCCACGCAGATAGGTCGCAGCGGCAAAACCCACGATATCCCCCACCACGCCGCCGCCCAGAGCCAGCACCACATCACTGCGGGTAATATCGGCCATAAAAAGGGCGGAATAAATCTTGTTCAGGCTGTGCATGTTTTTGTGCTCTTCGCCCGCTTCCAGTTCGCAAGAAGCCGTCTTCACACCCGCCGCATATAGGCTTTTCAGAACACGGCTTAGATAGAGCGGGGCGACGTTGGTATCCGTAATCACCATCGCTTTTTTCACGCCACCGATGGCGGCGACTTTCTCACCGACCTGGTCCAACAGTCCGCTACGTATGCTGATCGGATAGTCCTTTGAGCTTGTTCTTGCAATAATTTCCGCCACAATAGCCTCTTTTCTTTGTTTTCGTTTTTTGGTTTTTTTGGTTACTGGTTTTGGTTTTTTGTTGGTTCCTCGGGTTTTGGTTTGCTTCTCGAACCGTTGCCGTTCCTCGGGTTTTTTGTCGATTTTACGGGTTTTTGGCAAAATTTTCGTTAATCCAAGATTTTCCAAAATTTTCGCCTTTTCGTTTAGTCAATCGTCAGTTTTAGCGTCAGTTTTTTCGTTAATCCAAGATTTCTGGTGATAGGGCTTGGATTAACGGAAATTTTGTCGCTTTTTCGGCCAAATTCCGCATTTTCCAGCGGTGTGGCTTGGATTAACGCAATTTTTGCCACTTTTTCCTAGAACTGCCAAACCACCACTTTTTCCTAGAACTGCCAAACCACCACTTTTTCCTGGAACTGCCCAACCACCACTTTTTCCTGGAACTGCCAAACGCCACTTTTTTGAGCCACCGTCCGCAGAATCGTCAGCCTAACGCCAGCCAGCCGCACCCCCGCGCGCCTCAGAGGCTGCGATCCACCGCCTCCGCCACCCGGCGCAGCTTCGGCATCAGCTCGCTGAAAGCCGCCGGCGTCAGTGATTGCGGGCCGTCAGACAGCGCATTTGCAGGGTCGTTGTGCACCTCAATGATGAGACCGTCACAACCCGCGGCGATCGCCGCCTTGGCCAGAGACTCAACCAGCCAGGCTTTGCCGCCCGCATGGGAGGGGTCGACAAAGACCGGTAAATGCGTCATGCGCTTCAAAACCGGCACCGCACTGACATCCAGCGTATTGCGCGTCGCCGTTTCAAAGGTGCGGATGCCGCGTTCGCAGAGAATCACCTGCTCGTTGCCGCCCGCCATGATGTATTCCGCTGACATCAAGAGCTCCTCGATTGAATTGGCAAAACCGCGCTTCAACAAAATCGGCTTGCGGATGTGGCCCAGCTGTTTCAAGAGCTCGAAGTTCTGCATATTGCGCGTGCCCACCTGGATAATGTCGACAAATTGCTCAAACATCTCAATCTGAGAGGCATTGGTAATCTCGGAAACAATCGGCAATTGCGTGGTGTCGCGTGTTTTCGACATATAAATCAGGCCCTCCGCTTTGAGACCCTGGAATGCGTAAGGGGAAGTTCTGGGTTTGAAAGCACCGCCACGCAGGAAATGCGCTCCGGCTTCTTTAACAGAATCCGCCACTAACCCGATTTGCTCTTCCGTTTCAACGGAACAGGGGCCGGCAATGACCTGAATCTGCTTTCCGCCGATCAGCTGACCGCTGACCTCGAAAACCGAATTGTCGGGATGAAACTTGCGGTTGGCCTTTTTGTAAGGCTCTTGCACCTTCATAACCTTTTCGACAATTTCGCGCTGGGCGACTGCGTCGATATCAATCGCGGAAGTATCGCCCACTAGGCCGATAACGGACACCGCCGTACCCACGATGGGGCTGGTTTGCACGCCAAAAGTCTTCAGCCAGTGCTCCATCTCCTGAATCTGTTCGGGCGAAGTACCCGCTTTTAAAACGATAATCATAAAATATCCTTCCCCGACCTTATTGCCAGCCTAAAGCCGCAGCAAAGTCACGCTTTTTTTGGTCCAAAGGCAAGTCTGCATTGAGGGTAAAATCAGCGGCCGCTTCGTAGAGCGGTTTTCTCTGATTATACAGGTCCACCGTCTTACGGGCAAAAGCCTCGCCGTCCTCGTCAGCCAGCATGGGGCGGCCTTTTGCGCCCTGTCCGACCCTTTCAAAAACCGTTTCTAGACTCACATCCAGGAAAAGCACTTGCGCACCGGCCTCGTGAATGCGGTCGGCAGCGCCTTCTTGCACCACTGTGCCGCCACCGGCAGCGAGGAGGAGGGTTTTTTCCTGCTGATCCTCAGCTAAAATCTCATCAAGCAGGCGCGCTTCCAACGCTCTGAATCCTGCTTCGCCTTGTTCAGCGAAAATTTGCGGGATGGGCATCCCGGCAGCCTGCACGATGCGCTCGTCGAGATCGACGACATGCAGTAAATCGGCAAAATCCTCGGCCAAAGCTTTGGCGAGGCGGGTTTTGCCCGAACCCATAAAACCGCCTAAGACAAGCTTGAGCGGGTAGTTGCGGCGCAAATCCGCGGCCAAACGCATACAAATCGGTGACATGGCGAGTTGCGCGGCAGTGAAATCCAGGTCCGGCTGCCAGATTTTTCTGGCTTCCAAACCCTGCCAAAAGAGCATTGTCAGACCGTTATTTGTTTCCAAACCGGCGGCCTTAGCGTGTAGTAAAAACCGTGTCGCAGCAGGGTTGTAGATGCTGTCAAAAACGTAAGGTTTGCTGTAAGTAAAAATTTTCCTGAGTAGTGTTTGAGGCATGGGCAAGTCGCCACAGTGCGGCCACATACCGGCCGCAGTCGCTTGTAGAACCAAGTCAATGCCAAACTCATTCGCCTCCAGAGCGGCATCCAGTTCATCGTAGGAAAGGGGGATAATTTCAGTTGTTTTCCCTTTATTCCAGCCCTTTTCAGCCAATTTTGCGGAAAAAGTGACAGCCTTGTCCCTGCTTCGGCCCGTGATGATGAGCTCGGCGCAAGCGGCTTCCAAGGCCACAGCAGCTAGGGCTTCAGCGACGCCACCGTAGCCGATGAGTAGGACTGTTTTACCAAAGAGCTCTGGCAAAACCCTGCGCAAACCCATGATATCCGTGTTATAGCCTTGCCCACGATGGACCGTGTTGACTGCGCCCAGACGCGCCGCCTCCTCCGTCAACCCTGACAAAAGCGGAATCACCGCCTGCTTGTGCGGGACCGTCACGTTGAGACCGTCGTAATCTTGCGGGAAATCCGTAGCCAAACGATCGGGGGCGATGTCTTCCAAGCTGTACCGACAGGGCTGCCCACTGAACTCAGAAATAAGTTGATGCAGGCGCGGCGAAAGGCTGTGATTGACCGGATGGCCGACAAGGGCAAAATGGGCCGTTTGTGTATTTTCGTCTGCTTTCATGTTCACTCCGTGGCGTAGCCATCTGCGGCTAAAATCTGCGCGGCGCGGGCGCGTTGCTGTCCGTCCGCAAGGTAGAGACGCAAAACCCCACCCTCATACTGGCGGGCATCTTGCAGACTGATGTTTTTAATATTGATGTTTTTCTCACCCAGAATCCGCGTAATATGGGCCAGCTCACCGGGTTGATCGAGTACGTCGACAATCAGCAAAGCCGGAGCCGACAAGGCACCCGCCACTTCCGGTAGCGCATCGCGGTGCTTCTTTCCAACGGCAAAATACGCATCCAACTTCTCGTTTTTCGTTGCCAGCAAGTCATTCTTGAATCCTTGTAAATCCGCAATCAGACCGTCGATACAGTCGGCCAAAGCCTCGCGGTTGGACGTCGTGATACCCGTCCATAATTCGGGGTCACCCGAAGCGATACGTGTGATGTCTTTAAAACCACCGGCTGCCAGCCGTTTCAGCGTTGGGTCCTGCGCCGCCGCCATTTGCCGTACCAGTGATGCCGCCACCACATGGGGCAGATGCGAAATCGCCGCGACCGCACGATCATGCTGTGCGGCAGTCAGTTCAATGGGTACCGCGCCTACGGCTCTGGCCAAGCGTTGCAGCAAGTCCAAATCTTCACACACAGTGGTTTTTGTCGCCGCATTATCAGGCAGGCAAAAAACCCAGGGCGCATTCTCAAAAAGATGCGAACTGCCCACCGCATAGCCTTGTCGCTCCGAGCCTGCCATGGGATGTCCTCCGATAAAGCGCAGACCTGCCGTATCTTGCATCACGACCGACTTCACGCTGCCTACATCTGTCAACAAGGCATCCGTCACTTGGGAAATAGCCGCAGCGCTCTCACCCAAGAGTGGAATGGGGAGACCCAGGAAGATGACATCCAGCTCTTTCAAAGCGGCCGCCAGTTCAACGCTCATTTGGCTGGTATCGCTGACTGTGTAGCCGGAATCGGCTACACCTTCTGCGAGTGCCAGATGTACGCCTTCGGGAGAGCGATTAAAAACGCTGAGGTGTTTGAGTTCCAATTGTTCTGCGGCGAGGCCTGCGGGGCGGCGGCGCAAGGCTTTTGCCAATGAACCGCCGATCAAACCCAGACCCCAGATACCGACTTTTATAGCTCTCATCGCGCTGACCTTAGACGTTGTAGCTGCGTCCCAGAAGCTGGGCCAGCTTGGCCACCTGATCTGCCAGTGTGGCAAACTTTTCCGGTTTAAGCTGTTGAGCTGCATCGGACATGGCGCAGGAGGGATCAGGGTGGACCTCAATAATTAAGCCATCTGCACCTGCAGCGACGGCTGCCAGAGCCAAAGGACCAACCAGACTTGCTTTGCCGGCGGCGTGGCTGGGATCGACAAAAATCGGCAGATGTGTTTTTTCCTGCAGGACGGGAACCGCACCCACATCCAGCGTGTTGCGGGTGGCCGTCTCAAAGGTACGGATACCGCGCTCACACAGAATCAGTTTCTGGTTACCTTCGCTCAGAATGTATTCCGTCGAGGAAAGCAATTCTTCGATGGATTCGGCGATACCGCGTTTCAGCATGACCGGCACACCGGCCTGGCCGATGGCACGTAAAAGCCTAAAGTTTTGGGAATTGCGCGCGCCCACTTGGACGATATCGACGAACTTGATGGCGTCGTCCAGATCGAGTTCCGAAGTGACTTCGGAAATGACCAAAAGGCCTTCCTCGTCAGCGACTTCGCGCAAAATCCTGAAGCCCTCATTTTCCAAGCCTTGAAAACTGTAAGGGGAGGTGCGGGGCTTGTAAGCACCACCGCGCAGGACTTTGGCGCCTGCCTGCTTGACTGCTTTTGCCGCGATGGAGACTTGCTCATAGCTCTCAACGGCACAAGGGCCGGCCATCATAATCAGCTCGTTGCCTCCGAAAACGACATCCTTGATGGTGAAGGTGGTATCTTCGGGGTGAAATTGGCGATTGGCCAGTTTATAGGGTTCGACGATGGGGACGAGCTTGTCGATATAGGGCAAAACCCTCAGCTGCTCGGTATCCAGTTTCGACTTATCTCCGACAATACCGACAATCGTGCGCTCTGCACCGACTGAAAGATGGGCGTGTAAGCCGTGCGTTTCCAGTTGCGAAACAAGCGAATCGATTTCCTTCTGAGTCGCTTGCGGATTTAATACAATAATCATTTGAAATGACCTCCAAAACCTTCCGTACTACTTCCCTCACCACACCGCGGGGCTGCAAACGGGAATAGCCCAATATTAGTGATTAGCGGAGTTAGCGTCAAGCACCTCAGCTGAGTCGCTGCCGTAGCTGCTTGCGACGATTGGGATTGGGCTGTTTGCGACGATTTAAATTTGGCTGAGCAATGAAAAATGGACAAAATTTTCGGGGATGTGGTCATTTCAGTGGTTTTAGGGCTTCCGCTCAGGTCAATCAGACGATTTTGTGACAATAATTGCGACTGTGTGGTCGCCGCCACCACATCCCTGTAAAAAGTGGGCTGAAATCAGCATTCTAACTCGTCCGGTAACTGTCCATAGCCGTTTTCAACCACATACTCGTAAAAAGTGGGCTGAAAACTCCACCTCAATCTGACAATAGCATCAGAACCAAGCAGAGTCGCCGCCGACCCAGGCAACGCGACCGTTCCAAGCGGAGTCGCAGCCAGCCCAGGCAACGCGACCG
This sequence comes from Oscillospiraceae bacterium, assembly GCA_040766665.1. Classification (GTDB taxonomy): domain Bacteria; phylum Bacillota; class Clostridia; order Saccharofermentanales; family Fastidiosipilaceae; genus JAXGQD01. Next base: position 19,250 of record JAXGQD010000003.1, read on the forward strand.
TGATCCGCAGCCACCCAAATAAAACCTCTAATCCCAATAGATCGTAAAACTGAAACGCATGCTTTCGCTAGGCTCAAGCAGATAGTTATCCTCGGGCTTCTTATCAAAAGAATTGATGGCGTAGGTCGGCTCGACACACACATAGTCACCCAGCTGGTCTGTCCAAATGGCAAAACGATGCAAATAGTCCGTCTCAAAACGAATCTCACGTTCTCCTAGTGTCAGGCGTTTCACATGGTCACGATAGAGTGTCCCGGATAAGCTATCCAGGCGCAGTTCCTCATCATTAACGACAATCGTTTCGGCAGCCGGCGGAGTCGGAAAATAGGGATGGAAACCCGGAGCAATCTCCAGATTTTCATTACCATTATTGATTAACTCCAAAGAAGTAGTCAGCTCCTTTGAGCCGATTTCATAAATCAAAACGGAGTGTAAATCTTTATAGCGCCCCTCACCGTCCAGTTCCAGACGCAGGCGGTCTTCCTCTTGTTCACTTACAGTCCAGCTTTTGACTCTGCCGTAGCCATGTTGACTCAAGTCCGTAAAGGCGCCCGGTGCACCGAAGTTGGGCAGGCAGACGTGGCTGCCGCCACGTTTTTTCACATCACCTGCTGCATCGGGGATGAGTGTGAAGGGAAAGAGGATATTTTCGCGGCCTTCTTTTACTTCTTCTAAATAGGCCCCTAGAGGGTTAATGCTTGCCATGCTTTCGTTATTTTTAATGACGATATTCATACGCACCTCCGGAAAACTGTAATTCTGATGACTTCATTATAGTTGTCGAAAAAGGAGGTTAACATCTCTATAACTTAAGATCTTCAACAAAAAAACATGAACTAAGAAATGGCAAACGACTAAAACCATTTCTTTGAATGTGTATGGCAAAATAAATTACGATGAGGATCATTAACAGAATTATTTCAAAGATACTCTACAAGTCAACCTATTCGCTGAGAAAGCTTTGTTTCGTCGTAAGCGTGCTCAGACTAAAACTTTGAACCTCAGAGCTAATCAGAGCCAAACCCGCACCGCTCTCCAGGCTCACTTCATAATAACCGGGATCAAGCGTCATGCTCAGCTCCTGCCCCGGGCGAATCGTCTCAATCAGAGCAGATCCCTTGCCGTAGGCATCTTTATAAATCTTTACATAGATTTCCTGGGGATAAGATGCCGTTTCGTTTAACTTAAAACGTACCACATTCAAACGCGGCGAGGCATTGACATCCAGCGTTGGTACGGTAATTCTGTCAAGGGCAAAAGCCAAGTCCGCGCCCAATTCCGCGACCCGCTCTGCTGCGTTGATTTCGATCTGTTTACTAAGTAAAAAGCTCAGTAAGCGTTCGGTGTATTGCGGCTTTAAGTTAAGCTTCTTTTCGTCTTTTTTATCCTCATGAATCAGCCAGCGCTGCCCCTTGCTTTCACTGGGTAGGTCCAACTGTACAGCAGCTCCATCCCTATCCAAGGCACCGGCCACATCCAAAACAAAGCCGTTGGCGTTCATGATGGTATAACTGCCGTCCGCTCCCAAACTAAAGTGCCAGTACTGTTCCGGGATATTGAGCTTTGCTGAACTCAAGACGATGTTTTTACCATTTGTTGCCAGGGCATTTTCGCCGTCCGCGGAAAGCAGTCGTGCGACAAACTCTTTGTTTTCCTCCAGCTCATTAAAAGCGGGGATGTAAAATTCTGCCGGATAAATATAGCCCTGCAGACCGGCGCTCTTTTTCGGAATCCAACGTGTTTGGAAATAGCTGCCCTGCCACACCGATTCAGAAATGAGGATGGCGTTGGCAGACACATCTTCTACGACTGCCACATGGCCAAATTCTCCGGAATTCCAACAGGCAATCGCGCCCAACTTCGGTTCCTGTCCGAAAGCATAGGTTTTTTGGCGGTAATTGTGACCCCAGAACGTATTGGCATCCCTGCCTGACAGTAGCGGCCGTTCACCCAGCAACTCCCAAATTCTGCCATAGACATAGGTGGTGCAGTTCGGCATAGGAAAGCCTGCTTTGGCAAAAGGATTGGCCGCCCAAAATTTTTCATCCGTTTTGGGCGGGGCTTCAAGACGCGATCCGCTCCAGCGCACTTTCTTGGATGCGATGCCACTGGAGGACAAGCCCGTCAAAGAATCATCGACTGGAATGGGCGTGGGACTAGGGGTGGGCGAAACACTGGGCGTAGGTGAGGCACTTGCACTTGGCTCAGTAACGTTGGTCTCGCTTGCAGCGGTCGCAGCTGTTGCGGACGAAGTCGTTGACCCTGCCGTTGTCTGCGTTTGACTGCTCTCACTGACACTGCTTTTAGCCGTGCTTACCGGCATCGTTGTTGGAGAAATAGGGGTTGGTTTTACACTCGGCACAAGCGTTGTCGCTGAGTTGACGCTGGGAGGGCTTATGGTTATATGCGAAGTAACAGCTGGTGTGGTTGCCGCAGCGGTTTGCGCGGGCGCCGCGACAGTGGTATTCGTTGCTATTGCGGAGCTTTGAGTGACAGTCGCGGTGGCAGCGGGAACGGTCGCATTGGATTCCGCCGCAACTTTAAATGGCAGAATTGATAAAAGCAATGAGGCAACGAGTGCCGCTATAATCACTTTATGATGTTTTCCCCTTTTGAACACCCCTGGGTCCCCCTGATGCAGCATATATTTAATCAAAGCACTTAGCTATTTTTGCACCGTGGGGTAAGTATATTATGATTCGCAGGGTTTTACTATAATCCGTTAGTACTATTTTTTCGCAATATTTCAGTTTTTCTCGCTTTTGCCGCTCAGATGCTATTGAATCGCTTAGAATCCCCGTAACTGAGGGATTTTTAAGGCTAATTTCCACAAATTTCCTCCCTCTTTTTTGTTGAAATGGAGAAGCCTCTTGGCAAACGCTTCAGCACATTGTTTTAAGCTTGCGCTTCGTGCTAAATTGACAGCTAAGAGTAATTTACTTAGATAATCGTTTGTCTCAACATCTAAGCATGACAGCGCCAATTTTCAGCAAGGAAAGTGAGGTTTCGCTATGTCTGAAGTGATAAAAAATGCCAAAGACGGCAAAAAGAAAATGAGCAACAAACAGTACGAAAAAACGCTCAGAGAGTTGCAGATTGAACTGGTCAACTTGCAGGAGTGGATCAAGGCCAAGGGCTTGCGTGTGGTTGTGCTCTTCGAAGGCCGTGACGCCGCCGGCAAAGGGGGAACCATCAAGCGCATTACGGAATGCCTCAATCCCCGTATTTGCCGCGTTGTAGCCTTGAGTGTGCCGACCGAAAAAGAGAAAACGCAGTGGTATTTTCAGCGCTATGTCGCTCACCTACCTGCTGCCGGTGAAATGGTGCTCTTCGACCGCAGTTGGTACAACCGTGCGGGTGTTGAAAAAGTCATGGGCTTTTGCACAAGTGAAGAATATGAAGACTTCCTGCGCAGCTGCCCCTCCTTCGAAAACATCCTCATCCGCTCCGGTATTATTTTGATTAAATATTGGTTCTCGGTCAGTGATACCGAACAGGAACGTCGCTTCCAAAGCCGCATCAACGACCCGACCCGCAGATGGAAGATTAGTCCGATGGATCTGGAGTCACGCAAACACTGGGTCGAGTATTCGGAAGCGAAAGATACCATGTTCGCCTACACGGACACGAAGATGTCCCCCTGGTACGTCGTCCATTCGGACAAGAAGAAGGAAGCGCGCATCAACTGCATCGCTCACCTGCTTTCCAAGATTAATTATGAGCATATCGAGCGCCCGCTGATTGAGCTGCCTCCCAAAACCGAGTCGAAAGGTTATGTGCGTCCACCTTTGGAGGAGCAGACTTTTGTGCCGGATTTTGCCTCTGAGTTGATTGAAAAATATCAGGGCGACGTCGAAGCGGAAAATGTTCAAAAGACTTTGCAGGAAGCCAAAGCTGACGAGTTGCAGCACGAAGCGGAAGTACAGCAGGAAGAAAAAGCCAAGAAGGAAAGTGGCAAAAAGAAACCCGCTACAACACCCAAAAAAACGGACGAAGCGAAAAGTGGCGAAAGCAAAAAGGCAGCGAAGAAGAAAGACAAGAAATAGATTCGAGCCTCAGTGATTTCCGTAAAGCGGCGCGTTGGCAGCTCTTATCGGAATAAGGCTTTGCTCTGACCATATCTATGTGCGGGATGTCTCAGGTTTGAGGCATCCCTTTTAATGATGTGTTTATTTGTTGCAGCTATTTTGGAGTGTCGCTCGACATCACCACTGCGCAACCTATTCGATGAGCGGAGTCGCAGCCATCCAGGCACTGCGACAAACGTGTCATCCAATTAGATCTCAAATAGGAGAGAAATGACGGGGATGTGGGAATTTCAGTGCTTTTCAAGGCTTTACGCAAGTCAAACAAGGGTTTTTATGCCAATATTTACGATGATGTGGTCGTCGCCACCACATCCACGTAAAAAGTGGGCTGAAAATAGCCTTTAGACTTGTCCGCCAGCTGTCCATAAGCGCTGTTAACCACATCCCTGTAAATATTGACAGCTAAACCAAGGTCTAGCAAAAGGAGAAGCGCGCCGTCAGACACAAATAGCTTCTGACGACGACTCCGAAGCAGCAGCGCTATGTTAAAAAAAATTAATCCAATTTTTACCTTTTTACTCCTTGCGCAACTAAAATCTTAACGCTATCATGGTGATATCATCTTGATATCAGATTAGATCTATGAATAGTAAAACCACTGAACCTGAGGAGGAAATCTTTATGCAAGAAAAAGTTCTCAAAGCAAGAAACGGTATGCTCTCACTCTTTCTCATCTTATTAATGTATCTGCTTGCCATCGCCGCCTTTATTTTTGCCGGTAAAATGCTGGAAGATGGAAATGACCTGGGTCTGATCTTCATTTTTCTGGCCATTCTTCTAATTGTCGCCGCCAGCATTAGTTTTGCCGGTCTTAAAGTCATCAAACCACAGGAAGCGCTGGTCTTAACACTCTTCGGTAAGTATTTGGGTTCGCTGAAGGAAGCCGGTTTTTACCACGTCAACCCCTTCTCTTCGGCCATTAATCCCGCAGCCAAAACCAAACTGGGTCAAAGCGGCGACGTGCGCACCAAAAGCACGCTGTTTACCGGAGCTTCACGGGAAGAGAATGTGGAAATACCCGAAATGGGCAGTAAAAAAATCTCCCTGAAAATCATGACGCTTAATAACAGCAAACAAAAAATCAATGACTGCCTCGGTAACCCCATTGAAATCGGCATCGCGGTGATGTGGCGGGTCGTGGATACTGCGGCAGCCGTCTTCAATGTCGACAACTACAAAGAATACTTGTCATTACAGTGCGACAGTGCGGTCAGAAACATCGTGCGCATATATCCCTACGACGTCGCACCGAACATCGATACCACCGGTGACGGTGAACCGGACGAAGGCAGCCTGCGCGGTTCCAGCGCCATCGTGGCTGAGCGCATCAGAGCGGAAATTCAAAGTAAAGTACAGGCCGCCGGCCTGGAAATCATCGAAGCCCGCATCACCTACTTAGCCTACGCTCCCGAAATCGCCGCCGTGATGCTGCAACGCCAGCAAGCCTCCGCCGTGGTGGACGCCCGTAAAATGATTGTCGACGGTGCGGTAGGCATGGTACAAATGGCCTTGGAGAAACTCAGCGAACAGGAAATCGTCGACCTGGACGAAGAGCGCAAGGCCGCGATGGTCTCCAACCTCCTGGTCGTGCTGTGCGCCAATCGGGATGCCCAACCCATAGTCAATAGCGGCAGCTTGTACTAACCATGTCTAATGAAAAAAAACAAATTCCATTACGCGTATCCGCCAAGCTCTATAACCAGATTTCAGCTTGGGCAGAGGACGACTTCCGCTCCATCAACGGACAGATCGAGTACCTCTTAAGCGAGTGTGTCCGGCAACGCAAGAAGGATGGCAAATACGTCTCCGAAACTCTGGATGAAAAGCCTGAATTCGACCTGTAATTTGGCCCTTAAACGCCTTGCCCGACCCGCTGCCCAATGCTAGAATCTGCGCATTATGACAGCGCCAAATCAGCACCCGGCAGGGTTTAAACAGCCACGTCACAGAGCTGCCAGTGCAGCTCTGTTTCTTGTTGCCTTGATTTGGGGTTCTGGCTTTATCATGACGGAACTGCTCATCACAGCAGAGTGGTCAACCGCTCAGATTATGGCCGCCCGCTTCAGTATCGGTGCCTTGGCTTTGCTTATCAGTAGCTTGAAAAATCTTGGCAAAATCAACGCCCACGAGCTTAAAAGCGGCATCATCGCGGGACTGCTGATTTTCACCTCTTTCTATTTACAGACCTTCGGGCAGCGCCACACCAATGTCTCTAATGTGGCCTTGTTTACAGCGACCAATGTCGTGATGGTGCCCTTTTTTGCCCTTGCCCTGCAGCGGGAGCGTTTGCAGTTGCATACCATTCTCTTGGCGCTGCTCTCCTTTGTGGGCATGCTCAGTCTGAGCTATAAAGGCGGCGACTTTGCTTTGAATCCGGGGGATCCTGCGATATTGGCTTGTGCGGCGCTTTTTGCCATTCATATCGTCTATTTATCCAAGCAGTTACCGTACTGCGATTCCTCCAGGCTCAATTTAGTACAAATCACAACAGCAGCAGTCTGCTCGCTCATCGTCCTGCTCTTTGCCGAACCTGCCACGGCCGGATTCGACTTAACGGCGGGTCTTTTGCCCATCTTCTTTTTAGGCTTACTCAGCACCTGCCTCTGTTACTACTTACAGACGAAGGCCCAGGCCTTGGTGAAACCGGCCACGGTCGCCATTATCCTGGCTCTGGAAGGTTTTTTCGGCAGTTTCTTTTCCCTTGTCTTGGGCTATGAAGCGTTTTCCTGGCGGATTGTCATTGGTGGCGTATGTATCGTTACTGCCAGTATTCTAAGCAACTATTTCTCGGCAAAAGCCGGCACGGAGGCAGCCGCTCCGCCTCTTTAAAGGCCTGCAAATTGTTACCGTAAAATATCCACCCTCAGGGTGTTTGACTTGTTATAAAGCACGTGATAATTTTTAAGGTACTAATTTTGTAAACGTTTTTACACCCACGTCAGATTTTCATCTATTCGCGTGAACGAGGTACCCATCCGTGCAGGAAATGATCAGGGATTTATTAAGTTTTCTCGGCTTACTGGCGATTGCCACGGCTTGCTCGGCCATCATCGGATTTGACCGCGAACGCAAGAACCGCCCGGCTGGTTTGCGCACGCACATCATTGTCTGTATTTCCTCGACGCTCATTATGTTCGTTGGTATCAAACTGAAAGACCACTATCTGGCGACGTCCCCCAATGTGGACCCGGCACGCTTGGCCGCCCAGATTCTCAGCGGCATCGGTTTCCTTGGCGCGGGTACCATTCTCAAGGGCAAAGATAATGTACACGGCCTGACCACCGCCGCCACCCTCTGGAGCGTGGCCTGTATCGGTATAGCCATTGGCGCCGGTTTCTATGTGGAAGGCATCGCAGGTACACTGGCTGTCATCATGGTTTTGCGCCTTGTCACCGTTTTGGAGAATGCCTTCATCGTCAACCGCCGCACCTTTGATATGGTCATCAGCTTCACCGGCCCCTCCTCCAACCTCAAGGAAATCGGACGTATTTTGGAATCCAATAAATATCGCATGAATTCCTCTGAAATCCTCTACGACAAAGAGCTCACGGAAAGCGGTGAAAAACTCATTACGGCCCGCATCGTCATCCGTTCGATCGCCGCCAAACCCAAAGACCAGGAAAGACCCGACGTTTTATTGGAACGTTTTTCATTCGTACATGAAATCGAATTAGCCTAAACACCTCGCATAGAGAAGGATAAAACGCCGGCTTACGGCAAAACAGAAAGAAGGAAAGCTATGAAATCATACGACATCGCACTCTTAGGCCCCCTGTCTCTGGACATCAACGTGGAACCGGACGGTGAATCCATCAATGAAATCGGTGGAGCCATCACCTATTCCCCTTATTCCGCAGCCATCACCGGCGTCTCCGCGGTCGCCTTGGTCAAGTCCGGGCTGTCAGAAGAAGAAGTCAAAGCACATTTTCATGACTTCAGCGGGGATTTAGTCATTATTCCTGCAAAAGACACCACCTCCATCCGCAACGTCTACCATGATGTCACGCACGAAACCCGCACCAGCACGATGATCAAGCAAACCGGCGCTTTCAAGATTTCCGATTTGGATGACATCAGCGCCAAGCTCTATCACCTGGGCGGCCTCATTTACGGCGATTTTGATGCCGGCTTCATCCGTACGCTGGCCGAGAAAGGCCTGCTGGCCGTTGATGCCCAATGCCTGCTGCGCCATGCCGATCCTGAAAAAGGTTCCATGTATTTTGAAGACTGGGCCGATAAACACGAGCTTTTGCCGCTCATCGATTTCTTCAAAGTGGACGCGAAAGAAGCCGAAATTCTGACCGGTTTCACGGATCGCGAAAAAGCTGCCCGTCAACTTCATGCCTGGGGCGCCAAAGAAGTCTTCATTTCCTACCATGAAGAAATGACCGTATTTGATGGTGAAACGCTCTATACCTGCCCCTACAAACCTGCTTCCACCGAAGGACGCACAGGGCGCGGGGACACAGTTTTTGCCGCTTATATTGCTAAACGCTTGACTGAAAACATCAGCGACAGCTTGCTTTTCTCAACCGGTTTAATTACGCTGAAGATTGCCAAACGCGGACCGTTCCGCGGCAGCTTAGCCGACATCGACGCCGTCATCCGTGAGCAAAACATGCAAGTAAAGGCTGAAAAGCTTGGCTAAGCGCAATAAACAAAGCCTTTTTAGAGTAGCCATCGTGGCGCTCAGTGCTTTGATTGTGCTTTTTTCCATACTCTTTCTCTACAACATCCTGACACCCGTTTCAGAGGGCGGATTAACGCTCGAAAAGAAACGGCGGATTGGTTTGGTCGTGACCCCATCCGAAGACGATTTGAAGATGGAGCAATACGACAAATCGCCGAGGCCGTCTTTTATGCGGCGCATGACGATTTAATGCGCCTTTACTCGCTGCGCTCTCATAGGCTTCGCAGATCGGTAGATTCGGGCGCGCTGATTGTATATCAGGTCGACGTGATTGTTTTTTCGCCTTTGGTGGAAAACGGCTGGTCTTTGGTGCTAAACGAAGCGGCACAGGCCGGTATTGAAGTCGTTGCTGTCGACCAGGGCGTGCGTTCTGGTGGCTGGTGAAGCATCCTGCCATCAGGGTGAGTTTTGCCTATGAGCGTGTGTGCCGAGACCCTGATTCAGAAACTGGCGGATGAAGCGCTTTAGAAGAAGAAATTTTGGAACTGGTCGGACTGGTCAATGCTTTTACCACTCGAGAATTATCGCGGTTACTCGCAATGAACTGGATCCTCTGGCACGGCCGATTCGTTACAGCTACCGTGCCGAAAGCCTCTCATATGCCGAAGAAATCACACAGGGGGTATTGGACAATCAGGTGCCGATTAAGCTCATTTTGGCACAAAACGATGCCATGGCAGAAGGAGCGCCACCGTGGTCGCAGAGTTCGCCGCGACCCAAAGTATTTATGATCCACCGATTCTCACCGCTGTCGGCGGTAGTCATGTCCGTAAACTCTATGACGAAGGGCAGATTCAATACGTTCTGGCAGGCGATAATACAGCCCTCGTGCAGGCTCTTTATACCTTGATCGAGCGGGTCACGACCAAACCGGGTCAGGCCGGATTGAGTGAACTGGTGCCCTTAAAGCTCCTGGAAGAAAAGCTGTCCGGCACGGCACTGCAGAGGCCATAGATGCTGAACCGGGGTGCAGGAAAAAAGAAGCAGGCAGGTTTTGCCGAACAAAGCATGACGGCGATGCTCAGCCGTCACAGCATCATCTTGATTATAATTCTGACCATTCCCTTGCTCTTTATGCTCCTCAGTATCCGCGTCACTTTGCGCAATTATGACCGGGTTATCTCCAATGTGGAAGATGCGCGGCAGCTTAAAAACACTTACGTCACCGAGTTGGACCAAGAAATCTGGCTGATTGTTTCCGGCCGTAAAACCACGGCGGAAGGTCGGCAGCATCAGCTGATAGCCGATGCCCGCGCACGGGTTGACAGTCTCCTGGAACGCTCATCTCCGGAAGCCTTGCTCTATCTAACCGCTGCCGAGCGCTCCATCGACTCGGCCGAACTCTATGTCAAGACACTGGAACAGCAAATTGCCGAAGGGAAGTCTGCGCGTAGTAACACTAAACTGCATGATGAAATCAGCTCGGTCTGTCGCCTGACCGAGGAGGTACTGGGCGACTACATTGAACAGGGCAACCAGCAAATCGCGGACTGGAACGGCCGTATTCAGCGCTCTTTTGTCTTTCTGACCCTGATTATTATCCTCTTAATTGCCACAGCTGCCCTCTTGACCATTAACATGGCGCGAAAAATGTCTCAAAAAGTACGCGACCCGATTTTGGAATTGGAAAGTTTTGCTGCTGAGGTGGCCAAGGGCTCCTTTGAGAGCCGTGTGGGCGAACCGCAGCTGCTCGATTTAAAGCAGCTCTCACGCGATTTAAATACCATGGCTTTAAAACTGGACCGCTATTTCCAGGATAAATTGGAGGCGGAAAGCAATTTGCAAAAGGCTGAACTGAAGGCTTTGCAGGCACAAATTCAGCCCCACTTCATCTATAACACCCTGGGCACGATAGTATGGCTGGCCGAGCAGGAACGTTCCCGCGACGTCGTTAACATGACCATGGCTTTCACGCGTTTCTTGCGACTCAGTCTCTCCGGTGGAAAAGAAATTATCACCGTCGAGCAGGAAGTCGAGCACGTCAAGAGTTATTTGGAAATTCAAGGTTTCCGTTACGGCTCACAAATCACCTATGAAATTCTCCTCGACCCTTCCGTTTCAAGCTTGCCTATGCTCAAATTCACTCTGCAACCTCTGGTTGAAAACGCGATCTACCACGGCATCAAAGGCAAACGCTTCAGCAAAGGACATATCACGATACGTGTCCATCCTGAATCGGCTGAGCCGGCTGATGAGACAAATGATTGGGTGTATTTTTCGGTCAAGGATACAGGACAGGGCATTACGCCCGCACGCCTGCAGGAGTTAAGAGAGAGACTAGCCAAAGTCACGGAAGAACCTGCCGATGCGCAAACTGAAAGCGCCGACGCAGCACGGGAGCGTGATGCGGAACAGGGCGGCTATGGTTTGGTCAATGTGGCGTCGCGGCTCTGGCTTTATTACCGCAGCAGATTGCAGATTGAAAGCAAGCTGGGTGAAGGCACGGAGGTTTCTTTTGCCTATAATAGAAGCAAACTCTGATTGAATCTGCTGACGAAACGGAAAGAAGCATGCTGAGAATATTTGTTGTCGATGATGAAGACATCATCCGCGAAGGAATAAGAAACACGCTGGAGGCGAAAAGCGAGGACTACCACCTGATGGGCGAGGCACCGGACGGTGAAATGGCGCTGCCGCAGTTGCAGGAGCTGAAGCCCGACCTGCTGATTACCGATATCCGCATGCCGTTTATGGATGGGCTGGAGCTTTGCCAACACGTCAGGCGCACCATGCCCTGGATGCGTATCGTGATTCTCTCCGGTCACGACGAATTCTCCTACGCCCAACGAGCCATCAGTTTGGGAGTCAACGATTACCTGCTGAAGCCGATAACCGCTCAGCAGCTTTTGGAGACACTGGACCATGTGGCAGAGGATATCGCGCGTGAAAAGAAGGATATGCTCAGGCCCCGGGGTGATTCCCCCGACCCTGACGAGCAGCGCATTCTGGTCGAACACTTTCTCAATCAGCTTTTGAGCGGCGGGCTCAGTGTTTCGGAAGCCCAAACCCGTGCCTCCGGTCTGGCCATTCCGCTGAGCAATTACAAGGAATATGTGGTGGCCCTCACCGATTTAAGCCATTTTACCCGCACCGAACAGCGGCAGATCATGACCCTGGCTCACCAGCACCTGGATGCCTATCCGAATCTGCTGGTTTTTTCGCGCGAAGGTCAACGTCTGGTATTCTTAGCCGGCTCGGTCGATGAAGGAGAGGCACTCGAGCAGATGTATGGTGCCCTGCAAGCCTTTTTACACGAGCTCTCTTATTATCTGCAGCTCCAGGCTCCAATAGGGATTGGCATGACGGTGCAGCGTTTGAGTGAACTGCCTTCGGCCTGGCAGTCCGCCAAGTTGGCTTTTGCCCGTCATAGCGACTTACGCAGTTCGACCATCTACAGCCTCGGTCAGGAACACGGAAAAGCCAATAATAAGCAGACAAACTGGGATGAGTTGGTCAAAACCGGGATTGACTTTTCGGCCGAACAAAATCTGATTGATATTCTCGCGTACATTGAGAGCAACAACCGCGATCAGTTCATCGACAAGTATTTCCGCACCGGCAACGAGCAGGATGTTCAAAGCATGCTCTATCGCTACTATCTCAGCATGAATCTCACCGTCACCATCGGCAAATTATTGGCAAAAATGGGCTACGCACCGGACGCCGAACTGGACTACGTCAACCAGCCCGAACAGGTTTTCAAACGCTCGGAAAGCCTCGAATCCAGTAAAATTCTGGCGCGCGAGCTGATCGACCTGTACATCAAACTACGCCATCGCGGCGACTATCGCTACAATACCGAAATCAGCGAGGCCAGAGCCTTCATCAACGAACACTACGTCAAAGCCGAGCTTTCGCTGCAGGATGTGGCCGCCCATGTCGGCTACAGCCCCAATCATTTCTCGACGATTTTTTCGCAGGAAACCGGTGAGACCTTCGTCGGCTATCTGACCCGCACGCGCCTGGAAAAAGCCTGTGAACTTTTGCTCCATTCGGAGCTGAAATTGCGTGAAATCGCCGAGCAGTCCGGTTACAGCGAAGCCCACTATTTTAGTTATCTTTTCAAAAAACATTTCGGTATGCCGCCCAGTGAATACCGACAGCAGTTTTCTTACGATAAAAAATCGTAAGTCGCTGGCAAAAGTCTCTCCCCCCGCCCTTTTTTTCGTAAACGATTGTATCGCGTTTTGCCCGCCATAAGTATATATTGAAGCCAGTGAAAAGCTTTCAAAGCTTGTCAACGAAAAGGAGATGACTATGAAAAAGAAACTTTTGATGTCTCTGACCGGTCTGTTAATCAGCTCATCGCTCTTCCTCGCTGCCTGCGGTGGTGGAGCAACGACGCAAGCGACCACAGCGGCTCCAGCCGGTGATACAGGCACAGCGGCAGCCACAGAAGCAGCACAAAGCGCAGCCCCTTCAGGTAAAAAAGAACTGACCATCTACTCGGCCATGCCCGAGAGCGAAATCCCCGTTTACTTAAATGCATTTGAAAAAGATACGGGCATTAAAGTCCATTACGTCAGACTCTCTGCCGGCGAAATGGTCACCCGTGTAGAAGCCGAAAAAGCGAAACCCAACGCCTCCATGATGTTCGGTGGCTCTTCCGACACCTATATTTCAGCAGCAGCCAAAGGCCTGATCGAGCCCTATCAAAGTGCTGAACTCGCCAACATCCCCGAGCAATATCATGACAAAGAAGGCAACTGGAACCCGATTTATGTCGGCGCCATTTCTTTTGCCTGTAACTCCGAATGGTTTGAAGAGAACAATGTCGAATATCCCAAGACCTGGGACGACTTGCTCAAACCCGAATTCAAAGAGCAGATTTCCATGGCCCATCCTTCCACCTCCGGTACCAGCTATACCGTGCTTTCCACACTGGTCCAGCTGAAAGGTGAAGATGAAGCCTTCAAGTATCTGGAAAACCTCAATGAAAACGTCCGCCAATACACCAAAGCCGGCGCTGCTCCCCCGATGGAAGTCGGTCTGGGCGAAGCCGCCATCGCCATCACCTTCTCACACGACGCACTCAAACCCGCCGTTGAAGGCTATCCCGTCGTCGTGCACTTCCCCGAAGATGGCACAGGCTTTGAAGTCGGCGCTGCCGCCCTCTTAAAAGACGGTCCCGCAGACGAACAGGAAAATGCCAAACTCTTCATCGATTGGCTGATGTCGGCGCGCGGACAGGAATGCTACATTGAGTCCAAATCCAACCGTCTGCCCGTCAATACCAACGCCGCCGTGACCGAAGGTCTCACCCCGCTCAGCGAACTCAACGTCATCGACTATGACGCCGTTTGGGCCGGTGAAAACCGCGAACGTTTGATCAAACGCTTCACCGACGAAATCGATAACGCAGGTACCCTAAAAGAATAATTCCCAAACCTGTTGCAGCGACAAAAGCCCAAGCCGTTTCGTCGCAACGGCAAAACGATTGAACTGCAGGAGCGCCGTTAGCATTAATGGCGCTCCACCTCACAGCGGGGGTATTTATGAAACGATTTCTGAAGCAGGAAACAGCCGATACGAGCCTGCCCTTGGCAAAAGAGATAAAATCCAGCCATTTTAAAATGATGCTACGTCAGCCGCTGCTGGTGGTGGTGATTCTTTCCATCTTTGTCGCCATTTTTCTCTTTGTCCTTTTGCCGATATTCAACGTCTTCAAGCTCAGCATGACCAATGACAACGGCGCCTTCACCCTGGAAGGCTACAGTAAAGTGCTCATGGACGGCGGTCACAGACAGACCTTTTTCAACAGCCTGAAGCTCGGGGCCGTTGTTGCCGTTATTGCCACTTTCCTGGGTTACGTCTTTGCTTTTGCCATGACGCGTACAGAGATGAAAGGGAAAAAGTTTTTCAACTTCATCGCCACCCTGCCCATCATTTCCCCGCCCTTTTGTGCTTTCCCTCTCCCTCATCTTTCTCTTCGGCCGCCAAGGTCTGATTACCAAAGGTCTGCTCGGCATTACGGGCTCCGACGTCTACGGTTTCAAAAGCCTGGTGGTCATTCAATCCATTTCTTTCTTCCCCATCGCTTATATGACCCTGACGGGTATTCTGCAAGCCATTGACGATTCCGTCGAAGATGCCGCTTTTAATCTCGGCGCCTCACGCGGCCATGTCTTCCGTACGGTGATTTTGCCACTCTCCCTACCCGGTGTAGCCAGTTCCTTATTGCTGGTCTTTATCCAATCCATGGAAGATTTTTCCAATCCCGCGGTTTTAGGAGGCAGCTACTCCACCCTGGCGGTTGAAGCCTACCGCATCATCACCGGCATGTACGACATGCGCGGCGGTTCCATACTGGCCATCACCCTACTCATGCCGACTTTACTGGCCTTTATTCTCCAGAAGTATTGGGTTGGCAAAAAGAGCTTCGTCACCGTCACCGGTAAACCCACCCAAAAGCGCCGCAAAATCCACGAGCCCCACATCATCATCCCCCTGACCATCTTCTGCTCCGTCGTCGCCGGCGTCATCATCCTGCTTTACGGCACGGTGCTGGGCGGTGCCTTCGTCAAAACCTGGGGCATCAATTATTCCTTCACGCTGGATCACTTCCGTTACGTCATTTCGATGGGCTGGGATCCGCTGATCAATTCGGTCAAACTGGCCCTCGCCGCCGCACCCATCGCCGGTGTGCTCGGTATGGTCATTGCCTATCTGACCGTGCGTAAGAGTTTTCCGGGCAAAAGGCTGATGAGCTTCGGCTCCATGCTGATGTTCGCCATCCCCGGCACCGTCCTCGGTATCGGCTATATTTTCACCTTCAACACGCCCCCGCTGATCCTCACCGGAACGGCGGCCATCCTCATCATCGCTTTTACCTTCAGAAACATTCCGGTCGCCATTGAATCGGGTGCCACCACCCTGCTGCAAATCGACCGCTCCATCGAGGAGGCCTCCAGCATCCTCGGTGCAGGCAACGGGACGACTTTTAGGCGCATCACCTTGCCCCTCTTGCAGCAGGCCTTTTTCTCCGGCCTTGTTTACGCCTTCGTGCGTTCCATGACCGCGGTGAGCTCCATCATTTTCCTGATCTCACCCAAGTGGAGCCTGGCCACCTCCCGCGTCTTTGCCCTCTTTGAATCCAGTAAATACTCCGATGCCGCCGCCTACATCACCTTGATGATCGTCATCATCGTCGTCTTTATCGGCATCATACGTTTCTTCGTCGACTTCCTTTTGTCGGCCCGTTCCAGACAGCAAAGACAATTTAAGCGCGAGGCAAAAGCCCTGAAAAACAAGAGCTGAAGCAGCGGTCAATCATTCGACCGAACAGCTGCACAGCATGACACAGAGAAGCACTAATGGAGGCATTCATGGACAGCAATAAACTCAACGAACTCAGAAGAGAAGCCAGCGGCGTCAGGCTGGAAAAAGTACGCAAAGTTTTCCCCGCGGCTTCAGGCCAGGGCGAAGTGGTCGCCGTCAACGATATCGATCTGCACATTGAACCGGGCGAAATGGTCACCTTATTAGGTCCCTCAGGCTGTGGCAAAACGACCACCCTGCGCATCGTCTCAGGCTTCGAAATCGCCACTTCCGGCTCCGTTTTCATCGGCAAGCGCAATGTCGCCAACATCCCTCCGAACAAGCGCGACATCTCCATGGTTTTCCAAAACTACGCGCTCTTCCCCCACCTCAACATTTATGAAAACGTCGCCTACGGCCTCAAGGTTAAAAAACTCCCTCAGGCAGAGGTCCAAGAGCGCACCCAGAAGGCCATCAACCTGATGCAACTCAACCAAATGGAAAAGCGTTTCCCGAACCAGCTTTCCGGTGGTCAGCAGCAGCGCGTCGCCCTCTCCCGCGCCATCGTCATCGAGCCCAAAGTCCTGCTCTTCGACGAACCGCTCTCCAACCTGGACGCCAAACTACGTGAGCAAATGCGCGATGAACTGCGCACCCTGCAGCAGCGCCTGGGCATCACCAGCCTCTACGTCACCCATGACCAATCCGAAGCCATGGCCATCTCCGATAAAGTCGTCATCATGAAAGACGGCAACATCATGCAGGTCGGCAGCCCCGAAGAAGTCTACGAGCGCCCCGAAAACCGCTTCGTCGCCAACTTCATCGGCAAAGCCAACTTCATCGAAGGCAAGCTGGTCGACCAAAACGCAGACGGTGCCGTGGTCGAAATTTTCGATTATAAAATCGCGCTGCCCGCTCCCGGAAAAATGAATGGTCTCAATATCGGCGACACTGCCTACCTCAGCATCAGACCCGAATCGGTACAGCTGTCTCAGGATCAAGGCGACCTGCCTGTCCAAATCATCAAGAGTATCTATTACGGCGATCGCATCGAATACCATGTTTTGCTCAACGAGCAGCAACTCGTCTTCGAAGACTTCAAACCCCAGGGTAAGCCGCATTTCAAGGCCGGCGAGACGGTCTACCTGGCCCTGGATAAGCAGTCCATCCCTGTTTTAGCTTAACGTTCGAGGTTGATGATTTATGGCAAAACCCGCCTGGCCTCCACATTTACCCGCGCCGCTCGTGACGGTCGAACCCAGCTTCCCCGGCCTCAGCTTTGAAGAGCGCCGTGCCTTTGGCGCGCTTATTCCTGAGCTGGGCCAAGCCGAGGTCATGCGTCGGTACGGCCTTTTTGAGCAGGTGGTCCTGCGTCAGCGCGCCACAGCAGATGAAACAATTAAAGATCATCAAGGCCTAAGCCTCAAAGTCGCGGTTTTTAATATGGAGCGCGGTCAGACACTGGCTGAGACTTTGGATTTTGCCGCCCAACATCCTCAATTCAAGAACTTCGATATCATCCTGGCCAATGAATTGGATGACGGTTGTGAGCGCAGTTACAACTGTGATGTCTCGGCGACTTTTGCCAACGCACTTAATATGCACGATGCCTATGCCCTGGAGTTTGTCGAGCTGGTCAACCCAGCCGACCGCAAAGGCTATCACGGCAACTCTATCTTCAGCCGTTTTCCAATCAAGCAAGCCCAAGTGATCCGTCTCCCAGAGGAGTGCAATTGGTATTATGATGCCAAGCAACACCGCATCGGTGGGCGCAATGCCATCCTCGCCATTATTGAAACACCTCACGCGGAAGTCGCCGTCGTCAGCACGCATTTCGAAAACCGCACCGACTCTGCCGGGCGCGGACGTCAAATGCAAGCGATACTGGATGCTGTCACGGGATTTGTTCCCCCACAAATGCCCCTCATCCTAGGCGGCGACTTCAACACCAACGGCTACGACGGCCGCGACTACCAAGCCGCAGCAGCCATGCTGGCCAGACAAAAAGCCGGTGCCAGCTTGGAAAGCTTTTACAGCAGTGAAAACACTTTCAGCATTGCCGATCAAGCCGGTTTAGAGTGGCGCAGTGCCGCCGTACCCGAGTGGCCGACCCGTCGTGCCCACTTCACGGAAGAAGTGTACGACGACAGCAGTCGTGAAACCTTGGTCCTGCACATCGACTGGCTCTTTTCCAAAGGGCTGAAAATTCTGGATAAAGGCATGATTTCGACGGTCCTGGCCGATCATGCATTTATGAAGAATCCTATATACGCCGAATTGTCCGATCACAATATCGTTTGGGCTGAGTATGCTCTGACTTAATTACTTGACTTCTTTCAATATTTTCCATTGTTGATTTGAATCATATTTAATTTGCGCTTTTTGGGTTAGCATGGGCTTACTTCTTAGAGTTATTTTAGATGCATGTTTGGAGAAAATGTATGAGCAACAAAGAAACAAAGGACAGAGCTTCCCTATTGAAAGATTTTCTGGCACGCTTGGATTCGCCGGAAGATGTGGAGGCCATTCAAGAAGATTTTAATGAGAATTTTGCCGAAGTCTCGGTTGAAGAGATTGCCGCAGCTGAAGAACTCCTACTTAAACAAGGGACGACCGTTCAGGATATCGGTGAGCTTTGTTCGCTGCATACCGCGCTTTTAGATGGCAAAATCGAGACCCCGCCTCAAGCCGAGCTGCAGACCTCCGGTCACCCGGCGCAGATGTTCCTGGCTGAGAATCAGGGCTTACGCGATTACTTAGATCAGAAAATCGAACCGCTCCTGCTTGATTCCTCCCTTCAATCCAAACGCGACGCGGCGGTGGAGGCTTTGGAAGGCTTACGCAAACTGCGCAAACACTATGATAAAAAAGACATGCTCTTCTTCCCATACCTCGAAAAAGCCGGCATCACCGGACCCTCAACAGTTATGTGGGAAAACGAAGAACGCAACAAAACCGCCATCAAAAGAACCATCCGCCTCTTTGAGGCCGGTACAGCCACAGAAGAGGAGCTACACACCGCATTAGCCAAGCTGAACGAGGACATCCGTGGCATGGTCAAACTGGAGCATGAAATCCTGCTGCCGATGGTGCTGGAAAACGTCAAGCCAGAGGAGTGGGTCATCATCGCCGAAGAAGCCCTGGAAATCGGCTATGTTTACCTGGAAGGCATTGAAGGCGCCGCCCTGTCGGATGCCAACACTTGGCTGAACGAGCAAAAGGGCGTGGTCACTTCAGCCCCGGCGAGCGGGGAGATTGTTTTGCCTACGGGATCCTTCGACTTAGGCACCTTACGCTCGATTCTCAACACCTTGGAAGTGGACATGACCGTGCTGGACGCGGAAGACAATGTCATCTATTTCAATGAAATGACGCCGCGTTATTTCAGCCGCACCAAGACCATCCTTGGCCGCAGTGTTTACCTCTGCCACCCGCCCGCATCCATCCCGATTGTGACACAGGTTCTGGAGGATCTGAAGAGCCGTAGACGTCTGTCGGTGACCACCTATTTCCCTAAAGGAGAGCGCAGGCTGCTGATTCAATACTTTGGTCTTTACGATGAAAACGAGAACTATATCGGCTGCTTAGAAGCGGTGCAGGATTTGAAACCGCTGGAGATTTACTTCGAAGGTTCCAGCACGAAAGAACCCGGTCAGCGCAGGGTTTCCGCCGAAGAAATGGCCGGCAAAACGCCCTACGTACCCGGTGCTGTTGCGGATGGAGCTACTTCTGCTGAGAACGCCACGTCATCCGATTCCGGTTTTGTGCTCAGTTTGGACACTAAACTGAATGAGCTGTTGAAAGCACGACCTGAGGCCTTCGACATCCTAAAGTCCATGTCGGAAAAGTACAGGCAGTTGGATAACCCGGTCATGCGCCACGCCATGGGTAACGTCGCTACCATGCGCATGATTGCCAAGAAAGGTGCTTTCACAGAGGATGAGTTTATCAACACGCTGCGTGAGAAATTGGGCATGTAGTTGATTCGGGTTAATTTTTGTATAGCAGAAAGCTTGATGGAAAGGCTGTCTCGGAAACGGGGCGGCCTTTTTCTGTTTCGTTCATGTAAGCTATGGGTGAATACCGCTGTTGTAAGCGCGGCTGGCAAAAATGACGGCTATGTGGGATTTTTCTTTCTGCTGATTGTTGCCATCCGCCTAAACGAGGTGTTTTTCGTCAAAAATTCCAGCTGTGCTGGGAAGCATTAGACTTTCCTAATGCACAGCCGAAAAAATTGTCTGGAAATAGGGACTTTAACTTATCAAAACGCTCCTATATTAGAGACTTCTAATGCACAGCTGGCATTTTTGCCATAAAAGAGCTATGCCTACTCGCATCACAGGGCAATCGCAAGAGCCATAAGAAGAACTAATTAAAAAGCTGTCTCATGAGTAAGGTTGTACGCATTTGAGACAGCTCATTTATTTTCAACTTTTAAGCTAAGGTCTTACTTAGCACTATGGCAAAATTCCGGAAGCGTTAATTCTAATGGATTATCCCACCTCATTGCGATCATATAGTGCAATGATATAGGGATGATCCGGGTCATACACAGTCAGTGGTTTCCCGTTTTCTACCTCTCCGATAGGACGGATATTCTGCCCTTCTGTACCTGTAAATGTGTCACCCAGGTCCGTTCTGCACTCCTCGATTAAAGCGGTCAGTTGCTCAACCATTTCGGGATGACTATCGTAAACATTGTATGCTTCTTCCATATCTGTCGATAAATCATAGAGTTCGTGTACGGCTTCGTTATTGTTTACATCAACCACCGAATTGGATGTTCCATCGTGATCACTACTTGGTTTTCCGGCACCGGGTCTACGTGAGACATGTAGTTTCCAGTTTTTATGTCTGACGGCTTCCAGATTGTTACACATATAGTAGAAGAAGGTGTCTCGTTTACTCTCTTCCGTTTTACCCAGCAATAAATCCAGTTGATTAATTCCATCAATCACCCGATCGTTGGGCATTTCCTGTCCAACTAAAGCAGCAAGTGAAGGCATAATATCAAGTGAGCAGATAAGCTCGCTATTTACAGCAGCTTCAATATGGTCTTTCCTAATAAACAATAAACGGAACACGCTGCCCGCCTTCCCAGGTGGCTTTTGAGCCTCTGAGTACCCCATTGCTCTCACCAAAATCATTACGCGAACCGTTGTCTGAAGTGAACATAATAATAGTGTTTTCGAGAAGCCCTTGTTTTTTTAGTTCAAAAACAATCGCCTCGGTTGCCCAGTCTATCGCTGCAACACAAGCTCCGTAATCTCCGTTACGTGAACGTTTCACAAAAGTATCCGCCGCATATAAAGGAAGGTGGACATGCATATGGGCCAAGTATAGGAAGAAAGGTTGGTCTTTTTTCTTTCTAATAAAGTTGATTGACTTCTCCACATATCGCTCGGTAATTCCCTTTTGGTCCGGTTGTTCTTCAATCACCTCTTCGCCCTGAATCAAAGGTAGGGGAGGCATGGTCGGTCTTGCTTCCATCGGTCCCATGTCATTGCTGTAGGGAAGTCCATAGTAATCATCAAAGCCGTGGCGCATGGGCATAAATTCAGGCTGGTCACCACAGTGCCATTTTCCGACCATCATCGTTGCATAACCGGCTGATTTCAACATGTCCGCCATCGTTACTTCGTTAGGATTCAAACCGATTGGGTCGCCCGGAAATAAGACCCAGTCATTATGAAAGCTCCCAAAGCTGATACGCGGGGGATAGCAAGCTGTCATCATTGCTCCCCGTGAAGGAGAACAAACAGGTGAAGCCATGTAAAAATCGGTAAAACGTCGTCCGCCTTCTGCCAAAGAATCTAAGCAGGGCGTATCATTCTTTGTTGACCCATAGCAACCCAAATCACCGTAACCTAAATCGTCACAATTAATTAAAATAATATTTGGTTTCACTTTGTTTTCCTCCGACAATAAAAACCTGTGCAATTTGAACACGTGCACGCTTTCATCTTAACGCCTCTTGCCCCAAATGCAAGTTTTATCAGTATTCTCGAGTCATTCTTGGTCATTTCATCAGTTTTGTTCAATTGTTCTTGTGCTATATCACATAATTTTTCCACATCAATTGCATTTATTTGTTAAACTCTTTATCCTGAAAACAGTGCTCGTGCACGAATTATCCGTTTATGGAGGTAAATCATGAAAACTTGGAAGAAATTAACTGCCCTTGCTCTTTCATTAGTCTTGGGCATCGGTGTCTTAGCTGCATGTACAGCATCTACACCGACTACAACGGCTGCTGCAGCCGCAACAACCGCTGCAGCTAATAGCACAGAGGCAGGCGAGACAGCCGCGCAGGGTGAAACAACTGCCGCTGCTGCACCGACCGAATTGAAAAAAATCGTCATCGGCACGCAACCCTCAACCATGGGCGTTCCTGTCCAATATGCTTATGAGAATGGTTTCTTTACGGATCTTGGACTTGACGTAGAATTAGTTCTCTTTCCCACAGGTGCTCCTTTGAACGAAGCGCTGGCTGCAGGACAACTTGATGTGGCTGCAAACGGCCTTGCTTCAGTCTTCCCATTAGCTAACGGTGTTTGCCAATGGATTGGTGAAGGTAACACAACAGGTGGCATGGGTATTTTTGTGCGTGATGATAGCCCCATCTTGCAGGAAAAAGGTCTAATTGAAGGCAAACCTGAAATGTACGGTAGTGCTGAGACCATAAAAGGCACAACCTTCTTGGGCCCTCTTGGCACCTCTGCACAATTTAACGTTATGCGTTATATCCAACAGTATGGTTTAACAGACTCTGATATCTCGCAGATTCACATGGATCACGGGCAAGCTTTCCAGGCATTTGTTGCTGGCGAAGGTGATGCACTGGCTACCTCTCCCCCTTTCTCCTATGATGCAGCCGCACAAGGTTTCACAATGATTGCTTCTTTTGAAGATGCGACCGAGTCTCCCCTCTTTGACGGTTTGCTCGCCCGTACCGAATATGCAAAAGATCATCATGATGAAATTCTTGCTTTTGTTAAAGGCTACTACCAAGCATGTGAAGTCTTTATGGCCGATCCCGAACTTCGTAAAACATATTCCATGAAATGGTTTGCCGATAACGGTCGTGAATACACCGAAGAAACCATGTTACAAGAAATCAAAGACAGAGACTATGTCACCAAGGCGATGATGGAAAGCCCTGATTACAGTTATGGTAAAGGCATGCTGGCTATCGCTGATTTCTACACCTCTGACGGTAAAGTATTAGAAGAAGATTTGCCGAACGTACCCGCTTCCTTTGATACTTCTTACATCGAAGAAGCCCTAGGCATCACCATCAATCATGCCACCTACGACGATATCAAATAAGTTTTCATAAGAATCTAAATGTTGAGGCACTCCTTGTTGCAGTGCCTCACTGCATTTAGCAGCAACATGGCCAAGGAGTCTATCCATGGAAGAAAATAAGAAGCAAAAGAAAGCAAGAAGCTATATCATAATCTCTATCATCTCTCTTGCCATCGGTATCTTTCTCTGGTGGCTTTTTACTGAGGGACTCGGAACGGTAAGCCCAAAGGTCATGCCGGGACCTGTACGTGTTTTTAACTCTTTTATCGCGAAGTTTTATACTTCGGCTCCTGACGGAGCTACACTCTTAGTCCATTTAGCGTCGAGTTTACAAATCACCTTAATGGGTTATTTAATCGGCGTAGTAATCGGTATTCCCCTAGGGATAACAATGGCTTGGTATCCCAAGTTTGATTATTTTGCCAGACCTCTCTTTGATCTCTTGCGCCCTATCCCCGGAATTGCCTGGATACCGGTCATGATAACTTTATTTGGAATCGGTATTCTCTCAAAAGCCATGGTGGTTTTCTTATCTGTATTTGTCGCAGTGACAATCAACACCTACACAGGTATTCAGCAGACAAAGAGTGTGCATAAGTGGGTCGCCCATACCTTTGGAGCCTCCAATTTCTATACGCTTATTCATGTCGCTATCCCTACCTCTCTTCCAATGATGATGACCGGATTACGCGTTGCTTTAGGTGCGGCTTGGACCACGATTATTGCTGCCGAACTGCTCGCGTCTACCAAGGGTATCGGTTTTATGATTCAACAGTCCCGTGGCTTGTTCCGTCCTGACATTATCATCGTCGGAATGATTGCCATCGGTGTGACCGGTTCCGTTCTCGGTTGGCTATTGAGCAAACTGGAACAAAAAGTATTGAAAGGGAGGTTGTCCAGAAGATGAAAAGACAAAGCATGTGGGAAAGCAAATGGATCAAACCCATTGCGGCTGTAATCTCCATCAGCCTATTTGTACTTCTTTGGCATTGGGCAACACAAAACACCAATCTCGGCAATTTGATGCCCGGCCCCTTTGAAGTCATTTCACGTTTTATTAATTCTTTTAATACCAACATTGGCCAGTATACAATTCTAGGCCACATCATTTGGAGTCTTTCACGCGTTGGCGTTGCTTACTTGGTCGCCTCTGCCGCCGGTATTTTGTGTGGCTTAGCAATGGGCCGTTATCCCAAGTTTGAAGCAGCTTTTAGACCTTATTTCGAAATTATCAGACCTATTCCTCCCATTGCTTGGATACCTATGGCAATCTTGTGGTTTGGTCTTGGCGAGATGACCAAGTACTTCCTTATCTTCCTGGCAGCATTTTCGAACGTAACCATGAACGCTTACACCGGTGCGCGTTCTGTAGATCCTGAATTGGTTGGTGCAGCCCGCATGTTAGGCGCAAGCGATAATCAGATTTTTCGCAGTATCACAATTCCGGCATCTGTACCGCATATATTTGCTGGTATGCAAATAGCACTATCCTCCAGCTGGGCAACAGTTGTCGCTGCAGAAATGGTCCGTTCTTCCGAAGGAATCGGCTGGATGATTGTCTCAGGAATGGAAATCAACAATATGACTCAGATTCTAGCCGGTATCGTCGCTATTGGTATCGTCGGATATGTTCTGGCAACCTTTATGAGATTTATGGAAAGGAAACTTTTAGTATGGAACGAACGGGGGGTTTAGATATCGTTTTGCAGGCGAAAGATATCAGCAAGACTTTTGTCACCGAACGTGACACAAATCATGTGGTGGAAAAGTTTGATATTGAGGTTCAAAAGAATGAATTTGTTGTCCTTTTTGGACCGGGACAATGCGGTAAAACCACACTATTAAAAATTTTGGCAGGGCTTGAAGAACCGAGTTCAGGCGAAATTCTCCTGAACGGCGAAGTCGTCACTAAGCCCGGACCTGCACGTGGCTTTGTGTTCCAAACTTTGGCAGTCTTCCCCTGGCTGACCGTTATGGGTAATGTCGAATATGGTCCCAAAATGCAGGGTGTGGACAAAAAAACGCGTCAAGAGAAGGCGCAGCACTATATCGATCTTGTTGGTCTAAGTGGATTCGAGAACCATTATCCCGTCAAGCTTTCCGGTGGTATGAAACAGCGTGTTGGTATTGCCAGAGCCTATTGCAACGAACCCGATGTCTTACTTATGGACGAGCCTTTCGGTGCCTTGGATGCGCAGACACGTTACCTGATGCAGGAAGAAATCACCCGCATTTGGCAAGCCGAAAAACGCACTGTGCTCTTCGTTACGAATAATATCGAAGAAGCCGTGTATCTCGCAGACAGAATTGTTCTCCTGCACAATTGTCCCACCAGTATTGCCAATGAGTATGTGATTGATTTACCCAGACCCAGAAGCTATGTCGATCCTCGATTCCTTGCACTTAGACAAGAAATCACTGAGGTCATGGATAAGACTTTATGACGGAGGGCAAAATGTCAGACCAAAAAGTAAAACTACAGGTACAGAACTTAACCAAACGTTTTGGTGATCTTTTAGTATTAGATGATGTCTCATTTGACGTTAAAACGGGAGAGTTTCTTTGCATCGTCGGACCCACCGGCTGCGGAAAGACCACCTTTCTGAACAGTATTACCAAGCTCTATATGCCAACCTCCGGTGAAATCCTCTTGGATGGGGAACCCGTTGATCCACACAAACACAAAATCGCCTACATTTTCCAAGAAGAATCAACCATGGACTGGCTTACCGTTGCTCAAAACGTTGAGTTTGGCCTCAAAGTCAGAAACATGCCCGAGAATGAACGCAAAGATAAAGTGGAAGAGTATCTGGAAATTGTCGGACTACAGGATTTCCATGATTACTACCCACGCGAGCTTTCCTCCAGTATGTTACAACGTGTATCAATAGCTAGAGCTTTTGTCACTGAGCCGGACCTCTTGCTCATGGATGAACCTTATGGGCAATTGGATATCGAGTTGCGTTTTAAATTAGAGGATGAGCTCATTCGTCTTTGGAAAAAAACCGGAACAACCGTTTTATTCATTACCCATAATATTGAGGAAGCAGTCTATTTGGGTGAAAACATCATGATACTCACCAATAAGCCGGCGAAAATCAAGGAAAAACTGCCGGTCCATCTTGAGCACCCGCGCAATATTGCAGACCCGGAATTTGTCAGAATCAGAAACCGAGTGACCGAGTTAATTCGTTGGTGGTAGCCGGTTTGCTAATTTTTCACGTATAAGGCAGAAAGTCGGCATAAGGGGAAATATATGAAAACAATTCTTGTCATGCTTGATAGTCTGAACAGGCGTTATCTGCCTGTCTATGGAAACAGCTGGGTTCAAACTCCGAACATTGATCGTTTAGCAGAAAAATCTTGTGTATTTGATAACCATTGGACGGCTTCTGCACCTTGTATGCCAGCTAGGCACGATGTGTTCACCGGCCGTATGGAATTTCTTGAGAGAAGTTGGTCGGGCATACAGCCTTATGACCGAACCTTCCCGCAACTCCTGAAAGAGGCGGGCGGTTTTAGTCATATGGTGACCGACCACTATCACTTTTTCCATATCGGTGGTGAGAATTATCACTCGGTCTTTGACAGTTGGGAATTTGTACGTGGGCAAGAACATGATATTTACCAGTCTGCGCTTGGGGCAGAATATGAAGTGCCGGAGCACTATGGACAATACCTACAACAGTATCAAGCCAATCGCGCGACTTTTGCCACTGAGAAGGACTTCCCCGGCCCCTTGACTTTACAAAAGTCTGCCGACTGGCTAAGAGCGCATCATCAGTCGGATGATTGGTTTATGTATGTGGATTGTTTTGACCCACATGAACCCTTTGATGTGCCTGATGATTTTGACATCACTTACGGTGATGACTACGATGGTAAACATTTTAATTGGCCTGAATATAAAGCCGTTGATGTACCAACAGAAGCCATAGAGCATATTCGTAAGCAGTATGCAAAGACACTCAGTATGGCTGATCGCTGGCTGGGCAAGCTCTTGGATGTGGTGGACGAATATAAACTCTGGGATGAAGTCGCGATTATCTTAACGACGGACCATGGCTATCTTTTGGGTGAGCATGGATATTTTGCCAAGAATTATATGCCGGCTTTCAATGAGCTTTATCATATTCCGCTCCTTGTTCATTTGCCTAGGATGTACGAAATGACTCGTTGTTCCGCTATTACGCAGACCGTTGATCTATTCGCTACCTTGATGGACCTACACCAAATCGATGAGAAAGTTGTGCCATATAAGCTTCATAGTCATTCCCTATTGCCACTCATTCGCGAGATAGATGACAGAATAAGAGACTACGCACTTTATGGAATTTTCGGGAAACAGGTCAATATTTTTGACGGAAGATACAGCTATTTTAGAGCAGCTGCCCATGAAAATAACATGCCTCTGAGCCTGCATATTGCGACGCCTACAACGATATTCCATTACTGGGATCCGCAACACATGAAGGATGTAAACGCCATTGAGTTTGGAAAGTTCCTAAGTTGGACTGATTACCCGGTGTATAAAATTAGCGCGGACAATATCAAGCTTGATGACCCATCACATCGATTCGACCGACGTTATCCTGAGATCGCTCAGAACCTGCTCTTTGATCACGAAACAGATTACGAGCAAAATCATCCCATAGTGGACGAAGCACTCGAGCAAGAGATGTGTACTTTACTCATCCGAGCCATGAAAGAAACCGATTCACCCGCAGAGCAATTCGTACGTTTAGGTCTACGCTGAATTTCCACTTACTTTAGAAAGGCATAAGCATGAAAACTATCCTCATCTTATCTGATTCCACAAACCGACGATTTCTCAATTGTTATGGCAGCAAATCTGCAGCCATCACCCCTTCACTTGATCGTTTAGCTGAAAAATCGGTCGTTTTTGAACAGCACTGGTGCGGATCAGCGCCCTGCATGCCGGCCAGACGTGACATGATGACAGGCAGGCTGGGTTTCTTGGAAAAACCTTGGGGCGGGATGGAACCATTTGATCAATCCTTGCCCTACTTACTTGAAAAGAATAATGTCCATAGTCATATCGTCACGGATCACTATCTTTATGACTTCATTGGCGGCGAAAACTACATGAATCAATTCACATCCTATGAGATGATTCGTGGCCAGGAATTTGACAACTTGAATCTGCATCCTGACAAAAAAGGCATTCACAAAGAGGAGGCTCCATCTAACTATAAAGGCATCTATTCCCCTGCCCGCAATAAAAATATGGAATTGATTGAGCAGGGTTCTGCTTATCCCTCTCCCATAACACTTGAAAAAGCGGCAGATTGGCTCGAAACGAATCACGATGCTGACAATTATTTTCTTTGGGTGGAAACCTTTGACCCGCACGAACCATTTGATGTGCCTCAAAAATACATTGATATGTATGCAAATGATCCCGGGCAGAATTACCAAGGCGAAGCAAGGTTCTGGCCTAAATATCAGGAAAGCGAATATGATGAGGAAGAAACAGCTTATTTGAACCTGCGCTATAAAGCCTTACTAAGTATGACAGATGAGTACATCGGCAAAATTCTGGACATTATGGACCGCCACCAGATGTGGGATGACACCATGCTCATCTTCACCACCGATCACGGTTATATGCTGGGCGAGCACGGATACATGGCTAAAAATTATATGCCGCCCTTCAATGAGGTTTTTCACATACCCTTGATGATTGCACATCCGCAAGCTCAAGCCGGACGCTGCGCTGCTCTGACACAAAACATCGATCTTTTCCCAACAATCATGGAGTACTTCGCCGTATCTCAGGATTTGTTGCACTACCCCATTCATGGAAAGTCACTTTTGCCGCTGCTCAGAGGAGAAACAGATCAGACCAGAGACGGTATAGTTTATGGTTATTTTGGCAAAACGGTCGCCTTCACAGATGGCAACTACACTTACTTTGCAGCAGCTAAAGAGGATAACAAGCCGTTGTTCGTTTATACAGCCATGCCCACTACGTTACGGCAATACTTTGGAGTCGATGCGATTGCTAAGGAAGATTATGGCAAAATCCTCTGTGGACGCTTTTTGGACTATACCGAATATCCTGTCCTCAAAATCCCTGCTGAAATCATTGATTATCGCAATCCATCGCAATGGTATCATGTACGCACAGATTACAATAGAGAATCCTTGCTATTCGATATTCACAATGACTATGAACAAGAGCATCCATTGCAAGATGAAAAGCTCATTGACTACTATCGTAAGCAAACAGCCGAAGCGATGCGTTTGTTGGGTGCACCTAAGGAACAGTTTGAGCGTTTACAACTCTAAGTACGGTTTCCTTACTTACCCAGCGAATTTTTTGCAACTATCCTTGTCAGCTCCCGGCTTTGATGTACTATGGAACTTGACTAATTAAATGTTCCTTAAAGGTTAGTAAAGGGGTAAGAAGATGAAGGTGACATCTAAAACCGTGGCGGAGCTGGCGGGGGTCTCTCGCGGCACGGTGGATCGCGCATTAAACAACCGTGGACAAGTAAAAGCGGAAGTAAAAGCGCGCATCCTTAAAATCGCAGACGAACTAAACTACAAACCCAACAAAGCCGCCAGGGCTTTGGTTAATGCAAAGCGTGTGTATGACATTCGCTTCATCATCCACAATACTCGAGCTAATTACTGGAACGAGATGAAGACGGCAGTCATTAAGAGTGTCGCTACCTATAAAGAGTATGGTCTGGAATTAAACTTCGTCGAATTGGATAGCCAGGATCCAGTGGAACTGCTCTCCCGTTTAGACGAATGCCTCGAGAACCCACCGGATTATCTTATTTTGCCACCATACAACAATCATCAAGTGAGGGAAAAATTGCTCCTGCTCGTTGATAAAAATATTCCTTTCATAACGATTGATAGTAGTATGGAAAACAATCCCTCACCTTGCCACATTGCTACCGATGCTCTACTTGATGGAAGAATCATGGCGGGCTTATTCAACTTTCTCTTTTCAGAAAAAAAACCACGAATACTTATTATGTATGCCTATCAGAATCATCTCGCGAGCGAAAGGCGTACGGAAGGATTCCTTTCAGAACTTCATGATTTGAAGCAAGATTATGAATTGTTGGATAAGATAGAGATTACCGGTAAATCGCAAACTGCATATTATGAAACACGTATAGCACTGGAAAAACACCAAAATATTGACGCCATATTTATTTCGAGCGGAAACCTTGAAGGAGCTTGCAATGCTTTAATTGATTTGGAATTAAATAAAAAGATTCGCTTACTTGCATTTGATATCATGGGAAAATCTCGCCATTACTTGGATAGTGGAACCGTCACGGCAACATTGTGCAACGCCAATATTGAAATAGCGGAAGCCTGCATTAAAAAGGTTTCGGATGAACTGGTTTTTGGTGTGAAGAACGATGAAAAACAAATTGTTGTGGAAAATCGCATTAAGCTAGCTCAATGTCCAGAATAGCGTTTTTGTCATTATTTCGTAGAAGCCTAAACAGAAAACAGCCCACCATCGGGCTGTTTTCTTCTTACGTCTTTTAACCAATTTAATTGATTCGAAAACTCAAATACTCAAAGAGCCAACTTATTCCGCTCAGCCTTAAAGGATTTGATGCTCACCACAACAATTTCGATGATGTATATCACGGTAAAGATACCGAGGAGAAAGTACTTCTGTCTATCGAGCGACCAGGGGTTCTTGATTTGTTCGTTCAGAGCATTGAGTGCAGCGTTGTCGAACATCGGAGATTTCAAAATTAGCCAAGCGAAGGTGGCCAGCTGAATCAGGTCAACGACGATCGTCGTCAATCCGACCTTGAGCCCATATTTGCGTACCAATAACATGACGATGTGTTTAACCAAAGAGGCTACGTAAATCAAAGTAAAGAATGGGATGATGTTGAGCCAGGCGGAGTAGTCGAAAATCCTTAACGGCATGCCCTCGATATAGATGGCTTCTATGGGGATTCGCGGAGCCAAAACACCCACAAAATAGAAGATGGTTGAAATCACGAGGCCAGTGATGGCTTCGCTGAGCGGGATGATTTTTGATTTGCTGATGAATTCGGGGAGGTCTTCGATTTGCCAGGCTTTGCTGTCGAGGCTTTTGCCACTGCGCTCAATAAAATAAAAGATAACCGTCACGGCACCCACTGCAGCCAGCAGACTGGGGACGATGTCGTATAAGGCCTGAAAGCGGTCCTCAGAGGAGATCCCCATCACGATGTTGACAATTGCAGCGACGATGGCACCCAGCAGTACGGCAAAAGCCACATACTTCAAAACCATCTTGTACACAGTAAAATACTGCCCGCTGATCAGTGAGTAGGGCTTTCCGCTGTAAGAATAAGCCAGCTTAATGGGGTCACCCAGTTCGGTTAGAACTGCTCGCACGGCTGCTTCATCCTGCACATCGTACGCCTCGAGCATCTCATCGATGTTACTGCGTAGCTCCTGCACAATGTCTTTCCTCTTACTGTCATTTCCCAAAGTCGTTTCAAATTGTTGTATATAGCGTTCAATCAGATGGTTTTCCATTTTCATTCCTCCTCAAGCAAGGCTTGCAAGCGGTCCCTCATTTGTAGCCACATGGCTTCGAGTTCTCTCAGCACTTCGTTTCCTAAAGAAGTGCGGCGATAGTACTTTTTTGGTTTATTGTCCCCGGTGTCCCAGTCGCTTTCCAACAAGCCCTGTGTTTCCAGACGTCTCAGCAGCGGGTATAACGTATTTTTCTCAACGGAGAGCCCGACATCTTCCAGGTTTTTGGAAAGCTCGTAGCCGTATTGGGCTTGATTAAGTTTTGCTAGGACGCTCAGTACAATCGTGCCTTTGCGCATTTCTACGGATAGGTTCTGTAAGATTTCCTCTTTGTTTTCCATATCTCAAACCTCCTCGTGTTTTTCATAATAGTGTATATCGCACACCATTGTCAATACTAAATCAATTTATTTTTTAGAAAATCAGTGCTTGTATTTTTGAGAAGAAGGAGAATAATAAAGTTCTCGGCAAAACCAAGCCGCCACCCCTGCCCCGGAGGCAATTATGGACAAGCAGAAAACGCGTCGAATCTTTGACTGCTGGAAGTCTTTTGCCCTGCCTCTATATATCGCTCCTGTACTTTCTGGTGGTCGTTATTTTGCTAATGCCTGTTAAGAATACAAATTGTCAGCCTCATAAAATTTCGTTCAGCATTATCACGGCAAAGCGTAGCTATACCTGTCGTCTCGGGTTTATCGCTAATGCCCAAATAGCAGCCAAAATCAGCATAAAATCGCTCTTGCTATATCAAATGGCCTTTGTTACGATAAGTTAGTATTTAAGTTTACTTATATTGCTAACATCATTAGACACTAACAGGGGAAGTTATTATGAAAAGTAAGAAAAATCTTTTAACCTTATTTCTCGCGCTGGTACTCATTCTTTCCACCTTTACCATGCCGCTCTCTGCGGCTGAAAGGGCAGGTGATGTAACGACGGTAGTAACAACACTTACGGCTAATCCGACTGAAGTTTTTCAGGGCGACTTCGTTGATCTGACGGTCGGTCTCACATTTACCACCCCAACAGAACAAGCCTTAGTGGCGGGGGATACGGTGACTCTTACCACCAATATCGGTGAACTTTTTACAAGTGATTGGGCGGGAGTACTTAACGCTATACCGATTATCGGTGATTTAGGTACACAGATTGGGACCGCTGCTTTTACTGCAGATACTTTGACCATTACTTTTGCAAATGACTTTCCTGATTCAACATTCGTCAATTTGAGCTTTAGTACCGGCAAACGCCTGCAGGCCAATGATGTCGGAGCGACAATAGATAGCACTGTTACAAAGAATCTGACGCTCGACACGGAAACCTTACCCATCACCTTCAAAGCTAAAACCACGACTCCGGAAGAACCGCCTGTGGATGATCCTAAGACCATAAATAACAAGCCACTAGAAAAAGGTGCTTGGGCAAGCGATTACAATAGCGCTGCACCTGTGACGATAAATGTGAATCAAATCGGTGCCTTGAGCCTATTTAAATCAAATGGAGTGCCTAATTGGGTTCCTGATTTTTCAGGACTGAATAATGTTGTCGTCGAAGACATTGTGCCCGGTAACGGTATCATCAACCCCAACAGCATAAATCTTTATGCCGTCCGCCACAATTACGCAAGAGCGACTGACATGAATAATCAAGGTTTTATCCCCGAAATGTATTATCCTACCGAGGATGGATCAGAATGGCATCCGGCAAAAGCCTTCTTCACTTTGCTCACTCAATCTGAGGGCGAAACTTATACTGCTTTTAAAGCGCGCATTAGCGGGCAAAAAATGAGCTATGGCATTTACTCTGACCCAGTTATCGGGGGAGACACATTCTTGGCTAATTTTGGTGATCTCTCTGAAGATGGAGCCCTGAGCTATGCCCAATTCGAAGAATGGGTGGCTTTAGATGAAAATCTCTCACGTTATTATGGTCCTGACGGCCCTTCAGCCGGTAAGGTGATCGCCTACCGTATTGAATTTAAGACCTATTATCCCGACATTCTGGAATCCACCACCTTAACCAATACCGCCACGCGCAGTGCTGACGGTGTTCCCAATTTCTCATCAAGTGCAACCTACACCATCACCAATAGCGACGGAATGGGCTATGGCCGTATCGGTACGATTTCTCTGAAACTAGTCGATGAAGATGATTCGACTTTGCCCATTCCCGGTGCCGATTTCAAGCTACAAGAAATGCTGAACGGAACCTGGACTGACGTTCTGGTGAATAACAATGTCTATGTTGGTACGACCGATGCCAATGGCTTATTAACGATGCCTCGTTTGGGGCTTGGTGACTTCCGCCTCGTGCAAACCAGTAGTGCCGAGAACTATGAATTCGAGAACAATACCTATGGTCCCTATCCTTTGGGTACAGGTGTTCTAGGCAATACCCCAAGCATTAATGGCGAATTCACAATTTCTGCTACAGATGGTTTTGGCTACACGACCCTCGTAACCAATAAAAAAGTCGCTCCAACAACTACGACTACGACAACCACAACAACTACTACAACTACGACGACCACACCAAGCGAATCGTCGACAACCACTATTACAGTAGCAACGACTGCACCTACTACAACGCCAACTACAACACCAACGACTACTCCGACTACAATACCAAGCGAATCGTCGACGACCACTACAACCGTAGCAACGACTGCACCCACTACAACACCAACCACGACACCGACTACCACGCCAACCGAATCGTCGACGACCACTACTACTATAGCAACGACTGCGCCAACTACAACGCCGACTAGGACACCGACGACAACCACAACACCGGTACCGGCTGATCCTCAAGCCGTGGACTATCTAGCGAAGGCAGAGAAAAAAATCGATGGCAGCGATGCCCCACAAGACGCAGCCTTCCAGTTCGTTTTCAAAGCCATTACGCCAAACGCGCCGATGCCTAATGGCCACACTTCTGCTGAAATGACCTTACAGGTCACAGGAGCAAAGGTCTTCGATATCGGCACCTTGCGCTTCACCAAAGCCGGAACCTATGTCTATGAAATGCGAGAAGTCGATCAGGTTCCCGCAGGTTTCACTTTCGATCGGAGCTTGTACACGCTGACGATTGAGGTGACCGAAGTGAGTGGCGTTTTGAAACAAACAGCCGTAGTTACAAAAAATAACGGCACCACACCCGAAGCGGGTATGGTTTATGTGAATAAGTACGTCAAGCCTCTTGAGACAAGCACAAGTACAGGAGGCGCGACAACTACGACTAAAGCAAGCCAAAAGCCATTACCGCGAACCGGTGAAGGCCAAGCACAGTCGGTCTATTACCTGGCTGCACTCCTTTTCGCTGCTGCTCTCCTCTTGTTGTGGCAAAAAATGAAAAAACAAAACTAAGCGATTTAATATAGCAAAAGATTCAAAATGAGAGAGAAAAGTGACTGTCCTTAAAACGGCAGTCCCTTTTTAATATGTATTTTTTAAGTCTTGCAGTCTTCGCATAGATATGTAAAAATCAAAGCACCATAAAGAGAAGGCGAGAGACAAGCTCGATGACCCTTCCGCAACCTGCCTCTTGGTAAGGTGCGACAGCTTGAACGATGGGCTCATTAGGTTTGCGAAGCTCATCGGTCGATGGGCTTTCTTTATGAGTCAAACTTAAGGAGAGAAAAAATGAATCAGCAAGACAAAGTGTATTTCGGAGAATTGTATTATCCATCAGGAGCCTTACAGTATCGAGGCTGCTTACGTGAAGAAGCACAAGAGAGTGGCGGTTTCATAGGCCCCTTCGCCTATGGGGAAGGCACCGAGTTTTTCGAAGACGGTACGGTGTCTAAACAAGGCTATTTCCAGCGTGCAGGACTATTATATGGGAAGGTCTACTATCCTTCCGGTAAACTCAAGTTTGTGGGCATCTACAACTACAAGGAATTCGAAGTCGAAAATGACTATACCTTATCCGGCGATAACCATGACTATTATGGTCCTTCCTACCCACTTTACGGTAGATTTTATGCTGAAGATGGCAAAATGCTCCACCACGGCAAATTCACAGTCCACTTTTCCGGAAGCGTCGGCTATCCGTACGTCGTGCACCCAAAAGAATTTGCGAATTTGACCTGACTTAGCACGTGTTCTATTCAAGTGTTTGGTCGGTTTTTGTTCAAGAGATTGGCTGAGTTTCTGTTCAAGAGATTGGCCGGTTTCTGCTCAAGAGATTGACTGAGTTTCTATTCAGAAAAATTGAAAACCCAGGACAGCAGTTTGCGAGTCCCGGGTTTTCATTTAGTGCTTACAGTTGACTTAAGTCATGTTATGATTACTGTTTCTTAATCGCATCCAACGCAGCTTGAGCATTATCAATGGTGTAGACAACATTCTTGACGATTGTTTCTGCTTCTACGGTTTTGCCTTCGATTAAATCAGCACAGGCATCTGCAGAGAGCTTGCCCTGGTCTTCTGTTCCTTGAGAAACAGTGGCCTTGAGATTGCCATCAAGTACAGCTTGCAAGCCTTCCGATGTTGCGTCAACACCATAAACGAAAATGGAATCTTTGAGCTGTGCATCTGAAACGGCTTTTGCAGCACCAATGGCCATACCATCATTTTGAGCTACAATGTCATTCAATTCCTTACCCGAGTTGAGCCAGTTCTCGGCCAACTTAAGTGCAGGTTCAGTCTGCCAGTCAGCGGAACCTTCAAATTCAACTTTGACATCGGGATATTCTTTGATGACGTTGGTGAAGCCCAAGGAACGGCCGACTTGTCCGTCAGAACCCATGGGGCCAAGGAGCAAAGCAAGGTTGCCTTTGCCACCGATATCCTTCATGACCTGTTCCATGAGGTAACGACCGGTGGTTTCAGCATCAGCACCGACATAGCAATCAGCCGCTTCGGGCTTACTGATTCTTTGATTGACGATGACAACTTTGATGCCTGCATTTTTGGCAGCTTCAACAGCAGGTACAATGCCATCGACGGAAACCGGTTCGATGATAATACCATTGACACCGAGAGTAATGGCTTGTTCAATTTGGTTTTGCTGTTGAGCAGCATCTTGTTTTGCGTCGTAGACTTTGTATTCATAGCCACGTGCTTTAACTTGTGCCTCAACGGCGCCGGAAAGGGTAATGGTGAATTCATTGCTCATGTGAGTCATAAAGAGTGCAATGGTGCCACCTTGGGTCGCTGCAGCTGCCGTTGTTTCTTCTGCAACTGCGCTTGTTTCTGCTGCTGTACCTTCTGCAGCACTCGTTTCTGTTGCGGCTGCTGTCGTTGCAGCAGCTGTCGTCGCTGCAGCGGTTGTTGCTCCCGGACCTTCTGCACTACAGGCAGCGACACCGAAAAGCATAGCGGTGCTCAATAACAATGCAAAAATCTTTTTCATTTTAACCTCCAAGTTATCTTTATATACTGATCGATTGACTTTTCACACACTGAAAAATTGCAACCGATTGGTATTCCATTATTTTCTGGCGTTACGTTTGCCTCTGAGGTCAAAGTAGACCGCAACTGCAATAATGACGCCCTTGATGATTTGCTGATAGTTTGAGTTAACACTTAAAATGTCCAAGCCACTACTCATAACGGCAAGCAGTAAAGCACCAATGATAGTGCCGTACCAATTTCCTGACCCACCACTCATACTGATGCCACCTATGACTACTGCGGCAATAGCATCCATTTCGTAGCCCTGTCCCGCAGTGGGTGAGCCTTGTGTTGTACGTGAAGCGACAAGCACACCAGCTAAACCGCTCAAAACACCGCTTATCATATAAACAGCTAAGCGGATTCGCTGCACACGCACACCGGAAACAGCAGCTGCTTCTTCATTGCCACCCACCGCATATACATGGCGACCAAACACAGTCTTTTTTAGAATAAAACCACATAACAAAACTGTAACTAGAAAATAAGCGACCAAAACAGGTATTGTCTTGAAAACGAAACTACTGGCAACAAATTCAAAATCCGGTCCCAAACCATAGATAGGAGAGCCTCCACTGACAATGAGTGCCAATCCACGAACACCCGTCATCGTCGATAACGTAATAATAAAAGGCGGCAAAGAAGCATATGCAACACCAATTCCGTTAACCAAACCAACCAATAAACCTGCTAGTAAGCCAGCGAGTAAAGCCAGAGGTAACGGAACACCTTTTACGATACTACCTGCTGTAATGACTCCCGCCAGAGCTACTGTAGATCCTGAAGAAAGATCTATTCCTCCATTGATAATGACGAACATCATACCACTGGCGATGATGCCATTAATTGAGGCTTGCTTTACAACATTAATCAGGTTACGCGGCTGGGCAAAGCCATTAGGCGATAAAATCATAAAGAAGATCGTTAATGCCAACAGTACCAGAATAATGCCGAAGTCTCTCCAGCGTGCACCTTTAAACGTGTTCTTTTTATCTGCCATTCTCTCTTACCTCGCTGCTATTCTTGACGCGTAGCTCATGATTAGGTCTTGACTGAATTCCGCTTTCTCTACTGTCCCACTGTATTCGCCTTCACGCATCACAAGAATGCGATCAGACATCCCAATCAACTCCGGTAGTTCAGACGAAACCATTACAATTGCATGTCCCTGTGTGGCTAATTCATTTATCAATACATATATTTCTCGTTTAGCTCCAACATCGATACCGCGAGTAGGCTCATCAAAAAAGATGATGCGTGGTTCCGATAATAGCCATTTTGAAAGAACAACTTTTTGTTGATTCCCACCACTAAGAGAAATGACTGGTGTCTTCCGACTCGGTGTTTTAATATCCAGGAGTTTGATATAACGGTCAGCTGTCGTTGCTTCTTCTTTTGCCTTAATCATGCCTTTCGCGGTTAATGATTTGAGCGCGACAAGAGAGATATTTTCTTCAACGGTAGTCGCTAAATTCAAACCGGTGCGTTTACGATCTTCGGTAATTAAGGCCATGCCTTTTGCGATAGCATCTTGCGGATGACGAATATCAACTTTTTTGTTTTCAATGTATACATCACCACTGTCTTTGCGATGAATACCAAAGATCGTTTCAATCAACTCGCTACGACCTGCACCAACAAGGCCGGCAACTCCCAAAACCTCACCTTTGCGTAAATGAAAGGAAACATCTTTAACCCGTTTACCCCAACTGAGCTTATCTACACGTAGAATCTCCTCTCCAATGGTGGCTTGGCGTTTAGGATAGATGTCATCAATACGACGATTGACCATCATGGTAATAAGTGCAGCTTCGTCCAATTCGTTTACCGGCTTTGTGGCCACATGTTTGCCATCGCGCAAAACGGTTATTGTATCTGAAATAGCGAAAATCTCATCCATTTTGTGGGAGATATAGATAATCGCAACACCTTTGGCCTGAAGAGCACGAATTTGAGAAAAGAGCACCTCGGTCTCCTTCTCAGTTATCGCTGAAGTCGGTTCATCCATAATAATGACTTTTGAATCAAGAGAAATCGCCTTGATAATCTCTACCAGTTGCATTTTTGCCACACTGAGTTGGCGCATCGACACATCTGCCGGGATGGCAATACCTAAGCTCTTCATTAACGCTTCCGTCTTACGTAGCATTCTACGCTTATCGACGATCCTTAAAGCGGATGGTCCTTTTTTCGGTTCTCTACCCAAAAAAATATTCTCCGCCACCTGCATATCCAAAACAGGATTCAACTCCTGATGAACCATAGAAATACCCATTTCCATGGCTTGCTTGGGATTTTGTGGTTTGATTTCTTTACCATCCAGAAAAATTTGCCCTTGATCGGCATGGTAAATACCCATGAGGATTTTCACCAAAGTAGATTTCCCCGCGCCGTTTTCACCCATGATGGTATGAACTTCGCCTGCCTTAAATGCGATGCTCACCTGATCCAAAGCCTGGACACCGGGGAAAGCTTTGCTGATGCCACGCACTTCTAAAACGTAGTTCTCTATCACGTAACGGCTCCTCTCAAGCTAATTATCCTTATCTTATTAAACGTATGACTCTTCGGCTCTAGCCTAATCTTGGACAATTTTTCAATTATTATCGGCAAAAAAATAAGCCGGTTCGCACCGACTCTAAATTTCTTTGCAATATCTCTAAATTTCAACGATAAACTGCGCAAATGCTCAATCTGACGAGAGTACCTTGGCCTGCTACGCTCTCCACGACTATGCCATATTCCTGACCATAGTAAAGTCTCAAACGATTCTGAATATTCAGCAAACCGTAATTGCTGCCTTCTAAATCCTTCTCTATTTGTACTGTGAACTCATCCATCTTCTCTGGAATAGAAAATACATCTTGCTCCGTAATCGGAGGTACATGACTGCTTTTTTCTAAGCGCTCACGCAGCTTACTCAGCTGTGTCTCAGTCATCCCCTTTCCATTATCTAAGACTGATATCTCTACATGTTCAAGTTCTTTGTTCAATGCAGTTCGAATAATAATGGTGCCAGCTTTGCGCTGCCCTTTTATCCCGTGATATATTGCATTTTCTACTAAAGGCTGTAGGCTCAATTTTGGTATGAGGCAGGTCGCAGCGGATGGATCTTCTTCAATATGAAAGCTGAGAATATCTCTATATCGCCGACTCTGAATTAAAAGATATTGGCGAACATGATCAATTTCTTCTTTTAAACTAACCACTGCAGCACCTGCTGACAATGAAAGCCTAAAGAACCGCGAAAAAGCTTTTACCAAATCCACCGTTTCACTTTTATGACCTAGTTCTACCTCTGTAATAATCGTTTCCAAAGTATTGTACAAAAAATGCGGATTTATTTGTTCCTGCAACAAACGGATTTCCATTTGCCTTAGTTGATTGCTTTTTTCCTTTTCCAAAAACATCAAGTGGTCTAATCGACCCGCCATCTCACCAAACTCACGGTCGAGAACCTGTAACTCATTAGACATTTGCCCGCTACGTTCCAAGGCAAAATCCCCACGACCCACTTGACGAAATTTTTGCATCAGAGCATCGATTGGTCCCGTAATGGAATGCCGAATCCTTAAGTAACGACTCAGAATAAAACCAAGTAAGGCTAATATAACAGCGATTCCAATGGCTAGAGCCAGCCGCACACCGGTCCGCAGCTGTTGATTGACAGACTCCATGTATGAAATTTCTGTTGATACATA
This sequence comes from Oscillospiraceae bacterium, assembly GCA_040766665.1. Lineage (GTDB taxonomy): Bacteria > Bacillota > Clostridia > Saccharofermentanales > Fastidiosipilaceae > JAXGQD01. Next base: position 60,231 of record JAXGQD010000003.1, read on the forward strand.
GTTTTGCATGCTCGTGACAATCCAATCTTTGGTCAAACGAATATTTAAAAGTGTTTTCACTCGCTCATCATGAGTCTCTTTTGCATTGACCTGATCAATAAGCACATGCGCATCCCGCTCGATATTGTCTAAAGCACGTTTCACCACATCGAGTTGATTTTTTCCGGCACCAGTATTCGCCGTTGAGCTGAGATTGAGAATTGCATCTTTTACCTCATCAACATGCACCAAAAGCTGCGTTGTTTCCACGGTTGTGCGACTAAACGCAAGATACTCTGATTCTTTAATCAATTTTTCGTCCAAGCTTGTTAAAATACGGTTGGTTTGCAAAATCTGTTGTACCGCCATATCGTACTGGCTATTGATCCGAAGCATTACCAAATACGCCGCAGCAATTAGTAGGGTTACTGCGATGAAAACAACGGCAAAAGTCAGCCGCAATTGCTGTCTGATGGATCCCTTCCCGTTTGCCTCAAGCTTTATGTTGTTCACGTGACTTTTGCCTATAATCATATGGTGTATCACCACTGACTTTCTTAAACTGCGTACTAAAATAATTCGGATTATTAAAGCCTACCAAGGAACTGATTTCCGTTACGGCTAAATCGGTATCGCGCAATAATTCCTGCGCCCTATCAATGCGAGTTTGTAAAACAAACTGCGTAATCGTATGTCCTGTTTTGTTGCGAAAAAGCGTGCTGAGATAATTGCTCGAAAGCTTGAGTTTTTCCGCCAGATAAGCTACCCCCATTTCTGCGACATGGTAATCGCTGCAAATAAGAGCAATCGTGCGCCCTTCCAAGGATGAACGCTGTACCTCAGAATTCTGATCACGCACACTAAAAAGTTCACGAGTCAAGCGGCTAAGATAAGACAATAGAGCATCATTCGTTGCCGTAGCCAAGACGACGGATTCAATTTGAGTATTACTAGGAATACTAAGCAAGTCAGTATAACCATGCTGAGAAACAAAAGAGCGAATGAGACTGATAATATTCCCTAAAAAATACGAACGATAAATGAGGGATTGTAGGGCGTTCTCATGCGGCCGTAGCAAGTCTTTCCAAAAGTTCTCGGTCTGGTGGCTGTCTCCATAACTAAGGAATTGGCGTATGCGTTCTTCATTGAAAACATTGGCTTGTTCTAGCCCGTTCATCTCTTTATTTTGCTTATCTACTGCATTGCTCGATTGATTTTGTTTACTTTCAATTTTTTCAAAACTGCGTAGATAAGCTTTTTTAGTATCGAAAAATACTCTGTATTGTCCTGCGATTTCGCTAATGCGAGATACATTTAGCGAGCACCAAAAAAGGAATTGTTCATTTTCCGTAGCGCGCCCTTGTTCTTGGGTGATTTCGTTTCCCAGTTCACCTTGCAAGATCTCGTCTAAGAGTGTCACTTCATAGCGCAGGGCTTCCGCTTCATTAGCTGTCAATAAAAAGACCAACTCATAGTCGCTGCGTAAGAAACTACGTATGTCGTTTTTACTACACAGTGCTTGTATTGCTTGTGCAAGTTCCATGCGTCTTTTGCGAAAAAAGAGTACACGTAACGAATACATGTTGTATAAAAGTTGTAATTTTTCCGCTTGTAAAAGGTATTCAGATGACCGGCTACCGGCGTCATCATCAATAAGACTATTTATAAAGCGAGAAAGAGCCATTTCCTGTGTTTGGGCTCCTGCTTGCTCCGCTATTTTTTTGCTCAACAGCTCCTGTTTTAGTAGGTCCTGCTCTGTCACTTTTTGAACTGCTGCGAGTACATCTTGAGATGAAAATGGCTTGAGGATATACTCTTTGACACCCAGCTCCATCGCTTCTTTTGCATATGAAAAACAGTCATAACCACTGATTATTATGATTTGAATTGCAGGTAGGCTTTTCTGTACGGCCTTGGCAAGAGTCAAACCATCCATAAAGGGCAATTGTATATCAGTAATCAAAATATCCGGCTTAAGAGCGAGTACCTTTGTTAAAGCCAACTCTCCGTCTGCCGCATCTCCAAGATAATCAAAGCCCGCAGCAGCCCAGTCAATGCCGTTGCGCAGAAGTTCGCGACTCGATATCTCATCTTCAACTAAAAAAACGCTGTATTTCATTTTCGTCTTGCATCACTTTTATCCGTGAGTGATCCCTTCACTCACTCCTCCACCCCCACAAACGCCTCGTCTGTCCTGCCTTCACGGCTACCGCTACGCCGCCCTTCGATCAGATCCACCGCCTGCATTACGCCGTACTTGTAGCTCGCCAGCCCAAAACCGGCAATCTGCCCGTCCACCGCGTAGCGAATCGCCGAGTGTTGCCGAAAAGCCTCGCGCTTGTGAATATCCGAAATATGCACTTCGACTTTTGCCCCCGGAAAAACGTCCAGCGCATCGCCAATCGCAATCGAATAGTGGGTATAAGCCCCCGCGTTTATCACAATAGCGGCAAAACCCTCGCGCGCCTCCTGTATCCAATCAATCAGCAGCCCCTCATGGTTGGACTGCCGAGCCTCCAAAGTGTAGCCCAGTTCAGCCGCGGTGTGGCGCGCCAAATCCTCGGCGTCGGCCAAGCTGAAGTTGCCGTATTGGGTGGGATCACGCTGGCCCAGCATGTTGAGGTTGGGGCCGTTGAGGAGGAGGATTTTGCCTTTATGCATGAGATGCACCTCGTTTTTCGTTTATGCGTCGCTCTTATCTTTCTTGATGAGCGGCAAAGAATTGAAGAGCCCCGAGCTCAGCAAAAGATCAAGCAGGCCCATGGCCATCACCGATTCAACCACCGGTACAGCGCGCGGCACGATACAGGGGTCATGGCGGCCGGGCACTTCGAGGATGGTGTTCTCCATGCTTTCGAGGTTGACCGTCGCCTGGGGTGCGCCAATCGATGAGGGCGGTTTAAAGGCTAAGCGAGCCACGATAGGCATGCCGTTGCTGATACCGCCATCGGCGCCACCGGCGTTATTGCTTTGGAGACGGATGCGTTCTTTGCCAGCTTCTTCAATAATCTGTGCGTTATCGTTATTCTCCGAACCGCGCTTCTTGGCAACCTCGAAACCGGCACCGAAACTGACACCTTTGACGGCCGGTACCGCATAAAACCAGGTCGCCAGCTGGGGCTCAACGCCACCGAAGAAGGGCGAACCGACACCGCCGGGATAACCGTAACATACGACTTCCACGATACCGCCAACCGAGTCCTTGTCTTCCTTCGCGGCTGCAATGGCGGCCTGCATGGCTTCACCCGCTGCGTCGTCGATGGTAGGGAATGACTTGTCCGCAACCGACAACAGACCGCTGTCTTCGCCTTTGACCACTTCGGCGGCTTGGTCAGCAACACCGGCAATTTCCAGCGCGTGGGCGGCAATTTTGATTCCGCGTGAGGCTAGAATATCTTTGCAAATGGTCCCCGCTGTGACCAGGGGTGCCGTGATGCGGCCGGAGAAATGGCCGCTGCCGCGTGGGTCATGGGCGCCGTTATAACGCATCAGGGAAGTTAAATCTGCATGGCCGGGGCGAGGGGTGCTAGGCAGGCGTTCGTAGTCTTTGGAGTGCTGGTCGTGATTCCAGATAACGGCTGCCAGTGGCGTACCACTGGTGCGGCCTTTGAAAACGCCGGAGAGGATTTGAGCTTCGTCTTTCTCGTCACGCGGTGTTGCCCAAGCGGCTTGACCGGGACGACGGCGGCGGTTTTGCTTCTTGATGGACTCCATATCCACCGCTTCACCGGGTGGGAGGTTATCAATCACGCAGCCGACGGCTTCACCGTGCGACTCTCCGAAAATACTGACTTTGATGCTGTGTCCCCAAGTAGAAGGCATGCTGTTTACCTCGCTCTATGTATTGCGTATGTACGCGGATAAGTTGTACACCATTTTACATGATTGGCGGGGATTGTTCGACGTAGGTTCAAGGTGATTGCGGGTTTATGGAGAGGAGCGGTTAATCCGTCGCGATCCGGCTCTAGCTGCGACTCCGCTTGGAATCCGTCGCACAGCTTGGCACGGTTGCGACACCGCTTGTAATCCGTCGCACGGCTTGACATGGCCGCGATTCCGCTCTGTCTTTTATCAGAGCCCTTGCTTCGTGTCAAAAATTACGGGGATGTGGTCATTTCAGTGCTTCTATGGGTTTATCCCAAGTCAAACAAAGGTTTTTATGACACTAATTTCGACTGTGTGGTAGCCGCCACCACATCCCTGTAAAAAGTGGGCTGAAAACAGCCTTTTGGTTCGTACAGAGGCTGATTCAAGGCGCTTTCAACCACATCCCTGAAAATATTGTCCACTTTTAGGGGTACAACCCATACAGCCCAAGCGATGTAAAGTAATAGAGCGCAGTGACCCCATCAAAGTGTAATCCAGTAGCGGCGGGTCAGGTGCTTTTTGCCATAAATCTTATTGACCACCCGGTTCCCCAAAACGCCGCCGTTCTTTTCAATCACCCGTGCTGATCCGACGTTGCCCTCATTGCAGGTAATCAGAACCTGACTGAGACCAAGCTCATTTTTAGCCACGACCAACGCCCTTGCCAACATCTCTGTGCCGTAGCCCTTGTTCCAATCCGAATACCTCACTCCGTAACCGATGTTTCCCCCATAAGCCTTTAACTTGGCAGTTAAAACATGTCGAATGGAGATTTCACCGATGAAACGTTCGCCTTCCACAAGCCATAAGTAGCTTGCTGCCACAAAATTTTTTGGCAAAAACCTCCCCTCCCTCATATTCTTAAAACGCTCAAACAAATCCCCGTCTTCCGGATCGCAGAAAGCAAAGGGCTCCACCTGCTGTTCCCTATATTCCCGTATCGCCTCAAGGTAAGACTCATAGTATCTCGGCTCAGGTAAAATCAATTGCATTGTAGTACCATTATTCATATAGAAGCCTACCTTGTTTGTTCGAAATATCGCCGGTCAAAAAGGAGATTCCTATGGAATTACTGAATCTTGCGATTCATTTTGCCACTGAGGCCCATGCCACACAAGTGCGCAAAGGAAGTCGCACTCCCTATATTCTCCATCCCCTGGATGTCGCCGCGATTCTGAGCAGTATGACTGAGGACGAAGAGATCATCGCAGCCGGTGTTTTGCACGATGTCTTGGAGGATACCGATGTGGAAGCAAGTGAGCTCGAGGCACAATTTGGCACTCGCGTTTTTCGCTTAGTCGCGGCAGAAAGCGAAGACAAACAAAGCGATCTTGACTCAAGATTGACTTGGAAGAGTCGCAAGCAAACCACTCTCGATATGCTGGCAAAATCAAGCGACCCCGCCATCAAAATGATTGCCCTGGCCGACAAGCTCTCCAACCTGCGGGCGATACGTAACGATTTCGCCAAAATCGGTGACCGGCTTTGGGAACGCTTTAACCAGCATGACCCGCGCGAACATGCCTGGTATTACAGGTCTTTTCTGAATTTGACATCTGAGTTGTCTGAAACTACGGCTTGGCAGGAATACAAACAGTTGCTGGAATTGGTGTTTGGGAAGTTATGACTCAGATGCTTTTTATCCTAACTGTAGCTTTTATACTATTTAAAAGTGTATTTGAGTTTTCTGTTTTCTCGCACACACTCCTGAAGAAAAAGATTAATCAAGGTTTGATATGGAATGCCTGTGTTTAAGGCTTCCTCTTTGAAATACTGAACCGTTTCCTCATTGATGTTGATAGTAATTTGTTTTTTTAACTTGCCCGCATACGGGTTCTTTACCGCATTTTTAAAATCAAATTCTTTTTCCAAATATTTATCTTCTTCAGTTTTTTTCATAATACCACCTCATAATTATTTAATAATTATATACTAGCCATTATTAGAAAAATCAGTAGAATCCGGCCCATTTCTTTATAAGTATGAAATAATAGGTTCATAACCCTTCCAAAAACCACACAGCGAAAGCGAGCAACAATGAACACTCTCAAGCCCAAGGAACCAACAGACATGTCCTCCTCTGCCCGTTTGCGCAAAGCCATGAAAAATCCCTTCGTTTGGGTGAGCTTGGTGCTGTTTTGTTGTTTGTTGTGGGGCTCGGCTTTTGCCGCGATTAAAACAGGCTATGAGCTCTTTCAGGTGGACACCCAAAACCCTTTTGCGATTATGGTTTTTGCTGGCTCTCGCTTTACCCTGGCGGGCGTGCTCATCCTGCTTTTCTCGCTGATTTTTACGCGTCAGCTCCCGCTGCCTCCGCGCTCGGAGTGGTCTAAGGTCCTGCTTTACGCTATCGTGCAAACCACCCTGCACTACACGCTTTTTTATGTGGCACTCGCCAATAGTACGGGTGTCAAATCTGCGATTCTCAACGGCAGCAATGCTTTTTTCGTCGTCATTCTCGCGCATTTCTTCTTTAAGGATGACCGTTTCAATGGCAAAAAACTCCTCGCCATCGTCCTCGGTCTCGCGGGCATCATCATCCTCAACCTTAAGGGCGAAGGCTTTGATCTGAACTTCACGCTTCTCGGCGAAGGCTTCATGCTCCTGGCCTCACTCTGCGGAGCTTTTGGCAACATCATGACTAAGCGCTTAGGTGTACGCACCAAGCCCACCGCTCTAGCCGCCTGGCAGCTACTGATTGGTGGTGCACTGCTTGTCCTGATTGGATTCACCTTAGGAGGGCGACTCGGAGAAGCACAAGCTTCCGCCTGGCTCTTACTGCTCTATCTTGCGGCTCTCTCCGCCACCGCATTTAGCGTCTGGGCAGTGTTACTGCGCTTCCATCCCATGTCGCGCATCGGCATTTTCCAAGCCCTAATTCCACTCATCGGCAGCCTCGGCGCCTGGCTGATTTTAGGTGAAGCCTTCTGGAATCTGCAAAATATCATCGCTCTGATACTTATTACGTCAAGTATCGTCATTATTAATAGGGCGAATTCCACTCAAGAGGTCCAAGAAAAAAGCGCCGAGTAGTCGGCGCTGTGTTTTGATAAATTGGGAGGCTTTTGCCCTCATGATTTTTTATCTCTTACCAGTTCTACAGGTTTGACCTTGCGATCCAGGAGATCTTGTAGACTATAACGGTGCAGGTAGTTGTAAACCGAATTGTTCAGACCCTGCCAAAGCGGCAAGGTGAGGCACTCGTCTTTGCGCGGGCAATCGTTTTCGACGAAACCCATGCAAGCTACCGTACTCATCGAGGTTTCCGTAACTTCCAGAATCTCGGCAATGTTGTAGTCCGAGGCTGCCTTGGTCAAAGAATAGCCGCCTTGGTGTCCGCGATTGGCAATCAGCAGCTCGGCATTTTGTAAGGGAGCCACGATTTGTTCCAGGTACTTTTTGGAAATATTTTGGCGCTCTGCCACAAGCTTCAGAGAGGTGAAGCCGTTGGGATTGTGCTCTGCTAAATCTAGCAAAAAGCGCAAAGCATAGCGTCCTTTGGTCGAGATTTTCAAGTTTATCGCCCCCAGTGATTTTTCTTTATACCTTATTCTACTCGTTTTGTAGGCTTAATAGCAACTTTTTGAGCGATTTGTCATAATTCATTATGACATAGATTGAGAGTCACATAATCCAAATTCTTCTTTTTGATATAGGTGATAGTTTTTAACTCGCGTTAAATTTCAATCTTGAATTACATGCGATCAAGCTTTACCTAGTGAATGAGTACCGATAGAAGAAAAAACGCAACTAGGGTCAAAAGGGTGTAGATCGAAGTTGTTGTGGTAATAAAATTGTTCTCATTCTTATCTTTCACATAAACCGTCAGCATATAAACTGGCGGCATTATAAAGATCATGCAAACAGCAGCAATAAGGTAAGTATTCAATGGGATAAATAAATGAATAACGTAAAGGCTAAACAGAGCACAGCAAATAATCATTATGACTCTTATCAAAATTATTTTTGCACTTTCTTTCGCCTGACTCAGGAGAAAAAATGTTGTAACCCATGACCAACAAAATCATCACTACATTCGTTGAAGATGCCAGCTCATACATCTTATCGAGTATTGTTCCTATTTGGCTGTTCATGATCGTGCGTCCGAGACCACTTAACCCGAAAACCATACCAATCAATAAGGAAATCATGATAGGAGAGATAAGCATATCCTTAATAGATTTCTTTAAATCTCCCTGACCTTGCTCCATATTTAAATACCCTAAAAAGACTGGAAAAATAAACAAAGCATGCCCAACATCCAAAAGAGCGAGATATGATATGTTTTCCGGTCCAAATAATAAGGTATAGAAGGCATACCCAATCATTCCAATCTCAAAGCCACTTAAAAGATAGGGATAACTAAATGCATGTATCCTTACTCTTTTCCTGAGAAACATAGCCATAATGAACATGGCGAGATTTGTAATAAACACAATGCTCGCAAACAATATAGTTTCCGCGCCAAAATTCGCTGTGAAAAATGCATAAAATAAAACTAATGGCCAAAGAAAACGGATTGATACTTTTTTTATTCCATTAATCTCTTCTTCGCGAAGTATACTTTTTTTTCGGCAAAAGTATCCCAGGCATAGAATGATTAATATTGGAACTACTGTGCTCATAGCATTCAGCATGAAAATTTCCCTCATTTTCGCTCATTAAGTACAGCAAAGATAAGACACGAAGTGGCCATATGCCTTCACTTAATATTTTTTATTAGTTTCATATTTTTGAAGTGATTGAGCTTAGTAATTAAACATATTTGCTTCTCTGCGTTTTAATCAATTAATACATTGAAAAAAGTTGTAAGACAAGATAATGGCTGTTTCCCGCAAGAAGGCCCTTACGGGAAACAGCCCATTTATGCTTCGGATTGATACTTCTTATGGCAATTATCTGTTAAGCATGAAATCCTTCAGTTCTTTAGCAAGTTTCTCAGGTTCTTCGATGGCTAGATTGTGACCGCAATTCTCAAAGAGAACATCTTTCTCGACTTCTTTGAAAATCTTTAGAGCATGATCTTTCACCGTAATACCATAGAATTCATCACCGCCAATGGTAAGTAGAGGAATGTCAATTTTTCCATTCTTAACGATTTCTTGATTAATCTTGATATTCTTAAGTTCCGCTCTGTAGGTTTCCAGGATTCCACGCATACCACCGGGTGCAATGAATCTTTCCGCCAAATCTTGTTTCATTTCTTCAGTTACGGAATTAGGGTTATGACAGCTGGCTTTTAAGAGGAACTCCCAGAACTGACTCTCTTTGCCTTCCAGCAACATTTCAGGGATATTCTTGACGAAAAAGAAGGGGACGTGCCATAACCAGTTGCCCGTTTTATTATAGTGAGCATTAACATTTTCTTCGGTGAAATATGACGCTTCTTCAATACCATAGCCGGAAACCGCCATCTCACAGAAGCTAATGGTTTTCACTTTTTCTCTATGTTTAGCGGCATAGACAAAGCCGTACTCTGCACCACGGTCTTCGCCATGAATGTGAAAACTGTCAATATTCAGCTGAACCATGAGTTCGTCAAGGTCTTGCACCATGGTTAATGAGTCATAGCCTTCTGATGCTTCGGGTATGTCGCTGAAACCGAAGCCTCTCAAATCCGGTGCGATAACAAAGAATTTGTCAGAGAGCAAGGGGATGAGTTTATGCCAGTAAACTGCCGCTTTGGGTGTGCCGTGCAATAGGAGCAAAGGTTCACCCTGACCTGCTGTAACATAGTGCATGATAATACCATTAACCCTGGCCCTGCCGTGAGTGACTTGATTTCCTAAATGATCATACATTTCCATAATTCTGATTCCTTTCTTGTTCAGGTTTTCCATTTTTTACTTTTAATGACATATTTTTAACGATGGTTTAGGTTAACAAATTATTTTTCCGGACTTGTACCTAATTTTTTTAATGCCGATTCTTCCGTAAGCCACTTGCTCTCAGTTCTTTTAATTCCGCCATAAAACTCGCTTGTTCCATTCCAAAGTACTCATGGAGACTTTTGTACTTTTCGTATAGCGATTGGTATACTGCTGCATTCGCTTTATTGGGGATATACATTTTTTCTTTGAGGCGGCCCATTTTTTCGACAATTTCTGTTAAATCAGCATATCCGCTAACTTCCCTGTCTGCTGCTGCAATGCCAAGCATGGCACTACCCAATGCTCCTGATTGCGTGCTTCCTGAAATCTTTATTGTTCTTTCGCAGACATCCGCATAGACTTGCATGAAGAATTCATTCTTTTCTGCTATACCTCCAGCTGCATAGAGCTCAACTATTTCAATTCCTCCATTTTCATAAGTTTCAATAATCTTTTTTGTTCCGAAAGCTGTTGCTTCAATTAGTGCACGGTAGATATCCTCTGTTTTAGTTTGGAGCGTCATCCCAACAATTAATCCACTTAAATTCGAATTCATCAAAGGCGAACGTACACCATTCCACCAATCCAAAGCAACTAAGCCATGTTCTCCAACACTTTCTGTAGAAGCCTTTTCTGTTAACAACTGATGAATACTCATGCTTTTTTGTTCTGCTTCCAGATAATAGCTTTGCGGAACGCAATTGTTTATAAACCACTCAAAATGATCACCCACACATGCTTGGCCACACTCATAGGCATAGTATGTGGGTATGATTGCATCTTTGACTACCCCTGCTATCCCATCTACTTCGTTCAGCTTATCTTCAAGTAAGATATGACAAGTCGAAGTGCCAATTATCATAAGCATTTTTCCAGCTTTACTGATTCCACAAGCTGGAACCGAAGCGTGCGCATCAATGATGGGCACAGCCACAGCTGTTCCTTCCTGTAAACCCAAAAACTCTGCAGCGGATTTAGTAAGCTTTCCGGCACGTTGACCAATGCCAAAAATATTCTTCACGATTTTTTCTTCCACTAGATTGTCCAAGTTTGGATCCAGTTGTCTAAGAAAATCACTGTCAGGGTATCCTGATACTTCATTCCATAAGGATTTAAATCCGGCGAAACAAGCACTTCCTGATTCGATTCCAGTCAGCTGCCACACTAACCAATCTCCCGCTTCAATGAAACGCTCGCTGGCTTTAAAGACATCTGGCGCCTCCTTTAATATTTGCATAATCTTCGGTAATGCAAATTCGCTTGAGATCTTCCCACCGTAATACTTCAACCAGGGCTGCTGAGTCTTTTCAGCTAAAAGATTGAGCTCATCCGCGCAATACTGCGCCGCATGGTGTTTCCATAATTTGACATAAGCGTGTGGTTCGTTTTTAAAAGCTTCTAATTGGCAAAGGGGTGTACCGTCTGCCTTTGTCGGTATGAGAGTACATGCTGTAAAGTCCAACCCGAGTCCGATGACTTCTTCTGGTTTAAGGTTTGTCTTTTGCAAAATTTCTGCAATTGTTTGCTGCAAGCTAGATAAATAATCATTAGGATTCTGCAAAGCCCAATCTGCCGGTAGGGATATCGTATCGTTTAAAAAGGACGACATAACGCTGTGTCGATACTTACTTTCACTTACGGCAATTTCTTTGCCAGTTTGTACGTCAAGCAAAAGTGCTCGAGCGGATAATGTTCCAAAGTCAATACCTAAGGCGTATTTTGACATCTCTTCTCCTTAACTCTCCGGAGGGGTAAGTGTAATTTAATAAACTTTACCCCACCGAATTGCTTTACTGCCATTTAAATGCTTTTTTATGTAGTCACCTATTTTTGGAAGTCTACCGTTGCATATTTAGGATCATCTGCATTCTCCTTGGTGACCAGTTCAAACGGGATATCATAAAGAGCATCCACTTGTTCCCCCATTGCAGCTTTGTAAGCTACATCGATGCCGGTAATGGCTTGTTGTTTTGCGTTCTGGAATGCTGAACAATACATTTCACCGCTCTTGATAGCATCAACAGCATCAGCGATAGCATCGATACCGCCAATGATGACTTTGCCTTCTAGTTCCGTACCTTTTATCGCACCTAATGCTCCGAGAGCCATCGAATCACTTTCAGCAAAAATCATATCAATGGGGATACCTGCTTGAATAAGGTTTTCCATGTCAGTCATGGCTGTAGCACGATCCCAGTTGGCTATTTTTTCGGCGACAACTTTCATCTCCGGATACTTAGCAAGTACCTCTTGCCCTCCTTCAGTACGAGCGATTGCCGAGTCTTGTCCTGAAGGACCAATAAACATAACCACATTGCCTTTACCTCCACTTTTGTCCGCCAAGGCTTGCATAAGCATCACGCCCGAGGTTTTGTGATTGGAACCGACAAAGGAAGTCCTATCGGGAGAAGAGGTTTCTTGGCATAATTCAATCATTGGAATGTTCGCTGCTTTGGCTGCTTCTACTGCAGGCACAAGTCCGTTTCTGTCAAAGGGTACCATCAAAATCGAGTTTACTCCGGAACCGATAAGGCTTTCTACCTGGCTAACCTGATTAGCGGAATCACTACCGCCGTCCATGTGTACGATTTCAATCTTGTCTGCATAGTTCTCAGAAACATACAGGTCTATGTGTGATTTTAATATTGCTTGATACTGTGTGGTTAAGTCCATCCAAGAAACACCTATTGTTACTTTTTCACTTGGCGTTGCTACTTGACCTGCAACTGTTGTAGTAGCACCATTTGCATCGTTTGCTTTAGTTGTGCTCGATCCCGATGAGCAACTTGCTGTCATCGCAATTACCATGACCGCGGCGATAATAACCTTTAATACTTTTTTCATACAATCCTCCGTTAATCAATTATCTTTATTCTCAGAAGTATTTGAGAATATTGATTACTTGTTGCTTCTGTTGTTCGATATCTGATCGAGCACAACAGCACCGATAATGACGGTTCCTTTGACAATCTGTTGGATATAGGTGGAAATATTCAACAAATCCAAGCCATTACCGAGAATTCCCATGATTAAAACACCTACCACAGTTCCATAAACTGTTCCTTTACCGCCGGAAGTACTCGTTCCGCCGATAACAGCTGCTGCAATTGCATCCAGCTCATAACCTTCACCTGCATTCGGCGTTGCGGAATTGACACGCGCGGCCAGAACGATGCCAACCAAGCCATACAAAACACCAGCGTATGCATAGGTAAACATTTTTATCTTTTTGGTATTTACACCAGATGCAATAGCAGCACTTTCGTTGCCTCCTACTGCATAGATATAACGACCGGTACGAGAGAAATGGAGTATGACAATAGTGATAATACTAATCAATGTAAACAGTACGACCGGGAAAGGAATCCCTAAAATATCTCCACGCCCCACGAAAACAAATTCAGGTGTAAAGTTGATCGAAGGTTGACCGTTCGAGGTTAACATCGACGCCCCCCTAGTTATGGTCATGATTCCAAGTGTGACAATAAATGGTGGGGCTTTTAAGTAGGAGATTAACAACCCGTTAGCAATTCCGCAGATTAAACCAACTATAAGTGCCAGCAAAATAACAAATACCAATGGATAATGAGGGTCTGGGTGGGCGATCTTGGTCGCAACCATAGCAGAAAAGGCAAGTACAGACCCGACTGATAAATCAATACCACCAGTAATGAGTATTAGAGTCATACCCATCGCAAAAATTCCGGAAATAGAGACTTGTAGTAGAACATTAAATATATTCGCGATTGCGGTAAATTTTCCATCCGATAAAATACTGACGGCTATCACCATAATGACTAGTATGAAATATATCATGTACGAACTGATAAGCTTTTTTGTGGAAAAGCCCCTTTTTTGATTGACACTTTGTTCCATATTTACCTCCTATTACTTAAGCCAAAAAGGACATGATTTTTTCTTGGGTTGCTTCTTCTTGACTTAGTTCACCCCGTATTCTGCCTTCGTGTACAACCAAAATGCGATCGCAAATCCCCAAAACTTCAGGCATTTCGGAAGAAATAACCAAAACACCTTTGCCTGTTTTAGCGATTTTTTCTATCAGCTGATAGATTTCTGATTTCGCACCTACATCAATACCGCGAGTAGGTTCGTCGAGAATCAGCACATCCGGTTCAGTCATCAGCCATTTGGCTAGAACAACTTTTTGCTGGTTTCCTCCGCTCAAAGTATTTGCGTTTACTTCAAAGTTAAAAGCCTTAACCCTTAATAATTTGAGGTACTTCGATGAAACCTCATTCTCTTTTAACTTGTTAACTAACCACAATTTTGAAAGTCTGTTTAAGTAAGTCAACGAAGTGTTGAAACGCAGAGGGTGCTCAAGAAACAAACCAACTCTTTTCCTATCTTCCGGAGCAAGAGCAATGCCTTGTCTAATAGCATCTGCAGGGTTCTTTATGCTGATTTCACTACCGTTCTTTAACACTTTGCCATGCGTTTTCTCGCGTAAACCAAATATCGTTTCAACGATTTCCGTTCTACCAGCGCCCATCAACCCAGCAAAACCAAGTACTTCACCTTTATGTAGCTGAAAACTAACATCGGTAAAAGCATCATGGCTGGCAAGATTCTGGACTTCCAAAATTACATCACCTTTCTCAAGTTTTTCCTTGTGATAAAGATCCGTTAACTGACGTCCCACCATCATAGAAATCAAATCATCTCTTGTGATCTCACTAATCAAGCCATGTCCAGCATTTTCGCCGTCGCGTAGTACAGTGATCTCATCAGCAATTACAAAGATTTCATCCATTTTGTGCGAGATGTAAATGATACCTATGTTTCTTGCCGTAAGAGTTCTGATAATCTTGAAGAGAATCTCGACTTCGTTATCCATTAAAGTCGAAGTCGGCTCGTCCATAATGATTAAGTCAGCGTTATAGGATACCGCTTTAACGATTTCGACCATTTGAATTTGTGCTAAGCTCAACTCATTCATCTTGGCGTTTGCAGTAATGCCCGAGATACCCAAATCATGAAACAACTCTTCCACTTTTTTCTGAACCAAGTTTTTTTCAACCAGCCATTTTCTTTTGCCTATGTTGTATCGGCCCATAAAAATATTGTCTGCCACAGTCATCTCTAAAATTGGCATTAACTCTTGATGAATCATGCTTATGCCAAGATTGAGTGCGTACTGTGTGTTAGCAATGTGATGAACTTTTCCGTTAAATTCAATGCTTCCTTCATCCGGTTGGTAGAGACCGATTAATGTCTTCATCAAAGTGGACTTACCGGCGCCGTTCTCACCCATCAGGGCATGGACAGTGCCTTTACGCACTTTGAGGCTGACCTTTTTCAGTACCTGCACGCCGACAAAGCTTTTACTGATGTTTTCTGCTTTTAACACATACTCTTGAGAAGTCATGTGTTCACCTCCTTCGGTGTAGATCAAAGTGTCGGCGCGATTGTGAATACAGCTCTGGCGGGCTTATCCCAGTTGTTTACCATCTGATATTCGGTGTTCTTGGGGATGAACATGAGTTCATTTTCTTCGACCTTAAATACTTCTCTTGATTTCATCATGATGAAGGACAATATGCCTTCGGTAACAAAGATGGCTGTTTCTCCTTCATGTGATTCGGGTTCAGAGATACGGCAGCCTTTTCCACCGCTTGGCAAAACAAGCTCACCAAAATGAATTAGATCATTACTAACAGCAAAACGCATTAGGTAAGGGTCTTCCAAACCGTTTATCACATTAAGTTTTTTCTTCTCATCAATGACATACAAATACTTGGGGTCTTTACGCATTTCCGGTCCCGATTGAGGCCAGCGTCCCAGATGATTGATTGTGCCGTGTAAACTTGACTCATTCCAGTCTGGGTATACTTTGAAATTAGCTTCGTCTTTACCCTTAAGAACCCTCCACATACCGTCCATATCTGTGGGGAACTCTTGCAAATCTGTGTCAACCATAGCTGGGGCCAAAGCAAAAACAGCTTTCATTCGTTTTGTACTAAAGTTATAACCACCATGTACACTATTCTGAGGAATCCACAGAACTTCACCTGCTTTGACTGTAAGTGCTTGCCCTGAAATAGGATTAACCTCTGTTAACTCACCTTCCAATACGTAGTAGCATTCATCTCCAGGGTGATAGTCCGGTGGAGAAAATTTAGCACCTGGAGCTAATTCGAAATATCCCATTGTCAACTCATTAGTACTAACGTACAAGTTGTTTAAATCACTTGTTCCAATTTCGTAATCGGGGTAAGTAAAATATCCGACATGTTCTTTCCTAATACACATAGGTTGATCTTGCGGATGGTTGAAGGGATGGTTTCCAAAAACAATTCTTGCCATGTACATTCCTCTTTCCAAATTAATTAGTTGATAAATTTAAGTTAAATATAAATATCTGACTTATTTTTGTCAATCTATTATTTATTTATTTTACTTTTTACTTAAATTTCACAAGATGATTTTGGCTAAATTGCCTAATAATTGCTTTATATTTTTAATATTGATGTCAATTGGCTCATGTGAGATATATTTTTAAGATGTATAAGGTTAAAAATAAAATTAATATCTTACTTTATTTTTTTAACTGTGCTATTATTAGAAAAATAGTTTACGGGGGACAGTAAGATGCGCGTGAAATACAAAGATATTGCCAATGAATTAGGCATTTCTACAACAGCTGTTTCATTGGCTTTAAATAATAAGCCAGGTGTATCTGAAGAAACTCGAAGTAAGGTCTTTGAGCTATATCGTTCTCAGATGTATGCAGTCAATCCTCAAAGTGCAGAAGTGAGTATGAGTCGGATTGAACACGAACCGATTCTCTTAGTAATTCATAAGAAACACGGCGAAATAATCAATGATAACCCTTTCTTTTCTGACTTAATTGCTACTATAGAGCAAGAGTTAATGAGCCAATCATTTCCACTGCGCATTCTGCACTTTCTGCCTGGTCAGAACCTGACAGAATTTCGAAACACCATAAAGACAATTTCTTGTTCCGGCATTATTCTCGTTGCAACAGAGATGGATAGCACGGATTTAGATTATTACAAATCTATTAATAAGCCTCTAGTGCTTTTGGATAGCAGTTTTGATTTTGAGCATTATGATTCGGTGTCAATAAACAATAAAGACGCTATTCTGCAAGGCATGGAATATCTTTATGAAATGGGCCATCGCAATATTGGTTACCTGAAAAGTGCAACACCGATTAATAACTTTGAACATCGCTTTGACGGATTCCAAAAGGGATTGAAACATTTCGCAATTGAAGATAATTTCCACCCTGTTATTTCACTGCACTGCTCTATGGAGCAAGCCTACCAAGAAATGAAATCTTATCTTAATCAAGCAGGTTCTAACCTTCATTTACCCACGGCTTTCATGTCAGACTTGGACTACATTGCGATTGGAGCTATTCGGGCTTTAAAAGAAAAATCTATCAGAATTCCCGAAGATGTTTCGATTTTAGGCTTCGACGACATACAGGCTTGTGTGATGATTACTCCTGCATTGTCTACTATTAGGGTTAATCGTTACGATATTGGCAAGTTGGCAGTCAATCGACTATTACAATTAGTTGATGCGCCATCTAACTTTTACACTAATACACATATTTCGACCGAACTAGTAAGACGAAAAAGCGTACTAAAACTCGTATAACTAATGTAACTAGTCGTTGAATTCTCATGTCCTCGTATTATGAGCGATTTCTGTTAAACTGGTTTTATTAAATGTGTAAGTAGCCTAAATACGTTGCCATCTGGAGACCGATTATGGAAATAATGGATTTTTTGGAAATTGTCGTCCCTTATATTTGCGCCATACTGGACGCAATCGGTATCCTCATCATTCTCATTGCTGCGGTGGCTGCGGTTGTAAAAATCATCAAATCACGCTTTGACTGGAATGCGGCTGAACCCAAAATCGAATTTGCGCGCGCTCTGGCTTACAGCTTGGAATTTAAGCTTGCTGCCGAGATTATTAAAACCGTTGTTGTACATCAATTGGATGAGTTCTTAGTGCTTGCTGCGGTCGTGACGCTCAGGGTGGTTCTGACTTTTGTTATTCATTGGGAAATCAAAAACGGATGAGTCTACGTTTGTAAACAGATCCGTTTGTTGAGGTTTTTGCCACTATTCAATAAAACTTACTGTGCTGCAGGATACTCGTTACACAAAAGGCGATAGGGCGCCTCGTCTTCTTCAATCGTCGGGAAACGACCCTGCCCTTCGTAGAAGCGATTGTCCGTGTTATCGTCGTTGCACATTGACACTTCACCAATCAGCACATTACCGCTACCCGGTTCAACCTGAAAATCATGGTACATGCCCCGATAAATACTGATGCTCTCACCCGGAGTCAGTTTAATCTGCGTTCCGGCCGGGACATAGTACTCGCGACCGTCCTGATTAATCTTCACCTCCGTATCAGCAAGATCACCCTCCTCCGTGCTGTTATACACGCGAATCAGCAGATTGCCGCCACCGCGATTAATGATGTCTTCCATTTTGGACCAATGAAAATGCATCGGCGACGCCTGTTTCTCATAGAGCATGATTAGCTTTTCGGCATAGGTCTTACTGTACTTTTCGGGCTGCGCCTGGTTCCCGTTACGCAAAGTAATCAGGGCAAAACCCACATCCTCAAAACGCCCCTCTCCATAATCGGTCACATCCCAGCCCAGCATGTTGTCACGAATTTCATCGTACTCGCTGCCTTTATCAGCCCAGTCCTCCGGGCTCCAATGACAAAAGGGCGGCAGAGCAAAGGAATACTTCTCTACCAAGGACTCCATGTCTCTGATGGCTTTGTTAATTTCTGATCGTTTCATCGCTGCTCTCCTCAACCTCGGTTGTGCTTACTTTATCCAGTATGCCGCTAAGCCACTTTCAAATGCAAGAGGCTGCCTATTAAAGACAGCCTCCGTCGTAACACTTCGTGTTTTACCCTATTTTTTCTCTCTTCTCCTGCGCACACCAAGCAAGAGTCCAGCCAGGGCAAAAGCCAAGCCGACCATTACGCCGTTGACTCCGCCCGCTTCACCGGTTCTGGGTACGGAGCTGCCACCTGTAGGCTTGGTGCTTGTTGATGCGACTGCCGGTTCTTTAAAGATGGTCATGAGTTCCGCTTCTTTTGCCCCTATGGATAGGGTGACTGCTTTTGGCAAAACAATCGTATAGCGCGGATCTTTCGCTTCAACTCTGTATTCGCCGTAAATCAAGCCTTCCAATACCGGGAAGGGTTTGCCGGTAACGATGGTCACTTGCCTGCCTTCAGGGAGGCTGGGCCCGTAGACCGTCACCGTAACTTCACGTCCATCCGGCACTGCCTTTCCTGTTGAGTCCAGTACTTCGGCGGATACGGTCAAGCGCCCGTCCGTTTTTTCCTTAAACACCGTATGCAACTCAGCCGTTAAGTTCGTCAAGGAGAGTGTCACGGGACCCGGCAAAACGATGCTGTAATTCGGATCATTTGCCTGTACCTTGTACTCACCGTAAGCCAATCCCTCAAGCACGGGGAAAGGCTGGCCTGTGGTAATGCTGATTTCTTTGCCTTCCGGATAGCTTGGACCGTATACCGTCACCGTGACAACTCGCCCATCGGGGACCGGCTTGCCGTCTGCGTCCAAGACTTCGGCGCTAATCGTCAGCTTCGCATCGGTTTTCTCACGGAAGATGCTATGCAGCCTGTCTTCCTTATTCACAAGAGATAACTCGACTGCCTTCGGTAAAGTGATTAGGTAGTTCGGATCTTCCGCTTCTACTCTGTATTCGCCATACTTCAGGTCTTCTAATACCGGGAAGGGCTGTCCGGTAGTGATAGTGATCTCTTTACCATCTGGGAAGCTCGGTCCAAAGACCGTAACAGTCACAACACGCCCGGCAGGTACTGGGTTGCCGGCTGCATCCAGGACTTCTGCACTGACCGTCAACTTGGCGTCAGCTTCTTCTTTAAAAACGGCGTGGAGTGTGTCTTCTTTCTTGTCCATGCTAAGCGTGACTGCCTCAGGCAAGGTGATCAGATAATTCGGATCGTCAGCAGTCACCGTATATTCACCGTATTCCAAACCTTCCAACACAGGGAAGGGTTGACCAGTGGTGATGCTGACTTCTTTGCCTTCGGGGAAACTCGGACCGTAGACGGTGACGGTTACGACGCGTCCGGGTGGGACGGCTTGACCATCAGCATCCAGAACTTCCGCGCTCACTGTCAGTTTCCCATCGGCCTTTTCCTTAAAGACGGTGTGAAGGCTGTCTTCCTTGTTCTCAATCGAAAGCGTGACCGGATCTGGTACGGTAATCTGATAATTTGGATCAGTAGCTTTGACTGAGTATTCGCCGTATTTCAAGTCTTCTAATACCGGGAAGGGCTGTCCTGTGGTAAGCGTAAGCTCTTTTCCGTCCGGGAAGCTGGGTCCAAAGACCGTAACAGTCACAATTCGCCCGGAAGGAACCGGATTGCCAGCTGCATCGAGGACTTCTGCACTAACGGTCAGCTTGGCGTCAGCTCGCTCTTTAAAGACGGTATGAAGGTTGTCTTCCTTGTTCACAATCGACAGGGTGACTGCCTCAGGCAAAGTGATCTGGTAATTCGGATCATCAGCCATAACCGAATATTCACCGTATTTCACGTCTTCGAGCACTGGGAAAGGCTGCCCTGTGGTGATGCTCACTTCTCTGCCTTCGGGGAAACTCGGACCGTAGACGGTGACAGTCACGACGCGTCCAGGAGGCACGGCTTGACCATCTGCATCCAGAACTTCTGCGCTCACTGTCAGTTTCGCATCGGCCTTTTCCTTAAAGACGGTGTGAAGGCTGTCATCCTTGTTCTCAATGGAAAGCGTGACCGGATCCGGTAAGGTAATCTGATAATTCGGATCAGTAGCTTCGACTGTATATTCGCCGTATTTCAAGCCTTCGAGCACAGGGAAGGGCTGGCCAGTGGTGATACTGACTTCCTGGCCTTCGGGGAAACTCGGACCGTAGACGGTGACAGTCACGACACGCCCATCAGGTACAGGATTACCCTCTACGTCCAGAACTTCCGCACTGACGGTCAACTTCGCATCGGCCTTTTCCTTGAAAATCGTATGCAGTGTGTCTTCCTTATCCTCAATCGAAAGTGTGACTGCCTCAGGTAAACTAATCTGGTAATTCGGATCATTTGCCGTGACCGTATACTCACCGTATTTCAAGTCCTCAAGTACAGGGAAGGGTTGACCTGTGGTGATACTCACTTCATGGCCTTCCGGGAAACTCGGACCGTAGACGGTGACAGTCACGACGCGTCCGGGTGGAACAGCTTGACCATCGGCGTCCAGAACTTCCGCACTCACTGTCAGCTTCGCATCAGCCTTTTCCTTAAAGACGGTGTGAAGGGTATCTTCCTTGTTCTCAATGGAAAGCGTGACCGGTTCAGGTAAAGTAATCTGATAATTCGGGTCATCGGCTTCGACCGTATACTCACCGTATTTCAGATCTTCCAGCACCGGGAAGGCTTGACCTGTGGTGATACTCACTTCTCTGCCTTCGGGGAAACTCGGACCGTAGACGGTGACAGTCACGACACGCCCATTGGGTACAGGATTACCATCCACATCCAGAACTTCCGCACTGACGGTCAGTTTGGCGTCAGCTCGTTCTTTAAAGACAGTGTGAAGGATGTCCTCCTTGTTCTCAATTGACAGTGTGACCGGATCCGGCAAAGTGATTTGATAATCGGGATCGTCCGCCGACACCGTGTATTCACCGTAAATGAGTCCTTCAAGTACCGGGAAGGGCTGGCCTGTGGTGATGCTCACTTCTCTGCCTTCGGGGAAACTCGGACCGTAGACCGTGACGCTGACGAAGCGTCCGGGAGGCACGGCTAAGCCGTTTGCATCTAAAACTTCCGCGCTGACGGTCAGCTTGCCCAGCGGTCTTTCTTTCAAGGCGATATCAATATGGCCGGCTTTTTTGCCGATCGCCAATGTGACCGGTGGATCGAATTTGATAATTTCGTAATCTCTTTCGATTTCAGCTAATTGTTCGAAAGTCAGTGAATACTCACCATAGATGAGGCCGCTGCGTTCGCGCTGAATGCCGTTAACCATCTCCACGAGGCGGCCGCCGGCTTCTAGGCTTGGGCCGAACGCGCGGATGTCAAAGATACGATCATCTTCAATGAGATTGCCTTGCGCATCGTAAACCAGAATCGTCGCGGTGAGCACTCCCAGGGCTTTTTCCTGGTTTGTGACCGTGATAACCCCATTCTTGTTGCCGGTGTGTATCTCTACCGAAGATGAGATTGTGGTGTCGTACTCGTAGCTGTAGTCGTCTTCCTGTACGCTGTAAGTACCATACTTGATGCCATCGGCGCCGACGGGCAGGTGGATTTTGCCCGCTGTGGAAAGCGTCATACGCTCCCCTTCCTGAGCAAATTGCGGCCCGAAAACCGTGATGTTATAGCTGCGTGTGTTGTTTTGGGTGATGTCATTGCCCAAGGCATCCAATAGCACTTTTTCGATTTCCAGTGTTCCCAGCAGTTTTTCGACGTTCTTCACCTGTAAGTCAGCGAAAAGAACCGTCTCATCTTTGACAGCATCATAACCGAGGGTGACTTGAGGATTGGTCACGGTGTAGTCATCGAGGTTGTAACCGTCAGCCGGTAATTCCTCGAAGCTGTAGTGGCCAAAAAGCAAGTCATTTAAATGGATCGTGGTTCCGTCAGCAGGCAGTTTGACGATTTGGTTGTAGCCTGAAGGTCCGGTCACACGCACTTCGAAGTCCGGCGCTGCAGGGTTACTGGCACCGATGCCACCAGAAGTGTTGACTACTTGTTTGCTGAGGCTGATTTGGCCAATCTGCTTTTCGCTGTTGGTGACGTACACATCTTTGGCAAAACCAAATTGCGCACCTAGCTCAAGTGTCAAGTCCACTTTTGCCATATCGGTGGTCGCCTGGCTTCCATCACTGTTTAAGCTATACGAGGTCGTGTACATCGCTGTCGTATCCAGCTCGACCAAGGTGTAGCTGGCTCCGAGCGGCAGTTGCTCAAAGCTGTGGGTTTCACCGGCGGCGAGCACAACTTGCTGTGGCGCTGCGAGTGCTTCGCTGCTTAAGAGCACGGTAAAGCGGCGTCCGTCATCGGGCAAAACATTGCCGTTGGCGTCTTTCAGTATTTTATGAACCGTGATTTGGCCCACTGCTTTTTCCACGTTGGTCAAACTGACCTCGTGGCTCTGGTGGCGTGCATCCAGCGTGACTTCAACAAAATCAGGCATGGTATACAGGTCAGAGACATTTGTCGTACCTGAAACCGCTGTGTTTACTTCGCTGATGCGGTACTTCCCGAGAGGTAAATTCTGCAGCAGCTTTTCAACATTGCTGTTGCTGACAACAATATGCGTTTCAAAGTCAGCTTCCGGAACATCCGGGTAAATGGGACCTTCCACTTTGAAGCTGAACTCACGTTCATCGAGTTCCAAAAGTTCAGGATTTTCGGGGAAGAGCTTGTTGATGATGTACTGGCCGTTGTGGTCCATAATTAGTTTTTTCAAACTCAAACTTCCAACCGCTTTTTCCTTGTTCGTAATCTCGATGTCTGCCTCAGAATCTGCAAGGCTTATTTCAACCGTGCTTGACGGTAGATATTGGGCTGCTTCGTAAAGCGTGGTATCGATGTCGTCTTCGACGATACTGTAGTTGCCATAAGCAAGGTTATCCAAGGTCTTCGTTTCGCCGGCTTTCAGAACAACTTCCTGATGGTAGCCGAAAGGACCGGTTACCACCATGACAAACTCGCGGTCGATAACCGGGTCGGGGTATGGAATTTGGCCGTCGACGTCCTTTTTGCCGTATTCATAACCGTTCGCATCCAACAAGTGCTTGGTCAAAGTCAGTTTTCCGGGACGAACCGTCTTGAAGTTATTGTGTACTTCGAGTCCGTTTTCTACCTTGTTGAAGTTAAGGGGTGTCCAGCTTTCCACGCCGTTCGAGTCGACTTCCTTGACACTGTAGACATAGGTTTCGCCGGCAGTGGTCTTGAGTGGCATATTCGGCCAGGTCAAAGTCAGCAAAGGGGCGTCCACGGCAAGTAACTTACGTGAATCAGCGACAAGCTCCGGCGCAGTGCCGGCTACCGCATTTTCAGGCAGGCGGTAGAGTTGCATCCAGATGTCCTCTCGTGCTCCCAGGTAAGCACCGGGGTACAGCACTGCGGATTCGGCATCGACATGCCAGGCTTTCGTGGCTTTGATTTCGCCGACAGGCGGCTCGTACTTATTCGTGATGAGGCTTGAGAATCCGCCTGTAACGGCCGTGTTTACCTGTGCTTCGAGCTGATAGCTATCGGGCAAGACTTCGACATACTGGCCGGCTTCGATTTTGCCTTCCAAAGCATAATAAGTATAGATATGTCCGTAGGTATCCGCTGCCGGTAAATCAGTGAAACTGGCTTGCCAGACCGACGGATCACCCGCTGCCGTGAGGATTTCTTCACGGACGGCTTCAACGACGGTTTCAATCTGTCCCTCTGCATTGCTCTTTTCATAGCTGCGCATGATGACGAGCGGCAGTGTCTGCGGTTTCGGATCGGGACCGTCTTCCCAGAGCTTTTCAGCTGAGAGTGTGACGATGCCGGGCGTGTAGCGATTGCTGATGATGCCGCCATTGCCCACTACGGGAATCAATGTTTGGCCACCGGGCAGGCTGAGCTCAATCGGATTGGCACCGTAGTCGGCGCTGTACCATGTAGGCACTGTCGGTTCTGTGGCGTAATAAATATAGCGCGAACTACCAGGCCCTAAGACTTCAAGGTTAGTCCACTTATAGTGGTAATAGCTTTCTAAGGAAGTATCCAAGCTCGGGTCAATCGCCGCCATATCGGCGGTCACATTCGTCACTTCCAAAATATATCCTGTAGCAGGTACCAATTCTAAGGGTGGATTTGGATTATCTGTTGTTGGACGCAAACGACGATAGAGTTGGAGTAAATTGGCGTTACCTGAATGAGGGTGATTCGGATCGCTTTTTCCTCCCACCCAGACTTTTGTGGCTTCATAGACCCCGTCTGTCGGTGTGAGAATACGGTTATAAATGGTGTATTCGCGAACCGGGTTTGCGGTATCCAAAGTTACCGTAAAACTATTCCCTGAGAGCGCCGCTGCTTCTGTGCTATTGGAGGCGTAAGCCCAGTTTTCTTCGCTCTCATCTACGATTCTGGGGATGACGCGGGCATCCACACCCACGTTAATCTCATATTCCGTACCCGTATAGCGCGGCATGAACTCACTGATGCTGTAGCTGCCGTATTTGAGGAAGACCTCTGTACTGTCCGGCTGCTCTTTATCGTAGGTGATCGTTCCCACACCGTCGCGCGGACCTTTCGGAATCTCAGGGTATTCGATTACAGGAAAATCCGAGCCTCCGGTTTTAAGGACCTGGCTGTAGCTTTGTGCTAAATCTCCACCGCTCATCTCAAAGATGATTTCACGGGAGACGCTGTCAATCTGACCGTCCTGATCGAACATGATTTTTTTGATGACGATTTTGCCATCGCGCTTCTCTTGGTTAACAAGATTGACTCTGCCTTCTTTCGCCGTCACACTAAGCACCGCTGTGCCTGTCGTAGTGGAAGCCGTCAAGTCATAATTACTGCCACTTGTGTCTTCCACGACGGTATAAGTGCCGTACATCAGGCCGCTGATACCGTTCGTAAGATCTGTTGCATCGGGCAAAATGACGGGTAGCGCGTTATTTATAGTCAGGGTCTTGCCATCAGGATAGCTGGGTCCGGTCACCGTCACGTTGAAGTTGCGGCTCGTATCGGCAGCGATCTGGTTCCCGTCACTGTCCTTCAGAATTTTTTCAATCGTTAATTTTCCCAGAGGTTTTTCCTGGTTCACGACTTTGATGTTTGCAATGTGTGCGGTCGGATTATCCGGGTCATAAGCTTGGATGGTAACTTGGGTCGTTATGCCCGCGGTACCGTTCACCGAAGTCGTATAATCGTCAAGATTCTCGCTGCCGTCCACGTTGATTTCTTCAATCGTGTAGGTGCCGTAACGCACTTTGGTTGCGGAACTCATCGCGTCCACTTCATTGGTGATTTCAAAGTTACGGCTACCGGATAATTGCGGACCGGTTATTCTGACCCAGAAGCTGCGGCCATCCCAGAGCTTGGTCGTACCATCGGCAGCCAAGACTTCTTTTGTAAGGCGTAATTCGCCGATATCCTTTTCATAGTTGGTAATGGTAATGTTCGAATTGGGGTAATTTACTGTCAAGGTTTGCGATGCCGACGTAGGGCTGTAACTCGTGTTGTAAAATTCGTTATTCGCTTCAGTCTCGGTTACGGTATAGCTACCGTAAGGCAGATCCTCAAAAACAGCCGGATCCGTCACGCTGAATGTGCGTGTCTTGTTCGGGTAATCCGCCGGTAGATTATCTCCGGAGATGGTGACATTAAAGGGGCGGGTATCATTCCAGACAAGTGAACCTGAAGCCGTACGTACTTGTTTATAAACAGTCAGTTTAGCGATGGCTTTTTCGCTATTCTGAATCTCAAGGGTCTGAATATCGGCCCGATTGTCAAAGCTGAATTCAAAGCTGATTGGTCCTTGGCCTGCCCCCGTCCCCTGCACCTGTTCGGTAATAGTGGCGGGATCTTTTCCGTCACTATGGACGTAGTTGATGTCATAGCGATTGTAGGTGTTGTTATAATCAATTTCCTCTAGCGTGTAGGTACCGTATTTTAAATTACTAAAGTTACTAATATTTCCGTTGCTATAAATACCTATCAGTATACCGTTGGGGTAACTCGGACCTGTGAGCCTATATTGGAAGTATCGGGAGTCCGTCAGTTGAACGCCGGCATTGTCCCAGAGCGTTTTGCTTACCCGCAATTTGCCCAAAGGTCTTTCCGTATTTCTGACAATGACTTCTGCTTCGCGGTTCTCAAATTGAATATCCTGAGAACCGAAGCTACTGCTGACGGAGGTGTTAGTCCGATACTGAACGCTGTAATCCGTCTGCACGATGACCTTGTTGTAATTGGCATCGGCCTGTTCGTAAACGTAATATCTACCGTACTTCAAGTCGGTCAGTGTAAAACTTTCGCCTGCTTTAAGGGAGAAGGTTTGTCCTCCTGAAATGCTGGAACCGGTAAAGCTGGGGCCAAAGACTCTGAAATAGAATTCCCGATCGTCTTGACTTAGTAGATTTCCGTTGGAATCATAGAGCTCTTTTTTGATAGTCAGTGAGCCATTGTCTTTTTCCTGGTTGGTAAATGGCAAAAGATTCTCATTCTGCTTCACGGTACCGCTATAGGAAGCGCTGGCAGGGGTCACGTCATAGAGTGCGCTGTCCACTTCCACAACACTGTACGCTGCATTCAAAGCTAAGCCACGCACATAGGCGGTGTTACCGTTTTTCATCGTAAAGCGACCTTGCGCGTCAGGTGTCACACGAGAGCTTTCAAGCACACCTTGATTATTCACAATAATCTCTACACTGTCGGCTACGGTATAGGGCTGGCCAGCCACTTTGATTTCATAGGTAAAATCACGCTTGCCCTGTGCCTGGATGATGCCATTTGCATTCGTTAAAACCTTCGTAATCTTTAGATCACCCAGACCATAAAGATAGCCGGCATTTCTCGTGATACGGTAGTTGCTGGTTGTCACCGTGAAAGGCGCCGTTTCATGCGTCGGACCTTGGGGATCAGCTCCTAAGAGAATGTGCGATGCGTTGGGATCGAGTACGGATGCGGTCGCGGTAGGCACGTAGTTCTCGGGTCTTTCAAAGACAAGTTTATAGTTGCCTGAGTAAAAGGCCTCCATACGGAACTTGCCGTAAATATCGGTTATTGCGGTAATCGGCGTTGTCGGAGTGAGCACCCCGTCGATCAGGGTATAGTTCATCGCCGGCTCCCATTCACCGGGGATGAAATTACCATTTTCATCTCGTTTTTCAATCATCAGATGGACTTTGACACCCGAGATGCCCGGCTCCACCGTACCATCTTTATAACTGTTGACATTAAAATCGCTGAAGACGGTGCCCTGAACCACCACGTTGTTGATGACCAAGCTAGAGACACGGCTTTCGGTAAATTTGCCCCCGGTGCTGACAGCGGCAGAGTTGTTCGCCTTTTGCCCATCTCTTAGATGCACATCATAAGGCGCTATCATCGGAATGGTGAAAACGGCTCCCTGATCTTTCTTCAATTCACCTGAAGTCATCACCATTTTAATGGCTTTCACGGTCGTGTAATCGCTCACGTTGCTGACCCAACCCGGATCAAGCGCATAGTTTTCAGGTGTTTCGTTGTTAGTCTTAGCTCGCGTGTTGTATAAAATATCGAAAGTCGCCGTTTCGGCGCTCACGGTCACCGGACCGGTCAGAGTGATAGGGAAGGCACTGCCACGCGGCGCATAGTTGCCGTTGATATCAGGCACGATGTTGTAATCACCAATATGTGGAATCACATCGATGACAGTTGCCGATTTGACCGGCACATCGGTCTTGTTGAGCACGTTGACATAGTAATTACCGGAACCGCCGATGTAAGTACGGCCTCCTGTACTGACTACTGTCGTATCCAGATTGCCTTGCACGCTTTTGGTAATAATCAATTCTGCCGGAGGCATAAAAGTGAATTGTGCGGCAGCACTGGCGACCATCTCCGTCAGATTTGTGTCATCATCCAGGTCGTAGATGTCGGCTTGTGGTCTTGTACCAACCTGTATTTGCTGCACCTGATCCGTGGCACTTGGCTTCGCGTTATTTTCCCAAATGGCGTAAGCCTGGTTGGTGTTCAAACCCGGTGTGGTTGTCATTGTCGTGACGATTTCAAAAGAGAGGTTTATATAGTAATTAGTACTATATGCTTTATAGCTACTGATAGAGGCAAAGTCCCAGATTAATGCCGTACGGCTGGTCCCTTTATAGTTAGGGACAATTTCCGGTTCTTTACTGGCCAATACATAATTATTATCAGGATTTCCGGTGGAATTGGTAAAATACACGGAGCCCGGCACATATTCCACGTTTTCCGGTAAGAGGTCTACAAATCGCAGCCCGTTGATAGGATCGGGCGGCATAAGCGGGTTGCTCGAAAGCTCCACGAGTGAGAGCGTGACACGCGCTTTTTGGTTATAGAACAACGTCGGATTAGTCGGACTTATGGATTTATTAAACTGCAGCTTTGGTTCATAGGGGCGCAGATAGACAGTCCCTTGTGCCTTAACCGTTGAATCGGTCACATCAAAGCCATCCCAACCGTAAGTGGCCTGGGCATAGTTTCGTAAATAGTTACTTGAAGTCGAAGTGGTGCTGTAGCTGACTTCTTCAGGACTATGAAATTTTGCATAAACATAGATACTGATGCGCTCTTGCGGTGGAATAAGGGTGCCCTCTTGCGTCAGCACACGAATTTTTTTCGTACCGTCAGGGATGTTTCTCAGTACTGTACTGTCTGAGGTCAGGTGGTTCTCTGCGATTACACCCAAGATTTGATCGTTGGCATCCAAGGCAAGAATACGCAGACGTCCGCTGCCCGCTTCACCGTCAGGGCCGATTAATTTATTCGTGTAATAGGGGTAAATACTGATACCGGTATAGGACAGTCTGGGATCCAAATCAAAATCATCCAAGGCCACGTCTTTCATGTACATATCCGTGTTTGGATTTTGCATTACCACATTGAAGCGGATTTCCGTATCACGTTTAGCCGTTAGCTGATCTGCGATATATAGTGGTGTTCCGCTCTTCGAGATACTCCCTTTGGGGACACTGACATTAAAGAAGAGCTTCAAGTCGTCGGTCAAGCTCACACTACCGTTGTCGAATTCATTGGGCAAACCATTTTTGGGTGTCAAAATGACTTCTGCACTATTGCTTGTCGAAGTTGCGGTATAAGGATAATCAGGAAAGCTCAGATACAAGGGCGCTAACAAATCAACAACACCGTTGGTTGCATAGAC
Organism: Oscillospiraceae bacterium; assembly: GCA_040766665.1. Classification (GTDB taxonomy): domain Bacteria; phylum Bacillota; class Clostridia; order Saccharofermentanales; family Fastidiosipilaceae; genus JAXGQD01. The sequence goes on from JAXGQD010000003.1 coordinate 89,898, forward strand.
GATGGTATCCGTTGTCTTTGTATAGGTCACCTGAGTGGTGCTACCCTCCACATAAGACCAACCCGGGTTCACGGCGGGGTCAAACACTGCCCCTTCAGGCAAGGTGTCCGTAATCGTAATCGGATTATACATACGCACACCATAGACGTTCTGAGTACTATAAGCTTGCGTTAATTTAAAATCAAAGCGTTGTAGTGCTGCACCGTCTGCATCAATCAAGCCATCGTTGTTCTGATCAAATCCGCCAAAAGCGCGGTTTGTAGTCGTATAGTCTACATAACGGTTTATCGCGTGATATTTTCTTAGAGTGGGTCTGATGGCATGGTAAGTAAAACTGCCAGTCACCGGCTCCGTCACTTGGGCAAAACCACCCTGGCCGTCCGGCTCAACGACCGTCACATTAAACTTGAGTTCATAGTTATCAGGCGTATAAAAAGTCTGAGTCACCACTTCCAAAGGAATTGCGAGTGTTTGGCCGGCAATAAGTGAACGGTAGTAGTAATCAACGCCGATGATTTTATTATTGCTGTCGTAAATGTATTCTTTGGCATCTGCAGAACTCAAATCGGAGGCATTAAGCTTACTGACATAGGTGTTGTCTTCCAGCATGAAACGAATGCGGCCATCCGTGATGGTCCCTGAACCGCCCACCTTGTTGTAATCAATATAAAAAGGGGCCGGTTGAGCAATCAGATAGTCCCATTTCGTCTCATTAGGATAAGGACGGAAACTCATTTCAACAGAAGGATCCAGCGATTTGAATGTGTAGGCCCCATTTTGCGTGGCAAGCACCGTCGCTCCGGCTTTCAATTCCGAACTCAGCGCGATGGTCGAGTTTTCAGGGATTCCTGTTTTGGAGGAAAAGTAGATCGGTAATGAGATGTCAGCACCGGCCGGTATGCCGCTATTCATCTGATAAGTGATGGTCGTACTGTTAGTGGTGGTGTCCGTCTCGATGACAGGGGCAATGCCGTCATAGTTCATCCCGCTGATACTGTTCAGATCCAAAAGTGTGTTATCGGCAAAAGTATAAGTCAGGGTAAGCGGTCCCGGAATGCTTATTGTACTGCCCGGCCGCACGATATTCGTGATGGCTTATACATCGGCACCGATGCGGAATGTGCCCGGCCCTGTCAAACTCATATCCTGACTATAAAGGGTGTAAGTGGCAGTGCTCGTTTGCATAACCGTGCCGTCAAGATCGAACTTAAGTCTCGCAGTAACGGGAATAGTGCTCGCCTCAGCAACAGCGGCTAGACTTTTCAAACGAATCGGCAGACTGATGACTGCATCGGAGGCTACGCCATCGGGCAGGGGTAAACTGATGGTCGTGGGACTGGCCAATGTCTCAGGACTCATTGTGGCCCCTTGAGGTACAATGATGGATTCAATAGCGGAGACATCGGTGAACTCCACTTCAAGCGTAGCCGGGCCCGGAATAGTTGCCGTACCACCCGGTCCGGTCTGGGTTACCACAATTTCTGCTTCCTGGCCTTTCGGCAAGATCAGATTGTTGCTTAGGCTCAGTCCGGGAGATGCTGTGAGGTTCGTGACATTAAGCAGGGCAAAAGTAAAGCTCTGCGGCTCCGTGAGGGCGGCAGGCTGCGTATCATTTGCATTAAGGCTGAGCGGGCTTGAGGCTTTTGCCATGGTGCGCAAAGGGGCGGTGCTTGTCTCTGTGGTTTTTGTGGTATTGGTGATTATGGCTTCGAGGCTAAGCTGAACGGCAAAACGATAGTCCTGCGGTATCTCTGCATTAGCCACATGAAAGTCGATAGTGCTTGTCAAAACGGTTCCCGGACTGAGTTTATCCAGCTTGTAGGAAATCAGGGTGGTTTCGCTTGCGCTGTCACGGCTGAGCGTCTGCACAGCACCGGGGATTTCAGCGGCGACGATCTCTTGCAGGTAGCGGTCCTCGATACGGATATTCAGCAGCGCCGGACCTTGCTCGATCGAATCAGCGGCTTTTTCCAATTTGAGCTGCAATTGACCGGCCGTGTCTGTTAGGAAAAGGGCGTTGCCCGTGAGGTTTAAACGAATGGAGGGGTCCAGGGCAGGGACTTGGGGCGTGCTTGTTGTGCTGCTGCTGGCTGTGGTTTCGGTTGTCTTTTCGGATGTCGTTTCGGACGTGCTCTCAGCGGTATTTGTGGAGCTGCTTTCACTTCTGCCCTCAACGCTGCTGCTTGTTGTGCCCGTATTACTCGGGTCTGTTGGGTAAGAGGTCGGGTCTGTTGTTGAGTCTGTTATGGAGTCCGTTGTAGAGTCCGTTGAACCGGCACTTGAGCTCGGGCTACTCACAGCAGAGCTTGTCTCCGTCGCTGCGGCATTGCTCAGTAGGGGCAAAGGTAAACTTGTGTCGCCTTTGTAGTAGAGCAGGTCGCTTTGGGCCAGTTCCTTTTGCAAAAAAGCGGCGCGTTCTGATTCACTTAATTCTTTCAGTTCAGTGCTGGGAAGCTGTCCGTTAAATTCGCCTTCAGCTGTTCTGAAATAGACTTTGAGGTTTGTTCCTGAAACCCCATCGACGTAGACGACAGCATTGCGGGCAAAACTAAAGTCCGAGGGACTGGGGTAAAGCAGTGCAAGTTTGTCTGTCAAAACTTTGGCGTAGCCTTTTGAAAATACTTCTGCTGTGGCGCTGACCGTAGGCGTGCTGGTACTGCTGACTGCGCTGCTGCTTTCCTGTACTTCCGAGGCAGATACTTCCGAAGCAGATGTAGTCGGGTTTGTCGCGCTTGTCTCGGGGCTGGAACTTACTTGTTCTGAAGATGAACTCGCAGATTCGCTACTCGCATTTCCTGAAGTACTGCCTGCGCCTGCAGAAAGGGGCTGTGATTCAGCAAGGGTGCCCGAAGCGGTGGTCTCCTCTATCGCAGCAATCTCTGTCGAGATAGAGAGAATATTGGACGGAAACATCGTCAGCAAAAAGACAATCGTCATAATGGCTGCGACGCGCTTTTTCAATTGTTTTGTAAACATGAGAATCCCCCGAAACTAAGGCTGTTAACCTAAAGATGTAACCCTAATTGTATTACAAATATACACAGTAAGGGTAGCATGAATATCTAAGTACTAGGATTTACAATTTTAATACATTTTCCTCATATGCATAGTGATTGAAGACATACTTATTACAATTTGGGTGCAAAGGTTTGCAAATCGCGCAAAACAGCCCGAAACGCAGGTGTTGCCGCTGCTCCGGGCTTTTTACAGAAATGCAATTTGTGTACGCTGCACAATAATATGTTGGTGGGAAAGCGTTGGTAATCTTTGCGTAGACTTAATTTTTCTATAGGTTTGCCGAGTAGCTTTGGCAAAATTTTCGGCTGTTTCGGGAATCTCCGCTTATTCCGCTCTTCTCTTGAGTTTTTGAGGGGATTTTCCGGCAATTTTTGCGGCTGTGCGGCGATATATTAGAAACTCCTAATGCACGTCTGGAAATATTGCCGGGAAAAGGCACCTCTTAGATGAAAAACACCTCTTTTATTAGCATCTTCTAATGCACGCCCGCAATTTTTGCCGGATTTAGAGGGTTTTTCAAGGGCTCGGGGCATTAGACGTCGAACCCATAACAAAACTAAGACCTCGAACCCCAAGCAAAGTCAGACCTCAAACCCATTGCGACGTTCAGATCTAAGCCCCGTGATAGAAAGCTTTCAAAGCAGGATAGAGCTGCTTGTAACGTTGATAACGCTCATCGTATGCCGCCACCAGCACCTGGTCGGCGGGCTCAATTTGACCCTGACCGAGCATTTGACGACAAGCAGCTGAAGTTGAAGGATACACGCCCGCACCGACCGTCGCTAAAATGGCACCGCCCAAAGCCGGTCCCTCGTCTGTCTCGAGGCGCTCCAAAGAGAGGTTCAGGACACTGCTGATAGTTTTGCGCCAGACTTGGCTTTTGGCCCCGCCGCCACAGATTTTACTTTGGCTGATTTTCAGCCCTTGTTCCCTGGCGATTTCCAATGCATCGCGAAGACCGAAAGCGACGCCTTCCAGCACCGCTTGCGTCATCGCCGCACGATCATCGGACATCGACAAGCCTACAAAAGCACCGCGAGCCGCCGCGTCGTTGTGCGGTGTGCGCTCGCCCATGAGGTAAGGCAGGAAAAAGACTTCGTTTTGCCCTAATTTTTCGATGGCGGCTTGTTCTGCCGCATAATCCTTGCTCTTCAAAACCGATTCCATCCACCACTGGTTACATGAAGCTGCGCTCAGCATCACCCCCATCAGGTGATAAGCCCCATTCGCGTGGCAAAAGGCATGCAGCGAATGATTGCTCACCGGCCGGTACTGATCCGCTGCAATGAACAGGGTGCCGGAGGTCCCCAACGAAATATTGCAGTCCCCGTGATTGACCACACCCATACCGATTGCAGCCGCCGCATTATCGCCCGCACCCGCCACCACCAGACAGTCAGCCGCCAAACCCAGCTTTTCCGCCAGTTCAGGCCTGACCTGACCGATGGCCTCATAGCTCTCGTAAAGCTTGGGCAAAAGGTCTTCCGTAATACCGCAAAGCGCACACATCTCAGTAGACCAGCGGCGATTAGCCACATCCAGCAGTAGCATGCCCGAGGCATCCGAAAAATCCGTAGCAAAACTGCCCGTCAAACGATAGTTGATAAAGTCCTTCGGCAGCATGATTTTGGCGATTTTCGAAAAATGCTCAGGTTCATGCTGCTTCAGCCAGAGGATTTTCGGCGCGGTAAAACCGGCAAAAGCAATGTTTCCGGTCCACTCCGCCAACTTGTCCTGGCCGATTTCCGTATTGAGATATTCCGTCTCGGCGCTGGTCCGCCCATCATTCCACAAGATGGCCGGCCGAATGAAGCGGTCTTCACGATCGAGAATCACGAGCCCATGCATCTGCCCGCCTATGCCCAAAGCCGCGATTTTATCGGGTTTGACCAAGTCCGAGGCTTCGGCCAAAGCCTCCTGACAAGCAGTCCACCAGTCTTCCGGCTGCTGCTCCGACCAGTTCGGCTTGGGATAGGCAATCGGGTATGTTTTCCTCAGCGTGTGAAGGATTTTACCCTCTGCCGTCATGACCATCAGCTTCAGCGCGGACGTCCCTAAATCCAGGCCTGCGTACAACATCACTTGACCTCCGTTTTGCCCTTATGAAAGAAACTTTTAATCGTTAAACAGAATTTGGTTCAGCACCATTTCGAGATATTCCTGCTGACCCGAATCCGCCTGCGGTTCGCCTTGACTCAGCGCGTAGTCAGCGAGTTCTTCGAGGCTGGTTTGGCCGCTGGTGATTTTTTTGCCAATGCCATCATTGAAACTGGCATAACGCTGCTCCAGGAAGCCCTCAATACGGCCGTCTTCGATCATTTTTAGCGCTTTTCTCAGACCTAGGGCAAAAGCATCCATCCCCGCAATATAAGCATAGAAAGTGTCCTCTCTGCGGTTCGACGAGCGCCTCGCCTTCGCGTCAAAGTTCAGCCCGCCGTTAGGCAAGCCACCGTTCTTCAGCAACTCGTACATCGCCATGGTCGTGTCATAGACATTAGTCGGGAACTGGTCCGTGTCCCAACCCAGCAGTAGATCGCCCTGATTGGCGTCGACAGAGCCCAGCGCGTTATTGATGCGCGCGACACGCAGTTCGTGCTGGAAGCTATGCCCGGCCAAAGTCGCGTGGTTGGCTTCGATATTGAGCTTGAAATCCTTGTCCAAACCGTATTTCTGCAGGAAATGCAACGAGGTCGCCGCGTCAAAATCGTATTGATGTTTCATGGGCTCCTTGGGTTTGGGCTCAATGAAAAAATCGCCTTTAAAGCCGATTTTACGGCCGTAGTCGACCGTCATCTGCATCAGTCGCGCCATGTTTTCCTGCTCCAGCTGCATATTGGTGTTGAGCAGACTTTCGTAGCCTTCACGGCCACCCCAGAAGACATAGCCGGTAGCACCCAGTTTGGTGCTGACTTCCAGGGTTTTCTTAATCTTCGCGGCAGCATAGGCAAAAACCTCCGCCGAATTCGAGGTCCCCGCCCCATTCATGAAGCGTTGGTGGGAGAAGCAGTTAGTGGTGCCCCAGAGGAGCTTTTTAGCATAGCGCTCTTGCAGCTCAGCCAGTATTTCATAGGCTTGATCCATGCGCTGATTTGATTCTGCGAGGCTCTCTCCTTCGTCAATCACGTCAATATCATGGAAACAATAGTAGTCAATCGAAAGTTTGTCCATCAGCTCAAAAGCCGCCTCGGCCTTGGCTTTGGCACGGGCTAGCGCATCATTACCACCATAGTTTTTATCAGCGGTCACACCGCCGAACATGTCGGTGCCGGCTGCGTTCATGGTGTGCCAGTAGGACATGGCGAATTTCAGATGATCGCGCATGCTTTTGCCTGCCAAAAGCTCATCCGGATTGTAGTAGTGAAAAGCCATCATGTTCGAACTTTTCGGGCCTTCGTAAGGGATTTTCTTGATGTCTTGATAGTACTCGCTCATGTTTTCACCTCGTATGCTAGTTTAAAAGTATGATACTTACTTCATGTCAAATACGATATTTAAACGGGAAAATTGGTGCTTGTTAAACCCTTTCCTCAGTCATCATTTTGAGTATATCACCATCATTTCTCAAATAATTGTTATATCTTGTTCAAAAAACACTGCATGTTTTGGATTCTGAAAGGAGCCAATCACAAAGCATGCAGTATTAAAAAGTTATTACCAATCGAAGCGGTACTGAGAAATCTTACAAACCCATGATTTCCTTCTTCTTTAGATTGAATTCCTATCCGTCGCATTGCTTGGTGGGCTGCGACACCGCTATTCGAGTACGTCGCACCCGGGTTCACGCGACACCGTACTTGATACGGCAAAATTTCCGTTAATCCAAGCGATGCCGGTTTTTTTAGCGGAAGTGAAAGTCAATCTCGGGTTTTTAAGGCATTTTTTACGATAATCCAAGCGGTTGCCCAAAGCTAACTTGGATTATCGTAAATTCTGTCCCGCAAATCTCTCGTCATATAGACCCTTGGATCAGACCAAAATTGGATTAACGAAAAAAATGCCGGTTTTTCACTCGCATGACCAAACTAGACGAACACATCACCCCCTGACTAAGCGTAGACAAACAACCCCCAGACCAAACACACACAAACACACCGCCCACCTAACCCAAGCCAAGCAAAGCCCTCGCCCAATTCAAATCCGCAGCGGACGTGTTATCGATAAAAAGCCGCTCGTTTCGTTAATATTGCAAAAATATCAATATATTTCCACTTGTATATTTAATCATGATTTACTAATATGAATAAGAATTCTGTCCCTTGAAAAAGGCGCAGTTCTTGCCCTCTTGATTCTCATTTTCTATGAAAGGAAGAAGCTGTAAGATGCAGTACCACAGCGTTTTTGAAATCATCGGTCCCGTTATGGTTGGGCCTTCGAGTTCACATACCGCAGCTGCTGTACGCATCGGGCGCATCGCCAGGCAGCTTTTTGGGAAGGAACCCCGAAAAATTAAAGTCATGTTCTACGGTTCTTTTGCGCAAACTTACCGCGGGCATGCGACAGATGTCGCCGTTGTGGGTGGTTTGTTGGATTTTTCTACGGATGATCCAAGGATTAGAGAGGCCTTGCGTTTTGCCGAAGAGAGAGGCATCACGGTGACTTTCGAAAAGGCGGAGTCCCTGCCTCTACACCCCAATACCATGCGTCTGACCCTGGGTGACGAGGCGAAGGTGCTTTCGCTGAAGGCCGTTTCGCTGGGTGGCGGAATGGTAGAGGTCACAGAAATCGATGGCTTTGACTTGCGACTCAGTGGCGATAAGCCGGCTATTCTGATTTTTCATCAGGACGCCTACGGCACGATTGCTTCGGTTTCCACCATTTTCATGATTCACAAGCTGAACATCGCGCATATGGAAGTCTCGCGCAAAGATAAGGGCAGCCTGGCGCTGATGGTCATCGAGACCGATCAGCCTATTCCTGCCGCGGTGGTGGATGAGATTGGAGCGCAGAACAACATTTATCGAGTATTGGTTTTTAAAACTTAGTATAAAGGCAAAAGTCTCACGCAGACGAGGTTGATACATGGCCATCTTTAAAAATGTCGCGGAATTGGTCGAACTGGCGGAAAGCCGCGGCCAAAAAATCCACGAAATCATGCTGGAACAGGAGGTACAGCTCAGCGGCCGCTCTCCTGAAGAACTGACTGCCGACATGGGGCAGCGTTTCCGCGTGATGAAAGAAGCGGCCCAAGAAGGCTTCAGGGGTGTCGTCTCGCATTCGGGCTTGTCCGGGGGTAATGCCAAGAAAATGGCCGATTACCTGGAAAAAGGCAAACTCATCACGGATTCAGGTTTTGTTTCGGCCTTGGCTTACGCCCTGGCTACCAATGAGGTCAACGCAGCGATGGGCATCATTTGTGCGACACCGACGGCTGGATCTTCGGGTGTTTTGCCGGGGGTGCTCTTATCCATGCAGGAAAAATTCGCCCTGAGCGATGAATGTATCGTTCAACATCTTTTCACCGCCGGGGCTTTCGGGTATATCATCGCCAACAATGCCATGATTTCCGGTGCAGCCGGTGGTTGTCAGGCTGAAGTCGGATCTGCTTCCGCGATGGCGGCTGCCGCGTTGACGGAAATGCTGGGCGGTAGCCCGAGCCAGGCCGCCCACGCCGCAGCCATGGCACTGAAAAGTCTGCTCGGTCTGACCTGTGACCCGGTGGCTGGTTTAGTCGAAGTGCCCTGTGTCAAACGCAACGCCGCCGGCGCCGCCATGGCGATTGCCGCAGCCGAAATGGCTTTGGCCGGTGTGGAATCCTATGTGCCCTGTGATGAGGTGATTTCCGCACTGTATCGCATCGGCTTATCGATTCATGTTTCTTTACGTGAAACCTCACAGGGAGGTTTGGCCGCGACACCGACCGGTGAGCAATGGCGCGAAGCCTTGCTCTGAAAATATAAAATAAGCTGATTCATGGCGTTTTTCGTCAATTGAGAGATGTAAGTATTGGGGGGATGGGATTGGATTTTGCAGAGAAGATGAATGCTGTTCTGAAGGAGGTAAACAAAATAGCATAATTTAAATCGATATTTTTGTATTATTTCAGACAGAATGAAGATTTTAATGTTTATTGATAAAATAGTATTGCATTACGCTAGTCCGCTTGCTATCTTTGGCACATTACCAGTAAATATTTATCGGTAATGAGGGATTAGCCTTAAAACTTAAACAACCTTTTTATAAGGATATAAGGAGATTGATATGGCTAACACCAAGAGTAAAAAAGTTTATATTCCGCAGCCCAGCTTGCGCCGCTTTCCGACGTATTTTGCCTATTTGAAAGAGCAGCAAGCCGCAGGTAAAATTTGGATTTCCTCTGCTGTAATGGCGGAAGAACTGAATCTACACCCTGTACAGGTCCGAAAAGATTTGGCCTTGACTTCAGTTGTAGGCAGACCGCGCACCGGTTTCAACATTAACGATCTTTTGCTGGACTTCCGTCGCTTATTGGATTATGACAACGTCAAACCGGCTGTCTTGATTGGTAGCGGACACTTGGGTTCAGCCCTCCTGGCCTACCAGGGTTTCGGCGAATTCGGACTGAAACTGGTTGCTGCTTTTGATAGCAACAGCGATAAAGTCGGTAGCGAAGTCGGTGGAATCAAGATCTACCCCATGGCTGATTTGAAGAAAATCATCCAGAAGAATCAAATCAAAATCGGCATCATCACGGTGCCCGCCGCAGAAGCACAGAACGCCTGTGACATGTTGGTCGATGCAGGAATCAAAGCGATTTGGAATTTTGCTCCGATTCACCTGATTGCTCCGAAAAACATCATTCTGCAGCACGAGAACATCGCCACCTCCCTGTCCGTTTTGTCCAAGAGACTTTACGACTCAGAAGGCGAAAAATAAGAGTCTCGGAGAGGATATTCCTTTAGCCGGGGCTGTGCTCCGGCTTTTTTAATATGTAACAGTGCCAGACATTGTTCAGATAGAAAGGAACGAACCATGACCAAGAAAGCATCGAACGAAACCGCTACGGCAAAAAAATCAACAGCAGCAAAGCAGGTGCAAGCCTCCGAGTCCGCTCTCAAAGCAACGGAAGTACTGAGCCCGCAAGCGGAAGTCGACGCTCTCGTTGAGAAAGCACAAGTCGCCCTGAAAGATTTCATGTCCCTCGAGCAGTCTGACGTAGACCGCATCGTCAAAGCCATGGCTTTGGCCGGTTTGGACAATGCCTTTAAGCTGGCAAAACTCGCCTACGAAGAAACCGGTCGTGGTGTCATCGAAGACAAAGACATCAAAAATCGCTTCTCCACCGAGTACATCTACCATGGTTTTAAGAACGAAAAAACCGTCGGTGTCGTTGAAGAAAACGATTTTGAAGGCTATGTCGAAATCGCCGAACCCGTCGGCGTCGTCTGTGGTGTCACCCCCGTTACCAATCCTACCTCCACCACGATGTTCAAAGCCCTCATCTGCATGAAAACCCGCAACCCTATCGTTTTCGGTTTCCATCCCAGCGCCCAAAAGTGCTCCGCCGAAGCCGCCCGAATTTTGCGCGATGCGGCCATCAAAGCCGGTGCGCCGGAAAATTGCATCCAGTGGATTGAGCATCCCGCCCTCGAAGCCACCAATGCCCTGATGAATCATCCCGGTGTCTCCCTGATCCTTGCTACCGGCGGTTCAGGTATGGTTCGCTCCGCTTACTCTGCGGGTAAACCTGCGTTGGGCGTCGGCCCGGGTAATGTCCCCTGCTACATCAACGAAAACGTCAATTTGGGCAGAGCCTGCACTGACTTAATTATCTCCAAAACCTTCGATAACGGCATGATCTGCGCTTCCGAGCAGGCGGTCATCGTCGATGAATCCATCCATGAAGAATTCGAAGCGCGCATGAAAGCCATGAACTGCTACTTCATGAACGACGAAGAAATCGAAAAAGTTTCGCGTTACGTCATCAACTACGAGAAGATGATGGTCAACCCGGTCGTCGTTGGTCAACCCGCCGAGCAAATCGCCAAAGATGCCGGCATCAGCGTTCCTGCCGGTACCAAGATTTTACTGGCCAAGTTACCTGAGCCTTCACGCAAGTACCCCCTCTCCCTAGAAAAGCTCTCCCCCGTGCTGGCTTACTTTGTCTGTAAGGACGAGAAACAGGGCTTCGAATATGCAGATACCATGCTCGACTTAGGCGGTTTGGGCCACTCCGCCGTCATCCACTGCGAAGATCAAGATACCTGTGTACGTTATGGCGAGGCCATGCGTGTTGGCCGTGTTATCGCCAATACCCCGTCCTCACAGGGCGCTATCGGTGATATCTACAACGCCAACAATCCTTCGTTGACCCTCGGCTGCGGCTCCTACGGGCGCAACTCCACGACCTCCAACGTTTCGACCGTCAACCTAGTCAACAAAAAACGCATGTACCAGAGGAGAGTCAATATGCAGTGGTTCAAAATCCCGCCCAAAATCTACTTCGAGCGCAACGCCATTCAATACCTGGCTGCGATGCCCAACATCAACCGCGCCTTTATCGTCACCGACCCCACCATGGTCGAACTGGGCTACATCAACAAGGTCCTGCATTATCTGCGTCAGCGCGATACGTATGTGCACAGCGAAATCTTCTCTGAAGTCGAGTCCGACCCTTCGGTCCAGACCATCATGAGAGGCGTTTCAGCCATGAACATCTTCAAGCCCGACGTCATCATCGCCCTGGGTGGCGGTTCTTCAATGGACGCCGCGAAGTGCATGTGGCTCTTCTATGAAAATCCCGGCACCTCCTTTGACGGCCTGCGCTTGAAATTTATGGATATCCGCAAGCGTACCTTTGACTTCCCTAACCTTGGCAAAAAATGCCAAATGGTCTGCGTCCCGACCACCTCGGGAACCGGTTCGGAAGTGACATCTTTTGCCGTCATTACCGACAAAGAGAACGGTAACGTCAAGTATCCCCTGGCCGACTACGAGCTGACCCCCGATGTCGCCATCATCGACCCGCAGTTTGTAGATTCCCTGCCGCGCACCATCGTCGCCGACACCGGTATGGACGTCTTGACCCACGCGCTGGAAGCCTACATCTCGGTCATGGCCTCCGATTACACCAACGGCTTGGCCATTAAGGCGATTGAGCTGATTTTCAAGTATCTGAAGCGCAGCTATGACAACCCCGAGGACAAAGAAGCCAGAGAAAAAGTGCACAATGCCTCGGCGATTGCCGGTATGGCCTTCTCCAACGCCTTCCTGGGCATCAACCACTCCATGGCGCATAAGCTGGGTGCCGCTTACCACATCCCGCACGGTCGTTCGAATGCGATTCTTTTGCCCTATGTAATGCGCTACAACTCCATCATGCCGACCAAGTTCCCCATCTTCCCGAAATATGCGGAATTCAAAGGTGCTTACCGTCTGGCTCAAGTCTCCACCCGTCTGGGTCTCGCACCGTTCGACGCTTCGGAAGACGAGCAGGTTCTCGCTCTGGTCAAAGCTATTCAGGAACTTAGCAAAAGCCTCAACGTGCCCCAGTCCATCTCAGCTGCCGGTGTAGACGAGGACGAGTTCATGGGCTATGTCAGAAAGCTTTCCGAAGATGCCTTTGAGGATCAGTGCACCTCGGCTAACCCCCGTTACCCGCTGATCAGCGAACTCGAGCAGATCTACAAGGATGCTTTCTACGGAGCGGAAATCGTCTAAGTTAGAGGATTGGGCTTCGGGCGTACGGAATGCACGATGTCGTGAATGGAATTTAAATAAGGGGCTGCTTGTAAAAGGCGGCCTCTTTTTATGCGTCGCGTCGCTTGGCGGGTTGCGACTCAACTCCAAAATCGTCGCGTCGCTTGGCGGGTTGCGACTCAACTCCCCGCTTCACTGCCAGACCTTTCCCTGTTTCTCTGTCAATCCCTTGAAAAATTGCCAATATTTACGAGGATGTGGCTGAAAACCCCTCCGGATGGCACTTGGATTCATCAAATGACCACTTTGTGGACAGTTTTTACGGGGATGAGGTGTCGGTTACCGCATAATCGAAAAAAATGTCAGCTAAACCCTAGTTTGACTTGTAAAATGACCTTAAACTCACTGGAATTTCCACATCCCCGTAATTTTTGGCCAATTCTAAGTGGTGTCGCAACCGCCCAAGCACCGCGACGAATCCGAACTGCGCGCCTCGCCAGACCTGCACCGACGGCGCGCTCCGCCTCCTTCCTCAGCAACCGTTCTCCGCCAGGAGTTCCAGCAACATCAGATAGAAATCCGCTACCGTCGTGATGTCCGTCCCCTCCAGCGCGACCGGATAATCCAAGCCTTTGCGCCCGTTCAGGACAACATGAGAGACACCGGTTCCGGAAGCAGACTTCAGCATGCCCGCGTAACCCTGCCAGCGCGCCGAGCGCTCCGAAACCAGGCCGTCGTTTTCGCCTTCGAGCCTGCTCACCAGTCGGCTGCTGCGATAATAGGGTCTGTAAAACGAACGTGCTTGGTAACTAGCGGCGAAGGAGCGCACGAAGATGCCGGGCAGTTCGTTTTGGGCTTCGTTGCGGATTTCGCAGCGTTCCGGTAAAGCCCCTCACAGGCCGCCGCGCTATTGGGCTCTTTGTCGCCGGAAAGGCGATAGTAGTAGTCCGCGAATCGCATGCCGGTGTTGACCAGGGATTTGGGGAGTTTTTTGCCGAGTTCATCCACCACCGCCGAGCCGTGATGGGGAGTTGATAAGGTAATCAGGCTGGCGACGTGGCTCGCACAGTTCGCGTCGAGCAAGGCTTCACGACTGTCCAGACCACCTTTGGAATGGGCGATGAGATTGAACTTCTCCGCCCCGGTTTCTGCCCTTAAATAGGCTATGCGCTCCCGCAGCTGCAGGGCGTTGTGGCTCACCGAACCGACCGCATCCTGACCGGAGAGAAAGACTTTCACCCCGCGCTCTTCCAGAAACTGCGGCAGCTTGCCCCAGTATTTTAGCAGGCGGTGGTCGTCTCTCAGCCCTAGCCCATGCACCAATAAAATCGGATATTTAGGTCGCGCATTTTCCATCCGTCACCTCGATGCTGCCAAGTCCAGATTTCAACACCCATTTGCGTAAGAAGGGTTTGTACATAAAAGGGTTTTTCAAAAGCTTTATCAGTAGCTTCATTCTAAAGTGCCGCGTCTTTTTATGGTAGAGCTTTTCCGGCTGTTTCGTGCCGGAGAGCAGAACCTCCGCCAAGGTTCTGGCCGAGTCCATAGCCCAGCTCAGGCCTTCGAGCGAACTGGGGCTGATGAAACCCGCTGCTTCGCCAATCAGAAAAGCGCCGTCTTTGGCGGATTTGAGTTCGCTGACACGCTTGGGACGCAGTACGACGCAGGCTTCGGTGCGCACAGGCTCAGCGAAAGTGTAGCCGAAGATTTGCATGCGTGACTTTTGCCGTTCAAACATCTCCCTCGCATTTTGTGTGGCAAAAGCCCCTCCGTAAATAAAATAGCCGTCTTTATTAATCGCCCAAGAACAGCAGTCCGAGGTCTCGCGGTCAAAAATGCAGGCATAGTGAGGCTGGCTGTTGCTGCTGTCAAACCACTGTTGAATCGCGGTGTAGTGGCTAATCTTGGGATGTGGGAAGAAGGTCTTACGCACCAAGGAGTTAGCCCCTTCCGCACCTACGACATAGCGTGTCGACAGCGTATGCGCAGTGTTCTCGTTAGCGTCCTTGGTACGGAAAAAGAGCTGAAAACCACCCATGTTGCGTTCCACCTTTGTAACGCGACCTGTGATCTGGCGCACAGTGGAGGGAATCAGCTGCTGCAACCAGCGGTCAAACTTATGGCGATCGAGATTGATGTAAAAGCGCTGATAATGGCGCAGCTGGCGGCTCACCAAGTCCATGGTCTTGACCGAAAAGATCTGTGGGTCGACGAGGATAGCTTTGGGCAGTGTTAGGTCGTAGTGCGACAGCGATTTCTGTGCATCGGTGGCCAGCAAGCCGCCACAGACTTTGCGAAAGCTGTCGTCTCGGTCACTTTTCAGGTCGATGATGACACAGCGCAGCTGCCCAGCCAGGAGGCGCGCCAAAGTGGCACCTGCTGGTCCGCCACCGATAATCGCTACGTCATAATCCATCTGCTTACCTCGTTAATTACCGCTTGAGTAGACTTCGCCATTGTAGCAAATGTCGTTTGTTTCCAGTTTGAGGCTTTTGCCGGTAAAAAGTCTTTAAAAATCATTAAGAACTTCTCGCTTGCTTTGCCTAGCACGATTGCGTCTTCCGCCACTGCGATATGCTACTATTAACAGAAAGTGTGGAGGAGAAGCTATGCACATCCCCGTGCTCGAAGGCTGTGTTGAATCGCTGTCTTCGGCCAAAATTGCCGCGGCCAACGGCTGTACACGTCTGGAACTTTGTCAAAACCTGGTGATTGGTGGAACGACACCCTCGCCCGCTCTCTTTGAAGCGGTTCGTAATGCCTGCGACCTTCCCATTCGCGTGCTGATTCGTCCGCGTTACGGAGATTTTTTGTACGATGCCGCTGAACTGGCTCAGATCCTGGCTGAGATTCGATATTTCCTTAATAAGGGAGCCCAGGGTGTGGTGGTCGGACAACTGACGGCGGATGGGGATTTGGAGCGCGAAGCTCTGGCGCGGATGCGTGAGGCGGTGGGGCATGCGGGCATGACCCTGCATCGCGCTTTTGATCTCTGCCGTGAGCCTTTTTACGCTTTGGAAACCGCCGTGGAATTGGGTTTTGATACGATACTGACTTCCGGTCAGGCTGAAACGGCACGGGCTGGGGCTGCGCTCTTGGCGGATTTGTCCAAGGCTGCAGCCGGGCGGATTCAGATTATGGCAGGCAGCGGGGTGAACGCCGCTGTGATTAGTGAATTAAGTGAGCAGAGCGGTTTGCGCGCCTTTCACCTCTCCGCCACCGTGAAGCGAGACAGTCCGATGCGGTACCGCAAAGGGAAGGTGCACATGGGTTTGCCCGGGCTGAGCGAATACACGCGACTGGAGGCCGACGCCGAACGCTTTAGGGCGGCTGCCGAGGCGCTGACTTTTGCCGAAATTAAGGATAATCTCTAGTGATTATTGAACCGATACAAAATTTTTTGGGGCCTTATGGTCCGCACCTGGCTTGGGCTGTGCTCGCAGTGGCAGTCTTGATTTTACTGCGGACGGTTTACCTGCTCTTTATTTTTCCTCAGGCTCAATATGCCTTTTTATTGGAGTACGAGGATTCGCGGCGTTTCCTACCTTTTGTGGTGGCGGAGCTCTATTGTGCAGAATATCCGCGCTTGCCGATGGAGAAGTTGAAGCAACTCCTGCTCTTTTTTCTTCTGGGGACTGCGGCGCTGATCAGCGGGGTCTTGCTGGCGCTGAGTTTGCTTTTTCACTATGATCGCTTGCCTTTTGGGCAAAGTTTGGTCCTGCCTGTTGCCCTGATTGCACCGCTGAGCCTGTTTCTGCTGTTGCTTTTCTGGCTGCTGACGGAACGGCTGCGTGGACGTCTGCGCAGTTATTATCAGGGGACGGATTTTTACCGTCAAAGCGCCATCAGCGAGGCGGAGTTGCGCGGCAGTGACGGTTTGGCAAAAGGCATGCGCGGCGAATACTACGCCTGGCGCCTGTTTCAGGTGCTGCCGGCTGAGAAGTTTATCATCATCAGTCCGCTGGTGCCAAAGCCGAACGGGTCTTTTGCCGAGATTGACATGGTGGTGCTGAGCCGCAAAGGGATTTTTTGTGTGGAGGCGAAGAATCGCGAGGGCACCTTCCTGACCAGTCATTATACGGAGGGCAAAAGCCAATGGCGCTATGTCCAGGCGGCTGACGCCAAGCGCAAACTGCGCATCTCCAATATCGAAAATCCGCTGGTCCAAAACCAGCACCACATCTGGACGCTGGCCAATTTTTGGCACATCGACAGCAAGTATTTTTTCAATGTGCTCTGCTTCGGCAATCAGGCGGACCTCAAACGCGCCATGCCAGGCCAAGCGCAGCGCCTGAGCGGTGAGGGCAGTTTGCTCTACTATGGCCAACGCCACAAGCTCTATGAGCAGGCGCGGCAACTGCCGGATCGTCTGGGCTCGGCTCTGATTGAGCGCTTGTATAAGGAGTTGACGCAGTCTTGTCGCATGTCGCGGGTGCGGCGCGAGGCTATGCTCAATGAGCGACAAAGCAATTGGCAAAAGCGCAAGTACCATGGCCGGCGCCAGCGCCGCTCAACGACCGCGGGTAACGATGGCAATAGCGGTGGCGGAAGCGGTGGCGGGAAAACGGCTGTCGCGCGTGCGGGTGCGGGCGTTAATCGAGCTGTGGCTAGCAAATCCAGCGCCAAGTCGGTCTCCAAGTCCGGAAATAAAAGGCGCAAATAGGCATCCTCTAACACATTTTCACAGTCGCAGTGCTCAAAACCGCTCTATAAAGAAACACGGCAAAATTTCCGCAAAGCCAATTTGCTATGGAAATTTTGTCGGATTTTGAGCGGAGTCGCGCAGCCTCGGAAGCCGTAACGGCCAGCGACGGATACAAAAAAGCCGCTTGGCAAATCAGATAAGCAAGCGGCTATCTATATTAAAAATTGAATGAATCTTAGCTTGAGACTCACTAGCGCTAAACCACTATTGCGGTTTTGACAGATCCTGTACTGTAGCCAAAGCCCACTGTAAATCAATGAGTTGCCAGCCTTGGTCCGCCGGTAAAAGCGCTAGCAACTGCTTTAGTGCATTGTCATAGGGCTCACGTGTGCTCTCAAAACTGTTCCAGCCACTCTCTTCTTCCAGGACTTGGAAAAGGAAACCTTCGCCTGCATCATGGTCAGGCTCCGTCATTGTAGCGGCTTTAGCATGAGTGCCTCCGAAATTCATATCATACCCAACATCTTCGACAGACTCATTACCCGAATTGCCGTCACTCCCTTGCTCAGAGAGAAAATAAATCTCGTTTAAGACTTTTCCTTCCGCCTCCGCCAAACGCGTACGCATCGCCAGTTTGACCAATTCCATCAGACGGTCGTCTAGCCCAGCTGAATAGAGATGGATTTTTTCGATTAAATCATTGTAGCTCGTCACTAAACGCAGGTGGTATCTCGTAGCCTCGGAGGCGCTGGTACCCAAAAGTTCAGCGGCGTCGGGCAGAGGCATTGTTTCAACCAAGTCTCGATTGTTTTCCAGTAAGTCTTTGTTTTGGGGGCAATAATAGAAGAGCTGTTTGGCCGCGGCATCCACATAGAGGAAGGGTTCGGCCATGATGACCTCTTCCCCGCAATTGGAGCACTCGAAGGCTTGCAGCTCTTTCTTTAAAATACGTTCTTTTAGATCAGGGTCTTCCTGCACATGTACACGTTCCCAAATCACCACGGATTCTTCGCCGGCACAGTGCGGGCACACGACATAGTCTTTGTGAAATCTTGTCATAATACTCTAACTGGATACTCTAGCTGGTCTCAATCAGTGATATCAGCTTACAGCGCGGATTTGATTTTGGAGACGACTTTTTCAGCCTTGGCCTGCGCTTTGGCGGCCGCTTTGGCCTGTTCGGCCTTGGCTTGGGCTTTGAGTTTTTCGGCTTTCGCCTGGGCTTGCGCCTTGGCTTTTTCGGCGCGACGCTTTTGCCCTGCTTTGACTGCTCCAAATACTTTTACACCGGTCTTGATATAGCTGGTGATCTTGTCCATATTGTCCAGGGGTTTACTGACCACATTGGCGACCGAATGCAGGGGTTTGCTGACGATGCCGACCAGGGAATCAACGGAATCGGTCACATCGGTGACTAAACCACCCACAGAGCCCACCACACCGTCTACGGTCGTGACAACGCCACCGACAGAGCCGGTCACTTTGGTCACATCGTTCAAAATCTTCGGTACAGTAACTGCGGTGGCATCCGTGATGTCTATCACATTTCCGGTAATGGTCTGCACGTCATCGACAATGGCCGGGACTTTCTTGGCGGTTTCGTCGATGCTCGGAGTAATGTCGTCGAGCAGCTTCTTCACCGATTTAATGGTCGCTGCCAGTCTGAAAAATAACACGGCCAATCCGACAAGGGCGGCTGCACCTGCCAAAGCTAGCAGCAGATTGAGTAAGTCACTCAGATTGATCGTCACCTGTGTCATGAGCACCGGCACGCCGGTCAAAATATTCTGCATAAAAAATCCTCCCTATAGCACAGGAGCCTTGCGCTACCCAAATGAGTCTCGCAAAGCTCGTTGTCATGCTATGTCAAATGAATGGCTAAAACATCAGCCTATTACGGCTTAGAAACACGAAACTGTGTTAACCTTCAACGGCCTCAACGGCATCTGCAATTTCTTCGGTCAAGACGTCTTCTGCTCTGCCTGCTGCTTCGCGTGCTTTTCTGCGAGCGTCACGGGCGGCTGCTCTGGCCATTTTGGCGGCATCGTCGACCACATCACCGAGATCTTCGTCTCTATGCATGAAGCGGTTGACACCATCTTCTACGCGGCCATAAAGGTCGGTAGCGGTGTGTTTAATTTTTCTGCCGGCTTCAACGGATTTTTCCTTGACCACATCAGCACTCTTAACGGCAAAATCCGCGATGTCCTGACGTGTTTCCTTACCTGACTGAGGAGCCAGCAAGAGCCCTGCTGCGGCACCGGCAAGTAAGCCTAATACACCAGCGGCAATGGCGTCGCGATGACGGTTTCTTCTGTTCTGTCCGGTAAATGCACCAACGATTTCTTCAATAAACATTGTATGTCCTCCTCTTTATCGATTGCTCCCAAACCTCTTGTATCCGTAAGGGGAATCGTTTTGGTATTCAGTAATAAAATTGTAACACACTCAGTAAAAAGCAAGAACTGTTCGGGGCGATTTTTGCAAAAAAACTTATAGATTGTCGATACTGCACAAGACTACACGGCTGGCCACTTTTACCGTATTATAGGTCTAAAGTCATCTTCTGACGGAGGTAGTCATGCAAATCGTTATCTGCGGAGCCGGCAAAGTGGGCGAAGCCCTGTGCCGGGATCTCAGCAATGAAGACCACAATGTGGTCCTGATTGAAAATTCCGAACGCCGCCTGCAACAGATGATCAACTCCGTTGACATCACCGGCGTTGTCGGCAATGCCGCCCTTTTCGACGTCCAAAATGAAGCCGAAGTTGCAGACTGCGACATTTTTATCGCGGTCACACCCGATGACGAAGCGAATATCATTGCCGCCATCACGGCCGGTAAGCTGGGCGCTAAAAACATCGTCGCCCGCGTGCGCAGCCCGGAGTATTCCGGACAAATGGAATTCCTGCGCGAGGCCATGGGCATCACGCTCATGATTAACCCCGAACTTGAAGCAGCGGTGGAAATTATGCGTATGCTGCAATTCCCAGCAGCGCTGAGTGTTGAGCCTTTTGGCAAAGGACGCGTTAATCTGGTCGAGGTTGTGCTGAAAGCCACTTCACCTGTCGTGAATAAAAGCCTTAAGGAAATTGGCCGTAATTTTGGTGACGTACTGATATGTGTCGTCGAGCGCCACGGTGAGGTCACCATCCCCGGCGGTAATTTCGTTCTGAGAGAAGGCGACCGGCTCTATCTGAGCGGCGATGCTTCCGAAGTTCGCACCTTTTGCAATGGGGGCAGCGAGAAGGCGCAACGAGTGAATACGGCTCTCTTGGTGGGTGGCGGCCGGATTACGCGCTATCTTTTGCCACGTATGGAGAAAATACATATGCGTGCCCGTGTCATCGAAGCCAAAGAGAGTATCGCGGAAATGCTGGCTGCTGAATTTCCCAGCGTCGAAATCATCTGCGGTGACGGCACCAGCCAAGCCTTTTTGAAAGAAGAACGCCTGCAAAATTTTGACGTGCTGATTGCTTTGACCGGTATTGATGAGGAAAATCTACTACTGGCGATTTATGCGGCCAAACAGGGCGTGCCGAAAACCATCACGAAGGTGAATCGCACAGACTTGTTAAAGGTTCTGGAAGATGTCGGCCTGCAATCCGTCATTACCCCTCACCGTCTCATCGCCGATCACATCATCCGCTTTGTGCGTTCGGTCGAGAATTCTCAGGGCTCCAATATTGAAGCTTTTTACAAATTGGCTGACGGACACGCCGAAGCCCTGCAGTTCAAGGTGCAGGAATCCAGCCCGGTGTGCAGGCAGCGGCTGATGGATTTAAAAATCAAATCCGAAGTGCTCATTACCTGCATTATTAGGGATAACAAAATTATCTATCCCAGCGGTCAAGAC
Source organism: Oscillospiraceae bacterium (assembly GCA_040766665.1). GTDB lineage: Bacteria > Bacillota > Clostridia > Saccharofermentanales > Fastidiosipilaceae > JAXGQD01. Next base: position 111,032 of record JAXGQD010000003.1, read on the forward strand.
ATGATTTTGCCCGGAGACGATGTGGTCATCGTCACGAAAAGGCCTAACTTCCAAGATGTTTCTGACATCTTGGAGTGAGACTCAGCTTCCTTATCCTAATTTTTAGGAGCTTAGATTTTAGGAGTTAAGAACTTGTTATGAATCTGCAAATGGTCCGCTTCGTTCTCGGCCGCATCATGTGTATCATTGCCCTGCTCATGATTCCCTCAATTATTGTGGCACTGATCTATGCTGAAGGCTGGGCTGGCGTCAGACCATTCATCCTCAGCATGCTTATCACCTTTATCCCAGGTATGCTCATGTCTCTCAAAAGGCCCGAGCGCAGCGAATACTTTATGCGCGAAGGCTTTGTCGTGGTTGCCCTTTCCTGGGTACTGCTGAGTATTTTGGGCGCTCTCCCCTTCTATTTAAGTGGATATATCAGCAACCCGGTCGATGCGATTTTTGAAACGGCGTCAGGCTTCACCACCACAGGTTCGAGCATTCTAACCAATGTCGAAGCGCTCAGTCACTCCATGCTCTTCTGGCGTTCCTTTACCCACTTGGTCGGAGGTATGGGGGTATTGGTTTTCGCTTTGGCCGTTATGCCGAAGATTGATTCAGACGATGTTTTTATCATGCGTGCAGAGGTGCCCGGTCCTATTTTTGGTAAAATCCGCTCCCGTGTACGCAGCTCAGCCCGTATCCTCTACCTCATCTATCTCGCCATGACCCTCCTTCTCATTGTGCTGCTCTACGCCGGTGGTATACCGCTTTTCGATTCTTTTGTCAATGCATTTGGTGCAGCCGGAACCGGTGGCTTTGGTATTAAAAATACTTCCATCGCTTACTACAACTCGGCTTACATCGAATACGTTTTAGGCATCGGCATGATTCTATTCGGTGTGAACTTCAACCTCTACTACGCCCTGCTCATCGGCCACTTCAAAGATTTCTTCAAAAGTGAGGAACTGCGCTGGTATTTGGGCATCATTGCGGGCGCCATCGGCCTGATTTTTATCAACACCATGTCCCACTACGACTCGATCGCGCGCCAATTCCGCGATATCTTTTTCACAGTCAGCTCTATCATCACCACGACCGGCTATTCCACCTATAACTATAATGACTGGCCGATGTTTTCCCATGTTGTCTTGTTGGGCTTGATGTTCATCGGCGCCATGGCCGGCTCGACAGCGGGCGGTTTGAAAATCAGCCGTATCGCGATTTACGTCAAGTCGACTTTTCAGGAAATCCGCCGCAATCTCAGTCCCAATAGGCGTCTAGCCCTGCGTTTTGAGGGCAAAAAAGTCAACAACGAATTGATCAGTCAAATCAGTTTCTACCTAACAACTTACATTGGAATATTTTGTATCCTGTTACTGATTGTTTCGATTAACGCACCCAATTTTGTCTCCGCCTTTTCAGCTGTTAGCGCCACCTTTAACAATATCGGCCCCGGCTTGGATGTGGTCGGTCCTGCGGGCAATTATGCTTCATTGACCAATTTATCCAAAGTCGCTTTAAGTATCGGAATGGTGATGGGGCGCCTAGAGCTTTTTCCGATTATCGTGCTTTTCGCTCCCAGTACCTGGAGAAAAACCTAAGGCTCTCTATAACTGCGTTCTCAACGCTGCTGCTTTTTTGGGCCTCGGACGTCTGAAATTTCCGTTAATGATATAATTATCGTTTACGGAGGGCCTCATGCAAGTCAGTATCACACTCAGCGAAATACAAAATTTAGCCACGAACGGTAAGGTTTTTGCCCGGGGTAAAGCCATAGCCCAGGGCGATGCCATTCTGGCGCTCTACTATCTTGAAGAAGTCCACGTGCTTTTGGCAAAAGTCCAGAGCAGCCAATCCGATACGGTGTATTTGGTGCAGATTCATCTCAGCCAGCGCGATCGTCCCAAGCGCATCAGCTGCAGTTGCCCTGCGGCACGCCAGTATTTGGGCTGCTGTAAACACATGGTCGCTGTCTTGCTGCGTTCCATGGACGAAAGATTGGAAAAAATGCCGCGCTGGCAGGGTCAGCTACCTGCTTTGCCGGTGGATTTTGCCGAAAATCGCAAAACCTATACCGAAGCGGAAGAGAAAACGCCCGATAGGGTGGCGCCTCGCACTCCGGCTGCAGAACTGCGCAGTGAAAGCCTGCCAGCTCGTTCGGCCACCATCGAGCAAAACACCGCGGTGGCGACAAAAATGGATGCCAAAACAGCGGCTGACCTTGCGGCTCCGCTACGTCTGATGCAGTTGCGTAGCCTGATGTCCAGGAATGAAATCGCTGAAGACACTCATACCGAAGCAAGAGAAAGCCTGCATTTTGAACTCCTGCTGCAGCTGCCAAAGTTGACAGCGGAAACCGCTCTCCTCTCAGCTCATATCCGCATTGAGCAGGGTGCACAGCAGCGTACATATAAGGTCAAGCAGCTCGAAGCTTTCTTGGAAAACCTGGCCGCAGGTAAAAGCTACTATTTCGGCCAAGCCTTAAACTTTGACCCGCAGATTCATGCTTTCGATTCGGTGGGTGAACGCTTCCTGAACTGGCTACTGCAAATCCGTGACCGCGCGGTGGAGCGCCAGCCCTATGAGTATCTCTCGAAGAACACCCACTTCAATGGTCCTGCACTCCTGCTCAATCCGCAGCGCCTCTGGGATTTCATGCAGCATTTTGCCACAGACAGTGCAGCCCTGGGACTTAAAATAAGCCGCGGACCGGCGGAAAAAGCAGTGCCGGCCGTCATTAAGCGAGCTTTCCCGCCTCTGCACTTTTACTGGGCTGAAAATAAGAGCGAAGCGGGTCAATTGCTGAGCCTGACACTACGTAAAAACAATAACGAAGTGGTCCAGGTGTACAGCCCACAGGCTTTGAAAGATAAAGAAGAGGCGGCTGATCTGCGCCTGCTGACCCGCGACGCGGCGCTTTTGCTTTATCAGGAACAAATCTACTGCCTGCCCGGCCAGGATTTGCATTCCGCCACCCTGCGCCTGCTCCTGCAGCAGTTGGCGCTCAGTGAGAACCGGCGTCTGGATTTCAGCGCGCGCTATGCGGCCGCCTTCCTGACCCAGGTTTACCCGCTTTTACATGCAAACGGAAACTTGCGTCTCTCCCCCACACAGGACGAAGCCGTAGTGAATACTGCACTTCAGCCCTCGGTCTGGTTGGACCGTGATGGCAGAGCCATTCGTTTACAGTTGGGTTTTTCCTATGGAAAATACTTGCTCAATGCCCACCCCGCCTCAGATGAACACTGTGTCGTCGTCGACAGCGAGCTCGCTCAAAAGGGCAGTGAGTCCTTGCTCGAAACAGCCCCGGCAGTGGTGCCACCCGTCATCATAAGGGATACGCGGCGCGAGACCGCCCTTTACCGGCTGCTCGAGCAATATAAATTTCTGGCTCAGCCCATTCGTAAGATGGGCAAAAGCAAAGCCTCCCGTCTCTCGCTCAGTCCCGCTTTGCCCGAGCCCGAGCGCGGTGCTCATGCCGCCTATTATCTCTTCGGCGAAAGCCAAATCGTGAACTTTTTGGGCGATGGCATTGACACCCTGCGCGAACAGGGGGTCACCCTCTACCTCAGCCGCCAGTTCAAGCAGATGATGCTGCGTCCCTTGGCCCCCTTTAAAGCCCGCCTGCGTATCGATGAGTCCTCACAGTTGTTGCACTTTGACGTCGACGATTGGCCTTATACGCAGGACGAAATGCAGCGCATCCTCAGCGCCTATCGCGAAAAACGCAGTTATGCCCGCCTGAAAGACGGCAGCTTTGTGCAATGGCAGTTATCCGAAGAGCAGGCAACGGAGACAGAAGCCTACGTTGACGCCAACTCAGACGCGTTGGACAGCGACGCTCACGAGTTGCAAAGTGACAGCCACAAACTAGCCTTGCTCAACAGCTTTGAACTCTGGGGCGCCAAGACCGAGGAGGGACAGATCAGTCTACCCGCCTACCGTGCCGTGCATTTTGCCCATATGCTCTACGGAGCAGCAAACGACCAGGCCTATGCCGATCTGCTGGATACCACGACGGCAGATGCCCGGCTGAGTCAAATGCTGCGCGCCATAGAAGAGCCTTCCAGCCTGCAATTCGACGTGCCGGCAGAACTGCAGGCCATCCTGCGCCGCTATCAAGTCAGCGGTTTTCACTGGCTCTGCAGCTTGGATTACTACGGTTTCGGCGGTATTTTGGCCGATGATATGGGCCTTGGCAAAACCCTCCAAGCCCTCAGTTACATCCGCTACAAAAAAGATCAACAGCCGCAACCTGTGCTGGTCGCCGCCCCCACCTCGCTGATTTACAACTGGCAGGCCGAGGCGAAAAAGTTTTTACCCGACTTGAAAGTCCTGCTGCTGGAAGGCACAAAAAAAGCCCGCCTCAGCCAAATCGAGCGCATCAATGACTATGAACTCATCGTCTGTTCCTATGCTGTACTGCGCCAGGACAGCAAGGACTTGCGCGCTTTCGAGTTTTCGGCCTTCTTTATCGATGAAGCCCAGTTCATCAAAAACCCCAATACGCAGACGGCACGCGCGGTTAAAAAAATCTCCGCCAGTAGGCGCTTCGCCCTAACCGGCACCCCCATAGAGAACAGTCTTTCCGAGCTCTGGTCCATCTTTGATTTCCTGATGCCGGGCTATCTCTTCAGCCAACGCCGTTTTCAGGAACGCCTGGAGACCCCCATCGTACGGGAACAGGACCAAACTGCCCTGCATGAGCTGCGTCTTCTAACCAAACCTTTCATCCTGAGACGCCTGAAAAAAGAAGTGCTGAAGGAGCTGCCTGACAAAATCGAAACCGAGCTGCTCTGCGATATGAGTGCGGCTCAGGATAAGTTGTATTTTGCCTACCTCTCCGGTGCCCGCGATGAATTAAACCGCATGCAGGGTGAAGCGGAGTTCCGCCGCTCGCAGATGCAAGTCCTCTCACTGCTCACCCGCCTGCGTCAGCTGGCCTGCCACCCCGCGCTCTTCCTCAGCGATTATGACGGGGGCAGCGGTAAGCTCGACGCGCTCGATGAGCTGATCGACAACCTCATGGAGAGCGGCCACAAGAGCCTGATTTTCTCGCAGTTCACCTCCCTCCTGCAACTCGTACGTCAGCGCCTGGAAGCCCGCGGGATTAACTCCTATTATTTGGACGGTAGCGTTTCGGCAAAAGAGCGCCTCGCCCTCAGCGACGCCTTCAACAGCGACCAAACACCGCTCTTTCTCATCTCCCTGCGTGCCGGGGGCACGGGTCTCAACCTGACCGGTGCAGATACGGTCATCCACCTCGACCCCTGGTGGAACCCGGCTGTCGAGGACCAAGCCACCGACCGCGCCCACCGTATCGGCCAACGCAAAGTGGTGCAGATTTTCCGCCTCATCGCGCGCGGCAGTATTGAAGAAAAAATCGCGCTCTTAAAAGAAGACAAACGCCGGCTGATCTCAGAAATCATACAGTCCGGAGAAGACGGTCTGCAAAAACTGAGCCTCGAAGAGCTGCGCGGCTTGCTTTCGAGCTAGGATGGTTTGAGCTATACTTGGGGGGATAGGGTTTTGCCACTATTAAGCCCTAAAAAATGCTCATCAAGATTTTGTGATTTGAGGATAAAACGATGCCCAATCCGCTTGCCAGATACTACCCCAAGAAGCATGCAGCGAAGGAAGAAGTGAAGGTCGAAACCATCTCCCGTTCCATCAAGCATCCTGATTGGCTCTATGTAAAAATGAATAACGGTGAACTGAGCGAAGGTCCGGACCAGTCCTGGTATGTGGAAAACTATCGCCGTCAGCGTGGCTGCGGTCCGACTACGGCGGCTCTGATTTCAGCCTATATCGCGCGCAAGCCGGATATGGTCAGTCTTTACAAACCCTATAAAGGCCTCTCCCGCAGTGAAGGTTACATCGAGGACGAGTATCTCCTGACGAAAAAGGAAATGCTCTCGCATATGAATGAGATGTGGCGTTACATCAAGCCCGCTCCCATGGGCCTCTGGCGCTCTTCCATGATGTCGCGCGGTTTTGTGGACTACACCTCTTCACGCGGCGTGCCAATGGATACCAGGCGCTTTCTCGTTTCATGGCTTAGACCACGCTCCGATAAACTTTGGGCTGAGCTGGTCCAGTTCATCCACCACAATCTGGCTTTCGACATTCCCATTGCCTGGCTGATTTATGATAAGGGCAAAATGGACACCGTCCAATCCTGGCACTGGGTCAGCATCATCGGCATCAGCTACGAGTCTGATTTCAGTCAATGTACGCTGCAACTAATCGATCATCAGCGCAAGTTGGAAGTCGACTTGGCTGACTGGTTTAGACACAGCAAGCTGGGCGGCGCTTTCGTAGCCTTCCGGCACGTGGTCAGTCGCAGCTGAATGCTTTCTTAACTACCCTAATTTAGAGCTAATCATTGCCCTGAGTAATTTCGGTGTGCTTTTGTTTGTTAATGATGCGAACAATATGTTTTTGGTAATCTGTTGTCCGAAACAATGCCATGAGACTTTCAATTTAAAATCTAATGCGGCGACGTGTTATTACGCCATTCGGTCGATTTACATTGGGGGACTGGAAATCGCGTTCTCAATAGGCCATTGCCGCGGCGTGAAAAGGCCAGTCGCACGGGCGGCTAAGGCCACCCGCATTGCTATTGAGGTTTTTTCCTCATGGATTCCTTGCTGATAAGTGTAATTTCGTAAGAGGGTGAGATGAGCCGGTCTGTAATCGATTCGGCAGAAACCTGAATGGGTATCTGTGAAATCCATTTGCTTGTGCCGACGGACTGTATCTCTGTGCTGACGGAATTGCCTGTCCGTCGTTAGCCGGATATACTTGTCAATGACATTCTAACAGAAAGGCGAAAGCCCCGGTGTTGTAGTCCTGTTACCAGCAGGACATCCCGAGGCTTTCTTAATCATTGTAACGGTTATTGTATCAAGTTTTACAAGAAAACGGGAGAAGGAATTTTGTTATTTCGGGGACGGAGCCTGAGTTGTCCGATTTGTGGAGGAAATCTTGCCGCCTACGATCGAAAGAAGCGAAAAGTGCACACTCGATCCAGCGGGAAAATCATCCTTCTCCTACGCCGTTTGCGCTGTACGCACTGCAAGAAGCTCCACACGGAACTGCCGGATTTCCTCGTGCCCTACAAGCGATATAGCCGAAGAAAGTATCGAAGATGTGCTTGCCGGAAGTAGAACCGCCTCCGGACGATGAGCGGACACGGGGCAAAATTCGCAGATGGTATCGCCAAATCCGGAGCTATCTGGACGGAATCTGAAGCGACTTGTAAACCAGACGTTTGCGTCCCCGAAGAAGATCCCCAGCTTTCTTTTCGATGGTCACCGCTGCCGTAAACAGCGGATGTTGGACAACCCACCCGAACGGGCGTGTTCAACCAGTGACAGAACCGATAGCCTCCTCTAGCAGAGATGAAGGAGGCAAAACCATGAATCGATCGAAGAATGCCGAAGAGATTGCCTATGCCCGGTGCCAGATCTTGGGTCCCTTGCTCCAAGCGGAGATGGATCCGGCAAGCGCGCCTACGAGATCCGAAAGGTGGCCGAGCAACACCAATTCGTCAGAAGCAGAACCGTCCGAAGGTGGTTGTCGCGCTATGCGGAGGACGGGTTTCGCGGCCTCATGACAAAGCCGAAACCCGCGCACGATCGTTCGAGTTCCATGACCGAGGAGATCGTGGATGCCGCTGTGGTCTTGCGGCGGGAAGTTCCGACAAGAAGCGTCTCCGACCTGATCCGATTCGGAGCTGAAGAAGAATTCCGTATGGACAGGTGAAGCGATCTACACCGCAGGATCACTTGGAGAAGCGTGGATACGGAGCCAGACAGATCGCGATGTACAACACCGAAGTGCGGGAGCCTCCCGGCGATTTGAACGAACCGGCAGAAACGAGTTGTGGCAGGCGGATAAATACCTTCTGGTCCTTCCGGCAACGCCGAAGCGTCCCGCCGTACAGCGTACACTTCGGTCTTTCTCGACGACGCGACGCCTGGTAACGGGACTTCGCGTATATGACGTGGCAGGATATCCGCTGCGTCATGGACTGTTTCCGCCATGCTATCGAGACAACGGCGTGCCGGAAGAACTCTGGCTTACGCGACAATGGCCGGCAGTACATTGGGAAACAGCTCCAACAAACCTGCCACAAGCTCGAATCCTGATGCACGCCAAACCCTATGCGGCCCTTCGAAGGCAAAGTGGAGGCACTGAACAAATACCTGGATAAGTTTGTTGCGGAAGTGAAGCTGAAGCACCCGCAGAGCGTGGCGGAAGTCCAGCACGAACTGGATCTGTGGCTTTCCGTATTCTACCAACAGAAGATCCACAGTGCTCTCCATGGCAGGACACCGGAACAGGCCTTCCGAGAGAATCGCAAAGAACTTCGATTTGTCACCCCGGACACGTTGAACTTCGCCTTTACCACAACCGAAGAACGACTGGTCGACAAGACCGGCTGTATCTCCTTCCATTCACGGCTTTGGGATGTGGGACCGGATCTGATCGGATTAGTAACAACACAGTACAGCCCGGAGAACCCGGAAGAACTGATGGTCTCTCATCCAAACATAGAACCCCGCGTGATTCACGAACTCCGCCCCAGTTCCTTTTGTTCCCGGAAGAAGAAAATCCTCAGCGATACCACGGTTACCACGTCGGGTTCTCGATGCTGCGGCAAAGAAGCACGACCAACAGAAAACCCGGCTGGGCGCGACAAATTTCCGCGGGTTTATGGAGGATAACGGCCATGTTTGAAGAATACTATGGCTTTACCTCAATACCTTCACACGAAACCTTCCGGTGAATCGTCCTTTACCACACCGCAACAGGAAGAAGTATTGGCGCGTCTTGCCTATGCGGCGGAGCGTCGCTGGTTTGCCGTCCTTACCGGAGACTGCGGCAGGGAAATCCACGCTGATTCGCAAACTGACGAACAAGCTGGACAGTAGTGGTTATCGGACACTCTATCTGGCAGATTCGCAGCTGACGCCTCGGCACTTCTACAACGGAACCTTCGACAGCTCGAGCGGAAGGCTGTTTCTATCGCGGCGACGCTACGAAGATTGCACCGCGAGATCGAAGTGCCGCAGCATCCAACACGTCAAACCCGTCGTAATCGTCGATGAGGCACATCTTCTGGACCGGGAAACGATGGAAGAATTGCGATTCCTCTTGAATTTCAAGATTGATTCCGACAGTCCTATGGCGTTACTTCTCGGTCAGCCGGAACTATCCGACAAGCTCCGGCGTCAGGCGTATCTTGCCATCGAGCAGCGCGTGAATCTCAAATGCTACAACCCCTATCTGGACGAGGCTCAGACAAAGCCTATATCCTCCACCATTTGAACTTTGCAAAGTCTCAGTCCGAAATCTTCTCCGACCAGGCAATCAGCGAGATTTTTCGATACTCCGCTGGTAGCGCTGCCTGATTAAAAGGCCTGCACACATTGTTTGATGTATGGTTCGCAGCAGAACAAGAAAATTTTGGACGACGCACTTGCGCGGTATGTCATTGAGCAAGAACTGATTTGATTAGGGAAGGCGATCTCTGGGTCGCTTTCTTCATGCTATACCATGGACAATGTTATCGGCTATTGATGGACATTTTATCTCGGCAATTCTTGGACAAAGTCCGTCGGCACAAGCACCTTTATTGCAACAGAACCAACCATGTGTTGTGATAGAGCAGTTATCTACACAAAAGTTTATAAAGAACACCAAAATAAACCCATTCTGTTAAAGAGGGCTATCGCACTAAGAGAAACCCTTGAAAAGATGCCAATATTCATATGGGAATCAGAATTAATTGCTGGACACCCAGCGTCTTTACCTAGATCTGCAGAAGTTTTTCCTGAAGTTAACATTGGGTTTATTTCGGAAATCGATGAATTTGAAACACGTGAATATAATCGACTTATAGTACCATTTAGCGTAAAAAAGCAGCTATTAGAAATGCAACCATTTTGGACTGGTAAAACACTACATGATAGATTTTCTGCTATTAGACCTACTGAGATTAGTATGGCGATTAAAGCTGGCCTCCTTTCAAATCCTCACGAGTGGAGTGGACTGGCTCATGTGAGTATCGATTATTCGAAAATACTAACAAAAGGTATTAACGGCATTTTAAAAGAAATAGAACTTTTTCAAAGTGATGTTCCTATTACAGATCCTGATTACTCAGAAAAATTTGTATTCTATGAAGCAGCGAAAGAACTATGCAATGGAGTAGTAAACTTTGCCGAACGATACCGTCTGTTGGCAGAGCATATGGCATCTGTTGAAATAAATGAAGCTCGAAAAAAGGAACTTTATCAGATTGCAAAGGTACTGAAAAACGTTCCTTTCAATCCTGCTCAGAATTTTCGAGAAGCGATTCAGGCTTTTTGGCTTGTTCAACTTATACCTCAGATTGAGTCTAATGGTTTTTCCATTTCTCCAGGTAGATTTGACCAATACATGGAACCATATTTAGTTCGAGATTTGGAACGTGAGCAAATAACCCTTGATGAAGCGCAAGAACTCTTGGACAACTTATTCCTCAAATTTTGCGAAATATTACGTGTTGATACTCGAGCATCTGCGGAAGTGAATGCGGGTTACGCATCAGGACAAAATTTAGTCGTTGGGGGAATTAACTCTGAAGGATTGGATTCCACGAACCTATTAACAGCTATGTGTATTATCTCAAATTATCATGTTCGATTGCACCAACCAAATTTTACTGTTCGATTGCATAAAGGAACACCCGAAAGATTATTGAAAATGATTGTAGAGAGTATATCTTGTGGAAATGGTATGCCACAGGTTCTAAATGATGAGTTGATTGTTACATCGCTTCAGGAAAAAGGAATACCATTGATTGAAGCTAGGGATTACCTTCCTGTTGGTTGTGATGAAATCACCGTAGCAAAGCATTGGGGACGATGTAATGGAGGGTATATAAATTTTGCTAAGCTTGTTGAATTAACTATTAATGATGGTTACGACTTGTTTAACGAACAAAAAGCTGGATTAAAACAGGGTTATGATAATTATCATACATTCGATGAATTTATGACGGCTTTTAATAATCAACTAAGAAATGCTGTTCGAATGCAAATAAGTGAAGCTAATCTAACTGACTCAATACATAAAAACTTGCTTCCCCTTCCTTTTTTAAGTTTGTTTATAGATGATTGCCTTTTAAAAGGACGAGATGTTACAGAAGGCGGGGCACATTATAACACAACTGGAATTGTGGGTGTTGGCTCTGCAACTTGTGCAGATTCATTAGTTGCAATAGAGAGGCTTGTGTTCAAAGAACAACGTATAAAACTACATGAGTTGAAGAAAATTTTAATAAATGATTATGAGAATCAAGAAGAACTGCGACAACACATTTTGAACAAATATCCAAAATTTGGGAATGACATTGACGAAGTTGATCAACTTGCAAGAGATTTCACAGACGTTTTTTTTGATGAATTAGATAAGTATCGGAATTATCGGAATGGACAGTTTTGGCCTGCCCTATATTCCGTAAGCGCACAAGTTGGTCTAGGGAATTCTACATCAGCAACTCCGGATGGTCGACATCGCTCCATGCCTTTGTCGGATGGACTCACACCGATGTACGGAATGGACAGGAAGGGTCCAACTGCAAGTCTTTCTTCAGTAGCAAAAGTAGCTTTAGTTAGGGCTCCAAACGGGGTTATAGTTAACCAAAGACTTACAGCCAACTTGTTTAATTCAGAAGAAGGTATAAGCAAAATTTGCATGCTCTTAAAAAGCTTTGTAAATATTAACGGATTCCACTGGCAATTTAACATCGTTGATAATAAAACTCTACTAATGGCTCAAGAAAACCCTGAAAACTTTCGTGGTCTCGTTGTTCGAGTTGCAGGTTATAGTGCTATTTTTGTTGAATTATCAAAAAAAGCACAGGATTCTATCATCGACCGGTATAGCGCCAATATATAGAAGGTGAAATCTGTGAATAAAGATATTAGAGGGGTTATTTTTGATATCCAGCGTTTTTCAATCCATGACGGTCCAGGTATACGTACTATCGTATTTTTGAAAGGATGCCCTTTGAGATGCTTGTGGTGTTCAAATCCAGAATCTCAAGCTACCCAACTAGAATTATTATACAATAGTAGCATTTGCATCGGATGTAAAAAATGCCTAAATATTTGTCCTCAAAAGGCAATTACATTTTTGAACCATGATAATGTTCTAGTTGATAGAAGCAAATGTGATGTTTGTGGAATTTGCGTTTCTGAATGTCCAACAGGTGCATTACGACTAGCTGGAGAAGTTCGTTCTGTTAGCTCAATTATAGAAGAAGTAAAACGCGATCGGGTTTTTTTCGAAAGTTCTGGGGGAGGAGTAACTTTTTCAGGAGGTGAGCCCTTCGCCCAACCCAGTTTTTTATATGAACTATTAAAACTTTGTAAACTTGAAGGCTTCCACACAACAATTGAGACAAGTGGCAAAGCTAGATGGACCGTTATGGAACATTCTTTACCATACATAGACCTAATTTTATTCGACCTTAAACACCCAAATTCACAAATACATGCTGATATTACAGGTATATCCAACACTGAAATCTTGTCTAATCTCAATAAATTACTACAAACAAAAGCTTCAGTGCTCGTAAGAATCCCAATTATTCCAGGGATTAACACCAATTTGGAAACTAGAAAAGATTTTCTTAATCTATTTAGAGAATTCGGAATCAAAACAATCGAAATACTGCCTTACCATATTTACGGTGTTCAAAAATACGAAATGCTTGGTCGTCCATACCCAGGGAATGAAATCGAGCTTGATGAAAGTAAAGAAACGGCAATTGAATTCTATCAGTACATGATACAAAACGGAGTTACAGCAAAAATTAGTCATTAATTATTATTTATTAAGGAGTCATGAATGAAAATATTTTTGGATACAGCAAACGTAGAAGAAATTGAAGAAATGCTTATTTATGGTTTTATTGATGGAGTTACAACAAATCCGGCTCTCTTATCAAAACAGAATCTGTCATACAAAGAGGCAATCACGAAAATCAGTAATCTAGTTGAAAATGGGGTGGTTTTTGCTGAAGTATTAGCAGATAAATCTGACGAAATGGTGAAGGAAGCAGTAGAGATTGTATCCTGGAGCAACAATATTTGTATTAAATTACCAATGATTACTGAAGGAGTAAAAGCACTTCCTAAATTGAAGCAGCTTGGAATAACTGTAGCAATGACTCTGATTTATAATTCCTCACAGGCAATTATAGCTAGTAGTATTGGCGCGGATTATGTTGCACCGTTTGTCGCACGAGCATATGAGTTTGGTCATGATGGAATCAACTTAATAAAGGACATTTCGAATATTTATAAACAACATTCTTTAAGTACTAAAATTTTAGCTGCAAGCATAAGAACATCAAATGATGCTGCACTAGCATTAATGGCAGGTGCCGATGCTCTTACATTACCTACTTCAGTAATAAAACAAATGATTTCAAGTTCAGATACTGAAACAACTTTGAGAACGTTTATGCAGCAATATAGCCAAAAGAACCTGGGGTGGAAATGATATAGAAACAAAAAATTGGAGGTGATGTGTAGCACGAGTTCTTTCTGTTTTTATTGAATCGAGAAAAACAGTAAAAATTTTTATCTTAAAATAGTTAGGAGTAGAGTATGAAAAAAACATTTATATACTTTGTTTTAATGTCATTAATCATAGCGATTTTTAGTAGTTGTGCCCCAACAACAGAGAATACTGTTCAACAAAGTGGAAATGGGGAAAACTCGCAAATCGCAAATGTAGAAAGCTCTCAAGCGTCAAATTCAGATTCCGATAACTACAAAATTGTTGTCATAACCAAAAACTCTCAAACGGCATTTTGGCAATATAGTTATATTGGTGCTAATAATTATGCATTTGAGAATCAAAACGTTGAAGTTGTGACAACTGGACCACCTTCATCAAAAGATATTGATAAGCAAGTGACTATTTTAGAAGATACGATAAACAGTAATCCAGATGGTATAGTCATTGCCCCTTTAAATGGTGACTCTTTGAAAGCGGGAGTTGAGAGAGCAATGGACCAAGGGATAAAAGTCGTTCTTATTGATAGTCTTGTAAACTCTGATAAATATGTGACCCTTTTAGCTACCGACAGTCGTGCAGCGGGCGCAAGAGGTGCGGAAACATTTGTTGAAAAGTTAGAAGCAAAGGGCATCCCTCTCAGTGGAAAAGTTGGAATAATTAGTCCTTATGGGGGGGTACAATATCTTCAAGATCGAGAAAATGGTTTTATAGATAAGCTTAAAGAACTGGCTCCTGAAATCGAAATAATCGGGCCGAAATTTATTGAAAATGATCCAATAAAAGGAGTTAGTGTAGTAGAAGATTTATTAACCGCAAACAATGACATAATAGGGTTTTACGCGAGCAATAATATGTGCGGAGTCGCGATTTCTCGCGTTGTAGCAGAGAGAAATATTGGAAGTAACTTGGTTTCGGTTACTTTTGACAGTGATCCTGAACAAGTAAGCGGGCTCCGGTCTGGTTCGCTGGATGCACTCATAGTTCAAGACCCATATACACTAGGTTATGAAGGTGTAAAAACTTGTGTAGAATCTATTGAAGGAAAAACTTTTGAAAAATATATCCCAACAAATGTTGTTATGGTAACAGCTGAAAATGTTGAAGATACTTCAATTCAGGAACTTCTCGACCCTACACTAAAAAAATTGTATTAATAGTCCTAACTTGAAAAAGCGCAGGGCAAAGTATTCTTATTTCGCCCTGCATAGCTTAAAGAAAAAGTATAAGGAAAAAATTATGGAAGAAATACTAAAACTAGAGTCAATTACCAAAGACTTTCCGGGAGTCCGAGCACTGGATAATGTTAGTTTTTCCTTAAAGCGTGGTGAAGTACACGCTCTGGTAGGAGAGAATGGCGCAGGGAAGTCGACACTTATTAAAGTGCTAATGGGAGTTTACTCAAAAGATGATGGCCGGATAGTTCTGGAGAATAATGAAGTAAATATTCAAAATCCAATGGATTCCAAAAAACTAGGCCTAGCAGCTGTATATCAAGAGGTTGTACTTGCACCACACCTATCAATAGGTGAGAACTTCTTCTTGGGTAAACTACCAAAAAAACACGGATTAGTTGATTGGAAGAAAATCAATTCTGAGACAACTAAAGCCCTCCTAAAAATTGGTATGAATATTGATCCCCGAACAAGAATTAATGATATTCCTGTAAGCTATCAGGAGATGGTTTCAATTGCAAAAATGGTTTTTGATAAGGTAAAGATTATCGTGTTCGATGAGCCTACTGCCTTACTCACTAATGACGAAACTTCAAGGTTATTTGAAATAATCGAGAAATTGAAAGCTGAAGGTGTTGGGATAATCTATATTTCACACAGACTGGAGGAAATTTTCAGAATTTGTGACACTGTAACTGTTCTTAGAGATGGTAAAAAAATTGATACTAAACCTATTAAAGAAGTAGATGAAGATGGTTTAATAGCAATGATGGTAGGACGCAACCTAGAACACTTCCAGAAGATTTCACATCCTGAGATTGGAGAAGAGATTTTAGCTGTAGAAGATTTTACACGAGAACCCGCTTTTCGAAATATTTCTTTCAATCTACATGAAGGTGAAATTTTGGGTATGTTTGGTTTGGTTGGATCTGGACGAACCGATATTGTAAGGTGCCTGTTTGGAGCTGATGGCCTTGACTCCGGAAGAATTCGGTTAAAAGGTAAAGAAGTTAAGATAAAACAACCCATTCATGCTATTAGTAAAGGCATAGGCCTATTACCAGAAAACCGGAGAACACAGGGGTTAGCATATCAGCTATCTGTTTTAAAGAATATTAATCTCGGAACTTACAAGAAAACTGCAAAACTAGGAATTGTCAGCATTAGAAAAGAACACAATAACGCCCAAAAATTTATTAACGAACTTAGAATAAAAACATCATCAGTAAACCAAAAAATCAAGAACTTGAGTGGTGGTAATCAACAAAAGGTTGTTATTTCAAGACTTCTGAATGTTGATAGTGAAATTCTGATATTTGATGAACCAACTGTTGGTGTAGATGTTGGAGCAAAGCAAGAAATCTACAACTTGGTAGAAGAACTAATTGCTAAAGGATCTTCAATTATTCTGATTTCTTCATATCTACCGGAAGTAATTGGTTTATCTAATCGGATTCTCGTAATGTATGAAGGTCGTTGCATGGGTATTGTAGATGCGGACAATATCTCCGAGGAAGAAATACTACGTTTAGCATCAGGTATCACTACAAATAAGTAATCAAGGAGTAAAACAATGAGTGAACAGCAACCAACTCATGTGAGTAATACGAAACTGAAAAAACTAGTTAAATTAAATGAGGCTACTATCCTAATAGTGTTTCTTGCACTTTTTGTGCTGTCTTCATTTTTTATTAACGGATTCATAACGGCTAACAATTTGATGAATCTAGTCAGACAAACATCAATAAGTGGGATTATTGCTCTTGGTATGACTGTGATAATTATTTCTGGAGGCATAGACCTTTCCTTGGGTTCCATTGTTGGATTGTCCAGTATGGTGAGTGCATTACTTATGACCAGAACAAATTTGGGTATAGGTATATCAATACTTATTGCTGTTATTGCCGGAGTTCTTGTAGGAGTAATAAATGCAATAATAATTTTTCATGGGCGCGTACCAGCATTTATTGCAACTTTAGGTACACAAGCAATAGTTCGCGGGCTCGTGATGTTAATAAGCAATGCAACCCAAATCGGTAATTTGCCAGAATCATTCTCTGGCTTTGCCCAATTGCGGTTTTTTGGCCTGCCTTCTCTGTTCATTGTATGGTTGGTTGTAATCGCAATAACAGGCTTTATTATGTCAAAGACAACCTTTGGCCGCAATGTTTATGCCATAGGTAGCAACCCAGAGTCCGCACGATTAAGCGGGATCAGTATTCAGAATAATACCTACTTAATTTACGGTTTTGGTGCTTTTATGGCTGCTATTGCAGGTACATTATTAGCCTCGCGGATGGCGAGCGGAATTCCTACTGCTGGCGAAGGTTACGAATTTCATGCTATAGCTGCAGCTGTCATAGGTGGCGCAAGCTTGAGTGGTGCTGAAGGAACAGTTTTGGGTACAATTATTGGCACAATGTTTATGGCAACTCTTACAAACTCTGGTAATTTACTAGGAATTGATCCTTTTATTCTGCAAATGTTAAATGGGGCTTTAATCGTAATTGCAGTTTTCATTGACCAACAGAAAAAAACTTAGTAAATACTGTGTTCTGTTCTTATGAGATGTTTTAAATTGCGTATAACAATATGATATAATACTTTGACAATCGATGTAATAGAGAAAAATGTGATAGAAAGAGCGAGTACACAATGAATGGCAACATTGAAACGTAATAAATCAGTCACATTAAAGGATATTGCGTTAGAAGTTGGGGTTTCTCCAGTAGCTGTATCCCAAGCTTTAAATAACACAGGAAGGATTTCCGAGAATACACGTCAGCGAGTGATTACAGCCGCAAAAAGACTTGATTATTCGCCGAATCTTCTAGCTAAAAGTTTAAGATTGAGAGAGACGAGGACTATTGGTGTTGCAGTGAGTGATGCATCATTAATGTTTTTCGCACAAGTTTTACGCGGCATTCAAGATGCTACTGATGAAGCCGGATATAGTATTATGGTTGCCAATACAGAGCAACGACCAGGAAAAGAAAAGAATGTTATTGATCTCTTATTTAGTAAACAGATTGATGGACTCATAATAGTATCGCCAACAACAACAGAAGCCGATTACATTAAATCTGTAGTTGATAGGAATATTCCAATTGTTGTATTAATGAGACACTGGAATGATGTAGATGTTGATACTGTGATTAGTGATAATGAAACAGGCGGATTCCTAGCAGCCGACTATCTATTATCAGTTGGTTGTCGAAATCCATACTACTTGATGTTACCGGAAATTTCGCAGGTTGGGGAAGACCGACTGCGCGGTCATGTTCGTGCATTACATCAGCACGGTGTACCATTTAATAGTAATCGAATTATTAGAACCATTCCTTCGATTGAAGGAGGCTTGGCAGCGATGAAAAAGTTACTTGAAGAAGGTTTTGATGGTGATTCAATTTGTTGTGACTGTGATTTGATAGCAACAGGAGCCATGCACGTTTTACTTGACCATGGTTACAAATTGCCAAGTCAAGTAAGAATTTGTGGTTTTAATAATCTAGAGCTTAGCCCATATCTTCGATTTCCCTTAACAACCATTCACCAATCTCGCTATGAAATAGGGTTTGAAGGAGTTCGTTTATTAGTAGACCACATTAAAAACCAAAATAGACCCACAACAAAAATAGTTATGCCGGTTAAATTAATTGTTCGTGGATCAACCTAAATTACCAAGACACGGTCATTGATTTTAAATTTATACTTTTGAATTAAGAGTTCATTCAAATTCGTATGCATATGGCATAAGAAGGGTATCTAATATGGAAATATTTCTAAATGAAGAAAAACTAGATGTAATCGAATATTACTTTGATTGTTACCCATTAGATGGGATAACTACGAATCCAAAGATGATTGGTTCATTAGGGAAGGTTGATTATAAAAGCACATTGCAATCATATAGAAAGGTACTTGGCGATAAGAAACTCTTTACTCAAGTGACATCACCACACTACGAAGAAATCTTGAAAGAGGCGGAGTTTATCCGTTCCGTTGCTGGAGAAGAGACATACATTAAAATCCCTGTAAATGAAGTTGGGATTAAAGCGATTCGCACACTTAAAGAAAGTGGATACAATATTCTTGGCACGTTATGTTTTAATACAATCCAAGCCGTAATGGCCTTACAAGCTGGGGCAGATTATGTAGCCGTTTTGTATAATTATATGGTAAATGCTGGTTATGATGCTGCTAAGACAATGTGTGAGATAGCGACACATGTAAAATCCAATAATCTTGATGGAAAACTTATGGGTGTAGGAGTAAGAACTATGCAAGAATTTGGTGTCTGCATAGGGAGCAAAGTGAATGCAATTAATTTGAATGCAGACAGCATTACACAATGGATAATGAATGAGCCGGCAGTCTCAACTACGAAAAGCTTTATAGAAGGTTGGGAAAGAACCTGGGGTCTTGGCTCTAAAATATTCGATTTTATTAATTTTTAAAATGATTCTTTAGATAATTCTAGTTTACCATGTCTAATAAGTGCTATGAATCAATATGCATCTTATAGTTTAGCCAAACAATTTGCCTACATAACTAGAGACTACTACCCGAAAGCGAGATTTTCGCAAGGTTCCTCGAAGGCCCTTCTGAAGCCATTGAAAAGGAGTGGATAAAAGTTCTCTTAAGTTCTTTTTCAGGTACATAATAACGATTGCGATAAACTGGATTACCGACGTTATTGTGCCAGATAGACGGGTCATGACACGATTGAGCCCATAGCGATGATTCGCGTCGCTGAAATTCCCTTCGATGGCATTACGTTCCCTAGCGTCTTGTTTCTCTGAACATTTCAGTTCATAAACACCTCTAGGTCTTTCGGACAGTAGTCCCCAATTTAGTCCAGATGAATGGTGCTTGTGCCGACGGACTTTGTCCAAGAATTGCCGAGATAAAATGTCCATCAATAGCCGATAACATTGTCCATGGTATAGCATGAAGAAAGCGACCCAGAGATCGCCTTCCTAATCAAATCAGTTCTTGCTCAATGACATACCGCGCAAGTGCGTCGTCCAGAATTTTCTTGTTCTGCTGCGAACCATACATCAAACAATGTGTGCAGGCCTTGTTAATCAGGCGAGCGCTACCAGCGGAGTATCGAAAAATCTCGCTGATTGCCTGGTCGGAGAAGATTTCGGACTGAGACTTTGCAAAGTTCAAATGGTGGAGGATATAGGCTTTTGTTCTGAGCCTCGTCCAGATAGGGGTTGTAGCATTTGAGATCTCACGCGCTGCTCGATGGCAAGATACGCCTGACGCCGGAGCTTGTCGGATAGTTCCGGCTGACCGACGAGAAGTAACGCCATAGGACTGTCGGAATCAATCTTGAAATTCAAGAGGAATCGCAATTCTTCCATCGTTTCCCGGTCCAGAAGATGTGCCTCATCGACGATTACGACGGGTTTGACGTGTTGGATGCTCTGCAGCACTTCGATCTCGCGGTGCAATCTTCGCTTGGCGTCGCCGCGATAGAAACAGCCTTCCGCTCCGAGCTGTCGAAGGATTCCGTTGTAGAAGTGCCGAGGCGTCAGCTGCGAATCTGCCAGATAGAGTGTCCGATAACCACTACTGTCCAGCTTGTTCGTCAGTTTGCGAATCAGCGTGGATTTCCCGCTGCCGCAGTCTCCGGTAAGGACGGCAAACCAGCGACGCTCCGCCGCATAGGCAAGACGCGCCAATACTTCTTCCTGTTGCGGTGTGGTAAAGAGACGATTCACCGGAAGGTTTCGTGTGAAGGGTATTGAGGTAAAGCCATAGTATTCTTCAAACATGGCCGTTATCCTCCATAAACCCGCGGAAATTTGTCGCGCCCAGCCGGGTTTTCTGTTGGTCGTGCTTCTTTGCCGCAGCATCGAGAACCCGGGACGTGGTAACCGTGGTATCGCTGAGGATTTTCTTCTTCCGGGAACAAAAGGAACTGGGGCGGAGTTCGTGAATCACGCGGGGTTCTATGTTTGGATGAGAGACCATCAGTTCTTCCGGGTTCTCCGGGCTGTACTGTGTTGTTACTTTCAATCCGATCAGATCCGGTCCCACATCCCAAAGCCGTGAATGGAAGGAGATACAGCCGGTCTTGTCGACCAGTCGTTCTTCGGTTGTGGTAAAGGCGAAGTTCAACGTGTCCGGGGTGACAAATCGAAGTTCTTTGCGATTCTCTCGGAAGGCCTGTTCCGGTGTCCTGCCATGGAGAGCACTGTGGATCTTCTGTTGGTAGAATACGGAAAGCCACAGATCCAGTTCGTGCTGGACTTCCGCCACGCTCTGCGGGTGCTTCAGCTTCACTTCCGCAACAAACTTATCGAGGTATTTGTTCAGTGCCTCCACTTTGCCTTTCGAAGCGGCCGCATAGGGTTTGGCGTGCATCAGGCGGATTCCGAGCTTGTGGCAGGTTTGTTGGAGCTGTTTCCCAATGTACTGCCGGCCATTGTCCGTGTAGAGTTCTTCCGGCACGCCGTTCGTCTCGATAGCATGGCGGAAACAGTCCATGACGCAGCGGATATCCTGCCGCTCATATACGCGAAGTCCCGTTACCAGGCGTGTCGCGTCGTCGAGAAAGACCGAAGTGTACAGCTGTACGGCGGGACGCTTGGCCGTTGCCGGAAGGACCAGAAGGTATTTAATATCCGCCTGCCACAACTCGTTTCTGCCGGTTCGTTCAAATCGCCGGGAGGCTCCCGCACTTCCGGTGTTGTACATCGCGATCTGTCTGGCTCCGTATCCACGCTTCTCCAAGTGATCCTGCAGTGTAGATCGCTTCACCTGTCCATACGGAATTCTTCCTTCCAGCTCCAGAATCCGGATCAGGTCGGAGACGCTTCTTGTCGGAACTTCCCGCCGCAAGACCACAGCGGCATCCACGATCTCCTCGGTCACGGAACCTCGAACGATCGTGCGCGGGTTTCGGCTTTGTCATGAGGCCGCGAAACCCGTCCTCCGCATAGCGCGACAACCACCTTCGACGGTTCTTTCTGACAATTGGTGTTGCTCGGCCACCTTTCGGATCTCGTAGGCGCGCTTCGCCGGATCCATCTCCGCTTGGAGCAAGGGACCCAAGATCTGGCACCGGGCATAGGCAATCTCTTCGGCATTCTTCGATCGATTCATGGTTTTTGCCTCCTTCTTATCTCTGCTAAGAGGAGGCTATCGGTTCTGTCACTGGTTGAACACGCCCGTTCGGGTGGGTTGTCCAACATCCGCTGTTTACGGCAGCGGTGACCATCGCAAGAAAGCTGGGGATCTTCTTCGGGGACGCAAACGTCTGGTTTGACAAGTCGCTTCCAGATTCCGTCCAGATAGCTCCGGATTTGGCGATACCATCTGCGAATTTTGCCCCGTGTCCGCTCATCGTCCGGAGAGCCGGTTCTACTTCCGGCAAGCACATCTTCGATACTTTCTCGGCTATATCGCTTGTAGGGCACGAGGAAATCCGGCAGTTCCGTGTGGAGTTTTTGCAGTGCGTACAGCGCAAACGGCGTAGGAGAAGGATGATTTTCCCGCTGGATCGAGTGTGCACTTTTCGCTTCTTTCGATCGTAGGCGGCAAGATTTCCTCCACAAATCGGACAACTCAGAGGCTCCGTCCCCGAAATAACAAAAATTCCTTCTCCCGTTTTCTTGTAAAACTTGATACAATAACCACGTTACAATGATTAAGAAAGCCTCGGGATGTCCTGCTGGTAACAGGACTACAACACCCGGGGCTTTCGCCTTTCTGTTAGAATGTCATTGACAAGTATATCCGGCTAACGACGGACAGGCAATTCCGTCAGCACAGAGATACAGTCCGTCGGCACAAGCAAAAGGCTTTTTTTAAGTTTTTAATTCTAATACTAGGTGAAGTTAACACCTCAAGGTCTGACCATTCTACAAGGTATCGATTACTGCTCATACATTTGTCTCCCGTTTATTTTTAATCAAAACTTCCATGTGTTGGGGACATAATCGGTGTTAGCAAAACCGCTAGCAATATTGTTTAAGTGACAGCTTACAAGAAAAGTTATAAGTCTTCGATTCATTTACTGTTTGGGTAATAATTCTGATTTATCGTTAAACTTATAATAAATCCTAAAAGAAGTTTCTACAAGCACTTAGATTAATCGTTACACCTAAAATATTTTCATCTTTTTTTATGCACATTACACTAAACTATGTAAGGCATAAAGATAAAAGTTCTTGAGATTATACATCAAATTTCTCATTGAGTCATAATTATTAGTGCTAAATAGTTTAGAGATGTTGATGGCGTCTGTGTTCTCTGTGTATTTACAATTAACTTTATGCATGAGTAACGAAGGATTTATGAGCAACGCCCTTGCACCTGGAATGGATGAGTTTGGCTTTGAATACGGATAATAACCGACAAAGCGGGTTCTAAGACTAACCACACTTATTCGGCGGGCTTCCTTTGAAAGCAGATAATCTTTGGATCAAGTTGTCAGGCTTATTTCCCTAATCACGTATTGAAGAAGAGTACCGAAATTTTCCGCCGCTCGTGGTGATAAAGCAATGTCCGACCGTTTGGCGCTCAGTTGACTAACTACTAAAGTGCAACTCCAACTATCAAATAGAGACACGGGCGAAATGATCCTCGAAAACCCGTTAATCAGTATATTCTGGACTACGTGGATTACCAGCATTATTTATCTTAGACGCCTTACTTCTGACGTGCTTACGGAAGCATTTTCCGGTAAACGTCATAGTGTAGTTGAATCATTGGATTATTAATTGCGTGCTTCAACCGGAAGAGGATGGCAGAGATGACGGGATGATTCTTCGACTCCGCTATTGATTTTTGCGATGACACGATGGATTCGGAGCCGTACGGATTCCTAATTCGCGGTGCAACCTGAGCTTTATAAGTCCTTTTGTATCCAACGGATGTCCACTTGTTGCAAGCAGCGAGCAAAAGTTGGTAGGTAGATAGGCACACTACAAGTTGGTCGTAGTAAAAAAATGTCCGCAAATATCAGCAGAAAGATAACAAGGAATACAACCATTTTAACTGGTATCGTTGCCCCAAAAAATAACAAATCCACATCACTTTGCGCAAGCAGTTACAGCTGGCATCAAGAGATCTTCATCTGGTCATCGAGATGTACCCTGAGTCGAGTGTCAGCTTAAATGAGTAAGAGCTTCACTACCTGGGGACTTTTCTTCATCTATATAATCTGCGAAAATGACACACGTTTCGGAGAAAAACACACCATTCCCAGTGCTGTCATCACCCACTCCGGACGTCAGCCCAGCCTCTTAGGTTGTCATGACAAGACAAAAATCAGACGATACATTACGCCATCGTGTTGTTATTATTACAGACATATTACGCTGCAACAAAAGGGTTATTATGTTAAGAAAATTTTCGCCCCACTCGACTAGCGTCGTATTTGGCCGCAAAGGGCTTAAAAATAGGGCTTTTCCTGTCTTCAGTTAGTTTAAAGGAGGAAAAATCCCTATTCAAGTCATTTTCAGCTTTGTAACCAAATTGTTACACAACATCTTGTGGTCGACCTATAATCAAGACACTATTTCTCCTGGCGGTAGCGAATACCGGTCTGCATCAGACGCAGGACCATCTCAGGGGCGCTGTAGAGCAAAATCCGGGCATCCAGACAGTGCACACGCGGTCTATTCATGCCGCTGAGAAAGGAGCTCTCGCGTGAAGTTGCCATTTGAAAATCCGTACTTTGGCGGTTACGACTCAGCTCACCGTTACCCAAGGCACGCAAGTTTTCCTGACTGTTTAGCAGCAAGCCGGAGCTGCGCGACTGAATTTGGCAGTAAGGCACCTGCCAGGTGGAAATGCCTCGCGGGTTATCCAGATCTTCATCCTGATTCAGAAACGCTTCTTCCCAAGGCTCAAACTCTGCACCGAGTTGCAGGCTTTGCACCTGAGCCGAATAGAGCGCCTGATGTTTGTCCGCCTTACTCACTGCATCAAAAGGTAGCGCCCCGGACATCAGCCAGCGCGTCCCGTCTGTACCGTAATAGTTACAGCTCATGTAAGGCACACCCTGACCTTCCGCAAAAATGGGCAAGCCCCTTTCCACCAAGTGTCTGAGCTCTTGACCCAGACGTCCTTGTGACTCAGTAAAGGCAGCATTTCCGGACAGTAGAGGCCGCCGATATACAGGGCATCCAAAAACTCAGGAAAGTAGGAATCTTCCAATAAGCTGAAGGGCAAAAGTTTCGCCCCGGACTCCGCCAGTAGTTCCAGGTTGTCCTGGTTGTAAGAAAAAAAGCAGCGATCCAAAGCCACACCGATACGCACGCCGCCTAAAGCTTGGCTTTCTTTTTGCAAGCGTAATAAACCACCGGGTGTATCCTGAGAAATTTCCGGTGCCTCCTTGGCAAGAGCTAGGAGCGCTTCGATATCGAGGCTGTCACGCCCCGCTTCCGCCAGTATGTCGATGGAACGGCGCAGTTTGGGCCAAACCGGAGCACTGTGATCCCCCAGCGCCCGCGTCGAGAGCTTCAGCGAAAAGGCCGGCAAAGGCGGCAGGTAACCAAGAACTTTTAAGGGCGTATGTTCCTCGATATATGATTTCAGCTCCGGATAGATACCCTCGGCTACTTCATTGAAGATGATGCCTCTGAGCCCGGCTGCAGCACTCTGGCGCATCTGTTTTTTTGCCTCACCGTACCATTCCAGATAGCCCAGCAGTTCAGCTAGGACCGATTGCTTACTGCCGCGAGGCCGCAGGATCAGCACAACCGGAAAATCCAAGCGCAAGGCCAAGGCTGCCGCGGAACCCGTGGGCACAAAACCCGGCACTTCGCCCAAGCGCTGTGCTTCGTCACTGTAGAGGCCGTCAAAAAAGCCCCCCGCCGCCTCCATGCTCGACATGACACAATTTTCACTATGTTTGCTGAGTAAAAATTCCAGCGTATCCTTATCCAAAAGCCAGTCGTCCAGCAAACGCGGCAGACGACCGCTGACAAAAGCCTGTAAAACCGCTTCCTGCTCCGAACCGGCCGCATGGAAGGGCTGGACAGCCTGTCGCGCGCGTTTCATCGCCGCTAAAAAGGCCAAATGCACCGCGGTGGTCCCACTATCGGCGGCCACACCCGAAAAGAGCAGTCTCGGGCAGGCTACTTTGAGGCTGAGACGCTGTTGTTTTTGTGCGGCAGCCTTGGCTTCGGCCATCTGTTCTTTGAAATAGCCCCTATATGCTTGTCTCTCCGTCGCCATTTCGCTCCTCCCCCGACAATTCGGTCAGAAAGTTCAGCACGCCGAGCTCATTGTACTCAATGGGGTACCTCTTTTTGGCAAAACCCCGCGCGTGCAAAGCATTGGTACAAGCCTGCAAGGCCGGCACAAGTCGGATATTTAGATTTTTTAGTTGCAGCGGGACGATATTGGCTGTTTTTAAGCTATCAAAAAAGGAATAGACCGCGGTCGGACTGGTGAATACAAAGTAATCGATGTCATCCAGTAACTCCAGCAAAGCCTCGCGCCCCGGCAGATGGTTGTAGGTCTCATAGGCCACCAGTTCGGCAAAAGGAATCCCCCGCAGCTGCATCACCACACTCAAAACCGGCACCGCCATCGTGCCGCGCACCTGGATGACCATATCATCCTTACTCACCCGTTCCGCAATGCCCGATGATAGATGTTCCATGTCCGCAATCTCCGGCACAAAGTCCGGCGTATATCCGATTTCTCGCAAGGCCGCTAAAGTGCCCGTACCATAGGCTGCGATTTTTATGTGAGCCAGCTTGCGAATGTCGTACTGCAGGCGTATCAGGCAGCGGTGCCAGGCTTCAACGGCAATACCTGAAGTAAAGACAAACCACTGTTTGGATCGTTCGGGTCGGCGCAGCTTCGCGTGTGTGTCCAGCAATTTGAGGATGTCTTTGTCCATGCGCTTAGCAACCGTGTCCGTAGTGTGATGTTCCACCAGCGCCAGTTCGATGGCACGCGCGCCCCGCGATTCCGCCCCCTCTTTGAGAGCACGGGCGTAACTGTCGTTGACGCGGCTTTTGCCAATCACGACCATCTTACCCGAAAGCACCCCATGCGGTGGCCACCAACGCATCTGCTCGGCCAGCTCAACCGTCGGGCTCACAATAAAGGTCGCAGGAGGCAGGATGTTCTCCTGTACCGAGAGCAACGCCATCTGGTCCAGCGGCGCTTGCAACACACGCTGTGTCGCCAAGCCCGCGTCACTAATCAAAATACAGTCCTGCTTGGGGCTCATACCGCCCATCACCAAACCGTTACAAATCTCAGGCAAATTTTTAATCACCATGGAAAAGATATAGGTCCCTCCCAGGCGTACGAGCGAGCGAAAGTCTTTAAATCCATGTTCCGCATCGGCAAAAGGATCCCGCCCATCCAATAGATGCACCGTATGAGACTTCCCAGTCAAAGTCGCGGGAACGGCCGCATAGGAAGCCGCGGCTAGCGCCGCACTGACCCCAGGCACCAGCTCAAATGCCATCTTCGCCTTCGCGAGGCGCAGGGCTTCGGCTGCCGCTGCGTCCATCAGCCAGGGGTCGCCGCTACATAGACGCAACACGTCTTTGCCCTGTCTGGCCTTATCCATCAAAATACGCGCTACCTTTTCACCGGGGGGCAGAATGGATTTGGCGTTGACGCGGTTGGGGTCCAAGAAAAGCTGTTCTGCCTGCGCTGAAGCACGCGACAAAACCGAGCCAATCGAAGGGTCGTCAAAGGCAATGATATCTGCCGTTTTGAGCAGTTCCTGGGCTCGCACTGTTAGTAGTTCCACCGGACCGGGTCCCGCACCCACGATGGAGATTTTTCCCAAGAGCGCTTTAAAAGCCGCCTGCTCCAGCTCAGGGTTAATCTCGGAGTGCCCGTGAAAGGCCAGTGCCATGTCTACCTGTTTAGGCGCCTTACGATCACTGAGCGTATTGACCGCCCGCAGCCAGGCCGTTTGGTCCTCATCATAATAAAGATAAGCCGCGGCTTGTCGATGGGCGTCCACTTGCACACCCAGAAGTTTACGCGTCACACGCGTCTCGCAGAGATAGGCGGCGCGGGTCGCGGCATCGTCAACCAATGCGTGCAGACGC
Organism: Oscillospiraceae bacterium; assembly: GCA_040766665.1. Lineage (GTDB taxonomy): Bacteria > Bacillota > Clostridia > Saccharofermentanales > Fastidiosipilaceae > JAXGQD01. The sequence goes on from JAXGQD010000003.1 coordinate 138,825, forward strand.
TCCGTGTTTTGCTTGTCGGATTTTGCCGTGAGTAGCCCAATCATCCCCTGCCCCGGCGCCGGGCAAAATGCCTTTGCCGAAAACGGGAAAAAACTCAGTGCCTGAGTATAGGGGCTGATATCGGTGAACTGCAGATCCATCGCTGAACTGATGAAACCCGAATAATCATCGTGCATCAGGCGTTCCATACCCTGCAATAAATTGTCCTGCGTTTGTTGTACGAGCAGGTCCTTGCGCAACTGTGACAGAAGAAAGGCTTTGCGTTCGCCATATGCGCCGATGTTAGCACCGTGCTCGATGTTGCTGAAGCGTTTCCCTTTTGGCAAAATCAAGACGTCTCTGGCGTCTTTGCGTGGTAAAACCGCCGCCAGCTGTAAATGCTCCGAAATCCGCAAAGGCAGGCGAGAGAGGTCTTCCACAAAAAAGTCGATGACTTTTTCCTGCGCCGCTTCCTCCAGCATTTTTAAGTCAGAACGCAAGCGCGCCTCTCTGCTGAGGGATGCCGCCGAAACACGGACCTCAAACGACCACTCGCGCTCCTCGCGCAATTCTCCGGCCGTAATCAGGCGGTATTGAAACTTGGGATCCTTTTGCTTGCAGTAGAGCAGTGCCGCTTCTGTTTTTCGCATCGCCAACTCGGAATCGCGCGTTCCGACCCGCCACACCTTCTCCGCAAAATTAAACTTTAAAGCCACTTCCCTGACGTCTTCCACGCCCGTTTCTCCTCTAATGAACGCTATCTATCCCTATTATGAACTACGCCTTTTGAAAATGTCCTGCAAACTTCTCACAAAGACGAATCAGCACTTCGCCAAGGAGCTCAAAGCTCTCCACACAAAGATACTCATAGCGCCCGTGATAGTTCCCGCCACCGGTAAAAAGATTCGGACAGGGCAGTCCCATAAACGATAGCTGCGAGCCATCCGTCCCCCCGCGAATCGGCTTAATAATAGGCTCTACGCCGCAGTCCCGCATCGCCTCTTCTGCCAAACGGATGAGATACGGATGGGGCTCAATCTTCTCTTTCATATTGCGATATTGGTCCCGAATTTCAATGCGCACACGCTCCGCTCCGAGCCGTTTGTTCATCTCCGCCACCAGTTGCTCCAGGTGAACCTTTCTTTTGGCAAAAGCCTCCTCATCAAAATCCCTGATAATATAAGACAAGCGTGCCTCCTCTACCTGACCCTGCATGTCGGTCAGATGGAAAAAACCCTCATAGCCCTCGCTGTTTTGCGGGGTGTCGCTGTCATCCAGTAAAGCGGCAAAATCCCTGGCCAGAAGTGAGGCATTAATCATTTGATCTTTGGCTGAGCCGGGGTGCACGCTGCGCCCCTGAAAGGTGAGGGTCGCAGCCGCGGCATTGAAGTTTTCAGCCTCCAGTTCGCCCTCTTCCGCACCGTCGATGGTGTAGGCCACATCGGCTCCAAAACGCGCCACGTCGAAGCGATGCGCTCCCCGCCCCACTTCTTCGTCAGGCGTAAAAGCCACAGCAATCGGTCCGTGCTTCAGGCTGGGATCAGCGGCAAAACGCGCCATCAGTCCCATAATCGCCGCCACACCGGCCTTATCATCGGCACCCAGGAGCGTCGAACCGTCTGTGATCACGAGTCTTTTGCCAATCAGAGGCTGCAACTGCGGAAAAGTCTCCGCTTGCATCACAATCGTGCCGGCTTCATCCAAAACGATGTCCCCGCCTTGATACTCGATGATGCGCGCCTTAACGTTTGCCCCACTCATGTCCGGTGAGGTATCCATGTGCGCGACAAAGCCCAGAACCGTCTGCGTCTGACCGCTTACGGTGGTATTGGAGGGCAAAAAGCCCATCACATAGCCATTTTCGTCCAAACTTGCGCTAACACCCAGGGCTTCGAGATCCTGTTTGAGCCGCTCAGCCAGGAGCAACTGCTTCTCCGTGCTGGGGCAGCTCTCCGATTCCTCATCGGATTGTGTGTCGTAAGTGATGTAATCCAGGAAATATTCCAGTGCTGTTTTATTGTTCATTCTTAACCTTTTCTACAGCGGTTATGAACGCTGAATTGTTCTCTACTTATGTTAACTGGTGCACCGAAAATTGCAAAGCTTTGAGGCGGCGTGATTCTATGCCGTATTTGCATCCGATTTCCCATCGCGGCAAAATTTTCGATAATCCAAGTCAAACTGATTTTTTATGCGAAAATTCACGCCAATCCCGGTTTTTAGCGACAATTTTTTCGTTAATCCAAGCAGTTACCATTTGCTAACTTGGATTAACGTAAAAAACTACGGTGTTTTTAAGCAATCAGTTGTGATTTAGACCTGCCTATGGCTCCATTCTTGGATTATCGAAATAATTGTCGGATTTTGAGTGGTGCCGCATGATCTCGGAACCCGCGACGGACTCGAATAGCGGTGTCGCAGCCTGCCCACGCATTGCGACGACTGAGATTCAATAGTGGTGTCGCAACCGACCTAGCTCCGCGACAATATAGAATTACAAAATTTACGTTCTTGCAAATCAAAATGGCTATAAACATAGGTTTTGCAAGTGTATTGCGGAGATTTACTACATTATTTGCGATTTTACAAAACTAAGTTTGCAAGTTCGTCATAAGTGTAGTAAAAAGCCAAAAACATCTCGAAAAAACCTTCTTGCAGCCACAGACAATTGTAAGAACGTAAATTTTGCAGTGAGAGGAAAGACTGTACAGAGGAAAGATTTAGAAATTGTCGCAGCCGCCTAAACAACGCGATAAATCTAAATCGCGCGTCCGGCACAATAAGTAGACGCGTACCTTCACCCCAACGCAGCTAAACCTCAACTGTGCAAAATCTGCAAAGTCACTGTCGAAAGCCACTTGCCCTCGCGGCCTTTGCGCATGCGGCAGCGGGTGGCGACTTCGCCGTGCGTCGGGCAGGAAAAAAGGGCTTTGCGTGTTTTGCCGACAATCTCCCAGGGCTTCAGCACACTGAGCTCGCTCGCACAATCCGGACAATGCAAGGGTTCTGCCTTTAGGAAGGCATCCGCCTCGGCCACGCTTGATGCGATGGGCAAATGCTGCGATGCGCGCAACTTGATATCAGGGTTATAGGAATAGCGTGAGTAAAAATCCGTTTTGCCATCTTCGTGGGCAAATTCCAAAAGGCGGCTCAGCACCTTCGCCGTATAGCGGGCGTCGGAAAGGGCTTTGTGAAAAGGCTCGTTCTTGGGAATCTTCAGCAAATCAAGGGCATACTCCACATTGCGCTGCCCCTCCCCGGGCTCAACCAGGTCGGTAAAGGCGCGCTGCACATCCAATATGCGCACTCCCAAAAGCGGCGAATAATCGTGAAAAGCGAGATTGCGTTTCAGTGGCTCCGCGTCACTGTCGCTCCAACTGCAAAGGCAGTAATCCTCACCACAAAAATTCCAAAAGCCGGCAATGGCCTGTTTAAAGGGATAGCCCGTGTTCAGCGAGAGTTGCGTCATGTTGGTCACTTTGCCGACGTGGCGATTGAGATTTTTATACAGCACCGGTCGGATGCGCACGTTGAAGTGCCCGTTCTCTTTGCCGTTTTCGTCCAGCTTCACCGCTCCGATTTCGATGATTTCGTAGGGCATGCTTTTGCCCAGCTCTTCGGGAATTTTATCCCAGGGATTGGCCATGTTCCATTCCAAATCAAAAACGATGTAATCCATGCGCTACCTTTCCATGCAGTAAGGATTTAATTTCCTCATAGTATAAACGAAGTTTCTCTGATTCGTCTAAATGGCAAAAGCAGCCCTGCCTTGCGGTCATGACTGCTTTTTCAAGTTTTTTGCGTTCCGGCAGCTACTCCTGTGCCTTGCCACGAGGGCTACGGCATCGGACAAGCCACAAAATCAGACTTCGGCTGCGGCCAGAAACTCTGCGTTTTCAGGCACATCGGGCACCGCGGTGATATTGCGGTATCTCTGTAAGCCTGTACCGGCAGGGATGAGCGTACCGATGATGACGTTTTCTTTCAGGCCGATCAGCGGATCGATTTTGCCCTTAACTGCAGCATCCGTCAGCACGCGTGTGGTCTCCTGGAAGGAGGCGGCGGAAAGGAAGGAGTCGGTGGCCAGGGAAGCCTTGGTGATACCGAGCAAAATCGGCTTTCCGCTTGCCGGTGTCAAACCATCGGCTTCAGCGTTGAGGTTGGCATCGCGGAAGGTGAAGGCATCGACGCTGGTACCGGTCATCAACTCGGTATCGCCTGCGTCATCGATGCGGATCTTACGTAGCATCTGGCGGGTGATGATTTCGACGTGTTTGTCGTTGATCTCAACACCGTTGTTGTTATAGACCTTGATAACTTCGGAGATGATGTACTTCTGCACACCGGCCGGACCCTTGATCTTCATCAGATCCTGCGGGAAGACCGAGCCCTCGGTGATCAGGTCACCGGCCTCGACTGAGTCGCCGTCTTTGACCAGTACGCCCGCACCATAAGGGACGTCGTAGCTGACCGCTTCGGCATCAGCTGCCGTGATGTGGATGCGGCGTTTGCCTTTGATTTCCTCACTGCTGACCACACCGGCCAGTTCGGACATAATCGCCTGGCTCTTAGGTTTACGCGCTTCGAAAAGTTCTTCGACACGCGGCAGACCCTGCGTGATATCAGAGGAGGAAGCAATACCGCCCGTATGGAAGGTACGCATCGTCAGCTGGGTACCGGGTTCACCGATGGACTGAGCGGCCATGATACCGACGGCTTCACCGACCACGGTGGGTTCGCCGGTGGCCAGGTTCATGCCGTAGCAGTGCGCGCAAATGCCTTGTTTGGCTTTGCAGTTCAGCACAGTGCGGATGGCGACTTTCTCGATGCCGGCATCTTCGATGGCCTGAGCCATCTTGTCAGTCAGCATGACATTTTTCTCAACCATGACGGAACCATCTTCGGGGTGCAGCACGTCTTTTGCCGTGAAACGGCCGACGATACGATCCTTCAGGCTCTTAATGACGTGGCGGTTACCTTGTGAGGAGCCCACCATCAAAGCGGTCATTTCTGAGAATTCATCGGTGCCGCAGTCTTCTTCGCGGATGATGACGTCTTGGGCAACGTCCACCAGACGACGGGTCAGGTAGCCGGATTCGGCTGTTTTCAAAGCCGTATCGGAAAGGGCTTTACGGGCACCGTGGCTGGAAATAAAGAACTCCAAAACGTTCATGCCTTCACGCAGGTTGGACTTGATCGGAATCTCGATGGTCTGACCCGAAGTGTCGGCCATGTTACCGCGCATACCGGCCAGCTGTTTGATCTGGTTCATCGAACCACGCGCGCCGGAGTCGGACATCATGAAGACGGGGTTGTCATAAGGCAAACTCTTCTTCAGGGCATCCGTAATCTTGTCGGTGGTTTCGCGCCAAACCTTGATGGTCGCTTGTTTACGACCGTCCTCGTTGGTTAAACCGCGCTGGTACATACCGGCAATGGATTCCACTTTCGCTTCGGCTTCTTCCAAGTAGTTTCTTTTGACATCGGGGACAATCATGTCGAAGATGCCGATGGAGATGCCGCCCTTGGTGGAGTAGCGGAAACCGGTCTCTTTGATTTTGTCGAGGATGGCTGAAGTCTTGGGGATGCCGTTGGTGGCAATGCAGCGCTCGATGACTTTGCCGAGCTTCTTCTTATCCACGTGGAAATCACATTCCAATTTCAGCGCTTCTTCGGGTGTATTGCGCGTCAGAAAACCGATGTTCTGCGGAATCACTTCATTGAAGAGCCAACGGCCCAGGGTCGTCTCGATACGTCCACTGACCATCTCCCCTTCAAATTCGACTTCTCTGCGCAGGACGATGGGGGCTTGCAGGGTGATAACACCATTTTGGTAAGCCATGACCGCCTCGTCAGCCGAGGAGAAGATTTTACCGGCGCCCGGATCTTCGGCACGCAACTGGGTCAGGTAATAGATACCCAGAACCATGTCCTGCGTCGGTACTGTAACGGGTTTACCATCCTGCGGCTTCAGCAGGTTGTTGGCTGAAAGCATCAGGAAACGGGCCTCCGCCTGCGCTTCGGCGGACAGAGGGACGTGCACCGCCATCTGGTCGCCGTCAAAGTCGGCGTTATACGCGGTACATACCAGAGGATGCAACTTAATGGCACGACCTTCGACCAAAACCGGTTCGAATGCCTGAATACCCAAACGGTGCAGGGTTGGAGCACGGTTCAGCAAAACCGGGTGATCCTTGATAACTTCTTCGAGGATATCCCAGACAATGTCGTCGCCGCGTTCCACGGAACGTTTGGCAATTTTAATGTTCTGTGCATGTCCGTCTTGCACCAGGCGCTTCATGACGAAGGGCTTGAAGAGCTCAACGGCCATTTCTTTGGGCAGACCGCACTGATGCAGTTTCAGCTCGGGACCGACCACGATAACCGAACGACCGGAGTAGTCCACACGTTTACCCAGCAGGTTCTGACGGAAGCGGCCCTGTTTACCTTTCAGCAAGTCGGACAGAGACTTCAGCGCGCGGTTACCGGCACCCGTGACAGGACGGCCTCTGCGACCGTTATCAATCAGGGCGTCGACGGCTTCCTGCAGCATGCGCTTTTCGTTGCGCACGATAATCTGCGGGGCACCCAAATCCAGGAGCTTGTTCAAACGATTGTTGCGGTTAATTACGCGACGATACAGGTCATTCAGGTCAGAAGTGGCAAAACGACCGCCGTCCAACTGCACCATCGGGCGCAAATCGGGAGGCAGGACCGGCAGCACATCGAGAATCATCCACTCCGGTTTGTTGCCGGACTTTTTGAAGGACTCGACCACTTCCAGACGCTTGACCAGACGGACACGCTTTTGCCCGCTGGCATTGTGCAGTTCTTCACGCAGCTCCAGAGCCAGTTTGTCCGGATCAATCGCCTGCAACAGCTCTTTTACGGCTTCGGCACCCATCTGGGCACGGAAGGCAGTGCGGCCATATTGCTTCTGCGCCTCACGGTATTCACGTTCGCTCAACAGACCCTTGTATTCCAGCGCGGTATCGCCCGCTTCCAGAACCACATAGTTGGCAAAATACAACACCTTCTCCAGGCTCTTCGGCGACATATCCAGAATCAAACCCATACGGCTGGGGATGCCTCTGTAATACCAGATGTGCGAGACGGGTGTCGCCAGTTTGATGTGGCCCATACGCTCGCGGCGCACTCTGGCGCGGGTCACTTCAACGCCGCACTTGTCGCAGACAATGCCTTTATAACGGACTTTCTTATACTTACCGCAGTAGCACTCCCAGTCCTTGGTTGGACCAAAGATACGCTCACAGAACAGACCGTCGCGCTCAGGCTTAAGAGTACGGTAGTTGATGGTTTCGGGTTTTTTAACTTCACCCCTGGACCAACTGAGAATCTTTTCAGGTGACGCAATCGCAATTCCGATGGCATCGATATTGTTCATTTCCATAGCTTATCGTTTCTCCTTAAGTCCGCTGCTTACAGTTCGCTGTCATCTTCTTCCAAATCTTCGACCAGTTCGTCGGGGTTCGGTTCGAGATCGTCAAAGCCGCTTGACTCATCGTCATCCGTCAATTTGCTCAGGCTGCCGTCTTCGGACAATTGACCGGTGCTGTAGCCGTTGGCGGCCAGCTCCTGGGACAATTCGTAGTCAGACATGCCGGCTAGCGCCAGGCTCTCAAAGCTGGGCACATCCGAATCATCCTCGGTGATGCCTTCACTCAGTTCCACTTTGTTCTTGTCCTGCGTATAGATGGTCACATCTAAGCAGAGCGACTGCAGTTCTTTCACCAAGACGTTGAAGGACTCAGGCACGCCGGATTCCGGTACGTTCTCGCCCTTGACAATGGCTTCGTAGGTCTTGGTACGGCCGTTGATATCGTCCGACTTGACCGTCAGAATTTCTCTCAATGTGTAGGAAGCACCGTAAGCCTTGAGAGCCCACACCTCCATCTCACCGAAACGCTGACCACCGAACTGGGCTTTACCACCCAAAGGCTGCTGCGTCACCATCGAGTAAGGACCGATGGAACGAGCATGAATCTTGTCGTCGACCAAATGCAGGAGCTTCAGGTAATACATAACACCAATGGTGATGCGGTTTTCAAAGGGTTCACCGGTACGACCGTCGTAGAGCACGGTTTTGCCATCTGGATCAATTCCCGCCTGAGCAAAAGCCTCAGCCACGTCCGCTTCCACTGCACCGTCAAAGACAGGGGTCGCAATCTTATAACCGTTCTGGCGCGCCGCACGGCCCAGATGCACTTCGAGCAACTGACCGATGTTCATACGTGAAGGAACACCCAGGGGGTTCAACACGATGTCCAAAGGCGTACCGTCAGGTAAGAATGGCATGTCTTCCTCGGGCAAAATCCGCGACACAACACCCTTATTGCCGTGACGTCCGGCCATTTTGTCACCGACCGAAATCTTACGTTTTTGGGCAATGTAGACGCGCACCAACTGGTTAACGCCATGTTTCATGTCATCGCCGTTGTCTTTGTCAAATTCGACCACATTGACGACAATACCCGACTCACCATGTGGAACGCGTACCGAGGTATCACGCACTTCGCGAATCTTCTCACCGAAGATAGCACGGTAAAGTCTTTCTTCTGCCGTTAGTTCGGTTTCACCTTTCGGAGTGACCTTACCGACAATGATGTCACCGGCATGCACTTCAGCACCCACACGCACCACACCGTTGTTGTCTAGGTTTTTCAACATGTCATCGGAGACGTTGGGGATTTCACGGGTGATTTCCTCGGGTCCCAGTTTGGTATCGCGTGCTTCACACTCATACTCTTCAATATGAATAGAAGTGTAAACGTCGTCCCTGACCAAGCGTTCATTAATAAGGACCGCGTCTTCGTAGTTATAGCCTTCCCAGGTCATGAAGCCGATGAGCACGTTTTTACCCAGGGCCAATTCACCATTATCCGTGGAAGGACCGTCGGCCAAAATATCGCCGGCTGCAACCTTGTCGCCCACTTTGACCAAAGGACGCTGGTTGATACAGGTACCTTGGTTGGAGCGCTGGTATTTGATTAGTTTATAGTTGTCTTTTTGTGTTTTTGAGTGTGCGACAACGATTAAGTCGGCATCGATGAATTCCACCGAACCGGAACGTTTCGCGACCACACAGGCACCTGAGTCTTTCGCGGCACGATGCTCCATACCGGTACCGATAATCGGGGATTCCGTCTTAATCAGCGGAACGGCTTGACGCTGCATGTTTGAACCCATCAGCGCACGGTTGGCGTCATCATTGCCCAGGAAAGGAATCAGAGATGTGGCCACTGACACCACCTGTTTCGGTGAAACGTCCATCAGGTCGACCATCTGCGGGTCCACTTCCAAGAACTTGTCGAGCCAGCGCACGGTAACACGCTTGGCCTTGAAATGGCCGGATTCATCCAGAGGCTCATTGGCCTGTGCAATGTAGTAGTAGTCTTCGCGGTCCGCAGTCATGTACTCGATTTTGTCGGTAACCACTTTGTTCTTCTTGTCGTAAATGCGATAAGGCGTCTCAATGAAACCGTACTCGTTAACCCGGGCATAGGTAGCCAGGGAGTTAATCAATCCGATGTTCGGTCCTTCAGGTGTCTCAATCGGGCACATACGACCGTAGTGTGAAGTATGGACGTCACGCACTTCAAAGTTGGCGCGATCACGGCTCAAACCACCGGGACCCAGTGCGGATAGACGACGTTTGTGTGTCAACTCGGCCAAAGGGTTGGGCTGGTCCATAAACTGTGAAAGCTGCGACGAACCAAAGAATTCTTTGATGGAAGCGCTGACTGGACGGGTGTTGACGATGCGGGCCACTTTGTCGTTGCCGGCTTCCGTTGTAGAGCTCATGCGCTCTCTGACCACACGCTCCATACGGGCAAAACCCACACGGACTGCGTTTTGCAACAATTCACCAACGGATCTGACACGGCGATTGCCCAGATGATCGATGTCATCCGTCATACCTACGCCGTAAAAAAGTCCGATGAAATAGCTGACCGAAGCAACAATGTCTTCCATGGTCAGATGTTTGGGACAAAGCTCTGCTTTCGCTTTGCTCAGTTCTTCCGCCAAACGTGCGACAAAATCGCCACCGTTTTCGGCAAAATCCGCATCAAATTGCGCCAGTAAACTACGCAGAATGGAGTAACGTACTTTTTCGACAATGCCGCAAGCCTTAAGATCCAAACCTTCCAGCTTCTCTTCACCATAGGTATCGGTCAGATATTGGCCGCAATCCACGCGCCCGTTACCGATGACGGTTACGATATCGTCGGACTCTTGCATCTTATCGCCGACTTTCAGCAAGGGCTTAATATCGACACGGTTGACACCGCTTTGTTGAATGGCCCAAGCCAGGTCTTCCGTGACAATGGCACCGGCTTCAGCCAGGAGCTCACCGTCCTCGCTGACGACGTTCTCCGCCAAACGATGACCTTTCAGGCGCTCGGCGAGAGCCAGTTTTTTATTCAGTTTAAATATACCCACACGAGCCAAATCATAGCGTCTGGCGTCGAAAAGCATGTTGCGCAGTAAGGCTTCCGCGCCTTCGACGGCCACCGGCTCACCCGGACGCAGTTTGCGATGCAGTTCCTGCAAACCCTCGTCTCTGTTGGTGCAGACGTCTTTTGCCAGAGTGGCTTCTAAATACTTGTTGCGACCAAAGGTTTCGAAAATTTCAGCATTCGTGCCAAAACCCAAAGAACGTAGGAAGACGGTCAGTGGGAATTTTCTGGCGCGGTCCACACGAATATAAAGGATATCGTTGCCGTCACTCTCATACTCCAGCCAGGCGCCGCGGTTCGGGATAATCTGAGACGAATAGAGGTCGTTATCCGTTTTCGGGTCCTTGGAATGCGAAAAATAAGCACCGGGCGATCTGACCAGCTGGCTGATGATGACGCGCTCGGCACCATTAATAATGAAAGTACCGTTTTCTGTCATAATCGGGAATTCGCCGATATAAACCGAGGATTCATCGATTGAACCGTCAGGTTTTTCGAGCCGGACTTTAATTTTCAAAGGAGCGGCAAAATTCGCGTCGCGTTTTTTACACTGCTCAATCGACAAAGTCGGTTGACTTGCATCAAACTCTTTCTCGATAAACGAGAGTTTCATCGAGCTTGCGAGATTGGAAAGGTTGGCGGTAATCGGCGAAATGTCGCGCAGTACCTCCATTAGACCTTCTTCCAAAAACCATTTGTAGGAGTTACGCTGAATTTCCACCAGATTGGGGAATTCGATGACCTCATTCAATTGCGAAAAGGTCATGCGTTCCGCTCTGCCCAGTTTTACGGGATGCACCATAGAATTACTCACCTCATGATTTTGTCGTCGGTTTACCGAACGCGGCCTGTCACTCAGGCACTGTTACTAGCAAGGGGCGAAAAATGTCCCCCTTTGGCGGCCAAACGGGGACACTCTGCCAGCATGCAAGATAAAAGCTATCTTAGCATCTTTAAAAAGAACGAGTCAATCTTTAGATACCATCTACGAGGCTTTGTCAAGCATTTTCTGTAATTGTAACGAAGTTTTTCGCTCCTTGCCGATATATTCTCTAAAATGCACAAAAGAAACAAAAACAGCCCGTTTTATAGCCTTTTTCGGGGCTAAAAACGGACTTCATTTTTGTTGATTTGAAATAATGCTCAAATTTCAGGCTGTCATTTTATGAAACTTGTACAGTGAGCGAGAATTATACGACATAGCGCAGCGCAAAATTGCTCTTTTCCGCTTTGAAGCGCTCCTCTTCCAACCAAGACGCCTTCTCGTCTGCATACTTTTGCGTTCTCAGCGCCTGGTCTGACTTGTACGACCATTCGGGCTGTTCGGAAGCTCCGATATAGTAAATCACATGGTAGCCATATACGGTTTGAACAACACCGACATCACCGGCTTTACGCGCCGAGTCGAAGATCCAATCATTAAAGGCGGTATCCATCGTCTTCCAACCGATGTTTTCGATTTTGGTCGATTCACGGCTGGTGCCAGCCAAGTTCATGGCTTCGCCTTCTCTGACGATGTCTTCTTCTGTTTTAATTTTGGCTGCCAATTCCTCTGCCGTTACTTTGTCCAAAGCTAGTTGCGCTTCATCAGGATTGGCGGTCGCATCTGGAGAACCGATGAGGATGTGGTAAACCGTAGGCATCTTGTTTTCTAAACGTTCACGGCCTTCAAAGAGTATGACGTATTCGTTATTGCCACTGCTGATTTGCGTTTTGTCGCCTGGCTGACGTGCAGCATCATAGAGCCAGGTCTGAATGTCCATGACCGAAGAAGTGTAGTTCGCCGTGACTTTTTCATTCAGCGTGATATCACCGCTCTCGTATTCCGCCTTCTTATCCTCAGGGGCATAGGCTATGGCCTCTGCTTTAAAGCTCTCTGCATCGTTGATTTTGCCAAGCATCTCAGTAGCCAAGGCTTTGTTGGCTTCCTGGGCCTGCGTCTTTGCTTCATCGCTCGCAGCATCCGCAGGAACTTCAAAGACAAATTGGCGGTAAGTCACCAAATCCATGGTGTTTTTTATTTTTTTCATAATACTGATTAATCTCGTCGTTGCTGATTTGATAAGTCTTAGGATACTCCGTGGCAAAACGATCGTTGACCAGTGCTGTCTTCATCATCGAGGAAAAATAATCCAAAGTTGTACCCTGCCCATAATTGTCGGCTAGCACCTTGCTCATCTCGGCATCCGTCGGATAATTCTCTTTAATCGTTGCCAGCTGCTCGTCCAAGAGTTTCTGGTCTTCCTCATTAAAGCTGTAACCCTTTTCGGCTGCAACCGTGGATACGGTTTTGACTTCTTTCACCTGATCCACTGTTTGGTCGATAATATAATCTTTCCAAGTCTTATCTTCATAGCCGGGAATGGTGCTCAAAGCGCCGAGATCCAGCCTGCCCTGGGCATCAGCGGGAGCTAAGCCATAGGCTACGAAGCTTTGATAGGTGCCAATCGCAGACTTGTAATAATAAGTAAATTCTTTCATGCTCACTTTTTGATCGCCGACCGTCATCGGGGTGAGCATGCCTTGGGCAAAGCCGGTGGCAAAAGCCAACCAGACCGCAATGGCTAAGACAATCACAACAGCAAAGATTGGAAAGAGAATGCGTCCTAAACGACTGCTTGTTTGGATTTGCTTTTTTCCCCCGTCCTTTGATTTTTGCGCTTGCAGGCGTTTTTCACGCAGCATACGACTTTGTTCTACTCTTGTCAGTTCTTTCTTTTCAGACATGAAATTCGTCCTTTCGTGTACAAACATCTCTCTATTTACAAAGATTTAGCAAGTATAACCTCTGTTATGTACAGTAACAAGCTTTTTTTAAGCTCATACCGAGCATTTGTTCAGCTTTTCAGCAGTTCCAATAAGCGCTCTAGTTCATCTGCAGAATAGTACTCAATCACGATAGCGCCTTTATTTTTCTTATCTTTAAGGCTGACTTTCGTACCTAATTGGGCACTCAATTCCTCTTCCACTTTTTTAATACTTAATAGGTAGGCACTGTCTTTTTGCTTCTTTGGTGTTGGGTTTTTGGGATTAAGTAAATGATTAACCCATTTTTCTGTCTCTCTGACACTCAATTCTTGGGATATAATGCGTTCTGCTACACTTTCCTGAACAACTGCATCCGGGAGCGCTAAAAGCGCACGGGCATGCCCAGCACTGATCTGTTCGTTTCTCAAATACTGTTGTAAGTGCTTGTTCAGCTTGAGCAAGCGCAATGAATTTGCAACGGCCGGTCGGCTGCGTCCAACCACTTTGGCCAGGTTCTCCTGTGTCATTTTGTAATCGTCCAACAGACGCTCCAGCGCCTCCGCCTCTTCCAATGCATTAAGGTCCTGGCGTTGTATGTTTTCAATCAGGGCTTGTTGTAAGACTTCCTTTTCGCTTAATTCACGCACGATAGCCGGAATGGTTTTCTTGCCGGCCAAACGTGAAGCGCGCCAACGGCGTTCACCGGCTACAATATGAAAGCGCTCACCGACTTTCGTTACGATGATGGGCTGTAACACGCCATTCTCTTTGATGGAGTCAGCTAGTTCGCGTAATTTGCTGTCATCAAAATGCTTACGCGGTTGCATCGCATTGGGATCGATGTCATTGACGGAGAGTTCCAGAACGGTTCTACCCTCGTTGCCGGGTATGCTCTCTTTGGCTAATAGTGCGTTTAAACCTTTGCCTAATGCTTTATTCTTTTTAACGGTCATTTGCAAACCTCTTTTCTCGCTTGATGACTTCTTTGGCTAGTTGATGGTAGGCTTCGGCACCTTTGGAGCGCTTATCGTAAAGATTGATACTCTGCCCGTAACTGGGAGCCTCGCTCAGTCTGACATTTCTGGGGATCACCGTTTTAAAGACCATATCGCCAAAGAAGTTACGCACCTCTTTTTCAACCTGCTGTGCCAACTGTGTTCGTCCGTCGGACATCGTCATGACGACACCGTAAATTTTCAGTTCAGGATTGAGCCCATTCTTCACGGAGTTAACCGTTTCCACCAGTTGACTCACCCCTTCCAGCGCATAGTATTCAGCCTGAATAGGAATGATGAGGCCATCGACCGCTACTAAAGCGTTCAATGTCAGTAATCCCAATGAAGGTGGGCAATCAATCAAAAGGAAATCATAGGGGGTTTGCATCTCTGACAAAGCCGTTTTCAGTTTGAACTCACGTTCGCTCATGGCGGCCAGTTCCACCTCTCCTCCGGCTAAATCGATATTGCCCGGAGCAAGGCTTAAATTGTTCTGTTCCGTCTTCACGATGACTTCATCGGGTGAAACGCCATTGATTAATATGTCGTAGCAGCTTGATTCTAGATTATTTTTATCAATACCCAAGCCCGAACTGGCATTACCTTGTGGATCCATGTCAAATAATAGGCAGCGTTTACCGCGTAGTGCCAAGTAAGCAGCCAGATTGATGCTCGTTGTGGTTTTGCCTACACCGCCTTTTTGGTTCACTATCGCCAATTTTATTGCCATAAACACCTCTTTTTCGCCCAATAATCTGTTGCCTATTCTATCACAGGCATTATTTTGCGAGATTAGCATATTCCTACAATCATATTTCAGGCATGACGTTGTAAAATTTCGCAAAAACTCTGAAATTGTTTCACGTGAAACAAAATGATTCGGGTTTGTGTGTGAATTGATATTGTTTCACGTGAAACAAAACGCCTGGTTATACCAGGCGTTTTGTTCACATAATTAATTCGTGATTTGGATTTGGGCTATAACTTCATTATGCAGGAACTGCTTAGAAATCTAAGTGAGCATACTGGGCATTTTCTTGGATAAATTCCCTACGCGGCTCTACTTTATCTCCCATGAGTAAAGATATGGTCTCATCGGTATCCTGTGCTTCTTCGACTTCCACTTTTAAAAGACGACGCGTGGCAGGATTCATCGTGGTTTCCCAGAGTTGTTCCGCACTCATTTCGCCAAGACCCTTGTATCTTTGAATTTTGGGCTCTTTACCGGGGCGCTCGGCTCTGATCTTGTTCGCATCCTCATCCGTGTAGGCATAAACTTCTTCTTTATCAAAAGTCAGTTTGTAAAGCGGCGGGCAAGCTATAAACACGTGACCTTCATCCACCAAGGGTTTCATATGGCGGTAGAAAAAGGTTAAAAGTAAGGTTCTGATATGCGCACCATCCACGTCCGCATCCGCCATGATAATGACTTTGCCGTAGCGCAACTTGCTTAAATCGAATTCATTACCGATACCGGCACCTAAAGCCATCACCACCGGCGAAAGCTTTTCATTGCCATAGACCTTATCTACGCGCGCCCGCTCAACATTCAGCATCTTACCCCATAAAGGTAAAATGGCTTGATACTTGCGCTCGCGCCCGTTCTTGGCTGAACCACCTGCTGAATCTCCTTCAACGATAAAGATCTCACAGTAAGTTGGGTCATTTTCCTGGCAGTCCGCCAGTTTTCCAGGTAGAGAAACGCTGTCAAACGTAGTCTTGCGTCTCGTTAATTCGCGCGCTTTCTTTGCGGCATCGCGGGCACGGGCTGCTGAGGTGCATTTTTCCATAATCACTTTGGCAACTACAGGATTCTCTTCCAGGAAGGAGGCGAGCTTTTCGCCCACGGCGGATTCCACCTGTGTGCGGGTTTCTGAGTTGCCTAATTTGGATTTAGTCTGTCCTTCAAACTGGGGTTCAGGCAGCTTCACTGAAATAATGGCGCTGAGACCTTCTCGCACGTCTTCACCCTGAAAGTTTTTATCTGTCTTGCTCAGGAAGTTGTATTTTCTTGCATAGTCGTTCATCACCTTGGTTAACGCGGACTTAAAGCCGGTGAGGTGAGTGCCGCCTTCCACCGTGGCGATGTTGTTGGCATAGGAATAAACATTCTCTATATATGAGTTGTTGTATTGTATCGCGACCTCAACAAAACTCTCGCCCTGCCTGCTGGCAATATAAATGGGAGGGTTGTGAAGGGCTTCACGATGTTTATTGATGTATTCGACAAATGAAACAATACCACCGTCATAATGTAGGGTTTTTTCGACGGAAGGTTCTTCGCGGGCATCGACCAGTTTAATTGTCACTTCCTTATTTAGGAAAGCCATTTCGCGATAGCGGGTAATCATGGCATTGAAGTCAAAATGCGTATCAGGGAACATCTCCGGATCGGGCGTAAAGACAGTCTTCGTTCCGGTATCCTGTATATCGCAAATACCGATTTCTTCCAAAGGGACGGTGGTTTGCCCTTTTTCAAAGGCAATACGGTAAATGGTCCCATCTCGTTTGACGCAGACTTCAAAGTGTGAGGAGAGGGCATTGACCACCGAAGCACCGACGCCGTGCAAACCACCGGAGACGCTGTAGGCACCGCCGCCGAACTTTCCACCGGCATGCAACATGGTGTGTACGACTTCAACCGTCGGAATACCCATCTTGGGGTGTATGCCAACCGGAATACCGCTGCCGTCATCGACTACGGTGACTGAGCCATCGCTGTTTAATGTTACGGTAATCAGGTCACAGCGACCGGCCAAAGCCTCGTCAACGGAGTTGGCCACAATTTCATAAACCAAATGGTGCAAGCCGCGCAGAGTTGTATCGCCGATATACATGCCCGGTCTTTTACGCACTGCTTCCAGACCTTCCAGTACTTGAATATCACCTTCTGAATAAGCCTCATTGTTATGCGTATCAAATTGATCCTGGCCATCTGTATTCAGCAATTCTTCCTGAAAATCGTCATCCAGCAGGGCATGAGGATTCGCCGCCGCGTTTTGTAAGACCTCATCGCTTTCTTCCACTTCTCCGAGAATATCAAGCATGGTCTTCTTGTTTTCTTGTTTCTTATCGTTCATAGTTTCCTTTCGCGTCAGCGATTGTCTACGCATGTAGTCTAGTCGTTCATTAAGTATGCAAATAGCGATTATTTGCCATTCTCTGGCGCAGCACATCGGAGGATAGAGGGGAGAGGAATACTTTTTCGCCTGTCAAAACCACCGAAAGCGGTAATGAACCGGGAATGGTCTCCAAAAAGCCTTCTTGTTCCGCTTTTCTCAAAAAAGCAAGACTGACGACAGCTGAAGACTCACTTAGGGCATCAAAATCAAAGATTCCTAAGATGGTTTTATCGCTCAGCGTACATTCTCCGCCAATATGCACATACATGCATATATTATACCATTTCTACCTGGTTTCGGCTCACTTTAAAGGTACTGCTGCCTTTGTCGGCCAGTACCTGGCGCAGTTTTTCATGCACCTCGTCGACGTCTGTGCAGCTGATAAAAACCTGGGCATCACCCAAACTGTTGAGCAAAGCTAAGCGGCGATTCTCATCCAATTCCGGCAAAACATCATCTAAAAGAAGCACCGGTGTTTGGCCACTCATTTCTTTCAATAAATAGAGTTCTGCCAGTTTCAGGGCGAGTACCGCCGTGCGTTGTTGACCCTGAGATCCGAATGAACGCAAGAGCTTATCATCCAGGTTAAAACTTAAGTCATCACGATGCGGACCGGAAGATGTGGAACCGCGAAAGATGTCTTCTGACTCATGTTTCAATAAAATTTGCGCATATCGCTCTTCAATAGCGGCAATGGAACTGTCTTTGTCGATGCCGCTGATAGATTCGTAGCGCAGGACCAGGTTTTCATGGCCCGAGGAAATTTCTGCGTGGTAACGTTTGGCCTGTTCTGCGAGAATGGCGGTATACTTTAGCCTTTGAAAAATAATTTCTGCGGCATAACGGATTAGTTGATCGTTCCAAACCGAGAGTTGAGCGGCAAAATGAGGTGCTGCAGTAAAAGTCGTTTTTTGCTCTTCTTTAATCTGCTTTAAAAGACGGTTTCTCTGTGTCAACACATTACTATAGAGTTGCAGGGAAGAGAAGTAGTGGCGATTCACCTGAGATATCAGCAGATCTAAAAAACGGCGTCTGCCTTGCGGGCTGTCTTTAATCAGCATGATGTCTTCCGGGGCAAAAATCACGGCATTAAATAAGCCCATCATTTCCGCCACCCGGTCCAGTTTAACGCCGTTGTGCCTGATGACACGTGTATTCCTACTGCGCTCTGCGACGCCACTCTGCGCCTCGTAATAGGCAATTTCCAGACTTTCTTCAAAGTCATTCTTCTCAGGATTCACCACATAATCTAATGAAACAAGATATTCATTTCTGTTGTAATGAATCAATTCTTTATCTTTGGAGGTTTTATGTGAACGCGCGCAAGTACAAAGGAAAATAGCCTCTAAAAGCGTCGTTTTTCCTTGTCCGTTTTCTCCGCTAATGACATTAACACCGGGGTTAAAAGTCAGTGAACAGCTTTCATAGTTCCTGAATTGGTGCAGGCTAAGCTCGCGAACTTCCATGACTTATGCACTTCATTCCCAATTAAAATTTGCGTAAGGGAAGGATTAAGTATGCGAAGCCGTCACCTTCCTCCGGTTCAATGACACAGGGGCCCACAGCACCGGTAAAGTTTAGTTTAATTCTTTCATCGTCGATAGCCTTCAATGCATCCATCACTAGACGGGGATTAAAATCGGAAGAAATCGCTTCACCTTCCAACTTAATTTTCAGTTCTTCCATAAAACTGCCGCGCACTGAGTCAATGCTGAGTTGCAGACTTTCATCATCCATACTTTGCAGAGAAACAGGGAAGCGGTTGTCTTCCAATGACACCATCAGGAAGGCGCGTTCAAATGCGCTTAGCAATTCCTGGGTTTCGACATGCATCACACTCTGGCTGTTTTTCGGCAAAATCTTCGTATGATCCATGAACTCGCCTTGAATTAAACCGGAAATCAGATGCACATTACCCATATCAAACATGATGTGATTAGATGTGGCCAATACAGTCATCAATTCTTTTTCACGTAACAAACTGACCAATTCTTTCAAAGTTTTTCCATGAATAATGAATTTGATCGTTGGCCATACTTCACTTTCTTCATCTCGATCGACGGTATAAAGAGCAAGTCTGAAACCATCAATAGCCACCATAGAGGCTTTATCCGTAGTACAGCTAAGCAGCGCACCATTGAGGTTTGGTCTGGCAGAATCCGTACTGACGGCAAAAACCGTTTTATTAATCATTTCCTTCAGCACAGACTGTTTAATGATGACTTTCTCCGCTTTTTCGATATCCACATCAGGAAGTTTGGGGAAGGATTCTGCTTCCATGACTTTCAATTTAAATGAACTGCGACCAGCGCTGAGCTCAATCAAACCTTCTTGTTTTTGACTAAAGACCACCATGCCGTCCGGCAGTTTGCGTACGACTTCATTGATGAGTTTCGCATTGATGACCAAGCGTCCGGGTTCAGTGACTTCTGCCATGCAACTGACACGAATGCCGATTTGTGTATCATAACCGGTTAGAACGAGCTCATTATCCGCTTCTATCAGGATACCTTCCAAGATAGCCATGGTTGATCGTTGCGACACTGCACGCTGACAGCTGCTGACCGCTTCCAATAAATCATTCTTCGCACATAAAAATCTCATTTTTTCTCCTTTACGATGCACCACTTGCTGTCGTGCTCGATACATATATTAAATAGTCTATTTAGTAGTCTTATTATTATGTCCTGTTCATAATGTGCTTAAGTCTGCAAAGCGCAAGGTTTCAGCATTTATGATGTTTTCCGTATGTGTTTAAGTCGCCTTTTTATGTCAGTTGTTTTGTGTTTAAGATGTTCTTTCTGTGTTTAAGTTCTTTATCCACTTTTTATCCACTCTTAAAGTAAACACAAATACACTTTTTTTGTGGATAAAGAGAGTCGAATATTTTCTAATCTATAATGAAATGCGCTTTTTTAATTCTTCAATTTCATCAGAAAAGGGCAATTCTTTTTCTCTCACTATTATATCAATTTTCTTACAGGCACTTCTTGCAGTGGTGTGATCTTTTTTTCCGAAATATTCGGAAATTTTACCCAATGTCATATCTAAAATATTTCTAAAAAAGTACATGGCGATCATGCGGGGATAGGCGATGTTTTATCGCGGCGGGGAGACATGATGTCGTCATGGGAAATATTGTAATAAGCGCAAATCACATTGATGATCGTCTCAGGCGTCACGTTTTTCGTGCCTTGAGGATTAATCATGTCATGTAAGACCTGTTGGGCCATGGCCAGCGTTACTTCGCCTTGTAATTGGGAGTAGGCCAATACTTTCTTAAAAGCTCCTTCGAGCTCTCGTACATTAGAAGAAATATTCTCCGCAATATAAGCCAAGACTTCGTCCGGAAACTCCACATGGTTTGTGGAAGCCATATTGCGTAAAATGGCTACGCGCGTCTCATAGTCCGGTGCCTGAATGTCAACCAGGACACCACTGGAGAAACGCGTAATCAATCGCTTTTCCAGGGCGTTGAGTTGTGTCGGCGGTTTATCACAAGTCAACACAATCTGGCTACCGCGCTCATAGAGCGCATTAAAAGTGTGGAAAAACTCTTCCTGCGTGCCCTCTTTATTCTCCAAAAATTGGATGTCGTCGATCAATAGGAAATCGCAATTACGATACTTTTTTCTGAATGGTTCGAAAGACTTGGCTGAAAGACTGGAAATAAACTCATTCAGAAAGGTCTCGCATTGCGTGTAAACCACCCTCTTTTCCGGATGTACATCGAGGATTTCGTTGCCGATGGCTTGTAGCAAATGCGTTTTTCCTAAGCCGGAACCTCCGTAGAGAAAGAGCGGATTAAACATGTTTTTCGATTTACCACTGGATTCGGGCAATTTGGCGACGGAAAAACAGACACTGTAAGCAAAGTTATTGCCGGTGCCGACCACAAAACTGTCGAAATTGAGAGAAGGATTCAGATTATTGCCGGATTCCTCGTCTTTGGCAGGAGCTACACTTTTTCGTACGCGTGTTTTTGGCAAAACAAAACGCACCTTCAAACGTGACGGCGAAGCGTTTTTCAAAGCTTCTTCCACGGTTTTGGTCTGATGCTCACAAAAAGACAGATGCATGCTGTCTTTGCACTCCAACTCGAGGAATGCACCATCCACCTCCAGCGGACGGAGAGGTTTGTAAATCGTGTTGTAATCGACGCTCGAGACAGAATTTTTGATAAACTCTAACGTCTTATCCCAGATGACTTCAAATTCCACTGCAATCAAGGTCCCCCTTCTAATGACACCTTTTGGTAATGAAAAGGTAATGGTATTCTAACAGAAGAAAAGCTTTAATAAAACCTAAGAAAAAGCTGGCAAAAGGCTCTGTTAAAGGGTTTTAGTACATCACTATCTGAGACTAAAAAAGTAGAAAATTGACTCAGAGCCGTGGAAAAGGACTTGCTTTTGCCGAGAAAAATTACGAAATATGCGTCATAAATAGGGAAGAGGGCAACAATTACACGCTATCCCTCTGCTATCGCAGTACAGAAAGGTTGTTCATATGCCGGAGAAGAAGAATAAAGAGACAAAGAAATCTAAAAGCAAAAAAACGCAGCAGAAAGAAACACAGGATAATAAGAGCGTTGCCTTGCGCAAAGACATTCCTGTCGACATGACCTGGGACTTAAATCTGATTTATGCGGATGATAAGACTTGGGAGAAAGCTTTCAAAGCTTATGCTGAGAGCCTCGAACAAGTGGAATCTCCTGCAGGCAAATTGGCGAAAAGCGGCAAGTATCTGCTACAGGCTTGTGAGTACTATGAAAAACTATCCAGGCCTTTGGAGAAACTCTACAGTTACGCACATATGATGCATGACAGCGACACGGCGGACAGTAAATACACCGCCATGCAGCAGCGCACAAAATTTAATCACCAAGTTTGCGGCCAAAATCGCCTTTTTTAAACCGGAGCTAAATGTCTTAGCGGATGAAAAGCTGGCGAAGTTTTTTGCCGCTGTACCGCAGTTGGAAGACTATCGCCATCTCATCGAAGAGACGCGTCTGGCCAAAGCCCATACGCTTTCACAGGCTGAAGAACTTTTGCTGGCTAAAGGTGGACGGGTATTCCATGCCTCTGCCCAGAGTTATTCGATGCTCAGTGATGCTGACCTGCTTTACCCGGACATCGAAGATGAGCAGGGCGAAAAAGTGGAGCTGACCGACGGGCGCTTCGGGCGCTTTTTGGAGAGCCGCGAGCGCAAGGTGAGGGAAGCCGCCTTTAATGCGGTGTATGAGACCTATAAACAGTTCAAGAATACTTTTGCCTCTCTCTTGGGTAACAATGTGCAGTCACAGAATTATCTGGCTGAGGTGCGCGGCTATAAAACAGCCCGTGAAGCGGCCTTGTTTAATAACTCTATTCCTGAGAAGGTCTATGAGAATTTGGTCAAAACCGTGCGTAAAAATCTGCCGCTTTTGCATCGCTACGTGGCGCTGCGTAAAAAAATGCTCAAGCTCGACAGCCTGCATTCTTACGATCTTTACACCCCCTTGACTGAGGCGGATGTGAAAATCACTTACAAAGAAGCGCAGGAGATTACGTTAAAAGCGCTGGCGCCACTAGGCAAAGATTACCTGAGTATCATCGAGCGGGCTTTCAATGAGCGTTGGATCGATGTTCTGGAGAATAAGGGCAAAAGATCCGGCGCCTATTCCGGCGGTTCCTATGACACGGCACCTTATATTTTATTGAACTGGCAGGATAACCTGGATAATCTCTTCACCCTGGTACACGAGTTGGGCCACAGCGTGCATTCCTATCTCTCACGCCAAAACCAGCCCTATATTTACGGGGATTACAGCATCTTTCTAGCGGAAATCGCCTCGACCACTAATGAGAACTTACTAACAGCCTACCTCTTGGAAAAAGAAGCGGATCCCAAGTTACGCCTACACTACATCAACCACTATCTGGACGGCTTCAAAGGCACGGTTTTCCGCCAGACCCAGTTTGCCGAGTTTGAGCAGTTGGTGCATGCCTCAGATCAAAAAGGGACGGCCTTGACCGCGGATTTCCTTTGTTCTGAGTATGGCAAAATGAATCGCGAATATTATGGAGAAGCACTGACCTTCGATGAGGGCATTTCCTACGAGTGGGCCAGAATCCCGCATTTTTACTACAACTTCTATGTCTACCAATACGCAACCGGGTTTTCGGCGGCGACCGCTTTCTCACAATCCATCTTGAGCGGGCAAAAGTCAGCCGTCGACAAATACCTGGGCTACCTCAAAGCCGGCAATTCGGATTACCCCTTGAACGTGTTGAAAAAGGCGGGGTTGGATATGTCCAAACCGAAGCCGATTGAAATGGCGATGGAGAGTTTTGCCAAGTATCTGGACATGCTGGAAGCTTCAATTTAGGAGCGAAGAAAACGTGGATTAATAAAATTCCGCTACAGACTTGCTAGGGACAACAGAGAAAGAGGAGTTTTCATGACACATTATGACGCCGCATTCATCGGTTTTGGTAAAGGTGCCAAAACCTTGGCCGTGCAATTGGCCAAACAAGGCCAAAAGGTCGCGCTGGTCGAAGCATCAAATCAGATGTACGGAGGCACCTGCATCAACATCGCCTGCATTCCCAGTAAAGTCTGGGTGCACGAGGCGGAATTCGCAGCGGCTTATCGCGCCAGATTTCCGCAAACCTCGCACGAGGAGATGGCTGAGCTTTTTCAAAAGGCGGTTGAGGAAAAAAGGCGGCTGATTGGGGCTTTGCGGCAAAAGAATTACGAGAAATTGGCTCAGGAAGAAAATATCACGATAATCGACGGTTTTGCCCGCTTCAGCGATGCGCACGGCTTGGAGATTTTTCACACAGAGAGTGTCAAGAACCGCGCCGCTGTAAGTCGCAGCGAGCAGCTGAAAGAGCGGCTGACGGCTGACAAAATTTTTATTAATACCGGTGCGGTGAGCATCAAGCCGGATATTGAGGGAATGCAGGAAAGTGCCTACGTCTACCTGAGCGACGAGCTATTGGATTTGGCGAAGCTGCCCCGACACTTGTTGATTATTGGTGGCGGCTATATTGCCCAGGAATTTGCCTCACTCTATGCCTCTTTCGGTGTGCAGGTCAGTGTCGTCATGCGCGGCGCAGACTTTTTGCCGCGGGAAGACAAGGAGATGGCGGAAGAGATTCGCAAGGCACTGGAAGCCAAGGGCATTCGTTTTTATTTCCGCACAGAGGTTCAGAAAATCAAGGATAGGGAAAAGGATTGTGAGTTGGAGCTCAAGGACGGTTCTTTCCTACATGCGGACGCAGTGCTTTGTGCCGTGGGGCGCAAGGCGAATACAGCAGACTTAAATCTGGAGGCAGCCGGTGTAGCCCAAGACGAACGCGGGGCGGTTAAGGTGAACGAATTTTTACAAAGTTCACAAGCGCATATCTATGCCATGGGCGACGTGCGCGGCGCTCTGCAGTTTACCTATATCTCACTGGACGATTCGCGGATTGTGGCAGCGCACTTGGCCGGAAAAACCAGTCGCAGTGCGGAGAACCGTGGCGCGATTCCTTATGCGGTTTTTATTGAGCCGACTTTTGCCCGTGTGGGGCTGACAGAAGCAGAAGCGCTGGCAGAAGGTAAAACCATCAAGCTGGCCCGCCTCAAAGCAGCAGCCGTTCCCAAGGCCAATATTCTCCAAAAAACAGCGGGTCTGCTCAAAGTCATCATTGACGCGGAGACGGATCTTATTCTGGGTGCGCATCTCTTTGCGGCTGAAGCGCATGAAACGATCAACCTCTTTAAGTTGGCTATCGACAAAGAGATTCCATACCAAGACTTGGGAAACGCGATTTACACACACCCGACCATGACTGAAGCACTGAACGAACTTTTGGCGGAGAGCAATGTCCGTCAGGAATAAGCCGGAGGAAAAGATGAAGCAGCGTTTTCAAGCACAACCCATCGAAAGAGCCGGGCGCATGATTGTGCGTTTACCTGAGGAAGTCAGTACGGCTCTGCCTTCGCGCGGTATGGTGATGGTTGAATTGCGCTACCGTGAGCAATCTTTTACGGTGCCTCTGGAACCGGACGGGAAAGGCGGACATTGGTTCGAAGTAAGCGGGGAGCTGCTTAAAATCGGGTTAACTGCTGGCGCTTCTGAGCTGCTGGAGATCAGCCCACTGGAACAGTGGCCGGAACCGCAGTTACCGGAAGATATCCACCATGGTTTGGCAGAGGCCGGTTTAAATGAACAGTGGTCGTCATTGACCAACAAAGCCAAATGGGAGTGGTTGCGTTGGATCCGTTCGACTCGCAATGCATTAACGCGCGCCAAACGCATCCGTGTCGCTTGCTCGAAATTGGAAAAAGGGGACAGACGTCCCTGCTGTTTTAATGCCTCCTCTTGTACGGTGGCTGATTTGGCCAAAAGCGGCGTATTGATTGATTAGGTTTGGGCAAAAGCCAACAAAGCTTTTGCTTCAATGAGGATACTTTATGAAAGTCATGAGCAATTTCAGCAGCAGTTTAGACGACCTGCAACGCTATCAGAATCAAGCTGATTTTTTGGCGCATTTTGCAGATTTTGA
The DNA here is from genome assembly GCA_040766665.1 of Oscillospiraceae bacterium. Lineage (GTDB taxonomy): Bacteria > Bacillota > Clostridia > Saccharofermentanales > Fastidiosipilaceae > JAXGQD01. Next base: position 164,681 of record JAXGQD010000003.1, read on the forward strand.
CGGCGTGGAATTGCTCTATCTCGAAGAAGACAAACGGAATATTATTCCTAAGGAGAAGGTCATTGGCCTGCACATGCGGGCGATTCCCAATTGGCTGAGTTTTTGGCTGGGTGATGAGCAGGCTTTAAAGGAAGAGTTCGGCAGCCGTGAAGTCTGGGAGTCTTACTACGGCGGCAAGGACAAAGAAGCCTTACTTAAACCCATACGCGAAGATCTGCAAATAGCCAAAGACTATGCAGTGGAGTATGTGGTCTTTCATGTCTCGGATGCGGCAGTCGGAGAAGCACCGAGCGGGGTCTATCGGCGTAGCGATGAGGAGGTAATTGAGGCCTGCTGTGAGCTACTGAATGAGGCTTTTGCCCATTGTGATAAGAATATCGCCCTCTTGCTAGAAAACCTCTGGCAGCCAGGTCTACGTTTTACGGAACCGGCACTGACTAAAAGACTTTTGGATGGCATCCAACACCCCAATAAGGGGCTGATGCTGGATACGGGACATCTCTTTCATACGAACACTGCGCTGCGTAGTGAGTCTGAGGGCCTGGCGTATATCCATGCTTTGCTGGATCAACATGGTGAGCTCTGCGCAGCGATTCGTGGAATCCACCTACAACAATCTTTGACCGGTGCCTATGCCGAAGCGCTCAAGCGTGATCCGCCGGATTGGGAGACAGATTTTTATGCGCGCTGCATGCAGATGTTTGAGTATGCTTTTGCCGTGGATCGGCATTTGCCCTTTACGGCAAAAAGGAATTGAAGCGCTCATTGAACGGATTAAACCCGAGTACCTGACCTTTGAATTTATCTCGCAAAACCGCGCAGAACAGCGCCGGATGCTTGATACACAGTGGGCGGCCCTGCCTAATTTACACAAACAAAGAAGATAAACAAACATTTTTCTTAGCCCATTTCCGCTTTTTTATTAATATTTTATTAAATATAAGTAAGCGTATTGCTTTTTATTAAAAATCGTGTGATTCTGTAAAAGAACTATGATTTCTAGTTAATATGTAAATATATACAATCATGCTTTTGAAGTAATGGGGGTGGGCCGGATGAAACGATTTTTTATGAGAAGCAGGGGCTTTTTACGCCTCTTTGTCTTGATTATGGCTTTGCTTTTGCCAATTATATTGACGACCCCGCATATTGAAGCAGCGATTCCGGCGAATCTGGAGACCGTGCCGCTGACTTGGCAAACACAGACGACCGTTTTTACTTATCCCGGGAATAATAATGTCCTGGGTGATCCGGCCCGTTCGCATGACTCCGGCGCATCGCCCGAAAACGGGGATCCCGGAAAATTCAGGATGGATGCTTGGTCAGAGGGCAATTATGTGCAGTGGCGCTTCGTCTATGCCGCAGGCACGGACATGTATAACGTGGATATTGTTTTGCCAATCACCGGCATCGACCCCGACTTGATTTTTGGCAGCGCAGGCGATTTGACGACGCCGGCTCATGTCAGTTTGGTTAGCAGCGCCTTTCCAAATACCATGGATTTATCCGCTGAAAATTACAGCTTCAGTCAGAGCGGAGACCAGATTGTGCTGCACTTTAATCATGTCGCAGCCGGTAGCTCTCTGGAATACTACTTTACGACGAATTATACGAATCCTCCGACGGACCCGAGTGTCAGGGCTGAAAGCACGATGGCTGCGAGCCTGACGGCAGATTTAGCAGTGCCTTCGAAAACCTCCGTTTCTTTACATAAGGTTTGGGAAGATATGGCGGAACAGGATACCGTGTTTGTCCTGAACAAAAGCGTTCCCGGACAGGCTGTGGCCGAAGTGGAAAGAATCACTTTGACTCCCGGCAACTACGACTATCAATGGGACAATCTGGATAAGTATGCGGACTTTCCTAGCAATCTTGTACCCATCACTTACAGCGTGAAAGAAATCCTGCCCGGTGTGAATAAGCGCATCAGCTTTGACGAAAACACCAATACTTACACATTTGTTAACTGGTATGCCAAAAACGGTGACCGATCGATTCCCTGCCAACTACGCTGGGAAGCGGCCAGTATCATTCATCACGCAAGTGAAGACCACGCCAATATGAATTACGTTTACAAAATAAAACCCGGCTTATTCGGCAGCGGAGACGGGCGTTTTGAAGTCCAGCATTGGGCCGGAGCTACTGCTCTAAACTGGCGTGTTCCGGTGGCAACGGATTACGATATCCAAAACGGCAAGCTCTATCTGAACTTTACAGACTCAAAATGGGTGCCTGATCCGAATGCGAGCATGGAAAGCCTCCTTGCCGTCAACAACCAAGCCGCCTTCGTCCATGTGACGGTACATGATGGTTCGACCAGCCCTTATACCATTATGGATGCTTCTGACCTAACACTCACAAAAGAAAGTGACAGCCGTTGGGTCATCGATATTCCCTATATGCCGGCAAAATCCGCCCTGCTCTTCTACTTCACCGGTCCTATCAGCAGTGGCAGGCTGGACAGCAACGCAGAATACTATTTCTCCACTGAGTTTGTGGCTGATTACAATTGTGTACAAGTTGAAAAAATCTGGAACGGCGGCGCAGCACCACGTCCCGATGTACAGTTCCAGCTTTACCAGGGAACGGAAGCTTATGGCGATGCCGTGACCTTGACGGATGGCGAAAGCAGTTATCTCTGGTCCAAGTTGCCGATTAAGGATGCTGACGGCAATGTTTACGACTACTCAGTCAAAGAAGTGACAACAGATGTAGAGAATTATCAATTATCTGGGAGTCCCGTCGTCAGTGTGATTGATTTACCGGAAAGCGGTCAAGTGAAGCGTTACCAATTCACCAACCAATATCTTCCTCCCCCCACCACGACCACGACTACGACCATGACCACGACTACGACCATGACCACGTCCACATCCACTACAAACTCCACCACCACAGCCACCGCGCCAACGACATCTACGCTGCCGCCGACTGCACCGACTGCAGCCCCCACTGCCACTACAACAGCAAGTGTTGCTCCGACATTGGTCCCAACGACAGCATCTACCACCACTACTATTCCTTCTGCTCAACCGACACCCACCCCTCAAGTCCCAGTTCCTCTGCCGGTAGAGTATTTCGTCACAGCAGAAAATCGTATTGAAGGTGCGGATGCACCACAGGACGGTGTTTTCCATTTCGTATTCAAAGCAATCACCCCCGGGGCACCGATGCCCAATGGCTATGCTGATGCGGAAATGCCATTGCAGGTGACGGGTGCTAAATTGTTCGACATCGGGAAACTGCTCTTCACCAAACCCGGAACTTATGTCTATGAAATGCGGGAGTTGGATCAGGTACCTGCAGGTTTCAGCTATGACCCAAGTCTCTATACACTGACCATTCATGTGACGGAAGTGAACGGCGTTTTGTCTCAGAAAGCCGTAATTACGAAAAATAACGGCATGGCTGAAGAGGCGGGCATTGTCTATGTGAATAAATACTCCAAGCCCGAAGGCTCAACTTCGGTCAGTACGGCAGCCGGAACAACAAACGCAGCACCGACGACGAAAAAGCCCTTGCCCAGAACGGGAGAATCGGCTTCTACGGTTTACTGGGCGGTATTCGCCTTGGTGGCAGCGGCTCTGCTCCTGCTCGTCTATAAACGATTAAGAACGAAATAGATCAGCGTCTTATTCCGGATAAAATAAGCAGAGGGAGAAGGGGATGCCCGAAATAAGGGCATCCCTTTTTGATCATTGAAAAACGGCCATTATTTACGGGGATGTGGCTATGAACCCTTCTGGAAGGCTTTTGGACTCATAAAAAGGCTGTTTTCAGCCCACTTTTTCTAGGGATGTGGTGGCGGCCACCACATAGTCGTAAATATTGGCACAAAACCCCGTGTTTGACGTGTTTGAAGACCTTAAATTCTCTGAAATTCCCACATCCCCGTAATTTTTGGCACAGAATGCGCTATCTGACAAAATCGGCAGATAAACTGCATCTGATAAACCCGGCACAGAAAACTCTATCTGACAAACCCGTCACAGAAAACGACATCTGATAAATAGGATAAAACTGACGACTGGCCGGTTTTTTATGAGATTTTTTACAAAAACCGCTCAGGCTAACGTATAATGATGCTTGTTTGCGTGGAGGTGTGCCATGATAGATTTAGAAAAAAGACTGCGGCATGTGCCCAATTTTCCGAAGGCCGGAATTGACTTTATCGATATCACAACGGTTTTGCAGGATGCGGAATCGTTTCAGGCCTTAATCGAACAGATGGCGGATCTGGTCAAAGATCTTGATTTTGACGTCATTGTCGGTGCGGAGTCGCGCGGTTTTATCATGGGGGCGCCCCTGGCTTTTGCCATGAAGAAGGGCTTTGTGCCGATTCGTAAGCCGGGCAAACTACCTTACCACACCTACGAAGTGGATTATGCTTTGGAATATGGTCATGATACGCTGGCGATGCATACGGATGCTGTCAAAGAGGGGCAAAAGGTGCTCATCGTCGACGATCTGCTCGCTACCGGTGGTACGGCTTCAGCCAACATTGAGTTGGTCGAAAAGGCCGGCGGCATCGCTGTGGGCTTACTTTTCTTTATTGAGCTGGTGGAATTGAACGGGCGCAAACGCATCCCGGAAAACTATCCGATTTATACGCTGGTCAAAACCTCTGAGCATGAATTGTGATCCTAATTTATTGTTATTCAGCGCTCTGCCTTTTATACTATTAATAGATAAAATCTTAATCAAAATACGCGGCCTAAGATAAAGTACGAATCACTTACTTAGGCCACTTTACGACTTCATATTCTTTTTCCATTTTTCCATTCATCTTAGTTAAGACAGCTCGCATCAAGTGATTATGACAGTAATTAAGAATCTACTCAGAGTCCATCAGCGGAGGTGTTAGGATGAAAAAGCGATTCAAAATTCTTGTAGTCATGACCCTGTTGTCCTTGCTTATATCAGCCTGCGGAGGCTCAGCAACGACAGCCGGAACAAGCGCAGCAGCAACGAGCCCTGCAGCAGGGCAAAGTACGACACAAACGCAAGCAGAACAAACAAATGTTAGTGAAAGCGTAGCGGAAACCACGTCGACGACCACGGTGGCTCCCAAGGTTTATATCAAGGCCGAGGAAGACAGCTTCTCTTGGCCGGCTCCTGCCGCGGAAACCGATTTTGACTTTAATGCCGAAAACGGCAGCATTGATAAATACAAAGGCAATGCTGAGACCGTCGTCATTCCGGAAAAAATCGCCGGGCAAGAGGTATTGCAGATTGGCATGGGAGCCTTTGACCAGAATCCGACTTTAACCAACGTAAAGATACCTGAGGGTGTGCGCTTGATTATGGGCAATGCCTTTTACAGTTGCTTAAACTTGGAGCGGGTTTCTTTGCCGGAGACTTTGGAAGCAATTGATGCCTATGCCTTCTTTGGCAATGAGAAACTCCCACAAATTACCTTCCCGGCAGCACTTACCTATGTGGGGGACAATGCTTTTGCCTTTAACTTAAATTTAGAAAAAGCACGCTTTCTGGGTGCCTGCCCGCTCTTTGGAACGAGCGCTTTTGATAGCGCTGAGTCCAATAGCAAGCTGAGCTTTACGGTGGCGGATGAAGAACAGGCCGCATACAGTGCCGCTTTGGGAAGAGATTGCCAAACAGACGGTGCCTGTAATTATCTGGAATATCCTGTGCTGGAGTCTGACTGGGACTTTGACAAGGCGAGCGGCACAATTACCGCTTATAAAGGCGTTGCGGCAGCACCGCATGTACCTGCACAAATCGCGGGCACAGCGGTAAAAATTCTTGGGGAGAAAGCGTTTAGCCTCAATCAAAGAATCAGACGTGTCTTTGTGGAAGAAGGGCTTCAGGAAATCGCCAAGGAGGCTTTTTCGCTGACGCAAATGGTAGATGTAAAACTGCCCGGCAGCCTCAAAAAAATCGCCGACAATGCGTTTAGCGATGCAAAGCTGACAGTACTGAAATTGCCGGAAGGACTGGAGGAGATTGGGGCGGGGGCGTTTTTCAGAAACCGGCTCACGGAAGCCCATTTCCCAGCTACGCTAAAGAAAATTGCTGCGAAAGCATTTTCTGACAATGGTGATTTGGGGTATTTGGTCTTTGCCGGTAAAACCATGCCTGAAATTGCGGCGGATGCTTTTGCCAATGTGACCGTTATAGACGTTGATATCGCGGTAGATGCATCAAAAGCCGACGAGAACAGCTTCCGGGAGGCCTGGATTAAATCCCAGGGCGCAGCCGGAGCTTCTGTCAATTTCTGGCGCGCTAATCCGGCGGATTTACCGCCTTATCCCAATTCCGAGGAGCTGGTTTTTGACGACGCCAGTGGCCTGATTAACTCGTATAGCGGCTCTGCGGAAGAACTGACCATGTTCTGGGATTATTGGAACAAGGACGGAACGGCTACGGTGGACGTTAAAGGTTTGGGTCCGGGCGTGTTTGAAGGGGCTAATCTCAAACGCTTTGTCGTACCGCGTTCAGGAAAATTAGTCAGCATCGGGGAACGGGCATTTGCCAAGAGCCAGCTGACAAGCATTGATTTCTTCGATTCGGTGACACATATCGGTGCGGAGGCTTTTGCAGATTGTGTCAATCTCAAAGAAATTGTGATTCCGGATTCTGTGGTGGAAATCGGGGCGAATGCTTTTGCCGGCTGTACGAATCTGGAAAAAGTCAGTTTTAAAGGCAAGGATCTGAGCATTGGAACCGATGCTTTCAAGGGCTGTGAGAATATTCAGGCTTTGGAACTGCCTTTGGGCGTCAAGTTGGGTGGCAATCTCGGGCTTGATTCAGGTAAAATCCGCTTCGCCAAGGAAGCCACTGACGCGGAACTGGCTGCCTATACCGAACAGTTAGGCTACCCCTGGTATGAATCGGCACTGCGCGTCGGTGAAGACGCTTCTTTCAAAGCCATGCCTGACAGCTACAAACCTAACCCGGAGGAAGATTTCGAGTTTGATGCCGCTACCGGTACCATCAGACATTACCTGGGTAAGGGGGGAGAAGTCGTCATCCCGCGCAGCATTGGTGGGGTTACGGTTGAGAATATCGGTATGTCAGCCTTCTCGAACCTGACCATAGCGACTGTTGCTTCCGGTACCGCAGCCAATGAGACCTTACAGTCGGTTGTTATTCCTGAGACGGTTAAGACGATAGAGGATTCGGCCTTCCTGCAGTGTGAGACCTTGAAGAAGGTGGAGTGCTACGGTGCGGTGGAGCTCTTGGGCATTCGCGCTTTTGAAAACTGCAAAGCGCTGGAAGAAGTTATTTTTGTTAACGGCTTGAAAGAGATGGGCGTCTACTGTTTCAACTACTGTGAGTCCCTGGTCAAAGTGGATTTCAACGGCAAACTCAAGAATCTGCCCGAGGGCGCGTTTGTGGGCTGTGGTTTCAACACGGAGCAAATCTTGGACTACGAGACGGTGGGCGGACTTGCCTTTAAAGAATGTAAAGCGCTACCGAGTGCACGTGTGACGGCGAAAGTCCAGAGTTTCGGCGCGGGTGTGTTTGTTGATGCGCTGGCACTGAAGACGGTTTACTTTGAGCGTCCCGATCCGAGCATTCTTGGCGGTGAGATTCAGTTTACGCCTTCAGTAACTGGTTTGAAGATTGTTTTACCAAAAACGGCAACAGACGAAGAGGTCAAAGGTTTCGTCAGCGGGATGCAACTCAACATGCTGGCTGAAGCCGAGACCATGGTGGTTAAAGAATAGACAAGTTGTTCGAAAAAATGCCCATCTGTAATCTTGCTACAAGGCTGGTCATTATTTTCGACCAACTTGTCCTGGTGAGAGGTGGGCATCGATTGATTTGATGAGCTGGCAGTATGCTGGCTGTCAACGCTTAAACTGTGTGGGTGAAGTGCCGGTGTATTTTTTGAAGACCTGGACGAAATATTTATAGTTTGCCAAGCCCACGGCTTCACCCACTTCGTAAACTTTCATTTCCGGGCTGTTTTGCAAGAGTGAAACAGCCTTTTTTATGCGGTAACGGTTGATGTACTCATTGAAGTTCTCACCGCTTAAGTCTTTAAAAATGCGGCTCAGATAGTTCGGTGTCAGATGAACAACGCCCGCAACCTGAGCGAGGCTGATATCTTCTGCATAATGCTCCTTGATATAGGCCTTACTGAGCTGCACGATACGCATATTAGAGTTTGTGCCGATCTCCTGCATTTGCATATTGATTTCCGCAATTAAAGCCATGATGCTTGAGGCAAATTCTTTGACATACAAATTGGCACTTAATGATCTGGAGTAGCGATCTTGCAAGTCCGCCAACTGTTCACTGCTAAAGAGACTTTGACCCACATTCTCCAAAAGGATGAAATAGAGTTTATAGCTGTGCTCGCGCAGGCGATGAACGGAGACTTGCTGTTCTCCGATATGTCTGAAAAACGCGTCAACGGCCGCTTGCTCCGCGCTCTGCTTGTCTTTGGCTGAACGGGCGTGGTCCATGACTTCCTTAACTATCTGAAATGCGGCTTCATTGGGAAAAATAAAAGCATTCTGGTTGCCATTCTCGGCTTTCCTGTAAAAATGCAGGCCACTCGCATCGTTTAACGCACGAAATTGCAGGGCATCTGCCGCCTCCTCGAAAGACTCACTGATATTCTGCAAGCCATCGACCACCTTACCGACACCGATGGACAGCTGAGAATGTAGTTTGCTCTGCGCGACTTGACTGAACTCTAGCAAGCGTTCACGGTACTGCTCCATGTCCCGGCTTTGACAGTTCAGGCAGAGTAGCAGGTCGTATTCGTCCATTCTGCCAGCAATGAAGGCCGGTTCAGGCTTAAACAAGTCGTCCAAAATGTTGATGAGTAAATATTGCAAAAGACTCGTCGCTATCCCGCTGCCGCTCGACAATGAGTCCTGCGTGGCTCTGATCTCAATGAGCACGGCTTGCCATTCGCCTTCGATAGCCGGGAGGTTGAGGACTTCCGCTTGTGCCTGAAGATAGGAGACATCCATGGATTTGTCGTAGACCAGATCAATCAGAAAGGCATCAACTAAAGCTTGTGAGCGCTCAAAAATGAGCTGCTCCGAAGAGTTCAGCCGACGTTCGCGTTCCTGCTCAGCGTTGATCTTCAAGCGAATGCGATTGAGCTGTTCTTCCAACTCCTCTATGCCAACCGGTTTCAATAAAAAAGCATCCACGCCATATTCAATAGCGCGCTTGGCGTAATCGAATTCGTCGTAGCCGGTCAGAATGATGACGTGCAGATGAGGCCAGTTTTGCCTGATGGTCTTGGCCAGCTCTAAACCGTCCATGATGGGCATGGAAATGTCGGTCAAGACAATATCGACAGCTTCTTTTTCGAGGAGCGCACAGGCTTCGCGGCCATTGCGCGCCGTGCCGCAGATTTGGACCTGAAAGGCGTCCCAGGGGACAGCCGTAAGCATGCCTGAGAGGATGGTTTCTTCGTCGTCTACGATGATGAGTTTTAACATGTATTTACCTATCTGATGAGCGGAACGGTTGCCTGACTATGACCATCGTTCCGGCTTCCTCCTTTGATTCGTAATGCAAGCCGTAAGCTTCGCCGAAGTGGAGACGAATGCGTGAGTGCACGTTGAATACACCGTAGCCCGCAGTGCCGGCGTCCATTTTGCCAAGCTTCTGATTCATCGCTGCCGCATCCATGCCCACGCCGTCATCCCAAACCAAGAATTCTAAGTTGTTTTGCCTGCGGTAGACATAGGTTCTGATTTCACCTTGCCCTGTGCCTTGGTTGATGCCGTGCTTGATGGCGTTTTCGACCAAGGGCTGTAAAACGGACTTTACGGTCTTACAGTTTTCGGTGCCGGGCTCAACGGAAATGGAAAAGTCGATGCGATTCTTATGCCTGACTTGCTCGATATAGACATAAGCGTGCAGGAGTTCGATTTCTTCTCTGACGCTGGTCATCTCCTGACCGCGGTTAAGGCTCAGGCGAAAGAGCTTGGATAAGTTACGCACCAGCTCTGCAGAGGTGTAGGATCCGTCCATGCGACACTGCCAGTAAATGGTATCGAGGGTATTGTACAAAAAGTGAGGATTTATTTGACTCTGCAATGCGGCCAACTCGGCTTCACGTTGCTTCACTTTACGCAGATAGACTTCGTTAATCAACGTACTCAATTGAAGCGACATGTTGTTAAAGGATTCTTGGATGGCGCGAATTTCCAAGGCCCCTCCTGTGGTGATTTGCACACCGAAGTCTTCTTCACCTAGCGAAATCATGGCGCTGCGCATGCGTTGCAAGGGTAAAAGCACAGCCTTCAGAAAATAGACAATCAGGAAAAGGCTGACGAACACAGAGGAAATGACGGCGACAATGGTCGCATTTCTCACGGCCTTATAGTTCGAGCTGATGACATCGGCGTTCACCGTATTGACCAGGAACCAATTGTTGGAAAAAAGCTGGTGATAGGTGAGCAGGGAAGCGCTGTTGAGGCTGTTGATCACCTTGAAACCGCTGCCGTTGGCGAACATCTCCTCATAACTGCTCTCAATCTGTGTGACATCGTCGATTTCTTTGCCCAGATAATAGGAAGTGGAAGAGGAGACCACCTTACCGGAGGGCGAGACGACGTGGTAGTTACCGCCCGGGCCGTAGTATTCGTCCTGGTAGACGGCCGAGAGCGTATCATCACGGATATTGATTTTCAGATCAGCCAGCACCGTTTGAAAATCACGAATATCGTAGAGTCGGGCATAGAGAGAAAAGACGCGCAAGGGCTTATGATTGGCTTCGGTGATGACCCCCTGATCGAGGGCAAATTCCTCATAGGCTAAGTCGGACAACAGTTCATCGTTCATGGTGCTTTCGGCAAAAGCCGAGTCGAAGTGCATGCCGTTCGCAGTCCTAATGGTGATGGAGTAAATGTGGGGTTGTGTATATACAAAGTCACGGATGATCTGCTGTGCCTCCAGCTGATTACCGGCTTCCGCTCCACCTTCCAAATCGCTCAAGCGCAGGGTTCGCAGGAGGTTGTGGTTTTGCATGAGATAGGATGACTGTGTGGTGATGTTATCGAAAATCAAGTCCAAAGTGATAGCTTTCTGCTTCACGATATTGTAATTGGATTCCTGCAGCCTACTGCTCAACTCATTGGTGTAGTAATTACTTGCTGTACTTAAAAGGACGCTGGGCACCAGAATCATGAAGAGCGAGACCGCCAAGAAAATCCCGGTGATACCTCCAAATACGGTTCTGGCCTTTTTGAATTTATTTTGCCGCTCTGCTGTGCTCATGAAAGTGTAGCGCTCATCCTTTTGTCTGAAATAAAAGATCCTAAGTCGCTTAGACCCTTCTGTACGTTTTATACCATCAATTGTCAGCGAATGATTATGCGAACGCTCGGCAAAGGTGAAACTGTGTAAATTCTGAGGATACTTTATAGTTTTAATGGATTATTTTTTTTTCCTGTTTCATTTTAGCATTAGACAGGGATGGAAACATTCCGACAATCAAATCATAACTTGGAGGTCAACATGAAAAAGAACATCGTTAGTTTATTACTGGGCTTCTCCTTGCTGCTGGGCATCACTGCATGTGGCGGCACTGCCACCACAGCTGCAACAACTGCAGCCGCTACAACAGCAGCCGCTGCGACAGCAGGTGCAAGCGAAGTAGCAACAACTCAGGCAGAAAGCGCTGATGCGGCGACGAGCGCTGCGGCTACGGAAGCCGGCGACGAAGCCATGACTATAGGCGCAGTCGTGATGAACACTTCCGGTGAATGGTTCGCCGAAGTCATTTCCGGTATGGAAAAGAAGGGCAAAGAATTAGGCGTCAACGTACAGATCGTCAATTCCAATAACGACGTCGCGACCGAGGCCGACAATATGGACGCCTTTATCGCTCAGAAAGTTAACTCCATTGCCATGGGTCCTATCAGTGCCGACGGTTCCGTCGCAGCCATTGATCGTGCTGTCAATGCCAATATTCCCGTTGTTTGCTGGAACACCACCGCCAACACCCCGAATATGAAACATTTTGTCGGCGTCGACAATAAAGCACTGGGTAAACAGATGGGCGAGTGGCTCTCCGAATATGTCACAGCCAATTATCCTGAAGGTATTAAGCTTTCCCTGCTGATCAACACACGCTACGATGCCGGCATCCAACGCACCGAAGGCTTCAAAGAAGGCATTCAGGCGATGGTAGACAGTGGCAAAATCAACGTACTCACCGAAGTCGAAGCTGAATTTAAAGAAGAAGGTTTGGATGCGACCGACCGTATCATGACCGGCTTCCCCGAAACTGAATTTGTCTGGTGCTGGAATCAAACCTCGATGGAGGGCGCCGTAGCTGCGCTGGCCGGAAACGACAAAGTCAAAGTCTGTGGTACCGATATGGCCATTTCTTTTGCCAAGATGATGCTTGAACCCAATTCGCCTCTCCTGGCCGTCTGCACTCAACAACCAGCCGTAATCGGCGGAACCGCTATCGAAGCAGCTTACAAAGTCGCCAAGGGCGATAGCGTAGACGCGGAAATCCTGGTTCCCCTGGAACTCTACACGTCCGAAGACGCCGCTTCCCTGCAAAAGTACATCGATGACAGAGCTGACCTCGTAACGCAATAAAGAGTTCTGATAAGACGGATGCGGGGTCGAAAGATCCCGCATTTTTTACGGAGGTTTGGCCATGGAAAAACAAACAATACTAGTCGCAGAAGGCATCAACAAGGCGTTTGCCGGCATTGCGGCCTTGAGTAATGCAGAGTTCAATCTCCGTGAAGGAGAAGTACATGCCCTGGTTGGGGCAAACGGTGCAGGCAAAAGCACCATCATCAAAATTCTCACCGGAGCCTATAGCAAAGACAGCGGTCGCGTCAACCTGTTTGGCAAAGATGTGCATTTCAACAATACGCATGAAGCTCGCTCGGCGGGCATCAGCGCGGTCTATCAGGAGTTCTCGCTTTTCAATCACCTAAGCGTCGGTGAGAACATCTATATGGGTAAGTTTCCTAAAGGGAAAAGTGGCAAAATTGACTGGAAGCAGGTCTATGCGGATTCACAGATTCACCTCGATTTGATTGAATCCAAGCTCGATCCGCGCCAAAAAGTGGGCGACCTGAGCGTCGGTCAGAAACAGATTGTAGAAATTGCCAAAGCCATCTCCAACGACTCACGCGTCTTGATACTCGATGAGCCGACTGCTTCACTCAGTGAAAAGGAGACGGAGCAACTTTTTAAAGTGATTCGCACCTTACAAAAGAAGGGCGTCAGCATCATCTACGTTTCGCACCGCTTGGAAGAACTGCCGGAAATCTCTGATCGCGTTTCCGTTTTCCGCGACGGGCGTTCCATCATCACCCTGCCGATCACCGAAGCACCCAAACCGGTTATCATTAAACACATGGTGGGCGACACTTACTCAGCGCCTTTACTGGAAGACTTTTCCACGGATGAAACCATTCTGGAGCTGCGTGATTTCAGTTCCGGCAAAAAATTCAAGAACGTGAACCTGAGCCTGCGCAAAGGGGAAGTGCTGGGCATCGCCGGTTTAGCCGGGGCAGGCCGTACCGAACTGCTGCGCGCCATCTTTGGGGTGGATCCCAGAGATTCAGGCGATATCTTCATCAACGGCCAAAAGCAGAACATCCACTCACCCGCCGATGCGAAGAAAGCGGGGCTGGCATTCGTGACTGAAGACCGCAAAGAAGAAGGCTTAAATCTCAACAACGATTTGTCTTTTAATACCAGCCTGACGGTTTTAGATGTTTTGGGGCGGCATTTTGCATTTAACAGACAAAAAGAACGTGATCTTACGGTGCACAACATCGAACGGCTGAGCATCAAGACCAACGGACCTCAGCAACTGGCCAAAGACTTATCCGGCGGCAATCAGCAGAAAGTGGTCATCGGCAAATGGCTCGTGACCAATCCCAAGATTCTGCTGCTCGATGAGCCGACGCGCGGCATCGATGTCGGTTCTAAAAGTCAGATTTACAGCTTAATCAAGCAATTGGCCGCAGACGGAATCGGAGTCATTGTCGTTTCTTCCGATATCCCGGAAATTCTGGATGTCTCCAATCGCATTGTGGTGCTCTCCGCAGGGACCATCACCGCAGACATTCCAAACGAAAAACTCACACAGGAAATGATTCTCGATTACGCAACCAGCGATGCGCAAAAGTCAGTTTGAGGAGTATGAGCAGCATGAACGATGTTAAGAAAAAGAACAATTTTTTAGGCATGGCCCTGAGGTCGGTAATGTACATCTTACTGGTCTTTATGATTCTTTATCTCTCCCTGGCCACGAATAAGTTTCTGACGATGGCCAATATCATGACGATTTTACGTCAAATTTCCATCACTTCGATTGTCGCTATCGGTATGACCATGATCATCATCTTGGCTCAAATTGACTTGTCCGTCGGATCCACCGTGGCGATTTCCACTGTCCTTGTGGCGACCTTTATGCAGGCGGGTATACCCATCGTCTTGGCCATTATTTTGACCATTCTCGCCTCCGCATTAATCGGCCTTTTCTCTGGCTTCATCATCGCACGTTTTAACCTGCATGCTTTTCTGGTCACCTTGGCTTTGATGACGGCCATTCGTGGCTTAGGCTACTTTATCACCGGAGGATATCCGAAAGGTGGGTTACCGCAAGCCTTTTCCGTAATCAGTGCCGGTTTTATCGGCCCGGTACCCTATACAGTTATTTATATGGCTATCATATATGCTGTTTTCATTTATATTCTGGGTCATACTGCATTTGGCCGCTCCATCTATGCAATAGGAGGCAACAAAGAGTCTTCACGCCTCTCCGGTATCAATGTCAATAAGGTCACCATCGCCGTCTTTACCATCAGCGGCGCACTCTGCGGCTTGGCAGGTGTCATCCTTTCTTCACGACTGCAGTCCGGTTCGCCCGATGCGGCACAGGGCTGGGAAATGGACGTGATCGCCGCTGCGGTCATCGGTGGTTCGAGTATGTACGGCGGTGTAGGTAAACTGCAGGGCACCCTCATCGGTATGCTGTTCATGGGTGTTTTAACCAACGGTATGGTCCTGCTCAGCATCAATCCATATATGCAAGATGTCATTAAAGGCATCGTCATCCTGATGGCCGTCATCCTTAACAGCTTGCAAAGCAGAAAAAACAAGTAATCAGGAAGAGGGGATTATACTAATGAACAAAAAAGAACGCTTTCTCGCCACAATTAATCACGAAAAGGTGGACCGCAACGCCTCCTGGCTTGGGGTCCCAGCCCCCGAAGCTGTCGACGGACTTCTAGCCTACTTCGGAGTTGATAGCCTCAAAGAAATGAAAGTTAAAATTGATGACGATATCTATGCGGTCGAAATGCCTTATCATTCTGAAACTAGCAACGCCATTTATACGGCTTTGGATTTTGCCAAAAAATCGGAGCACCACTCCGACTTTGAGCGTACTCTGACGGCACCGGGCTTTTTCGAAGACATCGAAGATCCGGAGCTGGTCAACAGTTTTGACTGGCCTAATCCTGCAGAACACGTTTCGGTTGAGGAATCCAGAAAAGTGGTAGAGGACGTGCCCGAAGGATTTGTCACCATGGGCGTACTCTGGTCCGCACATTTCCAGGACAGCTGCGCCGCTTTCGGTATGGAAACAGCCCTGGTCAATATGATGACTAATCCGGAAATGTACAAGGCGGTAGACGAGAAAATTGTCGACTTCTACTTGCAGGCCAACAAAATCTTTTACGAAGCGACCAAAGGCAAGCTAGACGCCGTGCTCTTCGGTAATGACATGGGAAGCCAGCGCGGCTTGATGCTCTCGCCGGAACTGATTCGCGAGTTTGTCATTCCCGGCACACGCCGCATCATCGCCCAAGCCAAAGAATATGGGCTGAAAGTGATTTACCACTCTTGCGGTTCCATCGAGCCGATCATTCCCGATTTGATTGAGGCAGGCGCTGACGTCATCCATCCCATACAGGCATTGGCAAAAGACATGGACCTCCCTTCACTCAACGAAAAATACGGTAAAACCGCCTTTTGCGGTGGCATCGATGCCCAAGAGCTCTTAGTCAACGGCACAGCCCAAGAAGTTTACGACAAAGTCATCGAACTGCGTCGTATCAAACCCACGGGTTTGATTGTCTCGCCCAGTCACGAGGCCATCCTCTCCGATATTCCGCCGGCCAACATCGAGGCTTTGTTTAAAGCTTGCCACGCGGAGATTTAGCTTGGAGTTTTTGGCGAGGATTTTGCCAAACTTATTGGCATCATTAATTTGAGGTGAAATATGCAGAGGATTGCACAGGTCATCAGAATCAGCCCCGAAACCATCGAGGCTTATAAAAAGGAGCATGCCGCCGCATGGCCGGGAGTGCTCAAACAAATCAAAGCGAGCAATATTCAGAATTATTCGATTTACTACCGCAACGGGCTGGCTTTTGCCTACTTTGAGTATGTGGGTGAGGACTTTGACGCGGATATGGCGGCGATGGCAGCAGACCCGACCACACAGGCGTGGTGGGACGTGGTCAAGCCCTTGATGCAGCCACTGGACGACAGGAAAGAAGGCGAATTTTGGTCCGATATGGAAGAAGTCTTTCATGTGGACTGAGAGGAAAGTGGGAGAACGAGCATGAGTCATATTTTTGATTTTGCCATACAGATGGAAAAAGACGGCGAGACGATGTATCAGGATTTTGCCAGACAGTGCAGGGACGAGAATCTCAGAGATTTTTTCCTGATCCTGGCTGATGAAGAGAAAAAACACGCTCAGCTTTTGGAGGTGCGCGAGAGCTATCGTGAAGAGGAAGCGCGCTTGGAGACGGTGACTGAAGCGGAGAATGTCTTCAAGACGAAGCTGAGTCAGGGCTTGCAGGAACCGCTACTGGATTTGCATCAGGCCGTCACATTGGCAAAAGCCGCCGAAGTCGAAAGCATCAAAATCTACGAAGCGCTCCTGAAAGAAACGACGATCCGTGCTGAGCAGCGTCTGTTGAATTTCATCATTGAGCAGGAAAAACAGCACATCCGCATGATCGCTGTTTTACGTGATCACATCATGGACCGCGCCTAGCTTGCTTCTGGCAACTGGTGGGTGTGACATGCTTAAAAATCCAGTGTACAGCTGTGAGCGGAATGTGACACCGCGGACAAATCGGCAAAAATTGCGTTAATCCAAGCGAAAGTCTTGGTTTGGGAGAAATTTCTCATGAAAAGCGGATTTTACCGTAGGTTTTTACGCTAATCCAAGTTAGCACAAGGTAACATCTTGGATTAATGGAAAAAGTGTCGGTAAATCCCGTAAACGACGTATCAAAACCCCAAAATTGGCCTGGTCCCTTGGATTAGCGCCAATTTTGTCACGTCACGGATTTGGCAATGAAATCGTCGCGTTGCTGGCTTGCGACTCGCTCGGCTTCAAACGTCGCCTTGCCTGGGCGGCTGCGACTCCGCTCTGGCTTCAAACGTCGCGTCGCCTGGGCGGCTGCGACTCCGCTCTGGCTTCAAACGTCGCGTCGCCTGGGTGGCTGCGACTCCGCTCCTCTGAATTTTATCAGGATGCGGTTTTTTAGCCCACTTTTTACGGGGATGTGGTTAAAAGTGCTTAAGGACGCCTGCCGAACATATCTAAAGGCTGTTTTAAGCCCACTTTTTACAGGGATGTGGTGGCGGCGACCACACAGTCGCAATTAGTGTCCTAAAATCGTCAGTTAGACTTGAGCAGAGACCCTAAAACCACTAGATTGACCACATCCCCGTAATTTCTGTCCATAAATTAAGATAGCCGAAGGAGGCGAGCTAAAGAAGCCTCTTGGGCAGCTTTTTACAACAGTATTTTCGTTCTTGCGAGTGATCATTTGTAGGAATGGAAAAAATGTAGTAAAAACGAGATACGAGCATCTACTTGAACGCTTTGAGGCAAGCTGATTTGCCAAAATCGGAAATTCTGTAGTTCAAACCCGCAATCCACCAATTCCAAAAATCCCGGAAACCCAAAGCCCAGCCCAAACCCTCCCCACTCCAACTTACACCCCGGAAACCCAAACCCTCCCCACTCCAACTTACACCCCGGAATCCCAACCCCTCCCCACCCCGACTGGCACCTCGGAAGCCCAAACCACAAAGGAGACAAAAGCATGTTGCACGAAACCTACACCCTTCCACTCCTGCCGGGTCAGACCCAAGCGGCCGTGCTGAAAAGCTACCGCTTTGAGGCTCCCGGAGAAAACAACAAGCGTTGGGAACTGCCGCAACGTTTGCCCGCCATTATCGTCTGCCCCGGAGGGTCCTATGTCGGTGGCTCGGCGAAAATGAAAGAGCCCGTCGCCCTGAAGTTCATGATGCAGGGTTACCAAGCATTTACGCTGGATTACGGTTACGGCGCTGAGTCGGAGTATCCTTTGCCACAGCTCAACCTGGCACGTGCTTTGATGCATTTGAGAGAGCAAGCCGCTCATTATCGCCTCGACCCCGATCGCATAGCGGTACTGGGCTTTAGTGCAGGCGGGCACTTGGCTAGCCTTTATGCCTCCACTTATCGAGACGCCCCTTGGCGCAAGCAAATCAATGCCCAGGACGAAGAACTGGCGGTGCAGGCGGTGCTTGCCGGCTATCCGGTACTACACTTGAGCGACTTTATTCAGTCCTTTGATGTGGAAGACTTGCATAAACGTTATGGCAAAATGTTCCAACGCGACCTGGCCGAGCGCGACCCTTATCGCATGCTGAATAAAGACAGCGCGGCGCATTTTATTTTTGCCTGCCGTGAAGACAACATCGTTAAAGCCTCAGCCACCCTGGCTTTTGTCGAAAAGGCTCTGGAGCTTGGCGTCAAGGTGGAATTTCACCTCTTTTCAGAGGGCGGACACGGCATTTCCACGGCCGATGCGCTTTCCATGCAGGGGCAGAATTACCCCAAGCGCACGGCTTTGTGGCTGCCGCTGGCGGTCAATTGGTTAAATGATCATTTTGCCTATCACTTTTATGACCTGCGCTGAACATGATTGAAACGTTAGTATAAAAAGCCATAATAAGAATGATGGTTCGTAAAACGAGCCAAAATTCGCTGTCTGCTCAGAAAGATAAGCCCATAATGAATGTAAAATAGCGTTAGTTGTGGTTAATCTATCCTGACAATTGTATTAAGTGTGAACGATGATTCATATAATTGCTTGAAAACAATTCCGAGTTTTTCTATACTTGAGTGAAGAAAAATATAGAGGAGAGGAGTGGAAATCAGGGTCCTGAGTGGACTGGTCGCGGTTGAATCCTGATTACCTCGCGCTCGTCGGCCTACTTACCGAATGAATTGCGGAGATCAAGGGTTTCTCTAATTATCGTTTGTTTTTTATTTTGCAAAAAAGAAAAAAAGAAAAGAAGAGGAAGGACGTATGCAATACATTCTTGATTTGTTACTTAAGCAAATTCTAGGTCAGTCATTCATCCTGCTTGCCTTGGTTGTTTTTATCGGCTACATCGCCATGAAACAAAAATTTTCCAAGGCGTTAATGGGTGCATTGAAAGCTTCAGTCGGTGTTATTGTCATGGGCATGGGCTCAGGCGCATTAATCGGTAACTTTAATAAACTCCTTACTGCAGTTACTAATGCCACAGGCATCAAAGGTGCTGGCCTTAACACCTATCCTACGATGGTTGCGGCTTTTGAAAAAATGAACAATGCCATGGGCGGCACAGAAGCAGCCACCTGGGGTATTTACACCTTATTGGTCGGTTTCTTACTCAACATTCTCTTTGTTGCTTTACGTAAGTGGACAAGGATTAGTGCTGTGTATTTGACCGGTAACGCCATGCTTGTTCAAGCTGGTATTTCAACCTATATCGTTTGGCGTTTCCTGGGCACGGGCATGATTGCAACGGTGCTGATTGCCGCCTTGATTACCGCTATTTATTGGGGCGTTGGTGCGAGCTTGCTGATCAAGCCCACCAAAGAAATCACCAAAGCCGACTTTACCGTTGCTCACCAACAGATGTATGTCAGCTATGTGGCAACCAAACTGGCTCCCAAAATTGGTAAACCTGAAGATGATATCGAAAAGAAAAAGATGCCCGAATCGCTCAATTTCTTGCAGGACAATATCATCGCGACTCTGCTGGTCATGTTTGTTTCCGTTCTGGTCATTTTCCTGGTCATCGGCGGCGAAGGCATCGCTTGGTTGCGTGGACCTGAAGGACTCAATCAAGCCGGTTTGACGAACAATGTCGTCTTCCTACTTTGGATTGCCATTTCGTTGGCAGCCAATATTACGGTCTTGTTGAGCGGCGTTCGTATGTTCGTCGGTGAAATCATGGCCTCCTTTAAAGGTATTTCCGAGCGCTTGCTGCCCGGTGCTGTGGCCGGTGTGGACTGCGCCGCGATTTTCGCCTTTGCACCCAAATCGGTTGTGCTCGGCCTCTTAGGCGGTACCGTCGGCCAGATTCTCGGTGTGATTTTGCTGCTAGTTACCAAATCCCCGATCTTCCTGGTGCCTGGTTTCATCCCCCTGTTCTTTGATAACGCGACCATCGGCATTTTTGCCAATAAATACGGCGGATGGAAAGCGGCTTCAATTATTACTGTGCTTAACGGTTTGATTCAAATTATGGGTTCCGCTCTGGCGGTCTCAATGCTGGATCTGACCTGGTGGCAAGGCAGTGCCGACTACGCCACGGTTTGGGTAGCGGTCATCGCCATCTTTAAGTTCATCGGCCAAGCGTTGGGCATTCCTGTTCAAGGCTAAATAATGTGAAAACAGCCTGAGGCTTTTGCCAAGGGCATCATAATGAAAATGGCAAACCTCTTGCAGGCAAAAGGCTCCCAAAAGCACTTTGTCGGCAAGAGGCAAACTATCTTTACGGAGGAAAATCATGTTAAACATTTTATGCGTCTGCGGTAACGGTATGGGCACCAGCACCATCCTCAAAATTTCAGTCAAAGACATCTGTGCGAAAAATGGCATCAACTGCTCGGTCGAGTCCTGCGCTTTTGGTGAGGCGATGGCCTACATCATGAACACTGACCTGGTATTAACCAGCCCGGAATGGTCCAGCATGCTGCCTGACAGCGATGCCATTATCGTCGAAACCAAAAACCTGATTGACAAAGCTGCCGTTGAAGAAGTTTTGGTCGCAGCAGTCAAAGAGCATTTCCCGAACGAAATCAGTCAATAAATCCGCATTTTAGCAAAGGAGACAACGATATGAACAGTCTTGAAATCATGAGAGCCAACATTCATTTTAAGAACCCGGATCGCATCGGTCTGCGCTTTGACCGTATCGCCGGCGTTGGTGACGTAAAGCGTATTTTCGTTTTGCCTCCGCGCGAGATGCACAAACCGGGACAAACCTATAGTTGCCAGAAAAAAATCCGCACCCCAAGCGGCGAGTACGACGAATGGGGCTGCCTCTGGCAGAGCGAGGATGAAACCGGTTCAGACATGGGTCAAGTCACCAACATTCCTTTGGAAGATTGGGACGATTTTGACAGCTTCAAATGGCCCGACCCGCATGCGGAAGGCCGTTTTGAAGGTTTGGAGGAAGCCCTGCAGGATGCAGAGTCGAAGAATCTCTATGTCCAATTAAACTCCCCGCAGTGTATTTTCGAGCGCATGCACTTTTTGCGCGGCTTTGAGGATACGCTGATTGATTGCATGGTTGAGCCGGAGAACATTGCCAAACTGGCAAAAGTTTTGGCCGACTTCCAAATCGGCATCATCGAGCACGCCTATAAATTGGCACCGGGACGCATTCACTGCTACGACACCACAGACGACTGGGGTACTCAGACACAGTTAATGATGAATCCGGACATCTTCCGTGAGATTTTTAAACCGGAATACAAACGTGTCATTGATAAAGCACACGAGTGCGAAATGGACGTGCGTTTCCATACCGACGGTAAAATCAACGATATCTTGGAAGACTTTATCGAACTGGGTATCGATATTCTGAACATTCATCAACCGCGTCTCGTGGGTATTGATGAAGTCAGCAAAGTGGCTCAGGGCAAAATCTGCTTCGAAGCAGCCATTGACATCCAAGCAACCTTACCTACCGGTGACAAAGCGAAAATCGAAGAGGAAGCCAAAGAGCTCTGCGAAAAGTGGGGTAGTCCACAAGGCGGCTTAATTGGTGTAGAATATGGTTATCTGGGAGCAATCGGAACAACGAAGGAATCCATGCTTTATGCGCTGGAGATGTTCCGTAAGTATGGGACTTTTCGATAAAACATCATTGTAGGAGAAACTTTATGAGCAAAGAAATCATCAACGAAATCTCAACCTTTATGACTAAAGGTAAAGTCAAGAACGTCAAAGAACTGACGCAACAGGCTCTCGATGAGGGACTTACCGCGAAAGAAATCCTCGATGACGGCTTTTTGGCGACCATGAGCGTCATCGGCGAGAAGTTTAAAAACAATCAGGTCTTCGTGCCCGAAGTTTTAATTGCTGCTCGCGCCATGAACGCAGGTTTGGAAATTCTCAAACCGCAACTGGCTGCTGAAAACAACGAAGCCGCAGGCACCGTCGTACTGGGCACCGTCAAAGGCGACTTGCACGACATCGGTAAAAACCTAGTTAAAATCATGCTGGAAGGCAAAGGCATCACGGTTGTTGACCTCGGCGTTGACGTACCGGCAGAAACCTTCATTGCCAAAGCGAAAGAAAATGATGCATCCATCATTTTGTGCTCGGCTCTTTTGACCACCACCATGGTCGAAATGAAAGAAGTTGTTAAACTGCGCAAAGAAACAGGCGATTTGGACGCCAAAGTGAAAGTCATGGTCGGTGGCGCACCGATTACCCAAGCTTTCTGTGATGACATCGGTGCTGACCTCTATGCGCCGGATGCCGCATCCGCTGCTGAGCTGGCCTACGCCAATCTCTAAGGGATTTAAGCTCCTAGCCGTTAGCTTCGAAAAAGCTTAACAAAAAATGAAAGAAGCTGTCTCGCGACATCGATTTGATGCGCTGAGGCAGCTTTTTTGTGTCGGTACGAGCGGGGCTGGGATTCGGGGGGGTCGGGGGGTTCTGGGGGATTCGGGGAATTTTGGGGGGCTCTGGGGAATTTTGGCCAATAGTTGCGGACATCCCAGACTTCGCTGGGACCACTGGAGAAATTGGCTATTTGTACTGAATTTTTGGCCAGTAATCACGGCCATCCCAGACTTCGCTGGGACCGCTGGAGAAACTGGCCATTTGCGCTGAATTTTAGGCCAATAGTTGCGGCCATCCCAGACTTCGCTGGGACCGCCGGAAATTTTGGACAAGCACCGGTGGGCTGGGCCAACATTTCCGCCCACCACTAAAACACCACTATATCTAAATCACCACTACTTCTTTTTCTTTTTGACTTTCCGGGGAACCGGTTTATTGAAATCTTCACGCATCTGCACGTACTGCTCGAGCTTCGTGGCCAAATCCTGACGAATCATCAATTTATCGGAGACAAAGCGGTTGATGTATTCGAGAATCTCTTGCGATTTGGCGATACTGAAATAGAGATTGAAGCGCATCTTGCGCCCGTCTTCCACGGTAACCAGAATTTTTGCGCGCATGGACGGTTTTTCCGAGACTTCTACCCGCGTCACTTTTTCCCAAGGGATGTAAAAGAAGATTTTTTCAAATCCCCTGTCTGAAAGCCCTCGTTTTATCGCGAACTGACCAAAAATCGCCAGATAGAAGAGCAGTGAGCGCACGACCGCTGTCATAGACATATTGACATCGACCGGATTAATCAGAATCAAAACCAGCATTATGAAAGCCGCATAGACATAGTCGTCACTGCCTTTGACTTTGATGAGGCGATTGCGCTTAAAAATAAGTACGGCAAAATAAATCAATAGCACACTCAAAAGCACAATCAAAATCCAATCGACAAATTCGGGTAAAACGAAGGGCATAAGCGGAACCTCCCTGCCAGCGGTCAGGCCGCGGCTTGAAACAATCGTGGCTTACATTATACGCAATTTACAGCGCTGAGGCTCTTTATCTGAGTCAAAGATTCAGCAAACTACATCAAAATCACAGCTTGTGTCAGAATCCGCTTTGAAAATTGCAAGAATATTAACGACAAGCAATCAGATGCGAGCCTGTAAAATCTGTAAACCCGCCGCCTTCATGGCGTTAATCTCATCCACGGGGGCTTTTGTATCCGTGATTAAGCGGTGAATGTTGCCGATTGAGCCATAGCGAAAGCTGTGACTGACACCGAATTTGGAGAAGTCTGCCAAAATCGTACGTTCCTCAGCTTGACGTAGCATTAGTTCGTTGATCGTTGCCTCCTGCATCAGTGCGGTCGTAATGCCATGTTCCATGCTGATGCCGGTACAACCTAGAAAGCACTTTTTCGTCTTAATCTGCTTAAGACTGCTGACAGCGAGGTCGCCAACCAGGGAACCTTTTGGTGCGCGCAATTCACCTCCGATGAGCATCAGAATGATGTCCGGATTGGGCTCCAAATTCATAGCAGAAGCGTTATTGGTGATGATGGTGACGTTCTTGGCCCGGATATAGTCAATCATGAGCAGGGCAGTGGAACTAGTGTTGAGAAAAATGGTATCACCGTTTCGCACTTGCTGCGCGGCTAGTTTTGCTATCGCACGCTTATGCAGGATAAATTTGGAGCTGAATTCGTTGCTCGCGGGATCCAAGAGGGTGACGCTGCCGTAGCGGCGGCTGATGAGCTTTTGCCGTTCAAAAGTATGTAAGTCGCGCCGCATGGTTAAGGGAGAGACCTCAAATTGTTCCGCCAACTCGCTCACGGAAACCGTCGTTTTTTCTTCCAGCACGGCGAGGATTTTTTTGCGTCTCTCATAAATGGCTTGATTGCTGTTTTTCATTGTCGCGCTTCTCCTGAAAATGGCAAAATAAGGTCTATTTAGCATACCCGAGCCTGCCCATCTTTGCACTCGTTTTCTATAGCAGAGCAAAATACTAGGAAATGGGCGTTTTTCGCTATCATTTACTTAATACTTCAATTATAATATCTGTACATATGTTGTTGTGGTGAAATTGCCACAACAATCACCATCGCTTCCATGTAAGACAATACAATTAAACAATAGAGAGGTGTTTTATGGAAAATCGTACAATTTTGGAGAATGTTCTCAAGCATCAAGCAACTGACAGGGTCCCTTGGGTGCCTTTTGCCGGTGTACATGCCGGAAAACTGAAAGGTCATAATGCTCAAGAAGTTTTAACGGACGGAGATAAACTCTTTGAGTCTCTCATGGAAGTGAATCGTCTCTACAAACCACAAGGCATGCCTGTGGTCTTTGACTTGCAAGTTGAAGCCGAAATTTTGGGCTGTGAGTTGGTTTGGGGTGTTGAAGCACCTCCTTCGGTCAAAACCCATCCTCTGGAAGATGAAGCCGTCGTACCTTGCGACTGCACCATCCCCACTGAAAATGACGGTCGTATCCCCATGATTGTCGATGTCATGAAACGCGTCAAAGCAGAGATTGGCAACGAAGTCATGCTATACGGTCTAATTTGCGGACCTTTCACCTTGGCAGCGCATCTGCGCGGCAATGATATTTTCATGGACATGTATGACGATGACGAGTATGTGCATAATCTGCTCGGCTTTTGCCTGCGTGTGGCTGAAAAAATGGCGCAAATCTACATCGATGCCGGCATGGATATCATCGCCGTGGTCGACCCGCTGATTTCACAGATTTCACAGGATCACTTTGAAGAATTCATGTCCGGACCTTTTAAAGAGCTCTTTGATATTATCCGGGCAAAAGGCGCCTACTCCTCTTTCTTCGTCTGCGGCGACGCGACCAGAAACATTGAGCCGATGTGCCAAACCGGTCCCGACTCCATCTCCATCGACGAAAACGTCAACCTGATGGCAGCCAAAGAAATCACCGATCGCTACAACATTGCCATCGGCGGTAACATTCCTCTGACCACAACCATGCTGCACGGGACCCAACAAGACAACATGAAATTCGTCGTCGACACGCTGGATGCGATGCCAGACAAGAAAAACTTCATTCTGGCTCCCGGCTGTGACATGCCCTATGCGGTACCCATTGAGAATACCATCGCAGTTGGCATGGCTATCGCAGATCCCGATCAGGCACGCCAAATGCTGGAGAATTACACGGTTGTCGAAGAAGACATAGAAGTCGAGTTGCCGGACTACGAAAATCTCAGCAAACCCCTGGTTGAAGTTTTCACGCTTGACTCCGCGACCTGTGCGGCTTGTACCTATATGATGGGTGCAGCAGATGAAGCAAAAGCCTATTTCGGTGACAAAATCGACATGGTGGAGTACAAATACACCATCAAAGAGAACATCGCCCGTTGTAAAAAAATGGGTGTTATGAACCTGCCCTCCATGTATATCAACGGCGAACTGAAGTTCCGTTCCATCGTGCCCAGCAAAGAAGAACTGAACAAAGCCATCGAGGAGAAACTGTAAAAAATGGCAAAAAAAAGCGTCTACCTGCTGACCGGCTTTCTCGGATCGGGTAAAACCAGTCTACTGAAAGAATTGTTGAAAATTTTCCCACCGCGCAAGGTGGCGATTGTGGTTAACGAGTTCGGTAAAGCAGGGGTAGACGGTACGCTCTTGTCCGATGCGGGCTACGAAGTGACGGAAATCGACAACGGCTCGATTTTCTGTTCCTGTCAATTGCCCGCCTTCGAGCGCGCTTTAGCCCATCTTCAGGATTTGGAAATTGACGCGATCGTGGTGGAGGCTTCTGGCTTATCCGACCCGACGCACGTCAAACGCATCCTGGAAATGCCTGATTTCCGTGACAAACTGGCTTATGCCGGTACGATTTGTTTAGTGGACGCGAAACGCTTTCACAAGTATGTCAGTACGGCCTTGGTCAGTGAGAAACAGGTCATGATCAGTGACAGCTTTGTGATTAACAAAGCGGATTTGGTCTCGGATGAAGAGCTACAGGTCGCGGTGGATAAGTTGCTCAGCCTACGCCCCGATGCGGACTATCGCATCACTAGTTTCGGGCGCATTGATCGCGATATTTTCGACCGCCTGGACGAAGCACTGGCGAAGCGTGAGGACGAACCAAGTGAAGAAAAAGCCTTTGTAGCGCCGCGCAAAGACCTGAGCCTGCGTAAGCTGGCTTTGAAGATTGACGGCAGTCAGACAAAGGCGGATTTGGAAAGTCTGTTGGAGGATTTTGCCCATCAGACCTTCCGCATTAAAGGTTTTGTGCAACTGGCTGACGGTGGCTGGCTGGTCGACTCGGTCGGTGAGCTGCTTAATATCGAGCCCTATCCGGAAGCCGGGAACGAGAATGTGCTTAATATTCTCTATAACTCCAGCCTCTCTGCAAAGGATGCCGTGCAAAAAGCCATAGCCAATGCAAGCGCATTTCAAAATGCCTTGCTTGCTTAATTGAATTATCAGCAATGAGAAAAGGCGCAGCCCGCAGGGGCAGGCGCCTTTTTTCAAAAAAATCAGCTTTTTAGAATGAGGTGGCCGTATGTCCCAAGAACTTAGCGTCAAAATCAAGCGCGGTGAGCAGTCGTACGACGTAAAAGGCGTGCCGGGCGAAAACCTGAAAGACTTTTTACAAACGCATGTGCCTCTGCCCAGTCCTTGCGGCGGTGCCGGTCGCTGTGGCAAATGCCGCGTCATTATTCAGGGCGAGAATGTGCCGATTTCCAAAAATGAGCAGGACTATTTCAGTGAGCAGGAGTTAAAAGAAGGTTTCCGCCTCTCCTGTAAGCAGACGCTCAGCAGCGATTTATCGGTTATCGTGCCTTATTACCCGGAAAAAATGCAGGCTGCCGTGGACAGTGCTTTCCATATTGATGTGGAGAAGGCGGGGGTTTCGCGTAAGCAGCCCCTTGGTATCGCGGTCGATATCGGAACAACAACGGTGGCGGTTTATCTTTATGATTTACTGAGCGGCAAACAATTGGGGCAATTGTCCAGCATGAATGCCCAGAAACGCTACGGCGCGGATGTCATCAGCCGTATTCAATACAGCATGGAAAACGAAAACGGTACAGCTGTTTTAATGAAGAGCATCGATACACAACTGAATAGCCTCATCGGTGAATTGCTCAGTGCTTACGGGCGTTCAAAGACGGAGTTGGCGGAAGTCTGTATTGCGGCTAACACCACGATGTTGCATCTCTTGGTGGGTGCGGAAACCAAAGGCATTGCCCTAGCACCTTTTACACCGGTCTTTATTGAAAGTAAGGATATCGTTCCGGCGGATTTGGGTTTGGACTTTGAAGGGAATGTGCATCTTTTGCCCTCTATCTCTGCTTATGTCGGAGCCGACATCACGGCTGGCATTATCGCCAGTCATTTGGACAAGGCGGAAAAGCCCTGTTTGCTCATTGATATCGGCACAAACGGCGAGATGGTACTGGGCGGCAAGGACGGGCTCTTGGCTTGTTCGACCGCGGCAGGCCCCGCTTTTGAAGGCGCCTGTATTTTTGACGGAATCGGCGGTGTGGCCGGTGCCATTTCTGATGTGGACTTGAGCAAAGATCCGCCCTATCGCACCATCGGTGGGGAAAAAGCCGTCGGTATTTGCGGTTCCGGTGTTTTGGATTGTTTTGCCCAGCTCTACCTGCATGGTGTGGTGGACGAGACCGGGCGCATGATGGACCCGGACGAAATTGAAAACGAAGCCCTGGCACAAAGGGTGATTGAACACGATGACGGTGGTCTGGCTTTCGTGCTGGTGGAAGCGGATGATAAAGGCCAGAATCGTATCGTCTTTACGGCAAAAGACGTGCGCGAGGTCCAACTTGCCAAAGCCGCGCTGCGTGGCGGCATGGAGACTTTGCTGCACGGCAGCAAGCTGAGCTACGACGATATCGACACGCTCTATCTGGCCGGCGGTTTCGGCAGTTTCCTGGATGTGAAGAGCGCAATGGTGGCGGGTCTTTTGCCACAGGAAATGGAAGGACGTATAGTCAGTATCGGCAACTCTTCCGGTCGCGGTGCCGCTTTAGTCTTACTGCAGGACGAGACGCGTGCTCGTGCTGACCGTATCGCAGCGGATTGTGATTATATTGAATTATCGAACAGTGCTATATTTATGAACTTTTATGTAGAAGCAATGGGGTATCCGGAATGAAATTAGCTGAATCTATAAAACCCTTAGCGGATGAAATTTTAGCCAAAGCGGAAAGCTTGGGCATCAATGGCCATGGTTATTTTGAGCCTGCCAGCATTCCTTTGCGTGATGACGTGTTGGGCATGTGCGAGCAAAACGTCTGCGGTCGCTACAACAAAACCTGGACCTGCCCGCCTGCGAACGGCAGTCTTGAATCTTGGCGTGAAAAAATGCCTGCCTATCGTGGCGGCATGGTCTTACAGCGGATTTGTCAGTTGGAAGATCCCTTCGATTTTGAAGGGATGATGGCCGGCGAAGAAGTCGCCAAAAATGCGTTCACGGAGTTGCAGCGTAGCTTCGGCGCGAAAAATGACGAGCTACTTTTCCTCTCGGTAGGCGGTTGTACATTGTGTGAGACCTGCACCTATCCTGATGCACCCTGTCGTTTACCTGATTTGGCCGTGCCCTCGGTTGAGTCCATCGGCATTTTGGTCAGTGAGCTTTGCACCTTGTCTGGAATTCCGTACTACAACGGCGAGGGGACGATTACCTATACTGGCTGTGTGCTGCTGAAGTAAGGTGTTGCAATCCGGCGCTGAGTAGGAGCAACCAATCCGTCTCGTTACTTGGGCGGCTGCGACACCGCTCAGAGTTTGGATACACTTTGCTTTTGGCAAAATTTGCGGCTATGTAGGAATCATTATTAAGATGAGCTATTGATCTTTCTCAGAGGGGTTTTTCCGTCAAGAATGACGACTGTGCAGGGAAAAATTAGAAAGCTCTAATGCATCCCCGAAAATTTTGCCTGAAAACCCTTCAAAGCACGCGCACAGCAACAGAAAACGCAGCCAACCCAAATCCCGTAGCCCGACAACCCATGCCTCGGCTACTTATCTAGCCCCTGCTCCTGATCTTCCAGAAAATAGACATACTCCAGTAGCTCACGCCGCGAATGCACATCCAACTTCATGTAGATGCGCTTATTGTGCGTTTTTATGGTATTAATCGATAGGTAGAGCAACTCGGTAATCTCCTGGGCATTATGTCCCTCCAGATAAAGGTCAAAGACCGCTTTTTCCGCCGGGGAGAGCGAGGAGATACGTTGCTTAAAGGCGTTCGCTTCTTCCGCAGTAATGTTCATTTTCGGGCGGTGAGTAGAGACGGCGTTAGCTTTTACACTACTGAACTTGGTGGGCTCCGCTTCTTCAGAAATTTCCTTCGCTTTGAGGAACTGCAATAGGTCGTCGATTTCAATAATGCCAGTGCGCTCAATTTCTTCACTGCTGCTGCCTTGCAGGATAAGTTTCAGTGTGCGGTGAATAGGACCCATGTAGAAACCGGAGAGCAAGACCAAGAGTAAGAAATTCAGCATGAAGCCGAAGAGCATCCACATCATGGTCTTGAGGCGGAAAGCACTTTCGATGAGTTGGAATTCTTTTTTGGGGAAGAGCACGGCAAAATGCCAGCGTCCCACAGCAAGCGGTTTGCTGTGGGAATAAACGACCAGCTCTTGTGAGAGCCCCAGCAGCTCTTCGCCGTTGGCGGAGCGGAATTCCTTTAACAGACCGCCGTCCGAGCTCGTGCTGCTAATGAGACAATCTTCACTCTGTTCCGTATTGAAGTAAGTGGTTTGGGAAGAAATCAAGCCCTGACAAACCATCAGACGATCACTTTCTCCCGGGGCCATGAGACTGATACTGGAAGGAAACTCGAGATTCGGCGTACTGTAGAGCAACTTGAAAAGCATCGCATTGATTTCGAAACCACAGAGGCCGATGATGCGGTTTTGCCCGTCATAGACGGGAAAGTTGAGATAAAAAGCCTTGTCTTCGGTGTCATCGAGGGCGATGGCGGGGCTTAAATAGAAGTCCATACTCAAGCCTTGGTGCTGATCGGAAAGCTTTTTCAGATGTTGCAGCTGCTCGTGCATTTTTGCGCCGAATTCCATGCGCCATTGGGGTAAGATACGAATACCCAAAGCCTTGGCGATACTGGAAGGGCCGTACTTCATCCAAATATTCGGGGTGCTGCGACTGATGCTGTTGGGCTCGAGGTTGCGCATCATCAAGCCGGCTCTGTTTTTGCTCGAGCCGGCGCCATTGCTGAGATCCAGCATCAGATAGATGCCGGAGGCGTTGCCTTCGGGCATTTGCTGAAAAAGATCGGGCGCCAGTTTGCTCAGCAACTTTTCGAGCGCTGGCGCATCACCGTCGAGTTTGTCGAAAGGCGTTTCGTTTTCCGTAAGGATGTTTTCGATGGAGTGACTCAAATCAGCGGCTAGTTTTTCACCTTTGATGTTGAGGTAGTCGAGATTCTTCAGCATGTGCTGTTTGTGGTAAGTCATCTGCGTTTCGAGCGCTAAGCTCAGACGACTTTCAGAGAAGTCAAAGGCACCGACGGAAAGCATGACCATGAGGATAAAGGCGATGAACTGCAAGGCGACAAGGCTTAGGAAGATCCACAGGCGCAGTTGAATGGAGGTGCCCTGCTTGAGGACCTCTCGGAAGAAAAGTTTGATTTTGCCAATTGAAAAGCGCCCTTTGGTCTCGGTCTCCTTCTTCATGGCTCTAATCCGGATATAATCTCGCTCAGTAAGTCCGCTTTCAGTTGTTCATAGTTGCGCTCGTCGGTTGCCAAGCTCGCGCGTGCCTCGATTAGCTGCTCCTTCATGACGTCGTCAAAACGCTCATTTAAGTCGTGGTCCTGTTCGAGCAGAGGGGTGAACTCGAGGCGGTAGTTGGCCGACATGTAGGCTAAGGTTTCCTGGAGCTGGTCCATGACTTCTTTTTCCTCATTTTCAGCGAACTGTTTGACGAAAGAGTCGTAGCTCTCATTTTTGACCGGCATATAACCGGAGTCGAGGGTAAACTGGTAATTACGCTGGGCTTCCGTGAACCACTTCAGGAAGGCCACGGCGGCAGCTTCGACCTCGGCACTACTGCGTATGACGATCAGGCCACCGCCTCTTTGTATAGCAAAAGCCTCCCCGCCTTCGCTAATCGGGAAGGGTAAAATCGTATAATCGACTTCTTCGGTGTGTCCATCCGGGAAAGTGACTTCGTTGCCATAATAAAGAATTCCAGCAGTTGAGCCGATGGAGCAGAGGCAATCACCGGTGCGGCTGATTTCGGAGGCGTAACCGTTATACGTGGTGAGGCCACCGATGAGGGCGAGGTCGGCGATATCGTTCCAGAGGCTCAGGAAATGGGGATCGGTGGCGTTGATTTTGCCATTTTCACCCAAAAAATCCGAGCCTTTCTGGCTCATGTAGATTTGAAAAAAGTTGTACCAGGAGTCGATAGCCAAAAAGTCGCGTCCATCGCTCGGGATATCGGGTGTTTGCTCATCCGTGTAGGCGTAATAACGTTTCGCAAGCGTGAAAAGGGTTTCAATTTGAGTCAGATCCGCGTCTTCCGCCTCGATAGCGTCTGCGACCTGATCGAAGTGTGTTTGGTTGAGGAAGATCACCTCGGTCGACTTATTAGCCGGTAGGACACAGAGGGTATTGGCGATTTTTCCTTCTTCTAAGAAATCGGGCTTGAAGGCGGCCAATTCTTCCGCAGTGAAATGCTCGTCCAGTGAGAGTAAGAGACCCTGCTCCTGTAAGGCCAGAGCGGTGCGGGGATAAACAATGGCAATGGTCGGCATTTCCGAAGCCCCGGGCTCATTTTTCAAAATGGCATCAAAGTTTTTGACCAGATCAGAAGAGGTGCCGATGAGGCTGACGTTGAGGATGATGCCTTGTTTGCGGCCTTCGCTGCGGTTGAACTCGTCAATCAGCTGGTCCATACGACTTTGCATCGAACCGCCGCCAAAATAGTTGTGCCACATGTTAATCACGATGGCGGGTTGTGGTGGAGAAAAAAGACATGCCGAATTTAGCAAGAGCAGGACATATATAAGAAAAATACAAAGACGCTTCCGGATTTTCAAGCCGAGACCCTCCTGAAACTGCAACAGCGCTTGTACTTCGAGTATAGCACGAAAAGGCGGCTGCGCGGCCACCTTTACGTACTTATGCTCTATGTAAAATCGCTCGTGAACACTGTCACGTACGGTCTTAGACCGCCTTTTTGTTTTTAAAATATCCGACGATGGCAAGGATTGGCAGCACCATACTGGCTAGTATGGAAAGGATATTGCTGAAGCCAAATTTGAATGAGGTCTCAAGTCCTTGCAGGTCGTTGCTTTGAGCTAAGAGTTCGGTGATTTTGCCCGCATTGCTAAAGAAAGTAATGTTGGAAACCAGCGTCATGATGATGGCCAAGACGCAGAAAATGACGACGACCATGCCTTTGCCCAGCTTACGCGCGAAGACCAAGGCGAGGATGCCGGCGATAATCGTAATTACCGCAGCAATGGTGGCAAAAAGATACGAGTTGCCCATTGAATCAATCAGAGCAGAAAATGTCGTGAGTTCCGCGGATTCAATTTCCGAAGAGAAGGCACCGATACCGGCGCTGATCAGGGTCATACCTGCAGTGGCGATCATTTGGGTGATGAGCGCGATGGCTCCGAAGACGATCATCAGGATTCCGCTGACTTTCATCAGGGTGGTCCCGGGACCGTGGGGCTTAACGATGACTTGTTTTTGCATATACTGTTCTTCCATTGACAAACCTCCTATAAGCTTTTGACGCATCCAATCAGGCGACTTGCGCGGTTTCGCTGCTGTTGGCGGACCATGTTTCTAAGTCTATTTTGCGCGTCAAGAAAGAGCCTGTAATCCCCCACAGTTCTTTTTTACGGGTGATGATCGGCTGTCCGGGCGAAATGGGGGTGATTTCAGGGGTGATTTGTCTATCGTGCTAATGCTTTAGGCGTTCAGGCTCTTGCGGCTGTGATTGCGTGTATAGAGCAGGGCACAGATCAATGTGGCAAAAGGAATGGTGAAGAGCATGCTGAAAGCGCCGATTAACATCTGTAGTAACTCCACAATCATACCCTCGCTGTTGAGCAGGACGCGCAGGTTATTGAGGTTGAGGGCAACTAAAAGTAAAAGTGAAATGAAGGAGCCACCCACATAAGCAAGGATGAGGGTATTGGCCATAGTGCCAATCGAGTCCTTACCGATGGCGAAACCGCTTTTGATGAGCAGGGGGAGGCTTTTGCCTGCTTCTGTAAGCGAAAGCTCGTGCAGCGACGAGGCGATGTCCATGGACACGTCCATCACCGCACCAGTTGCACCTAGCATGATGGCACAAAACATAATGGCTTTAATGTCGTAACTGATACCGGGATTGATGCGGCTGAGGTAGCTGGCTTCTTCGTTGACGAAGCCGGTGAGTTTGAGGCTGGCGTTCATGATCAGCATGAGCAGCGAGGCCACGCTCATACCCATAATGGAGGCCGAACCGGCGGCCAGGGTTTTCTCGTTAAAGCCGTTGATGACCAAAAGCGACATGACGATGATGAAAATACACACAATTGTCGTCCAGAGGTAGGCATTATGGCCCGAAAGGACGGCGGGAATAAGGACAAAAAACACGGCACCGCAAGTCAAAAGTAGGGAGAGCAAGGTGTTGAGTCCTTTGAAAAGCCCAAAGGCGATCAGCAAAACGGCAAAAACCAGGAACAGAATCAGTAGGCTGCTGCTCCGCTCAAAGCCGTAAACCGACCAGGCGGCCGCAGCGCCGGGGGTGGCGGCGGCAATGTAGACCGTGTCTCCGACTTGCACCAGGTTTGTCGGGGCGACGTTCACTTCCAGCGACAAAATATCCTGAATAACTTCGACCGATTCGCCTTTGCGCGCCCCCTCTTTCAGAGTTGCTGCAAAAATCGTAGTGAAGTGCTCGATGCCCTTCTGTGATCCGTCTTCAAAGATCTGCTCACTCTGGCGAACGTCTTGGGAAAGGATTTCTGTGACTGTCGCACGGTAGAGCGCAGGGTGGCTCTCGCTGAAATTGGGCAGGCGGTTTGAGAGCAGGCGATTCCCGGCAAAAATAAAGAGCAAAGAAAACAGCAGAGTTGCTGCGTAGATAATGCGCATGCGCCGTTTGTGCTCGTGCGCGCTGTTGTTGAGGTCCTCGAATTCGGCGATGTGGAGTTTTCGTTTTTGCATGGCTGCTCCTAGTCATTTTGGGGCAGTATAACATAGGGCAACGGTGCGTTTATTACCGGGGTATGTCGTTCTCTTTGATTTTAACTGGGTGAGAAGGTCGGGTTGATTAGCCAAAATCCAATCCATTTCGCTGCTTGGGTAGGCTGCGACTCCGCTCTGTGTCCACTATTTGTGATTTGGCAAAATTTCCGTTAATCCAAGTTGCGGCGGGAATTTGGGGCTCAAAACACGTCGTTTTCGCGTTTAAGCGACACTTTTTACGCTAATCCAATTTTAGTTTCATGTCTGCTTGGATTAGCGTAAAAAACTACGGTATTTTTGGCATCTGATTCCATTTTCACCCTTTTGAAGCTGGTTTGAATTGGATTAGTGAAAATTTTGCCAAATTAAAGCGGTGCGCGTCAGCTTCAAGCCCCGTATCAGTTCCAAGCCTCGTTTGGGACGCGCGATTTAACATGTCGCACGACAACGGTGGCTGCGACTCCGTTCAGGCCGCGTCTTTGCGACTCAGGAGTAGCGTCAGCAGCAGCGCCAGCAAAGTGAAACCCAGGAAAATCAGAAAAATCGGACGGTAACTACCGCTGCTACGCAGAATCACCCCACTCAAAGTAGAGGAGAAGGATGCAATCAG
Source organism: Oscillospiraceae bacterium (assembly GCA_040766665.1). Taxonomy (GTDB): domain Bacteria; phylum Bacillota; class Clostridia; order Saccharofermentanales; family Fastidiosipilaceae; genus JAXGQD01. The sequence goes on from JAXGQD010000003.1 coordinate 200,354, forward strand.
CAGCTGTGTATTGGCGATACTGAAATTGGTGGCAAAATGCTTGGCCCCATACATCTTAGATACATAACCTGAGGCGATGGTGGGCATGGAACCATATGAGAAACCGACAGCCAGCATGCCGATGACGACGAGCGCGACCGAACCGAAGACCACGGCGCCGAGCATGAAGAGCACGGCCAGTACCGCGATGAGGTTGGCGATGAACATGGTTTTTTTGCGCCCGATGGTGTCAAATAAATAACCGGTGATGATGCGCGAAAGGCCGTTACTGACCGAGAGTCCGCCGACCAGCAAGACGGCCAGAGATTCGGCGGTGCCGACGGAGAGGGCGACGTCTTTGCCGAAACTGATAACGCCCGTACCGAGAGCGGAGATGAGGATGGTGAAAAGGTAAAACATCCAAAAGCTCGATTTTCCCAGCATCTGTCCTGCCGAGAGATCGCCGGAAGGGGTAGCCGTCACAGCGCTTGCCGACTGAGTCGCAGCGACCGGGCGTACGACCGCCTTGTTCTTCATAAAGAAAGAACCAAGAAATAAAATGGCGAAAATGGCCAAGCCAAAAATCAGGTATGCCTGACGCCAACCGACGGAGGCAAAGAGTCCGTTTAAGACCGAGCCGAGCAGCAGCGAACTGGCGCCAAAGCCCATCAGCATCACGCCCGAAGCCGTTGCACGCTTGTCGGGAAACCAGCTTGTGACCGAGGAAATCACCACATTGTAGATGATGCCGATGCCCAAGCCACAGAGGAAGCCGTAGCTGAAGTAGAGCATGAAGAGATTGCCCTGCAGGCGCGAGCTCAGGAAAAAGCCCAGGAAACTGAGTGCAGCACCGATGAGGGTGACCCAGCGAGCGGCGAGTTTCTTTTGCAATAGGCTTCCCACAATACCACCGATACAGAAAAAGCCCATGGTGATGGTGAAGTTCAGGCCCAGTTGCGCGTTGTCCCAGCCAAAGGCTTGGCCGAGCGGTGCTTTGAGGATGGACCAGGAATAGATGATGCCCGCGAAGAGGAGCATGACGGTGCCGGCGATGAGGCGCGGCCAACGCTGATTTTCTGATTTGGACATGCTGACTCCTTTGTAGACGAAACATTTCCGTCTGTTAAATTTGAGAACTTGGGTTTAATCATAACCTGACCGGACGCAGGCAGGAAGATAGGAAAGGGGAGGCTTGAGGATTTTGCCAAAATGAGACCTTAAACTGAATGAATTGCGCTACTGCGACTCGTTGCCGTCGTTTGCCGCAGACTCTTTGTGTGCGACACGGGCTTTGGGCAGATTCCAATTGAAAATCACCGAGCACATACGCAGAATGACCGTCAGCAAGATCAGCGTATAAATCACCGCCGGGGACGTCGGCTGCAGATAGTAATAAACCAAACCGGCCAGCGCCGCCCAGAGCGCGTAAATTTCCGAATGCAGGATCATCGGCTTGCGCCCGGCCAGCACATCGCGCAGCATACCGCCACCCGTACCGGTCAGGGCCGCAGCAATCATCACCGCGACGACACGATTCCCACTGACCACCGCATAGTTCGCCCCCTGTATTGCAAAAGCCGCCAAGCCAATCGCGTCAAAGAGCACAATAGCCTTTTTAAAAGCACCTTTCCAAATGCGCGGAAAGATAAAAATCAGCGTGATGATGATAAACGCAAGTAAAAAGAGGCTGTTTTGCTTCCATATCGTCGCCGCGGGCAAGTCGATGATCAGGTTCCTGATTAGACCACCCCCAAAGGCGGTGGCGAAACCCAAAACATAGACACCCAACAAGTCAAAATCTTCTTCGATAGCCACCAGCGCCCCACTGACCGCAAAGGCAATGGTTCCGACAATGTTGAGAATCTCCCAAGTCAAGTTCATATCCATTCAGGCATCCCCCGCACCACAATACGCAGCGACCACCGCCGCCATGGCGTGAGCTGCGACGGACAGACTCGTTTCGTTAATCTTGAATTTGGGGTGATGGTGCGGATACCAGACCCCGTCCTCCGGCATCGCGCCGACATAAAAATAGCAGCCCGGAATCTTCTCTAAGTAGTAGGCAAAATCCTCCGAAGGGGGCTGCGGTGCAATCTCCTCAACCCCGATAATTTCCGGAGCCTTACTGGCGCGCAAAGCCGCTGCGACACGAGCGGTGACCTGCGGGTCGTTATAAAGCACGGGATAGTCGACGGCATAATCCAGTGTCGTTGTCACACCGTAAGTCAGATCCAAACCGGCCGCCATCTGCCGCAGCTGGGCTTCCACCACCGCGCGTGCTTCCTCGCTCATGCTGCGCACGTCACCCTCTAAAACGACGGCATCCTTGATGATGTTAAACTGCCCCGCCCCGTCAAAAGAGCCGATGGTGACAACGGCTGTGTCAAATGGATTGATGCGGCGACTGACAATGGTTTGTAGGTTCATGACGAAAGCAGCGCCTGCCACGATGGCGTCGTTACATAAATGCGGCGACGAACCGTGGCCGCCCTTGCCCTGAATGCGCAGTTTGAAATGGGAGCGCCCAGTCTGGGTATTTCCGGCATGGTAATACACATGGCCGCTCGGAAGGTTGGAGAGCAGGTGTATGCCGAAGATAGCATCGAGCCCTTCAATAAGACCTGAGTTTAGGATGGACAGTGCTCCGCCTGGCGGCATTTCTTCAGCCGCCTGATGGATGATTTTGACGCTGCCGTGCAACTCACCTTTCAGTTCAAGCAAACTCTCGGCCAAAATCAGCATATAAGCCGTATGGCCGTCGTGACCGCAGGCGTGCATCACACCCGGAATTTCAGAAGCAAAATCCAGACCGCTTTCTTCTTGTATGGGCAAGGCATCAAAGTCCGCACGTAAACCAATACAAGGTCCATCGTGAGCACCTTTAATCGTGACGACCAGGCCCTTGCTGCCGCCCACGTCCTTTTCCAGCCCATCAATGGGCAGATGCTGATAAAAATCGGCGATGAATCGGGCCGTCTCTTCTTCCTGAAAAGAGAGTTCCGGTCGACGATGCAGCTGGCGATACAAGTCGCGCAGGCGGATTTGCTTTTGCCCGATTTTTTGTTCTAAATGTTCAAGCAGACTCATCTCTCAGACCCCCGCTGATGAATGCTTCCATTATAGTTTGTACAGCAAAAAAATGGCAAAACCCTCACCCGAAAATTACAGCAAATACATCAGCACCACCGTTGTCACGGCGACCAAAACAGCCAAGGGCACAGAAGGCTTCAGCCAGGTGGCGACAAGACAGGCCAAACCGCCCACCGCCCCAATCGCGGGGTTCTGCGGGTCGACCGTAAGAATACCGGGAAAGATCAGAGCCGCCATCGCCGTGTAAGGGATGAGGCGCAAGAACTTTTCGGCCCGTCGACTCAAAGCGATTTTGTCGAGAAATAGTGCCGGGATTAAACGCGGAATGTAGGTGACCAAAGCCATTGCCAGGATTAAGAAGAGCGTTTCCTTATTCATGGAGTGACCTCCTCTTGCGCTTCTTCGTCCAACTCAACCGCAAAAACACCGCCGGCTGCAGCGATCAGCGTCGCCGCAATTAGTGCCCAGCTCCCGTCCATGAATTGGCGCAGCAGCAAATTGAGTAAGGCCGTGATCACAACCAGAATCAAGAGTCGGAGGTTCTTTTTCGCACTGGGCAGCAGCAAGGCAATAAAAACCGCGTAAAGCGCAATGCCCAGGCTGTCCGAAATAATCGGTGGGAGCAAACTCACGGCGAGCGCACCGAGCAGACCGCCCAGCACCCAAGACGAATAGGTCATGCTGATGATGCCCAGATAATAGGCCAGCGTGCGTGGCTGCTGATGCTCTGCGGTAAAGAGGGCAAAAGACTCATCCGTCACCCAAAAGGCCGCCAAACATTTGAGTGCGCGCGGGGTTTTGGACATGCGGTTGAAGACACAGGTGCTCATGATGAAGTGCCTCAGGTTGACGATAAAGGTAGCAAAAACAATGGTGAAGAGCGCGGCATTTTCGGCCAACATACCCACCACCATCATCTGACTGGCCCCGGCAAACACCGTGGTGGACATCAAGACTATTTCAGCGACCGAGAGCCCCACTTTGGACGCCGCTAGCGCATAGGCAAAAGCGACCGGAACGAAGCCCAGAATGACCGGGGCTCCGGCGCGCACGCCTGCTTGGTAGTCTTTAGCCCTTTGTGAATGCATGTATGGCTCCTTAAAATGAAAAAGACGTTACCCCAAAGGTAACGACACTTTATTAATCGTATGAAATTGCGCGCCAATCTTCAAGCGCAGAACGCTAGGGAAGTTCACGTTTCCCCACCATTTCGCTGGGTGGGCTGAAAACAGGCATTTGACTAGAGGAAAAGCTATAAACCCACAGAAACTTCCACATCCCCGAAAAATTGGCTTAAAAACAAGCAATTCCTGAGACCGATACGGAGTCGCCTGAGCAGGGAAGCGGCGACGGATTAAAACCGCGCGTAGCCACTAATCCACGCGCACCGTATGACCCTCAGTCAAACTCGGAGAGCTTGAGCAGCGTGATGGTTTTGGCATCGAAAGCCAGCAAACCATCGTGCCGCATTTTGCCCAACTCGCGACTTAACGAACTGCGCTGGATCCCCAACTTTTCCGCCAGCTCCTTTTTCGTGACCTTGAGGCGGATGGGATTGGTCTTTTGGAGATGGTATTCAAAGCGGATATAATCCAGCAGCTTCTCGCGAATCGACTTATAGGAGATGACATCGATGGTGCCGGCCAGAACCTGGACGCGATCCGAAATGATGGTCATTAGTCCGGCAAGAAAAGTGCTGCTCGTCTGGCATAGGCCCAGCAAACTCACGCGTCCCACTTGCAGGACCGTAGAGGGGCTCTCCGCCGTGACCGTCCAGGGATAACTGTTGCGCTCCGAAAAAAGCAGGTGGGTGCCCAGCAAAGCGCCGCCCTCAAAGCGCGCAATCTGTAGTATATTACCGTTCAGATCGATGCGCTGCACCAGCGCTTTTCCGTCTAAAACAATGTCGAGATGATGGCATTTTTCGTTTTGCAGATGGATGATTTGCCCCTTGGCAAAACGCTCCAAACGCACATCCTCCGCCTGCAGCAGGCCCTCGATGTCCCGCCGCTCCAGCTTGTTAAAGGGGGCTATATGCGCCAAAAGATCTTTGTATTTTGATTTCACAATTAAACCTATACCTCAAGTGTTACCTTGGTAACTTATTTCCGACTTGCTTTCGAGTATAGTTGGGAAACAGCTTTTAAGGAAGAGCCTTACCAAGTGATACCCGGTTGCGACTCACATTTACTGAGCACAGCGCTGGCGGAGACGAAGCAAGGCAGAAAGCGTAAAAATACAAGTGTTTGTTAAAGGCACTAATCGACAAAGGAAGTCATGATGAAAAGAAGTATCCAACGAGTTTTGCAAATATTTTTCCTTATTCTGTTTATCGCCCTGATTGTCCTCGGGCGCATCCAAATCTGGGTCGGTGTTTTCGGCCTCGGCGTCCTGCTCTCATTTTTCGTCGGCCGCCTCTACTGCGGTTGGGTTTGTCCCATCAACACCCTGACCGGCGCAGTATCTTGGCTAAAGAAAAAGCTGAAAATCAAATCCTTCAAGATTCCCGCCTTCGTGCGGCTACCTTGGTTTAGGTACTTTTGCCTGCTGCTATTTGTCGGACTTTTTGCTTTTTCGATGATCAGTGGCAAAAGACTCCCCGTCCTCCCTTCCATGCTGGTCCTGGGCGTCCTTTTCGCGCTATTCTTTCCTGAAGCCATCTGGCACCGCTACCTCTGTCCCTACGGCACGATCCTGCAACTGCCGGCTCGTTTTGCCAAAAAGAAAATGACGGTGGACCCTGAGCGCTGCAACAACTGCACCCTCTGTGCCCGTGTCTGCCCAGCCGAAGCCGTCACCCGCGATGAAAAGTCGCATCTGATTATCAAGAAGGACTGCCTGGTCTGTTTGAATTGCCGGGAAAGCTGCAGGCAGGACGCGATTGCGTATAGGTGAGTATGGGTAAGTGGATCCGGCACAGCCAAGTGGGTCTGGCGCAGCCGTAACTGTGACAAAAATGACGAGGATGTGGTGAGACCGCTTATCCTCGATTCGTTTCCCGTACCAAAACGAGGTTATGGTGACAATTATGACGATAATGTGAGAAAGCAGAGGTGGGGGGCTCACATCCTCGAAAAAAATGGCACGAAAGTAGGGGGTAGGAATAGGAAACGAGCTCCGGAAGCCCTCAGACCTCACACTATCGAAAAAATTGTCCAATTTTTGGTGTTATCATGAGCAACGAAGGATGAGTAACGAAGGAAGAGCTAAGAAGTATCAGATCAATACGCAAAATTCTGCGCGCCGGCTCTCCTTTAACTGGCTGAAGTAAAGGAATGCTAACGGCAGAATCCTCTTTCCTCCGACTCCCAGGTTTGACTTTCACTTGGGAGTCGTTGTTTTTAAAAAAAATGCAGTTAAGCCAGCATCAGCCGCCAATAGAAGGCGACGCAGCGACAGAGCGTATCGAGCGGCACGCGCTCGTCGTGGCTGTGAATCAGGCTGCGCTCCGCTTTGGACAGTTTCATCGCGGAGAAGCGATAAACCTTATCCGAGATTCTCCCGTAATGGCGCGAGTCGCTACCGGCCAGCATGAGATAAGGCGCAACTGTGGTGTCCGGCCAGGTTGCACGGATGGCGGATTGTAGATTCTCCCAAGCCGCACCCTCAAGATTGGAAATGCGCGAGGGTTCACTACCGAAACCTTCGCCACCGATGATGGAAACGTCTGCATGCATGTCAGCGACGATTTCTTTCACCCGTTCTAAGGCAGAAGCCCTGCTTTCACCGGGCAAAATCCGCAGATTCAGTCCACAGGCGACTTCGGGTGGCATGACATTGATGGCCTCGCTGCCTTCGAGCTGGGTCACGGCGATGGTGGTGCGCAACAAAGCGGACAGCTCACCGCCCATGCGCTTGGCGGCGAAAAAGAGCAGCGGCTTAAAAAACCAGAGATTGGCGGCGACCAGGCGCAGGCCGAAGCGGCCTTCTTTTGCCAAGGCGAGGAGCATCTGCTCAACCGGGAAAGTAAGGTGTGGCTTGAAGCCGACCTTTTCCAATTTTAGGATGGCTTGGGCGAGTCGGGTAGCCGTTGAATGGCGTGGCGGGGTAGAGGCGTGACCGCCCGTGCTGTGCATGGCGACACGGATGTTGGCGATGCCTTTTTCAGCAATCCCAACGACCGCAGCGTCTTTATACACGCCTGGTAGAGGTTTTTCCACCACCGCGCCACCTTCATCTAAAACCATTTCCGGCTCGATACCTGCCTCCGCAAAGTAATCCACGATGGCTGGAGCCGAAGGGCCGAAAATTTCTTCATCTCCGGAGAAGGCGAAATAGAGGTCCTGTTTTGGAGTATAGCCACTAGCGAGGAGCATTTCGGCTGCTTCCATAATCCCGAGCAAGGTACCTTTGGTGTCGAGTGTGCCGCGGCCCCAAATTTCGTCATTGATGAGCTCACCGCCGAAAGGATTGCGGCTCCAGGCGGCGCTTTCTACAGGGACCACGTCATAATGAGACATGAAGATGCGAGGTTTGGCAGAGGCTGTAGTAGCAGGCGCAGCCCAGTGATAGAGCAGGCCGCGGCGGCCAAGTTCGTGGTAATGGCAGTGCACGTGAATGAGCGGGAAACGCTCGCGCAGCACGGTTTTGAATTTTTGGAATTCGGCCTCGTTTTCTTTTGCCGCATCCTTATTGGAGACGGTCTGACACTGAATCATGGCGCTCATGTCCGAGGCGATTTTTTCGCGATTAATTTCGGGTGAGCCGGCAGCAAGATCGGGGAGGACGCTTAAATGGGGCGCACGCAAGAGCAGGGCACGCACAACTAAGATGAGAATTAAGGCAAAAATGAGGACTAGAACAGCAATTAAGTAAGGCATAAGATTCTCCATTCGAGTGGGCTTTAAACGAGATTCTTTTTATAGAGTATGCGGGCGACGGCAATGGCGACGAGGGCACCGAGCGGGACGAGGATTCCGACGGACGAAGCCAGCTGCGGCACGGCCAGGAAGAGCACAATCATCAGGATGAGCGGAGCCATGGCGATTTTCCAGTTTTTACTGATGAAGACGACCGCCAGACCGCCGAAGAGTGCGGGCATGATGTTGTCGAAAGCCGGTTTCAGCACTGGGCTATTGAGGATGGGGGTGAGGAAACTCAGCGCGAAGACACCAAGGGCGATAATCAGCGTGGTGACGATGGAGGAGACGGCGATGGCGAGGGTGGAGACCACTTCGGCTTCCTCACTGCCGGCCTTGACGTCCATGGCTTGCATCGCGTTGAGGGCGGCGGGGGCTTTGAGATTGGTGATGTTGCCGGTCATGAAACCGAGGTAGGAACCGCCGGTGCCGAGCATGGGGACGTAGGTGAAGACCTCAATCACGCCGACCGTCCAAAAGATGGGGGCAACGCCTAGTAAGCCCTGAAGCACTTTGCCCGCCTCGGGCCAGGCGTCGTAGTAGAGACAGATGGCCGCCGGGACCGTCAGCAGGATTAGAATGCCGAAGAACATCCAGATGCGGCCGACAAAGTCGGTTTGCGTGATGTAGTCTTTTGCCGAATTCTTCATAAGTTTTCTCCCTCCTTATAAAAGGGGTGCAATGAAGCAAGCCGCCGCCATCGAACCGAGCATACTGATAGGCAGGGCGTAGTTTTGTAGCCAGGTGATTTTTTTGATTTTGATGAGGGCGCCCATGATGAGCATCAGGACGAGCGAGACAAGCATCACGATGAGTGGCAAAAAGCCCTGTGGCGTACCGCTTGTTAATGGGGCAAAAACCAGCCCCAAGAAGGCGGAAATCATGCCGAGGAAGAGGGCGTCCATGAAGATTTCGCTCCAGCGTTTGTCTTTTTCCTGTAGTTTGACCAGTCCACCACGGATGCGTTTTTGTAGAATCGGGACCAATATGGGGCCGGGGATGATGCCCAAGGTCATGACCCAGGCAATCGCGGAGTAAATCTTGGGATCGCGGATGTTTTCCGAAAGTGAAATCCCGAAGACTTGCGCCGTGGTGGTAGCGGCCGGTAATTCATAGGTAATGGCACCAATGACGCTGAGACGAATCCAGGGCAGGGGGATGCCGAGAAATTTGGTCAGTGTGATAACACCTAGGAGGATAGCCACAGCGGGTGCAATGGTGAAAACAGCCGTAGAGACGACGACCTTCTTCAATGCGGCTTTATCCATGCCGATGACGGTGGCGCGACGCCAAGCCCGCCAAAAGAAGTAGCCGGATTGAAGCAAAATGAAGACGATGACAAAAATCGCCAAAGCATAAAGGAAGCGGCTGTTGGAGTCAAACATAAAAGCACCTCGATTCGTTAGCGTATGAGTTGGCTGAGCGCTTAGTTTATTGAAAATGTTAGGAAGAGGTTTCGATATAATAGTATCATTGATTGAGTGGGTATTCAGTAGAATCGAAAGTCTGGATTGGGTGAAAGCATGGAAAAAGATGAAAGAGTAGAACGGCAAAACACAGACCGCCACAGTAGGCGCGGCACAGCCAATGCCGCCGAAATGGCTGCCATCCTGAGCCAAGGCTTGAGCATCAAAATATTGGCGGGCGAGGCTGCTGCGACTGCTGCACTAGAGGCGAAAGTCCGTGAAGCTTTGGCTGAACTGGACTTGCAAGTCCCTCTGCGCCTTGTCAGAAGCGCAAGTGAAATGGCTTTGTACGAGCCAGAGTCTACCCCAGCGTTGGTGATCAATGAAAAAGTGCTTGCCGAAGAGCAGTTGAAAGATATAGAAGTAATTAAACGTGCCATCGCCGCTACACGCGGCTTGGGGTGAAGCGGGCGGTTATTAGTTTGCTCAATCTGACGTACTAGCGGTATGCCCCTTTTTGTGCCACTTTTTACGGGGATGGTCCATTCTTGGAGTATCGAAAAATGTCGGATTTTGAGCGGTGTCGCAGCCAGCCAGTCAAGTCCATAAAGTGGTGTAAATTGATCCATTCAGTAACACCTCCGCTTTTACTTCGTTTCAATCATCTGATTTTTGTACGTTTGTCGGTTATTTAAATATTCTGTCATATCGAACACACGGTTTAGCATGGACCAACTTTCATGGTGATCTAAAAGAATCGCTCCAAGTAAACGCTCTACTGAAGCGACATTGGGGAATATGCGAATCACTTTTTCTCTTCTGCGTAACTCCTGGTTTTCTCGCTCAATAATGTTGGTGGTCCTAAGGCTCTTGCGATACTTTTCAGGTAAGCACATCACATTCATGGCCTCGTCAAAACCTTCTTCCAGCGTCTGCATGGCTTTCGCAGAGATGTCTTTGTATTCTTCGATAATCTGATTCTTCTTGTCCCGCGCTGCGCTTAGTGTTAATTCGTTAAACATCTCACTGAGTTCACTGGCTAGGCCCGCTTGGTAGCGTTTGGGAACATGGTTGACGATGTTTCTGCTGAAGTGGAACTGACAGCGCTGCCAACTGGCGTTTTGAAACACTTTCTTTATGGCGCTTACCAAACCTTTATGGCTATCCGATGTCACCAGGTCAACCTGCTTTAAGCCTCTTTGTTTTAATCCCGTAAAGAAGCGCTCCCAGTGATACGCTGTTTCATTTTCACATACCTCAAATCCCAAGACCTCTTTACGACCATCGTTATTCATGCCGATGGCCATGAGCAAGCCTTTTGAGCGTATCCGGTGGTCCTCTCGGACCTTTACATACATCGCATCCGCCATAACAAAGGGATAGTCTCCTTCTAGAGGGCGGTTCTTAAAGCTTTCAACGTAAGGGTCTAATGCCTTGCACAGTTCGGACACATTGGACTTGGAGAACTCCACACCACAGAGTTCTTTTGTAATCCTCTCAACATTTCGGGTGGCCACGCCATTGACCACCATTTCCATAAAGACCTCAATGAGCGCTTGTTCATTCCTTTGATAGTTTTCAAGCAAGGTCGTATGGAAGGCTTCGTTACGATGCCTAGGTACGGCCAAGGTGAGTTTTCCGATGCGGGTATTAACCTGTCGATGCCTCAGACCATTTCGGTAATCGCTTCGCTCTTCTTGCCGCTCATAGGGTTGTGCTCCTAATTTCTCTGTGGATTCCGTTAATAGAAATTGGTTTAGGAGGTTTTCCATTAACTTCCCAAACGCTTCTTCGCGCCCCATTTTGAACAACTCTGTAAATTCGTCCATACCTAACGTAAAATGTAATTGAGTCATGATCTTTCTCCCTTCGTCTGTACCACTGAATCTCGTTAATTCAAGTGTACCGAATGGAGGAGCTCATGGCTCCTTTTCTTTTTACACCACTATATGGACTTAATCAGCCAGCCAAGTACTGCGACGATATAGAACTACAAAATTTACGTTCTTGCAAATCAAAATGGCATTAAACATAGGTTTTGCAAGTGTATTGCGAAGATTTACTACATTATTTGCGATTTTACAAAACCTAGTTTGTAAGTTCGTCATTAGTGTAGTAAAAAGCCAAAAATATCTCGAAAAACCCTTTTTGCAGTCACGGGCAATTGTAAGAACGCAAATTTTGCAGTAAATGGAAAGACTATGAAGAGAAAGATTTGAAATTGTCGCCGCCATCCAAGCAGCGCGACAGTCTTGAGTGGTGTCGCTATCAAGGCCAAAAGGCGACGGATTGAGATCGCGCGTCTACGGCTTGTCCGATAGGCGAGCTCCGCTGACCCAAGCTTGTTCGAGCCAGTAACGGCTGTCAAGCGAAGGCGTCTTCTCGTCGGCCTTGATGCGTTTTCGCATCATTTTGCTTATTGCGAACTTGGCTTTGACGGACAGAGAGGTTTTGGCAGTGGGTGAGCTGAGACATTGGTCGGCGAAACGGCGGATTTTGCCCGCCATCTTCTCCCGGCGTTGAGCGCTGAGTTCGTCCCAGATGATACCTTCCATCAAGCCGAAGCCCAGTTTTTTGATATAGGGGTAACCCATCCAGCCCAGGGAGGTCGAGACGTCTTTTTGGGCCGCGCCATTCGGAGCACCGATGCTCTGCGTGAGCAGGGCGGCGCGCTTCGTAAAAAGCCGCGCATCCGGACGATGCACCATGTAGCGATGTCCTAAATGGTCGAGCAGCGCTTTGATTTGCGCTGGGGCACCCATCACATAGACCGGATACACGAAAAGCAGCAGATCAGCGGCCTGCATGGCCTGCCAAATTTTGTCCACCGCAGAGGCATGCGGGCAGTTTTGCTCACCTGTAAAAAAGCACTGCTTACAGCCGATGCAGTAGGGTGGGCTTTCTTTGGGCAAAAAAATCTCCGTCACCTCATGCGCCCCATGACGTCTGAGCTGCTCAAGGAAAATTTCCTTCATCTGAAAGCTGACGCCTTTTGCCCCTGTCCCATTTATTACTAATACATGCATCTATTATACTCCACGGCTCGAGTCAGACTCGTTTATGCGTCAACAAGTAACGAAAGCGAAAGCCCTTCATCCAGCCACCCTTTTCTTTCTCACGTCCGACTTCGACAAAGCCCAAACCCTTGTAAAGCGGCAACACGACTTCATTGCCTTCCACCACATCGAGCGTATAAGTCTCATACTCGTCCATCCGCAACGCCTTGCGCAGCAAGGCCTTGGCAATGCCCTGACCGCGGGCATTTTCGCGTACCGCAACATTGGCGATATAAGCTGTCTTCGTGGCAAAATGTAGAGGCCGAATAAACTCATCTCTCAATATGCCCGCCACGATTTTCCCTTTGAACCAACCGAACATGCGCTTCAGCTGGGCTTCGTCGACGCCCACCGCATAGCCCTTTTCGTCCGAGAGGCTGAGCGCGCCCACCACGCTGGCACTGTCTTTGTCGAAAGCCACGATAAAGCGCTCCGGCAAAATATTGCGCTCCATGATCTCCACCAGCTGCGACTTGGATTTGCTTATCGCTTTATATTCCTTATAGAATGCCTCAACCAGCGTCTCTGCAATGCCACGGCGGTCGGCTTCCTGTCCTGGGCGGATCTCTGTCTGCATACTGGGCCTCTTTTGCCAAAGATTAAATCTTGAAGTAAAGCAGCTTAACTCACTTGGTTTAGCCGCTTCCTTCGCTTATTATAGCCTTAGGTTCTATGAAAAGCGGGGGTACACATATGGAAGCTGTAAAAAATACCTTAAAGTTGCGTTATGGCAAAACCATGCTCATCGGCCTGGGCTTTTTCGCCTCATCACTGCTCTGGTCGCTCTACAACTCCTTCGTCCCGCTCATCCTCAAAGACTACATCGCCTCCACCACCGTCATCGGTGCCATGATGACCATCGACAATTTCTTCGGCGTCATCTTTCAGCCACTCTTCGGTGCCCTCAGTGATAAGACCAAAACCCCCATCGGTAAGCGTATGCCCTATATCATCATTGCTGCCCCGATTTGCGCGCTCTTTTTCTTCCTCATTCCCCGCATGCAAAGCCTGGTGTTGATGATTCTGGTTATCATCGTCTTCAACTTTGGCATGTCCGTCTGGCGTTCCCCGATGATCGCGCTTATGCCTGATATGACCCCGGCTCCTCTGCGCAGTCGAGCCAACGGTATCATCAACCTAATGGGCGGTCTCGCCTCCATCGTGGCTTTTCTGATTGGTGGCAAAATCGCCGACGCCTTCGGTCGCCGCAGCACCTTCCTCATGGGCTCCGTCGTCATGATGCTGGCTGTCGCCCTGCTCTTTTTTCTGGTCAAGGAAAAACAGGGGAGTGGCGTCGCAGAATCGGCCGTTGAGAAGACAGAAAAAAGCGGTGGCTTCGGTGCCTTCCTGCGTCTGCAACGTGCACAGCGCAAAAGTCTGCTCTTCTTGCTCCTGGCAATCTTCTTCTGGTTCTGCGCCTACAACGCTGTCGAAACCTTTTTCACCAGCTACGGCACCACGCATCTGGGTCTGACCGACGGTCAATCCACCATGCTACTGGCCTTTTTCTCAGTTGCTTTCGTGATTTTTGCCGTGCCCTCGGGTTTCCTGGCCGAAAAACTGGGGCGTAAGCGCACCATCCTTTTGGGCCTTTGCGGTCTGGTGCTGGTGTTCATTCCGATGCTCTGGATTGAAAACATCTTGCTCTTGCGCATACTGCTGATTGTCGGCGGTCTGCTCTGGGCTTGTATCAACATCAATTCGCTGCCGATGGTTTTGGATTTGGCCCACTCGAGCGAGCTGGGCACCTTTACCGGTTACTATTATTTTTTCTCCTTCAGTGCCGCCATCGCCAGCCCTATCCTTTTTGGCATTATCCGGGATCTGACGCAGACCTTTACCAGCCTCTTTGCCTATGCGCCGGTGTGTTTTGGCCTGGCTTTCCTTTGCATGTTGCAGGTACGTCACGGCGAAAATGAGCTGAAGCCGGTAGCGGTGCAAGCGGAGTCGCTTGAAAAGAATGCAGGCGACGATTTTTAATCGCGCGACCACGGGTGGCTTACGGCAGGCGCGCTCCTTATCGCGCTGTAGGAGACTAACGATGCCTATGCCTCTTATCGCGCTGTCGGATTGACAAAATTTTCGATAATCCAACTGAGGACCCTCGAATTAAGTCTGTGTGCCAGTCAATTTCGTGTTTCACCGTAAATTTTTTCGTTAATCCAAGTTAGCTATTGGTAACAAATTGGATTATCGAAAAAACTGTCCCTATTTTGAGCAAATCAGCTTAATTCTGGCTGATAAAATGGCGCTCGCTTGGATTATCGAAAAAAATGACAGTGTTTCTTCAATCCCATAAAAAATGACGGTGTTTCCTCAACCCCATAAAAATGACGCTATTTCTGCAAATCGAAAAAAATGACAAAATTTTTCCCACCCTACACGAGCCGCAAAACGCGCCAAATCAAGCCTAGATATTGTTTTGCCCGAATAATTTCCTTGTTCAATCCGCAAATTTAATCTATACTTTCTTATTACTGTTATTAGATTGCTCAAAAATGAATGGAGGGGTACTATGTGGCGTTACACCATTAAGCGTGTTTTGCTCGCGGTGGTAACGGTCTTTATCGTCATTACCTTAACCTTTTTTACGATGAACGCCGTGCCTGGCGGACCTTTTAACAAAGAGAAGGCGACCGACCCGGCAGTCAAACGTGTCTTGGAAGAACGCTTTCATTTAAACGAGCCGGTTTCCACACAATTCACTTATTACTTGGAGAATTTGGCGCAGGGCGACTTTGGTATTTCGCTAAAATCGGGACGTGATATTGATAAAGAGATTATTAATTCCTTTGCGATTTCTGCGACCATCGGCGGCATCGCGGCTCTGGTGGCGCTTGCGCTGGGCCTGACGCTCGGTACCATTGCAGCCATTTTCCGCAATCGCTGGCCGGACCGACTTATAATATTTATTACGACATTACTGGTCTCGGTGCCGAGTTTTATTTTGGCGACGATACTTTTGCTGGTATTCAGCCTCAAGCTGATGTGGTTCCCGGTCTTTAACGCCAATAATCCGAACTATGTTTTGCCGGTCATCTCGCTGGCGATGTACCCTATGGCTTATATTACGCGCCTGACCAAGTCGAGCATGCTCGATGCGATGGGCCAGGATTACATCAGAACGGCAAGAGCCAAAGGTGTTTCGACCTTTATGGTGACCTTTAAGCACGGTTTGCGTAATGCGGTTTTGCCCATCGTGACATACATCGGACCGATGTTGGCCTACATTCTGACCGGAAGCATGGTCGTTGAGACCGTCTTTACCATCGGCGGCCTGGGCTCAAAATTTGTGTCAGGTATTATCAACCGTGATTACCCGATGATTATGGGTACGACAATCTTTTTAGCGGTCTTGATGGTGAGCCTGAACCTGATCAGTGACCTCGTTTACAAGCTCGTTGATCCGCGCATCGACTTTAGCTGATTTAGCCCCGCGACAGAGCGAGTGGCTGCAATGTAAATGTAGAAGTAGAAAAGGACTTATCTATGAACGATGACAAACAGCAGGATGGGCTTTTGCCAAATGAGGAACAGAAGGCATTTAAGCGCCAAATTCTGAGCACGCAAGTGGACCTGTCTAAATTTACCCTGGCTGATGAAGATGAGAAAAAACAGCAAGTGGTGATGCGCGAGTCGACGACCTTTTTTAAGGACGGTATGAAAAAGCTGCGCAAGAACTACCTGGCCATGGGCAGTATTTTCGTCTTGGTGCTGATTATGGTGCTGATTTTTATCGTACCGAGCATCGTGCCTTATGGCTATGAAGAAGTGATTCGAGTTAATGGCAAAAGAGACCGCAGCGTCGCCAACCTCGCGCCCTTTACATATTCAACTCTGGAACAGGAACTCATAGATGAAGGTGGCAAAGTTTTCCCCCACATCATGGGCACGGATGAAATCGGCCGCGATCACTTCGTGCGAGTCATCTACGGAACACGCGTCTCATTGGCGGTCGGGTTTTTTGCCAGTCTCTGTGGTGCTCTTTATCGGATTGCTTTACGGCTCCATATCGGGCTATTTCGGGGGCAAGCTGGATATCGTGATGATGCGTATCGTCGATATTATTGTCGATGCCATATGCTGGTCATCATCTTGCTTTCAGTGTGCCGATGAAACGCTGAAACCTTTGATCGCCAGGGCGACGCCCTTTGCGCCCCTCGGCGTTAATACGATTAGCCTGTTTATCGTTTATGGCCTGCTTTTATTGGGTGAATATGGCGCGCTGGTCAGAGGCTGATTCAGCATCAAGGAAACGAGTATGTCTTGGCGGCGAAACCATTGGCGCCAGTTCCGGACGTATTATTCGCAAACATATTTTACTCCAATACGGTCAGCGTCATCTTTATCTCCACTTGCTCGACAGATTCCTCAGGCAATCTTTACGGAAAGCTTCCTGAGCTTTATCGGTTTGGGCGTGCAGACCCTGATGCCCAGCTTCGCCTACCGGGCTTCGGCTTCCAGAGCCGGCTTGGTAGAGTTTCCTTGCAAGCTGATTTTCCCGGGCAATGATGATCAGTTTGATTGTTTTTGCCTGACCTTTTGGCGATACCTGCGCGGATGCGTTCGACCCTGAAATCCGCAAGAAAGCGCAGGCTGCCAAACTTATCACGATACCTGATGATGAAACCCTACCGCAGTCGCGGAAAAATAAGGAAATACGGCGAGCGAAATCTTACGGCGTCAGAGATCTACAAACGACTTTACCGATGTGGGTAGCGAAGTATCAATCACGTCAGCTAATTCAGAGCGCGGCAAAGTGCTGGGTATCGTGGGTGAGTCCGGTTCGGGCAAAAGTGTCACCGCATACTCCATCATGCGTATCCCGGACCCGGCGGCCAAAATCGTCGGCGGCCAAATCCTGCTGGAGCTGTACGATCTGGTAGCCGAGCGAAGAAGAAATGCGTATGTGCGCGCAAACGCATCAGCATCATCTTCCAGACCCTGTCGACCTCAACCCGCAACGAGCCTGTTCGCGTCCATCCATCAAGCGTATTCGCCTGCATACGATCGCAATCTCGCGGATGCAAAAAAACGGAGCTGGAGTTGCTGGAACTGGTCGGTATCAACGAACCGCAGAAGCGCCTCAAACAATATCTCTTACGAGCTCTCCATAGGTGCCAACGCCATTATCGTCATATCACGACACGTTGAACCCGACATCCTCATTGCTGACGAACCGACGACAGCCTTAGACGACCATTCAGGCACAGATTCTTGAGCAGACTAAAGAAATCAAAACGTTCCAGGCATGGCTGTCATTATGATTACCTACGACCTGGGTGTGATCGCCGACATGTGCGATGATCATCGTCCTCTATGCGGGCCGAGTCTGTGAACGCGGTACGGCCGATGAAATTTTCTACAATCCGCGCCATGAATATACCGTATCCGATCTGGCAGTCCATCCCCAAAACTGGTCAAAATGATGAAAAGCTTATCCCCATCCTTAGGTACACCCTGACCGCTCACCTGCTGGACGGCTGTTTCTTTACTTCCCGTTAAAGCGAGCTGCCAGAAATTGCCCTGCAAAGAACAGCCCCTCAATCCGTATCGCCTGAAATCATCTCGCCCTGTTGGTCAACGAGCGCGATCGCGCACTGGCTGAGGCCGTCGACGCCAGCGTACCCTGATGCTCGTCCCATGCCAGAAACGGAGGCGGCAACCATGTTCCGATTATCTTGTCGAAGTCAAAAACCTGCGCCAATACTTTCCCGTCAAAAGCGGCCTTTTCGGCAGCTTACCCCTCAAAGCGGTCGACGATGTCTCCTTCCAAATTAAAAAGGGCGAAACGCTCGGCCTGGTCGGTGAATCCGGCTGCGGTAAAACCACTGTGGGGCGCAGCATGCTGCAACTCTATAAACCCACAGGCGGACAAGTCTTCTTTGAAGGAGAGGAAGTGACGCAACGCAACATCAACCATTACCGTAAGAAAATGCAAATGGTTTTCCAGGATCCCTATTCCTCACTGAACCCACGCATGACCATCGCTGATATCGTCGGCGAGCCCCTTGATGTGCATAAACTCTGCAAAAGCAACAAAGAGCGCAAAGCCAAAGTTCAAAGCCTTTTGGAGCTGGTCGGCTTAAACAGCGAGCACGCCAATCGCTATGCCCACGAGTTCTCCGGCGGTCAGCGTCAGCGCATCGGCATTGCCCGCGCCCTGGCGGTTGACCCGCAGTTTATCGTCTGTGACGAGTCCGTTTCGGCTCTGGACGTTTCCATTCAGGCGCAGATTTTAAACATGTTCAAGGAACTGCAAGACCGTCTCGACTTATCCTATCTCTTTATTGCCCACGACATCCTGGTTGTCTCTTATATGAGCGATCGCATTGCAGTGATGTACCTCGGCAAAATCATCGAAACCGCTGCCACTATGGACGTCATTGACAGACCGACCCATCCTTACACTGAGTCCCTCTTTTCTGCGATTCCTTTGCCCGACCCCGAATCCGCCAGAAACAGCAATCGCATCGTCCTCGAAGGAGACGTGCCCAGCCCCCTGCGCATCCCCAGTGGTTGCGCCTTCAGAAATCGCTGCAAATACGCCACAGAACGCTGCAGCCAAGAAACGCCCGATCTGACCGACAGGGGTGGCGGACACCTGGTGGCCTGCCATAATCGCTAATCGACAGAGTTATAAAAGCGAGTCGCTTGTGCAGGCTTGCCGATATTCATTCGATAAAACACATTTGATTTGTCAAGGCTTATTATGTTCTGGTATTATAACTCTTTAATTAGTGTATCCTAATTCCGGTTTAGGATTTACAGTTTAGGATTACACGAGAACAACTTCGTTTCTCACTACAAGCATTTGTAGAAGAAAATAGACTCAACACTTCTTATCAGGAAGTAAAAGGAGGAAAAAGAATGAAAAAGATTTTGGCCTTCGCTTTGACTTTAACACTCGCATTCGGAATGATTGCCTGTGGCGGGTCAACTGCGACAACAACGGCTGCTCCCGCCGGTGAAACCACCGCCGCCGCTGCCGAGACCACTGCTGCCGCTGCTGAAGAAACGACAGCTGCTGCTGCCGAGACCACCGCTGCCGCTGCTGAAGAAACAACCGCTGCAGCCGCTCCCGCCGCAAACGTGGCGAAAATTGATTGGACCGGTTATGACCAGCTTATCGCTGACATCAAAGCCGAAACCGACACCACCAAGCGTGAAGCACTGATGCATGAAGCAGAAGACATGCTGATGGACACCGGCGCTCTGGTACCCATTTATTACTACAATGACATTTATATGGCGAAACCGACCGTAGCCGGCTACTATGCCAACCAATACGGTTTTAAGTTTTTCCATAAAGCCACGGTTGAAGGCAGTGACACACTGCGTCTGCAACTGGCTTCCGAACCTGATCGTCTGGACCCGGCTCTCAACTCCTCAGTTGACGGTGCTGCTCTGGCTTTGGCGGGTTTTGCCGGACTTTTCACCTACGATGAGACCGGTGCAGTTGTCCCCGAATTAGCTGAAAGCTATACCGTTTCCGAAGATGGTAAGACCTATACCATCGTGCTGAAAGACGGTTTGAAATGGTCCGACGGCAGCGAATTAACCGCTAAGGATTTTGAGTATGCCTGGAAACGTGCTGCCAATCCCGAAACCGCCGCTGACTATTCCTACATGTTCGACCAGTTCGAAGGCTATGGCGAAGAAGGCAAAGACATTAACGTCACCGCTTCTGAAGATGGCAAAACCCTGACAGCCGTCCTCAAAAACCCGGTCGCCTACTTCCTCGATCTCTTGGCTTTCCCGACCTATCTGCCTGTCAAACAAGACGTGGTCGAAGGTGCTGAAGGCTTCAAAGATGCAGATGGCAACGTCGTTAACCCCGGTGCTTGGGCACTCGAGGCCGGCTTTGTCTCCAATGGTCCCTTCATGCTCGAATCATGGGAGCACAACACCAGCATGGTGTATGTCAAGAACCCCAACTACTACAACGCAGACGCTGTGACCCTGGAGCGCTTGGAGTTCATGCTCAGCGCCGATGATGCTGCTGTCTATGCCGCTTATCAAGCCGGCGACCTGGACTTCATCGACACCATTCCCGCTGATGAAATCGGCGGTCTTCTGGACACCCCTGAATTCCATATCGTAGAACAACTGGGCACCTACTACGCTATTTTCAACGTCAACGACGCCATTTTCGCGGATAAGACCGTTGAACAGGCCAAAGCTTTGCGTAAAGCCCTCAGCGCTCTCATCGATCGTCAGTACATCGTTGACACGGTTGCTCAAACCGGTCAAAAAGTCGCGACCTCTTTCATCCCTGCAGGTATGCTCGATGGTCACGGTGGTGTCTTCAAATCGAATGATGCTGACTACACCTTCCCTGTTGACGACGGTTACTTCACTGTAGAGCCCAACGTTGATGACGCTCTGGCTCTCCTCGAAGAAGCAGGTTACACACTGGACGGCGACAAGCTCTCCGCTGAGACCCCGCTCCACATCGTCTATATCACCAACCCCGGTACCGGACACGAAGGTATCGCCCAGGTCATGCAACAAGACTTCAGTCAAGTCGGCATCACCATGGAAATCAAGACCGCTGAGTGGAACGTCTTCCTGAACGAGCGCAAAGCCGGTAACTTCTCCATGGCCCGTAACGGCTGGATCGCTGACTTCAACGACCCCATCAACATGCTCGAAATGTGGACCTCCGACAGCGGCAACAACGACGCTCAATTCGGTAAATAAGCCACAACTCAAGCCCATCTGAAGCGCAAGCTTTAGACTAGAATTTACAAGACTGCCCGACGGGATTACGATTCCGCCGGGCAGTTTTTTCGTTACGGGGAGGGGGTTCGGATGGCTGGCGCCGATGATTGTGAGGCAGGGTGCGTCCGGCAGGTGCGACCTGCGGGACGCACGATTTTGATGCGTCGCGTTGCCTGGCACGGCGGCGACACCGCTCCTTACTTGGCTGCCTTAGCTAGCGGTTCCGCAATCTTCCGAAATTTCAGATAGCGGATTTTGTGACAATATTTTCGGGGATGTGGTTGAAAGCGGCTCCGGACGGCTGCCGGACACGTCAAAAGGCTGTTTTCATCCCACTTTTTACAGGGATGTGGTGGCGGCGACCACACAGTCGTCAAAAGTGTCACAAAATCCTGTGTTTGACGCGAGCAGAGCCCCTAAAACTACTGCAATGAACACTTCCCCGAAAATATTGTCCATTTTTATTGCTAATGGCCAATACGAATCGTCGCTCACCAGCTATAGCGCGACTCCACCTTTGAGTGTTCGTTGCAGTCCGCCTCGGCTTCCGGGTCTACGCAACACCACCCAACCCAACCCACAACCCGCGCCTCAAAAACCAAACAGCACAAAAAACCGGCTACCCGTAAAACAGGCCAACCGGTTTCTTGCTAGGGACAGGTAGGCTTGTGAGCGACCGACATGTTCTCGATTTCTTCGCGGGCAATTCTGACCCAGTTTATGACGTTTTCGGGATTTTTGCCCAGGGTGTGGTTGTCTTTCATCAGCAGCTCGACGTGGTTGTTTTTGGCGATGCGCAGGTATTCGCGGAGGCTTTTGCGCACATGATCCTGATCCATCACTGGTACCGCAAGATCCGTCGGTGAGGGCTTCAGCGAATAGATGTAATTCTTACCCAGTTTCTGCGCCATGATTTCCTTATCGGCCCAGTAGGAGACGGAAACACGCCGCAGATTCTTGACACGCTTGATGATGTCAAAGCGCTTGTCCAAGGGCTCACAACATCCGTAACAGCTCAGGCCAAAACGATTCATCATCTGCTCTTGATAGGGGAAAATGAATTCCTCAAACATCTCCGGGGAGACGCTAACGGTGTTCTGACTTTCGGCTAAGCCCCACATGTCTTTGGTACGTACACGGCCCGAAAAATCAGGGGCGGGCAGCTCATCGGTAAAACCCAAGCCACCGGAACCAACGTAAGTGCCATCATTATTCAGGCAAAACAATCCCTGCTCCTCCAAAAAATCCATCCGCCGCATCATGGCGTCGAGGATTTTTTGCATCACTTGGTGGAAGGCTTCCGGCTCGTCATAGAAATCGAACATCATGTTCTCCAAGCCGCGCAGGAAGGCCATCTCATCGCTCATGCCGAAGGACCAGAACCAGGTCGTGTTGAGGCGTGCTTCGAGACTACCGGAAAAAATCTCTTTGGCAGTTTCCAAAAGTAGCTCAGAGGTCTTGTAGTCAATCTCAAGCTCCTCACTTCTGATTTCGTCCATCTGGCTGTAGTCGGTCAGAATCGTGTCGATGTGATAGGAGGTGCCGTCCGCAACTTTTTGTCCCTGATTGGCACCGGCTTTTTTGTCGCCGACCATCCAGGGGACCTTGTTAAAGACATAGGGCAGATTGAAGTAAGGCTCGATGACCATGTCATCGTTCATGAAGTCGCCCCAGAAGATATACTTGCGCAGCAGGCTCTCCCAGTGACGGGCGATGCTGTTACTACACTTGTAGTCTTTGTCGGGTAAAATCTCATTCCAGCCGTTCTCCGGGTCACAAAGGATGAGCGGACGCGTGTCTTTGAGCATATTGTGGTCTTTCCAAAGTTGCGCGCGCTCTTTCATGCTGGGGCGGGCGGCGATTTCAGCGACCTTTTTGCCCAGCTCACTGAGAATTTGCTTATCCTCTTCCGGGAAAACGAGATTGCTATAATCAGCGAAGTTGAAATTCACTCTGATATTGTTGTGTTCCATAGGGTCCTCCGCTCATCACTTTATTTCAGTTTGAATTCACGCACGGTCTTGTAGACGCGGTCGATGTTTTCGGCCGGCACGTTGCCCATGATGTTATGAATCGTGGCAAAAACAAAGCCGCCACCGGGGCTGAAAATCTTCAAGCGCTCTTTGACTTCCGCCTCGATTTCTTCAAGGCTGCCGTTGGGCAGGGTTTCTTGGGTGTTGACACCGCCGCCCCAGAAGACGAGTTTTTTGCCGTACTTATCCTTAAGCATCTGTGCATCCATGCCCGAAGCCGAAAGCTGTACGGGGTTGAGGATATCGACGCCCATTTCGACAAAGTCATCGAGCAGGGTGGAGATAGCACCGCAGCTGTGGAAGAAGGTCTTCCAATTGGTATTCTGATGGACCCAGTCGTTCATGCGCTTGTAATAGGGCTTGTACAAGGTTTGGAAGGTGTCCAGTGACATCATCGGACCGGTTTGTGAACCGAAGTCGGTACCGCTGACCACGCAGATTTGAATGTTGTCGCCTACGGCCTGGTGATAGATTTCAGCGTTTTTGATGAAGTTTTGGGTCTGCAATTCGAAGACTTCATGGATATAATCGGGATAGAGCAATTGGGCCATGACCCAGTCTTCGTAGCGGCGAATACCCTGGGGTGCGTAGAGAGCTGCGCCGGGAATGTCGGAAGGATCACCGATTGCGCCTTTGCCAAAAACACCCAGGACGGCGTAATCGGTTTCTTCGGCCAAGCGTTTGGCTTCTTTTTCATAATAGCGGGCTTCTTCGTCGTCCATGATGGGGAAGGAATCTTTGAAATCTTCCAGAGGTGTCAGATTATCTTCATCAAAATCCGGTGTACGGTCGATGTTGTCGAAGAAGTAGCCGCCCTCGGGCATCATGAAGCTGGCTTGCGCCGTGTCATCGCCCTTGGGGTAGAGATAGGTTTTACCGTCCGGCGTCTTTTTGATTTTGTGCTTGGCGTTGATGAGGGAACGGGTGCCATCGGGCATGACGAAGAGCTGTTGGGGAGCGTCAATCGGCAGCCCCAAGACGTCATTTCTGTTGCGCAGACCAATGACATCGCTACCCAAGATTTGGCGCATTTCTTCATCGACTTCGCCCAGGAGTTGCATCAGTTCATAGATAGGCAGATCCTTGTCAGGCAGGCCGTAGAACTTTCTCAGACGGGCGAGGGCACTGACGCTGATGCCGGTGTTGTTAGCGGCCCCGATGTCGATGGGGACGCGGTCGGCTTCCTGGTGATTGATAGCGGCGAGTACACGCTCTTTTGAGCTCATTTTCGCAGCTGCTTTATTCATGTTCGTGTTCATAAAAAGCTACCTTCCTTTTGCATTCATGAGCGACTTTAAGAATGGCAGAGCATATTTCAGCTCTGCGCTTATATCTATAAAGAATCGGGGATAATTACTGGGTGGTGCGACGACGCAGGATATCGAGCAGCACTGCGATGATGATAATGACACCTTGGGCAATTTGCTGCCAGTAGCCGTTGACGTTGAGCAGGTCCATTCCGTTGTTCAGCACGCCGATAACCAATGTGCCGATGATGACGCCGTAAACCGTACCTGAACCACCGGATAAGCTGACACCGCCGATAACAGCGCCTGCGATGGCTTGTGATTCAAAACCGACACCAAGGCTTGGTTGTCCGGAAGCGACACGTGCAGTCAGGACCATACCTGATAACGCAGCGAGCACAGCAGCGTAGACATAGACAAAGAGTTTAACCAAGCGCGTTTTGACACCGGAGACAATGGCGGCCTGTTCGTTACCACCGATAGCAAAGATGTGCCGTCCGAGTTTTAGATAGCGTAGGATGTACCAGGTGATGGCGGCCGTGACGATGAGGAAAATAATCGGCAAAGGGATGGGTCCGATACTGCCTGCGCCCATGAAGACGAATTTGTCGGAGAGTCCACTGAAAGGACGTCCGTTGGAGATCAGTAAGGCCAGACCGCGACCGATGATCTGCGTACCGAGCGTGGCGATGAAGGGCGGAATTTTGGCAAATGACACCATCACGCCGTTCAACAGGCCAAAGACCAAGCCCACAGCAATGGCGATGAGGAAGAAGGTGATAATCGGGAGATCGTGGTTCTGCGCAAACTTACCTACCAAAATGGAGGTCAAGCCGACAACCGAACCGGAGGAGAGGTCGATGCCGCCCGTGATGATGATGCACATGACGCCCAGGCCGATCATATTGTAGAAAACGATTTGGCGTACGACGTTAATCAGGTTACGTGAGGTAAGAAAGGTATCGGTCATCAGCACCAGAAAGAGGCACATGATGAGCAGAATAATCAGCACGCCGGCTTTTGCATAAATAGTTAATAAAGTGTTCTTGATCGATTTATTCTTTTCCATACAGGCCCCCTTAGACCGCTTCTGATGCTGGTTTATTTTGATTCTCAAGACCTGTTGCATAGCGCATAACCAAGTCCTGATTGGCTTCTTTGTGACTGAGACAACCGGTAATACGACCTTCGTGCATGACGATGATGCGGTCACTCATACCGATGACTTCAGGCAATTCGGAGGAAATCATGATGATCGCCTTACCCTGCATCGCCATCTGACAGAGCATTTTGTGAATTTCCGACTTACTGCCGACGTCAATACCACGTGTCGGCTCATCGACAATAATCACATCCGGTTCGCTGAGCAGCCAACGCGCAATCAGCACTTTTTGCTGGTTACCGCCACTGAGTTTACCGATTTGCTGTTCAATACTCGGAGTACGAATGGCAAAACGCTCGACCTGCTCATTACAAAGTTTGCTGGCCTTGCGATGATTAATGGATTTGGCGACCTGCGACACCATGTCCCAGTTGCAAACCATAATGTTGTCCTTTACGCTCAGCCCCAAGAAACAACCGTTACCACGGCGATCTTCCGTGAGGAAGGCCACTTTGCTTTCGATGGCTTTGCTGGGATTGGAGAAATCGACTTTTTCACCGCTCAGATAGATATCACCTTTGCTGGCTTTGCGGATACCGAAAATGGTTTCCATGACTTCGGTGCGCCCTGCGCCCATCAGTCCGGCAAAACCCAGTATCTCACCGCGTTTGAGATCAAAGGTGATATCCTCAATCACGCCGGGGACCGTAATGCCTTTGACGGAGAGAAGGGTCTCGCCGATCGGGGCAAATTCTTTGGGAAACATCTCCGTGATTTCACGACCGACCATCAGTTGCACTAAGCGGTCATGGCTGAGTTCGCTGGCCGGATATGTTCCGACATACTTGCCGTCGCGCAAAACCGTCAGTTCATCCGAGATCTGGAAGACTTCGTCCATCTTATGAGTAATAAAGACAAAGGCAACGCCTTCGCTTTTCAAGCGGCGAACAATCTTAAATAGTTGCTGACACTCGCGTTCGGTGATAGCAGAAGTAGGTTCGTCCATGATAATGAGTTTTGAGTTATACGAAACCGCCTTAGCGATTTCAATCATTTGTTTCTTAGCCACAGATAGCTTGCTGACCTGTTCACGGGGATCGATTTCATCCATTTCCAGGCGTTTAAAGAGCTCTGTGGTATCCTGACGCAGTTTTTTATGATCCAGCATCAGATTGGGAATGCGATAGGGTTCACGACCGATAAAAATATTCTCTGCGACGGTCATGTTGGCAATAGGGTTCAATTCCTGATAAATCATGGAAATGCCCTGTTGGATAACTTTGTTGATAGAACTAGTATCCAGTTTTTGACCTTGGAAGAAGATCTCACCGGAGGTGGCGGAATACATGCCCACCAATATCTTCATGAGTGTCGATTTTCCCGCCCCGTTTTCGCCCATCAGAGCGTGGGTCGTGCCTGCTCTTACCGTAAAAGATACGTCGTCTAAAGCCACAACACCGGGAAAGCGTTTACTGATGTTTTTCATTTCCAGCAAGGATGCTCGCTCACAATTATACCCCTTTGATTCAATTGGCGGCCGTGTCGGCCGCCAATCTATCTCATCAATTTGTGGATTAGTTGGCGTATTTAGCCAAGTACTCGTCTGCTTGTTCGGGTAGAACCTGCTCGTAAGGGACATCGATATATTTTTCGACGGTTTCGCCGTTGAGGATTTTAACTGCCGCTTCAACGCCTTGGTAGCCTTGGCCGTAGCCGTTTTGGAACACGGTCATCGCCATGTCGCCGTCTTTGAGGGCTTTAAGGGCTTCTTCAGTCGCGTCAATGCCGCAAACCAGAACGTCGTCCATACCGGAAGCTTTGAGGGCGATGATGGCGCCTAAGGCCATTTCATCGTTGTTGGCGAGAATCGCGTCAATCTCTAAACCGGAGTTGATCCAGTTTTCCGTTTTATTGATTGCGGTATCGCGCATCCACATGGCTTCTTGTTTGGAAACAACTTCCATGTCAGGATATTTTGCGATGATTTCTTCGTTACCGTCAGTACGCATACCGGCAGCAGCGACGATCAGTTCGCCTTGCAGGATGGCGACTTTGCCTTTCCCGCCGAGTTGGTCAGCGACAAACTGGGCTTGCAGGTTACCGGCTAAAATATGGTCGGAGCCGATATAGGTGGTATATTCGGAACCGATGATTTCGGCGTTCACCACGATCAGGGGAACATCAGCATCGATACAGGCTTGGCTGATGGTTTGGCAGCCTTCGGCGTCGACGGGTTTGATAACGATGGCGTCATAGCCGGAGTTGATGAAGTTTTCAACATGTTGTAATTGTTTGGCGACGTCAAAGTTGGCGTCCTGAACGGTGACTTCAACGTTGGGGTGCTCTTCGCCATAAGCGGTGACGCCGTCTGTAACATAAGACATAAAGTCACTCAAATAGTCAAAGGTGCAACCGATTTTGTAGGTTTTGTCTGCTGTGTCGGCAGCGGCTGCGCTGGTTTCTCCCGCAGCGGCGCTTGTAGCATCTGCAGCAGCGGCAGTGGTCTCTGCAGCGGCGGCGGCCGTTGTTTCGGCGGCAGCTGCGGCTGTGGTCGTTGCTCCGCCTGAGCAGGCAACGGACATGGCTAGCATGAGAGATGTGAAGATGACTGCAAGTTTCTTTTTCATAGAATGCTCCTATACTCTATATTATGAAAAGGCTTTTGCCTTGACACCTAAGAAATGACCCGTACTTTTATGCGTGCGAATAAGTGTTCTGTGTAGTTTGTTAGAACTTTGTTGTAATTTATTGTCAAAGTGCATAAAAACAGGCGGAAATATTTGTTTTTGGTAACGTTTACAACAACTGATGTAGTTACTATAACCGCACGCTATGTTTAAACCAATAAAAGAATGTGCTATAACGATATAAGAAACGTGCTCTAATTTAATTATGTGAAAGGTGGCTGAAACCATGCTGACAGACGAAAAAGGCGTCTTACCGGGCTCGGACTATTACCTGGGTGGAGACAGTGTACTCAATCCTGATCTGCATATGCACCTCATGTCTTGCGGTGCGCACTATTGTGTCAGGGGTTATGAAATTGATCGAACTTATAAGGATGCACTACTGGTGGTCTATGTTCAGGAAGGCCACTTTTATTTGCATTACGATGGGGTGGAATACAATGCCAAAGCGGGTGACGCAATCATCATTGATTGTCGCAGGCCTCAGCGTTATGGCTCCGGCGATACCTGTGTTTTTGTCTGGGCACATATTGATGAGGGTCAGAGTTTCGAGATCTGTGCAGACCTTTTGGAAAAGTACGGCCCGGTCATCCGCCATGAGCACAGCAACCGAATTTTAGAGCGTATGTTGAAAATATTGTCGGTCTATCGCAACGAGCAGTTCCCCAAGGACAGCGATATTTCGGCTGATCTTTTTGCCCTGCTCTGCCACTTTTATAAGACCGATACCCTCGAAGCACAGCAGATTAAGAATCATCCGATTAAGATGGCGATTGAATACATGAAGTTTCATCTGACGATGGATGTATCTGTGGACAGTGTGGCTGCGTCGGTGCACATGAGCAAGCATTATTTTTCCAGGCTCTTTAAAGAACACACCGGTTTGGCTCCACACGATTATTTAGTGAAACTGCGGCTGGATTTGGCCAAACACCTTTTGACCTCAACCGAGATGAGCGTGCGCGATATCGCTTTCGAGGTGGGTTATAAAAGTGACATGGGGCTGATTACGGCTTTTAACGAAAAAGTAGGTACTTCGCCCGGTCGCTACCGCCGCTTGGTGAGTTGAGTGCTGACTGGGCTTGCGATGTGCTCTGCTTGGAAGAAGATTTTTGAAACCCTACGGAGAGTGTGTGCGAAGCGACGTATAATGACGAGAAAGCTTGTGTTTTAGGAGGTGTTGGCTCATGCCATTTACCATTGTTAGACAAGACATAACAAAGATGGCTGTGGACGCCATTGTGAATGCTGCAAACACGGATTTGCAGGCAGGCGGTGGTGTCTGTGGGGCGATTTTTAAAGCGGCGGGAGCTTCAGCGTTGCAGAAGGCTTGTGACAAATTGGCTCCAATCAAGACAGGCGAGGCGGTGCTCACTCCGGGTTTTGGCTTGGCAGCTAAATATGTCATTCATACCGCCGGTCCTGTTTATCGTGACGGCCGTTCGGGGGAGGAAGCGCTACTCAGGGCTGCCTATACCAACAGCTTGAAGCGGGCGGTGGAGCAGGGCTGCTTGAGTGTGGCTTTTCCTTTGATTTCATCCGGGATTTATGGCTACCCAAAGGATGAGGCTTTGCGGGTGGCACGTGAAAGCATTGTCGCTTTTTTGGAGACCGAGGAGCTGGATGTCTATTTAGCCGTGTTTGACGGGGCGGCTTTTGTCCTGAGCCATGAATTGCAAGAGGAAGTTGAAGCCTATATCGATGAGCACTACGTCGATGCTCGGCGTGAGCACAGGCGCATGCGCACGATGGCGGATCTTGCGCTTCTGGAGGATTTTGAGAAGCGCGCGCCCGCTTTACAGGAATTGCGCTTAGGGGCTGCTGCTGCGCCGAGTTTGGACGCGCTTTTGGAGACGATGGATGAGCCTTTTGCCGATTTGCTCTTGGAGCTGATTCGTAGCCGGGGGAAATCGGAGGTCGAGGTGTATAAACGGGCGAACATCGACCGCAAACTTTTTTCGAAGATTCGCAATGGCAAAAGTTACACGCCCAAAAAGAAAACGGTCCTGGCTTTGGCGATTGGTCTGGGCCTGAACGTCAGGGAAACGGAGGCTTTTCTCTCGCGGGCGGGTTATGCCTTTTCGAACAGCCAGAAGTTTGATGTAATTGTGCGCTTTTTTCTCGAGCGCGAGGATTATGATATTTTCCGAATAAATGAGGTGCTATTCAGCCACGACCAAGAGCTCCTCGGCAGCGTGTGAGGGGCGTGTCGCTGGTCTTTAGCTGGTCTTTATAAGAAGTGTAGCGCGTGTTTTTTGTAAATAGTGAGTGTAAAGCGTTTTGGCAAAAATTGCAGCTGTGCATTAGAAAGCGCTAATGTATCCCTCCTTTTCATAGTTGAAAGGGCTGTTTTCTGGCAAAAATGCCAGCTGTGCATTAGAAGTTTGTAATATAGTGCCGTACAGCCGTCATTCTTGACGGAAAAAGGGCTATTTCACATGCGTGAAGGCCTTCATTTAAAGGAAATCCCCGCATGAACGAAAATTTTGCCAAGTCGAAGTTTGCCAAGCCGAAGTGTGCCAAGCCGAAGTGTGCTAAGCCGAAGTTCGCCAAGTCGAAGTGTGCCAAGCCGAAGTTTACCAAGTAGAAGTGTGCCAAATCAGCTAAACACCCATCACCAAATCGGAAAATGACCACGAGCCATGCAGAAGTAAACAGAACCTCGCCTCGCACCCGCGCTCTACGTTTAGCCTCGGGTATCCAAAGCACTTTTACAATAAGGACAAATCGCGTGACTCCCAAGCCGCACATTGCTACTCGCGGAACAACTGGGACATTTCACGGACACAAATTCATTGCTCTGTTCGGCATTGGCGAGTGCAACCCCCGGTGTGCCTTGCAAATAGAGATTTGATGAGTGAAAAAAACCCTGCCGAAAGAGCGAATCCAGTTCTCTCAGAATTAGCGTCGGATTCTTCCCGAGCTGGCGCGTAAGCTCGTCAAGACTGACAAAGCCATCGCTGTCATTCATGAAAACCATGTCGTAACGACGAGCGGCTTCAATGAGGTTTTTGTTGACAATAAAGCGATAGATTAAAAAGGCAGCGGGCAAAAGCATCGCCCAATAAATCGCCATATGTTCACGCAACTCACTATTCGGGTCGCTGAGCCCGGAGATAATCGCAAAAATGGCCATACCTCCCAGAATCGAACCCCAGATGAGGCTGCGTTTCCTTTTCAACTCCAAGCGTAGCATCTGTTGCGAGACCAGATAGGAACGGTTCATGACTTTCTCCTTTACGTTTTCGAGGCCCATTCGATAAGGGAATCGCGATGAGGCTTTTGCCCTATTCTAGCACTTAGAGAGCTTGATTTGGGGAGCAAACACCTTTAGACTG
Organism: Oscillospiraceae bacterium; assembly: GCA_040766665.1. Classification (GTDB taxonomy): domain Bacteria; phylum Bacillota; class Clostridia; order Saccharofermentanales; family Fastidiosipilaceae; genus JAXGQD01. The sequence continues at coordinate 231,875 of JAXGQD010000003.1, forward strand.
CCACAAAACCTGTCGCTTGCAGGGCGACCTTTTGCCATAAAAATAATCGTATTCTGCAGATACCAAATTAATGAGGAGGAAAGAAAAATGGCAAAAGCAACAGAAGTGGTTTTCATTCTAGACAAGAGCGGCTCAATGGGTGGTTTGGAGGCCGACACAATCGGCGGTTTCAACGCCATGCTGAAGAAACAAAAAGAACAAGAAGGTGCGTGTCGCGTCACGACGCTGCTCTTCAACGAACGTACTCAGGTCTTGCATGATCGACTGGACATCGCGGCGGTACGTCCCATGGACGAAAGCCAATATTGCGTTGGAGGAGGGACGGCGCTGCTCGATGCGATAGGCCAGGGTATTAAAAAAATCGCCAACGTCCAAAATAACAGCGATCCTGAGGCACAGGCGGAACAGCTTATTTTTGTGATCATCACCGACGGCTACGAAAATTCGAGTCGGGAGTTCAGCTCGGCTGAGATTAAAGGCATGATTGAAAAACGCGAGGGCGAAGGCTGGGAGTTCATTTTCTTAGGCGCGAACATCGATGCGGTGGAAACGGCAAAAAACTTCGGGATTCGCAAAGAGCGTGCACAGGATTTTCACGCCGACAGCCCGGGCGTGGCGCTGAGCTTTAGTGGTGTCAATGACGCCATCGTGAGCCTGAGGTCGGGCTTGACGCTGCATGAGAGCTGGGGCAGCGCGATTCAGGCGGATTATCTGAAGAGGGCAAAAGGCAAGCCAAAAAAATGAGGGTTTTGCCTATAGCGGAGTTGGTGCCAAGATTTTCGCCTGGCCAAATCAAATCTTGACTAGCCGCAAAAGTTGGCACCCCCAAACCCGACCCCCATCACATCTCACTCGCTTGCAAAGCCCAATCAGTGGTGCTATCCTGTAGCCAACAATTAAATAGCTGTCTTCGGGGCGGGGTGCGATTCCCCACCGGCGGTAATGAGACCTAGTCTACGAGCCCGCGAGCAAAGCTGATCCGGTGTGATTCCGGAGCCGACGGTATAGTCCGGATGAAAGAAGATGCAACTCCAGTTGTAATAACGTCCCGTACATTTTTTCGATGTGCGGGATTTTTGTTTCGGCAAAAGACAGCTCAAGAAAGAAAGGATGTCTTATGTTAAACAAACAAAAAACCTCATTCGTCACCGTCGTCGGCGTGCTTTCCGCACTGTCCATCGCCCTGCTACTCCTCGTACCGGGCCTGACCATCTTCCCCGCGGCCCCCTATCTCAAATACGATCTGATGGACATTCCCATGCTCATCGCCGGTCTGACCCTCGGACCTGTGGGCGGAGGCCTGGTCTTGGTCATCGGTAGCGCAATCCAATCCCTGCTCTTCGGAGAAGGCGGCCTACCCGGCTTCGTGATGCACGTGCTGGCTTCCGGTACATTAATTCTTGTCGCCTCACTGATTTACCGCCGCTACAAAACCACCACCGCGATGATTGCCGGCTTGGTCCTTGGTTCACTGGCCATGGCTGCCGTCATGGTGCCGCTTAACCTCATCATCACCGTACACTGGTATGGAGTGCCTATGGATGTCGTCAAAGCAGGTTTGATTCCTGTCACGATACCCTTTAACCTTCTGAAGGCGGGGCTGAACTCGGCGATTACTTTTGCCGTGGTGATGGCTATCAAACCGGTCCTGAACCGCTTCATACAAGAGAAAGGCCAGCGCCAACGCGCGAAAGCCTAAATCACGCTGGATTTTCGGCCGCCACTCGTACTATCATGGAAACATCTCTTGAGTGGAGGGCCAGGATCTTGGAAGCGACAAATACGAAAAATCCCATGAATTGGGCTGAGCTCTTAACCCCGCTGCGTTTTCGCGCACGTAATCACGTGCTGGCAGAGGAGGTTGAGAGCTCTTTTGAAAAGGACTACCAACGCATCATCAGCTCGGCCTCGTTTCGCCGCTTGCAGGACAAGACCCAGGTTTTTCCGCTCGATCAATCGGATTTCGTGCGTACCCGCCTGACCCACTCTCTTGAAGTTTCGGCTTTAGCCAAAGCTATGGGCAAAAGCATCGCCCAAGAGCTCTACTTTCTAAGCCTCGCCCCGGAGCTTGACGCTCCTCAGGTCCAGGCCCTCTGTGATGCGCTCTTGGCTGCCGGCCTGATCCACGACATCGGCAATCCGCCCTTCGGCCACTACGGCGAGACCACGGTGCGCGACTGGTTCGCACGCAATTTGGGGATTTTGCAGTTCGAGGGCAAAAAACTCAGCGACGTACTCAGCCCCCAGCGCCAAGCCGATTTTCTTTATTTCGAAGGTAACGCCCAAGCGCTGCGCCTGCTCTCCAAACTCCATTTCCTGGTGGACGACAAGGGCATGAACCTGAGTTTTGCCACATTGGGTACCATCATCAAATACCCCTTCTCGTCTACAGATGTCGATAAACACAGCGGCAGTTCGCGCAGTGCCAAGATGGGCTACTTTGAGTCGGAGACGGATCTTTTTACCGCTATCCAAGAGGCGACGGGCACGGACGGGCGTACGCATCCGCTGGCTTTGGTTTTAGAAGCCGCAGATGATATTTCTTATCGCACGGCTGACATCGAAGACGCTTACGCCAAGGGACGTTTTAGCTTTGGTCAATTGCTCTCCGCCCTTGGTGAGAATCTGCGTCTAGCCGAAACAAGTGAGGCGCTGCGCCTGCTCTTTATGGAGCAGTTGGCGGGCTTGGAGGATTTGTTTAAAGAGGCGCGCGTGCAAAAAATCCATAAGCCCGAGCAGTACGCGCTCCAAAATTGGCTGGTGCGTTTGCGTGCGCTGATGCACAAGGACTGCGCGCAGTCTTTTGCCATGAATTATGCTGCTATTATGGCAGGGGATTTCACAGCGACTCTTGCGGAAGGACGCATCAGCGGTTTACTGCTGGACGTGCTGGGGGATATCGCTTACGATTTTGTGTTTTCGTCGAAGCAAATTGTGCAGATGGAAATCGCGGCTAATACCATTATCGGCGGCCTTTTGGACATGTTTGTTCCTGCCTGTATCGATTGGGATACCGGGCGCAAACAAAGCTCACTCGAACCGCGCTTGATGTCGATTATTTCGGATAATTATCGCGCCTGCTACCACCGCTACGCCGCGGGTCAGGATGAGGAGACGCGACTGTACCTGCGCCTGCTCCTGGTGACGGATTACATCAGCGGGATGACGGATCATTTTGCCAAAAAGATGTTCCAACAACTGGCGCTGGGGAATTGAGGCGAAAGCGGCGTCGTAGCCGGAGCTGGGTTGCGACGAATCCAAACGGCGTCGCAGCCGCCCAAGCAGCGCGACGGGTTTAAATCGCGCGTCTCAAACGAGGTTTGATGCTGACGCGCACCGTAAAAAATCTGGCAAAATTTTCGAGAAGCCAAGCTAAACATACGTCAAGAGAGTAAAAGCAAAGTCAGATTAGAAAAATACCGTAATTTTTTTCGCTAATCCAAGTAACCATGGGATTAAAATTGGCTTTGCGAAAAAAGTGTCGGTAAAACTCGAAAATAACGTGTATTGAACCCTAAATTCACACTGTATCTTGGATTAGCGGAAATATTGCCAAACCTCAAAAAGTTTAGGCGAAAGCGGCGTCGCAGCCGCCAAGCAGCGCAACGTATTCCAATCTCTAATTCATAAACTCGAGTTCCGGCGACTTGTTCACCACTTTGAGCGAGGGGTCGACACTTTGCGCGATAAACACATTACCGCCGATGGTGACGCCGTTGCCGATGACGGTTTCGCCGCCGAGAATCGTTGCCCCACCGTAAACCGTGACATCATCACCCAGGGTGGGGTGGCGGCGCACACCGCGCAGGCGCTGACCGCCGCGGGTAGAAAGTGCGCCCAAAGTGACGCCCTGATACAGCTTGACGCGCTTACCGATCACCGTGGTTTCGCCGATGACGACGCCGGTACCGTGGTCGATAAAGAAGTAGGGACCGATTTCCGCGCCGGGATGAATATCAATCCCGGTGATGCTGTGCGCGTGCTCGCTCATGACGCGGGGGATCATCGGCACTTCCAAAAGGAAAAGTTCGTGGGCCAGGCGATGGATAAAAACCGCCAAGACACCCGGATAGGATATGATGACTTCGCTGTAACTTTGTGCCGCCGGATCGCCTTCGAAGGCCGCTTCAACGTCTGTTTCAATCAATTCGCGCACAGATGGTAGGCGCTCGATGAAGTGTTTTGCCAAAACGACAGCACGGCTTTGCTCGACGACGCAATCGTCACAGGCCGCTTGCCCCATAGACTGACGGCGGATATGACAGAGCGCGTGGGAAATTTCCTGACTCAGACCTTCTTCCAACTGTAGCAAGAGACCGCCGATCTGGTAAGAGCCGACCTGGTCTTCCAGGCTTTGCGGGGCAAAATACCCCGGAAACATCAGAGCGCGACAAATATCAATCAAAGCGACGATTTTATCGTGATTCGGCAAAAACGAATCATAATCCCCGCGCAGATGCGGTGACTTTTTATAGCCTTTCAGAAGGGCGTCGACGGTGACGGCTAATTTGCTGTGCGACATGGCGTTAATCCTTTCGATGGCAGAGTGGTTTCAGCGACTGGGTAGTATTTGTAACTGTGGCAGTGCGATGCCGGTAACTAGGTCAAACCGGTGACAGTACCGCTAACGGCGATAATGCGATACGGCTGACAGTGCAGGAGATGGCGCTGAAAACGAATCGACAAACCCTAAACAAGCGGCGCTTCGATGGCTTCCTCGATATCCACATGACCGCTTGATTCATCAAGTAAAGAAAAATCCAAACTGCGGTAGGTCTCGGGATGCTTGTCCAAGTAATTTTGCTGCTCTTCTTCGGCCGGGACGAAATTGTCCAGACGCACCAGCTCGACCGTGATGCGATCGGCGTGCTTCTCGCGGTAGCGCTCAAAAGCTGCTTTGATGAGCTTCAAATCGTGTTCTTCGGTGTAGTAGACGCCGGTGCGGTATTGGTAGCCCCAGTCGTAGCCTTGGTGACCTTTTGCCACAGGGTCGATGACCGAGAAAAAGACATCGAGCAGCTGTTCGAGTCTGACGATATCGGGGTCGTAGAGGATGCGAATGGCAAAAGCAAAGCCCGTATTCCCGCGATCTACTTCTTTGAACGTGACGTTTCTGTAGCGGCCGTTGACGTAACCCGCCTGGCATTCGGCGACACCGCGCACGCGGCTGAAAAAGGCCTGGGCGCTCCAAAAACTGCCTGCGGCGAGCACGATGCTCTGCAGGCGCTCGGGCAAATAACACATCCCGTCGTTGGGGTTGGGGGGAAGAAGATATGCGCTCTCACTCATGGCCGTGCCTCCTTCGTCGTTGGTTGGAAACGACTTGCATTTATTTTAGCAGAAAGCGGAGAAAGGGGGGGCTGGGTTTTGCCCGAAAAATAAATGTCAAAGAAAGTCAAAAAGTTTTCAAAAATCGCTTGACATTGAAAAACAAGGCTTTATAATAAAGTCAAAGAAAGTCAAAACGAAGAAAGGCGGTGCAAAATGGCACGTTTAAGTGATGTCATCGAGGCTCTGCTCAAAGAGATGATCGATGAGAATCAGGGCAGCGTAGAGATTACGCGTGGCGAATTGGCCGAGCAGCTCAACTGTGTTCCTTCGCAAATAACCTATGTGCTCTCAACCCGTTTTACCAACGGTCAGGGCTATCTGGTCGAAAGCCGTCGCGGCGGCGGAGGCTGGATACGCATCCATAAACTGGTGACGACAGACACGGCTTCGCAATATGTGATGCACGCGCTGAATACGATGGGCGACGAGCTGACACAGCATCAGGCTTATGTCTTCCTCAGAAACTTTGTCGATTATCAGGTGATTGAGGAAAGTATGGCCAAAATCATGCAGGCGGCGGTCTCCGACCACAGTTTGCAGCTGATTGAGGGGCCGATTAAGGACAAGGTGCGCATGCAGATTCTGAAACAGATGATTTTGCAGCACTCCATGTAGCCGGTGGGTGGCTGTTGAGGCTTTTGCCATAAAGCAGCGTGGCTGACTTTTAATCTATATATAAAGAGGTGATGCATCATGCTATGTGATCGATGCAATATAAACAAAGCGAGTGTCCACTTGGAAAACAATATAAACGGCACGGTAAGAAAAGCGGATCTTTGTCCGCAATGCGCAGCCCTGATGGGCATAGGCTCGGAAGGGAGCCTGTTTGAACAATTTTTCGGGGGTGGCGCACTGGGCGGAAGTTTGGCCCAGAATTTCTTCGGTATCAATGCGCAGTCGAGCGCAAAACAAGGGCTGACAGAAGCCTGCCCGAGCTGTGGGACGACTTTTAATGAGTTCCAAAAAACGGCGCTTTTCGGTTGCCCGAGCTGTTACAGCAATTTTGAGCCGCGTCTCGCTTCAATTTTCAAGCGTGTGCAGGCGGGACAAAATCACGTCGGCCGCAAGTTGGGCGTAGCTGCTGCCAATGAGGCGCAGGTTAAAGAGTTGAGCGATGTCAAAGAGCAAAAGCTTGAAGAAAGCCCAGTCGCGGAGGATGTACAAGCTGCAGAGACACTGAGTCGAGAAGAACAGATTGAGCGGCTTTTGCAAGAACAAAAAGCAGCAGTTGCTAAAGAAGACTATGAGGCCGCAGCCCGACTGCGTGATCAGATAAAAGTCCTAAAAGAGGCAGAAACAGAGCAAAAGGAGGATGAAGCGTGAGTCAAAAACACTGGTATGAAAGCTGCGGACCGCAGTCCGATGTCGTCGTATCCTCACGTATTCGTCTGGCCCGCAACATCAAAGACGCGGCCTTTCCGAACAAACTGAGCTTGCAGGACCAACGCAAACTCAACGAGCGCATCAAGGAAGCTTTCTTCAATAGCAATGCTCAAATGGAAAAACTCTATCTGGATGTCGACCTTTCGACGCTGTCGGCGGTTGAACAGGAGCTTTTGGTGGAGAAAAGGCTGATTAGCCCTGCACTGCTGAATGCAGCCCATCCGGTCGAAGTTCTGATTCGTAAGGATGAAGCGGTCTCCATCATGTTGGGTGAGGAAGACCACATTCGCATCCAGGCGATGAGCGCGGGTTTTGATTTGGACTCGGCTTATCAGGAAGCGGTGCAGGCCGCGATACTCTTGGAGGAGCAACTGCCGATTGCCTACTGTGAGCGCCTGGGCTTTTTGACCGCCTGCCCTACCAATACGGGCACAGGCCTGAGGGCTTCGGTGATGATGCACCTCCCGGCACTGAGCGAGTTGAATCAAATCAAGAATCTGCAGGTGCAGTTAGGTCAACTCGGTATGACTGTGCGCGGAGCAATGGGCGAGGGGAGTAAGGGCAGCTTTTGCCTCTATCAAATCTCTAACCAAATTACGCTGGGTTTGAGTGAAGCAGACTTAATTGCCGACCTGAAAAAGCAACGGAGCAAACCATTGCGCTGGAACAAAACGCCCGCAAAGAGCTGCTCACACACAAGAAGCTGATGCTGGAAGATCGCCTCTACAGAAGTAAAGCGATTTTATCCGGTGCCCGCATCCTCTCACAGGATGAAGCGGAACGGCTGCTGTCCGATTTACGTTGGGGTGTTGAACTGGGATTTTTTCCGGATTTGAGCCTTGAAGATGTGACGGCGCTGATGAGCGAAAGCGGTAGAGCGCAGGTACAGCGCAGTGCGGGACAGACCTTGCCCGCGGAGCAGCGAGACGAGCTGCGTGCCACTCACATACGAAACAAACTGAACGCCGAAACCAAACAGGCGCAAGAATAAGCAGCAATGAAAGGAAATACGCTATGAATATAAAAATTTCACGAAGAACAGCACAGGCTTTATATGAAGCATACATGTGCAGCCGTAAACTCGGCATCAACTACATCGGCAGCGAAGAACTGGTTGCCGGCATTATCAAAGAAGAAGGGGCCGCAGCCGAGATTTTGGCCGCGCGCGGCGTGGACTACGATAAGTTTTTCTCCGTCCTGGAAGCGAATGCCGGTGGTTCGGACAAGTCCGCCGAGTTGCCTGACGAGATCGATTTCACCAAGATGATGCGTCTGGTCACACCGCGCAGTAAAAGAATTATCGAATTGGGCGCCCACATCGTTGCACGTATGGGTCGCCAACAAATCGAACCCGAGCATGTACTGATGGGCCTTTTGCAGGAAGGCGACAACGTCGGCCTGAACATCCTGATAAAACTGGGCGCCATGCCCGACGAGCTATTCACCGCCTTGCGGGCTGCCGTGGAAAACAGCGAAGAAGCGCCGGACGATGTTTCGGAAGAAGCGATGAGCAGTGCCTCCGAAAGCTTTGGCGGCGCCATGCCCGGTGCAGGCAGCCCGAGCGGTGCAGCACGTGGTGACACCAAGCACCCCACCTTGGATAAGTACGGCACCAACCTCACCGCTATGGCAAAAGACAACAAATTCGACCCCATCATCGGCCGTGAAAACGAGATTATGCGTGTCATGCAGATCTTGGCCCGCCGTACCAAAAACAATCCGGTGCTGATCGGCGAACCCGGTGTCGGTAAAACCGCCATCGCGGAAGGCCTGGCCCAAAAAGTGGTCGGCCCCGAAGTGCCCGAGTTGCTGAGCGGCAAACAGATTTACTCCGTCGACATGGGCGGCATGCTGGCCGGCGCCAAATACCGCGGTGAATTCGAAGAACGCTTGAAAAAGGTGCTCACCGAAGCCGCCGCAGCCGGAAACATCATTCTCTTCATTGACGAACTGCACACCGTCATCGGTGCCGGTGCTTCGGAAGGGGCGATGGATGCAGCCAATATTTTGAAACCCATGCTGACGAAGGGCGAATTGCAGATCATCGGTGCGACCACCCTTGACGAATACCGCAAACATATCGAGAAAGACGCCGCCTTTGAGCGCCGCTTCCAACCTGTCACGGTCGGGGAACCGACACCTGAAGAGTGTGAACAGATCCTCTTTGGTTTGCGCGACAAGTATGAAGCCCACCACAAAGTGAGCATCTCCGACGAAGCGATCAGTGCTGCCGTGGATTTGTCCGTGCGCTATATTACAGATCGGTTTTTGCCCGACAAAGCCATCGACTTAATTGACGAAGGTTGCTCCAAACTGCGCATACATGCCGTGCCCGAATCGAGCAAAGTGCTGGAAATCGAAGCGAGTCTGGAGAAGGTCCGCTTGGAGAAAGTCAAAGCCGCTGAAACCGAGAATTTTGAGGAAGCCGCAAAACTGCGTAGTCAGGAACAACAGCTGATGGACGAGAAAACCGCTGCTGAAACCGAGCACAAACGCGAGCTGGAAAGCAGAGCCTTGGTGCTCAGTGAAGAAAATGTCGCCGACATCGTCTCGTCATGGACGGGTATACCGGTGCAAAAGATCACCGAATCCGATGCCGAGCGCCTGAAAAATCTGGAGAATGAGCTGCACAAACGTGTAGTCGGCCAAAACGCCGCAGTGACCGCAGTCGCCAAAGCCATCCGCAGAGGCCGTCTGGGCTTGAAAAATCCCAAACGTCCGACCGGTTCTTTCATCTTCCTCGGTACCACGGGTGTAGGTAAAACCGAGCTGGCCAAAGCCCTGGCTGAAGTCATGTTCGGCGATGAAAATGCCCTGATCCGTCTGGACATGTCAGAGTACATGGAGAAGTTTGACGTTTCAAAGCTGATTGGTTCGCCCCCGGGTTATGTCGGCTACGATGAAGGCGGACAGCTCACCGAAAAAGTGCGCCGTAAACCATACTCGGTCATTCTCTTTGACGAGATTGAAAAGGCCCATCCGGATGTCTTCAACGCCCTCCTGCAGATCATGGAAGACGGGCGTCTGACCGACGGTCAAGGCCGTACGGTGGACTTCCGCAACACCATCCTGATCATGACCTCCAACGTCGGAGCGCGCATGCTCAGCAACCAGGGAGGTCGCAAGATTGGTTTTGCCCATAGTGAAAAAGATGAGCACGGCCAAGACATCTATCGCGAGCTCTACGGTGGCAAGGACTACGAAGAGGCCAAAAAGCTGGTCATGGACGAGCTTAAGAAAGCCTTTAACCCTGAGTTTCTTAACCGTGTTGACGAGATCATCTTCTTCCACATGCTGGATCGCGCTTCGGTGCTGAAGATTGCTTCGATCATGGTGGCTCAAGTGGGCAAAAGAATCGCCGACCTCGGCATCACCCTCGAAGTGACCGACGAAGCCCTGAAGCTCTTGGCCCAACGTGGCTACGACCCGGCATACGGTGCCAGACCGCTGCGCCGCGAGATTCAGTCTTCTATCGAAGACAAGTTCTCGGAAGCCCTGCTTGACGGCATCATCGCTGAGGGAGACACCGCGGTAGTCCACGAGCACGAAGGCGAGATTGTCATCAAGAAAAAGCTGGCAAAAGCCGCCGCCACAAAGGCGAAAGCCAAGGCGAAGAAAGCCACGCCTACCCAATCGAAAGCGGGCACTGCCAAATCCACAGCGGGACCTGCTGAGAAAAAACCCGGCAGAAGCCGTAAAAAAGACACAGAGTAAGCACCGGCGCTGACGCGCTGCACAGACAGACTGAAACGCTACACAGACCAACTGTAACGTTACTCAGGCTAACTGAACACTATTCAGACTAGCTGACATAGGAGTCGCCGTGTTTGTCCTTAAATAGGATGAGCACGGCGGCTTTTTTGTTATCGGTGTCGCGGTAGCAGCTTGCGCAGCTGAGCGGCGACGGATTAAACAGAATATAAAAGACCGCCCCTTTGCATGTGCCAGCAAAGGCGGCGGTCAATTTTTGTCCAATTTAATTCACAATCACGCTCAGTATTTTTTTGTCCAATTTAACTCCAAATCATGCTTAGTATTTCTTTCTCAGCGTGTAGCTGGTGTGCAGATACTGATGCGCTTTTTCACCATAGGGCTCACCAAGGAACTCGTCGTAGATTTTCTGAACCTCGGGATTCTTATGGGATTGGCGTATCTTTTTCTTGCGGTCACCGCTGTAGATGGCGTTCATGCGCTTTTGGATGACTTCGATTTGACCATGGGCGTAGGGCTGGCCCCCACCCGCGATACAGCCACCGGGACAGGCCATGATTTCCAGCGCATCGTAATGGGCTTCACCTTTGCGGATACGATTAAGTAGCGCACGCGCATTACCCAAACCGCTGACACAGGCGATTTTCAATTCGCGCTCACCAATTGTGACGCTGGCTTCTTTGATGCCTTGCAGACCACGCAAAGCCGTGAAATCTAATTCCTTTAACTCTTCACCGGTCATCCACTCGTAGGCCGTGCGCAGAGCCGCCTCGATGACACCACCGCTGCTGCCGAAGATAAGTCCCGCACCGGACGATTGACCCATGAGTTGGTCAAACTGTGAATCGGGTAGATGAGGGAAATCCAGGGATAGATCCTTGAGCATGTGACCGAGTTCGCGTGTGGTGATGACGATGTCTACGTCGCTGATGCCGTCCTCTTGGGCAAGTTCGGGGCGGGCGGACTCGTATTTTTTTGCCACACAGGGCATGACGGAAACGACGATCATGTCCTCCGGCTTGATGCCCATTTTCTCGGCGAGATAGGTTTTGGCCAAGGAGCCAAACATCTCGTGGGGGGATTTGCAGGTGGAGGGGATGTCCAGCATGTCGCCAAAGTTGTGTTCAATGAACTTGACCCAACTGGGGCAGCAGGAGGTGAGGATGGGGAGGCGTCCGTTGTTTTTCAGGCGGTGCACCAGTTCGGCGGCTTCTTCCATGATGGTGACGTCAGCGGCAAAATCCGTGTCGTAGACTTTGTCGAAGCCCATAGCGCGAAGCGCGGTGACCATTTTGCCGGTGACATCCGTACCGGCGGGCATGCCGAAGGTTTCGCCAAGGGCGACACGAACAGCCGGGGCGGTTTGGACGATGACGGTTTTATCTGAGCTGAGTGCATCCCAGACCAAGTCTTCGTTGTTGATTTCCGTGAGTGCTGCGGTGGGGCAAACCGCGACACACTGGCCGCAGAAGGTGCAGTTGGTTTCGTGCATCGGCCGATCAAAGACCGTACCGATGACCGTGTCGAAGCCGCGACCGACATCAGTCAAAGTCCCGACGGTTTGAACCTTGTTGCACATGGTTTCACAGCGCTTGCAGAGTATGCATTTCGACATGTTGCGCACTATCGATTTCGAGCTGGCGTCGGTCTTGGTGACGGTGCGTGCGCCGGGATAGCGGATTTTTTTGATGCCCGCATCAGCGGCCAAGTCCTGCAGTTCGCAATCGCCGTTTTTGGGACAGACCAGGCAGTCTGTAGGGTGATTGGAAAGGAGTAGCTCGATCATCATACGCCTGGATTTAATGACTTTGACGGAGTCGGTGCGAATGTTCATGCCGTTTTTACAGGGTGTGGAGCAGGCAGTGAGCATTTTGTCCCAACCCACTTCTTCGACGACACAGACGCGGCAGGATGAACTCTCGTTGACCATTTTGACGTCATGCAAATCGAGATGACAGAGGGTAGGAATGATGATGTTCAGCTGTCGAGCGGCTTCCAAGAGGGTGGTGCCTTCCTCGACCTGAATGGGAATATCGTTGATGGTAAGGTTAATCATATGGGTGAAATCTCCTCTTTTCGCTTACTTTAGCTGACGCTGATGGCGTGGACCGGACATTTTCCGGCGCAGGTGCCGCATTTGACACAGTGCTCTTGGTCGATGACGTGCAGTTCTTTTGTTTTGCCACTGATGCAATCCGTAGGACAATTGCGTTTACAGATACCGCAACCGATACAGCTGCTTTCAATTTCAAAGTGCTTCAGGGCTTTACAGGCACCGGCCGGGCATTTTTTAGTTAAGACATGAGAGAGATACTCATTCTCAAAGAATTCCAGGGTGGAGAGGACAGGGTTGGGGGCACTTTGGCCCAGGCCGCATAGTGAGGTATTGCGCACAATGAGTGAGAGTTCCTTGAGGTATTGTAAATCCCTCTCGCGGCCGTCACCGTTAATAATTTTCTCTAACATCTCCAGAATACGCTTGGTGCCGATGCGGCAGGGCGTACATTTACCGCAGGATTCTTCCACGGTGAATTCCATGAAGAAGCGTGCAATATCTACCATGCAGTCGTCTTCGTCCATGATGACCATACCGCCGGATCCCATGATGGAGCCGATTTTGACCAGTTCATCGAAATCGCAGGGACTGTCCAGGTTTTTTTCGGGGATGCAGCCACCGGAAGGACCACCTGTCTGTACCGCTTTAAATTTCTTATTGTCTTTGATACCTCCACCGATGTCGAAGATAATCTCGCGCAGGGTCGTACCCATTGGGACTTCAATGAGGCCGGGTTTGGCCACTTTACCCACCAGGGCAAAAACCTTCGTCCCGGGTGATTTTTCGGTACCAATACTGCGGAACCAGTCCACACCATTCAACATAATCCAGTGGACATTGGCCAGGGTTTCCACGTTGTTGACAATGGTCGGCATAGAGAAAAGGCCTTTGTGGGCGGTGCGATACTTTTTAAAGCGCGGCATGCCTCTGCGACCTTCGATGGACTCAATCATCGCTGTACCTTCGCCACAGACAAAGGCACCGGCCCCCAATCTCAGTTCGATATCGAAGGAGAAGGAAGAACCGAGGATGTTTTTACCTAAGAGTTGACGTTCTTTCGCTTGAGCAATGGCTGCACGCAGTCTACGTACCGCAATTGGATATTCGGCTCGCACATAGATATAGCCTTTGTCGGCTTTAATGGCATAAGCAGCGATGGCCATGCCTTCCAGAATGGCGTGCGGGTCAGATTCCAGCAGGTGGCGGTCCATGTAAGCCCCGGGGTCACCCTCGTCGGCATTGCAAACTACGTATTTATGTGGGGCGTCATGAGAAAGTGCTTCCGCCCATTTGCGACCGGCTGAGAACCCGGCACCGCCACGGCCGCGCAGATTGGCACGCTTCATCTCGTCTACAACTGTCGCGGGCTCTACATCATTTTCCAACAAGTCAGCCAAAGCCTTGTAGCCGTCCACTGCGATGTATTCTTCAATTTTGTCCGGATCAATAATTTCGCAGTTGTGCATGGCGATGCGGACTTGTTTGTCGTAAACTCCACCACACAAGCGATACCCATCCGGGGCTTTTTCTATCTCTTGAATCCCGGCTAATCGGGCATCCAATTGTTTGAGCGCTGTCTCTTTTAGAGCACGTAATTCTTGGAAATTCACGCGACCACCTCCGCTGTTTTATGGTCCTTACGGTATTTTTTCAGGATGCTTTCCACATCACTGGGTTCAACCTTGGGGTAGACATCTTCGTTAATCATCACGACCGGAGCCTGACTGCAGTCCCCCAAACAACGCGTGGGATTGATGCTGAAAAAACCGTCCTTGGTCGTTTCGCCCGATACAATACCGAGTTGCTTTTCAAACTCAGCTAATACTTGCTGTGCCCCTTTGACATAACAGGCGGTACCGAGGCAAATGCTGATTTGATTCTCGCCCTTCGGGTTTTGCGTGAAAAATGAATAGAAGGTCACCACCCCGTAGATTTTTGCCGGAGAGATATGCAAATGTTGCGCGATAAGGATTTGCGCTTCGTCCGGGATATAGCCGTAATGTGCCTGGGTGAAATGCAGAATCTCAATGAGCGAGGATTCTTGCAAATCCGATTGCGCCAGATAATCTTTTAGTGCTTGTAGTGAGTCATTTTGAGAACACATAGAACCTCCGTAAAGTCTTACCATGATTTAGATATAATATTATCAAGTGCTTGAGGAGAATACTGTGACGCAGGTCTCTATTGAGAAAATAATATCGTTAAATAAAGATCATCAATGGCAAAAGTCTCCCCGACAGCCCCTGACCGTCACAGCATCCATCTGTAAGTCTTCAGATGTAGACAAAGCGCACATCTGCTCTTTCAAATACGTCCAAGGAATGATCAGACGTATTCAATCTCCACTCTTTTGCCCAAACGTCGCAGGCTATCACAAAGAAGCTGTAGTTCCTGTATTTTTGCATTAAAATGCAAGCTGGCATCGAGCTGGCTATGTTCGACATTGATGGCACGACCGATCGTAAAATGTAGGTCTGTTGCCTCTTCGATAAGCAGGCGCGCGAGTTGCGAAGCACCGTCCGCAGCGAAGCCCCAATCGAAAAAGAGCCTGTTATCTTGCAATGCGTTTTCCACATAGAGCCTACAGGCATGGATAGTCAGTGCGCCCTCCGTTACCAGGTCTATCCCTTTGATGGTGGAGATAGGAGGGAGCTTAGCCCGTTCATCGTATTCCCATGGTATGACCTCTGTATCTAAGCAACGCGCCACCACATGGGCTGTGGTCCCTCCGCAGACCAGATGTTGACCCTGCCTGGCCATGAAACCCTCCACCACCGCCGCGTCATCGTCGGGAGAGAGCGGCGGTCCGTATAGTACGTTAATCGTAGACTTGGAGCGAATACTCAGTGTAGCCACAGTGGTATCATCGGCCATCGCCCCGCCGTAAAGTTGACGGCAGCGATCGATGAGCAATGCTGCGAGCGTACGGCCACTTAAAGCGGGGTCGTAGATTTCTTCCATATAAGCAGCGACATCGGACCAAAGCCAATCATTGTTCAGTTCGGAACCGGGGCCCGCCTGAATGACGCCATCGCTGAAGGCGAGGAAACAGTCATTTTCCTGGAGGTGAACACGCGATTGGTAGACCGTTTTGCCATTCATCTGACGCGTAATCTCTTTGAACGGGACTTGCCGCCCGTTGCGCAGCATCAACACTTTTGGGCTGTCGAACCTGCTGATTTCGACGTACTCTAAATCAACGACGCGAAAAACCGTAAAAGTGGAGTAAGCGATTTTGAGGTTTTTATCGATGGGCAAACTACCTGTCACTGTGTCTACGGCTTCGTCCAGACTGAGATTTTGGCTGACCATGGTAGCCAACATTTTCGCCGTCAGCGTGGAAAGAATATTGGCTTTTACGCCGCTGCCCAAGCCATCTGCGTGTACTAGAATTTGCAGCTTCTCCTGCTCTTGGACCATTTCGACGTGATCACCGCAGAGTTCTTCGCCTTTTTTATTGAGACGGTAGTACGCCATTTCGCAACGCCGTTTACTCATGACTAACGACATCCTTGATTTGGCTTAAGACGGTTTTGGTTTCAGCAGTCGTCTCGCCCAATAGCAAAGCAATTTCCTGGACGGTCCGCATCTGCTTTTGGATGACCTTATCCGCTAAGGCAATGGTACGCAAACCGGTGTCCAGCTTTTCTCGTTCGATGGCCACATCCTGCGAAATGTCGCGAAACAAAGCCAGAAAAACATGGAAATCAGGATCATAGACCATGGTTTGGATGGCGGTGAGCTCTATTTCCGGAAAAGTGACCCGCTGCTCCAGAAAAACTTCGCCGCTTTCCAACATGTCGTAGAAAGGGGTCGGATCCAGCAGCTTGACGATATGTTGACCGATGTAGTCCTCCTGTTTCGTGAGATGAAAAAGATGCAGGAACGTTCGATTCAGTTCCTGAATTTCCAAGTGTTCATTGAGCAGCAGGAGACCGTTGGGAGAGGAATCCATCAAATGGAGTGAGAGCTTTTCGGCACGCTCTTTTAAAAAGGGCAAACACATCGACAAATCGGCCTTACCCCGTGCGACCGCCTTGGCTTTACCGCGACAGCTGTCATAACCGCAGCTGCTGCAGTTGAGCTCGTCTTCAGGTTTCAGCTTGCCCATTTTCTTTAGAATCTCGGTGATGGTTTGTTCGTCGACAGGCTCGGGATCCGGGCGCCGTTGTGAAAATGATTTACGCACTTGCTCAGGCGCCAGTTCAGCGATGGCGAGGTGACTTTTGCCGGCAAAATGCTCCACCGCCTGCCGCGCCGCCAAAGGCGTCGTACAAAGCCGGTTCATCGACGGACCACCCACACAACTCCCCACACAGGCCGACATCTCGATAAAGCAGCCCTGCAAGTCCCCTCTTTGTATTTCCTGCAAAGCCTTAATGCATTCATCCACACCATCTATCGCCAAATAGGTGTAGCCTTGGGCTTCGCAGTCCATCGATTTCAGGATACCGCCGGGAATCGGAAAGAGACGCGCCTTGCCCTCCGCCGCATCGTCCTGCTCCTCAGGAATCGGAATCTTTTCCTCCTGCAACCACTGCGCCAACTCTTCAAAAGTGAGCACGCAATCCACGATATCCGGATAGTAATCGGCTTCTTCCTTCTTCGAAATACAGGGACCGATGAATACGACTTTCGCTTGGGGATAGGCGGCTTTGATCTGCAGCGCATGCGTCTGCATGGGTGAGAGAAAAGGCGCCAGATGTCCCGTCAGCTCCGGAAAATACTTCTCCACCAGCACGTTGACCGTATGGCAGCAGGTCGAAATGTAAACCGCTTTTTCAGTCGTCTCTTCCAGCAGTCGTTCGTATTCCGCCTGAATCTGCGTCGCCCCCACCGCCGTCTCCTCCACACCGGCAAAACCCAGCTGCTGCAAAGCATAACTGATCCCCTTGAAAGTGACTTTCGGCTGATTGGCGATGAACGAAGGAGCAAGACTCACAAAAACCGGCTCAGAACCTGCCAAGAGCGCTTTAGCAAGCGGCACGTCGTCTCGCGTGTCTTTTGCCTTCTGCGGACACACGACAAAACATTTCCCACACAGAATGCAGTCTTCCGGCAAAATCTGCGCCTGCTTCCCATCGAAAGCAATCGACTTCACCGGGCAGCTGCGAATGCACTTATAGCAGTTCTTGCAGTTGGCTTCCTTCATACGTAAATAATCACTTGTTGCGGTATAGGACATGGGCACACCTGCTCCTTTTATGATAATCGATAATTATTTATTATGTGGCAAAACCCAGCATCCCGCTGTGATAGGCATCACTAATGGGAAGAACTTGCGATCTTGTTCAACCTATGAGCATTAAAGCGAGTCCAGCGTGTACAATTGATAGGGAGTCAGTGCTTTAGAAGTTTATTAAAGCCACTTTGAATATTGAAAAAATTAGGAGATGCTTGCGCTTTTCGTTCATTGGTTTTTTCAAAAGTATGAAATAGAGAAAACCGATTCTTGCTGAGTTTCACCTCCGCTGAACTGTTGGGCGAGCAGAAAGAAGCATATGAAAAAACTACGTTATGGCATCGTCAGTACCGCAGAAATCACCGCGCGGATGATCGGTGCAATTCAAGCGACTTCGCATTCCGAAGTGGTGGCGATTTCCTCACGCAGTCTGGATAAGGCGCAGGCTCATGCAGAACGCTTTGGCATCCCTAAAGCCTATGCGAGCGAAGCAGACATGTTTAAGGATCCGGATGTGGATATCGCCTATATCGCTTTACCCAATGTGATGCATTACACTGCAACTAAATCCGCTTTGATGCATGGCAAACATGTTCTCTGCGAAAAACCTTTCGTCTTACATGCGGCGGAGGCGGAGGAGCTTTTTGCCCTGGCAAATGACCGCCACCTCTTTCTTATGGAAGCACAGAAATCCGTCTTTTTGCCCAGCAGTCTCTTCATAAAGGATGCGATTGCGGATGGGCGTTTTGGCCGCCTGAATCGTATCAGCCTAGAGTCTCAGTTCCACGGGCGTCTGCCGCAGGGACACTGGATGAGCGAACCGGATCAAGGCGGGGCTTTGATTCCTTCGGCTTCGTATAGTCTGGAACTCCTGTCCTTTTTACTCGACGGGCAAGCAGAGCGCACGGATTACCTCATCCATCGCGACGAGCGGGGGATGGTGGACGAGGTACTTTTTCAGATGCAGTATCCGGGGGAGGTTTTGGCGCAGGCCAGTGTCAGTACGCGGACACCGGCCGAAAATGTGTCGCGTTTTTATTTTGCCACTGCCCAAGTGGATATTCCTCATCACTGGAAGGCGCGTGAGCTGACGATAAGGCACTGGCCGAGTGGAGAGACAGAGCGCATCGAGTTTCCGGTTGAATTTGAAATGGTTTATGAAGTCGACCATGTCTATGAGTGCATTGCTGCGGGGTTGTATAGCTCACCCGTCATGACGCCGGAACGCACCTTGGCTTGTGTGGCTCTTGTGGAGGAGATTCAGGCGAGTTGAGCTGAGCGTTGATTTGCACAGGCGGTTTTCTGAGGTGTTTTCTGAGTTGTTTTCGGAGGATTCTTCTGAGCTGTTTTCGGAGCTTTTTTCTGGCAAAAATTTCGGCTGTGCATTAGCGAACTCTAATATTGCCGTGGTTTTGCGCGCCGGAACGGCTGTTTTTAGTCAATAATTGCGGGCGTGCATTAGAACTTTCTAATGCTTTGCCGCACAGCTGTCATTTTTGACCGAAAAACCCGCCTATCAGCGAGTGCTGACCCGCAAGATGAGAAAAAATCCCACACAGCCGCAATTTTTGCCGGATTGTAATCGAACTCAAGCGGAGTCGCAACCATCCAGGCGATACGACGAATCGAACTAAAGCGGAGTCGCATCCAGCCCAAGTTTGCGCGACGATTCAATAAAAGAGCGGCGGCACTTGACCATACCACCGCTCTTTAAAATAATAATCAACTGTTAAATGAAATCAGCCCAGCAGTGAGAACATGGCGAAAAGCCCGGCGCACATGGATGAAACCAATGAAACAACCGTAATCTGGGTGTTGATTGAAGGTCCGGCTGTGTCTTTAAAGGGATCGCCGACCGTATCGCCGATTACACCGGCCTTGTGCGCATCTGAACCTTTACCGCCAAAGTGGCCGGATTCGATGTACTTTTTCGCATTGTCCCACATACCACCGGAGTTGGACATGAGCAGGGCCAGAAGTATACCGCTCATGATGTTTCCTGCCAGGAAACCGCCGATGGCCTGAACACCACCGATAAAGCCCACGGCCAAAGTTGCGACGATGGCCATGACACCTGCGGGTAAGAGTTCTTTCAAAGCACCGAGCGTGGCGATGTCGATACAACGGTTGTAATCAGGTGAAACCCCTTCTTTGCCTTCTTTCAAGCCGGGAATCTCATCAAACTGACGATGAATTTCCGAAACCATACGGGTGGCGTTGCGGTCCACACCCATCATCAACATGGCGGAGAAGACGGCGGGGACAGCGACACCGATGATCATACCGAAGAAGACCAGTGGATCAAGAATGGCAAAATCCGAGTTTTTCCCAAGCCCAGCCAGGATTTCCTGGTAAGCCGCGAGCAGTGCGATGACCGTCAGACCGGCCGCACCGATGGAGAAGCCTTTGGTGATGGCTTTGGCGGTGTTGCCCGCCGAGTCGAGTTGGTCGGTGATTTCCAGAACGTCATCGCCGAGATTGCCCATTTCGGCCAAGCCGCGGGCATTGTCCACGATGGGACCATAGGCGTCGTTGGAGGTGATCATACCGACAATGGAAAGCATACCGACCGCAGAGAGCGCGATGCCGTAGAGGGCGTAACCCGGGCCGAGCGGGGCGGTGAGCATGTAGGATGCAAGGGCTGCTGCGCCGATGCCGATGAGGGCGGGGAAGACGGAGAGCAGGCCGTAGGAGAAGCCGGAGATGATGGTGAAGGCCGGGCCGCTTTGGCTGGCTTTTGCCACATGTATGACGGGCTTGCCTTCGTCCGAAGTGAAGAGCTCCGAGGTGAAACCAATAATGGTACCGGCTGCGAGACCGACCATAGCCGCGCCCCAGAGACGTATTTCGAAATTGAAGAGTAAGGTGGCAATTAGGGTCAGCACGAAGAACACAGCAGTGGTCAGATAGGTGCCGCGGTTCAGGGCTTTACCGGGATGATGGCCTTCCTTAACGCTTGAGGTGAGCACACCTATAATCGAGGAGAGTAGACCCAAAGCGCCGAGACAGAATACAAAGTCGATTTGTTTGAGAGGATAGGCGAGGATAATGGCTGCCGCTATTGAAGCAATATTGGAGTCGAAGAGGTCAGCGCCCATGCCCGCGACATCACCGACATTGTCACCGACGTTATCGGCGATGACCGCAGGGTTGCGGGGATCATCTTCGGGGATGCCCAATTCCACTTTACCGGTGAGGTCCGCAGCGATGTCAGCGGTCTTGGTAAAGATACCACCACCCGCTTTGGCAAAAAGCGCAAGTGAGCTGGCACCGAAACTAAAAGTCAAGATGATATCCGGCTTATCCGGAAAGAGCAGATAGAGCAAAGCAGCACCGAACAAACCTGTACCCACAACGGCCATACCCATGACCGCACCGCCACGGAAACCTGCCATATAGGATTTTGAGAGGCCTTCCTTAGCTGCTGAAGCGGCCTTGACGTTGGCGATGGTGGCGATGCTCATGCCCAAGATGCCGGCCAAGCCGGAGAGCACGGCGCCAGAGATGTAAACGACGGCCATCAGCACATTGTGCAGGATGTCCTGGCTTTGCCAGATGGGTGGGAAGAAAAGGAATATTAATACCGCAACCACAGCGATGAATTTTGCCAGTATTTTATATTCCGTCCGCAGAAATGAAAAAGCGCCTGCGCGAATGAGTTTGCCCCAATGCGAAATGCTGCCTTCCGCTGTTTTCATGTTTTTAACGTACTGATAGAAATATGCCGCCACAGCAAATGACAAGAGTGACACGGCGATGGCGATGAGCGACCAAAGATACCACATAGTGAACCTCCCGACGGTGAAAAAGCTGTATGGCACCTATTGTAGCACTCTTGCGGGCATGCAAGGGGGGGATTTCAGCGCAATTTCGGAGTAGCTTTTGAGGCTGGGGTTGACTTGTGGAGTCGTCGCGTCAGGTGGCGCCGTCGTGTCTGGTGGTGGCGACGTGGATGGCGGTGGGTTTGGTGCCAATATTTACGGGGATGTGGTTGGGAGCGCGGGTAGAGGGCTTCTGAACGAGTTAAAAGGCTGTTTTCAGCCCACTTTTTACAGGAATGTGGGAGCTGAGACCACACAGTCGTCAAAAGTGTCACAAAATCGTTTGTTTGACATGAGCAGAGACCCTAAAATTACTGAAATGACCACATCCCCGAAATTTTTGTCCATTTTCAATTGATTTTCCAGGTTTGCCAGATTTCATAGGATAAAGCGGAGTCGCCGAAACCCGAGGGCGACGATTTGGATGTGGGCGGAGTCGCCAGATTCCGAGGGAGACGATTCGGATGTAAGCGTAGTCGCCAGAATCCGAGTGCAACGGATTGGATGTGGGCGGAGTTGCAGCCGGCCCAAGCTTAGCGACGATTCTATCAAGCCAGCAGCCCTATTCGAGCGAGGTTTTATAATGCTTAATCGGTTTCCAGACGGTCGTTCGCGTAAACAAAGCACTCAGCTGTAGCACACCCCAAACCATGGCCACGATCGGATAAGTAAAAATCCCCTTGCGATAGCGTTTGAGCGACTTGCCTTCCAATTTGAGCAACAGACAAACCAGTAGCAGCATCACAAGATAGGCCAAAAGACTGGGAGCCAGTTTTGCCGCCAGACTGAGCAGGTTCGCGTCGAAATAGGGCAGATTAATGGAAAAACGCAGCAAGCCAAGCAAAGTGACCAGCGCGAAAACCGGAATTTGCAGTAGAAACCAAATTGTGTCGAGCCATTTCCACTGGCCTTTTGCTACACCGCTAAGCAAAGAGGGAAGCATCAGGCGCAAGGTTTGCGTTGTGCCGACGGACCAGCGCCAACGCTGACGCAGCATACTCGGCCAATCGGAGGTTTGCTCGTCGTAAAAGCGCGCCTCGCGGACCAGGACAGGCTGTTCGCCGCGCAGAATCATTTGGATGGTGAACTCCGTGTCTTCGGTCAGGGTACTTGTGTGCCAGCCGCTCTCACGGATTAAGGAAAGGTCAAACATAAAACCGGTGCCGCTGAGGGAGGTGAGAGGTAGGCCGATTCTGCTTCGTCCTTGGTGGAGAAAGCGCGTTTGGTAGAGCCAGAAAATACTGTTGCAGGAGGAGATGCTTGAGCTTGAAGGGTTCTTGCTATCCCTGTAACCGACCGCGAGGCGGCGGCCGTTCTGGCGTTGACGATCCATGACCGCGAGAAAATCGGGATCTACCAGATTGTCGGCGTCGAAGATGATACAGGCATCGTAGCTTTTGCCATACTTGCGCAAAAAACGATTGAAGAACCATTCCAACGCGAATCCTTTGGTACATTTTGTGTCATCATAACGCTCGTAGACGATGGCGCCTTTGCTGCGCGCCACCGCCGCAGTCTGATCCGTACAATTATCGGCAATCACAAAAACGTCGAAGCGCTCGCGGGGATAATTTTGGGCCAAAAGGCTCTCCAAAAGGCCCGCGATGACAGCCTCCTCGTTGCGCGCCGAGATGACAATCGCAAAACGGCTGAGCGGCGTGAGCCGGGTATCGCAGGAAATGCGTTGGCTTCCCCGCAGGGGTTTTAATCCGAGCAAAATCAGTAGAATTTGATAAGTAAAAGAAAGCGCAAGAATGCTCGTGCTGAATTTTGCCACGAAATCACTGATAGTAAAAAGGCCTTGTAAAAAATCCACGTCAAACACCTATTCTTCCTTTCTTGCCATGTTTATAAAACGGCAAAGCAAAGAAAAAATTAATTTTTGCTTAATTTCGTGGATTAGGGGGTGGGGCAGGACTCTAGCTTTGCATCGCGGCAAAATAATTCACCGCAGCTTCTGCAACTTCCGCATCCTCCAACGCGGAGCCGCCACTGACGCCGATTCCACCGATGACGAGGTCATTATGGACCAGCGGCAAGCCACCTCCCAGGGTCACCAAACGACCCGCGTGGGTGGTATTCATACCAAACAAATCCCTGCCGGGCTGTACCAGCTCCCCGAATTGTGCTGTAGGCATACGCAGCGCCACAACCGTGAAAGCTTTGTTGATGGCGATTTCCGTTGAGACAAGCAGCGCACCATCCATTTTGGCAAAAGCCAGCAAATCGCCATGCTCATCGGCCACCGCGACCACCATCTTGTGCCCGCGCTCCGCAGCCGCTTCCAAACAAGCGCTGAGCAGTTGTTGCGCCAAATCCAGATTCATCTTCATCTTACGCACCTCAATACCCCGTACTTTGTTACTTTCTTGCAAGCTTGTTAGGTGTCTTTGTTGTGCCCATTTTAACACGCTTTTGAGCCAGACTTATTCTGCTTCAGCTGAATTGTTAGCGGAGTCGGTGCCAAGATTTTCGCCTAGCCAAAACAAATCTTGGCTATCCCGTGCGCTATAATAGAGACACAGAGCGAAAGCGCTCAAGAGGAGGAAAAATTATGCGTTTTGATTTGATGCACCCCGCCGATCAGTTGGTTCTGATGATGAACCGCATCTATTACCGTGGCATGACGACCACATCCGGAGGTAACCTTTCCATCAAAGATGAAAACGGCGTGGTTTGGATCACACCCAGCGGCATCGACAAGGGTAGCTTAACCCGTGACGACATTATGAGCATCGAACCGGACGGCACCATCAAAGGACGCCACAAACCCTCCATCGAGTACCCCTTCCACCTCAATATTTACAAAATGCGCAGTGATTTAAAAGCCGTGGTACACGCGCATTCGCCCGGCCTGGTCGCCTTCAGTATCGCCAGAAAACTGCCCAGTGTTTTCCTTTTTCCAAACGTCAGAAGCGTCTGCGGCGACATCTCCATCGCCACCTATGGACTGCCGGGATCGTCGACGCTTGGCGACAATATCGGTGAAGAGTTTAAGAAAGGCTACTCTACCGTGCTTCTGGAAAATCATGGGGTCAGCATCGGTGCCTCCACCATCTGGCAGGCCTTCATGATTTTCGAAACCTTGGAAACTTCGGCCTTGCTCGAAATCAATGCGCATAAGTTGGGCAAAATCAACGAACTGACAGACGAACTGATTCGCCAAACCGATTTGAAAGACAAGCTCTCCTTAGACGAATTCATTCCTGCTTATCACAGCAGCGAAGAGAACGCCGCACGCCGCGACCTGATTAAACTGATTCACCGTTCTTACGACCAGCGCCTCTTCACATCAACGCAGGGTACTTACTCGGTGCGCCTCTCAGATGGCAGTTTCCTCATCACCCCCTATGGCTTGGACCGCAACTATTTGGATATTGAGGATTTGGTGCTGATTAAAAACAATTTCCGTGAGGCGGGCAAACGTCCTTCGCGCTCCGTGAATCTGCATGCCGAAATCTATAAAACACATCCCGAGATTAACTCGGTCTTGATTGCACATCCGGAAAACATTATGGCTTTTGCCGTGACGGATCAAATCTTCGACCCGAAAACAATACCCGAAAGCTACATCTCGCTGATGGAAATCAAGAAGATTCCTTTTGGCCAGAGTTTCATGGATGTCGAAGGGACGGCTGCCATGTTTACCAAACGCACACCGGTCTTGATAAGCGAAAACGATAGCATCATCGTGACGGGTAACTCCTTGCTGAACGCCTTTGACCGGCTGGAGGTGGCAGAATTTACCGCTAAGTCCATTATTCAGTCGAAGGACCTTGGCGCGATTGTGCACATCGAAGACAGTGACATCGACGATATCGACGAGCTGTTCAAACTGAGATAAGAGGGTTTCAATATGGCCATTCAGGCAGCTTTTGTCGTACCGCATCCGCCCTTGCTGGTGCCCGAAGTGGGCCGGGGCGACGAGAAACGG
The DNA here is from genome assembly GCA_040766665.1 of Oscillospiraceae bacterium. GTDB lineage: Bacteria > Bacillota > Clostridia > Saccharofermentanales > Fastidiosipilaceae > JAXGQD01. Next base: position 257,293 of record JAXGQD010000003.1, read on the forward strand.
GTTGCAGCGACGCTGAATGCGATGCGCGAAGTGGCCTGTCAAGTGGCCGAGTTGCAGCCGGACTTACTGATTATTGTTTCACCGCACGCTCCCTATTTTGGGGAGCGTTTTTTTATTGACACGCGGGAAGGTGAAGTGGCGGATAGTTTTGCCGGTTTTGGAGCTGCGACGCCGCGCATTCGCTATCGCCCGGATAAGGATTTCGCAGAGCGGCTACTGGCCAATGGCCAGGCCCGAGGCCTGGATTTCATCACAGCGCAAGAGGCTCAGGTTCAGGCCGAGCGTCCCGACCACGGCAGCCTGGTGCCCTTGTATTTCATTGCCCGTGCAGCTCAGCCAAGTAGCTGGAACGAGACCGCGGTTCTACGCCTGCCCTTTCCCGTTTTGCGCTTGTCTTTCTCCACTTTTGATGCTCAGACGCATTTTGAGTATGGCAAAACCATCGCAGCCACCTGCCAAGAAACCGGTAAAAAAACAGTCTTCATCGCCAGTGGCGATCTCTCACACAAGCTCAAAGAGGATGGCCCCTACGGTTTCGCGACTGAAGGTCCACAATTCGACGAAGCGGTTTGTGAGATTTTGCAAAGCGGAGACTTAAAGCGTTTTTTCGCGCTAGACGAAAGCTTTTGCGAAGCCGCGGCCGAATGCGGTCTACGTTCATTCGAGATACTGAGCGGCGCCTTAAACGAAGGGCAATGGCAGGCCGATTTACTTAGCTATGAAGGCCCTTTCGGTGTCGGCTATGCGGTGGCGTCGTTTTTGCCACAGGAGGTAGTGCCTATACCAAAAGAAGCAAATAATGAAAGCGAGCACCCCTATCCCGCTTTAGCCAGGCGTACGCTGGAAGCTTTCGTGCGCCACGGCGCAGCCCCGGAACTCAGCGCCGAAGAACGCAAAAATTTGGGAGAAGCGAACGGGCGACAAGCCGGTGTCTTTGTGTCCTTACACAAGGACGGCGAGCTACGGGGCTGTATCGGCACCATCAGCTCAACAACCCCGTCTGTGGTGGATGAAATTATGCAAAACGCGGTCAGCGCTGGCACCGAAGACCCTCGCTTTGCTCCGGTGCAGGCTGAGGAATTGCCCTATCTGGAATACAGTGTGGATGTTTTAGCTGAGGCGGAAGCGGTGCAGGACACGAGTGAGCTGGATGCTCAGCGTTATGGCGTCATTGTCAGCCGGGGCTGGAAACGGGGTTTGCTTTTGCCTGCATTGGAAGGAGTGGACAGCGTGGCAGAGCAACTGCGCATCGCCTGTCTGAAAGCCGGGATTGACCCACAGGGGACTTACCATATCGAACGCTTTGAAGTCCTGCGTTATCCAGGCTTAGCGCCGCGTTCCGAGGTCTGAATATGCCTGTCTGTCCTGTGTGTCCCCATCATTGTCATTTGCAGGAGGCTCAGGTCGGGCTCTGTCGTGCCCGTGTAGCCCAGACCGGGCAGGTCGTTGCGCTCCATCCGGAAGTATGTAGCGCCTTGGCTTTGGATCCCATCGAAAAGAAGCCCTTGCTGGCGTTTTATCCGGGAAGAATGATCCTGTCGGTCGGGGGTTACGGCTGCAATATGCGCTGTTCCTTTTGCCAGAACGCGGATATCTCTTTCGCGCCAATCCCTGCGCAGAGTCAAAAAAATCTTCTGTTAACAGCGCAAGATATTGTGATGGAAGCCTTGGCTTTGCAATCACAGCGTAACATCGGCATCGCGTTTACCTACAATGAACCCTTACTACGCTATGAATACATTGCCGAGTGTTTTACTCTGGCCAAGGAGGCGGGGCTGAAAACGGTCTTGGTTACAAACGGCAACTTCAGTGCCGCTGTGATAGAAAAACTTGTCCCATTGACCGATGCCTGGAACATCGATTTGAAATCGTTTACAGACGTAGGCTACAAAAGTTTGGGTGGGGATCTCGAAACGGTCAAGGCTACAATCAAAACTGCCAGTCAAACCGCTCATGTTGAGGTGTGCAGCCTCATCGTGCCGGGCTTAAATGATCAGGCAGAAGACATGGATGAACAAGCGAAATGGCTGGCTTCCGTTAAGCCCGAAATTGTACTGCATTTGACACGATTTTTCCCGCGACATAAGATGCGCACGAAGCAGCCGACGGAATTGAACGTCATGCGAGAGCTGCAAAAAATCGCCGCAAATTATTTGCCTAAGGTTGTTTTGGGGAATGTCTGAGAGGGTTTTGCCATAGACACTGCCATTGTGCGAGTTTTACAAAAATTTTACGACTTAGCTTTTTTAAGCTCTGAGGGCTTTACAAGCAAAAAAATATGATATGATTTAATTATTCTAGCAACAAAGGAGTAGCAACTATGGGAATTATTTCTTGGATAATCATCGGAGCATTGGCAGGCTGGGTCGCCAGCATGATCATGAAGACGGACGCATCAATGGGCGCAGTAGCGAACATTATCGTCGGGATTATCGGTGCGCTTATTGGTGGAGCGATTATGTCATTTATTGGCAAAACAGGTGTAGACGGTTTTAATCTCTACTCATTCCTGGTCGCATTACTGGGCGCAGTGGTCCTCTTAGCTATCATCAAGGCAGTCAAGAGAACTTAATTATTGGGTTCACATCAAAAGCGGAGGGTTGTCAGAAACGACAACCCTCTCTTTTTTTTCGCTCTTGTTTCAAATGATCCTGATGTGGGTGTAATCGCTTTCTTTCCGAATGCTTCCAATGAGACTATCGCTTGCTTTTTGGCAAAAAAAAGACTGCGGGATGACCCCGCAGCCTCTGAAACTATTTGTATGATGAGCTTATCTGCAACCGTCAGCCTTGTCCATGTCTTCCTGTGTCAGGTACATATTCTGCTCGGCTTCTTTCTGCTCTTTCTCAAGCTTCTTTTCGAAGTCTTTCTGTTCTTTCTTTAGGTCTTTTTTTAGATCATGAGCTGCGTCTTCGACTTCGCCTTTGAACTGTTGTGCTTTGCCTTTGGCTTCGTCCATTTTTCCATCGATGACCATTTTATCGTTATCAATCAGGTCGCCGATTTTCTGTTTGGCTTCGCCTTTAAGTTCGTTTGCTTTCCCTTTGATTTTGTCATCTAATCCAGCCATATAGACCTCCTTCTGGTGTGTACGATCATGGTTGTCGTATCTATGTGTTTGGTATAGCTAATTTTACCGAAAAAAGCCCCTCTTGTAACGTAAAAAGAGAATATTTGTGTAAGTTGCACAGGCTTTTACCTAAGTAAGCAATTGTGCACGACAGACGAAATTAAGCTTGCGAATAGTGATGCACGTCACAATTTTACGTGATTCGCCTAGAATAGTGATATGAAAACAACATAGAGTTTGCGTTTCATGAGAGGCAACTAAGGAGGTAACATCTATGAGTGATAATTTGAGAAACGATGAGCGCTACGTCGTGACAAACGACCCGCGTGACGGAAGAACCGTTGTCGAGGAACCGGTCGTTGAAAGACAAGTGGTGCAGGAGCCTGTCGTACAGAGAACCGTGGTTGAAAGACCGGTGGTCAGCCAGCCCGATGAGGTTTACCAAAATACGGAAGTGGTGGCCGGACCCAGTGTCATCGGCCGCATCATCAGCGTCATTGTCTGGATTATCTCAGTCCTGCTTTTGATTCGTCTGGTATTTAAGCTCCTGGGGGCAAACGAAGGCAACGCCTTCAGCAATGCCATTTATTCGGTCACGCAGCCGCTGGTTTCCATTTTTGAGGGAATTTTCCCCAATCAAAACCCGCCGGAAGTGGGTGGATTCCTGGAGCTGTCAACGGTGATTGCACTGTTTATTGTGATTATTATCGGTGTAATTCTCAGCATGCTCTTTAGGTCGAGCCGCGCAAAACGGGTGACGAAAGTCCAGCGTGATTAAGCCATTCGAACGCTTAGGCCGATTCGCTACAATGCGAAGTCGGTTCAAGTAAATAAGAAAGAGAAGGGGTTATCGTAGATGGCCTCTTTTCTTGGCCTTGATTTAGATGAAGGCATGCTAGGTTTTCGAGAGAATGACGGTGCAAGAGCCATTATTCAGACTTAGGTGTTTGTTCAAATGAAAAAAGCAGTAGCGAAAGGAGCTATGAATCCTGTCGCAGTGCTTGTTAGGCTGCGACTCCGCTCTGAATCTGAACCGTCGCCTTTGGGTTAGCAGCGACAACGCTAACAATCCGACAACGAACCGACAAAAATTGCGTTAATCCAAGATGACCCGAGTTTGTATGTCTGAAATCTATACGATTTGCTCTATTTAGGGACAGATTTTTCGATAATCCAAGTTAGCCCACGGTAACAAATTGGATTAACGTAAAAAGTTACGCTAAAACACGCAATTCATTCGGATTTCAGCAAAAAATTTCAGCATAAATTGGATTATCGAAAATTTTGCCGCAAGCAAATCGAATACCCAAAATGTGACTGATTTGCCACAAGCAGCTTGATTCCCCAAATCGACATGGCTTCGGTAACTATTTGAGGTAATGATTCGACAAACACAGACAAGCGCTAATCGCGTAAACCTGGGCAAAGAAGTATTTCCATATGAATTAGGACATAATCAGAAATTAATATGCTGAGACTCATAAGTGCCTTTACAAATCGATGTCTCAACCAATAAGATGATTCTTGCCGAATAATCTTCTTATGAGCCTCTGATACTTATTTAAACATCCAATGAAAAAACAGCAAAGTGCAACGTGCACAAGAATAATGAGCTGGACTATGATGTAAGGACGGGGACAAAAATGTTGTTTTCTGAATTGATTAATGTGTTAAAGCTTAAGCAACTCGTGCTGGACGCCAATTTGCACGAAGACTTCAGAATTAGCGATATTAAACAGATTAAGAGGCTGAGTGAGGCGACTGAGGATGATACCTTGTATTATTTTGCCAAGAATGCGGACTTGGAAAAAATCCTCAGCAGTGCGGAAGAAAAGACACAATTGCAAAACGCGATCCTACCGATTGATGCCGTGAAGATGGCGTCGGAGATAGCGTTGAACTATATGCTGACGGACGACAAACATTTGTCCACGCTCGTAGACGAAGTAAAGAGCCTGCTGAAGAAAAAGCAGAACAGCAACATTTTCCCTTATTATCCGCTTTCAAACACCATCGTTTCGATGCGTGATTTGGCGGATGTCTTCAAAGAGATTCAGCAGAGGAGCGGTTGTGCGCTTTTGGCCATTGATCTGAATGGCAAAATAATAGCCGCCTCCCAGAAACTGGACAGTTTTGACGAGACCTGGAGGGAGGCCTTGTCGACGCATGTTTTGCCGGCAAAAAGCCTGACCAACGTCCGCAACGCCTTCGACAAGCACTTTCTGGAATACGCTACCGAGCTTATTCCCGCCAAAAAAATCACCACCGCGAGCAAACTGTTCATCGCCGCCATCGGCCCGGAAAAGGCTCCGGTTGGCTATATTCTGGTTAACTGCGATAACGACGGAGACGAAGCGAAGGTGGAATACTACGTTCCGATGCTCAGCCATATGTGTGCCAATGTGGTCAAAAAGGTGGATTTAAGTCAGGATTTAGACCCCTACCTTTATCGTTCCCTCTTGGCGGATTTGATGCGTCAGGATATTTTGCTGGATGCAAAAAAGCATATCGCTTCATCAGGTCTGACTTTTCCCAACTGCATGGCGGTATTGCTTTTACAACCGGATCCCTTGCTGGGCAAACGTTACCTGGCAAAGGACTTGCCGGCGTTGGTGGCGGAAGTTTTACACAACGTGCCTTATGTCGTGCAGGGCGACCTGGTGACCTATCTGGTGCATCTGGAAGACAATGCGCATTTCCCCAAAGATGTCGATGCGAAGCTGCGCGAGCTGATTGTGAAGCATAAGCTGAAATGCGGGATGAGCAATGCGTTTTTTAATCCGGAGGCTTTTGCCAAATATTACGACCAAGCGAACAAGGCGATGCTCTTTTCAAAGCAGCTGCATAACGATCGCGTCATCAATTGTTACGAGGATTTTTGTACCTATGACATGGTTTTTCAACTGCCGAAAGACCTGGAGCTGAGCTATTTTCTGCACACGGCGCTGGTGATTTTGAAAAATGCGGACCGTAAGAACGACTCCGACCTATATAAGAGCCTTAAGGTTTTTACCGAGAATGGTTTTAATATCAGCAAGACTTCAAAGGCGCTGTACATCCATCGCAATACTTTTAGCTATCGAAAGCAGCAAATCGAGGACCTCTGCGGCATCGATTTTGACGAGCCTGAGCTGAACTATAAGCTCAAAACGGCCTTTATTCTTGACGAGATTATTAATGGTAGGAAAGAATCCGTTTCGCTTACGGCTCAGGCGATGAGCTAGAATTATTGTCCTTCTTGAGGAGGTCTTTGCCTTTCTTCATCTGTTCGGCAAAAGCCTTCTTCATCAACTCAATCATCTCATTTTCGGAAACTGCCACACCGGAGAAGACTTTGCGCGCAATCGCCGCCATCACCTGATTATAGGCAAAACCAAAGCCCGCCGTAATCAGCGCTGCCGTGGTCCCGCCGATGGTCCCACCGGCGACCGTGCCCACACCCGGGATAAACTTCACGATGTTAGCCACGATGGTGCGCCCCAGAATCGTGGCGCTGCCAGTACCCAAGATTGCAGATATGACCGCGGTCAATAGCGACTTATTGATGGGAATACCAAAAATCACGGTCAGGCGGGCCAACATGGCTAATTGGGTAGGCACGAGCAAGGCCGCATCGGCAAAGGGCAGGGGATTAAAGCCCCCGGCAAAAGCCGCCGTGACAAAGGGAAAAACCGCCTTATTAGCCGCTTCCAGCTTACGCTCAATATTGACTTTCTGAGCGTTGAGAAAAGCCGCATGGGCTGCTTCGGGCAGGCAGTCAAAGGTGGTGTCGACTAACTCCGTCAGACCAAAGGCCGGCACGGTGTAAAATTCGTCAATCTCAAGGTCACGCGCCAGAACGGAGCGCACATTTTTCACCGGTAAATTGAGTTCGCGGATATATTCTTCGAAGCCTTTGTAATCCCTGCCAAAGGCCTGCGTGAGGACCACAATAACCGGGATTCTTTCAGAAAACGAACGAATCCAATCAATCTCAAATTCTTCAATCCGTTTTGATTGGGCATTGATGCAAAACCAAATAATGTGTATAAACTGTTCTTTATCATTGAGCCGCGTGGTGCGTTCTATTTCATCAAGAATTTCTTTTTTGATAGAAGCCTGGACCTCAGGATCAAGCTCTAAACCCTTGGTGTCATAAATAGCAAGCGGCATACCGGGCTTGGTGATTTTTTGGAGGTGCTGGGTGACCGGCGTGCCAATGCCCGTATCCGCCAGGTTCTCACGAAAGACGCTGTTGATGAGGGTGCTTTTGCCAACGCCCGTCTTACCTACCACCATCAGATTTGCTGTTTGCATTTTCTTTTCTTCTTCCTCGATGCTGTTAAAAAATTGATTAAAGAGGTCCACGACGTTGTCCATGCAGAAAGCCCTCCCGGCACTTATGCAGTTGCTTGCTTTCTTCCATTATACATGGCGAAAGCAGGCAGAGGATGAAGTAGGTAGAATTGAGAGAATTTGCGAAAAAATAGTTTTACCATCGTAGGATTTACTCTCTTATCATGGTTGCATCACATGCAATTCAATAACTTAAAAGTACTTGAAATGCAATAACTTAAAAGTATAATAAGATTGGAGAAATATCTTGCACGACATATTCTTTTATAGGGATAAACGGGGGAGAGAACCGGTTGCAGAGTTTCTGAAAAATTTAGCTAAACAGAAAGATAAAGATAACAGGATAAAGCTAAATAAAATACGAGATTATATTGAAATACTACGAATGTTTGGAACACAAGCCGGAGAGCCGTTTGTTAAACATATAGATGGTCAGATTTGGGAGTTAAGGCCAATGAAATTTCGAATTTTCTTCGTTTGCTGGAAAGATGGTAGTTACATACTGTTGCACCATTTTATGAAGAGAACACAAAGACACCAATTCGTGAAGTTGCGAAGGCAAAGGCAAACTACGCTGACCTTGTGGAAAGGGAGAAAAGGTAAATGAAAAACAAAAACATTAACCCTGCTATCGGTAGCCATTGGGAATCCATAGATAAAGAGATTTTTACAGCAGAGGAGCGAGTAGAGAGCCAACTAAGAGTCGCATTAATTGCTGAACTGATTAAAGCTAGACATGAACGAGGCTTCAGTCAGAAAAAAATAGAGGAACTTAGTGGCGTTAAGCAACCGGTTATTGCCCGTATGGAGCGCGGAGAAACAAGTCCCCAAATTGATACCGTTCTAAAAGTACTCGCTGCTTTAGGAAAAACACTCGCAGTTGTCCCTTTGGAGAGCATTTAATTTCGCCTATCAACACCATCAAAATGGATATGGATTATGAAAAACAAAGCCATCAAAACTAACGCCATGCGTATTTTAAATCAAGCAAAGATTCGGTATGAAGTCTGTGCCTACGAGATAAAGGATCAGCAAATTGATGCCGTTCACGTAGCTGAAAAATTGAACGTTTCACCCGAACTGATTTATAAAACAATTGTCCTCGAAAACAATCATGGGGAACATGCAGTCGCCCTCGTTCCGTCTACAGCTGTCATTGACTTGAAGAAGGTGGCGGCACACTTTGGCGTGAAAAGCTTCAAGCTGATAGACAGTCATCAATTGAAGTCTTTGACCGGCTACATTCGCGGCGGTTGCTCTCCCATAGTAATGAAAAAACCATTTCCAACGGTCATCGACATTGCTGCAAAAGACTTGGCATACTTCTATGTTTCAGCAGGTCAAATCGGCTGGCAAATCGTCTTAAGTCCTCGTGATTTGTCGATGCTTTTGCCTGCAGAATTTATCGAGATTACTTGACGAAATCTGGTCTTTAGAGAAGGAATTTCCAGTTTCTTCTTGCATACAGGATACGGTAAACACGTACAATGTTTTCTTCTTCAAAGATTTTGTAGAATATTAGAAAATTTTTGACAACACATTTTCTATAACCTTGTTGATTCAGGGTTTCATCCTTAAGCAAGGCGAAGCGTTCAGACACAAAGGATAAGCCATTTACTACTATTTCATACTTTATCATGGTTCAGCTTCTTGCGAAGTTCCTTGATTGACTTTTCAAATGACATTTCACGACCTGCTTTAACGTCTTCTTCAGCTTCAGCCAGTAAGCAGTACAACTCCTCTTTTTGAGCTAACTGATCATATAAAGCGATGCTCATGACAGCTAAGTCACCACGCCCGTTTTTTGTGATGAAAACAGGTTCGTGAGATTTGTTACAGAGTGACGATATTTCATTGTAATTATTCCTTAAGTCGGTGCTGGATTTAATGATTGGCATAAAAATACCTCCTATCTAAAGAAAATATATCATTATTAATATAGAATAACGATAGATATGCTAAAGAAGAAACACTTTCTATCTTAATACGGGGCTTTATTCATCGCTTTACAGTAACATTCTCGGGGTAAGAATTAGAGTAATCAAACCGATAAATATTTCCTTAGAGCGTTATAATATTTATAGATGCTGAAATAAGCCGGACGTAACTTTTCTTAGGTCTGACACGTATTAGCAGTACAAGGAAGTCTCATATTTCGGAAAGCGAGGATTGTTGTTATGAAAAAGTTCCTTTGTTTAGCTTTTGTTACTGCCCTTGCCTCATTATTGTTTATTTCTTGCGGGGCAAAAATCACGCCAAGCACCGCCCTAAGTACTGCTCCATTGAGCGCAGAAACTGCACAAACTAGTGGAAACGCTTTGCCAATGACTGACCCGGTAAGTTCGACAGTAGCCGAAAGCGTTGCTGTGACCCTGACCCAGACCGCAGAGATAAGCGAAGTGCCCAGCGACGCAGTAGCGACAATGGATTTGACACCCATTAGTCCTAAACTGCTGATTGTTCCGGAAAAGTTTGAGACGGATTATCTGGTTCGAGACGGTGTTAAGTTTAGCGATCCTTATACGTTTAATTATTATTACGAAATCAAAGTGAAGGGTGCCGATGAAGCCGCGAATGCTGCGGTGCAGGCTTTGTACGATGAGAAGATAGCCGGAATCAGAGCGGAGTGGATGGCGGGTTTTGCCGCAAGAAATGAGGCTCTCCTCAAGCAAGCGGGCTCGCAGACGCAGCTCTTGCATCAAGACTTGAGTGTGGTGTATGCCAAGGACATGGTGACCTTGTATTCGATTTATCGGACCGGGCCTTATGGCAGTGAATGGAGCGAGCCGGAGTATTTTGCCATTAATGTTGATCAGAATGACGGGCACATCATCGGTTTTGACGAGCTGCTTGAGCGCTTGGAGATGGATCGGAGCTGGATGGCGAGCATGGCTAATTTGGATTTTGAGAGCAAAAAGCTGGATACGATCATGAATTACTCCAGGGAGAATCCGATTGAGGAGGCCGATATCAAAGAGGGGCGGCTGCTCTTTACCGGTACGTCTCTGAAACTGCTCGCTGATGTTTATGTCGGTGAACATAAGGCGGAGCAGGTGATTTTACTCGATTTGGGGACGCTGAAGTAGGCATACGACTTCCATTTCCCCTGGGTTTTTGGGCAATTATTACGGCCATCCCAGACTACGCTGGGACCACCGAAAAAATTGACCAGCGCAGGGTCGATATAATTGTTAATTAACGCTCAACTCGCAACTGCATATCGAAATAAATCGACCGATATAAACGCATCGAAAGTGCTACTATGGGGAGGCGGCTTCCACGCTTTTGCCACACCTTGTCATGCCTCAAAAATCAAGCAGGCACGAAAACGCACAACGAAAGCTCCGAAAGCCGTAACTGCCGCATGATTAAGGAGTTTTTGACGCATGGATTTTTATCAAAACAGTAAGCGAGTGCCTTTCTTCCGCTTATTGGCAAAAGTCGCTCAAACCATGCATGTTAGAAACTCTCGCTTGTCCCTTGCCATCGTCGTCGGAACCATCGCAGCGGTACTCGTCAATTATTTCCCCGTGCTCTTCCAAGGGCGCATCGTTGCGCTTCTGACCAATTCAGCCGAAGTCAACAGAGTAATCGTGCTGGTTGTGGTCTACTTTGTCGTCATGCTACTCGCTTCGTGTGCACTGAATTTTGCCAATGGTTACAGTCGCAGCCGTTTTACACTGCTTCGTTTGGATATCATGGGAGACTTGGACAGAAAACTTTTGACCATGGATTACCCCTACCGCGAAAATCCTGCTTTTCTAAATTCATTAGAAGCAGCTATGAAATCGGTGCAAGGCAACGAAAACGGCATGGAACTCATCTTGAAGATGCTCTTTAAACTACCGGCTATTTTTATCTCTATCATGCTGATGGCGGTGCTAATCGCGCTTCATGCACCGATTATTTTGCTGGGTCTTGTCATCAATGTCGGACTGCTCTTCTGGGTTAAAAATTCTGCCGCAAAACTGCGTTTCAAAAAGCAGCAAGAGGAACAGGAAGCCAAGCGCCGTATCTATTACTACTCCACGATGACCTCCGATTTCACATTCGGTAAGGACATTCGGATTTTTCGTTTAGCCGAGATGCTCAAAGCCGGTTACCGCAGGGAAATCGAGAAGTTGAGCAACCTATACACCCTGCTTGCCAATCGCGAATTTCTCCATGGCATTGTGGGCGTTTTGAGCCTTGCCGCCAGTGACCTACTTATCTATGGTAGCCTGGTCTGGCTGGTTACGCATGGTATGGACCTGGCAACTTTCGTGATGCTCTTATCCGCAGCCACCTCACTTAGTCTGCTTTTGAAAGATGCCGTTGCGGATGTTGCCAACATGGTCGGAGAGCTGCGCTATGTACAAAGTGCTTATGATTTTTTAGCAAGTGATTTGGGTGACCGCAGTGGTGAGATCGATAGTCCCTTAAGCGGGCCGCTCCGCATCGAATTTAACCATGTTTCTTTTACCTATCCGGGGTCCGAGACAGCGGTTTTTGAAGATCTCAATTTCACCATTCAGGCCGGAGAAAAAATAGCAGTTGTCGGTGTAAATGGGGCGGGGAAAAGCACGCTGGTGAAACTGCTCTGCGGGCTCTTTCGACCCGATGCCGGTGAAATTTTGATTAACGGCATTCCCCAGGAACGATTTACCAAGTCGGCACTATACGAGATGTTTTCATGCGTGTTTCAGGACGTGGCTGTTATGCCTTTCGATATCCGTACCAATATCATTGTGGAAGAGCAGAATCTGCTGCAGCGTGGCAAAACAGACGCAGATGTCTGGCAGGCTTTGGAGAAGGCGGATTTTGCCGAAACGGTACGCCGCTACCCTAAGGGCATCTACCAGATGCTGAACAAGAGTGTTTATGATGACGGCACGAATCTCTCCGGTGGTGAAGCACAGAAACTGACCATCGCCCGTGCACTATTTAAAGATGCGAACATGGTGATCATGGACGAACCCACCGCCGCTCTGGATGCCTTGGCAGAGCAGGAAATCTACAAGAATTTTGACGAACTGGTCGAAGGAAAAACGGCACTTTATATCTCTCATCGATTGGCTTCGACCCGCTTTTGTGATCGTATTCTATTGTTCTCCGGTAAAGGGATTGCCGAAGAGGGCAGTCACAGCGAGCTAATGCAGATGAAGGGTGCTTACTATCACATGTTTAGCGTGCAAGGTAAGTACTACGTGCATGCGGAGGCTATTCATGAGCAAGTTTAAAGTCTTTTGTGCTTTTTTCCGCCGTATGTGGTCCATTGATGCGCGTTATATTTTTGCCGTTTTTGCCCAAAAGCTGGTCATCGCACTGCGCACCTTGTTTGTCATGGCGATTCCGAAGCTTTTACTCGACCGCTTGGCGCAACACGTCGGATTTGCAGGCATGCTGCCACTTTTAGCGCTGCTGGCCATCATCGGGCTGCTCTTATACTTCTTTGAGAGTCTCTGCCAGCGCAGTATTGCTATACGACAGGAAAAACTGACCGTTACGCTGGAGCAGTTGTTTTCGGAGAAGATGATGAGCCTGCCTTACCGCTATTTGGAGGACCCCGAGTATCTGGAACTCAAAGAACAAGCAAAAATGGGCTTTATGGTGGGCTCTGTCGAAAGAGTCGTAGGCAGCGCCACCAATTTTTTGGAGCATCTCTTTATCTTGATTGGGCTTGCTGTGGTCTTGATAGCGCTCAATCCGTTGCTTTTTGCCGCTATCTCTGTGCTCCAGGTGATTGTCTGGTTTTTCCTGAATCGCAGAGCCACGCTGTTCAAGAAGACTCTTGAGGGAATCGTTCCGATAAACCGTAAGCTCAATTATTTTCTCAGTACCATTCGTGATGACAAGGTTCAAAAGGACGTCAGACTTTATAAAATGGCGGACATGCTGGCTGATAACATTTATAAATACAACGAAAACCTGATGGAGGAGTTCATCCGACTGGACGAGAAGGATGCGATTTATTCCAGTTTTATTGGGGTGGTTAACTATCTGGTCAGTGCGGGGGTGTTTCTCTATGCCGGCGTCAGGGTGATTTCAGAAGCTTTTGCCCCGAAGATTACGATTGGTGACTTCAGCCTCTATGCCGCAGCCGCCGTGAACTTTTCCATGCATATCCGCGAAGCCATCAGCCGTATATTCGACCTCAATAATCAGGTTCATTTCATTGAGCCGATAGAAACGTTTATGCTTCTGTCCGATGAGCAACAAAGCGGCACAGACGTACTCGACCACCTCAGGACCATTGAGTTTAAGCATGTCAGCTTCCGTTACCCGGGCACAGAACGCTGGATTCTACGCGACGTAAGTTTTGCCATCAAGCAGGGGGAGCGCATTTCTATTGTGGGGTTAAACGGAGCAGGTAAAAGTACGCTGGTTAAGCTGCTTTGTCGCTTCTTTCCGGTCACGGAAGGAGAGATTCTGATTAACGGCAAAAGCATCGACTCATATGAAATCGAAAGTTACATGAATAAACTTTCCGCCGTCTTCCAGGATTTTCAGCTACTGAATTTCACCCTGGCGGATAACATCATCGCCGAGCAAAATCCTCCTGAAAATGCCCGGAAAAAGGCCATGCAACTGCTGGATGAGGTGGGCATGGAAGAAAAAATCGAGCACTTGCCCCATGGCATCGATACCTATCTGGGCAAACAATTTCATGAAGACGGCAGCGAGATGTCGGGCGGACAGCTCCAGAAAATCGCCATAGCCAGGGCGCTTTACAAAGACGCGGATCTCATCATGTTGGATGAGCCGACCAGCGCTTTAGATCCTCTGGCCGAAGCCGAGATTTACGAGCACTTTAATGAGCTGGTGGAGGACAAGACCGCCATCTACATCAGCCATCGCATGTCGTCCTCCGTTTTCTGTGACCGAATTTTACTGCTCAACGACGGCCGAATAGAGGCTTTTGACACACATGAGAATCTGATGAGGAAGAGCGACAGCCTCTATTATAAACTCTTTCAGACCCAGGCTGAGAACTATCGGCTTGATTGAACGAAGTACAGTGCTTGGCGTCTTCGTGAGGCAAAACACAGCTAAGCCATCTCAAGAAAAGAGGCGTTTTTTCGCGTCAAAGTTATGATTCCATCACTACCCTTGCGGTGCCGGAGCCTTTACGACTATCAATTCTAAGGTTTCGGGGTGTAAGTTACGCACGTTCATCTTTGTTTCAAAAGGGATTTTCAGCATGGTGTGCGCTTCGTATTCATGGATTTCCTGATCATTTAAGCCGATAGAAAGGCGCCCTCGAATCACGGTCATGTAAACCGTAGAATTAGAGTTGTGGATGGGTAAACCTTCACCTTCGGGAAAAACAAAATGCAGGTAATGCACGTTCTCGTCAAAGTTTACTTTTTCGACTGCCTTGTCGTCGCCTTTTGCCAATGAAAAAACCTGTTCGACCATAGTGGGTCACCTCCTGTTAAGTCTTAGTTTTATTGTATTGCAGAAGAAGTCTGAAACCAATTGCGTGAAGGATTTTTCTGCTAGCTGAACTTTGGGAGTGAAACTATTTACAGCCTCGTTGATTTTTTATAGAATCGATAAATCACAGGGGATTGTTTCTGTCGGGATTGTTCTCATCCGGGGATAAAAAAGTGAAAAAATATCTAGCTTGCGCGCTGGCGCTAGCTTTAAGCCTATCTTTGCTGGCTTGTCAAAACCTGACAAGTTCTTCCAGCGCGATTTTAGAAGCAACGGTGAGCGCAGCTCAAGTCGAAGCTGAAGTTACGACAGCTGATGCGTTAAAGCTCGAGAAAACGTCTGAATTGGAGCCGCAATACGTTACCGAGAATCAAATTCCCTATGTAATTTGGAACGAGATACCCGAAGCGAATCGATATAAAGTCTTGATCAAGCGCGAGTCACAGGGCAAAGCTTCTTTAGTCGTGACTGATGATTTACGCGTGGAGGTTTTTCCGGGAGAAGAGGTTTCGTATCAAATCATTCCTCTAAGCAGTGACGGAACGGAGCTGACGGAGCTCGCATCCGAAGCCCTGCTTGTTGAACACATCGTGAAAGGCAAACTGGGTGGTGTAAAAAGCTGGTTGCGTCCGGACCAAAATTACAGTTATCGCAGTAAAAATGAATTTCCCGAAGGCCTGTACTGGTCCGCTGAATTGGCCGATGAAATCGTCGCTTGGCTAAACAAGACTTATTCGAAAGAGTACTTGCTGAGCGGACATATCGCCGAGCCCGGGGCAAAAAATGAGTGGCTTGCGCCGATGACGCCCGAAGACCGTGTCCAAGGCGAGTGGGAGGGTAACGGGCTGGACTGCGTCGGTTTTGTTAATGGTTTTTTCTATCTCTACACCCAAGCCTTTGCCGGTGAAGACTACCGCGTGCTCGACCGCGAGATGGATGAGAGCTATGGCGTATACGGCTGTCCTACGGCGCCCACGGCCGCGCTGGCTTACACGGAGCATCTCGTGATTAAGCCGAATTTGGGGGGGACTTTTGCCGATGAGACGCAGATTCGCCCCGGTGATATGATCATGTCGCGGGACCATTCCTGGATTGTTTCCGACGAGGGCGAGGGCCTGAAGAGCAAGATTTGGGAATATGAGGATATGCGCGGTTTTAGCCGACATCGCACGCTTGAGAGCATCCAGACCAACAGCCCTGACAACCCCCACGATTATTGGATGACAACTATAGCCAATCCTTTGGAGAGTTATGGCAAAATCCAAGTCCTCGCCGTTAACCAAGCCGGCGAAACGATCAGCGGCGGCCGCTACGTGCTCAAAGACCTCTACGGCCGTACCCTGGCACTGGAGGATGAGGGCACGCAAGTCTATCTTTACAGACCCGACGGGGATGATTTTTTCAAAAAAATCTTCACGATGGACGAAACCGACGAGTTCTACGATGATGAGGCGAGTTTTACGCTGGAAGACGAGGCCGACACGCTTAATCGGGTCATCGGCGGATCATACGTTTTAGAAGAAATGCAAGCGCCATTTGGATACAAGACCCAGCCAGCCATCTCGATTGAAATCAGCCCCGGTGAAGAACAGCTGCTTAAGCTGGTATATACAAAAGATTTGCGAGAATTAGATTCTCCATCCGCTACGGCAGCGAAGTTGGAGTAATTTGGGGTTGAGTTTAGTCATTACTTAAAAATCAGCTGGTAAAGTGTTGATATAACAAAGTAACTTAGCATACCCAGTAAGAAAAACAGTATTTCTTTTTTGTATTTTTTCATGATTGACGACTTTCTAATTTTTACAGAGCTTCTTGATATTTGACCGTTTAGCGCTTCATTCTATTCTATAGTTCTTTAGAGGATACAAAACACCAACTGATAATATGCTTCGCGATATCTTGTCAGAGCGTCGGTGGGTAAATATGACAATTTTGCCTTTTTCATATGACAATTATCACTGTTTTGTCGTGATGAGAGCTCTTAAGATGAAGCAAGACTTGTACATGAATTGTGTTAAACAGAAAAGAGGTAATTCAGATGATAGATGAGTTGGCAAAAAAAAGAAATATGCCGGAGACGACTAATGAGTCAGTCACCAAAGTAGAATTACATGATGTGGACGATGAAGATCAGGCCAAAATCGCGGGTGGTTTGGATTCCGAACCAAAGGAGTCTGATGTTTATAAAAGTTTCTTGGAGGAGCTGAGGAAACTAAAGCTCTGACTCGCTGCTAGTCGACACGTTTCTTAGACTCTTTTTTATGCAGACTCTCGATGCTTTTCTTTAACTCGCAAAATCCATAGATATTGACTGCAAGACGATTATTTATAAAAGAGCTAGTTGAACTTCCGACCCCCCTACTTGCAAGATGGTCGCGCGCGACACTTCGTGTCTCGCACTCCCTCTTGCGGCGTCACAGCTCCCTCGCTTCATCCGCCACAGGCGGCGCTTCGGGGCTGAGCCTTACCAAGGATGCTCCGGCGTAGAGCGCATCCGTGAGAGTGAGTGACAAATTCTACACTGAATGAAGAACCACAAAAAAATGCACCCGCTTGGGGTGCATTTTTCTGTGGAGCCCTCAACCAGAGTTGAACTGGTGACCTCATCCTTACCAAGGATGCGCTCTACCAACTGAGCTATGAGGGCGGGTTTTTGTGGGGTTTGGCTTGGTTTTGCCAAAGTGCAGAGTTCATGATATACAATCAGGCCGGAAAAAACAAGGCTATAGCGAGATTTGCCGCGCTAAAAGTTTGAAATTTCCGAAAATAGGGAATTCCGTATCGCTAAATATCACAGATTCGCACGGAATTCTTTAAAAAAGCTTGAAAAATGCACCGATTCACGTCGTTTGGGTTAAACTTGAGTGAAAGACCATTTGGCGCTATCAAGATTTTCTTCGGATACAGGACATCGGGCGGGGGTATATGGCAAAAGCAGTGCTGCACGGCAAAAGGCATAGGAAGCTTTTTCGCTTTTTTAAGGCGCTGCTGAAGCGGCCGTTTAGCAAGCTTTTTGCCTATGAGTTCGAGCCTTTGGACTCGGCGCAGGCGCCTTATCTGGTCGTGGCCAACCACAATACGGATTATGATCCGATTCTCTTGGCGCTGTCTTTTGATCATGTTTATTTCGTGGCGAGCGATCACATTTTTCGCCTCGGTCTGATTTCGAAATTATTGGTTTTTTTGGTGTCCCCGATTCCCCGCAGGAAGGCGACGGTTTCTTCGGCGAGTGTGATGGAGATTCGGCGCAGGATTATGGCGGGGCACAGCGTCTGCCTTTTTGCGGAAGGGGAACGCTCCTATGACGGCAACACGGCTTTGATCCACCCGACAATCGGAAAGCTGATTTTGGCGATGCGGGCGACCTTGGTGACTTTTCGCTTTACGGGCGGTTATTTTACCAGCCCGCGTTGGTCGTTTAAGCGCCGCAAGGGCAGGATGCAGGGGCAGGTGCAGGGGGTGTATCCTTTTGCCGATTTGAAAAAGCTGAGCAGTGACGAAATTCGTGATTTGGTGCAGCGTGACATCCAGGAAAATGCTTATGAGGAGCAGCAGAAGCAGCCCATTCCTTTTCGTGGCAAAACCCTCGCAGAAGGCCTGGAAACCGCCCTATACCTCTGTCCTACGTGCCGCAATATCGGCTCGCTTAACACGGCGGGTGAACGCATTTCTTGCACTTGTGGTTTTCACAGCGACATCGATGTGTATGGTTTCTTCTCTGAGCCGGCTCCGCGCACGTTCACGGCGTGGTACCACTGGCAAAGGGGGGAGCTGCGGCGGCGTTTGGAGGCGGGGGAGTCTTTTCCGCTGCGCGATCAGGTGAAGCTGATGCGTATTGATGATAAAAAGAAGACGGAGCTCGCGGCAGGCTTGCTGACGATAACGGCGGATGCAATCGCGGTGGGGGAGGACGAGCGTTATCGTTTTGCCTTTGATAAGCTGCCGATCTTGGGGATGTACGGGCGCAATCGCCTGGTCTTTACTTATGACGATGTCTATTACGTGATTTTTGGCGAGAAGGGCTTTAATGCACGCTATTATTTGCATATTTTTGATTTTTATACGAAGAACGAGGTAAACAGATGAATTACAATTGGTCGCCGCTGGTCTCTATCGGAATCATCGCTGCTTTGATCATTTTTTCGAATATTTTGCGCCGAAAGGTCGGTTTTATCCGGCGTGGGTTGGTGCCGACGGCAGTGATTGCGGGCTTTATCCTGATGTTCCTGCGTAATTTTCAAGTGCTGAAAATGGATGTGATGTTTTTGGAGCAACTGACCTATCACGGCATCGCGCTGGGCTTTATCGCGATGGCGTTGAGGGTTGAGCGGGCAGAGTCAAAGGCGGCAAAATACATCGGCGCCAAAAGCGGTGCGCTCATCGTCAGCACCTATCTGGTACAAGGCATCGTGGGCTTGATCATTACGATTGGCCTGGCCTATACAGTGATGCCAACGATGTTTAAGGCGGCGGGGATACTTTTGCCCATGGGATACGGACAAGGACCGGGACAGGCGAACAATGTGGGCTCCTCTTACGAGGCTTTGGGCTTCGTGGGTGGGCGTTCGTTTGGACTGGCGATTGCGGCGGCGGGCTACATCTGCGCGTGCGTGGTGGGTGTAATTTACCTGAATTACATTGTGCGTAAAAAGCTGGTGGTGCGGGGGAATCCAGATGAGATCAGGGGCTCGGTGACCATCGAGACTTTCCAGGATGAAGAGGAACTGCCGGTTTCGGAGTCGGTGGATAAGTTTTCGATTCAGGCGGCGCTGGTGCTCTTTGTGTATTTGCTGACTTACCTGGTGACGCTGGGGATCACGTCCGGGTTGGAGGCGGTGGCGCCGGGTTTTGCCAAGACGATTAACTCTTTGCTCTGGGGTTTTAATTTTATTATCGGTTCGGTGGTGGCGATGCTGACGCGGAGTTTGTTGGGTTTTGCCACGAAGAAGGGGATACTGCACACGCAGTATCAGAATACGTACCTGCTGAGTCGTCTCTCGGGGCTGGCCTTTGATGTGATGATTGTGGCGGGTATCGGCTCAATTGAGATGGAGCAGCTGAGTGGTTTGTGGCTGCCGTTCATCCTGCTGGCAATTGCGGGGGGTGTGGTGACTTTCTTCTATATCAAGCACATCGCGGCGATGATTTATCCGGATTATTTTTATGAAGGCATTGTCTCGATGTACGGCATGCTCTGCGGGACGATTAGCTCGGGGGTGCTCCTGTTGCGTGAGATTGATCCGGAGTTGCGCACACCGGCGGCGAATAATCTGATTACGGGCTCGAGCTATGGGATTGTGTTCGGTGCGCCGATTTTGATTTTGATTAATTTGGCGGTGGCTTCGACTTTGATGTTGTTCGTGACGCTGGGGATACTGGCGGTGTATCTGGTGCTGCTGTACTTCTTTATTCGTGATTTCAAACGGGAGAAGGCGGCGCAGGGGGAGTCGGTGAAGTAGGGTATTGGTGTTTCGGTTTACGGGTGCTGGGTTTTCGGGTTGGCGGTTGTTGTGCGAGTGGTCGGATAGCGCTTTTGGGGACAGAATTTTCGGGGATGTGGTTGAAAACGCCTTCAGAGGGCAGTTGAGCGAGTCAAAAGGCTGTTTTCAGCCCATTTTTTGCGGGGATGTGGTGGCGGTGACCACACAGTCGTCAAAAGTGTCACATAATCGTGAGTTTGACATGAACAGAGACCCTTAAACCACTGAAAATGACCACATCCCCGAAAATTTTGTCCATTTTTATTGTTCTGGCCAAAACGAATCCTCGCGTTGCTTGGGCTGGCTGCGACACCGATAATAGAAAGACACCGTTGAGAAAGGAGAGAGCGTTGATGGCTGATGAAACGGTCAAAACCAAACACGAGACGGCAGAGGACACTACAAAGAAAGCTGCGGATTTGACCGCCGTCCTTATCCGTAAACTGAATGCAGCCTTTTCCATTATCCTCAGGAGCCACGCTGCTTTCATAAAGAAGCCTGAAGAGCCTGAGCGCGTGCACAAACTGCGCATCTCGCTGCGCAGCTACCGCTCTTTGGTCTCCTTATGTAAACCTTATTTAGAGCGCGAGACTTATGCCGAAATCCAGGGTTTGCTGCGCCATGAAGTGAAGAAAACGGCAAGGCTCAGGGAAATTGATGTGCTGAGCCGTAAAATTGCGGCTTTTCCTGCTGAGCGCTTGAGTTTTGAAAGTTCGAATAAAAAGCAGGAGAGGGTAGATGGAAAAAGCTTGTTGTTGGAGGCTTTTGCCATACGCAGAAAAGAGCAGCAAGAGGAGCTGTTTGAAGCCGTGCAGAATCCCTCGTTTGAAGAGAACCTGAGACGGGCGAAACTGTTGTTGGGAAAAAAACTGCAACGTAAAGCGATGCGCAATCTGAACTTGGAATATTTACTGAAGCCGCGCTTGGAGACTTGGTTCACGGCGCTGCGCCGTCGAATGGCGAACTATGCCGAGTTTAGCTTCTACTATATTCACAGTACGAGGCTGATCGCGAAAAAATTGCGCTATGTCAGTGAGATTTTTGCCAAGGAGCTCGGTGCCGAAGATACAGTGCGGGGCAAGCTGGCCAAAACCTTACAGAACGAACTGGGCGAAATCTGTGATGCGATTGGCAATCAGGAGCTGATTCTGGAAATTCTTTTTCCTAAAGCGGCGCAGGGACAAGAACAGCTACGTTTGAAAAACCGTAAGAAACTCTGGCAGGCGGCGAGTCTGCTGATTTTGTCAGAAAAAGAAATAGAACTGGAGCGGCGTGAAGCATTGGAACAAGGACTCTGGCTGAAACAGCTTGAAACTGAGGGTCAAACCGAAAAATAAAGGAGAGATTATGCTGATTGATTTAACTTTGCAAATTACACCGGAATTGCGTAAGTCTGCGGAAGGCAGCGAAGAGCGTGCTTTACTGGGGCATTTGGGCACACATTTTGATGCCATGAGAGTGGCCTTTCCTTTGGAATACACCGAGTGCAAGGGTATCGTTTTTGATGTGCGCGGCATTGTCGAGCGCGATATTGAAGTAAGCGATATCGCTTTTGAGCGGGTGCAGGCGGGCATGTTTGTGGCCTTTTACAGCGGTTTTATTGCGGAAGAGGGTTATGGGACGAAGCGCTATTTTGCCGAACATCCGACACTTTCCAATGCGCTATTGGAGGCGTTGATTGAGAAAGGCATCGCGATTATCGGGCTGGATTTTGCCGGTGTGCGGCGTGGGGCGGAGCATCCGCCGATGGACCAGCACTGTGCGGATCATGGGGTGTTCGTGGTGGAAAACCTGATTAATCTGCAGGCCATTCTGGACAGCGGAAACGATCAGTTTATTGCGCGCACTTTCCCGGTGAACTACACC
The DNA here is from genome assembly GCA_040766665.1 of Oscillospiraceae bacterium. Lineage (GTDB taxonomy): Bacteria > Bacillota > Clostridia > Saccharofermentanales > Fastidiosipilaceae > JAXGQD01. The sequence continues at coordinate 279,460 of JAXGQD010000003.1, forward strand.
GATATGGATGGCCTGCCTTGCCGCGTGGTGGCGGAAGTACAGGGCTAAGGCGCGCCAAAATTCTAGGAGCTGAAAAATGCAGTATTTGCTGGGTATCGACAACGGAGGGACCTTCGTTAAGGCGGCGCTTTTTGATGCGCAGGGGCAGCAGCTGGCTGTGGAAGCAGCGGCGACTCCGGCGGAGCACTTAGATTTGGTCTGTGCGGAGCGTGATTTGGACTTGCTCTGGCAGATCAATGCCCAGGTTATAAAAGGCTGTATTTTGGCGGCAGGGATTGCAGCGGAGGAGATTGCCGGAGTTTCGTTTAGCGGACACGGCAAGGGGCTTTATCTGCTCGATAAAGCGGGTATGCCACTCGGTCGGGGCATCATGTCGACCGATGGCAGAGCAGAAGCAGTGGTTAAGCGCTGGCAAGATTCAGGCCAGGCTGAACGGCTCTACACGAAAACCTATCAGAAACTCATTCCCAGCCAATCGCCGGCATTGCTGATGTGGCTGAAGGAACAGGCGGCTGAGACTTTTGCCCAAATTGGGACGGTCTTCGCTGTGAAAGACTATATCCGTTACCGCCTGACAGGTAATGTTCACGCGGAATACTCGGATGCCTCGGGCAATAATCTGCTGAATCTGCAGACACGTAGCTATGACCCTGAAATTCTGTCGCTCTTTGGCTTGGAAGAACTGGAGGCGGCCTTTCCTCCACTGCTCAACTCTTTTGAGCTTGCGGGTGTGGTTAGTCCCGAAGCCGCGGAGCAATGTGGCTTGCTGGCAGGGACACCGGTAGCGGCGGGCATGTTTGATATCAATGCCTGTGGTCTGGCTTCAGGTTTGACGAATGAGGATGAGCTGGCGGTTATCGCGGGTACCTGGAGTATCAATGAGTACATTTCAAAGCAGCTCATCACGGACGGCAGCATTGCTTTGAATTCCTTGTATTGCATGGACGGATACTATTTGCACGAAGAAAGCAGTGCGACTTCAGCGGGGAACTTGGAATGGTATCTGAAGAACGTGTTGAATTTTGCCAATGAAGCACATGCCCTAAACTACCAGGAGATCAACGCTTGGGTGGCTTCCGTTGAGCCGGGCACCAGCGATATGCTTTTCTTACCCTTTATCAACGGTTCTGCGGATACCGCTTTGGCAAAAGCCTCCTTCATCGGCCTACATGCAGGAAGCGCTTTGCCACAGCTATTACGGGCTATTTACGAGGGTGTGGTTTTCACACACAAAGCGCACATTGACCGCCTGCTACAAAATCGCCCCAAGCCTGAACGCATTCGCCTTTCGGGCGGGGCAGGGAAGTCAGCGGAATGGGTGCAGATTTTTGCCGATGTGCTGCAGACGCCCATCGAAGTGGTGCAAGATATAGAAATAGGCTGCCTGGGTGCAGCCATGGCAGCCGGTTTGGCAATTGGGATGTACAAGGATTATGAGGATGCTGTGGTGCAGTGTTTGAAGTTGAGCCGCAGGACAGAGCCTCAGCCTCAGCACGCCGCTTACTATGAAAAACAATATGCGCGCTACGTCCGGCTGAGGTCTTTATTGAATGAGTTCTGGCCGGACAAAGCTTAATCGAGATGAAAGACCGGTCTGAGATTTTGGGCGACGGGGCTGTTGTTATTTTATTCGGCTAGTTTATAAACCGTGACTTGTCCTTTAACACTGGATGTATCTTGTAGTTTAATGGATTCGGGTAACCAAAGGTGGACCTCTACCCCTGTTGCTGTGCGCTCCCAACTGATGTGAATGCAACCAAAGCGTGTAGGTAAAGAAGTACGGCACCAGTTTAGTTGATTTGCTGGTAAGTCTAGTTTTATTTCGCTGAAGTCTGCTTGTAGCGGTTTGATACCGGATAGTAGTTTCATGAAGAAATAGGCAGGGGTTGTGGACCAGTTATGGCAGTAACTGCGTGTGCGGCTGTTTTCGTAAAAACCCGGAAAGACTTCCCAGCAAGTGTTCGAATCAAATTTGAGCATGTCTTGCCAACGGGTTTTGATGTCGCTAACAATTCGTTCGCTTTCTCCTTCGCTCGCCCATGTTTCGTAAAGATAAGCCAACATGAACGGCGAACCTATGGTGACAAAATCAGCTGGTTTTTCCATTAAATAAGCCCAGGCTTTTTGAGCTTTTACAGGGTCAATAATCGCTTTGTAGAGATAGAGCATGACGTGTGTTTGCATGCTATAGGTTTTCGAAAATCCTCGTGCCTCTGTCCAACCATCGTGGAACGCTGCGCGTTCTTCTGACCACAAAGTGGTGTCGATATATGTCTTAAGCTTTGTCGCATTCATCTTGAACTGTGCTGAAATCTTGTCTTCACTGAGCTGAGAGGCAAGTTCTGCAACTTTTTCATAACAATAGGCTAGAGCTGCCTGTTGACCCGTCACAATACCATAGTTGTCAATATCTAGCGGAGCCCAATCAAGCATGTTCCAGGCATTAATGAGAAAGCCGCCATCCTTTGTAATGAATTGCTCATAGTGTAGGAGGGTATCTCTCATCTGAGGGTACAAGTCTTTGGCAGTATTGTCGTTGCCGGACAGTTCCGCTGTCTGAAAGACAGAAATGATCCAATTCATCATCCATAATGGGATTGCTGTGGTCCAGTCTGTCGGCGTTAAAGCATTCATGAGTGCAGTATTGTCAAGGGCACTTACAGCGAGCTTTTGGGTATGCCAAATAAATTCGTAGTCGCCAAATATATGACTATTCACCAACTCGCCGATTTGTGAATCACCCAACCAAAAGGCTTGTTCGTAACTCGGTGAATCAGCGAAACAATCTTCCATGGACAGTATCTGTGTATCTTTGCACATTTGCCAGATACGGTTGATGAGCTCGTCATCACAGGAAAAATCCCCTAAGTTGCTGGGCGGGTAAGAAGAACCTTCAACATGGAGATCTTTGATTTTCACTACACTTTGCGCATTGCGTACTGTAATTAGCAAATACCTGAATCCCAGACGGGCAACTGTGCGATAGTTTTGCCAGCCTTCACGCGCGATATAGCGAACCGCATTATTTAAACCAAGGGTAAAATCAATTTCTCTTTGATAGTAATTCTCAAAACCATAAAAATCGATGGTCGTGCCTTCTTTGGCATACAAGGTAAAGTCTAGGGCACCAACCCGAATTAGGCCAAAATCCACCAAGATGCGGCGATAATCACCGACTTGCGGTAAATCAATCAGTGTGTAATCATCGTTATTCCAAAGTATACCGAGATTATCCCGTCTAACAACGTAAGATTTTTCAATCTGCTCATGCATTGCCAAGGAAAGTAGATATTCATCATAAAAAACATAATGTTGATCGACCCATTTTATAGGAGCATCGTTGTCTATGAGCCCTTGTAAACTTGTCTGAGCAAACCATTTTTCATGCGCTTCTGAGTGCCTGTCAAAGCGATTATATTCGTTTATTCCGCCATAGACCTCAGCTTTTCCATCGATACGCGGAATGGTACGTCCGGTTGGACCGATAACGAAGAAGGCGCTGCTGTTGTTTTGTGAGACGAACTCGAGCGGTTGTGGAAATATGAAATCGATATGGCAAAAGAGATCATCGAACTTTCCCGATGCTTGTAAAAGAAACAAACTTTGTCCTTTGGGAATGGTCAGCTCGATATCGCGTTCTTGATTGCTTACCGCATATAGTTTGTCATTAATTTTGAAATCACCGATGATGCCGTTCCAAGTCCGGTTCGGAAAAGCAATGCGTCCCTGCATGCGCTCAGGACTCTTTATAATGCAAGCAATCAGCCCTGTAAAAATGGTTTCATCAGCATCTTTCCGACCCGGGAAGAATGCTTCTCTGGTGTTGATAGTGACTTGCTGCGTGATTTTACGGACGTCTTCAATACTGACAAGGCGACTCGGATAATGCGTTAACTTATGCAGGTTTTTGATGGGCTTAGAGATGAGTTTTCCGCTCCAGTCAGTAACAGATACGGCATTCGACCAAGATTGACTGATTTGTGGATTTCTAATCCATTCTTGCGAAAAGAGACGCGCGTCGTAGTAATCACTAAAACCTAGATTGACATTGCGCTTAGGGGCAAAGGAGTGATGTCCTAAGTTTTTACTACACTTTACCTCTGTATTAGATTCAGTCAAAATTCTCACTTGCTCGTCGACTAGACTAGAGACTCGAAAATACAGACGAGGCTGATTCGCAATGGATTGATAAGTGGATAAGCCGTGATGCCAGACTTCAATAGCCAAGTGGTTTTGACCTGGCTGTACTGAAGAGGACAGATCATAGTTATCCAAAAAGAGTAGATCGCTTCCCGAGCGAGCAGGTCCACGGCCAATTTCAGTGCCATTTAGATAGGCAATATAGCGCGTAAAAGCTGTGATTTCCAAGCGCAGTTCCTGCAGCTCATGATTAACGTGAAAGCTCTGTGTAAAACATGCACGCAGGTTTTCAGTCTGTGTTTCACTATCTAGCCATATCCACTTTCTTTGCATACGAACCTCCACTTACATCCATGTTAATTAAATGATTTAGATCCTAAGTCACTACTCTTTTGAGGAACCACCCGTTAAGCCTGCGACGATCTGTTCCGAGAACAGGAAATAAATGATAACCACGGGGATTAACGCCACCGTTGCTGCAGCAAAAATCTTGTCCCAGTTAGCCAAGAAATTGGCTGAATAGCTGTAAACACCTAAAGTCAATGTGCGCACATCTTTTTTTGTTAAGAAAACGAGCGGCAAATAAAAGTCATTCCAAATACTGACAAAATTGATCAGACCTACAGTGAAGATGATGGGCTTTGAAACGGGTAAGACCATCTTTAGATAAATCTGGAATTCGCTCGCACCGTCAATCCTTGCTGATTCGATGATAGAGCGAGGGAAACTTTTAAAGAATTTTGTATAGATGACGATGGGGAAGGACATGTTTGCCGTATAGAGTAAAGCCATCCCAATCAAAGAATTGTTGAGTTTAAGACTTGAGAGGATAACGAAGAGCGGTAAAATCCCAAGCTGGATAGGAAACATTAATCCGATTAAAAAATAGTTCTCGAGTAATGTCCTGCCTTTGAATTGATACTGTGATAAACCATAGGAAACCATCGAAGTTACAAATACAACTAAGATTAAGGAGATGATGACCAAAAGGATAGAATTCCCTAAATAACGCAAAAACTCATCTTCGATAAGAACTTTTCTATAGCTTTCCAGTGTCAGTTCTCGCGGGAAACCAACCGTGTTTTGTATCAGATCGCTTTTCGTTTTAAATGATGAAAGGATAGTATTGCCAATCAGAAAAATGGCAATACAGGAGTAAAGCACCAAAATCGTCGTTATGGCATTTTTAAATGCCCTTACCCCTAGACCTTCTCGTAGATGCTTATTTTCCATCTGCTCCTCCTCAATATTCCAAACGTTTCAACAGGCGTTTGACCACAACAGTAATTGTAAAAATTATCAGGAAGAGAATGACGCTGATGCTGGAACCAAAGCCAATCGAAGTCGTGCCATAGAATGAGCCGCCAAATGCATTTCTGTAAAAAAACATATTAAGGAAGTCCAGTTTATTGTTTACGCCTCCTTGAGGTCCTACTAGGATGTAGGGTAAATCAAACATCGTGAAGGCAAATATGATACTTAAAGTAATGTTTGTCGCAATGGATGAATGACTCATGGGTAAAACAACACGCCAAAAGCGCTGCCAGTTTCCGGCCCCGTCGATTCTGCTTGCTTCAATGATATCGGTCGATATTTCCTGCATATTGGCAAAGAAGATAAGCATACCTTGGCCCACACACTGCCAGATGATGACCACAACAAATATTTTGAAGACCATATCTGGATCGCCTAACCAGGCCAATTTCGCTTGTGCGCCAAAAAGACTCCCGATAATTTCATTCAGGATGCCAATATTTGGGTCAAAGATAAGCATTGCAAAAAATCCTACGATTGAAGTACTGATGACGTAGGGTAAGAAAAGCATGAAGCGGATGTACTTAAAAAAGCGAATTTTCAAATAGAGCATATAAGCTAAAAATATCTGTAAAGGCGAAATCACCAGCAAGACGGCGAACACATACTTGATATTATTCGTTAGTGCATTGAAGAAAATTCTCGAGGTGCGCGGGTCTAAAAATAGTTTGCGGTAATTGTCCAAGGCGACAAATTTCATCGGTCCGATGCCGCTCCATTCAAAAAAACTGTAATAGATGGCGCAGGCAATCGGGACAATCATGAAAACTGTATATATGATAAAACCCGGGGCGATAAACCCGATGTATGAGCGTTTTTTCATAACCATTCCCTTTTAAAAGAAGCTACCTAAACCTTTTATTAGAAAGCTTAGGTAGCCTGTCGAATGTGATAATTGAGTTTACTTGGTGAGTGCTTCTAGTTCATCAGTGAATGTTTGAGGATCTATTCCGCCAGAGAAGACTTTGGTCTGATCTTCTTCCCAAACTTTCGTCGGACTCTCGCCGGTACCGGCTTCCCACCCCAAAATGTCGTAGTAACTGGTAGCGATTAAATCGAAGTTAGTGATGTCGCCGATGACAGGGTCAGGGGCTTGTATGGATTTCACTGCTGGTATGGCGTTATTGGTGTTAACCCAGAGGGTCTGGCCTTCAAGTGAGGCGAAGTAATTGGCAAAAGCCAGCGCTGCATCAGGATTCTTAGTATTGTTGCTGATGGAGAAACCACAGGAACTGGTGCTGACAAAAGGAATCTCACCCGCTTCTGTCGGGATTTGGAATGCACCGAAGTTCAGATCCGGATTATTATCTTTAATGGTTTGAATATTCCAAGTGCCGTCGATGCTCATAGCAGCCGTACCTTTAGAGAAGGCCAGAAGTGCACCACTTCCGTCAACGCCAGTATAACCTGAGCCGTAATAGCCCTTATCCGCCCACTCCAACATCTTATTGTAGGCAGCAACAACACGAGGGTCATTTACTTTGACATCTTTGGTCGTATCGTATTCTTGCAACCAATCCAGACTCATACCTGCTAAGACCGGTTCAAAATGGAAGAGACAGGTCCAGGGGTCAGAAGCTGCGAACGAAATAGGGATAATTCCCGCAGCGTGAATCGTTTCCAGCACGGTTTCGAACTCGCTGAATGTTTTCGGGATTTCCAGATTCAGTTCGTTGAAGATGTCCTTGTTGTAAAAGACGGCGCGGCCACCTAACTCAGCGGTCGGTGTAGCATAATACTTACCATTTTGGTCCACAATGGTCATCGCTTTTGTGTCATCATAAAGCGAAAAGTCTACTTTATCTGTGATGTCCATCAGATAGCCTTCGGAGGCATAGGTTTTGTAATTTGTTGTGGCGTTACCGTTGGTCCAGAACAAGTCGGGTGTTTCGCCTGCCTGCATGGCGGTTTGTAACAGGTTGTAATACTGGTCAGAAGTCTTAATTTGATACTCTACTTCAACATTGGGGTACTGTTTATTAAAACCCTCGATGACAGCTTTCAGGGGAGGTTCAAACTGGGCGGTGTGTTCCCAAATGACGAGTTTTCCACCGATTTCTGCTGTAGTGTCCGTTGCTGCATCCGTTTGAGCAGCTGTTTGTGCTGCTGTCGTTTCATGTGCCACTGTCTGACTGTCTGCAACAGTCGTTGGGTCTGCCTGCACAGTGCTTTGATCCGTTGCGTTGGTTGTACCGCAACTTAAGACACTTAACGAAAGCAGAGTAACTAAAATGCTTACGCAAAACCGTTTCAATTTCATTGTTTTACCTCCAATAAACATTGTTTGCACGACTATCGTACCTGCCCTCATTATTACTTTTGAGAAATGGGCTTTGATTAACGATTTCTATGACTTTGTTCACAAAATTAAGAATTCTTTACATTTTGTGTAAACATACAAAAAAATAAGCACAATATTTATAATTTCCTAGTAAAAGATGGGAAATAGAAAGTAAAAATACGACTTATTTAACTTTTGCTATGTTTTTTTAAGTACTCGCTTGTCGTATAAGAAGTGATTTTTTTGAATAGACGGAAATAATAGTTGCTGTTACTGAGGCCTATCCGTTGGGCGATTTCCTCTGAGGAAAGGTTTGTGGTGAGCAGCAAATCTTTTGCCTTGTTGATACGCAGATGATTAAGATAACTCACGAAACTTACACCAAAAGTTTTCTTGAAGTACTGGCAAAAGTAGCTTGGATTCATATGGCAAAATCCAGACAGCGTATTTAAACTGAGTGCTTCATGATAATGCTCATCAATGTATTGCTTGATTCTTAAAGCTGCGGGAGGTATGGGCTTGGTGTTTTTATTAATCTCATAAACCTGGGCGGGTATGTAGTTTTGCTGCAAGGTATAGACATGGATCTGTGCGAAAACGATATCTATTTCATGCATATGCCGGAAGGTCTCTGAGAGGATTAAGCACGAACGCTTATTAAAGTAGTTTTCGATTAAATGTGAGAGTTCATCGAAAACGCTTTGTATTGTTGCTTCTTGCTCTTCTAAATCAAACAAAATACAAGGCGTTTGACTTTTATAGAAAAAGGCACCCATATTCTGCTTATCTAGTTGTCCCTGTACGATCTGAGAGAAGAGATGATTATTGATGCTTTTAAGCGGACTTGTGTTTGAGTCTGAATTTCTAGGTGCTTGTATTACACCTTGCTTATCATCCGCTGGCAAAGGAGAGGAGTCTAGGTCTTCTAACTGATCAAAAAGCATAATGATGCCGAGCCTGAACTGACCTGTTTTCTTTTTAAGCCATTTTTTTCTCGGTGCATTTATTTCATCATGCTCATGAGTGATGACCTTTTGTGAAATGATGTCCTCGACTAAAATATACAACTCGTTTTCATCAATTTCACTTTTTAGGAGATAGCGATCAACGCCCAAGCTCAATGCTTCCCGAGCATAATTAAAATCATTATAGTAACTGATGACGATGATGGCCTTGGGGCGGGACTCCTCCGGAAGAGCGCGGATCAAGTCGAGTCCCGTCATACCGCTCAGACGCACGTCTGTTATCAAAACATCAGCAGACTGATGTTTAAAAAACTCAAGAGCTTCTTCTCCCGATGCAAAGGAGCCAAGCACCTGGATCTCATATTTAGAGTCCGGGTTTTTTAAACATACGGTCATACCCATTCTGACCAACATTTCATCTTCGACGACAACGACTCGGATAATCATGTCCCTTAACCGGTAATACCCGGAATTCTCCTTTCTTCGTCTTGGATAATCGGCAAGCTTAGCTTCACCGTTGTGCCCTTATGGACTTGGCTTTGAATGGCTATACCGTACTGTTTTCCGTAGTGGAGGTCGATGCGCTCACGCACATTCACTAATCCAAGATGGTCGGATCTTGTGCTGTCCTGTGTGCATTTTTCTTGGGTAATATTGAAGCCTTCACCGTTATCACTGATTTCAATTTCTAATACCTGGCTCGCCCGAAAACTGATATGGATCATGCCCCCGCTACGCTTATTTCTGAATCCATGTAAAATGGCATTCTCTACAATTGGTAGTCAAGTCCATAAAGTGGTGTAAATTGATCCATTCAGTAACACCTCCACTTTACTTCGTTTCAATCATCTGATTTTTGTACGTTTGTCGGTTATTTAAATATTCTGTCATATCGAACACACGGTTTAGCATGGACCAACTTTCATGGTGATCTAAAAGAATCGCTCCAAGTAAACGCTCTACAGAAGCGACATTAGGGAATATGCGAATCACTTTTTCTCTTCTGCGTAACTCCTGGTTTTCTCGCTCAATAATGTTGGTGGTCCTAAGGCTCTTGCGATACTTTTCAGGTAAGCACATCACATTCATTGCATCGTCAAAACCTTCTTCCAGCGTCTGCATGGCTTTCGCAGAGATGTCTTTGTATTCTTCGATAATCTGATTCTTCTTGTCCCGCGCTGCGCTTAGTGTTAATTCGTTAAACATCTCACTGAGTTCACTGGCTAGGCCCGCTTGGTAGCGTTTGGGAACATGGTTGACGATGTTTCTGCTGAAGTGGAACTGACAGCGCTGCCAACTGGCGTTTTGAACACTTTCTTTATGGCGCTTACCAAACCTTTATGGCTATCCGATGTCACCAGGTCAACCTGCTTTAAGCCTCCTTTGTTTTAATCCCGTAAAGAAGCGCTCCCAGTGATACGCTGTTTCATTTTCACATACCTCAAATCCCAAGACCTCTTTACGACCATCGTTATTCATGCCGATGGCCATGAGCAAGCCTTTTGAGCGTATCCGGTGGTCCTCTCGACCTTTTACATACATCGCATCCGCCATAACAAAGGGATAGTCTCCTTCTAGAGGGCGGTTCTTAAAGCTTTCAACGTAAGGGTCTAATGCCTTGCACAGTTCGGACACATTGGACTTGGAGAACTCCACACCACAGAGTTCTTTTGTAATCCTCTCAACATTTCGGGTGGCCACGCCATTGACCACCATTTCCATAAAGACCTCAATGAGCGCTTGTTCATTCCTTTGATAGTTTTCAAGCAAGGTCGTATGGAAGGCTTCGTTACGATGCCTAGGTACGGCCAAGGTGAGTTTTCCGATGCGGGTATTAACTCGTCGATGCCTCAGACCATTTCGGTAATCGCTTCGCTCTTCTTGCCGCTCATAGGGTTGTGCTCCTAATTTCTCTGTGGATTCCGTTAATAGAAATTGGTTTAGGAGGTTTTCCATTAACTTCCCAAACGCTTCTTCGCGCCCCATTTTGAACAACTTGTAAATTCGTCCATACCTAACGTAAAATGTAATTGAGTCATGCGATCTTTCTCCCTTCGTCTGTACCACTGGAATCTCGTTAATTCAAGTGTACCGAATGGAGGAGCTCAAGCGGCTCCTTTTCTTTTTACACCACTATATGGACTTAATCAGAAAGCACTGACATCGGCCGCCGAATTTACGACGGAGAATTTAGCCGCTATACAGCAGCCGAAGTATACGATATCAACGATTTATAGAGGGGTGTTCAAAATTTCGGAGGGGTGTGCATTTTTTCAGAGGGGGTGTGCATCTTCGCAAATTATAGGGTGCAAAGGGGCAAAAAAAGAGGTCGAGCCTTATAACTCAACCTCAATCTCCATACCGTTCTTAAACTGGAATACCATCCTGCCATCGTGGAAAACGGTAGCTTTTTCAAGCAAGCCCACCCACAGCCTTTCGTTCCAGACTTCGAGGACGAGGGGCTGTTGCTTTATCGATTCGATGAAAAGCCGTAATTCACGGTCTCGGTCTTGCTTCCGTGCCTTTTCGGCGGCAAGCGCATCAAGCCGTGCGGAGGTCTTTTCATAACGTTTCACCAGCGTGTCATATTTTTTTGTGTACTCCTCTTGGGATTGTGCCGAGGCGGCGTTTTCTTTAACGCAGGCTTTGACCATCTCCGCTACAACATCGATTTCATCGGTTAGCTTCTCAATCTCCGCGTCCAGCGCCGTGCAGTCTGAAACAAACTGACGTATTTGAGTGCAGTCGGCGATGACTCCATCACGATCCTGCATCAGCTGATTATAGGCAAAGAGGAACTCCTGCTGTATAGTTTCAATGTCCAAATGTGGAGTGGTGCATTTCTTCTCGCCTTTGAACTTGCCGTTACAGCGCCATATCACCTTGCGATAGGCATCGGTTGAGTGCCACACTTTCTGACCGAAGAAACTACCGCAATCACCGCATACCAACCTTGATGAAAAAATACTGTTTCCGCTGTAGGCTCTGCCGAGCGTCTTGCGCCTCGCAATCTCCGCTTGCACGAGGTCCCAATCGGTTGGTTCGATAATTGCCTTATGGCTATTTTCTACATAATACTGCGGAACTTCGCCCTCGTTGACTTTCATCGTTTCTATAAGGAAGTCCACCGTGAACCGTTTTTGCAGCAAGGCATCGCCTTTATATTTTTCGTTGGTTAGAATACTGTTAATCGTAGTCTGGCTCCATTTTTGTTTGCCGGATGGGGTAAGTACTCCTTGCTTATCTAAATACCGGCAAATGCCAGCCGGAGTTTTGCCCTCAAGAAACAGTTGGTAGATGAGCGTTACGATTCCGGCTTCTTCTTCATTTATCACAGGAGTGCCGTCCTCGCCCTTGTCGTAGCCAAGAAAACGTTTATAGGGCATACTGACTTTTCCATCAGCAAACCTCTTTCTTTGTCCCCAGGTGACGTTTTCCGAAATGGAGCGGCTTTCCTCTTGTGCAAGGCTTGACATGATCGTTATGAGCAATTCACCCTTGCTGTCAAAGGTGAAAATATTTTCCTTTTCAAAGTACACCTCCGTGCCGTGTTCCTTGAGTTTTCGCACGGTGGTAAGGCTGTCCACTGTATTTCTCGCAAAACGGCTGACGGACTTTGTAACGATAAGGTCGATTTTGCCGTCCAAGGCATCTTGAACCATCTGATTGAAGCCATTGCGGTGCTTGGTATTCGTGGCCGAGATGCCTTCGTCGGTGTAGACCCCAACAAACTCCCAATCCTCACGGATTGAATATAGCAGGTGTAATAGTCCACTTGCGCCTCGTAGCTGGTCTGCTGTTCTTCGCCGTCTGTGGAAACGCGGGCATACCCAGCCACCTTGCGTCTTGCTACCGAAGCCGTCGGCAGCGCCGAAGCGGTTCTTTGTGGCGGGTATCATCGTTATGGCTCTTGATGCCACTTCATTTCACCCATTTCCTCGCCTTCTGCCGCCGCCTGACGCATTTCCTCCGTCCAACTTTCGGAGCGTGAGCGGTCTTTCCATGTAGTACGCACTGCATGCCCATCCGTAAAGGCATACTCCAGAGTGTTATCCGGCAATACAGTAATAAAGGCAATGCACTCCGCGAATGCGTCCTCGTCAAAGGAAGTGATGCCAAGCACCCCGGCGGTCACGGCTTTCAGTGTCTCCTCCGGTATTTGCTTGGAAGCGCAGTATCTCTTGCCCTTGGTGTTGTAGGTGGCGCAGACCCATGTGATGCTGGTGTGCGTAGTTTTGCGGCGGTAGTTCTTCCCGCAGATGCCGCAGCGTATCTTGCCGGTGAACACCGAAGCCGAACCGGGCTTTGCCTGAATGCTCTCTGCTCGTCTGGTAAGTTCCTGCTGTACAGCGTCGAAGGTCGCACGGTCAATAATTGGCTCGTGCGCGTCTTGGACGTGGTACATGGGAAACTCGCCGTGATTTATTCTCGTTTGCTTCGTCAGGTGGTCGGAACGGAAGGTCTTTTGCAGCAACATATCTCCAACGTATTTTTCATTCCGCAGGATTTTCCTAATGGTGTCCTCATGCCATTCTTTACCGAATCGAGTGGCCATACCCATATCGTTGAGCTTGTTGGCAATGGCTTGCTTACCGTACCCCTTAAGAAAAAGAGAAAAAACGAGTCGCACCGTCTCGGCTTCCTTAGGAATGAGTTCAAACACACCGTCCTTTACCCGATAACCGAGCATAGTACAATCCCATGGTTTGCCTGCTTCGAAGTTCCGCTTGATGCGCCATTTCTGGTTTTCGCTTGCCGACAGGCTCTCCTCCTGCGCGTAGGACGCCAGAATGGTCATCATCAGTTCGCCCTCGGCGTTCATCGTGTGAATATTCTGTTCTTCGAAATAAATGTCCACATCCAGTGTTTTCAGCTCACGTACGGTTTCCAGCAGAGTGACCGTGTTTCGAGAAAAACGGGAGATGGACTTAGTGAGTATCAGATCGATGTGTCCGGCGCGGCAGTCGGCAAGCAGCCTTTGAAACTCATCGCGGCATTCCTTAGTGCCGGTCATCGCTTCATCAGCGTACACCCCAGCGTATTCCCAGTCACCGTGCTTCTGGATCAGGGAGCTGTAATACGCGACCTGTGATGAGAGCGAATGCAGCATCGCGTCCTTGCCACTGGACACACGGGCATAAGCAGCGACGCGCTTTTTCCGCTCCAGTTTTGGCGGGTGTGCCACTCTTTTTATTGTCTTTGGCATATTGTCACCCCTTTGTAGTGTGACATATTACCTCTGATACTACTATATAGCAAGTCATTCTCACGGAATAAGCTATAGGAGGATAGCCCATATTTCTCGGCCATTGTTGTATCAATTATGGCATATTCAGCCTCAGTTACGATGCTTGCGGAGAGCAGCCGCCGCGCCTGTGCCATAGCGGATTTGTAGCCAAGAACGCGGTCGTGTATAGCCTCATTCATGGCGCTTACCTCCGAACCGGGCGGCGATATAGCATTGGTGGGAACAATACTTCCGAGCCTTGTTCCCGGCGCTCACAAAAGGCTGACCGCAGTTCGAGCAGATCAGATGGTATTCCGTTCTGGATTTACCGCTACGGTTGGCATACCACCACGCCGCGCGGCATTTGTCCGTGCAGAACTGCCGTGCCTTGTATTTATCCTTAATCTCAATAGGGCGGCCGCACTGCTTACATACCGGCGTGGTCTTTAAAGTATCTTTGGCGAGCCGCGCTCGGCGGCAGTAGGTCTTTATTGTGTTCTCCGAAATCGAGAGTGTCTCCGCAATATTCGCATAAGTACAGCCTTGTCTCCGCATTTCGGCAATCCTGTCCTTATGTTCATTCGTCATAGACTTGTCCTCCGTTCTGAGGAAACCATCCTCAAAACTCGCTGGACATCAGCAGACCGTTTTGACGAGAAAAAGAGCAAAAAAATGTGGCCATCAGAGGTGATAAACTCCAATGGTCATAACGGTAAGAGCGCAAAGCGGCCCAAACGATATTATATATGTCCAATCGGTCGCAATAATTTCTTGACATGGCGTCCAACTGGTCGTACAATAAGCACAGCAGATTTCTGGAGGGAATGCAAATGGCTATTCAAGTTATGCGCGTAGAGGAAAAATGGATACTCAAGGACTACCGCGATAAGCTCGGCATGACACAGCAGCAGGTTGCAGACAAAGCAAGGATACAGCTTCGCCAATATCAGCGGTACGAGTCCGGCGAACGAAATCTATCCTCGTCCTCATTCAATATTGCCTGCAGGGTGATTGAAGCCCTCGGGCTTGACCCGACTAAATATCACCACGGTGACTACGTACTGGGAGACGAGGTTGAGATAACGCCAGAAGGATTGCGCCGCGCCTCGGATGGCGTACTGTGGTCTGACACCAAAGTCAAGGATGACGAATAAAAAAAATCCCGCGAGACGGCGTAAAACCGAATCGCGGTTTTTTTATTGGTGTTATTCTGTTTTATTAAAAGCATTAGTAAATCCAGATGCCCTTACCTTTTTGAGCATGGCATGCGCGTTGGCTTTAACGCTGAACGCCCCGACCTGAATCCGGAAGAGCTTTTTCGGTTCGGTTGGCGCTGGTGTGGGAGATGTGGAAGCAGTGTCAAGCAGCTTTTTCACATCGGTGCGGAACGTGTCCTTGGACTTACCGTGTTCGGGGAACATCACATCGGCGTGATTGCTGGTGATGTCGCGCTTGTACCCTTCAGCATGGCAGATGAGCACACCGTCCTTTGTATGATCAAGGTTATACTGCCTGCAAAGATAGGCACAAAGTTCTGTGGTTTCCTTGGCAAAGAATATGAATTTGATACAAAATGCACCCGGTAGCCTTGCTCCCGTTTGTAGGGTGAACGCCCTTGCTGCCTTCCGTTTGTTCCGTGTGCAGCGTGTAAACACGCTGTTCATTTACCATTTGTTGAGTTTATATATATATATTGACGAAACATGGCGACAAGTGCAAAATATACCTAACTAATAGTCGTTAGGATGGGTGTTGGGATTGGATAAAAAGCAAGAAATTATTGAAGCTGCGTTTGAACTGTTTTCAATAAAAGGTGACCACCTCTCTGTAGCCGAACTAGCCCGTGCTGTTGGAATCAAAACCCCTTCGCTCTACAGCCATTTTGAAAGTAAAGATCAGATCATGGAGATCATGATTCGCCAGGAGATCCAGAGGTATTACGA
>JAXGQD010000004.1:0-274803 GCA_040766665.1 Oscillospiraceae bacterium
TAAGTCACCGATGCCGTCCCCGTTTGAATCGGCAAAGGAGTAGACGAAAATCTCGTAAAAACTTCTGTAGCGGTCTGTGGAGCTATTAACCGGCCCGAGCGCTGTTTTGACTCTGCCTGTGCTTTCAGTAACGGCGCTCGTCGTGCCTGATGGCGCCTGGCTTGCCTGCGTGCTTGTTACAGTCGTTTGTTTTGGCAAAATACGACAAGAAGAGAGGAGTACCGCGACCAGCAGTACCCCCGTCAAAATAAGTGATTTCAGTTGTTTGTTTTTATGCTTCATGTACTTACTCTTCTTAGCCTTTCACCGCCCCGCTCATGCTTTCTGTATAGAAGCGTTGCAGGTAGATGAAGAGGATGGCTATGGGGATGGAAATCAAAACGGCTCCGGCGGCAAAGGAAGTGTACCAGTTGTCGATATACTCCTTCTCAAGCATGCGCCACAAACCAATGGCGACGGTATAGTATTCAGCATTGGCTCGCACGATAACGCGGGCAAAAACAAAGTCCAACCACGGCGCCAGGAAGGCCTGCAGAATCGTATAGACAATAATCGGTTTGGAAATCGGCAGGGTGATTTTAGTAAAGACCTGCCATTTGGTCGCGCCATCCAAAAACGCGGCTTCGTCCAGGGTACGCGGCACGGTATCAAAGAAACCCTTGGTGATGAAGAAACTTAAGCCGGCACCGCCGGAGTAGACCAAGACCAAGGCCACTCGGATCATGCTGCCTTCGGAAAGCCCCAGGGCTTTGAGGATATAGTAGACCGCCACCATTGACATGAAGCCAGGAAAGAGCCCCAATATCATGGCGATATTCATCATCGGCTTACGCATTTTGAAGCGCAGGCGGCTCATGACATAGGCGACGCTGAGCAGGAAAAAGGTGGAGATCAAGCAGGAGAAGATGGCGATAACCAAGGTGTTGCTGAACATCTTGGGGAAGTTCAGGATGTTGGTGTCCGTGAATAGCCTGCTGTAGTTGCCTGTGGTAAATGTTTTTGGGAAAAAGGTGGAAATATAGCTACCTTTTTCGCCGCGAAAACTGGTCATGACAATCCACGCGATGGGAAAGACCCAGATTGCGGATAGGATGGCCAAGAGCAGGTGGACGGCGGAGTTGCCGAGGGTTTTGCCCAATTTATAGCGATTGTGCGAGCGGTTCAGCTCTAATTGATTCGTGCTCATTGGAAGCCCTCCTCATCTTTGTAAGATTTCGTGTTGCGGTAAGTGAGCAAGGCGACAACCGACAGGACCACGAAGGTCAGAATGCCGATGACTGCTCCGATATTGAACAACTGCTTATCGATGGTCAGCTTATACAACCAGGTCACCAACAAGTCGGTTTTCCCCGCGGTGGAATTGACCGGCGTCGGGTTACCGCCCGTAAGCAGGTAGATGACATTGAAATTATTGATGTTCCCCGTAAAAGCGGTGATGAGATAAGGGGCAGTGACAAAGAGCATATAAGGCAGAGTGATTTTGGTGAATGTTTTTACGGTACCGGCGCCATCGATTCTGGCTGCTTCATAAATGTCACTGGGGATATTCTGCAAGATACCGGTGACTTGTAGGAGCGTATAGGGGATACCGACCCAAAGGTTAACCACGATAACAAT
This sequence comes from Oscillospiraceae bacterium, assembly GCA_040766665.1. Classification (GTDB taxonomy): domain Bacteria; phylum Bacillota; class Clostridia; order Saccharofermentanales; family Fastidiosipilaceae; genus JAXGQD01. The sequence continues at coordinate 1,618 of JAXGQD010000004.1, forward strand.
AACTCGGGCCCAGGTCGCATCCGTCAGGAAGTGCAACGCACTGTTTGTCAGCCCCGCCTGCTGTAGCAGTACATTAATACCGCCTTGCGGTTGCAGGAGCGTGCGCATGGTGAGGAGGGTGACAAATTGCGGGACGGCGACCGAGAGGACAAAGCAGAAGCGCCAAAAACTCTTGGCACGCGTATTTTTTCGATTGATGACCAAGGCCAACATCATACCGAAGAGATAGTTCAGTCCTGTGGCAAAAATCGCCCAAGTCAAAGTCCAGCCTAAGACAGACCAGAAAGAATTTCCGATATTGTTGCCGGTGCTCAGGACCGTCTTGAAATTTTCCAGCCCGACCCAGTCGAAAAGAATCAGGTGATCGTCAACAATCGAGTAGTTGGTAAAGGCCATGCTGATCATGAAAATCAGGGGCAGGACCGTAAAGAGCAAGATACCCGTCAGGGGTAAGAAGAGCAGAAAATGGTGCAGGCGTCCGTCGAAAAGTTCTGCGATATCCTGAGTAAAACTGAGTGGTTTTTTGCCCTGACGCTTAACGAGATCCGCTTTGTAGGAGCTCTTGACTGCTGCCTTCCACACAAAGAAGAAGAGCAGTGTCACACAAACCGCAACAACACCATAGAGCAGGATGAGGACTGAATTATGTCCCGCTGTGTATTCAAATATGCCCTTGGCTTCATTCCAGACTTCCTCTTGTTTCAACCAACCTAATGAGGGCAGCATCGCCAAATCGTTGAGTCCTGAAGCAATCATGTAATAAACGTAGGCAGCCTGAACGCCTAGAAACAAGAGCCCCTTGAGCACTTGACCGTTCACGACGTTGCCGAAACCCATGAGCAAAGCCGATAGGCGCGTTGCCCAGGTACCCTCTTTGAAGGCGTCGAGTAATGAGAGCCGCTGCTGTTTACGCCGCAGCATTTCCCGTTCGATTTCTCTGGCAGAGCTTGACACGTTAATCCCTCCCTTAAGTGAAACAAATCAGATAAAACAAGGCGGGACACTCGTCAAAATTGCCGAGGCCCCGCCTTTAATTATTACGTTGCGCGTCAGTTGAAACTGGCAAAAGCTTATTGCGCGTTGCCGTTCAGTGCGCTGTTCAGTTCTTCTGTTTTGGCGGCGGCGTTGTCAGCGGTGATTTCTTTGTTAACCAAAGCTCTGCCGAAGTTTTCAGCCGGTGACCAGTAGTTGTCCATGGCCTTCACGAAAGGCTGGATGATAGATGTTTTGTCGAAGGTTTCGTTCTGTGCGACGACCAGCATATCTTCTTGAAGTGCAGGGTCAGCAAGCAGTTCGGTGTTGCAGGGCACGATGCCGCGCAGTTCGTAGTGGGAGAGTTGTGCTTCAGCACTGCCCAGGAATCTGGCAAAAGCCACGGCAACCTGAGGAATCTTGGAGTTGGGGTTGACAGCGATAGCCTTTGATCCGGCAAAAGCTTTCATTTGTTTTTCTTCGCCATTGATTGTGATGGTCGGCAGTGATTTGGCTGCAAAGTTTTCGCCTAAAGCTTCTTTCGCAGCGGCGTAATCCCATGAACCGGAGAACATCGCGGCGATGCTTCCATCACGCAAACCGGCGATACCGGCACCGTCTGCGTCATTACGGAAGTTGGGGTTATTGACAACCTCCACCAAATATTTGGTGACGTCAGTTGCTTTGTCGCCTGAGAAATCGATACCTGCCGCTTCATCGTTACCGTCGGCACCATAGAGGGTTGCGCCGTTGGCTACGTAGAAGGAAGCGATATACCAAGAGTTGGTCATCGGGAAGGAGACAACGTCTTTGGCCAGCATTTTGTCAAAGCTGCCTGCTTCTTCTTCGGTGAATTTCGATTTGTCATAGTACATGAACCAGGTGTTGGTGGTGAAAGGCACACCGTAAATGGATCCATCAACGGAAACAGAGTTGACAATCGCTTCAGAGTTGGTGCTCTTCACGTAATCCGCGGTTTCACCACCCAATTTGGCGATGCCGTTAGCGGAAATCAATGCGGTGATGTTATCGTTCGCAAACATATACACATCAGCTGCTGCAGCGGGATCTTGTGTAACGGTGGCTTTGGCATCACCTTCAGGCATAACGCCGAATTCAAAGGTGATGTCCCAATCCGGATTGGCAGCCTTGAAGGCTTCTGTCTGAGCTTTCAGCCAGTTCCCCTGTTCTTCGGACTGATCTTCGGCAGGTGACCAAACCGTCAGGGTTCCGCTGAGTTTTTCGGTTTCTGCTGCGGCTGCTGTAGTTTCAGCAGCTGCGGCGGCCGTGGTCTCGGCAGGGGCTGCTGTGGTTTCAGCGGCTGCGGCGGCAGTGGTTGCACCCGCTGCGGCTGTAGTGGCCGTGCTGCCTCCGCAAGCAATTGCGGAGAAAGCAATAGCTGCTGTGATAGCTAAGGCAGCAATTTTTTTCAATGTCATGTTCTTACCTCCTAGGATAATTCTGAACTTTATCTAATATTGCAAGTTAACACTTGCAAACTACTTTATTATACACCAAATATGTATAAGTCAAGCAGCACAATAGAAATGTAATTTTATCGATTTGGTCCGTACAATATTACTAAGACAATCATAGTAATGAGGATTTTTAGGGTCATTTTTAATTTTTTGGAAAGTAGTCTAGCATGTCTGAAAGTTTGAAGTCTGCTTGTGGGCAGGCCGTCACTCGGCCATCCTGAGAGGCAGAAGCATAGGCGCAGAGAATAGCTGCCAGGGAATCACAACCCGCAGCTGCAGCTGCCAAATGCTGACGGTTTTCTGTGATGGCCTCATAAAAATCACGGTAAATACCACTATGCGGATTGCGCAACTCGCGCAGCCGCTTGAAAAAACCCTGATGCAGCATTTGCTTTAGGAATTTTCTCAGGTATGAATAAGAGACCTTTTTGCCTTCTTGATCAATCATTTTATAGAAAGGCTTACCTTTGTGAATACCACAGTGCAACTCCATTTTTTCACAGATGAGGCTGAATTCAGCGCGCTGTCGTTTGGGCGAGGCGTTCGTGGTACCGGTGAGTTGTAAGAAACTGCCGTTTTTGAGTTCATAGTTAACAAGGGCAAAATCCTCCGCCTCCATGCGATGCTTTTGCCTGGCAATTGTTGCCTGAGCACTGACAATCGTGTCATTCATTAGCCAGGTCATCAAATCAAGGGCATGGACGCACTGGTTCATTAAGACACCTCCGTCCTGTGCCCAAGTCCCACGCCAAGAGGCCAAATCATAATAAGCCTGGTCGTGTCCCCAATACACCCCCGCACTACCGCTCAGCACCCGCCCAAATTTACCTGCGGCCACTTCATTTTGGATGAGTTCGACCAAAGGGAAGAAGCGGTAAATATAGCCCAGTGCCAGTTTCAAGTTGCTTGCCTCGGCTATAGCTTTTAGTTCGAGCGCTTCCTGATAGTCAAGTGTCAGTGGTTTTTCAACAAAACAATGCAAGTTTTTGGCCATGAGTTTTTTGCCAAATCGTAGTGTGTGCCGCTCGGTGTACAGATTGCTGCGACATCCAAGTCAAGTTCTGCCGGAAGGGCGTCGACAGATTCGAAGATAGGAGGCATCTGTGTTTTTGCTACGGACTGCTGCCACAGCTCGGCTGCGCGGCGGGGATTGTTATCGACAATCGCGACGATGCGGAACCGCTCTTTGTTGTGCACGACCGCTTTGATATGCTTCAAACCCACACGACCGAGGCCAAGCAGTAAAAGTCTGAGCTGCCGATTGGCTTGCTTTGTCTGTGAAATATCGCTGAGTTCCGCTGCCGTGCTCATGGGTATTCGATGTCTCCGAACTTGGTCTTATTGATAGTAAGAACCGTTTTGATTATTTGAATCAGTATATCATTTCGGCTGCGCTCTCTGAATAAGGGTTCAAAACGGAACAAATTCGGAGTCGCCTCCCGATCGTTTAGCGACGGACCCCAGCGGAGTCGCAACGACTTCTGTGCGACGGATCCAGGCGGAGTCACAACAAAGCCTGTGGGGCGACGAGTTAGAATCGCGCGTCCAGTAGGACGCAGCTGACGCGCTCCGCTTGGGTCATAGTACTGGAGTAATGCAGTGAATGCTGCATGATAATAAGGTTCGGTATGTTGCAGCGTACCCCTAAAGTGGAGCGAACTCCCAAATTAGAACGTACCCCTAAAAGTGGACAGAAATTACGGGGATGTGGTCATTTCAATAATTTTGAGGTCTTTCTTGAAGTGAAACTATGATTTTCAGCCCACTATTTACGGGGATGTGGCGACAATCACCACATCCCCGTAAAAACTGGCCACTAAACCGTATTGCTACTTGTCCGGGAGCTGTCCGGAGGCATTTTGAACCACATCCCCGTAAATAGTGGGCTAAAAATCGCCTCGTGATAAAACTCAGCGAAGCAGAGTCGCAGCCTCCATGTTATGCGACCAACCCCAGCGGAGTCGCAACGATTTCTGGGCGACGCATCCAGGCGGAGTCGCAACAAAGTCTGTGTGGCGACGAGTTAGAATCGCGCGTCCCGCAAGCCGCCACCGACGCGCTCCGCTACTGCCCCCCAGACCCCATAAAAAGAAGGCCCACACGCGTGTGTGAGCCTTCTCAAAGTCGTATTCAGTAGGTCTGAAAGGTCAACTTGCAAAGTCAATTGCGAGTCTTACATGTTGACGATTTTGCCATAGAGCGGACCATAAGCCTTGCAAGCTTTGTAGTCGACTGCTTCGGCACATTCGGTACCGAAACCGGCCCAGGCGTGCGGACGGAAGATGTCTTCTTTGGGCACGTTATGCATCGCAACAGGAATACGCAACATAGCGGCTAAGGAAATCAGGTCAGCGCCGACATGACCGTAGGTGAAAGCACCATGGTTGGCGCCCCAGTTGGCCATTACGCTGTAGGTGTCAGTGAAAGCACCTTCGCCGGTCAGACGAGGAGCAAACCAGGTGCAAGGCCAGGTCGGATCGGTGCGTTCAAGTAACTTATCTGAAACTTCGTCCGGCAGATACACGGTTTCGCCTTCCGCGATTTGCAGCGTAGGACCGACGCCCTCGACGTAGTTCATACGCACCATGGTGACAGGCATGCTGGCACGGGTGGTAAAGGAAGAGGAGTAGCCGCCGCCACGGAAGTAACCGAGGTTGGCAGGGCACCAGGTCGTGGCGCTGAGGCAGTTGTCAACGTCTTCGGAAGTGACATCCCAGAAGGGTTTCATGACATTATTGCCTTCGCTGTCTTTCATCTCGCCGCAGCCATCCAAAGATGCTGCACCAGAGTTAATCAGATGGATAAAGCCGTTTTCGGCGCCGCCTTCAGGCTTCCAACCGGTCACGCGCTCAATGGCGGAGGGGCTCCAGTAGGTGCGAACGTCGGCAAAAACCGCAGCCGTATTGGAGAGCAGATGGCCCCAGAGCATGGACATGCCGTTGAGGTTGTCGTTTTCGGTGGCCACGGTGATGGGCTCTCTGATGCCGTTCCAGTCAAATGAGGAAGCGAGCATGGCTTCGGTGAAGTCATGGTTGGGGAAGTGGTCGGTCCACTGTCTCTGACCCTGGATACCGCCGAGAATGGCGTTTCTGCCGCAGGATTCTTCGACATAACCGAGTTCCGCCAGACGGGGGTTGCCCAGGAAGATGTCGCGGGTGATGATCATCGCCTTAACGACGCGCTCCCATTCCTGATCTTTTTCTTCACGGCTGTGAGGACGCAGGTATTCGCTGTCGGCGTATTGCTCAACGTTGACGTCGCGGCCTTCTTTGCAATATTCCTTAACCCAAGCCAGAGCGCGCTCGTACTCGTCTTTATCGTAAATTTCACGATCGATACGGCGAGTGATTTCGGTTTGGTCGAGGGATTCCCAACGCATACCGAAGAAATTCTGATACAAGTTAGGCATGGGGAAGGAACCGGCGATGCCCATGCAGCTGCCGCCGATGGAAGCATAGGACTTACCCTTCATTTGGCCTGCCGCCATTGCAGCCTTGGCAAAACGCAAGATTTTGGTTTCTACGTCTTTGGGAATACTGGTATCGGAGCCGTCTTGTACGTCGTGACCATAGATGGCAAAAGCCGGCAAGCCGCGCTGTGCATGAGCAGCCATGGCGGAAGCCAAGTAAACCGCGCCGGGACGTTCGGTGCCGTTAAAGCCCCAAACGGCCTTGATGGTTAGAGGATCGAGGTCCAGCGTTTCTGTACCGTAGCACCAGCAAGGGGAGACGGTCAGGGTTGCCGTGACGTTTTCAGCGGCAAATTTGTCGGCGCAGGCGGCTGCTTCAGCCACGCCACCGATGGTGGTATCGGCAATGACACACTCAACCGGCATGCCGTTGCTGTAGCGCAGATTATCGGAAATGAGTTTGGCCGCTGCTTTGGCCATATTCATGGTCTGAACTTCCAAGCTCTCGCGCACACCCAGACGACGCCCGTCGATGGTGGGTCTGATACCGATTTTGGGTAAACGACCGATTAGGCGATTCGTGGGTTCGTTCATTTTATGAGACATAGAAACCTCCTTTTGATACGCATTTTTCGACAAAATGCAAAAAAAATCTAGATGTCTTCATTTTAATCTGTTCAAAGAATATAAACATGGATTATTTGTAAATAAATATGTAAAATGAAAGCCAATGAAAGACAGTAAAACTAAAATTCCCGAGCCGGAAAACTTAAAGCCCGCCGTGAGAACCTCAGAGCGACATGCGGACGGTTTTATTCGCGATGAGAATAACATCGTGCGCTCAAATTTCCTGACCAGCGGCGTCAACGCTTTGAGCCTGGAGATTTTGGATCATGGCTATTTTTTCGGTGATGAGAGCTGGAATCAATTCGGGGTGATCAGCCCTTTTGCCAGACTTTATTTTATGGCAAAAGACTACGGCTGGATCGAGACCGAATTGGGCTCCATCGACCTAAAGCCCGGCCAAATGTACATCATCCCGCCCTTTGTAAAAGTGAATCTGCGCACCAATCACCGCCTGGAAAAATTTTACCTGCATGTGAGCTGTCATTATGGTGGCTTGGATTTGCTGGAGGGAATGAGAGAGTGTAAGGTTTTGCCCTTAGCCAACAACGCCCTCGAAGAGCTCTTGGAATACTACGAAGGCAAGACGCTACAGGACTTGTTGATGTTTAAAAGCGCCGTTTTCGGGATTGTGGGTGAGTTTGTCCGAACTTATTGGCCCAGCCTGCATGAGCGTTTGCGCGTGGCTCAGAAGTATAAAGATGTACATGCCTATATTGCACAAAAGCTGGACTTTAAACTCAATTATAAAGATGTGGCCTTGCATTGCGGCTATTCGCCGGATGTTTTGCGCCAGCACTATGTCCAGGATACAGGGGTAACTTTGGCTTATTACATTCAAAGTCAGGTCTTACAAAGTGCGGCCCTTGAATTATTAAACTCAGACGCTAGTATTAAAGAGATTTCTGCTAAGTTAGGCTTCAATGACGAGTTTTATTTTTCACGTTTTTTTAAAAAACGTATGCAGTACAGCCCGCGCGAATATCGGCGCATCAATGGCTTTAACAAGGGGGCAAAATCATGAAAAAAGCAGCGGTACAAGCATTTCTTGAAAAACACGAATTGGCTGCAGCGCGTATAGACTTTGAGCAGGAGACAGCGCTCTTTCTTGAGAATCTGCGCCATGGGCTTAAGACCGAGCATACCTCCATGCATATGCTTCCTTCTTATATAGAAGTGGGCAAAAGTCTCCCCGTGGGCGAAACCGTCATCGTCATGGACGCTGGTGGAACCAATCTGCGCGTCGCCGCGCTGACCTTCAATGAACGCTACGAAGCGATTGTGGAGCACTTCGCGATGTATCCGATGCCCGGCACCAAAGGTCCCGTCTCGAAGCAGGCGTTTTTCGACACTCTGGTGAAGTATCTTGAGCCGGTTTTGCCACTGAGTCGAAAAATCGGCCTCTGTTTTTCTTTTGCCACCGAGATGTATCCCAACCGCGACGGCCGCCCCTTAGCTTTCAGCAAGGAAGTGGAACTACCCGAGGTCGAAGGGGAACTGATAGGCGAAAACCTGAAACTTGCGCTGCGCGAGAAAGGCTACCGGGAAGAAATCGGCATTGTGTTGCTCAACGACACGGTTGCCGCACTGCTGGGTGGAATGAGCCTGCTGGGTAAACGTGAGATTTCTTCTTATGTCGGCTTCATTCTGGGAACGGGGACCAATACGGCGTACGTTGAAAAAAATGCGCGTATCCTCAAAGTCTCAGGTCTTGATCCGGAAAAGTCCATGATTATGAACACAGAGTCGGGGACTTATCCCATCGCAAACCGCAGTCCGATTGACAAAGCGATTGATGCCCAAACGCAAATTCCCGGAGACCACCTTTTCGAGAAACTGCTCTCGGGGCGTTATAAAGGGACACAACTCTATTACACTTTGAAGGCAGCGGTAGCGGAGGGCCTGTTTTCGGAAGGTTTTGCCCGGGGACTGAGCAGCATTCAGGATTTGGAAGCAAAGGAACTTTCGCGTTTTCTGAAACAGTCATACGGTCAGGGTTTGCTGGCCGGATTTTGCCAAAATGAGGATGACAGAGAAGTCCTGTACCTGCTTATTGATAATTTAGAGGAACGAGCCGCGCGTTTGGTGATTGTGAACTTCGCCGCGATTCTTGAGCAGTTAAACTGTGGCAAAAACCCACTCGCCCCTGTCGCCATGACCATTGACGGCAGCACTTATTTCAAGTCACCGTTATTAAAGGCAAAAGTAGAGTATTATGTGCATGCTTATCTTAAAGATGAATTGGGCTATTATCTTGAGCTGGTGCCTTCAGACAACTCCAATCTGGTCGGTGCCGCAATAGCCGCTTTAACCAATTTATAATCGGATGATGGAAAGTTTGGAATATTAATGGGATTTTTAGGTTTATCGAAGAAAAGAAGTGACGGGAACCTGGTCAAAGGCGGTGACCCGATGATGCATAGCATGCCTTATGTCATGCGAGGCAGAAATGAATCAGCGGTTTACTACCAGATGACAGTGCCGGTGGGTAATATTCAAAAATACACCTTGGAAAAACGCAAAGAAGGGATACGCATCACGCTGTTTAATGTCATCGTGGCGGCCCTTTTACGCACCATCAATGAAAGGCCCAAAGTGAACCGTTTTGTGGCGGGCAGAAGGCTCTACGAGCACAAAGACTTTGAAGTGCTTTACGTCGTGAAACAGCAGCTCACCGATGAGGGCATCGAATCGGTTGCTAAAGTAAAGCTGAAAAAAGGCGATACCATTTTTGACGTCAAAGAGAACATGGACGAGCATATCCGCTCTGTTAAAAAAGGTGAGATGAAGGGTGACGATAAGCTGGTTCGACATTTGGCCAAATACCCGCGCTGGCTCATCCGCATGATTTATCGCACCTTGCTCTGGCTGGATTTTAACGGGATGATGCCCAAATCACTGATCGAAATGTTTCCCTTCTATTCCACGGTCTTTATTTCCCATCTCGGTACCTTGGGCGCCAATGCGCTCTTCCACCATCTTTATGAATTCGGCACCAACTCTATTTTTATGACAATCGGCCGGGCTTACGAAAAACCTTTCAAAGGTCCGAACGGCGAAGTCGAATGGAAGCGGGTCATCGATTTGGATTTGACCATCGATGAGCGAATTTGCGACGGTTTCTACCTGGTACGCAGCCTGCGTTTGTTCGAAACATATCTGGACGATCCCTGGGCCTTGGAAATCGGCTTTGAAGGTTCAGCTGAGGAAGACAAACAAAAGGGAGCAGATGAGCTCGAGTAGGCGATGGCGGATACCATGCAATTGCCTCGGATTCTTATCATAAATTTAGACGAAGAAACCGGCGGGGGGGACCGCCGGCATCAAAGGAGGGGGTTATGAAGTAAGGGTTGTTCCTTCTAGGAACATCTTTAGTCTACCAAGAATTAGAGATACTTCAACTATCAAAATGTTAATAATATATGAATAAATTCTTAATTTTTCATAATGTGAATCTTTAAATATGTTTGTTATAAGTTTATAGTAACTCATAAGCCGATTAAATGTCACGATACATTCACATTTACGCCATATTTGGAGTATGATATTTGTTCAGGCTAAGTACCGGTTTGGCATTGAGCCAAAATTCAAAATAGGAGTTTGCATGCAACTCGAGGGAGTACTTTTTTACGGCAACAGACCGGGTGCGATGTATACCGCTCATGACGATGACGCCTCGCGTCCTTTTCACTTGCAAATGGAACACTGCCTTTTGGAAATCTGTAAAAGCTTGGCTGTGCCTCTGCCTTTATGGATGAAAAAGAATACACGCGAGCTGGGTGCTTTTCATCAAACTGTTTTTACACCTGAGCAGTTCCTTGAGCCGGTGCATTTCGATCGTTTCGTTTTGCGACTTTATTGAATGAAATGGAACACGACATGAATCAGCCATTCGACCATCAAAAGGACAATTATGACTGGCAGGACCTTCTGGCCTTATTGCGCTTTCTGCGTTCGGAGCAGGGTTGTCCCTGGGATAGAGAACAGACCTTAGCCAGTTTGCAAAAATACCTGCTGGAAGAATCTTATGAAAGCGTTTCTGCTTTTTATTCGGGTGAGATGTCGGCTCTTAAAGAAGAACTGGGTGATGTGCTCTTACAAGTGGTCTTTCAAAGCCAGATTGCTGACGAAGCGCATGTCTTTGATATCGATGCTGTGATTTCTACTTTATGCAGCAAGCTGGTGAAGAGGCACAGTCATTTGTTCGCTGATGATGAAGCCAAAACAGCCTCAGAGGTCAAAGCGCTTTGGGAAGAGAATAAAGCCAAAGAGAAAAAATCCCTTTCCGGCCGTTTGTTAGAAGAGGTCAAAACCGGGCTTAGCCCTTTGCAGCGCGCCTATCGGCTTCAGGCTGAGGCGGCGAAAGTCGGCTTTGATTGGTCTGATTACGAGGGTCCTTTGGCAAAAGTCCATGAAGAACTCAAAGAGCTAGCGGAGCTCATACCGGCGGACACAAGTGTCATATCGGATTCAAGCGAATTTAGCCTGAGTGGAACACACTCGGATACAATGAAAGATGCAAGTAGACTCGAGGAAGAAGCGGGCGATTTGCTTTTTGCAGTGGTTAACTTGCTGCGAAAATTGCATCTTGATCCTGAAACAGCTTTGATTTCAGCGAATACCAAATTTGTGCGCCGCTTTGAAGCAATGGAAGAATTAGCCATACAAAAGGGGCAGGTCTTTAGCCAATTGAACTTGAAAGAACAAGATGCGCTCTGGGATGAGATTAAAATGCTAGAGCATACCGAGCATGGAAATGTCTCTGGGCAAGTTCAATAAGTTTACGAGGGAAGTTATGAGATTAGATAAGTATTTGAAATTATCCCGTATCATCAAACGCCGCACAGTGGCCAATGAGGTCTGCGCTTTAGGTCGTGTCAGTCTAAACGGAAAAACCGCCAAACCGGCCAGTGATGTCAAAATAGGCGATGAACTGGAGATTCGTTTCGGTACCGGACCCGTACGCTTACGGGTTTTATCTGTGGCTGAGCTGGTGAGAAAAAACGAAGCACAGGATATGTATGAAATCCTACAAAAACCAGCCACACAAGCGGAACTCAGTTTGGATTAACGCGGACAGGGGGCTCTTATGAAACGACTTCTAAACTGTTTCAGTTCCGATTTCGAACGGATGGGCAGACATGAGCTGCTTGATGCCATCGCCCGCTCCGAGGGGCGCGTGCTGGTAAGTGAAACGATCGGTGCGATACCGCCGCTGCTCAGCGATCTTACAAATGCAGAGTTGGCTTCTGCCTTCGGTGCAGATTTGCTTATATTGAATCTCTTCGATCTTGACAGACCGCATATCTTCGCCTTGCCGGAGAGTAAGGAACGTGGCGTCATCCGGCAAGTCAAGTATCTATGCGGCAGGCCCGTAGGCATTAATCTTGAGCCTGCACAGCCCGCCGCTCCCGATGATCCCAATCCTTTTAAAATGACGGCGGGGCGTCTTGCCACGGCTGAAAACGCAAAGAAAGCGGTGGAACAAGGTATCGACTTCCTCGTCATCACCGGCAATCCTGAGACCGGTGTGGACAAGGTGGGTATTGTCAATGCGCTTCAGGATATTCGCAGCGCCGTGGGCGACCGACTTATGCTGATAGCGGGTAAAATGCACGGTTCAGGGGTTCTTCATGAAAGCGCGACAGCCATCGTTACGCTTTCCGACCTTGAGGATTATGCAAATGCAGGTGCTGATGTGGTGCTTGTGCCTGCGCCCGGTACGGTTCCCGGAATCAGCGAAGCTTATGTGCAAAGTCTGGTCAGTCGTGCCCACGAGCTGGGGCTTTTATGTATGAGCAGCATTGGTACCAGCCAGGAAGGGGCGGACCGTGAAACAATCAAGCGTATCGCACTGATGTGTAAGATATGCGGAGTGGACCTGCATCATATCGGTGACAGCGGCTATATAGGCATGGCTTTACCGGAGAACATTCTTGCCTACAGCATTGCAATACGAGGTGTAAGGCATAGCTATCGCCGTATGGCTGCTTCCATAAGACGCTAGATCATCGTATAAGTCAATTGTGAAATTTTTATGATGGGCTACATTTTGTGCAATTAAAGGGTATTTTCTGCTAGTATATACAGGATATAGGAAAGACTTGCATAGGCTCTGCAACGTGCAGAAGACCAAGCAATTTAAAAGCAAGTGAGGGAAAAGTGGCAGCTAAAAACAGACGCGAAGGCGTTATAGAGAGAAGAAACGCAAGACAGGCGATGGCGAAAAAGTCGCAGAAGAGTGTTTTGCCAAAAGTATTGACACTTTTAGTGCTGATTTTCGCAGTGCTTTCCTTCGTATATTTCCTTAATCAAGAAAAGGAATTCAAACGGCAACAGCAATTGAATGCGCAGTATGCCGAAACCTTAGCTTCCCTGGAAGAGGCCAATGTGCAGTTGGAAAAGGACAAGGAAAATATCAACTCCGACGAGAATGTGATGAAAATCGCTCACGAACAAGGCATGATACGTGAAGGCGAGATTATTTTTGAAGATTCAAACGGGAACTGACTGTATAAGTCGAGAAAATCATGTGCATGATTAACAGTGTAGGCTGTATTGACGGAAGAGCATGAATATTATATATTATGAATATATAATATATAGACGAAGCGAAATCGTTAATTAATAGATTGGAAATTGAGAGGAATCAACATGAGTGAAGTAACATTAACAAAAGACAATTTTAATGAGGTCATCAGTAGCGCAACGCTACCGGTTTTAGTCGATTTTTGGGCACCCTGGTGCGGCCCCTGTAAAATGCTGGGTCCCGTCGTCAGCGCATTAGCTGAGAAGACTGAGGGAAAAGCCATCATCGCAAAATTAAATATTGACGATGAGCCGGATTTGGCAGCACAGTTCCGTGTGATGAGTATACCCACCCTGATGGTTTTCAAAGATGGCCAAGTGGTCGGCAAGACCGTTGGCGTACAACCGGAAAAAGAATTGCTCAAGCTTTTGGGACTTTAATCGCTAGGTAGCCGTAAGTAAGCACTGACAATTCTAAGTGAATAACTTCAATTGAGAGGCTGTCTCCGTTTCCTTTAATGATTCGGAGCAGCTTTTCTTTTGCCAGAATTTGCATGATTTTAGCATCTATAGACAATTTTTTGCCAAGTTCTATATAAATACGTTAATCTATTTGTAAGACTTGATGAAAGCAGGCAGCCGTATGAATGAAGACGTTTACAGCTATGATTACACACTTTTGGTAAGTATTGTCAAAGAATCTTTCGCCTCTGCCGTGATTCGCGCGGCGCAGGAGGAGGGGGCACACGGAGCCACCATTATCTTGGGAAAAGGCATGTTGACCAAAGCCCAGGCCCAGTTTTTTGGCAGGCCTTTGGAGACCGGTCGACAAGTCATCTTTCTGGCCGTCAGAAATGATCGCAAAAAACAAATCATGCAACATATTTACGATATGAGCGGTTTAAAAACTGAGGCGCATGGTTTGGTCTTTGAGATACCCTTGATTGCAGCCGCAGGCATAGCACCTGTCAATGTGCTGGATGCTGACGACGCAGTTAGGGGGAATGGCTCATGATATTTTTTCATAAACTCAAAGAGAATGTCGTAGCTGTCGTACCCATTATCGTTATTGTGATGATTTTACATTTAACGATAGCTCCGCTCAGCGGCACGATGCTACTCGGTTATTTATTTGGAGCCGTGCTCCTGATTCTCGGTTTAACCATCTTCCTGATTGGTGCCGATGTCGGTGTCTTACCCATGGGGGAGAGAATCGGGGCGAATCTCAGTACCAAGCAGGGCATGCCTATGCTTTTACTCTATGGTGCTATTATTGGATTTTCAATTACCTTGGCCGAACCCGACTTACAGGTGATGGCGAAACAAGCGGCATCCGTCAATCCCCAATTAACCCAACAGGTTCTGGTAACAGCCGTAGCCATCGGTGCAGGACTTTTTGTCGTCTTTGGCTTGCTGCGCATCGTCTTGGGGTTTTCGCTGAAGGTATTATTGGCCGCCTGCTATATTCTTATCTTTATTCTGGCACAGTTTACCTCGCCCTATTTTGTACCAATGGGCTTCGATTCGGGTGGTGTAACCACCGGTCCAATGACCGTTCCGTTTATCATGGCTCTGGGCATCGGCGTAGCTTCGGTCAGACGTTCGAACGACAAACATGGAGGATCACCGGATAGCTTTGGCTTGGTTTCCTTAATGTCGGTCGGACCAATTGTGGCGGTGATGCTACTAGGTGTTATTTTCAAAGCAGACTTGTCCAACGTTCGTTTAGAAAGCAGCACCACTCAGCTTCCCGACAGCTTTAGTGACTTACTAGGCAGTTACGGTGCACAACTGCCTCATACCTTGCAGGAGATTGCCATCGCAATGCTACCGCTGGCGATACTCTTTTTTGTCTTTCAGATTTTCTATATAAAATTGCCGCCACAAAGGTTTGTACGTATTCTTTTTGGTCTCGTTTACACCTATGTAGGTCTCGTAATCTTTCTCTTGGGTGCGACGATGGGCTTTTCTCCGGTTGGTTCAGCCATGGGAGCATCACTTGCTGCTTCTGCCTATAAATGGTGGCTTATCCCGATTGGCTTATTACTGGGCTTTAGTATTGTTTTTGCAGAACCCGCCGTTTGGGTTTTGACGCAGGAAGTTGAAGAAGTCACAGCCGGACGTATTTCGAAAAGAACTATGATGGTTGCACTCGCGGTGGCCGTTGCCATTGCGGTCGCCCTTGGCTTCTTACGTACGATGACGGGCTTTAGCATTTGGTATTTTCTTGTGCCCGGTTACGCCTTGGCTTTGCTGATGATGCCGAAAACACCCAATCCTTTTACCGGTATCGCATTTGACTCGGGCGGGGTTGCTTCAGGGGTTATGGCTTCGACCTTTATTTTGCCATTCGCTTTAGGAATCTGCAGCAGCATCGGTGGGAATGTGCTGACTGACGCTTTCGGGACGGTGGCCATGATTGCCTTGGCTCCTTTAATTGCCATTCAGGCAGTCGGCCTAGCATACCAGCGCAAGGCACGCATCAGTGATCTGGAAGAAGAAGTGATGGCGAGCTTTGAGGACGAGAACCTGGATGAAGAATCGGAGAATGAGACCGTTTTGGAGTCAGCCACATCATCAGTAGAGGGTGACGCTGAAGAAGTAAACACGACTGCCCTTGCGGCAGCTGAACATTCAACTCAAACTATGCAGAGTAAATCGGCGACGAAAGAAGTAGCATCCGATACTGACATAGATGTAGATAAAGAAATAGGTGCAGCAGCGCCGGCAGATGAGTCGACTGGCCCAGCCCCGGATATGCAACAGACGAAGGAGTCAGAAGAATGAGTAAGCTTGAAGGCCAATGCTTTTTACAATTTGTTGTCGTCAATAAAGGGAAGTCCGCCAAGGTAACAGAAGTTTCCAGACGTAATCACAATCCCGGAAATATTACGCTACCTGCCAGAGGAACGGCACATTCCGATATTTTGGATTTGCTGGGTTTAGAAGAACATGAGAAAGAGGTGGTTTTGACCTTTGTGCGCGAAGAGGATGCTTATCAGACCTTACAGGCGCTGAGACAAGAACTGGACTTAGACAAACCCGGTTACGGCATCGCTTTTCAATGTCCCATGGGCTTAAAACTCGGTCTAAAATCACTTTTCGGTTTTTTTGATACCAAGCGCGCAGAAATGAAAGAAGAACTACAGCTGCCGCAAGCCGACTCATTTCCTGAAGAAAGGCTGAAAGAGGGCATTGTGGAAGACGGGCATCGTTTGTTGACCGTAGTTGTCCCTCAAGGCCATGCGGATGATTTGGTGGAAAAGGCACGCGAAGTCGGGGCCGTGGGAGGAACCATTTTGCATGGTAAGGGCTTTGGTGTTTACGACGCCTCTTTGCTCTTTGGCATCCCGATTGATCCAGAGAAAGAAGTTATCTTATTTCTGGTGAGACAAAGCGTCTGTGAAAAAATTGTACGTACGCTTGTGGATAAAGGCCGCCTGTCCCAACCCGGCCGCGGGATCTGCTTGGTTATGCCCGTTACCCGTGTCACAGGCCTGTGGCATAAACTACCGCAAGCGGATGAGAGCGGCAGTCTGTTTGAGTAATGCCGCCTGTGCTAAAATACTCTGCAGTACTTCAGCTGCTTGAGGAGGAATGAAAAATGGAGTCAGCGTTTTCTGTAGAAAATAAAGACAGTGACTTAACGCGTTATTTTGGGGAGGCCGTTTTTAATGACCGCATGATGCGCACGAGACTCTCCAAGCCGACTTATCGTTCCTTAAAATCAACCATTGAATCCGGTACGCCGCTTAACAACGATATCGCCGCAGAAGTAGCCGTTGCGATGAAGCAGTGGGCTATAGAAAAAGGTGCAACACACTTTACGCACTGGTTCATGCCGATGACCGGGCAAACCGCCGAAAAACACGATGCCTTTATCGACACTTTAAGTGACGGACAAGTAATACTGAATTTTTCCGCTAAAGCCTTAATTAAAGGCGAGCCCGATGCCTCGTCTTTCCCCTCGGGCGGCTTACGCGAAACTTCTGCTGCCAGAGGTTACACAGCTTGGGATTGTACCTCACCGGCTTTTATTAAAGAAGGCACCTTGTATATTCCGACCGCTTTTTATTCTTACATGGGTGAAGTGCTGGATAAAAAAGCCCCTTTGTTGCGTTCCAATCAAGCCCTGTCCCGTCAGGGCATGCGACTTTTGCGTGCTTTAGGAAATACAAGGTCGCAGATGATTGTCAGCACTATCGGTCCTGAGCAAGAGTATTTTCTAGTTGACAAGGATGTCTACGAAAAACGCCCCGACCTGATGATGTGCGGTAGGACACTCTTCGGCGCAAGACCACCGCGCGGCGTGGAACTTTCTGACCACTACTATGGGACCATCCACCCTCGGGTTTTGGCTTTTATGCAGGAGCTGGACGAAACGCTCTGGCATTTGGGCATTACTGCAAAAACGCGCCACAACGAAGTTGCACCGACTCAACATGAGCTGGCCATTATCTTTGATCCTAGTTCCGTGGCCGTTGACCATAATATGCTGGTCATGGAAATGATGCGTAAGATTGCTGAAAAACACAGCATGGTTTGTTTACTGCACGAGAAACCCTACGCAGGGATTAACGGTTCAGGTAAACACATCAACTGGTCAATCGCAACCGATGACGGTGAGAACTTGCTGGATCCGGGTAGTGATCCCTGTTCCAATACACAGTTTTTACTCTTTCTGGCTGCTGTCATTGCGGCGGTTGATCGCTATGGCGATTACTTGACCTTGTCAGTTGCCACAGCTTCCAATGAACATCGTTTGGGCTCACATGAAGCACCCCCGGCTATTTTATCGGTGGCAATAGGGGAAGAATTACAGAATATTCTAGGCAGCATACGAGACGCCCAAGATTACATTCCACCCGGTCCAACTTGCACCAATCTGGGCTTGGACTCCATGTCGGTTTCGACCGTTGATACGACTGACCGTAATCGGACCTCGCCTTTTGCCTTTACCGGCAACCGCTTTGAATTTCGTATGTGTGGTTCCTCCCTCAATATTGCCGGTCCCTGTTTTATTCTGAACACCATTGTCGCCAAAACTTTAGGTGAGATGGCAGATGCTCTGGAACAAAGTAGCAATACGGAGGAGACCGCAAGAGAACTGATTCGTGAGATGATGCTTGAACATGAACGCGTGCTCTATTTAGGCGACAATTATTCTCAGGATTGGCCAGAGGAAGCGAGACGCAGGGGCTTATCGGTGGTCGCTGATGCGGTGGAAGCCATTGTGCATATGAAAGATCAGGCATTCATCGATCTTTTTGCCGAAGAGGCGGTACTCAGTCCCATTGAATCGGTCTCGCGTTGTGATATTCTCCTGGAAAACTATGCAGCTGTCGTTGGTATTGAGTGCCGTACTGCCTTAGCTATTGTAAGTCGGCAAATCAAACCAGCTATCATAAGTTACATAGGAAAACTGGCGCAGATTATTGAGTCATCCGAGCGCATCGGCATTGAGCAAAAAGTCGTCAAAGAAATGCTCAGTGAGCTTAGCAGGAAACTGGAATTTGTCGAGCAAAGTTATGCGGATTTGGAAGCGGCATATAACGCGGCTGATGCTGAAACAGATAACAAAGCGAAAGCACAAGCCTTCCACGATATCGTCTTTAATGAAATGCTGGCACTACGCGAGAAGGTGGACGAATGTGAAACCGTGATTCCGCCGGAGGACTGGCCATTGCCCAGCTATGCCGAACTACTCAGAAGGAAATAGGGAAGCATGAACATCATTTTACAAATCGGTTTTTACTTAGCCCTGACGTATCTTGGTGAACAGCTTTCATCCCTCATTCCTTTCCCTTTTCCGGGCTCGGTCATCGCCTTGATTCTTCTGTTTATTATTCTAAGCCTAAAATGGCTCAGAACCGAGCAAATCAAGGATGCCACGCATTTTTTACTCACTTATATGGGTTTGTTCTTTGTGCCACCGACTGTCGGTCTATTAGAAAGCGCTGGCTTAGTCGCTGCCGAATGGTGGCAGTTCCTATTCGTAACGGTGGCTACGACGCTGATTACCATGGCTGTGACCATCCTGGTGACGAGCTTTTTAATGAAGTTAGTGAAGGGGAACAAGCAGACATGAATACAGACACCGCGCTTTTCGGCATCGCTTTGACCGCCTTATGTTATGGCCTGGCTTTCTTTGTTCAGAAACGCTTTAAGACGGTTTTGGCTAACCCTATCCTCGTGGCTGTAGCCCTCATTATCGTTGTTCTCTTAGCTTTCAATATTCCACTCGAGCACTACCGAAAAGGTGCAAACTTTATCGCCCTCTTTGTCGCACCATCGACCGCTGCACTCTCAGTCAATATTTACAATCAACGTAAGTTGCTGCGTCAACATTGGCTGCCTTTACTGGGGGGAACTGCGGTTGGCTCCTTGACTGCGATTTTGTCGGTGCGTTACCTCAGCCAACTGGTCGGTTTAGATGAAAAACTGATGGTTTCACTTTTGCCCAAATCCACCACGACCGCTATCGCTGCCCCCTTGTCGGAAGCCTATGACGGTGTCGTTTCCATCACCATCCTTGCAGTGATGATTGCGGGTATGGTCGGTGCTGTCTTAGGACCGAGCGTCAGTAAATGGCTGCGCTCCCCGGCGATAGCCACGGGTTTAGCCATCGGAACTTCATCACATGCTATGGGCACCGTCAAAGCTTTGGAAATAGGAGAGACCGAAGGCGCGATGAGTGGTTTGGCTATTGGTTTAGCGGGATTATTCACCGTTTTGTGGATGAGCCTGCTATTTTAGTTGCCTGATGGCACTCAAGATAAGGGCAAAACACTCCCTGAAAAAGAGACATCATGAACAAAGAAATACAAAGTAATTTAGCACTACTGGCAGATTATCCCTGGGATCCCAGGGCTTTAGAATTGCTGAAAAAACTGCACGAGGCTTCGTATGAAGCTTATTTTGTAGGCGGTTGCGTTCGTGATGCTTTGCTGGGCCGCGCTTTCAATGATTACGACATTGCCAGTTCTGCCCGACCTCAGGACATGGCGACTGTTTTTCCGGCAGCTCAGTTGGTGGCGAGTGGCCTGAAATTTGGCGGTTCCACGGTGATTCATGCGGGTTTATCTGTTGAAGTGACCGCCTTTCGCAGCGACGGCTTCTATTCCGATAGTCGCCGACCTCAAGCCGTGCGCTTTATCTCCAGCATTGAAGAGGACCTCAGCCGCCGCGACTTTAGCGTGAATGCTATGGCTTATAACCCCTTGAGTAAAGAACCGCAGCTCATCGATTTATATGGCGGGATGTCCGATCTCCGCTTAAAAATCATCCGTGCAGTCGGCAATCCGCACGAGCGCTTTAACGAAGATGCCTTGCGCATTTTACGCGCCCAGCGTTTGGCTGCCGAACTGGACTTCAAACCGGAGCCGCGCACAGCAGCAGCTTGTGAGGCCGCTGCACCAAAACTGCAGAGTCTTTCGGCCGAGCGCATCACGCAGGAACTGTGGCGTTTCCTTGCCGCGCCAAAAGTGCAAGATTTATTGTTAGATAGCCCTGCAGTTTGGCAAAATACTCTGAGTGACTTAAAAGCATTGAGCCCTGCTGCTTACCGGGAACAAATTGGCAGTATTGATCTTTTGCCTGCTGCTCCACGGCTTCGCCTCCTTTGGTTACTGCGTAAGACTCCGTGGGACAGCCTCACAAGACTGCGTCTGGGCCGCAAACAAACGGAAGAGTTTAGACAACTGCGCCTTGAATCAGAACGGGGAATAGCAAGTGAACTACGCGCCAAACAAGCTCTTGGTGCGTTAGGACGAGTGAAATTTTTTGAACTTCTTGACTACCTCAAACTCGCAGATCCGGAAGAACACGCGTACTACACCGCATTGCGCCAATCCGCTCAAGAGTGGTTGGAGCAAGGACTCTGCCTTTCCTTGAAGACGCTGGCTATTGACGGACACAATCTTGTGCAGCTGGGTTTCGCACCCGGTCCGCAAATCGGTCAGGTCTTGGAACAACTGCTAACAGAAGTCATGCTTGGAAAATTAGAAAATAAAGCCCCAGCTTTACAGGCCAGGGCTCATTCACTTAATGTTTAGTTATTTACGCTATTGAAAGTGGCTTACTTTCAGGCATTTTTCTCTTGGATATACTCGTGGATGGCCTCAGCGGCTGTTTTTCCTGCGCCCATAGCCAGGATAACCGTTGCTGCACCGGTCACCGCGTCACCGCCCGCGTAGATTCCCTCGCGTGAAGTGGCGCCGTTATCTTTGGCTACAATACAACCCCATTTGTTGGTTTCCAGACCTCTGGTCGTGCTCTTGATCAAGGGGTTAGGGCTGGTGCCGATGGACATGATGACGGTATCGACATCGAGAATGAAATTTGAGCCATCGATGGCCATGGGTCTGCGCCTACCGGAGGTATCCGCCTCGCCCAACTCCATTTTCAAACATTCCATACCAACGACCTGGCCATTATCATCACCGATGATACGTACCGGATTGGTTAAATTGTGGAAGATAATCTCTTCTTCTTGCGCATGATGCACTTCTTCCAAACGTGCCGGCATTTCTTCAAAGCCACGGCGATAGACGATATAGACTTCTTCGGCTCCCAGACGTTTGGCCGTACGTGCGGCGTCCATTGCGACGTTACCGCCGCCGACAACCGCAACGCGCTGCGATTTGCGGATAGGCGTGTGGTATTGCACATCATAGGCTTTCATGAGGTTCGAGCGTGTCAGGTATTCATTAGCAGAGTAGACGCCGATTAATGATTCACCCGGGATACCCATGAAGGAGGGGAGACCGGCACCGGAACCGATAAAGACAGCCTCAAAACCTTCGTCGCGCATCAATTCGTCAATGGAGAGTATTCTGCCGATGACCATATCTTTCTTGATGGTGACGCCCATGGCGACGAGCTTGTCGATTTCTTTTTGAACTATTGCTTTGGGTAAACGGAATTCGGGAATTCCGTAAACTAAAACGCCACCTGCGATGTGGAAAGCTTCAAAAATTGTGACCTCATAGCCCAATTTGGCTAAATCGGCTGCACAGGTCAAACCGGCTGGCCCTGAACCAACGACAGCCACTTTGTGCCCGTTCGAAGGAACGGCTTCAATCACATCCGTGATGTTTTCACGGTGCCAGTCCGCCACAAAACGCTCGAGTCGGCCTATCCCGACCGGTTCGTTTTTAATACCTCTTACACAGACTTCTTCACATTGGGTCTCCTGTGGGCAAACACGTCCGCAAACGGCCGGCAGAGCGTTCGTTTCCTGAATTTTTTGGTAAGCCGCCTCAAATTCACCTTGGGCGACTAACTGAATAAACTCGGGAATCTGAACTCTGACGGGACAGCCTTTGACACAGGGCTGATGTTTACAATCCAAACAACGCTTGGCTTCATTAATAGCCATCTCGTCTGTATAACCCGTCGCCACTTCATCAAAATTCTGATTTCGCAGCAAGGGGTCTTGCACAGGCATGGCGGTTTTTTCCACTTGCATATTTCTCTGCATTTTTACTTACTCCTTCGTCAGCCCAATGCGACATGCATGTTGTTCTTCGTCTTTTTCTTCTCTCTTGTAGAAGGCGTTACGTAAGTTTAATTCGTCAAAGTCCACTTCGTGGCCATCAAATTCCGGACCGTCTACACAAGCAAACTTAATTTCATCATTAATGCGTACGCGACAACCACCGCACATGCCGGTCCCGTCAATCATGATCGGATTCAGCGAAACGAGTGTCTTGATACCATATTCTTTGGTCAACTTGGCGACGAACTTCATCATCACGACCGGGCCGATGGCGATCACCAAATCATAGTTTTTCCCACTCTCGATCAATTCTTTCAATTTGTCAGTCACGAAGCCTTTTTCGCCGTAACTTCCGTCATCCGTGGTCAGGTAGAGATTGTCACAAACGGCACGCATCTCGTCTTCCAGAATGACGATGTCTTTGCTCCTGAAACCGGCAATAATATCCACGTGAGCACCCAGTTGATGCAGTTTCTTAGCTGAGGGATAGGCGATGGCGTTACCGACACCTCCACCCACGACACAGGCATTTTTGAAATTCTCCAATTCTGAGGGCTTGCCCAGAGGTCCCACGAAGTCAGCGATGCTGTCGCCGGCTTCTTTGGCACCCAGTGCTTTTGTAGCATGCCCGACCGTCTGAAATATAATCGTCACTGTACCAGTTTCGAGATTGGTGTCAGCCACGGTCAACGGAACCCGCTCACCGAACTCATCTACCCTGAAAATCACGAACTGTCCGGCTTGTGCTTTGCGAGCTATCAGTGGAGCTGCAATTTCCATGCGCACGACAGCATCGTTTAGCCGTTCTTTACTAACAATCTTAAACATGCCTTTTCTCCTATTAATAAAATCTGTGATAAAATACCAAAAGAAATCAACGCAAAACCTAGTTTTATACGTTATGAAATGATCGATTCCCGCGGTTTCAGGTATCTATTATACCACCTATAAAGCAATCAGGGCAGGGAGTAAGCATGCAACAGATTCTTTTTGTCATCAAAGCAATCATTCTCGGAATTGTGGAAGGGGTGACAGAGTTCTTACCTGTTTCTTCGACCGGACACCTCATCATTTTTTCAAAACTTTTAGGGATGCCGGATGATGAATTCATGAAAATGTTCATTGTCGTAGTCCAACTTGGTGCGATTCTGGCCGTGGTTTTCCTCTTCTGGAAAAAGCTCTGGGCCAAAATCAAACTGTTCTTCAGAGGTGACAGCGAAGGGGTCAATTTCGTCAAAGTCTGGGTACTGGGTTGTGTCCCTGCTGCGGTCCTCGGTTTTCTCTTTGATGACCTGATCGACAAATATCTGTTCTCCGTAACGACAGTCGCTATCGCGCTGATTATCGGCGCTGCGCTTTTACTAATGCTCGAACAGATCTGGGCTAAGCATCGTAAAAAGACTGATCTGAACGATATCACTACAAAGGACGCCCTCATTGTGGGCGCCTGGCAGTGTATTTCAATGTGGCCCGGTTTTTCCAGATCGGCAGCAACGATTATGGGTGGCTGGCATTCCGGTATGACCACGGCATTGGCCGCGGAGTATTCATTCTTTTTGGCCATACCGATTATGTTCGGCGCGTCGGGTTTGAAGCTCGTGAAATTTGAGTTTGCCGGCATTCAGGTGTATCAGTATTTTGCCCTGATTATGGGCTTTGCCGTCGCCTTTGTGACCGCTATGCTGGTCGTCAAAGCGTTTATGGATTTTGTCAGACAGAAACCCTTGAAAGTATTTTCTTTCTACCGTTTCGGCTTGGGCATCTTGTTGATTATTCTTATTATTGCAAAAGCCATCTAAAAACAAAGACACTTAGCTAAAGGCTCTTGCTCGGGTCAATACATGACTCTGGGCGATGGCCTTTTTCTTGTGCCTGGTAACCTTTTGCCTAAATAAATCGTATTAATGACAAGAAGGGAAAACCGTGTCAGGACATGCACCTAGAAAGACCGAAAAAGAAGCCTGCCATATGTGCCATTCTTACCTTATTCCGCGATAAGCGTTAGAATATAGCATGGTACCAACGACCGCTATGCTTTGAACGGATAAGTGAGAGTGAAAGCGCTAAGGCTAGAAAAATCATACCGACGGATTTTACCTCACCTCCAGCTATTGGCTGAGAGGCTTGGTTTGAAGGACTTTGATCCGACTGATTTTGAACTGGTGATTGAGCGTTTTGGCAAAATGGTCTACCGCGTGGCCATGGCCGATTTAAAACAAAGCGAGGATGCCGAGGACTGTTATCAGGAAGTGTTTTTACGTTACGTCCGGCAAGCCGAGAAAATCGAATCGGAAGAACATTGTAAGGCCTGGTTGCTGCGCGTCACCGTCAATTACTGCCATGACCTCAGGCGTAGCCCCCATTTCAGTCGCCGGGCCGAGCTGAGCGAAGAAGTGGAAGCCGTTTTGGGTGAAGACGATCCGGCTTATGAACGTATTGAGGCTGATGAAAATCTGACACAGCTTCTGGCCAAACTGAATCCCGATGAGGCTCGTTGTATTCATTTGTTTTACTTTGAGCAGCTTTCCATAAACGAAATTGCCGAACTCGGAGGCGAATCAAAAGTAGCTGTCAGGGTGAGGCTACACAGAGCACGAAAAAAACTAAAGGATTATTGGCAATGAGCAAAGCATTTAACGAAACACAATTTAATCATGATTATGCCCTGCTCATGGAAAGGCATAGGCCATCACTTGCTATGCAAGAAAGGGTCCTGGAGCAGATGCGTCACTCGCAAGCAGAGCAGCGCGTAATCAATGCTACAGTTAGCGAAACCTCGCTCGCACAAAGGCCGAGCACGAAGCGCATTAGCTTTCAGCGCGGCGGAGCATTGGCAAAACACGCCTCCCTTGCCGCTGTCTTGGTTCTGGTATTAGCGCTTCTTTTACTCTATCCGTTGCTACGCGGAAACTTCGGCGGTCAATCGCTGAATATGGCTCCCGCTGAAGCAACGGAAGCAGCGGCGATGGCAGATACGGCTTCCCCCGCAGAGCAAGAAAGCATAGTCGGAGCTGGTGAAGGCATGGCCAAGAAGGCAATGCCGGAACCCACAGCACTTGGTGAGGCAGATACAGCGGCTTTAGACTCCAGCGCCCTTGCGCCTCAGGAAGCCGCTTTAGACGAAATACAAATGTCGACTTATGCCGCCGAGGCCATGGCGACTGATTTAAGCTTAAGCCTAAGTCAAAATGTCTTTTCCTTGCGTGATTTTCCGCAACAGGCCACAACAAGCCTAGTCATCCGGAATTCGAATCCCACCATGTCTTATAGCACGGGGCTTGCATTGCGCATTGAACGACTGAATGAGTCAGGAGAATGGGAAATGCAAGCGCTCAAAGAAGGACTCGTTTGGCCTGACATCGCCTATGAAATCCCCGCAGCTACAGAAATCGCTTATTCGACGTATGAAGAGCCACTTGATTTAGCAGAGTTGCTGGCAGCGCCGGAAGAGGGACTTTACCGTATCGTCAAAGACATCGTCAATGAAAGCCATTATGTAGAATTTTGGATTGAACCATGACGGGGAGGCATGTGGCAGTTTACCCGCGATTGCCTCGAGCTCTGTCCGGATTCTGTTAGGGGTGTTGACAGCCCCCCGTGCTCTATGTGAAAATGCAAAGCAATTGAAAAGCGAAGAAGAGGAAAGTACTTTTCGGTCAAAGCTTACAGAGAGGTTTCAGATGCTGAGAGAAACCGCAGCGGCAGTCAAGGAAAATGGCCTCGGAGCTGCGTTAGCCAAGTTCATTCAGGCAACGCCGGGAGCGCCCGTTACAGCGACAGGGTATGTCGGTACCTGCAGAGGTCTGAATTGTGAAATTCAGACGAAATTGGGTGGTAACACGAAGCAAAGGCTTTCGTCCCATAGTTTGGACTATGTGACGGGAGCTTTTTTAGTGCCATGAATCGGAGAGACTTTTGCCACATAAAGAAAGTTCATAAGAGGAAAGGGCAAGAAAGGACAGTCAAAGGATGTTGAGAGTAGAGCATTTAAGCAAAACTTATTACGGCGAAGCAGGCGAAATCCATGCGGTTAAGGATGTCACATTTGAAGTGGCCGCCGGAGAAGTCTATGGCTTAATTGGCCTGAGCGGCGCGGGGAAGTCCACGTTAATCCGCTGCTTAAATCTGCTTGAAGTGCCGGATACCGGTGCCATTTTCTTTGACGGGGAAGATTTGACCAAGGTCAGTCTGCAGAGCTTGCGTAGCCGCCGCAAAGAAATCGGCATGATCTTTCAGCATTTCAACCTCTTTGTACAAAAGACGGTTTTTGAAAACATTGCCTATCCATTGCATTTGGAAAAATGGTCTAAGTCAGCCATTAAGTCGCGCGTGCATGAGCTTTTGGACTATATTGATTTAAGCGAAAAAGCAGAAGTCTATCCTGCAGAGCTTTCCGGCGGGCAAAAGCAACGTGTCGCCATCGCCCGTGCCCTGGCCTTATCGCCCAAACTAATCCTCAGCGACGAAGGCACCTCAGCCTTGGACCCCGAAACGACGCAGTCCATTCTGGCTTTGATTAAGAAGTCGGTCCGTGAATTCGGCATCTCTGCGGTCTTAATCACTCATCAAATGGAAGTGGCCAAGTCCATCTGCGATCGTATCGCAGTTATGGAAGACGGTCGCATCATCGAGGAGAACACTGTCGAAGAACTCTTCCTGCATCCGCAGCACGAGCGGACGCGCCGCTTTATACAAACCCTGAGTGATGATTTGCCTTCCGAAAGCCAGCATGTGCCTGACAGTGCCCATAGCGAACCCCTATATCGCCTGGCTTTTCAGAACGAGAGTGTGGTAACACCGATTATTTCTCAGGTAAGCCGCAAATTTAATATCGACGTCAATCTTTTGGCCGGCAGTATCAATAGCGTAAAAACTTCTGAAATCGGCTACCTGACGGTGGAATTTCTGGGAGATCACGAAAGTGTGCGCGCAGCCATCGCCTGGCTACCGCAACAAAATGTATTTGTGGAGGTGATATGATGGGTGAACTCTTGCAGGCAACATGGGAAACCTTGTATATGGTCAGTGTTTCCAGCTTGGTGGCTTTAGCTCTTGGCTTACCCCTCGGCATTTTATTAGTCATCAGCCAAAAGGCGGGCATAAAAGAGAACACGATCCTGTATCGGATTCTTGACAGCTTAATTAATCTGCTGCGTTCCTTGCCTTTTATCATCCTGATGATATTGCTATTCCCATTGGCAAAATTCATCATCGGCCGCAAAACCGGCACTTCTGCCATCATCGTGCCCCTGTCCATAGCCGCTGCGCCTTTTGTCGCACGACTTATGGAGCAAAGCATCAATGAAGTGGACAAAGGGGAGGTCGAGGCAGCCATCGCGATGGGCTCGAACAACTGGCAGATAGTCAGTCGGGTGCTTTTGCCCGAGGCTTTGCCTTCCATGGTCAACAGCATGACGATTACCATCATCAACATCATCGGCTACTCCGCCATGGCCGGTGCTATCGGAGGCGGCGGCTTGGGCGACTTAGCCGTACGCTATGGCTACTATAAAAGTGATTACCTCACTCTTTTGAAAGCCGTAGCGGTTATTATCATCATCGTTACTGTGATACAGATTGCAGGCAATGCAATCAGTAAAGCAATAGATAAAAAGTAAAGAAAGAGGAAAATAAATGAAAAAGATTCTTATTAGTTTGACATTGGCCTTAGCCCTTGTTTTAGGGGCTTGTGGAGGCGGTAACACGACGGCCGCTGCGAATGCAGGCACAAAAGCCGCTGAACTGGCACAAACAACAGCCGCAGAGCAAAACACAGAGGCCGAGCTGCTGCGTATCGGCCTATCGCCTGCACCCCATGCCGCTATCGTTGAACAGATTGTGCCGCTGCTGGAGGCAGAAGGCGTAAAATTGGAAATCATTGAATATACGGATTATGTCATCCCTAATAATGCTCTGGCAGAAGGGGAAATTGATGCCAACTATTTCCAACACATTCCGTACTTTGAAGATTTTATTACAGCCAATAAACTGGATCTGGAGAACTTGGGAGGGGTACATATCGAACCCATGGGTGTCTTCAGTACTAAAATAAACTCCCTCGATGAACTCCAAGACGGCGATGAAGTGATGATCCCGAATGATCCCACCAATGCCGGTCGTGCGCTCTTACTTTTGCAGGCACAAGGCGTCATCAAGCTGAAGGATGGAGGTAGTGTTACTTCGACCGAAGCCGATGTCAGCGAAAACCCCAAAAATTTGAAATTTACTGCTCTTGAAGCGGCGGCTATCCCCAAATCTTATGAGGACGTAAGTATCGCTGTCATCAACGGCAATTATGCCATCGACAACGGACTTAACCCCGTTGAGGATTCTATCGCAATCGAAGGAAAGGATTCACCTTACGTCAATATCGTTGCTGTGCGTAAAGGGGATGCTCAGAAAGAGAAGTTTCAGAAGCTGATCAAAGCTTTACAAAGCGATATCGTGAAAGAGTTTATCGAGAAAACTTACGACGGTTCTGTTGTACCGGCTTTCTAAGCTCTGGCCATTAAACTGCGCTACTGCAGTTCGAAGTGGAAATGCTCGAAAACTAATGTTGAATAGAGATTGCCTCAAACGTACCACGCGGTGCAGAAGAGGCAATTTTTTTGTTCGGATTAGAGAAGGGCTGCCAAGATTTCCACCTAGCCAAGTCGGCGATTGGCTGCCCGCAAATCTTGGCACTTTTGCCGTGGGGGCATGTAGTGGACACTCAGCTGTAACGAATTCCGGACACCCAAATCAAAAAGGGGATGCCTCCGTAACGAGACATCCCCTCAATTGAAGTTTTAACTTAAGCGAACAATTAGATGCGCTCTTTGGCCACATACGTCGTATGTAGCAGGTCGTGCGCGGTTTCTCCGTAGGGTTCACCGAGGTATTCCTTGTAGATCTTTTTAATCATCGGGTTTTCGTGTGATTTGCGCAGAACTTTATTACGATCTTCCGCGTAAATGGCTTCTTGGCGTTTGCGCAAGATTTCCATATCACCATGATGATAGGGTTGTCCGCCACCACCGATACAACCACCCGGACATGCCATAATCTCGATGGCGTGTAGCTGGTACTTGCCGTCACGTACGCCTTCGAGCAGTTCTCTGGCATGGCCTAAACCGTGTGCGATGCCGATGTTTAGGGTCTTGTCACCGATATCAACCGATGCGGTTCTGACACCGTCCAAGCCGCGTAATTGTTGGAACTCGACTTGTTCCAGAGTCTTTCCTGTCATCCATTCGTAGGCCGTACGTACAGCGGCTTCGATAACGCCACCGGTTGTACCAAAGATGACGCCGGCTCCGGTGGACTCACCCATCAGGCGGTCGAAATCATCTTCTTCGAGATCGTTGAATTCGATACCGGTTTCGAAGAGCATTTTGCCCAGCTCACGAGTGGAAATGACCAGGTCGACGTTCTGATTTTCGTCTTTGGAGAGCTCAGAACGGGCCGCTTCCGCCTTCTTAGCGATACAAGGCATAATGGAGACCACACAAATATCTTCAGCGTGCAAACCTTTTTTGGAAGCGTAATAGCTCTTAGCCATGGCACCGAACATGATTTGCGGGGACTTACAGGTAGAAGGAATATCCAACATGTCAGGGAATTGATGCTCGATGAAGTTAACCCAAGCCGGACAGCAAGAAGTCAAAATGGGCAATGTGCCATTATGCTTAATACGGTGGACCAACTCTGAAGCCTCTTCGATGATGGTCAGGTCGGCAGCCCAGTCTGTATCAAAGACAGCGTCGAAGCCAAGACGACGCAGGGCTGAAACCAGTTTGCCGGTGGAAATTGTGCCCGGATCCATGCCGAAAAGTTCACCGATGGCGACGCGGACAGCAGGTGCTACTTGCACGATGACGTGCTTTTTAGGATTGTTCAGGCGTCTCCAAACACGCTGGGTTTCATTGTTCTCGGTTAGGGCAGCGGTCGGACAAACCGCAACACACTGACCACAGAAGGTACAAGAAGTATCGGACATGTCCAGATGGAATGCGGGGCCGACAACTGCACCAAAGCCGCGGTCCAGGGCTGAAAGCACACCGACGGTTTGCACATCGTTGCACATGGTTTCGCAACGACGACACATGATGCATTTGTTAGGGTTCTTCACCAGCGAACGGGAAGAATTGTCCATCGGGTAATCCATCATTTCACCTTCATAATCAATGCGTGAAATATTCAGATGCTTGGACAGATACTGCAACTCACAGTCGAGATTTTTGGGGCAAACCAAACAATCTTTGGGGTGGTTGGACAAGAGCAGTTCCAAAGAGGTACGACGGCCATTGAGGGCACGTTTGGAATCCGTCCGCACAACCATGCCCGGAGCACATTTTTCGGAACATGCGGTGACCAGGGCCGGTCTGCCTTCCACTTCGACCATACATACACGACAGGAAGAGACCTCATTACAGATATCGAAACCGTCCATGTTCAGGTAGCAAAGGGTAGGAATATAAATACCTAATTCTTTAGCCGCGTCGTGCACAGAAGTGCCGGGAGCGACTTCTGTCTCGATGCCATTTATTGTTAATTTGATTTTATCCATGACTCTTTCTCCTTAGGGTTTGACAATCGCTTTGACGGGACAGGCAGTAAAGCAGGTACCGCAAGCGATGCACTTGGCTTCGTCGATGACATGAGGTTTCTTGACTGTTCCGGTAATACAGGAGACAGGGCAGACTCTCGAACACTTCGTGCAACCGATGCATTTTTCGGGGATGATTAAATATGCTTTTCTTACTTCATGCTTGGCGTAACGCAGATACTCCTCGGGGAAATACTTCATGGTACTGAGCACCGGGTTGGGTGCGGTCTGACCGAGGGCGCACAAGGCGGTTTCTTTAATCGTGTTGCACAGTGCATCAAGGTGGGACAAGGTATGTTCATCACCTTCCTGATCGATAAGCGTTTTCAACATTTCGTAAATGCGTTTGGTACCGATACGGCAGGGGGTGCATTTACCACAAGACTCGTCCATGGTGAACTCCAAGTAGAACTTGGCAATTTCAACCATGTCATTGTCTTGGTCCATGACGATCATGCCGCCTGAACCCATCATCGAGCCGATTTCCTTCAGGCTCTCAAAGTCGATAGGGGTATCGAGGTCCGCTTCAGTAATGACACCGCCGGAAGGACCGCCGGTTTGCACGGCCTTGAATTTTTTACCGTTGGGGATACCACCGCCGATTTCGAAGATGATTTCACGTAAGGTGGTGCCCATCGGCACTTCCACCAGACCGATATTGTTGACTTTACCGGCCAGCGCGAAGACCTTTGTACCTTTGGAGGTCTCGGTACCGATGCTGTTATACCAGTCTGCGCCTTTGAGAATAATGGACGGGATGTTGGCATAGGTTTCAACGTTATTCACATTGGTCGGTTTTTTCATAAATCCGGATACGGCAGGGAAAGGCGGTTTGCGGGTCGGTTCACCACGGTTACCTTCTAAGGAATGAATTAGTGCGGTTTCTTCACCGCAGACGAAAGCGCCAGCGCCGAGATAAACCGAAATGTCAAAATTAAAGCCACTTCCCAGGATATTTTCGCCCAGTAAGCCATATTCACGGGCTTGTTTTAAAGCCGTTTCGAGGCGATGAACAGCCAAGGGATACTCGGCACGAATGTAAACAATACCGGTGTCTGCGCCAATCGCGTAGCCACCAATGGCCATGGCTTCGATGATGGTATGCGGGTCACCCTCGAGAATGGAGCGATCCATGAAAGCACCGGGGTCACCTTCATCAGCGTTACAGATAATGTATTTTTGATCGCTGACCGAAGCTTTGGCAAAAGACCATTTTTTACCTGTGGGGAAGCCTGCTCCGCCGCGACCGCGAAGGCCGGAGTTACTGATTTCAGCGATGACTTCATCCTGACTCATACCTGAGAGTACTTTAGCTAAGGCCTGATAAGCATCTTCGGCGATACTTTCGAGGATATTTTCCGGGTCAACGACACCGCAGTTATGTAAAGCAACGCGTTTTTGCTTTTTATAAAAGTCCATATCCAAGTAATGATGTTGTTTTTTCTGGGTCATCGGATCAGTGAAGAGCAGGCGGTCAACAGGTTTGCCTTTCACTAAGTGTGAATCAACAATCTCGTCTAAGTCTTCCATCTTCACTTGCACGTAGAAAATATTTTCCGGTTGCACTTTGACGATGGGACCTTGGGCACAGAAACCGAAACAACCGGTCTGTACGACCTTGACGTGGTCTAAGCCGGCTACTTTGAGTTTTTCACGCAATGCCACAATGAGCCCTGCACTGTCGGATGAGTGACAACCTGTACCACCGCAGACCAGAATGTCAGTCGGTTTACCTGCTTCGACCGGTGCCATCAAGTCGTCCGAGCGCAATTTGATTAAATCGAGCGAGCTTTCCCGCAAATTGTTGAGTTCTTCAAAAGACGTCAATCTCATTTGGCTACCTCCACTGCCGCATCGGCTTCCAGTGCTTTATAGTCGGCTAGGATTTGCTTCACGTCTTCCTCTTTGACATGACCGTAAATTTTATCGTTGACGGTGACCACCGGGGCCAAACCGCAGGCACCGATACAGCGCACATCTCTGAGCGAGAATAAGCCGTCATCTGTGACTTTTTGTTTGTCTTTCAAATTCAGTTCATTGCGGAAGGCTTTTAAGATGGCTTCCGAACCTTTAACGAAGCAGGCCGTTCCCATACAGACACTGACACCGTACTTACCGCTTGGTTCCTGAGAAAAGAAGGAATAGAAACTAACGATGCCATTGACTTTGGCAGCAGGGAGATCTACTTTACGTGCTACATATAACTGTAGCTCTATGGGAAGGTAAGAGAATAAGCTTTGTGCTTTGTGCAAAATATTAATGATTCTGCTTTGCGGGTCGGATTCCGCACTGATAAAAGCATCCAGCTCCTTCAGCTTTTCCGGATCCAAGATATCCATCTTGAAGTTGACTTTCGACATTTTTTCACCTCTCATTATTTCTTTGGCTGAAAAACATAATTCTATTGTGCACAAAAGTGCTTTTGAAGAATTTAGCGTTTCTATTATAGGCTGAATGCCTAAAATTAGTCCATCTATATCGATAGTTAGATTGCGCTAATGTTTTAAGCGTTTGCATTTGACATAGTGATATAATGCATTTCATTGAGTGGCAAAAGTCAATGAGTGGCAAAAGCCAATACTTACAAAGAAGGTAAAGCAATGAAAATATTTACACGCTCAGCATTCAAGCTAAAAAAACGTTTCCTACAATTAGGCGCAAGCATTTGTGCAGTTGTCCTCATGAGTTCTTGTGCCAATGCTGCGACAACAACAAGCAGTAGCGCAGCCGTGACCACGACCACTGCCGCTGTGACGACCACAAACGCGGCAAGTGCGACGAGCACTGCCGCTGTAACAACAAGTACAACGACACAGGCTACAGCTACCCCCAGCCCCAGGCCCACTACACTCCAGGGAGTACTTGATCCGGCTAAAACCAACTTGCGTGGCGAAGAAATCGTCGCCGGTGAAAGTTTACCCCGTGTCATGGCTGTCATGTTGGACAATCATCCCGATGCCCGTTATCAGGCAGGTCTGAAGGACGCTGATATCGTTTTTGAGATGCCAGTTGAAGGTTCGTTTACGCGTTACATGGCCTTGTTTCAGTCAAAATATCCGGAAGTGGTTGGCCCTGTCCGTTCTGCACGCGAACAGTTTTTGGACCGTATGCTGGAGTTTGATGCCGTCTATGTTCATTTTGGCGGCTCGGTCCCGGCTGATAAGCGCATCGCTGCTCAGGCTTATGAAACCATTAACGGCATGGTCGTTGATTCACAATTCTGGCGTAAGAACGATACCGGTAAAGTCGCTCCACATAACGCTTATACCGATTTAACGGATAATCAAAACTATATTAAAAACAGAGGCTGGCATGAAGAAGCCCAGTTTGAAAATTATTATTTCAACACCAGCGCCAAAAAGCCGGGCGGCGAAACGGCTAACGACGTAATTATCAATATCAATTCCGATAATCAGACTTCTTACAAATTTGATGCAGAGAAGAAAATCTACTTGCGCTATAAAAACGGTGATGAAGACTTGGATGAGAATAATCGCGAGCCTATCGAAGTCAGTAATATCATCATCCAAAATGCAAAATATTATGTTTATGAAGCAACCTGGCAAAAGATAGAGCAAATCACCAAAGGGGATGGCTATTACATCTCAATGGGTGAGATGATTCCAATCACCTGGGAAAAGAATGAAGATAAAAGCCTGACCCGTTATTATGACAAAGAAGGCAAAGAACTCATTTTGAATCCGGGACAAACCTGGATCCAAATTGTCAATCTAGGTGTCAAACCGATTGTCAAATAAAAGGCGTGCGGGTGGGTTTTGCCACTCAAATGCGGATTGGTAAGCCTGAACAAGATTAAAAAATTACGCTTGAGAAAGCGTAGACAAGCGATACCCTTCTGTTATAATTGAAAATGTGCTCAAACGACTACTAAGTGAGCGACATACGGAGGTTTTTATGGTTAGTTATGTATGTGATCTCTGCGGCTACGTCTATGATCCCGAAGTCGGCGATCCCGATGCAGGCATCGAACCCGGTACCGCTTTTGAAGATTTACCCGAAGATTGGGTTTGCCCTCTTTGCGGCGCAGGCAAGGATCAGTTCAGCGTTGCTTAAGAGCAATTGAATCTTGCACTAAAAAGAAAATGACTGGGAATGCACTTGTGTAAAAGCGAGTGCATTTTCAAAACTATCGCCTTGTATTTTATAAGGTATGAAATACACACGAGGATTTTGCCATGGCACTACAAGCAATTCGTGACAACGTCTATGAAGTGGGCGCAGCGCATCCTGAGCGTTTGCTCTATGAAGACCTTTTGCCCTTGGAAAACGGCACGACTTACAATGCTTATGCGGTAGTCGGAACGGAGGCCAGCGCGCTGATTGATACGGTGCCCTTGGTTAAAAGCAGTGTCCTGATTAATAACATCAAGGCCAGCGAGCTCACAGATCCTGATTATATTGTGATGCTGCGCGCCCAGGAAGACTACGCCGAACCTCTGCCCGAGCTCTTGCATTTTTTCCCGGCTGCGAAAATTGTCTGTTCAGCCTATCTGAAAGCAGCCATCTTGGAACAGGTCAGTATTGCAGAAGATAAATTTCTGGTTAAAGAAGATGGGGAAACGCTGGAGCTGGGTGGCAAAACACTGACTTTGAGAAGCTTCAAATATGAGAGCGGTGTACGCCTGCGCAGTGTCTGGCTGGAAGAAGACAAAATTCTCTTCTCCGGGTTTATTTTCTCGGCTCATTATTCGGATGAAAATGTTTTTGCCAGCTTTGGCAGCGAAGAGTTGACTGAGGCGAAACGCTATTACGCTACGCAAATCATGAATGTGAGCGCCGAAATCAGAGACTATCTTAGTTATTGGGAAAAGCAGGAACTGCATCTGATCGCACCGGCCCACGGCCCGGTCTGGCAAACGCCGACTGTCATCTTGAAGCGCTATCAGCGCTGGTTGGGAAAAGCTGATAAAAATAATATTGTCATTGCCTATGTCAGTCAGTATAAGCACACCCGTGAATTGGTGGAAAAACTGATGTTCGGTCTGGTTAACCACGGTTTTTCCGTCATTGTACGCGACATCGCCGAGAAGCCGGACAGTCTCATAACGCAGAGTAGCGAAGTGCTCATGGACCTGGTCCGAGCTTCCACGCTGATTATTGCCAGCTCAACCACACTCAGTGAACCTCACCCGACTGCATCTTATTTGGCCATGCTGGTTAACATCATGAAACCCGGTACTGCATTGTACGGTTTTGCCGGGAGTAAGGTCGGACTGAGTCATACGGCCGAGCGTCTGGGTGAGCTTTTACAACTGCCTCAGGCAGAGCGCTTGCCGGATCTTTTTGTTGAAGGTAAAATCGACGCGCATGAAAAAGCCATGATTGATGAGTACATCACTGACTTGGCTGAAAAAATCAAGCAACTCCCTTAGCCTTGTATCAAGGCCGTTACGAATGAGTTCTGCAGTTTAAAGGAACACCAATTTTTATATTTATGAAGACTGTTCGTTTAAGCAGGTAAAACGCCGAAATCTTGTACGAGTCTTTTGCCCAAATTGCGTACTTCTTCCGGACCTAAGAAAAGCACGATATCGCCTTCTTCAACCAAGTCACGCAGACGCTTGACGACGGCTTCGTAAGTCTCTTCAAAGCAGCTTTCCAAGCCCAAATTGTTATAAGCCTCACTGAGTAAGCGCGAGCTCATACCCAAGTTGTCACTTTCTCTATCACTGAAAATCTCATAAAAAATGACGAAATCCGGCTGTGAATCGCTGAGGCAGGAAACAAAATCATCGAAGTGCAGTTTCACCCTGGCAAAAGTCAGAGGCTGAAAAACGACATAGGTGCGTTTGTGCGGGATATTTTTCGCGGCGGCGAGTGTGGCCCGAGCTGCATTGGGATGATGAGCGTAGTCTGACACCACCAAGGCGTTTTTATAATGTCCGTTAATGGTAAAGCGTCCCTCAGCGCCTGTGAAATCTTTAAAGACCTGTGGGGCAACGGCAGGATCCAGACCGTTATAGTAGGAGGCGGCCAGTGCGGCTAAGCTGTCGTGAATATTGTGTAAGCCGGGGACCGATAGAGCAATCTCAATGGTATGCAGCGAGGGCAGTTTCACGCTGAAACGTGGATAACCCTTGTCGAAGAAAATTTGCTCCGCTACAAAGCGTGAAGCTTCTGAGTAACGGCCCTGATGCAAGTCAGAATCAAAGTCGGCTTCCGTGCCGAACCAAACGATTTCCGGCATCGCCAGTTTTCTGCGTTTGGCTTCATATTCGAGGCGCTGTAAGAATTTGGCGACATTGAGATCGGCATAGGGCAAAATCAACTTGTGTTGATGACCCAGCTTTGAAGCGAAATTGACGAAGGATTCAATAATGTGATCCAAGTCTTTAAAGAAGTCCAAATGATCGGCATCGATATTAAGAATAACTGCCGTCGTGGAGGTAAAGTGCAGGAAACTGTTGTTGTATTCACAGGCTTCGGAAACGAGCAGTTTACCGGGTTTGCCTAAGCGAATGGTACTGCGGTTAAATGCCTTAAACTGAGCACCCAGATGTACCGTTGGGTCAGCCTGCGAAGCAATCAGAAGCAGCGAGGTAAGTGCTGTCGTCGTGGTTTTCCCGTGTGTTCCCGCAATGTTAATCACACTGTTGAAGCTTTCGGTTAACCAGCCGAGAAATTCAGCGCGGTCGATAGTTGGAATGCCAAGTTCCTTGGCTCTGGCCAGTTCGACGTTGTCTTTGGGGATCGCGGCTGTATAGATAACAAAATCCGGTTTCACTTCATCGATATGTGCCGGGTCGTGACCGACAAAGACATGGATACCGATATCGAGTAAATGCTCTACATGTTCGGAACGATGGTTATCGGAGCCGCTCACTTTATAGTCGTTACAGAGCGCAATTTCGGCCAAACCTGACATGCTGATGCCGCCGATTCCGACAAAATATAGACTGGCGCCCTCAGGGACACCTAATATCTGTTGATGTGCTGGGTTCATAGCTACCTCCAAAACAATTTTAACATTCTACTTCATTCTTAATGAATAATAAAGACTCATAGTGCACAAAAGACGTAGAATACCAGCGTCTTCAATTACCGAAGTCAAAGCACTTCCTTGTTCCTGCTAAGGAATTATGTTAGCCTTGGCGCAAGATCAAGAGGTTTTGGCTTATTGATATTTTATGAAAGGAGCACCTTGGATGGACATAAGCAAGCATTCCGGTGACGTAAACGCTGAAGCGGCTCGACCATGTCTGTCACAAGACGTGTTCTGATGGCGTGAGCCTTTTACGTCCCCCTGAGTTTTTTACATAGGAGGTACGTTATGAAAAATTTTGAAGTTTCCACGCAAATTAATCAACTGGTCGAGGGACAAAGTCCCATTGCTCTAATTAATTATTTGCAGCTATTGCATCCCGCAGATATTGGCCAGTATATAAATTCTTGTGACCCCAATCGGGCGGCACTGCTGTTTCGTGCATTAAGAAAAACGCAAGCGGCCGAGACTTTTGCCTATATTGAGATAGAACAACAAACGGCTTTGTTGGATAGCTTTACCGATAAAGAAGCGGTTGAATTATTGGACCGGCTCTATGTAGACGATATGGTTGACATGATCGAAGAGCTTCCGGCAAATGTTGTGGCACGTGTTTTGAAACTTTCCACAGCGGATACTCGGGCGACGATTAATCAATTTTTAAACTATTCTGCTGATTCTGCCGGAAGCATCATGACGGCGGAATACCTGCGCTTTAATGAAAACAGTTTGGTCGGAGACACTATCCGGATATTGCGGCAAAATGAAGCGAAACAAGAAAGCCTTTATACTCTCTACGTGACCGATGCTGAGCGCAAGCTCTTAGGTGCTGTGGCGCTACATACGTTACTTCTGGCAAAAGACAGCCAGACTTTAAATGAAATCATGCAAAAACTGCCCGTCAAGGCGCAGACATGTGATGACAAAGAAGAGGTGATGAAAAAGTTTTCCACCTATGATTTGGTTTCTTTACCCATCGTTGACATGGAAGATCGCCTTGTGGGCATGATTACGTTTGACGACGTTTTGGACGTGGTTTACGAGGAGGCGACAGAAGACTTCGAGAAAATGGCTGCAATTTCACCTTCCGAAAAACCGTACCTCAAATCATCTGTTTTTGAGCAAGCTAAGAGACGTCTGACCTGGCTGATGATTTTGATGCTTTCCGGCATGCTGAACGGACTGATACTTGAGCGTTATGAAACGGCCTTTTTGGCCGTGCCTCTTCTGGTATCTTTCATTCCAATGTTGACCGATACAGGCGGAAATGCCGGTTCACAGAGCAGTACGATGATCATCCGCGGCATGGCGCTTGATGAAATTCGCTTCAAGAATCTGCTACCGATTCTATGGAAAGAATTACGCATTGCTACCCTTGTGGGGATTGCCTTGGCTATAAGTAATTTGGCCAGAGTTTATTTTTTCTACGAACATAATTTTGCGCTTGCAGCCACTGTTTCCGTCACCTTAATTTTCACTGTGCTTATGGCAAAAGTCATCGGTTGTGTTCTGCCTTTGCTAGCCAGTCGTGTGAAACTGGACCCCGCAATAATGGCTGCGCCACTGATTACGACCATCGTTGATGCAGGGGCTCTAATCATCTTTTTTAAGCTTGCGCAGCTGATTTTGGGGCTCTAAAGTAGCCTTGAGATTAAAATTGGGTTAAAATATATGTTTTATAAGTAAAAGCTCATTGAGCCATTGCACAAGCGTGCTGAAAAAGAGAACTTAAATGAGAAACAGTAACATTGACCATCTGGATGTAAGAGCCCCACGTAGCAGGGGGCGTTTGAAACGCACGATAATATACCTGCTGGCGGCCATTCTGGGCTTAGCTGCGGGAGCTTTTATCTATATGTGGTTGCTTTTGGGCAGCATGGGTTTTGCCGGTATTCCGATTTTTAATACAGAAAGCAGTCAAGTCGTCAGTGACGGCGCTCAGCTCGATACGAACGGTAATATCTCCGGTATTTACAGTCCTGCAGAATACCCAATCCATTATGTCAAGCCGATTTCTAAAGACGTGACCAATATTCTGGTCTTCGGCTTGGATGAGCGGGACCCTGAAAACCCCGGTGCCCCCAGCCGTTCCGACTCCATGATTATTATGAGCATGGACCGGAAGAACAACAGCATCAAACTGACTTCTCTGATGCGTGATATACAAGCCGACATTAAAGGGCGTGAAGGAGCAGCGGATAAACTGAATGCAGCTTATGTGCACGGCGGAATCGGTATGCTCATTAATACCATCAATGAGATGTTTGAGCTGGATATACAGCATTTTATGAAATTTGATTTCTGGAGTGCATCGAAGTTTATCGATGCTGCTGGAGGCGTTACCATCGACGTGAGTGCTGAGGAGTTGGATTATGTCAATGGCAGTGTCAGGGAACAGAGCGTACTGGCCGGTGTCACACCGCAACTCTTGACGGAAGCCGGACCCCAGAAGCTGAATGGCATGCAGGCGATTGGCTGGGCTAGAATTCGTGCGATAGGTAATGACTATGGGCGAACCTCCCGTCAGAGAACCGTTATGACTAACATGTTAAGTGAGTTTGCCAATGCGGGCATGACGGAGAAACTGGCGACCGTTACCGCGGCCTTGCCTTATGCAACGAGTAATTTCAGCCGTGAAAGCCTCATCCTCTTCGGGGTAAAAAACTTACAATGCTTGGGGCGTTTTGCCGAGTACCGTGTGCCTGAAGACGGCTTTTACTATACCGACGAAAGTAACTACAATATGATTGTCGATTTGGAATTGCAACGGCCAGCTTTGCATCAGTTTATTTATGAGAAAGTTGAAGATTAGACGTATGAAGTATATCGCTATAGCGCTATCTGAAGTGGGCAAAATCCGCCAAAACAACGAGGACAACTTGTTCTTTGACGGGGCTTTCCGCGACTCGGCCGAGTCCTCCAGCTCGTTCAGAAAAACCCTCTCTTCACAAGATCCGGTCAAACTTTTCGCTCTTTGCGACGGTATGGGCGGGGAAGTGATGGGTGAAGAAGCTTCATATATGGCTGTTTCCGGCCTAAAAGAAATCGAACATCATTTCGTTAAAGATCTGGGTAAGTCATTTCCCAAGCTGATGCCGCGTTATCTTGCACGTGTTAATGAAAGCATGTGCCAGACGATCCGGAATAATAAAGGCCGGAGAATGGGCTCGACTTTTGCCTCCTTAATCCTCAAAGGTAATGTGGCTCAGGCTTTGAACGTTGGCGATTCTAGAATTTATCTCTTCAGAAACGGTAAACTAAATCAATTGAGTGTGGACCACACTTATGCGCAGCGCTTAGTGGAGATGGGCATCATCTCACAGGCTGAAGCGGCCCAGCACCCGGAACGCAACAGACTCTCGCAACATTTGGGCATGTTCCCTGAAGAAGCGAAGATTGAGCCGGCACTTTCTCCGGAAATTTGGTTGCAGGCGGGAGACTGTTTTTTAATCTGTACTGATGGCATAACGGAAATGGTCAGTGAAGAGAGTATCACCGAAATTTTGCGTTCGCCTCAGGCTTTTTTACAGCAAGCGGAAAATCTTATGCAACGCGCTTTGGCAGCAGGCGGAAAGGATAACATCAGCCTTATTTTGGTCAAAATCCAAGAGCTGGATGAAGGGGATGATGAGGATTTTGCCGCACTTAGTGCACTGCAAACAAATCAAAAAACGGAAGCTGCTGACGAAGCTGCTATGGAGCAGGCTGTTTCGTCATTTAGAGAGATCAATCCTGAAAGTGCCCCTACGATTGTTATGAATCTGAGCAATGAGGCGGCTGAGGACATAGCCGTCACACGTCCGCTCCCTCAGGCCGATGCTTCCGTACCGCTAGGCAGTGTGGTTGAGCGATTAGCTGAGCAATCAGACGGCGTTAATCCGCTCGAATCGGGACGTAAAGCCAATATTGTTTCAAAAAGCAGTGGTTATCAGCTCAGCGAGGATGAGGTGGCACGTTTTGAGGCCGCCAGACAAGCCGCTTTGGAGCGTCAGCAAGCATTGAAGGCTACCGGCGTGCAAAATGTCTTAACCAATGAAGGTTCCACTGTCGGTCGGACAGGGCAAGCCTTGCAAAAAGCCGGTGCACAAAGCGCAGCAGATGACCCGCGCAATCGCAAACTGCGTGGCCCCAGTACCGGGCATATCATCGGCAGAGCGATTATGGTCTTCCTGATCTTCTTGTTGATTGGGGCTGCCTTGATCTTCTTCATGATGAACATTGACTTGGTGATACGCCTGATTAGACGCATATTCGGCTAGCCCTCGGCGACTTTGATTTGCTTTTCGAGTTTTAAGCTTAGGTTTAGGTTTAACGGCGATATTCTGGTGGGTTTTCGGAGATGTATTAGCAAGTTCAAATGTTGGAACAATTAATTGCTAAAATTGCTGTTATTAGGGGTACGGCTCATACAGCCCATTTCAGCCCACTTTTTACGGGGATGTGGTCCACAACACTTTCAAACGGTCTCCGAACAAATAAAAAGGCTGATTTCAGCCCACTATTTACAGGGATGTGGTGGAGGCGACCACACAGTCGCAATTATTGTCACAGAATCGTGTGTTTGACATGAGCAGAGGCCCTAAAACCACTGAAATGAGCACATCCCCGAAAATTGTGTCCATTTTTCAGCCCTTTTGTAAAAAATTCTATTTTTCTTCGCTTCTGTAAATACTTCCGCTCAACAAAACGGAGTCGCAGATTCACTTTATAAAAAAGCCGCCTCCTGGTTGAGACAGCTTTTTTTAAATTACTGTTGCAGCTTGGAGAAGCGCTGCGCTTGATCATACTTGCGCAAAAGTTGGTTGATTTTCGCGGTTTGATCCAAAAGCGACGAGATGGAAGCATTGTGGTTGATGGCATCAATCAAGAGGGCAACAAAACGTGTGAGATCCACGCTGACAAACCAATCTTTGGCTAAAAGTTCAGGTGGACTGTAGATCAAATTAGTGGAGAAGACCCTGTCAATGTAACCGGCGTCGACTGCCTCTTGTAAGTCATTGGTTCCGTCAACCGCCAATAAATAACTGGAGACACAGAAGACGCGTTTTGCTTTGGCTTCCTTGAGTTTCTTTGCAGTTTCGACCATGGCATGTCCGGTGACGATCATGTCGTCAATGATGATGACATCGCGACCGGCAGGTGAATCACCGAGATACTCGAAACTCATAATCGGTTGTTTGGCGTTGAGACTGTAATCCCTTTTGCGATAAAAGGTGCCCAAAGGAATACCGAGGACAGTGGCATAGAACATGGCTCGTTTGATGCCCATTTCGTCGGGTGAAACCACCATGGTCGATTGGCCGGATGAAAAGTCCAAATCATCGTATTCACGGCACATGGCCTTAATCATCTGATAACTGACCGGAATGTTGTCAATGCTCTTTTTAGGTAGAGCGTTTTCAACGCGCGGGTCATGGGGGTCAAAGCTGACGATGTTTTTAACGTTCAGTTCTTCCAATTCTTTCAGCATATAAGCACAGTCCAATGATTCGCGCGTTGTGCGCATATCCTGGCGGCCTTCATACATGAAGGGCATAATGACACTGACACGTTCGGTTTTATCGTTGGTTGCCAAAATCATACGTACCAGGTCCTGAAAATGATCGTCCGGTCCCATGCGTACGGTTTTGCCAAAAAGTTTGTACTGAATGCTGTAATTCAGCACATCGCAAAAAATAAAGGTGTCATGCCCGCGAATCGAGTCGATAATGGTGCCCTTACCTTCTCCCGAGGAGAATCGCACCGAATCGCTGCGGATAATGTAGCTGTCACGCAAAAAACCGGGCTCGGATAAACCCAGCATGGCGGAGTCTCCGATATATTCCAAACGCCTTTCGTGGAGATGCTTATCCACTTTCTCGACAAAGTCTTTACTACCGGGTAGGGCGATTAAGGCAATCGGTCCGGCTGTCGTCATTGTGTTGGGGCCGTATTGGTTATAGCGGAAATAGTCCTGCTCTTCGTGGCCGCGAATCGTCGAATGATGGTTCATGATTTGCTCCTGCTTTTACTCACTTGGCTACTTCTGACCGGGGCATTCTTTTTACGTTTGCGCCCCAAATACGCACGGATGCGATCGGTTTGATTAACCATTTGTGTTAATGAAGCGTCATGATTAATCGCATCAATCAAGAGCGCAAGAAATTTAGACATGTTAACTTCACGGACCCAGGCAGCATTTTTCAGTTCAGGGAGTCGGTAAATCAAGTTGGTGGTGAATACACGGGTCAGATAGCCTTCGGCATAAGCCTGGTCAAAAATGGCTGTTCCCGAAGTGAAAAGGCCGAAGGTGGCGGCACAATAAATGTTTCTTGCCCCCAACGCACGCATTTCCTTACAGATATCCAGCATGGAGTCTCCGGAGGCAATCATGTCATCAATGATGAGCACATCTTTGCCTTTAGCGGACTCACCCAAAAATTCGTGCTTCAGAATAGGATTTCTGCCGTCGACCACTTTGGTATAGTCACGTCTCTTGTAAAACGTGCCGAGCGGACAG
Organism: Oscillospiraceae bacterium; assembly: GCA_040766665.1. Classification (GTDB taxonomy): domain Bacteria; phylum Bacillota; class Clostridia; order Saccharofermentanales; family Fastidiosipilaceae; genus JAXGQD01. The sequence goes on from JAXGQD010000004.1 coordinate 46,217, forward strand.
CCTAAGACGTTGGCATAGTACATTGAACGGGGCAGAGCGCCTTCGTCCGGGCTGATAATCATCAGGTTCGGATTTTTTGTGGAAAGCGTACCCATTTCCTGTGCCAATGATTTGATGATTTGGTAGGTTGCCGGGATGTTTTCGAATCCTGAAACCGGAATGGCATTGGCGACACGGGGATCGTGCGCATCAAAAGTAATGATGCTGTTCACACCTAAATTATGCAGCTCTTCCAGCATAAAAGCGCAGTCCAGAGATTCACGGCCGTTGCGTTTGTGCTGCCTACTGTCGTAGAGAAAAGGCATAATCACATTTATGCGCCGTGCTTTTCCACTAATAGCCAAAATGACACGTTTCAGATCCTGGTAATGCTCATCAGGACTCATGAATTTTTCTTCGCCGAAAGCGGGTAAGTGCAGCTGTGGTTGAGTACATCACAGAGAATGAACACATCGTGTCCACGTACACTGCCTTGAATGATGACCCTGCCTTCTCCGGTCGAATAGCGCGTGTAGTCAGCGCCAATGGTGTAGTCCTTACGTAAAAAACCTGTACCCTGACTCCTGGCTAACTCACTTTGATATTCTGTTCTGCGGCGAAAGAGCCTGTCATTGACTTCTGCCGTCAATTCCGTGCTGTTGACCATGGGTATTAAACCGAGCGGACCGATTGAACCCATGCTATTGTCGCCATATTGTTCATACAAAGCATAGTTTTTGTCTTCGGCGATCTCTAGTTTTGCCATCTAGCCCTCCGAGAATTTGAAAAGATATTTGCGTTACGCATCGATTATAGCTTAAGCTTGCTGACAAAGAAACCGGCAGCCATCAAGCTGTCGTAGCAGTGAAGTGCCTGTTGAGAGGTGAGGGAAATGAAGGCAGAAATGAGCCTGTTTAGGAATTTGAAGTTTCAGCGGTTAGCGGCAAAAGTCGCGGACTGTCCAAACGACGGTTTACCGGAAATCGTCATGGCCGGGCGCTCCAATGTCGGAAAGTCGAGCCTCATTAACGCCATCAGCGGTCAGAAACGACTGGCCAGAGTGAGTTCTACGCCGGGAAAAACGCGTCATGTGATTTACTATCTGAAAGAAAATCTCGGATACTTGGCCGATTTGCCGGGTTATGGGTTTGCTAAAGTTTCCAAGAGAGAGCAGGAGCGTTTTTCGCAATTGGTGGAGGACTACTTTAATTTGGGACGCCCGATAGCCCAGGTGCTATTGTTATTGGACGTGCGCCATGACCCTAACGCCCACGATGTGCAGATGATTCGTTTCATGCGTGAAGCCGGCTTGCCTTTTGCCCTGGTCTTTACGAAGTGTGATAAAACTTTCGGCTGCACAAACCGATAGGCGTATCAGGGAGCACTATCGCTCCTTACAGTGGGATGAGAACATGGCGGTCTTTGCCGTTTCAGCCATGAAACGCTTGGGTTTGGAAGCCTTGGAAGCGTTTATGTTTAAGGCGCTTAGCGATTATTCACGATAAAAGACGAAAAAAACGTCAGCGATTTTTCCTGCAAAGCCTGTGACCGCTCTTTATGCTTAGTGCATGTGGCAAAAAATTCGCAGCAAGCATAAAAACATTATCCTGAGACGCAGTCTGATTTTGGGCTTGCTTATCCTGCGCATCGCCTATGCCTATTTCAGTTATTCTGGTAAAGAGCAAGCGAGCTTATTTTATTTGGACCAACCGGAACAGCTATACGATGCCTACGTACAAAGCATCGTCAGTCACGATGCGCACAGCCGTAGCCTCATACTGAAATTACCGCGCGGGGTGGCGGTCCGTTGCTATGTCCGTGAGAGTGAGCAACAGCGACTGACATCTGCTAAATCGCTGTACTCACTTAATCCTCTGCTACTTTTACCCGGAGATAAATTGCAGGTGCGTATGCATTTCAGTCTGCCGGAACCGCCACGTAATCCGGGCAATTTCGATGAGCCCTGGTATTTTTTTGCTCAAGACTTACAGTTGAAAGGCGAACTGCTGCACTCTGAGCAGTTGGCGGAGGGGCGCTCTTTTCGAGTTCTAAGTCTGGCGAGGCGTGCCTCTTTCCTGCTAAGAGAAGCTTTAGCTGAACGCCTGATTGCACTCATGGGCGAATCCGATGGTGGCTTGCTCGCGGCGATGCTTTTTGGTAGCGAAACGTATTTGGGCGAAACGGAGGAACGGCTATTTCGTAAAGCCGGCTTGGCCCATCTCCTCGTCGTATCAGGCGGGAATGTCGCCCTCTTTATGCTTTTTGCAAGTTTTTTTGCAGAAAGGCTTTGTGGCAAATTGAGTCTGCGTGCTCTTCTCTTAGGGCTACTGCTGTGTGCCTTTGGCTTTCTCTGCGATTGGGATCCTTCGGTGACAAGGGCAGTCCTGACGACGCTCATAAGCTTGACAGCGCAAGCCTTGAAACGACCGACAACGCCCTAAGAAATCTCTTTTATGCAACTTTAATTGTGCTCTTTATGCGCGAGCGCTATCTCCTGAGGCTCGGTTTCCTGATGTCCGTGAGCTGTAGTGCCGCATTGATTTACTTCATGCCGCAAATGGAAACCTATTTTGAGAAACACAAAGCCGCAATGATTAAAAAGCATGTCTTTTTGCGACGATGGCCGATGATTATGCGCCTGATGACGCTCGTTTTTATGGCTGCGTCCCTTTCGCTCTGTGCACAATTGGCAGTCTTACCTTTCAGTAGTTATTTGCATAGTGAATTGGGTCCGGCACAAATATTGGTCAATATTCCCGCCAACCTCTTGGCCAGTTTCAGTATCAGCCTGGGTTTCCTGACCGTCTTACTTTTGCCACTAAGCTTTATTAAACTCAGCTTGCTCATGCCACTGGCCATGCCCCTGCAATCAGTCATGAAGATCTTCTTGGCATTAGCACGCTGGGCAGCCGCTGCGCCATTTTAGCTTTATTGCGACCACGAGTACTTTACTCTTCCTGGCTCCGTTCTATATATATATTTTCTATCGCTCGTACAGGAGGAAGCATCTGTTATCTCGGACGGGTCGGCTCAAGATGCTTGCCATCTCACTCTTGATTTGGCTAGCGGTACTGTTCGTAATGCGGCTCAAAACACCGGACTTTGGTCTGACTTTCATCGATGTGGGGCAAGGCTCGGCGATTTTGCTGCACAACAAGAGGTGGCGGGGCAATCTTGTACGATTGCGGCCCGGTCTCAAGTGCCAAAGAAGTGGCTTCCTATTGCAGAAGTCTGGGTATTAAAGCACTCGACTTGGTCATTATCAGTCATATGCACGAAGACCATTACGGGGCATTTAAGGATTTGCATGAAGAGCTTGCGATTAAAGCGGTCGTTTTGCCAGGTGACTCGAAGTTCACACAGGTGGTGAAAAACGAGCAGGCCTTGATGAAGCAACGAGAGGACTTGTTAGATTACTGTGAGCTACAGGGTATAAAAAAGTTAAGTGTAAAAGCCGGGAACACGATACGATTGGGTGATCTTGAACTTTATCTTATTAAAACCGCAGCGGAAACGGGCAGCTTGGGCAATGCCGGCAGCGCGCAAATTGAGGCATGTTTCAGGAAAGAAACCCTCTTGCTTTTGGGCGACATGCCTGCCGATCAATGGCAAAGTTTAGTAAAACACATGCAGGCTAGAGAAGCCCTCATCTTGCAGTTTCCGCATCACGGGGCTTCTGCGAATCTGCCGCTGCATGGTTCTTTACCTAAGACTAAGGCTGTCGTCATGCAACAGGGGGTGAACAATGTCTACGGACATCCCCACGGCTCTGTGCTAAAATTCTTGCAACGAGAGGCTTTTCCATATTTTAGGACGGATGAGGATGGCTGTACGGAAATTCGAGCTTATGGCTCACGCTGGGATTTGCAGACGTTTCTCAGTAAAAAAAGACTGCGTTTGAGGTAGTGCATGGCGGCAAAAAGCGGTGCGACGGCGAGTCGACTTTCATATAAAGAAGTCAGCCTAGCCATAAAAGAAGAACGAATAAAGCCGGTCTACTTGCTCTGGGGCGAGGAGGCTTTCTTAATTGCGGATTTGATTAAGCGACTCAAACAGGCTTTGCTTGACCCTGCAGCGACAGAACTTGACTTTTCACTTTATGATGCAGAGGGCTACCCTTCGCGCATCGACTGGATTCAATTACGTAACGTCCTTAGTACACCGCCCTTTCTTTCAAAAAAGAGAGTGATTCTGGTTAAGAACAGCGGCTTGTTCAAAGGCAGTGTAAACTTAAGTGAGGAACAAAACAGCGCCATGGAAGCTTGCTTGAGTCATCAAGCCACATGGGCCTGCTTGGTTTTTAAAGAAGATAAAGTAGACAAGCGCGTCAAAAAACTGCTGAAGCTTATTGAGGAACATGGTGCCATGGTAGAACTGGGACGCATGGATGCTGCGGGGCTTTTAGGATGGATAGCCGCCAGCCTCAAGCGCTTTGAGATACGCATTTCAAAAATGGCTGCCGATAGCCTCATCGACCGTTGCGAATTTGATATGTATCGGCTCAGCAATGAGTTGAGTAAATTGAGGCTTTACGCTGAAAGCCAGGGTTTACATGAAATCGGACAAAAAGAAATCGAGCTGATCGCCAGCCCGGATCTACGGGGCGGTATCTTTGATTTGACGGCTGCTTTTGCCGAGGGGAATAGTGCCAAAGCCCTGCGGCTCTATCGCAATCTGCGCCAGAATCGCGAAGCCGGGACCTTTATTTTATTCATGCTGGCCAGACATATTAGACAACTGGCTTGTGCGCGCAGTGCCAAACAAGAGGCGGTCCTAAGCCCATTTTTGAAGATATCCCCATACGGGCTGCGACGCCTGTTCAGTCAAGGCCGGCGTTTCTCTGACGCACAACTGGCGGAGATGTATGCTTTGTGCAAGGAACGTGACCGTTTGATTAAATGGGGGCGCATGGATGAGGAAATTGCGCTCGAGAGCCTCATCGTCGCACTGGCCTCCGGCTTGCGGTAAGGTTTTCTAGAACCTATAATTATTTACTGCTAACGGAATCGCAGATAAGGAGTGTATACATGCAGAAAATTCAGATGAAGACCCCCTTAGTCGAAATGGACGGCGATGAAATGACTCGCATCGTGTGGAAAGATATTAAAGATTTACTGATTCATCCCTTTGTCGAGTTAAAGAGTGAATATTTTGATTTAGGCTTGGAGGAACGCAATCGCAGCGATGATCAAGTGACCGTTGCAGCAGCCGAGCGCACGCTCGAGTTGGGTGTTGCCGTCAAGTGCGCCACCATTACACCCAACCAGCAACGCATGGAAGAATATACGCTAAAACAGATGTGGAAAAGTCCAAACGCCACGATCAGGGCGATTTTGGACGGAACGGTGTTTCGCAGTCCTATCGTGGTAAAAGGTTTGAAAAGCTTTGTGCCGGGCTGGAAGAAGCCAATTACATTGGCCAGACATGCCTATGGAGATATTTACCGCAATGTGGAATATCGCGTAGACGGAGCCGCAGAAGTAAGTCTGCATGTGAAGTACGCCGACGGCCGGGAGCTTGAGTTACCCGTTCACCAATTCAGCGGTCCGGGTATTGTGCAGGGCGTGCACAATCTCGACGACTCCATTGCCAGTTTTGCCAGGGCTTGTTTTGCCTATGCTTTGGACAGTAAACAGGATTTATGGTTTGCGACCAAAGATACGATTTCCAAGATTTATGACCATCGCTTTAAAGATATTTTTCAGGACATCTTTGAAGCGGAGTATGCCGAGCGCTTTGCTGCAGCGGGCATCGAGTATTTCTACACCCTTATTGACGACGTTGTAGCGCGTGTGATGCGCGGTGAAGGCGGCTTGATCTGGGCTTGTAAAAACTATGATGGGGACGTGATGTCCGATATGGTTGCCTCCGCGATGGGTAGTCTGGCGATGATGACTTCTGTGCTTGTCTCTCCGAAAGGCGTTTATGAATATGAAGCGGCACACGGAACGGTGACACGTCATTACTATAAGTATTTAAAAGGGGAGAGCACTTCGACCAACCCCGTCGCCACAATTTTTGCCTGGACCGGGGCTTTGGCCAAACGCGCTGAATTGGACGAGTTGCCGGAATTGTTAGCTTTTGCCAAGAAGATGGAGGAAGCGACATTAACGACAATCGAAAACGGAGCGATGACCGGGGACTTGGTCAGCCTCTACGAAGGAAAAGCAGAACGCCTGGATACCAGACAGTTCTTAGAGCGCATCGCCGAACGCTATACCCAAATGGCGTAATAAATCAAATCGGAAAATAGAGGATAAACGATGAGTTACTTTGATGATTGGAACAAGAATATCGAGGCAAAAGACAGCAATGCTGGTTTGAGCGATTATGCACAGCGCTACTACGAGTTGGAAACAGAGGCCTATCAAAAAATCCTGGCAGCCTATCCGGAGGGTGAGTGGAGCGGTTCCGCTAAAGAACTGGCTGAGAAATTGGGTTTTGGCGAGTCCATGGATATCTTTCTGGGCTTTCTGGAAGGCGTCAACAGCAGTCTTGAGCAGCCACTCGCTTTAGCCGAGGTGAATGACGATACCGCACTTGACCTGAGGATTGATTTTTCCAAACTCTATTGGAACATGCACGAAGCTTCAGCCAAATGGCTCTACGATTTGGAGGAATGGGAGAACGTGTTCAGCGAAGCGGAACGGGTGCAGATGACCAAAGCTTTCAACCGTGAGCATATCGCGGTCAGCGACAAAATCGGTCGCAACGATCCCTGTAGCTGTGGGAGCGGAAAAAAGTATAAGAACTGCTGCGGCAAGAGGAATTAAGATGTACGGACAAACAGAAATTAAGCAACTGTATCGCCAGGCTGAAAGCTTCGCCGATCGTGAAGTGACTGTCGTGGGATGGGTAAAGAACCTGCGTGACCAAAAAGCTTTTGCTTTTATACAGATGAGTGATGGCAGCTTTTTTACGCCTCTACAGGTGGTCGTCGATGCTCAGCGGGTTGACAATTACGATGAAGTGATAAAGCAAGGGGTCGGAGCAGCCTTAGTCATTAAGGGGTCCGTGAAACTCACGCCCGGGGCTAAGCAAGCGCTTGAATTGCAGGCCTCAGAAGTCAAAGTCGAAGGCGTCTCTGCTGCGGATTATCCCATTCAACCGAAACGACACAGTAATGAATTCCTGCGCAGCGTGGCCCATTTGCGCCCCCGCACCAATCTGTTCAGCGCCGTCTTTCGTGTGCGTTCTGAAGCCGCATTAGCCATACACCGCTTCTTTGGTGAGCGCAATTTCGTTTATGTGAATACACCGATCATCACATCTAGTGATGCAGAAGGCGCCGGTGAAATGTTTCAGGTGACCAGCCTCGATTTGAAGAATCTGCCGCTCAACGAAGATGGCAGTATCGATTACAGCCAGGACTTTTTTTGCAAAAAGACTTCCTTGACGGTCAGCGGACAACTGAATGCCGAGACTTTTGCCCAGGCGTTTGCGAAAGTCTACACCTTCGGTCCAACTTTCCGCGCTGAACATTCCAACACCGCACGTCATGCAGCTGAATTCTGGATGGTGGAGCCGGAGATTGCTTTTGCCGATCTTGAGGATGATATGCGATTAGCTGAGGACATGCTGCGCTATACGATTAAAGAATTGATGGAGCGCTGTCCAGAGGAACTCGCCTTCTGCAATCAGTGGGTCGACAAAGGCCTGCTGGCGCGTTTGCAAAACGTGGCGGACTCGGATTTTGCCGTGATTACTTACTCAGAGGCCATCAAAGAATTGGAGGCGCGCAATAAAGACTTTAAGTATCCCGTATTCTGGGGTGCGGATATCCAAACCGAACACGAGCGCTTTCTCTCAGAACAGCTTTTCAAAGGGCCGGTTTTCGTGACCGACTATCCCAAAGACATTAAAGCTTTCTATAAGAAACTAAATGAGGACGAGAAGACCGTACGAGCCATGGACTGTCTGGTGCCGGGCATCGGCGAAATCATTGGTGGCAGTCAACGTGAAGACGACTTGGCCAAATTGCTTAAACGCATCAATGAGATGGGCTTAAACGAAGAGGACTACTCGTGGTATCTGGATTTGCGTCGCTACGGTAGTACGCACCATGCCGGATTTGGCTTGGGCTTTGAACGCCTGGTCATGTATGTGACCGGTGTCAGCAACATCAGAGACGTTTGTGCCTTCCCCAGAACAACCGGTGCAGCGCACTTCTGATTCATTAGACATAAATAGGAATCTTAACCCTTCGGACAAATGTTTTGTCCGGAGGGTTTTTAATAGCGAAAGGAGCGGATAAATGATGAAGAAGAGGGAATATGGAAAAAACAGACCAAAAATGGCGGATTTGCCCCTAAGTGAACGGCCTATGGAAAAGCTGCGGGCGCAGGGACCGACTGCATTGTCTGACGCCGACTTGCTGGCGGTCCTCTTGCGTAGTGGCAGGCAGGGCAGTAATGCTTTGGACCTAGCCTACCATGTCCTATCCGGACAGCCGAAGGGCAGCAGCCGGGCTTGGGGAGCCTTGCGCGGCCGCGAGTTTTTACGCCAGGCTGATGCCCAGGAACTGAGCGCATTCAAAGGCATCGGGGCGGTTAAAGCCCAGCAGATTGTGGCTGCCATCGAATTGGGGAGGCGCGTGTACCTGCAAGCGGGACCGGAACAGCCGGTACTGAATACACCGGAAGCGGTATGGCAACTCCTCAAAGATGAGCTGTCCGAATGCGCACAAGAGGAGATGCGCCTCTTATTACTGGATGTCAAAAACAAGCTGATAAGGATGGAAACAGTGGCAAAAGGCGGCCTTTCCTCCATGGTCATCCAACCGCGTGAGATCATGCGCTTGGCTGTGCGTGCCAATGCGGCGGCCATCATCATGGTGCATAACCATCCCAGCGGGGATCCCAAACCCAGCCAGCACGACATGGAGAGTACAGAAAAAATCAAAGCCGCAGCCAATCTGATCGGCATCCCCTTACAGGACCATATAGTGATTTGCAAAGACAGCTTTGTCAGCATCGCCAGACAAAACAGCTTGCTGTAGTTTTTCATTAGATAAAAGATGCATCATTAAGGGCATTTTGATACTTTACATAAAATAAATCTGTTTTTATGGAAAAAATAAGAATGCTCTTGTGCATGATGACTAAAATATTAGAAAAAATCTATCTTCTATGTCAGCTTGTCAAGGCGGAGCAGTCTTTGTAGAATCAGAACAAGGGTCAAACGCAAGGCGGATGCCTGTTTGCTCTGATTATTCGGAAAGATGAGGTGATAACATGAAAATTGTGCTCCTAGCTGATCATCGCAAAAATGAGTTACTTTTGAATTTTTGTGTCGCATACAGCCAAATTTTGGCACATCATGAACTGTTCTCACTGTTCCATACGGCAAGACTACTCGAACAATCCACGGACTTATCGGTCTTCGGCTTGGCGACGGATATCGTCGGAGGTCTGGATCAGTTAGCTTCTCGGGCGATGTTCAATGAAATAGACGCAGTCATCTATCTGAAGGATCCGCAACTGGATACTTATGACGAAAACAACCCCTTAATGAAGGCTTGTGATACCAATGTTATTCCCTATGCCAGTAACATTGCTGCCGCAGAAATTCTGGTTTTAGCCATTGATCGCGGCGACCTGGATTGGCGTAATCTGGTGCGCTAAGCAGAATGCGTGCTTTAGTTCAAAGAGTCAGTTCTGCCTCCGTCAGCATAGATGGAGAAATCGTTTCCGAAATCGGTTTAGGTTTATTGGTCTTACTCGGTATCAGTGTGGATGACGGTAGAAAAGAGGCCGAGTACATCCTACGCAAACTCCCGCTTTTGCGCATCTTTTCTGATGCAGAGCACCCTATTAACCGTTCACTGAATGATGTGGGCGGTGAAATTTTATTGGTTTCGCAGTTTACGCTGTACGGCGATACACAAAAAGGCAATCGCCCCAGTTTCATCCAAGCAGCCAAACCTGCCGATGCAGAAGCTTTGTATCACTATGTTTGCGATGGTCTAAGCGCTCTGGGGGTCACGGTCAAGACCGGTGTTTTCGGTGCGGACATGCAAGTCAGTCTGGTGAATGACGGACCGGTGACCATCCTCTTGGAATCGAAGACGACAAAGCTCGATTAGGCCCTCCCTCTCTTGCTTTTCGGCTTTTGCCAGTGTTAGAATGTGCCCTAAACGGAAACCGAGTAGGTTTGTCAGCCCTTATTACAGAGACGGGAGCGCCGCTGAAATGCCCCGATAAGCGACAGACTGAATTTCATTTTCGAGATATTGAAAAGTTTGAGTGCCGAGTAATCGGAATTCGGGTGGTACCGCGGAAACTTCCGTCCCGTTGTGGGATTGGAAGTTTATTTTATTGGAGGAAATATGGAGCTTTTTGAACAGCTGAAGCAACAACTGGAAGCCTTGCAGGACCGCTTCACAGCGAGCCTGGAGCAGGCACAAAGCGGTAAAGACTTAGAGGCTCTGCGTGTGAATTATTTTGGCAAAAAGAGCGAACTGAGCAGCAGCATGAAAGCGATGGGTCAGTTAGCGGCAGAAGATCGACCGAAGTTCGGCCAATTTGTTAACGATTTACGCGCAAACATGGAACTCCGTCTGAAAGAAAAACTGGGCAGCATTGCCGAGCGCGAAGAAATGGAGAAGCTCAAAGAACAAGCCATTGACATCACTTTACCGGTGACCGCCGGTAGCCGAGGGGCGCGACATCCGATTCAGCAGACCATAGACCTCATTTCGGATATCTTTCTGGGCATGGGCTACAGCATTCAAGAAGGCCCAGAAGTGGAGTATGTGAAATACAATTTCGAACTTTTACGTATACCCGAAGGTCACCCGGCCAGAGATGAAAAAGACACATTCTATATTAATCCTGAAGTGATTCTGCGTACCCAGACTTCGCCTGTGCAAGTCAGGACCATGGAAACCGTTCAGCCCCCCTTTAAAATGATTTGTCCGGGTAGGGTTTATCGCACCGACACGCCTGATGCGACGCATTCGCCGATTTTTCACCAAATCGAAGGCATGGTGGTGGATAAGGGGGTGGCGATGAGCGATCTGGTCGGTACTTTGCAGCTTTTTGCCAGAGAACTCTTTGGTGCGGAAACGGAAATCCGTCTGCGCCCGCATCATTTCCCTTTCACCGAGCCGAGCTGCGAAGTCGATGTGAGTTGCTGGCGCTGTGGGGGCAAAGGCTGCTCCATGTGTAAAAACGAAGGTTTCGTGGAAATTTTGGGTGCCGGTATGGTGCATCCCTGGGTCTTGGAACAAAGTGGGATTGATACAAGTGTTTATAGTGGTTTTGCCTTTGGGCTCGGTGTAGAACGCACCGCCATGGCGCGCTTCGACATTGACGACATACGTAATCTTTACGAAAACAATCTGGCGTTCTTGGAACAATTTAAGTGAGGTAATTCAATGATTGGTGTATTAAGCTGGCTGAAAGATTTCACGCCGATAGAAACAGATATAAAGACATTCTGTGAGGATATGACCGATTCCGGCTCCAAGGTGGAAACCTATACCGTGGAGGGGGCAGATTTAAGCGGCATTGTGACCGGAAAAATCCTTTCCATCAGCAAACATGAAAATTCGGATCATTTGTTGATTTGTCAAGTCAATGTGGGTCAAGCAGAAGCCCTGCAGATTGTGACCGGTGCTCCGAATGTGGCCGCAGGTCAGACCGTGCCGGTCGCCCTGGATGGTGCAAGTTTGGCAGGAGGGGTTAAAATCAAACGCGGCAAACTACGCGGCGAAGTCTCCGAAGGCATGCTTTGCTCGGTGCAGGAGCTGGGTTACACGACGGAAGATTTTCCTGAAGCGGCTGCAGACGGCATTTTTATCCTGCCTGACAGCTTAAGGCCGGGTATGAGCATCCAAGATGCCTTGCATTTGGATGAGACACAAATCGAGTTTGAAATTACCTCCAATCGACCTGATTGTTTTTCGATGGAGGGTCTGGGCAGAGAAGCGGCAATCACTTACCGCCAAGCTTTCGAGCCGGTAAACCCGCAGGTCGTCGCTAAAAATCCACAGCATTCTTCGGAGTTTATCAAATTACGCAATCTGGCTCCGGAGCTTTGTTTTGCCTATCGTGGCCGTGTGGTGACTGATGTGCAAGTCGCCCCCTCTCCGCAATGGATGCAAAAACGCTTACGTGCCGCCGGTATGCGTCCGATCGATAACATTGATCGACATTACCAACTATGTCATGTTGGAATTACAGGTCAACCCTTGCATGCCTTTGATTTGGAAAATATCGGCGGGGCTGAGATTGTCGTTCGACGCGCTGAAGCAGGAAAGTGATTCGCACCTTGGACGAGCAGGACCGCAAACTCTCCACAGACATGCTGGTCATCTGCGATGCGGAAAAACCGATGGCAGTTGCCGGCATTATGGGTAGCATAAACTCTGGAATTAGCGAGTCGACACGCACCATCGTTTTTGAATCCGCCACCTTTAAAGCGGATAGTGTCCGCGTCACCGCGCAAAGCTTAGGTCTGCGCACCGAGTCTTCCACGCGTTTTGAAAAGGGTTTGGATGTCGCAAGCACAGAAAGAGCCCTGAACAGAGCGTGCGAACTGGTCGAGCAGTTGTCTTGCGGTAAAGTATGTCAGGGCGCAGTGGAAGCCTTGGGCGAGCAACCGGCTGAACGGCTTATTGCCTGGGACTCCGACAGAATCAATCATTTCCTGGGCACCTCAATTGAGGCCTTAGAGATGGTCGATATTCTGGAACGTGTCGGTTGTGTGCGAGTCGAGCAGCATACGGACAACGCACGTATATATGGTGTGTTACAGATGCCCGGATACCGCCCTGATTTGGAAGTCGAAGCGGATTTGAGCGAAGAAATTGCACGCTTTCATGGTTATAACAAAATCCCTGCAACGCTTTTATCGGGGAAATCATTCACTCGCGGTGGTTTGAGCTACGAACAGAAACTGCGCGAAAAAATCATGGAAATCAGCTTAGGCCAAGGTTTTTATCAGAGCTACAGTTACACCTTTGAAAGCCCAAAACTGGACGATCTTCTGGACTTACCGGCGGATAGTCCTCTGCGCAACCACGTGCAGATCAAAAATGCTGCCGAGGACTATTCCGTCATGCGCAGTTCGATGCTGCCCAGCATGTTGAAGATTGCGGCACAAAATGCGAAACGCGCGGTCAGCGAACTAAAAATCTTCGAAATTGGGACCGTTTTCGGAGCCCTGGGGGAGGACAGTCCTCTGCCGGACGAACGCCAAAAGTTAGCTGCGCTTGCCTATGACCTGGACGAAGATAAAAACAGCGGGGCATCCTTTTTCACACTCAAAGCCCTAGTTAACGAAATCGCCCTGCACTTCGGTATCAAGGGTTTGCGCTGGGTCAATGAGTCCCCTTTGCCAGCGCTCAATCCTTACCGTAGCGGCGCCATTTACTTAAACGAACACTGTATCGGTTATGCGGCCTATCTTTTACCGCGCATTGTGAAACGTTTCGGCGCGCCCGAATCAACGGCTTATCTGGAACTGGATCTGCGTGATTTATTTACCGCAGCGCAACTCAAACGCAGTCAACGGGCATTGCCCAAATTCCCTGCCGTCAAGCGCGACATTGCCTTCACTTTGGACAAAGCACTGGCTGCTGCCGATATCGAAGCCGGTATTATGCAGGCGGGTATGCCCAATCTGCGTAAGGCGGAACTTTTTGATATCTACCAAGGTAAGCAGGTGGAGGCGGGCAAAAAGTCCATGGCCTATCGCCTCAGCTTCCGCAGTCAAGAGAAGACCTTAACCGACACAGAGGTCAACGAAAGCATGCAAAAAATCGTGCAGGCTCTGGCCGAAAAGTACAAAGCCGATATCCGCGGGTAATTGGCCTTAGTTAAGCGATATTTCGCGAACTTTTGTCATTAAGTGGCAAAAGTTTCCAAGTAAAAACATTTCACCTCCGCCTATTATGAGAGCGGAGGTGATTTTTTATGGCGAGCACACTTGAAACAGCCCTGGTTTTTCCACTCAGTTTTGCCTTGCTTTTGTCTTTTAGTGCGCTGGTCTTCCCTGTATACCGGCAAATCAGGGACGATGTGCAGACGGATCTTCCTGAGCTACGCGCCGCAGCAAGCGGCAGTGAAGCTTATCGTGCCTATCACAGTGAGCTGGGCAACCCCTCTGGAATCGCACGTCGATGCTTGCAAAGACGACTTGCTGATGCTGCAAGATAGCGCTCATTTGTTTAAACGTTTCATCATTGCGGATGAACAAACAGATGCGTTGCAAACGTATGCTGCGATTAAAAGCAACGGTGACGAACCATGAACAAAAGAGCTGGAGTACAAAAATTCTGTGTCCGGAAAAGGCACGATCAGATACCGGACTACATGCACTCGCGCCTAGCAGAACGGATGGGCTTCGCTCAGCTTGTTTTTGCCGTTATCATGGCCGGTCTGCTCTTGAGCAATCTGATTGTTTTGGCAGGCGGAAAAAACATGCTACTGCAAAGCCAGGTAGCGGTAAAGCTGGAACAAGAAGCGGAGCGTTTGCTCTCGCTCTTTGATGCGGACTTATATAAGCAGTATGGCCTCTGGGGCATGCCAGAAAATGTCAGTGGCTTTTATCGGGAAGCTCAGGAAGTCAAAGTGAGCTATCGCGAAACGGAGGGCGTTGAGGCATATACCGTCAAACTGGAAGAGCCGCTTTTTAAGCCTTTGACACTGGAGACCCAGATTCATGCTTTCATGAAAAAGCGTTACCCCCTCGTTTTGGCCGAGCAGAGTCTGGAGCTTTTACAGCAAATGCAAGCGACAACTGCAGGAGGAGAGTTGCAAGAACTGAAACAGGTCCTGGAAAAGGATCGAGATCAGGCAAAGGTCGCTGAATTTAGTAGCTATTTGGAGGCGGTGCGTGAAAAGGGGCTTGAAGAAGATGCTTCTCAAGAGACATTGACCGCTCAGGTTTTACAGGGCTTAAAGGAGGCCGCTCAAGAGGGCTTGGCCGCAGAAATCCGTTTAGCAGAAGGGGAGACCGTGGATCGCATTGACGCACCCAGTTTACTCAACCTTATCACTTCAGCTCAAAATTTGCTGAACTATGAAACTGGCAGTAACTATGAACGGCTTACACTAAATGAATATGCCTTACGCATGTTTCCTGCACAAATTCATCAAAAGCAACTCAGTCGGGATTATCCAGTTTCAGAGAGCCTGAGGGCTATACCCTTACAGCGCAGCTCCAATAAATATGATAGCTTGGAATACCTATTGACAGGTTTAGAACGCGAGAAAGCGGAAGAGCGGGTGAGTGATTATCTCTTCCTGCTGCGCTTTCTGAGCCGAGTCAGCGGCATACTTGCCAATCAAGAAAAGATGAGCCTCTATCGTAATACTGCCGCTATTCTTTCATTGGCTGTGGGCGTGGCGAGTGGCGGAAAAGTCAGTTTGCCTCCCGAGACTTTGACCTACAGTATTGTCAGCATCGTCGGGCTGAAAGAAGCGGCAGACGATCGGGCGGCCCTCCTTAAAGGTGAATCGGTTGAGCTCTTGCCCTATCAGAAAAAATGGCGTCTACCTGTTAATTACCACGACTACTTGCGTCTAATGTTGCTGGCCGTGCCTCGCGAAAACTTGCTCGAACGTCTCTGTCAAAGCTTTTCAGAGATTTATCCTAGTGCGCACTATACTGGCTTGATTTTAAGTTTGAACTGGCAGAGTCCGTATTTTGCCACGATGCAAGAAAAATTCAGTTTAGAAAGGAGGTATGCCGTTTATGAGGAAGTACACCTGCGAAGTGACTGAAATGGCCTCCATTTCTTTGGAAGCAGCACTTGCTCTACCAATTTTGCTACTGATTTTCTTACAACTGGGTATGAGTATGTATGCAATTGCCGCGGAACGGGCGATTTTTACTGCACTCTATAATGTTAGCAAAGAAGGAAATCTCTTACTCGCCACCGAGGAGCATGCGAGGAGTATTTATCTAAATGAAGCAGGAAAAGTAGTCGAAGCTGAACGAAGCAGTGAAGAGCGGAACAATGAGTCAGCCTTTTCCGCTTTGTTGAAAGATAGCCTGCTCACACGCATCGGCAGCTATTTTTTCGAAGAACGTTTAAATATCTGGTTTAATGAAACAAAGTACGAAAAACTGGCCGTGCCGCTTCTACGTAAGGCAAAATTTTTTATGCAACGCCCGCAAAAGAGCCAATTAGGCAGGCTGCATCTATATTATGAAATTCCCGGTATATGGCAGAATCTGGAGCGCCGGCAAAGCGTCCTGCTCAATAACTGGAGTGGTTTTAGAGCTGCAACAAGCGAAAAAGATGAGTTGGAGGAGGAGAGCTTACCGGATGATATCTGGTCATGGGACAACTTCAGCAGGGGCCAAGCTTTTGCCGCGAAATATGGTGCTAATCTGAGTCGTTTTCATCCCGTGGTGGCCAAAGCAGAAGCGGGGCAAGTCACTATGATCAAAAGTATTAATCTAACGGCAAACACGTATTTGTACGAGACGGCTCTGGTTAGTGAAGTAAAACAATGGCTTGATAATTTAACAGCTTTTGAAGGGACTGCGGAGACCGGCGAGGTCATCAATAAGAAACTCTTGGTAATCGTTCCTGAGGATAGCCCACTCGCAGCGTTGGAGATACTGGCAAAACAAGCGCCGAACGCTGCACAATCAGGCATAGAACTACAGATTGTCAGTGACCAATATGCACTTGCTAGATGAAAAGTCTGATTCTATGAGCTAGTGTTCTGAAAAGCCTCCAGTCGTGCTGTTTTGTTGTTAAATCAGCCTGTTTGGGTTAATATGACAAAGGTAATTTGCTGCTCAAGCCATTGTGTTAACGGAGGCCGCTCATGCAATCAGATCGCTGGGACAAGGACGTCACGGAACTTTATCGCGCGATATGTGCGTTGGAGTCGACAGAAGAGTGTCGCTCATTTTTCACGGATCTTTGCACGGTGGCAGAACTGCAATCGTTAGCTCAACGTTTCGCTGTGGCTAAGTTGTTGAAAGAAAAGCTGACCTACGCGGATATCGGGAAACAGACCGGTGCGTCGGCAGCGACCATCAGCCGCGTCAATCGCGCGCTATTGTATGGGGAGCACGGTTACACGACTATACTTAAACGCTTGGAAGAGCAGGAAGAGTCATAAGAAACAAATGGGAATAATCAATAAAATTTTCGGAACGCACAGTGAGCGTGAAATAAAAAAAATCATGCCTTTGGTCGAGAAGACCTTAAGCTATGAGACGGCCTACGGAATGCTGGAGGAACACGCACTCAAAGCGAAGACCGCTGAATTTAAAGAACGATATCAAAACGGAGAAAGCCTGGATGACTTATTGCCCGAGGCATTTGCTGTCTGTCGTGAAGCCGCCTGGCGTGTCTTAGGCATGAAACATTATCAAGTGCAAATCATCGGCGGTATCGTCCTGCATCAAGGCAGAATCGCTGAAATGCGCACTGGTGAAGGTAAGACACTGGCTGCGACATTGCCGGTTTATTTGAACGCCCTGACTGGTGAAGGCGTGCATGTGGTTACGGTCAACGACTACCTCGCCAAGCGTGACTCGGAGTGGATGGGTAAAATATACCGTTATCTAGGCTTATCGGTAGGCTTGATTGTCCACGGTATCAGCAAAGCGGAACGCCGCAGTTCCTATATCGCAGATGTTACATACGGGACCAATAATGAATTCGGTTTCGACTATTTACGTGACAACATGGTGACCTATAAAGAAGAAATGGTGCAGCGTGGCCATGTTTTTGCCATTGTGGACGAGGTTGACAGCATCCTGATTGACGAAGCCCGCACACCCTTGATTATTTCAGGCCAAGGCGACGAATCTACGGACATGTATCAACAGGCCGACACCTTTGTTAAGCGCCTGAAAGCTTTTGTCGTTGCGGAGCAGGACGCCAAAATGGACATCAGCGAGATTTCCGGTGATGCCGACTACGTGGTGGACGAAAAAGCGAAAACAGCCACCTTGACACCTATCGGTATCGAAAAGGCGGAGCATTATTTTAAGGTCTCAAACTTAGGCGACGAGTCCAACTTTGAACTGCAGCATTACATCAATAATGCCTTAAAAGCTAACGGCACCATGCACTTGGACGATCAATACGTTATCAAGGACGGCGAGATCGTCATCGTCGATGACTTTACCGGTCGATTGATGTTCGGCCGCCGCTATAGCGATGGTCTGCATCAGGCGATTGAAGCCAAAGAAGCCGTCATGGTTAAAAACGAAAGTAAAACTTTAGCCACGATAACATTCCAAAACTATTTTAGAATGTACCGCAAGCTTTCCGGTATGACGGGTACGGCTTTGACTGAGGAAGATGAGTTCCGCTCGATCTACAGTCTAGATGTCATCACCATTCCGACCAACAAACCCCTGGTGCGTAGACCTGGCTGACGCCGTCTATAAGACTGAAAACGGCAAGTATAACTCGCTGATGAAAGAGGTGCTCAGCGCCCATGAAAACGGCCAGCCCCTCCTTATCGGTACAGTCTCTGTTGAGAAGTCCGAGATTCTCTCAAAACTCTTCAAACGTTACAACATTCATCATAATGTGTTAAATGCCAAGTTGCATGAGCGAGAAGCTGAGATTGTAGCTCAGGCGGGGCGTTACGGAGCAGTGACCATCGCTACCAATATGGCCGGTCGTGGTACGGACATTCTTCTGGGCGGTAATCCGGAGTATATGGCCAAGCAGGAACTGAAGAAAATGGGTTATTCCGAAGAGTTAATCGAGGAGTCAACAGCCCATAACGAGACGGATGATCCGGCCATTCTGGACGTCAGACAAAAGTTTAAAGAACTGGAATCAGCTTTGTCTAAAGAAACCCAAGCTGAAAAGGAAAAGGTTGTCGCGGCAGGCGGCTTATATATTATCGGTACGGAACGACATGAATCGAGACGTATCGACAATCAGTTACGTGGTCGTGCCGGTCGTCAGGGAGACCCGGGTAAAAGTAAGTTTTACTTGTCTCTGGAAGATGATTTGTTGAGACTTTTCGGCGGAGAACGTATGGCTTCGCTTTTCGATCGTTTCGGCGTCGAAGAAGATATGCAGATTGAAGCCGGTATGTTGACCAATTCTATCGAAAGCTCTCAGAAACGCGTGGAAGGTCGGAACTTCGGTATTCGTAAGCACGTGCTTGAGTATGATGATGTCATGAACCAACAGCGTGAAGTCATTTATTCTGAGCGCAAACAAGTGCTGGACGGCCAAGATTTGCAGGAAACCTACTTGCGTATGATCAGCGAAACCGCAGAACGCTTGGTTTTGGAAAACTGTCCGCTTGATACCAGCTATGAACATTGGGACAAAAAGACCATTGTCAGACCTTTGCTGGATGTCTTTGGCGCTTTACCTGTTCTGGTAGATTTCATGCAGGAAAAGCTGGATCCCGAAATGACGGCCGAGGCATTTGCCAATGAGCTGACCGAACAGGCGCAGGCGCGCTATAAAGCACGTGAGCAGGAGCTGGGTTCAACAGAATTTATGCGTGAAGCGGAACGCGTAGTGCTTTTACAAAGTGTTGATTCGCGTTGGATGGATCATATCGATGCGATGGATGATTTACGTAACTCTATTGGGATGCGTGGTTACGCGCAGCATGATCCCGTCATCGAGTATAAACGCGAAGGCTTCGAAATGTTCGAAGAGATGAATCGCTCGATTTCTGAAAATGCCGTCAAAATTATGATGCGGGCTCATTTCGAGACCAATCAACCGATGGAGCGAAAAGCACAGGCGAAAAACCTGCAGGAAAAACGCACTGCTGAGGCATCAGCCATGCAAGAAGCCGGTGCATCCAGCGCTCCGATGACAAAGCAAGCCGGTAGTAGAGCCACAGCCAAAGGCGGGGCTGCCGCAACGGCGAAAGAAGAAATTCAGCCCGTCAAACGCAGTGCCCAAAAAGTAGGCCGCAACGATCCCTGCCCCTGTGGCAGTGGAAAAAAATACAAGAACTGCCACGGACGTGCAGGCAGTGAGGAACTATAATGCCACAAAACGAAGCGCTGTTATTTGAAGATCTGCGCGTTTTAAGCGCTGACGAGAGCGCCACCAAAGTGGAGCTGATTAATCACGCCTATGTGCTGGTCTATGGTGAGCGTTTTGCCTATGTCGGCACTTCTGAAGAAGAAGCCTTAAAAAAATTTGCAGCATTAGAACAAGCTGCAGATGGCAAGCAACTCAATTTGCGACGTTATCAGGGTAAGGATCGTTTACTTTTACCGGGTTTTGCCAATGCGCATGCCCATTTGGCAATGACACTGCTGCGCAATGCGGCTGATGATAAAAACTTACAGGATTGGCTGTTTAAGGATATTTTTCCTAAGGAAGCGCGCCTGCGTGAAGCAGACATCGCTATCGGCAGCGAATTGGGCATCTATGAACTCTTAAGCAGCGGCACTACCGCTTCTGCGGATATGTATTTTTTTCCGCACATTACTGCTGAACTGGCTCTGGAAAAAGGCTTTCGTTTGAACTTTTGTATCGGTGCTATTGATTTGGACGAGCAGTCCTACAGTATACGACCGCTGACAGAACTGGAAGCTTTGGTCAAGCGCTATAACGGTGCCGGACAGGACTTGACGAAAACGAGCCTCTTAGTGCACTCACCTTATTTGTATCCGGAAGCTGCCTATCGGCAATTGTCGGACTATGCGGATCATTTGGGTATCCCTGTGCAGTTGCATTTAGCAGAAACCAAGCAGGAAGTAGCGGATTGTCTGAAAAGTTACGGTCAGCGTCCGGCCCATTTCCTGGCTACGTGGTTTTTTCAAGCAGCATACCCTGGCAGCCCATGCTATCTATTTGGATGAAAGTGAACAAGCCTTACTGAAGGAAAGTCCTGCTGGTTAGTCCGCCCGGCCAGTAATATGAAACTTGCCAGTGGCATCATGCCGGTTCAGCGTTATTTAGATAGCGGTTTGAAACTGGCTTTGGGTACAGACGGGCCTTCCAGCAATAACAAGCTGGATTTCTACAGTGACCTGCGCCTGGCTGCCTTATTGGGTAAATTACCTGATTTGAATCCCATAGCAGTCAGTGCATCAACCGCTTTCTTGCTAGCTACTGTGCATGGCTATGCCGCTTTAGGTTACAGTGACGGCGGCAAGATAGCTGAGGGCTATTATGCCGATTTCAAGTCTTGAATATGGCCCAATCACCGGCTTTCTGGCCTGAACATGAGTTGCTTTCAGCGCTCGTTTACAGCGCGGATCGGGCAGCCGTGGAATCCGTCTCCGTTGCAGGCCGTTTGCTCATTGACCGAGGAGAGAGCCCTGGGTTTGATATTGAGAAATTACGCGCCGAGGCCCAAACCTCAGCTGCTTATCTTTGCCAAAAATAATATAGCAGTTAGTTAAGGCTAAACTTTCTTAATAGGAATCATTCCTACTTGAAGCCCCAAAATGCCAATGCTAGAATAGACAAGGACAATAAACCAAGTGTTTATTTATCATTGCATCACAACATGAAAATACCAATTGACATGTTGTAAAAAGAAAGAGGTTAATCATGGCAAGAGATCTGAAAGAACTCAAGGGTACAAAAACCGAGAAAAATTTACAGGACGCCTTTGCTGGTGAATCCCAAGCAACCAACAAATACAGCTACTACGCCAGCGCAGCGAAAAAAGAAGGCTACGTACAAATCGCAGATTTGTTCACCGAGACTTCACTCAATGAGCGTATGCATGCCAAACAGTGGTTCAAATATTTGCACGAGGGCGATGTGCCCGTCACCACAGTCAATCTGAAAGATGCGGCTGCCGGTGAGAACTATGAGTGGACAGACATGTACGTCAAAATGGCTGCCGATGCCAGAGAAGAAGGCTTCACCCAGATTGCTGCCAAGTTTGAAATGGTTGGTGCAATCGAAAGAAAGCATGAAGAAAGATATCTGAAGCTTCTGGAAAACATCGAGACCGGCATTGTCTTCTCCAGAGACGGTGACACCATTTGGCAGTGCAAAGAATGCGGACATTTGGTCGTCGGCAAGAACCCTCCTAAGGTTTGCCCGGTTTGCCAACACTCCGAAGCCTATTTCTACATCAGATCTGAAAACTATTAATTTTATTAATAGCGGTAGATAATCAAACGATAAGTATAAGAACTGTCCGAGCGGCTAAACATTGCTGCAAGGGCAGTTCTTTTATCTAAGATGCTTAAACTTGAGTGAACTGTGACCGCATTTTGCTATAATGACCGCATGGTAAAAACGCAGGACAAAAACAGTATCCATAAACCGCGTGCCTGGCTTTATGCACCGGCGGCATTGCTGTGCAAAGCTTTTGCAGCATTGTGGTACGGGCTCGAGGTAACACGTTCTGAGTCCTATAAAAAGCAGCAGGGACCGATGCTGTTTATCGGCAATCATGTTTCCTATATGGATCCGGTTATGATGGTGGCGGCTGTTGGTCAAAAGCCACGTCTGAATTTTGTCGCTGCTAATTTTGTGATGAGTAAGTCTTTCGTGCGTACAATATTCAGGCTGGTCGGCGTAATACCGACCACGCAGTTTGCTTCCAGTCCCAGTGCTTTGCGCAGTATCTTACGCATCGCTCAGCAGCAGGGTAGTGTGGCTTTTTATCCCGAGGGTGAACGTAGCAACAATGGAGGCCCAGGAAAGATTGATATCAATACAGCTAAGCTCATCAAGCATTTGAAAATGCCTTTAGCTTTCTGCCGATTGAGTGGTGCTTACCTCACTTGGCCACGTTGGGCACCCAGTAAACTCTATCGCGGTAAATGTTATGCCCAATTGGACTTGCTGCTGAATGCAGAGCAGATTAATGCTCTCAGTGTGGAAGCGATTCATGAGCGCTTGCTTAAAGCTTTTGATTATGATGACTATCGCTGGCAAAAGACGCTTAGCAAACCTCACCGCTATCGCCCAAGAACGGCTGCTGTCAGCTTGGAAAAAATCCTCCTGCTTTGCCCGCATTGTAATACGCTTGGTCAACTGCACTCCCAAGGTCAAAATTTGCAATG
Organism: Oscillospiraceae bacterium; assembly: GCA_040766665.1. Classification (GTDB taxonomy): domain Bacteria; phylum Bacillota; class Clostridia; order Saccharofermentanales; family Fastidiosipilaceae; genus JAXGQD01. Next base: position 69,149 of record JAXGQD010000004.1, read on the forward strand.
TGCCGCCTGCGAAAGCACTTGGCAGCTTGAAGCAGATGGTTTTTTCAAAGCACCCATTTCCAATGGAGCAGAACTGATCCACAATCCCGGAGAATGGTATGCGCTGCAAAAACAATGGCTGGCAGCCTTTAGAGATGCGCAGCCGCAGAACGAGCTGCGCCGTGACAAAGCACGACTCCTCAGCCAAGCCATCCATACAGCGGCTGCAGGCGTTGCCTGGGAGACGGAAGAAGAGGGTGTGCTCATATTGCAAAAAGACGGCCTCAGCTTCATCTCAAACGAGGCCACGGAAGCGAAAACTCAGTTTTTCCCTTTCGCCTTCTTGAGCGGCATGATGCTGGAGCATGGTGCTTATGTCCAATGTGTCACCAATAAAAGGATTAACCGCTTCTATTTAGAAGAGAGCTACGTGCCCGCATTAATACGCTTATATTGGGAACTATTCACAGAACAGCCGTCGAAGTCCAGCCTTGGTAGTCGTTGACAAGGTTTTGAGCTCTGACTATAATCTACTTTGTGCTTGCGGCGGACATGCGTCTTTAGCTCAGTTGGTAGAGCAACTGACTCTTAATCAGTGGGTCCACGGTTCGAGTCCGTGAAGACGCACCAAGCATATCGAGCAGAAGGCCTGTAAACGCGTGTTTGCAGGTTTTTGTTTATTAGGACAATTGAAGGGTAGAGAACATTGCAAAAAGTAAATCCATTCGCCGCCTGGGGCATAGGCACAGAGCTCTATGAGCAGGCGGAAAGCGTTGAAGCAAAGCTCAAGCAAGGTGCGGCTTGGGCGAGAGTCGAGCAGATTCGCAGTTTTAACCAGTTGAAAGTTTTAAAAGCTTTTCAGGATGCCAGAATCAGCGAAGCCGGTTTTGGGGGGAGCTCGGGTTATGGTTACGATGATTTAGGCAGGGAGCGGCTTGAGGAGGCTTTTGCTCAGATTATGGGCTGCGAAAAAGCGCTCTTGCGTGTGCAGATCAGTTCCGGCACACAAGCCATTGCACTAGGTTTCTATGGGTACCTCAGACCCGGGGATTTACTCATTTCCGCGACCGGTTTGCCCTACGATACACTTTTTACAGCTATCGGTTTGGATGAGGAAGGCAATGTACAAAGAAGTGGCCGTGGTCACGGTTCCTTAGCCGACTTTGGGGTTGATTTTTTGGCGATTCCCTTATTGAAAAACGGTAAACCTGATCTTGACACGTTGAAGGAGGTCCTGGCAAAAGAGCAGGACCGCTGCGCCTTGGTTTTCATCCAACGTTCACGGGGTTACAGTGACAGACCGGCTCTTCTGGCGGAAGATATCCGTGAAATTTGCCGGACGACAAAAAGGGTGGATGAGCAAATTGTCGTGTTTGTGGATAACTGTTACGGCGAATTTACCGATACGGAGGAACCCACACAGTGGGGGGCAGATTTAGTGGCCGGATCCTTAATCAAGAATCCGGGTGGCGGATTAGCACCAAGCGGGGGCTACATTTGTGGGAAAGCAGAGCTGGTGGAACAAGCCGCCGCACGCTTAACCGTACCGGGTTTGGGGGCAGAAGTCGGGCCCAGTTTGGGCTTTAACAGACTACTCACCCAAGGCCTGTACCAAGCACCCCATGTCGTTGCCGAATGCTTGCATGGCTTGAGTTTTACTGCCGCGCTTTTCGAAAGCTTCGGCATTATGACAGAACCCGCGTCCGACGAGCAACGCGGTGATATCATTCAAGTATTGAATTTAGGTACTGCCGAAGCTTTGATTCGCTTTTGCCAGGGGGTGCAGGCTGCTTCCCCTGTGGATGCCTTTGTCAGACCGCAAGCTTCGGCTTTACCGGGCTACAGCCACGAAGTCATCATGGCTGCGGGTGCATTTATCCAAGGCTCATCTATAGAGCTCTCAGCCGATGGGCCGCTCAAAGCGCCTTATCGTGCTTTTCTTCAAGGCGGTTTGAACTATGAACAGGTCAAACTGGCGGCCTTGTTGGCCGTCAATGGTGAAAATGATTTATAATATGAAATATTTATTTGCCAGCGAAAGGCAGGCCGATGAGCAAAGATAAAAACTCAGAAATAACGCATAAGAGAAAGCGCCTTCTTTTTCGGCCGCGTAAAAATTTAACGATAAAGGCTGGGGGAGAAATCAGCACGCACAGTCTGCAGGACAGTGCTATGGTGCGCTTGGAAGCGATTGAGAAGAAGCGGACCCGGGTTCGTTCTCTTGTATTGGTGCTGAGCGTGGTCTTGGTGATGGCTCTGACCATCGGTGTGGTTAATCTGCTTTTGCGCAGACAAAGCAATGAGCCGGTGTTGGAATTTTTAACCGAAGATTATGTCGATGAGAGTTTTGAGACAGCCGGTCTGATCATTCGCGATGAAGTCTTATATTCAGCAGGTTTAAGTGGCATTATCAGGCCTTTGAAGCCGGAAGCGACACGTGTCGCTAAAACCGAAAAAGTAGCGATGGTCTTATCTCCTGCGATGCAGAGCAATTATGATGCCTGGAAAAAAATCGTCAGCAATATTTCCAAGCGTCGCCTCGAACTCATAGCCCAAGGTCAGGGACAGGGGGCTGCGCAGGTTTTTGCCGAAAGTGATACCCGCATGATTCCCTTGATCAACGATTTGCGCAAGGCGACGAGCGTGGGCACGGTAAAAAATGTCGAGTCACTACAAAATTCGGTAGATGCTTTAGTTTATAGTCGTAATCTGAAGCTGGATACCGTACCTTTCAACGATGCTGACTTAAACAGCATGCAATTACAACTCGAAGCCCTTGATGCGGTATTGGAGAAGCAGGCGGTTTACTTGCAGACAGACTCAAGCGGCTATATTTCTTATATGAGCGATGGATTGGAATCCATTCTGACGCCTGAGAACATCGCTAGTCTAAACGAAACAAATCTCAACGAAATGCTTGGCGGCGGTGAAAACTATAAACCCCTATCCGAAAGTGTGAAGTTGGTCGCTCCGGCTTATCGTTTGTCCAAAGGTTCCGGGCATACCTTGGTATTGTCTGTGACGGGTCTGGATCCTGAATTCTTCGCAACGGATGATGAGCAGCCGGGTGTGCCGATCATCGGGGAGCAAGGCAGACATATTTCGGTCTATCTGCCGCGTGAAAACCTGGTCATTGAGGACTGCATCGTGCGTTCACTTAGCAAATCGAGTAACGGTACCCTTATCACTTGCACGACCAGCTCGCAAGTGGAGAATCTCATCGACAGACGCATTATTGAAGGCCGCATTATTGTCGACAGCAATTACGGCTTCAAAGTGCCGAATGCGGTGCTGGTGGATTATTTATCAGGCCAAAGAACCGCTAAATTGATGATTGTCAGAGGTGGGGCAACCATGCTTGTACCGGTTTCGGTCACGGCTCAAAATGACCGCTTTTCAGTTGTGGAGGACATCGGCGATAGTGAGTTTCTGTCTGAGGGAACCATTTATGTTGAAAATCCTATGGAGGTGAAAGAAGGTCACCCGATTGATTAATCAAAAGCAGATGGCGTCTAATATCCAAGACATCCAGAATAAAATCACGGCGGCTTTGGCCAAACGCACGGCCATTCCCATTACCGGCAACTCGGTCCGTTTGATTGCCGTCAGTAAATTCCAAGCGCTGGAAGCCATTCGTCAAGCTTACACTTTGGGCATCACAAATTTCGGTGAAAACCGGGTACAGGAACTCGTGGCAAAACTTTCAGAATTAGAGTCCGAACCGCTCAACTTTGATATGATCGGAACATTGCAAAGTAATAAAGTGAAGTACATTGTCGGCAAAGTGCAAATGATTCAGTCCGTGGACAGTGAAAACCTCTTGAATCTAATTGCCAAGCAAGCCGAAAAACGAAATCTCGTGCAAGATATATTACTGCAAGTAAACTATTCTGAAGAAAGCAGCAAACATGGTAGTAGCAGCGCAGAGTTAAGCACTTTATTGATGCAGGCTACTGCTTTGAATCACGTTAGATTACGCGGTTTAATGACGATGGCTGCACCCGGCTTGAGTTATGATGAACAACTGCAATTCTTCCATTCCTTTTATCAGGTTTTTTGTGAGTCAAAAGAACAATTGGCCGCGCAAGGTAAGAACGAAGACTTTGAAATCCTGTCCATGGGGATGAGCGAGGATTTTGAAGCCGCAATCACGGCGGGCAGTAACTGCGTCAGGATTGGGCGTGCCATTTTCGGCGAAAGAGCCTAGCTTCCACAAATAACCGTAAAATATCGAGTTCTTTATTTCTACATCACGTCATCAGATTACAATGTCATTACGTCGCCATTAAACCGCTGATTTTGATATTGCGTCAATTTTTCATTACTCTATAATTTGCTTTAAGATTATCGCTTTTGGCGGAGGTAGAAAGTAATGGCAGATTTTTTTAATAAACTCTTTTCCAAGTTCACCAATTATGATGAGGATGATTATGCATATGAAGATGATGTCATAGTGAATGAACCCGCTAAAGACGAAATCAATTTTCAGTCCATTGCTGCTTCTCATGAAGAAGAGCCTGTGCGCGGCCCTCAGCGTGTCGTAGGCTTTAGACCCGGTAACAGTCAGCAAGTGATTATTGTCGCACCGACTCAGATTGATGCGGCACAGGAAATTTGCAATCATATTCAAACTGGCAGAACCGTCATTTGTAATTTTGAAAAATGCGACAGCGCTTCACCGCAACGTATTCTGGATTTCATCAACGGGGCAGCATATGCCTTAGGTGGAAGTGTAAAACGTGTCTCCAGCCACATCTTCTTGGTTATTCCTCAGAATGTTGCGCTGATCAATGAGAACGAGCAAAGTGAATCCAATCTCAGCTTCCTGCGTCAAGCAGCTCGCTAATATGTAGTGGTGGCATCAAAGTTCTAAGTTAAGAATAGTAAAAAAATTAGTACGATAGAGATCGCAGTTGTGCGGTCTCTTTTTATTACATATTTACATCAACGAACAGAAAGATTACAACAATGTTACGATAAGATGACATAAACTCAAGTTGATTAATCAAAGCGTATCTGGCGGAGAACTATAAAGTTGCATTCTTGCCAATAATCCGCTGAAACAATAGAATTTACTTAGTGAATTGATGATTTGGAGTTGCCTATGAGTTTGAAAGCACAATCCGCAGCAGATTCGATTACGGAGCAGACCTATTTAATCATGCATAAGCATATCAACGGCTTTGGACGACTCTTTGGCGGTCAGTTGATGCAGTGGATTGATGAACTGGCCGGCATTGTTGCAAAGCGTTATGCGCAAACCACCGTGATAACGGCTGCTGTTGATAACTTACAATTCCGTAAGCCCGTTTTTATTAATGATATTTTGGTCTTGGTGGGTCGCGTGACTTACGTCGGCACTAGCTCTATGGAAGTACGTGTCGATTCTTTTGTTGAGACCATCGACGGTAAGCGCAATTTAATCAATCGTGCTTTTTTAGTCATGGTTTCAATTGACGAAAATAATAATCCCCTGCAGGTTCCCCCGCTCTTAATCGAGAATGATGTTCAACAGGCGGAGTGGGAAAGTGGCAAAAGACGCCAAGAATTAAGTAAACAGCGCAGAAAGGAAGGGTATTGAGTAGACGTCGCCCCTTTTTATGCTTTTTAGCTTTCAGCTTCAATCTAGCACTTTTGGTCGCTATTCTCCTGAGTGCGGTGGACTGGGCCGCTTTTTCCCGGGCATTTTACGCAGAACAATACCAAAGACTGAATACGGCTGAGTCTATCGGCTTATCACAAGAGGATTTAGAAGCTTCTACCGAGAAACTTTTGGATTATATTCAGGCAAAAGCACCTGATCTAAGTGTGAAGGTCCGCTTAGACGAATCTCCGGAATCCCTCACGGAAATGTTTAATCAACGTGAAATTGATCATATGTGGGATGTCAGACTGCTTTATCTGAACAGTATGAAAATCAGAAATCTGCTTTTCACCATTGCCTTTATCGCATTAATAGCAATGTTATTTCTGCTACGCAAAGAAAAGCGCAGCTCGCAGGATTTCCGCTGCTTACAAGCTGCTTTCGGTCTGTCTTTAGCTTTTTTCATTTTTTTATTAGCTGGGATTGCCATTTTCGCAGCACTTGATTTTACGTCTTTTTGGACAGCCTTCCATAAGTTGGTGTTCAGCAATGACCTGTGGATTCTCAATCCGGCTACAGATCGCTTGATCATGATGGTGCCCGAGCCATTCTTTGCGGCATTGGTAAAAAAGATTATCATCACAGCGCTTTTAACCCTGATTGCCTACAATCATGTGCTTTTTATCCTTGTAAGCCTGTTAAAGAGAAAAGAACTGAAAACAGTTAAAGCGCTGGAGGAGATTTGATTTGTTTTGTATATTTGACTTAGATGGTACTTTATTGGATACCTTGCAGGATTTAGCCGATTCCCATAATCAAGCTTTACTTGATTTAGGATTAGAAGCTTTACCGACGGATGATTACCGTTTTCTGGTGGGTAAGGGTTTGCGTAACCTTTGTCTGCGCAGCTTAAGTTTGCAGTATCCCGCATTTTCAGAGCTGGATAATTCGGAGCAGGAGCGCTTAATCGAGCAACATCTTGCACATTTTCAATCCATTTATCGGCGAAATCTCATGGTCAGTACGAAGCCCTATCCCGGTATCGCTGCAATGCTTGAGCAATTAAAAAAAGCAGAGATTCCTTGCGCAGTCTTGTCCAACAAAGCAGACCCTTTAACAAAAAAGCTGATTATGCATTTTTTTAAAGATCAGAATTTTGTCTTTATTGAAGGGATGAGTGAGGCTTACCCCAGGAAACCGGATCCGACTGCGGCTTTAGCCTTTTGTGCTCAACTGGGATTAGAGCCTGCTGATTGCTACTTTATCGGGGATACTTCAACCGATATGCAGACTGCCACAAATGGTGGCTTCATAGCGCTCGGTGTCAGCTGGGGTTTTCGCAGTCGTGAGGAACTCTTTGAAAATGGGGCAGTAGAGGTTTTTGATAGCCCTGAGGATTTGGGCTCATACATCGTAGCCGGGAAATAGAGCAATGCCTGAAAGAGAGAAGCGCTTTTTTAAGAAGTCGGATAAAAAAACGATTCGGGCCAACTTGCTAAGATTTTTTGTCTTATGCTTGCTTGCGCTCACTTTCTATTTATTACAGCTATTGTTACTGGCTAATCCGCAATGGGGTAATTTCTATGCTGAAAATATTTTTCCCTTGCTACGCGCCGTTCCGCTTTTTATCAGTCGGCTTCTACCTGTCTCATTTATGTTTGTAAGCTTTGTCATTATTTTACCTAGCGCTTTTTTCTTTCTGCTTTACAGTTTCGTAATGATTCTACGGAGACGAGACAACCGACGTAGACAAGTGCTAAGACTCCTGTCTCAATTGTCTACAATTGTAGTAGTGCTTTACGTGCTTTATATGTTGCTTCATGGCTTTAACTATGCACGCAGTCCCTTGAGTCAAAAACTGGCCTTGAATCCTCAGCCGCGTAGCGCCTCTGAATTGCATGAGTTAACAGTGTGGCTGGCCAAACAAACAAATATGGAGAAAGAGGGTTTAGCCCAGACAGCAGAAGGTTTATTGCTACTCGAGCAGGGCAGGCAAAGCTACTTACAAGTCGCAGCGAAAAATGCTCCCGCTGTTTACGACTCTGTCGTGATTCGCCCCAAAGCGGTTCCATTATCGCAGTACTGGTCTTACACAAACATCACCGGCATGTATTTTCCTTATTTTGCCGAAGCCAATGTCAATGCAGACACCATGCCCGATGAGTTTCTCTTTTCCGCCTTGCATGAAATTGCTCATGTTCAAGGCTATGCACGAGAAGATGAGGCCAATTTTTTAGCCTTTTATAGCGGTAAAGATCACGAGTGGCAGGAGTTTCGCTACGCCGCCTATTTAACAGCATTTATCCATGCCTACAATCGTCTGCACGGCGTTGCAGCGGAAATGGCGGATGAGGTTTGGGCTATGTTGAAACCCGAAGTCCAGGCGGATATACAGGCACGAAATCGCTATTGGGCTCAATTCCAGGGTCCGGTCGAACGGGTCAGCACCAATATCAATGACAGTTTTTTAAAAGCAAACCATCAGGAACTGGGCGTGCAAAGCTATGGCATGGTTGTTGATTTGTTGTTAGCTTATTATTTTGAAAGTGTTGTCGCATGATTCGGGTCCATTTTTTCAATCAGTCTTTATACCCTATTCCTATTGATGGGATCCGTGATATGCTACGGCTTTTCTATGGCGCCGCCAAGATGGAAATGCTGCCAGAGGGAGGCATAAGTTATGCGACGGAAACAGAATTGCAACTCATCTGCGGTTTTACAGAACAGTATGCTTTTGCCACTGAACTTACGAGTTTAGGCAACACAACAAATCCATCTGGATTAGACAAACTGTTAAATGCAGTACAAAAGGGTCAGGTCCGAATCCCAATTCATGCGGATGATTCAGTCAAAATCGTTAAGCGCAAGTTGAAACGCTGTATTTATAATTATTTGGCAAAATTAAACGGTTTCAGCTTTCCCTGGGGCTCGTTGAGTGGGATCCGCCCGACATTTCTGGCTGACGAAGCGCTGAAGGAGGGACTGAATCCTGCAGAAACGCTCACTTATTTGCAGGAGCAGTATGCGCTTAAACCCGGCAAAGCGGCTCTGGCTGTGGAAGTCGCATTAGCAGAGCAAAACATTATCGCGCAGCAAGACCCTCAAGGGCTACATTTATATGTTCACGTGCCATTTTGTCGCACGCGCTGCAGCTATTGTTCATTCACAAATCAGGCTGATATTAATCCAGATGAGGCGAAACTTGAGTCTTACTTGGAAGCCCTGCTACTGGAACTTGATACGGGTTTGCATGGTCTAAGACGAAAGGTAAACAGCATTTATTTCGGGGGTGGCAGTCCTGCTATCTTCAGTCCTGAACAATTACAGCGTTTGTTTACATGTGTAAACAAACATGTGGAGCTCAAAGAATGCCCCGAGCTGAGTTTTGAAGCGGGGCGCAGTGATGATTTGGACTTGGACAAACTAACAATCTTAAAGGAGTCCGGAGTCACACGCCTTTGCATTAATCCGCAAAGCATGCAAAAGGAGACCCTCATCCGTATCAACCGGCCTGCAGATGTTCAATCAGTTGTTAAGGTGTTTCACATGGCGAGAGACTTGGGCTTCGATAATATCAATATGGATTTAATTGCAGGCCTGGCAGATGAGACTCTGGCTGATTTCGCAGAAAGCGTACAGCAAGTTTCAGTGCTACAGCCCGAAAGCATCACCGTACACAGCTTGGCAAAGAAACGTAAATCTGATTTTGATCTTTTGTTACGCGAGGCTGCACTTCTGAATAAACCCGTTTCTCACTTTAGTCAGAAGCGCTCCGATTACAATGATGCTGGCAAGCTCGAGCAGCAATTGGGCAGGCTTAACCCGGAATTAGAGTCGATGTTGGATTTTGCCGAGTCTCAGCTTAAAAAACAGGAATACAGGCCTTATTACTTGTACCGACAGAAAGACGGTTTAGGCGGGTTGGAAAATGTCGGCTATGCGAAGGAGGGTTTTGCCTGTATTTATAATGTCTGCATGATGGCGGACGCACAGTCAATCATGGCTTTCGGAGCAGCAGCCATTTCAAAACTCGTGCTCAGCGACAAAGTGAAACGCCTAGCCAATGTCGCCAACGTCACACAGTACATTAATAGAGTCTCCGAAATGGCCGAGACGAAGAGGGCGTTCTTTCATTCTTATTTCATCTAAAGAGGCGGTAGATTTAAGTTTGTGTTAACGCTTTTCTGCTTGAGCCGGGAGAGAGTTAAGGCTAAAATTATATAGCGCAATGATAGGAAAGTGAGAAATGTCGTGCCGGACACAAAGACGCCTCTTAGCAACTTGGCACAGAGCAATTACATCCTGATTGGTATGCCAGCTTCGGGAAAAACGAGCCTGGGCAAACGGTTGGCGAGCCTTTTACAACTGCGCTTCGTTGATACGGATGACGTGTTGCGTCATTTCACGGGTCTTGGTCCGGGTGGGCTTAAGGCTGAAAGCAGTTTTGCCGAATTCATCCGCACCGAGGAAGCCATGATTTTAACGCTGGGAGGTCAGGGTCAAGTCATTGCTACGGGTGGTTCTGTGGTCTACGGGCGAAAAGCCATGCGTCACTTGCAAAGCATGGGCACAATTATCTATCTGGAAGATAGCTTGCACAAGATTAAGCAGCGCGTGGGCGGCTTGGCTGAAAGAGGGGTTATCCTGAAGCCGGGGCAGAGTTTTGACAGTCTTTACACGGAGCGCACACGGCTCTATCGGCGCTATGCCAATATCACGTTTCAGAATCGCAGATTAAGTCCGGCCCAAGCGGCCAAGATGCTAAGTTATCTCATTCGTTTTATTGACGCCTAGCAGCTGCAGGCAGGAGAGAGGTCATATGGCAAAACTAAACTATTTCGCGGTCATTGACGTAGGTTCTAATGAACTGCATATGAAGATAGCTGAATACGCCTCGGGCTCTGCAAGTAAACTCAAAGTCATCGAACGCTTGCGCGGGGCACTGGCACTGGGCGAGGACACCTTTGAGAGCGGCGCCATCAGTGACGCCTTCATCAGGCGCACCATCGAAATCTTAAACGGTTTCAAACTGAAACTCACGGAATACGGAATCAGCTCTTGTCGTGTGGTCGGCACTTCCGCTATTAGAGAGGCGAACAATCGCGACTATGTTTTAAATCGCGTTGCCCAGGCCACAGGCTTTTATATAGAAATCTTAGATCACCCGATGGAGAGCAGTTGGCGCCTCATTGCCATGATGGAAAGCATGAAGGGTTTTCCGGATTTAGCGCGAAAAAATCTCCAAGTGGTGGATATCGGTGCCGGTTCTGTACATCTGAGTTTCTTTTCCGAGGGACGTCTGGTTTATAGCCAATCAGCGCTGCTGGGTGCGCTGCGTATGGTGGGTATCCTGCAGCACCTGCAGTTGGTGGCGAACAAACCGCTGCAGGCTTTTGAGGCTTTTTTGGACGCGGAGTTGCAGGAAATCAAGAACAGCCAGGGGCAGCAGTCGATGGATGGCTTGGTGATTATCGGGAATGAGATTCAATATTTTAAACGAATGGCAGGGATTAAATATACGGAAGCAGCGATGCAGGCTGAGGATTTTGCCAAGGTCTTTAACTTGCTAAAACAGCTGAAAGCCAGGGATCTGACTTTGAAGTACGGCATTCCGCCGGAGAGCTGTGAGCAGATGCTGCCTGCGGCTGCGATCATTAATAAATACATTCAGTTTACTGATGCCTCTATCATTTACCTGCCCAATGCCGACTTGAGTAAAGGCCTACTTTATGAGCATGTGGTGAAAAATTTTGGCTACAAACTCTTGAAAACCAGTGAAGAACTCTTGCTTTCACAAATTGATGAGCTGGCGCTGCGTTTTGAAGTGGATATCGCTCATAGCCACAGGGTGGAGACCTTTGCGTTGCAGATTTTTGATCGGATAATGAAAACCTATGGTTTGAGTGAACGCCAGCGCCTGTATCTGCAGGTGGTGGCGCGTTTAATGCATGTGGGCGGCTTTATTCGCAACCCGCGACACGGTGCCTTGTCTTATGGCATTATCAAAGATTTAGAACTTTTGGGCATCACGCAAAAAGAACGCCAACGTATGGCACGCATAGCGGAATTTGCCAATGAGCTTTATAGCCCTAAACGCAGTGACATGCTGGAATTGCCGGGTGAGTTGCGGCAGGAGATTATTTGCCTGGTGGCGGTTTTACGGGTGGCTGATTGTCTGGACAGCTCCAAGCAAGGCCTTTTGGAAGTGACACGCACACGCCTTAAACAAGGAAGTTTGCAGTTGTTTTATAAAGAGAAAGGCGATGCGCAGTTGGAGCGTTTCTTTTTGCCACAAAGAAGCCAACTGTTTGAAGAAGTCTTCGGCCTGCAAGTGCAATTGACTAAGGAGAAATGAGATGGCTGTGAGTAAGAAAAATAGCGGAACCCATGCTAAAAACCAAACGCAGAGTAAAAAAAGTCCTCCGGCCAGCGAACAGGGTAGTGAGTATCGTGATGCGCGCAGAGAGAAGAAGATGCAAAAGTCGCGCAAGCTCCTGAAGGAACGCCTGAGCAGCAGACAGCATTTAAGTTTTGTAGCGCCCAGTGATTATTCGAAAAACCAAGCCTTTATCAACCGGGAACTCAGTTGGCTGCAGTTTGATCTGCGTGTGCTTTTGGAAGCGCGTGACAAGAACAATCCCCTGATGGAAAGACTCAGTTTTTTGGCGATAACAGCGAACAATTTAGATGAGTTTTTTATGGTGCGTGTGGCCTCGCTAAAAGATATGTACAATGCCGATTATGAAGGTTTGGATATAGCGGGTCTGACGGCCAGCGAGCAACTCAATGCGATTTCAGAACAGACCCATGCGCTGATGAGCCTGATGTACTCGACCTACTCGCGGGCGATTTTGCCGGCGCTGAAGAAGTCAGGCATCAATATACTGAAAGCGGAGCAATTAAATGAAGGGCAAAAGTCAGAGCTGCGCGAATACTTCGAAGAAGTCATCTATCCCATCCTCACACCCATGGCTGTGGACAGCGGCCGCCCTTTTCCTTTGATTAACAATAAAAGTTTGAATATCTGTGCGCTTTTGGAACGCCGCGACGATGAAGACGAATCAAAGTTTGTGACCATACAGGTGCCGGGCGTTATTCCCAGGCTCTACCGCTTCAAAACGCAGGAAACTGAAACGATGGATCAACTCGCGGCAGAAGCGCTGGACGCTCAGGCAACGGCCGATTCGGACGCAAACGACGAGGCTGAGCCGGAGAGCTATAAGTACTCCTTCTTCCTTCTGGAAGATATTATCCGTTTGTTTTTACCGGAGCTCTTTCCGGGCATGAGCATTCTGGCTGAGGGAGTCTACCGCATTCTCAGAAATGCCGACTTGGAAATAGATGATGAGGATGCAGCGGACTTGCTGATAGAAATCGAAAAACAGATCAGGTTGCGTCGCTGGGGCGAGGTCATTCGCCTCGAAGCGGAATCTGATATGGATTACCGTTTGTTGAGTAGACTTTTGCCCAACTTAAAAGTAGACGAAGAGGACGTGTACCTAATTGACGGACCTTTGGATCTCACCTTGCTCAGTAAGCTACGCGGCGACCACGAGCTGAAGCAACACGGGGAGTGGTACTATCCTCCGTATACGCCGCAGCTGCCGCATCAACTGGAGGAGCGCCGCCTCAGTCTCCTGGAGAAGGGCAATGAAGAGCCGAGCATCTTTGATTTGATTAAAGAAGGTAGCATGCTGATGCACCATCCTTATGATTCTTTTGACCCGGTTTTGCAGTTTATTAAAGAAGCGGCGACCGACCCGCAGGTTTTAGCGATCAAGCAGACCTTGTACCGCATCAGCGGTGATTCGCCGATTATTTCATACATGGAAGAAGCGGCGAAAAACGGGAAGCAGGTTTTGGTGCTGGTGGAGTTAAAGGCACGTTTTGATGAGGAGAACAATATCCACTGGGCGAGAAGGCTGGAGACGGCGGGCTGCCATGTCATTTACGGCTTGGTGGGCTTAAAGACGCACAGCAAGATTACTTTGGTGGTGCGGCGTGAGAATGACGGCATTCGTCGCTATCTGCACCTTGGCACGGGCAACTATAACGACCAGACTGCTAAGCTCTATACGGACATGGGTTATTTTGTCTCCAACAGTGAAGTGGGTGAGGATGGGACGGAGTTCTTTAATATGCTTTCGGGTTTTGCCGAACCGAACTACTGGAATGCTTTGGTGGCGGCACCACTCTGGCTGCGTTCAACTTTTGAAAAGCTCATCGAACGTGAAATGACACAGGTGAAGGAAGGCGGTAAAGGCCATATCAGGGCCAAAATGAACTCCTTAGTAGATGAAGGCATGATTAAGCTGCTCTATAAAGCCTCTCAGGCCGGAGTCGAAATTGATCTGATTGTGCGCGGTATCTGTTGTCTGCGTCCGGGTGTCTCGGGTCTCTCCGATAATATCCGTGTTCGTTCTTTGGTCGGCCGCTATTTAGAACATGCGCGCATCTTCTGGTTTTACAATGGAGGTAAAAAAGAGATTTACCTGGCTTCTGCAGACTGGATGACCAGGAATCTGGATCGCCGCGTCGAGCTGATGTTCCCCATCTTTGAAGAAGATTGTGCGGCGCTGGTGGAAGAGGTTTTGGACATTCAAGAGGAAGACACCAACCGTTCTCATCTCATGCAGCCAGACGGAACCTATAAAAAACCGGACCGCCGTGGTAAACAGGCCTTGGATGCGCAGCTGCGTAGCTGTGAGCTGGCGGTTGAGCGTGCCCCGAAACCGGCGGATGTGATGGAAACGCGCGTCTTTGTCCCGGCGGCAGCACAATAAATTGAGATGGTTAATGTGACGCAAAGTCGCTAAATAAAGTCAGAGAGTTGATAAATCGCGTGACTTGGTACTTGTTTTTCCTCAAAATCTAGGCTAGAATTTTGTAGGCAAAACAAAACGCAGGTGTAGTTTAGTGGTAGAACTTCAGCCTTCCAAGCTGACCGTGTGGGTTCGATTCCCATCACCTGCTCCAGAAAACGGCGGCTAATCCGCCGTTTACAATTTGGGTCTATAGCTCAGTTGGATAGAGCAACAGCCTTCTAAGCTGTGGGTCGCAGGTTCGAGTCCTGCTAGGCTCACCATATTGCAAAGAAAGCCCCTATTTTAGGGGCTTTCGCTATTTCTACTATTCTAAATTGCTACAAATTATTTTAACGTGCTTATAGCATCTATCTTTTCACTTTATGACAAGCTCCTTGTTTACGGCTTTCTAATCAACGCACACTGGTGTGCTTCGTATGCGAGCGCAACATCAGCCAGAAGAGCAGGCAGGAGAAGAGCAGAAGTACCGGCAGCATGCCGATTCCGATTACGGAAGCTGTCTGCAATTCCGGATCAAGCATCTTACTGAATACCCAGCGGGTCGATTCGGCAACCACTTCAATCTTAGGTATTTGTCCGGAGATGTTGGTGACGCGCAGACCGAGCGGGACAAATAGCATGGCTAAGAGGGATAGCGCTTGTTGAATAAAGTAGATGATGACGTAAACAATCACGGGCCCACCGGCGCCGAACTTGTGGAAGGCGGCTTCGCTGCCTTTTGCCACACTATAAAACCAGGCGACTAATTGGCTAAAGACCTGGGCTAAGAGGAGCAGGAAGAATACCGGCAAAACCCAGCCCGGCAAGCCCTGACCGAGCCCTTCCGCCAGCAAATCCCCTGCCACAGCGAAGGCCACGGTTATGGGCATAGCCTGCATGTCAGCGGCCAGCGTCAGACGGATAAAGAGGTAGATAAGCGGCAATAAGGCCAAAAGAGAAATGAGTTCCATAAGGTAGGAGGCCAGAAATTTTGCCCATACGATGGTCGAGGTCTTGCTCGGGATGGTGTGCGTGAAGTAGGCTTCTTGCCCCGCCATACTACGATAATAACGTATCACGATGATGATGACCGGTCCGAGGGTCAGTGCCAGAAGGCCGAGTATACCAGTAAAGATGCTTATACTGCTGAGGATGCCGTTGCGTAGGAGTAAAAACCCTGCAGAGGTGAAGAAGACGAGCAGGCTTAAGCCCCAGACCGCGCGTAAACTTTTCCACAGCTCCGCGATTTCGTGTTTGATTAACTTGCCGAACATATGAAGACCTCCCTGAAGTATTGATCGATGCTTTTGCCGCTTTCTGCCCGTAAGCTCTCCGCATCACGGTCCAGGATAATCTGGCCTCTGTCCATCAAGAGCACTCGGTCAAGAATGCTTTCGACGTCCGCTATGAGGTGCGTGGAGAGGAGCAGCAGGGCGCTTTCCGAGTAGTTTTTGATGATGTTTTGCAAAATGATACTGCGTGACGCGGGGTCCACACCCGAAATTGGTTCATCCAAGAGATAGATCTGCGCATCGCGCGACATCGCTAAGGCTATTTGCAACTTTTCCTGCATGCCTTTGGATAGTTCTTTAATGCGCATCTGCGGCTCGATCCTAAAGGAAGCAAGCATATCCTTGGATTTGGTAAGATTAAAATCTGCGAAATAATCGGCATAGAGACGGAGGCTCTCAGAGACAAAGTGGCTGGGATTCAAGCTACTGCGTTCGGGCAAAAAGGAGAGCACAGCTTTCGATTCCGGCCCGGGTTGATGTCCCAGAATGCTGACTGTTCCGCTGTAATCACTGCTCAAACCGGCCAGAATTTTCATGAGGGTTGTTTTGCCACAACCGTTAGGGCCGAGCAAGCCGATAATTTTACCTCGTTCTAAAGATAGGTTGATATTGGATAGGGCAGGGGTTGAGCGGTAGCTCTTTGAAAGATTCTTTATTTCAATCACGTTCATTTTTATCTCCTTCCTTTGGCCAATGCTCGCGCAGCAGATCCAGGCATTCTTGTAGGCTAAGCCCTAATGCAGCGCTGTCTTTGGTCAAAGCAGCAATTTTTGGTCAGCCACATTGCGCCTGGCTTGCGCAATGCGTTCAAGTTCTTCCGTGATAAAGCGACCGTTGGTGCGGTCCGCCTGGGCTAATCCCTCCCGTTCCAAGTCCATCAGGGCGCGCTGCACGGTATTAGGGTTAACCCCGTAAGTCAAGGCAAGATCGCGTACGGAAGGCATTTTTGAGCCGGGTGGCCAGTCGGAAGAAATGATGGCGTTACGAAACAGATTGAGCAGTTGTAAATAGATGGGACTGCTACTGTCAAATGTATAACTCATTTCTGCCTCCTTTGTGTTGTTGTGTTGTTGTATAGCTAAGTGGCTGTACTGTTGTATTAATCGATTAGTACAATGACACAATAAGCTGTGATTCGTTTCTTGTCAAGCGCTTATTCTTTTTGTTTTGGTGTGAAGCAGGGGGTACGTAGTTGGGACTGACAACATTTGCAGCTAGCTAAACCCATAGCCGATACATCACCATGGTAAAAGAAAAGCGCCCATCCGCAGATGAGCGCTCTATCTTAGCCAGTGTATTGTGAAACTGTTTCAGTGCTTATTTGTTGAGCAGTTTCTTGAATTCATCGGCCACAAATTGGACTTGGGTTCCGATGATGACTTGGACGGCGGTTTTGCTCGGGCGGATAACGCCAGCGGCACCGGCCTGTTTGATCTTCTTTTCGTCGACCAGGAGGTTATCTTTAACTTCGAGGCGCAAACGGGTGACACAGTTGTCAACGGAGGCGATATTGTCTTTGCCACCTACCGCTTCGAGAACCGCAGCGGCAACTTCTGTGAAATTGTCGTTGGCCAAAACCAGAGAGGTTTCGCATTCGATTTCGTCGTCTTCACGACCGGGTGTTTTGAGGTTGAAGGCTCTGATGACGCCATAGAAAATGGCAAAATAGAGCACGCCAACGACCAAACCGATGGGGATAATCATCCAGGGGTTGACAGCGCCGGGAGCCTTGAAGCTCAGGAACCAGTCAACGAAACCGGCGGAGAAGTTAAAGCCGGCACGGACGGGCAGGAGTGCGGTGACAACCGCAGATATACCAGTCAACAGGGCATGGATGACATAGAGGCCGGGAGCCAGGAACATGAAAGCAAATTCCAGTGGTTCGGTGACACCGGTGAAGAAGGAAGAAAGAGCCGCGGCAAAAAGCAAACCGGCAGCGATTTTCTTTTTGTTCTCTTTAGCTGTGACATACATAGCCAGGGCAGCGCCGGGCAGACCGAACATCATGACGGGGAAGAAACCGGTCATGTAAATACCGGTCACAGAGGTGCCGGCTCCGGCGCCTGAAGAGGCGATACCGGTGACGACATCGGTGAACGGTGTGAGGTCGGGACCCCAGAAACGGCCGATATCATTGATATTGGCCACATCGAACCAGAAAACGCTGTTGAGTGCGTGATGCAGTCCGAAAGGAATCAGCAGACGGTTGAAGAAAGCATAGATACCGGCGCCCAGAGGTCCGAGTGAAATGATGCTTTCGCCGAATTTTACCAGTGCACCGTAGATGACGGGCCAGAGCAAATACATAGGAACACAGACCAGAAGTGTGATCAGTGAAGTCATGATGGCAACAGAGCGCTTGCCGCTGAAGAAGGCCAGCGCAGGGTGCAATCTGACATTGTGGAATTTGTTATATACGGCACCACCGATTAAACCGGAGAGGATACCTGTGAATTGTGTGTTGATTTTACCGAACGCAGCAGGAACCGATTCAACGCCAACACCCTGATAGAAGGCAACAGCGCCTGTGGACAGGATCGTAGTCAAGGTCAGGAAGGAAACCAAACCGGCCAAACCGGCTGTTCCGTCATTGTCTTTTGACATACCGACTGCAACACCGACAGCGAAGAGCCAAGACATGTTGTCAATCAGCGCACCACCGGCTTTGAGCAGGATGGCGGAGAACATGCTGTTTGCACCCCAACCGGTCGGATCGATCCAGTAACCGATACCCATGAGGATAGCGGCGACGGGCAGTGCGGCGACAGGGAGCATCAAAGATTTTCCCAGTCTTTGCAGATACTTCATCATAAAAGAAACCCCTTTCATTTTTGCGGAACCTTCCGCATCCAATCTGATGGTGCGGCGCAAACCACTGGCTGCGTGAGCGCCCACCTGACACGGCGAATATTGGAAATCGTGATAGCATACCGTGCCTGAAATTTTCAGCTGTGCGGAATAAATGATTTGAACTGTAATACCCCTCTACAGCTTATCTTTTTATCGCATAGGCCAAAAAACAAGTCAATTCGATTTTTTGTCAGATACAAGAAAAAAATTGCCATTACTTGTATGGCAAAATATATCCCTTAAAAATGCAGAAACACCCGTCTACTGCATCGCAGAGGCACAGGTGTTTCATCGCTTAAAAGTTACAATAATTATGCTTTGGTCAGGCTTAAGACGACATCTTCAAGGTTCAAATTCAGTCCGATTTTGTCCTTGTTAATTTTAACTTCGGAAAAAGCCGCTTTATTGGTTAGAATCATGGGTGTGATAAGGTTATAACCCTTAGCCTCTAACGCTTCTTTGTCAAAGCTCAGCAGTAAGTCGCCTTTTTTTACGGCTTGGTCCAGCTTAACATGTGCCGTAAAACCCGCACCGTTTTCTTTTACGGTATCTAAGCCCAAATGAAACAGGAGTTCAGCACCGCTGCTTGTGGTCATGGCCACCGCATGCAAGGTGCCGAAAACTAGGGTGATGACTCCGTCAGCTGGGGCATAGAGTTTACCTTCCTGTGGCATGACGGCGATACCCGGGCCGAGCATTTCTTCCGAGAATGTGGGGTCGGGGACTTCTTGCATTGAGAGCATTTTGCCAAGCATAGGGGCAAAAATCTGCTCTTCATCATTCCCGCCGAATAGTTTCTTTAATCCTTTAAACATCATAATCCTCCTCAAGGTGTAGACTGTTTCAAGATTAGCCAGCGTTCCAGACTCTGTCAATTTTTCTTGAAAAAACAAATACCGCATCTTTAGCCATATTTGGTGATTTGTTCAATAATAGGGACAATGCTTGTTTCCGGCAGTAAAAAACGTTAACTGCGCGTAACCTCAAGGGATTATCGCTGTGCTAAACTAATCAGGTTAAGACAAAATGGGGGAAAATCTATGGTTCGAAAAGCCAAATATGACAATGACAGTATCTCCGCGCTGAAGGGAGCGGACCGCGTGCGTCTCAGACCAGCGGTTATTTTCGGTTCCGACGGGATTGAAGGCTGTCAACACTCTTTCTTTGAAATCCTGTCGAACTCCATCGACGAAGCTCGCGAAGGTTATGGTGATATCATTAAAATTCATCGTTATGCTGACGGTTCGTTGGAGGTTGAAGATTTCGGCCGAGGTATTCCTTTGGACTTTAACGTCAAAGAAGAGCGCTATAACTGGGAGTTGGTTTACTGTGAGCTCTACGCCGGTGGAAAGTACCGGAATAATACGGGCGAAAATTATGAATTCAGTCTCGGTCTGAATGGTCTTGGCGCAACGGCCACCCAATATGCCTCGCGTTGGTTTGATGTTAGCGTCTGGCGTGACGGCTACAAATACAGTTTGCATTTTGAGCGCGGTGAAAACATTTTAGGTCTGAATAAAGAGGAGTACCGCGGGAGAAGAAGCGGGACCTTGCAGCGCTGGCTGCCCGACCGCGACGTCTTTACGGAAACCTTGATACCCGTTGATTATTTTCGCACAGTCCTAAAACAGCAGGCGATTGTCAATAAAGGGGTAAAATTTGTCTTTAAAGACGATATCGAAGGCGTCGATGAAGAATATCTCTATCCTCAAGGTATCCTGGGGTATGTCGAAGAACTGGACAAGGAAAGCGGGCTGAGTAAGCCGGTTTATTTGGAGACGGAAGGGCGTGGCAAAGACAGAGCAGACAAGGAAGAATACAAGGTGAAGGTGGAGCTGGCTTTTGCCTTTAATAACAATGAAAACCTGATGGCCTTTTTCCATAACTCCAGCTTTCTGGAATATGGCGGTTCCCCGGATAAGGCGGTGCGCTTATCGTTTGTTAATGTCTTTGACCGTTTGGCGAAGGAACGCAATAAGTATAAAGCGAATGAAAGTAAAATCAGCTTTAGCGATATTGAAGACAGCTTGATTGTCGTGATCAATTCCTTTTCGACACAGACTTCCTACGAAAACCAAACCAAGAAGGCGATCAATAATAAGTTTATTCAGGACTTCCTCAACGATTTTCTGAAGGAGCACCTCTCGATTTGGGCTACGGAAAACTATCAGGATTCGGAGAAGGTTCTCGAACAAATCCTGGTCAATAAACGCAGTCGCGAAAGTGCGGAAAAGCAGCGTCTGAATCTTAAGAAACAGCTCATGGGTCGTATTGATTTGACGAATCGGGTGAAAAAGTTTGTCGACTGCCGCACCAAAGATGTGAATAAACGGGAACTTTACATCGTCGAGGGCGATTCGGCTCTGGGTTCCACCAAAATGGGTAGAGATTCCGAGTTCCAAGCGATAATGCCGGTACGCGGAAAATTCTTAACTGCCTCAAAGCGGACTTTACGACTATCTTTAAAAGTGAAATCATCACTGATTTAATCAAAGTCCTAGGCTGCGGTGTCGAGGTGCACAGCAAGCACAATAAGGATATTTCATCTTTTGATATGAATGCTTTGCGCTGGAACAAAATCATTATCTGTACCGATGCGGATGTGGACGGATTCCAGATACGTACTTTGATATTGGCGATGTTCTACCGCCTTATTCCGACATTGCTAAAGGAAGGTAAAGTTTATATCGCTGAATCGCCGCTTTTCGAAATTAGTTTGCGCAAGGACAAAGAAGAAAAGAGCTATTTTGCCTATGATGAAAGGGAAAAAGCGGAACTGCTTAAACGTCTAGGGGCGGATAAGGTCTCAATTCAGCGTTCAAAAGGGCTTGGCGAAAATGACCCGGATATGATGTGGGAAACCACCATGAATCCGGCTACCCGTCGCTTAATCAAAGTTAATCCCAGTGAGGAACAAGAAACAGCGCGTGTCTTCGAACTGCTGCTGGGCAATGACTCCGACGGGCGTAAAGAGCATATCGAAACAAACGGTTACCGCTATCTGGAGATGCTGGATTTGGCTTAAGGTAAAAACAGGAAAGAAAAATGAGCAAGAAAAAGGACGAAAAACTGCCAGCGCCTCAGCCTGAGGCTCATATACACGAGCAGGAAATTACCGATACACTGGAAATTAACTACATGCCTTATGCGATGAGCGTGATTGTTTCGCGCGCCATCCCGGAAATCGACGGCTTTAAACCGGCGCACCGCAAGCTTACTTTACACGATGTATAAAATGGGGCTTTTAAACGGCCCAAGGACCAAGTCTGCCAATATTGTCGGTCAAACCATGAAGTTGAATCCGCACGGTGACCAGACCATCTATGAGACCATGGTCAGGCTGACACGCGGCAATGCTGCCCTGTTGCATCCATATATTGACTCCAAAGGCAATTTCGGCAAACAGTACTCGCGTGACATGGCTTACGCGGCGCCCCGTTATACCGAAGCGCGCCTGGATAAAATCTGTGAAGCGCTTTTCGGAGAAATTGATAAAGACGTGGTTGACATGGTTGACAACTAGGTGACGGGCAGATGAAGGAGCCGACGCTTTTACCTGCGACTTTTCCCAGTGTTTTGGTCAATGCCAACCAAGGTATTGCGGTGGGTATGGCGAGCAATATTTGCTCCTTTAATCTTCATGAGGTCTGTGAGGCGACAAAAGCCTACATTAAAGACCCTGCGTGTGAGATTATGGACTACATGCCTGCGCCGGACTTTTCCGGTGGCGGGGAGTTAGTCTATGACCTGGATGACATGGCCAAAATCTATAAAAGTGGCCGTGGTTCTTTTAAATTGCGCTCACGTTATCGTATCGACAAGGCTAAGAACCTGATTGAAATCTTTGAAATTCCTTATTCAACTTCTGTAGAAGCCATCATTGACGGTATTTCTGCTCTAGTGAAAAGCAATAAGGTTAAAGACATTATTGATGTGCGTGATGAAACCGATCTTAACGGTTTGAAGCTGACTATCGATTATCGCAAAAGTACGGATCCGGAGCAGTTGATGCAACGGCTTTTTGCCCAGAAGTGCGGCTTGGAAGAAAGTTTTTCTCTGTAATTTCAACATGCTGATAAATGGGACACCGCGTGTCCTGGGTGTAAAACAGATTATTGCCGAATGGCTCTCATTCCGGCGCCAGTGTGTGCGCCGTGGTTTGGCCTACGATTTGCAAAAAAGCAGGAAAGACTCCATCTCTTAAAGGGTTTGAGAAAATCCTGTTGGATATCGATAAGGCGATTGAAATTATCCGCAAAACCGAAAAAGAGAGTGATGTCATTCCTAACCTGATGCAAGGTTTCGACATCGATGCATTACAAGCGGAATACGTGGCTGAAATCAAACTGCGTCATTTGAATCGGCAGTATATTTTGCAACGCACCGCTGATATTAAAAAGCTCAAGTCAGAGATTAAAAACATCCAGGAACTACTCGCCGATAACGAGAGAATTGATGCCCTGATCAGTGAACAGTTGAGTGAGATTGACAAGAAATTCGGCCAGGAGAGAAGAACCCAACTCGTCTTGAAAGACGAAATCGAAATCATCAGCAAAGACGACATGATTGAGGATTACAATCTCAAACTCTTTCTGACCGCGCATGGTTATATTAAGAAATTGGCTCTGACCAGCCTGCGTTCAGCCGGGGAATTGAAGACCAAAGAGGACGATGCAATCGTTCAGGATCTGGACGCTTCCAATAAACAAGAACTGATTCTGTTCTCCAATCGCAGCAACGCGTACAAGCTCTTTGTTTACGAAATTCCAGATCAGAAACCCTCGGACTTGGGAAGCTATGGTCAGAATTTACTGGATTTAGCTGATGGAGAATATATTGTCTTTATGTATTTACCTCAGGACTATTCCGGTTCGCTGATTGCAGGCTTTGAGAACGGCAAAGTGGCACGGTTCACGGCGGATAGTTTTGTCACTAAGACGCGTCGTAAAAAATTGCTCAACGCCTACAGTGCCAAGTCGCCTCTGGTCGCCTTACATGCTTATGACCCCGAACGCCCCGATTATTTCCTGCTTAACGATGCCCATAAGCTGATCCTCTTTGATGTTAATTTACTCAGCTTAATGAGCAGTCGTAATACCCAGGGTGTGCAGGTTTTGACGATGAAAAAAGGTCAGAAGATTCTGCGCTTCAAAGCGCTTGGCCAAGTCGCTGTGGAAGAACCGGAGTACTATCGCGTCAGGAAGCTGCCAGCCCGTGGTTTTTACCTTAAAGAAGATGATTTAGCGGCCAGACAACAAAGTCTCCTGAACGACGAAACGGAGTAAGGTGGCGCTACTGGGCCTAAGCTGCACGAGCGCTTAACATTGTTTAAAGCGCAATGATATAAAAAGCTGCCTTTGGCATGGTTGTTAGACCAGCTAGGGCAGCATTTTAATCACTTCTGAATTTAATTAACGCAAGAAGAATTCTCTGTACAGTTCTTTGATGGCATAATTACAAAAGGCTTCTTTAATGCCGAAAATGACGGAGATTTCCGACGCACCCTGGATAATCAATTCCAGGTTGACACCGGCGCGGCTCAGGGCGCTGGTGGCTTTCGCAGTAACACCGACGGTTTGAGCCATGGCGTCACCGACAATCATGACAATGGCTATGCCGCGTTCTACATGAATGGTTTCCAGTTGCAGCTCATCAATCAGGCGTTTGATGACCAGCTTTTCCTTCTCGGGAGGAAAGACTTCGTTCTTCATGACGATAGACAGTGAGTCAATACCCGAGGGCATATGCTCGAAAGGAATGCTGAAGTCTGCCAGTATCTGTAAGACTTTTAGGGCAAAACCCACCTCGCGGTTCATCAGATATTTACTCATATGTAAAATCGTGAAACCCTTGCTTCCGGCGATACCTGTGACCACGCTCTCGTAATTCTTACGCTTAAATAAAATGTTGGTTCCGTCAGCGTGGGGATTATTGGTGTTGCGAATGTTGACCGGAATGGACTTTAGCGCAGTGGGTGCCAAAGCCTCTTCGTGCAACACTGTGAAGCCGGCGTAAGCCAACTCGCGCATCTCGGAGTAGCTGATTTCTTTGATCGCTTGGGGACGTTCTATAATCGAAGGATTGACGGAATAGACATTGTCGACGTCCGTCCAGTTCTCATAAACGCTGGCATCCACCGCATTGGCCAGTATGGCCCCGCTGATATCGGATCCGCCGCGTGAAAAGGTCAGAATACGTCCGTCTGCCCGCACACCGAAAAAGCCGGGGAATATAATGGTGCCCTTGTATTGACTAAAAGCCTCTTTGATGCGGTCATAGGATTCAGGCAAAACCCTGGCATTGCCGCTGTCACTGCTGAGAATCAGCCCTGCTTCGGCAGGTGAAACGTAAACGGCATCCTCACCGATGCTTTTTAGATAGGCCGCGACCATCTGTGCACAGAGGTCTTCACCGGCTGCCTTTAGTGAATCGCTTAGGTCTCTGGTATTATCTTTATTCTTCTTGATACGCTCCGAGAGATCATCTGCCACAAATTCGGCAAAATCTTCATCCATTCCCAAATCCGCAGCGATTTGTCCGTAACGCTCGGCGATACTGTTTTTTTCCTGCGTACCGTCATAGCCAGAAATAATGGCATTGCCCAAGGCAATCAGCATATCCGTCACTTTGATATCTTCACGATGACGTTTGCCGGGAGCAGAAACGACGACCACACGACGCTCGCTGTCCGACAGCACAATGTCACAAACCTTACGAATTTGTTTGGCGTCAGCGAGGGACGACCCACCGAATTTACATACCTTCATTCAATACGATCCTCCTGTGAACGCGCTAATTATATGCAAAGGGGGGCGTAAATTCAAGGAAAGAAACGCTTTCTGAGGAATTGATGTCAAAACTTAATCTTTGCTAAACGGTACCGTAAGCGTGGCGACGAAGAGATCATCGTCCAATTTGATGCCAAGCTCTGCAGCGATGCAATCAGCCAGACTTCGTGCGATCGATAAACCCAAGCCACTGCCGCCTTCACTCCTGGCACTGTCGCCTCTGACAAAGCGTTCGAAGAGCTCGTCCATATCCTTGTCCAGCTTGGCGGCGGAAACGTTCTTTAACTCAATCTGGTAAGCCCCTTCTATGATGCGCAAACTCACATAGACCCGTGACCCGGCTAAGGCATATTTTTCAATGTTGCTAAACAAGTTATCCAGTATGCGTGCCAGGTGCCTTGGATCGCTATATAAACGGAGCACTTGTTCTGTTTCCGGCAGGCGCAAAATGACGTCCAAAGATTTGTTTTTCATTCGCTCACTGTATTCGCCGATTTGCTGGTGTAAGAGCTCAGCTAAGTCAATTTCTTCCACATTGCAGCTCAGGTTGCCGGACAGCGCTTTTGAAGCATCGATGAGGTCTTCGGTTAACTGACGTAAACGTGAACTTTTATTTTCCAGAATATGCAGATATTCCGCCGCTTTGTCTGAGGCGACCGGTTCGTTCTTCAGCAAATCAATGTAGCTGATAACCGCCGTGAGCGGTGTACGTAGGTCGTGTGAGACATTGGTCAATAGCTCGGTTTTGAGTCGTTCATTGCGCGATTCGCGCTCGACCGCAGCCCGGATCAGTTGTCTGATTGCTCCTAAATCCGCTGATAGGTTGGCGTATTCGTGAGGCAAGTCGTCTGCTGTAGAATGTGCGGCATTGCTTTCGAAATTGCCGGACTTGAGTTCTTCCAATTGAGCGTTGAGATAATCAAGCGCTTTTAGATTGCGCCATTGCCTGTAGAAAACATAAAGGGTTGGCAAAAAGAAGGACAAAAATACCGCTGCTACAAAAACACCAAGGCTCCCAAACATGAAGGTAAGCAAAAGTCCGATTGTACCTGAAATGAAATAGAGTCCCAGTAGGCGCAAGAGAGCTGGCTTAGAGGAGGAACCAATAAACATCGCGAAAAAGCCATAGAGCTTTTTAGCCCCGCTCATAATGAGCTGTTTGACTTTCCTTATTACTTTTACAAACAACAAGCTTTGGCCCAGTGTGCCGCATTTGAAATGGCGAATGAGTGAAAGCATCGCATATTGTAAAGCAATAACCCCGGGATATAGCAAGGTGGCTAATGGCCAAATACGTAAAAATCGATGAATGAAAAACAGGTCAAGTGAGATGATATTGCGATATTCAAAACTGGAAAAAGAAATCTGCGTGGTAATTTGCCAGGTAAAAAGCAGGACACAGAAAAGAAAGAAAAGCAAGGAAAGGAAAATGAGCAAATCAAGTGGAAAACGGTCCAAACTGATGCGTTCTGGTCCCCTTAACTGCACAATTCCTTGGGCATTGCGACGATTTTCGAAGGCAGCGGAATAGATGAGATAAATGAGTAGGAGTAAAGCAGCGACAATAGAAAAGGCCACCGTGGGGTAAAGAAAATGGCTGAATGCTGCAGCTTCCTGGTAGACGGCTGCATTTTTCTGTACTAAACCAGCAGCGGGTAGCTCTTCCTTTACTGAAAACGCAATCAAGCCATCGCTCAGCACACTACCACCGAGATAACTGAGGTAGGGGGTGTCAGGCATGGTGACAAAACCATTGTATTTGTAGTCATAAACATAATCAAAGTGCTTCAGGAAATCAGCCGTGTTTTGTGAGCTCAAATCCACATCTGCTTTGTTAGTATATGGAACGCGGTCTTTGGCGGGCCAAAACCAAAACAAGAGTGAACTGTTATTGATTTTCTCACTCGCCACCATTTCCGTCTTGTGCTTAGGATTACTCTTGATTAAGCGTTGTGAGGTATTTTGTGGCATGTCTGAATAGGATAAATCCATACTATTAAATTCGTCACTAATAAGCGTCTCCGGTGAGAGCAATTTACCAATGCTATTGGCTTCACTGACCAGTGCCGTGTAATAAAGTAGCGAGTCTTCAAATTTTTCGCCTTCGCGATAGCCATTGTTGTAAAGGTCAGCGATTGAAAAATAGGCAATGAAGAGAACAATGAGAGCAATAGGCAAAAGTAAAAATGCCAGGGTCTGTAAAACGCGATTTCCTTTTATGCGATTCATCAGCGAGCAGACTCCTTATCCCAGTCTTTTAAGTAGTAACCCTTGCCCCAGAGTAAGATCAAATAGCGCGGGTCTTTCGGATTAATCTCAATTTTTTCACGGATGTTATGGATGTGTACGGCAACGACGTTTTCGCCCCCACAGGCTTCCGTCTGCCACACGGCACTATAGATTTCAGCAGAACTATGGACCTTGTTCTTGTTTTGCAATAAAAATTTGAGAATGTTGAATTCCGCGCCTGTTAAATTGACTACCTGGTCTTCCACGAAGACGGTTTTTTTCGCGTCATCTAAGACCAAGGCACCGGAACTGTAAATCTGTGCACCTTCGGGTTTGGCCCCCAGCTTTGTATATCGGCGTAACTGTGAACGGATACGGGCCAGTAGCTCACCTGCGGTAAAGGGTTTCGTGACATAGTCATCGGCACCGTGGCTGAGCCCTTGGATTTTATCACTGGACTCAGATTTGGCTGAGAGCATAATGACCGGCATGTTGTAGCGGTCACGCAACCTTTGTAAGGTGCTGATACCGTCCAACTCCGGCATCATAATATCGAGCAAAACCAAATCAAATCGCTCTTCTTCCAGCGCTTGCAGCGCCTGTTTTCCGGTATAGGTCTTACGAAAAGCATAACCTGCTTGTTGCAGGTAGATGCAGAGCACATCCACGATGGCTTTGTCGTCGTCACAGACTAAAATTTTTGCTAAGTCTTCCATTTTTTGCCTCCGCTCTAATCACCATTGTAAAGGAGAATCGGGGAATTGTTTTAAGTTGTTCTTAAGAATACAAGCCTACCGTCGATTAGTACTGTGCTAAAATATTTTTATCTTTTTATTTGGCAAAAGAAAGGCAACACATGGGTCTCTTCAACCGCTTACAGCCGCAACGCCATGTGGCGAGTATTAGCTTGCTAGACTGGTCGGCTTATTATGAGCAGGGCTTTCGTTTTGTTTTGTTGGATGTCGATAATACCCTGCAAGCGCATGGCAAGCACGAAATCACCGCAGAGGCAGTGGCGCAAATTCGGCGTATCCTGAACTGCGGTTTTGTGGTAGCAGTCATCAGCAATGCGAAAGTAAGCCGAGCGGCACAGATGCAAGTGGCGCTCAAAACTCAGGGATTGGGCATCAAAGTCTATGGGAATGCGGCCAAGCCGAGTCCTGATAGGCTGCTGCAAGCCTGTCGGGACCATGGTTTCGAGGTGGAAGAAAGCCTGATGATAGGTGACCAGGTTTTTACCGACATTTGGGCGGGTCGTCGAGCCAGCATCTATTCCATTCTGGTCAAAGCGATTTCGAGTGCTGAGCCCTGGTACATCAAAGTGAAAAGATGGGGTGAACGCCTGGTTTTAAAGACGAAAGCCGAAACGTAGTATGGTCGTGTGCAAGCTCGGCTATTTTATTAACCCAAGCGATTTGGAATAACAAATATAAGTGATAGGAAAGAGGAAAAAAGCAAAGTGCAAGATTATATGACACAGCGTCTAGAAAAATTACGCGAGCTTCTAAGCACGGAAGGTCTGGAAGCGGTAATCATCTCAGGTAGGGAAAACACTCGCTACTTAAGTGGTTTCAGCGGTTCGACCTCCCTTTGCCTCATCACCTTAAGCGATATGATTCTCTTTGTAGACAGCCGTTACACCACACAGGCCAAAGCACAATGCAAGGGTGCTGTTGTGCTGGAAGAGCAGGGCAGTCTCAGCGCTGCGCTCTGTAAAAAAATCGAAGCCTTACAGTTAAAAGACATCGGCATTGAGGACGAAGCCTTGAGCCTGGCTGAGTATAACGGCTTGAAAGCCGCCCTTTCCTGGCAGCACTTACATGGCCTGTCCAAAGCACTGGCCAAACTGCGTTGGGTAAAAGATGAGGCGGAGCTTGCGGCGATTCGCAAGGCGGTGCAAATTGCGGATGAGGCTTTTGCCCTGACTCTGCCCAAAATGAAGCTGGGCATGAAAGAACAGGAAGTGGCTGCATTACTTGAGTACAACATGAAAACACTCGGTGCCGCGGGGCCGTCGTTTGATACCATCATCGCCTCCGGCTTGCGCTCTGCTCTGCCACACGGTATTGCCTCGGAGAAAGTCTTAGAAGAGGGCGATGCGGTGGTGATGGACTTCGGCGCCATTTACCAGGGCTATTGTTCGGATATGACCCGCACGGTGTTTATGGGCGAACCCCAAGCAGAAATGAGGGAAATATATGGCGTGGTTTTAGAGGCGCAGCGCGTCGCGGAAGAACTTTTGCGTGCGGGTTTGTTGGTCAAAGTGGTGCACCAGGCCGCAGCTCAGGTCATCGCCGATGCCGGCTACGGGGCTTATTTCGGTCACGGTCTGGGCCATAGCCTGGGTTTGGAAATCCATGAAGAACCGCGCCTCAACTCGATTTCTGAAACCCTGATGCCAGCGGGTGTGCTGATGACCGTCGAGCCGGGCATCTACTTGCCGGAGCTGGGTGGTGTGCGTATAGAAGATACGGTCATCATCAAAGAGGAGGGCATCGAGATTCTGACGCAGAGTCCGAAGGAATTGTTGATTCTTTAATGAGGTGTTGGGGGCTGGATGCGGTTAAGTAGCATCGAGCCCGTCGCATTGCTGGTTTGTAAGCGAGGCTACTTTTATCCATCACACTTGGGTTTTCGTGACATCGACGCAGTAGTGTGGACAGTTGCCAACAAGAGCGAAAGAATATAGAATTACTGAGTTAGTTTTAGCTAGGCCTAGGAGGAATACTATGATTTCAGCAGGTGATTTTCGTAACGGCGTAACGTTTGAGATGGATGACAATGTCTTTCAGATTATTGAGTTTCAGCATGTAAAACCCGGAAAAGGCTCAGCCTTCGTCCGTACCAAATACCGTAATGTGCGTACCGGCGCTGTTTTGGAGCATACCTTCAATCCTTCCGAAAAGTTTCAGGAAGCCCGTTTGGAACGCAGTGATATGGAATACCTGTATAGAGACGGCGATCTCTATTATTTCATGAATACCGAAACATATGAACAACAACCCTTCAGCGCTGAAGTCATCGGTGACTCCATAAAATTCTTAAAAGAGAATATGGTCTGCAAAGTGGTTTCCTATAAGGGGACCGTCTTCAATGTTGAATTACCGCTCTTTGTTGAACTGAAAATCACGCATACCGAACCGGGCGTGAAAGGGGATACGGCGCAGAATGCGACCAAGGCCGCCACACTTGAAACCGGTGCAGTTATAAAAATTCCTCTCTTTGTTAATGAAGGTGAAACGGTGCGTGTTGATACACGCTCCGGCGATTATATGGAACGCGCCTAATCCAGGCTCTAACTGATATAATGACAAGCGAGACTTGCGCCTCGCTTGTTTTTTTCAATTGCTTTGGTCGGAGAGGGATGAATGGCTGAATTTTCCAGCAATAAAAAAGGTGAACGCACCATGTCGCAGGGCTTTATCGCCCAGTATGCGGCGGAAGCGGCTCTACGCACCTACGGCGTGGCCGGGTTGGATGAGGGGAGTGCGGCAGCCATCAAGAGTGCCTTTGGCTTTGAGCATGAGGGCAAAGGCGTGCAGGTGACTTTTAACAGCAACGATGAAGCTGCCTGTGAAATAACGGTGTATCCCTTGGTTTATTTTGCCACGATTGTACCGGAAGTGGCTTGGAACATTCAGGAGAACGTCAAATCGGACGTCGAAAAATATACGGGTGTCGATGTGGAAGCGGTCAACGTGCATGTCAAAGACATCGTGCGAAAAGAGGAGGAAAAGCTTCATGCGCAGAATTAGCAGAATATTCCTGGTGGTTTATTCTTTTTTAATTGCCTTGCTCAGCCTGTTGCTACTTTTACAAATACTTAATACGTCTTGGGCTGTAGACTATGTCAATTTTCTGCAGAACATTGCCGGCCAAAGCCTCAGGCGTACGATGGCGGTGGTGATTCTTTTAGTCATCTTCTTTATAGCGATTGGTACATTAGTCTTTTCGCTCTTTAGTGACCGCTTGCATAAATCCAGAATCAGCAGTACGGAAATCGGTGATATTGATATTGGAGTTGAGGCGATCGAAAGCATTGCCTTAAATGCGGCGAAAGCAGCACAAGCCGGCATAAAAAACGCCAAGTCAAGAGTGTATCAGGGTAAGGGCAAATCCATTAATATTGTAATGGTTGTCCAACTCTATTCAGACGTGGAAATTCCGGTGCAAATGGCGAAAATCCAAGACCGCGTTAAAAAGGACGTGGAACGATACACGGGGATTCCGGTTTCGATGGTTAAAATTAAGGTGAATCGCGTGGAATTGGTCGGGGCGAAAGTGGAGCGCTGACAGCGGGACGGCAGGTAAATGAAACGATTATTCATCCCACTCATCAATTTTCTGCAAGGGAAGAACCCCGGTATGGTCGGTGCGCTGACCGGCTTGAGTTTGGGGCTTTTGCTGGTGATTTTTGGTTTTTGGAAAACTTTGTTGGTGCTGGTTCTGACCTTGCTGGGTTATGTGCTCGGCGTTAAATATTTTTCTAATCCGGAGCAGTTTAAGCAATTGCTGGATTGGCTTTTGCCACCGGGTCGCTTTAGATGAAATAGCACAAAAGGGCTAAGGGAGTAAAAATGGGAAGACGCTGGGCTAGACAGAAAACTTTTCAGTTGCTTTATCAAATGAGTGTACGTGACGACAATGTTGACGCGCAGATTGAAGCATTTATTGAGCATCTGAAAGAGTTCGAGAATGAAGTGAGTGAAAATGCGCTGCAGATTTCAGCAGAGGACTTGCACTACATTCGTACGGTGAGCGCAGGAGTCATTGCTGAAAGAGAAAGTTTGGATGAAGAGATACAAACCTATCTAAAATCCTGGACTTTAGAACGACTGCCGCGCGTCGATCGTGCTTTGCTGCGGCTGGCTGCCTATGAAATCAAACATCTGGACGATGTGCCGAAAAGCGTGAGCATCAACGAAATTGTCGTCTTGGCAAAAGAATTTGCTGGGGAGGATGCCCATATCTACTTAAATGGTGTATTAGCGAATTTCCAGAAGGATGAGGCGACGCCTTCAGTGCCGGAAGTGGATAAACCGGAAGCAGAGACGGCAGATGCGAAAATAAAAACTTCAGAAACGGAATCGTTTAGCGATGAGTGAACGAATCTTAAGCGTAAAAGAGCTCAATGCCTACATGCAGCAAGCCGTACGCCGTGCGGCTTTTTTACAAGCCTTGCATGTGGAAGGGGAGCTGTCCAACTTTAAAGCCTACAGTTCCGGGCATTGGTATTTTAATTTGAAAGATGCCGAGGCAGCGGTACGCTGTGTCATGTTTAAAGGCTACAATCAAGCCGTGGCTTTTCGTCCGGAAAACGGTCAACAAGTAGAGCTGACCGCTTCCGCTGACTTCTACGTAAAAAACGGTGAGTTCCAACTTTCTGTAAAAACTATGCTGCCTGCGGGATTAGGTCAGCGTCATCTTGAACTGGAACAACTCAAAGAAAAGCTGAGTAAAGAAGGCTTGTTTGCCGCAGAACACAAACGGGCCTTACCTATCCTGCCAAAAAAAATCGGCGTGGTCACTTCGCCCAGCGGGGCTGTCATACGTGACATTATTCATGTGTTGAGCAGGCGTTACCCCAACTTCCAACTGCTTTTGGCACCGGCTCAGGTACAAGGCAGCGGAGCTGCGCAGACCATGATTGCGGCGCTGGCTGAGTTGAACAGGCGCGAGGATATTGATCTGATCATTATCGGACGTGGTGGCGGTTCTTTGGAGGATCTTTGGGAGTTTAATGACGAAGCTTTGGTGCGGGCTGTTTTTGCCTCGCGCATACCTGTGATTTCTGCCGTCGGTCACGAGACGGACTTCACGCTCTGTGACTTTGTCGCTGACTTACGTGCCCCTACCCCTTCAGCAGCTGCGGAACTGGCAATGCCGGTCAAGGCGGACTTGCAGTTTACGATTTCTGAACTGCAGGACAAGGCCAGTCGAGCTTTACAGAAGAAGCTCGAGCTCAGTCAGAGTCGTCTACGGGCACTCAGAAACGCGACTTTTTTACGCCAACCACTACGTTTGCTGGATGCCAGGCGTTATCGCTTGGAGCAAGTGCTCAATCGCAACGTTATGACTGATCCGTATAGTATTTTGGCAGAAAGTCGCCAAAATCTGGACCGACTGGAACAAAGCTTACGCAATGCCTTACCCGGTAGGTTGGGAAATGC
Organism: Oscillospiraceae bacterium; assembly: GCA_040766665.1. Classification (GTDB taxonomy): domain Bacteria; phylum Bacillota; class Clostridia; order Saccharofermentanales; family Fastidiosipilaceae; genus JAXGQD01. The sequence continues at coordinate 102,845 of JAXGQD010000004.1, forward strand.
GGATCAACAATTACAGAATTTGAAAAGACGACTGGAAGCCCAAGTGCCGCTTTTCAAGCTGAGCGATAAACGACGACTGACCCATGCGGCTGCAAGGCTTGATGCATTATCACCTCTGCGTGTTTTGGCGCGAGGCTACGCCCTGGTCAGCGATGAGGAGAGCGGTAAAATAATTTCTACGGTAAATGAAGTCCGTAAGGATAAGCGCTTACGTTTACAGATGGCAGACGGTCAAGTCAGTACACAAGTCCTTGCTATAATTGAGCACAAAGCAAAAGAAGGAGGGCCACATGAAGCCTGAAGAAACAATGAAGAAGGAAGAACTCAGCTTCGAAGCGGCATTGGCACAACTGGAAGAACAGGTGGCTATTCTTGAATCAGGGGATGTCAGCCTTGACCGCTCGATGCAGGCTTTTGCCAAAGGGACGGAACTTGCCAGACTTTGCCAGGCTAAGCTTGATGAGGCTGAAAAACAGATAAATGTACTGGTTAAAGCGGGCAGTGAAGGGGTAAAAGAGGAGCCCTTCCCGGAGCTATCATGATGACATATACGGAACAATCAAAAAACTATATCGAGCGCAGTGAAGCCGCTCTGGAACGCTATTTGGAGCCCTGTGAAGGCCGAGCCGCCACACTGACTGGGGTGCTGCGTTACGTTGTGCTGGGTGGTGGCAAAAGAATCCGCCCACAACTGCTCTTCGCTGCAGCTGCCAGCGTGCCTAGGCGCGATGGGGCCGCTTCTCCGGAAGCGTTAGATCGTTTGGCCGCTGCCTTGGAAATGATACACAATTATTCCCTGGTTCATGATGACTTGCCCTGCATGGACAATGATGAATTGCGGCGCGGGCGCGCGACGGCACATATTCAATTTGGTGAAGCCAATGCTTTGCTCTGCGGTGATGCCTTGCTCAATCTGGCTTTTGAAGTCTTGATTGATGCGGTCTATGAGGCGAATTCGACAAGTGAAAGTAAGCATTTACTTTTGGCCATTAAACTGATGGCGCGCCGCTTCGGGCAGCAGGGTATGATTGGCGGGCAATACATTGATTTGGATGCGCAAGGTAAAGACGTGAGTCCGGAAGTCTTGGAGGAAATGGACCTGAAAAAGACCTCTGCCCTCTTTGAAGCCGCAGTGTTGGGTGGCGCAGCCGCCGCAGGGGCTAAACAAAAAGACCTGGCGCATTTCGAACGCTATGCCGCTCAGTTGGGCTTGGCATTTCAAATCCGCGATGACCTCTTGGACGTCAGCTCAGATGTCGAGACCATGGGCAAAAGCATCGGAAAAGATCTACGCGACGACAAAGCGACCTATGTCACATTACTTGGCTATGAAGAAGCGGAACGCAGAGCCGCCGTAGCAACGACAGCCGCATTGCAAGCTTTAGAGGCTTTGGCCGCAGCCGGATACGACGTTGGATTCTTATCTGATTTTGCCAATGCCTTGCTGAATCGCAGCAATTAAGGAGTAAGACTATTTTAGAACGCATCAAAGAGGCAGAGGCGGTACAAAGCCTCAATTATCAAGAGCTCGAGGAACTGGCTCAGGACCTGCGCGAGGTAATCAGCAGGACGGTGGCAGAAACAGGCGGGCACCTGGCTTCCAATTTGGGAACCGTGGAGCTCACTTTAGCTTTGCTGTCTTGTTTTGATTTTCGACATGATAAGGTGGTCTGGGATGTGGGTCACCAATCCTACAGCTATAAGATTTTGACGGGCAGGCGGGAGGCTTTTGCCAGTTTGCGCAGTAAAGACGGTTTATCGGGTTTCCCCAAGCGCGAAGAAAGTCCCTATGATAGTTTCAATACCGGGCACAGCAGTACGGCCGTTTCTGCGGCCTTGGGTTTGGAACGCGCCATGAAAAAAAGAGGCGAAAGCGGTCGTGTGTTGGCGATAGTCGGTGACGGTGCTATGACCGGGGGCATGTTTTATGAGGCCATCAACAATATTGACCATGCACAGGATGATCTTCTGATCATTATTAATGATAATCAGATGAGTATTTCCGATAATGTCGGCGCTCTGGCACGGCATTTAAACAATCTGCGTGTATCACGGCGTTATAACCAAGCCAAGCGTAACTGGTCGCGTATTTTGCTTAAACTACCCTTAATCGGTCATGCCTTGCTTTCCATGCTGAATCATGTCAAGGACTGGCTGCGTTTTAATCTCAACAAATCCAATGACAATATCTATTTTGAAACGCTGGGCTTGCGTTATTACGGACCGGTGGACGGCCATGACTTACAGGCGCTGAACCGGCATATGCTGGCTTTGAAAAACCGCAAAGGTCCGGCGGTTTTACATGTCTGTACGCAAAAGGGCAAAGGTTATCATCGTGCGGAAGCAGCTCCCTCGCTTTACCACGGTGTGAGTCCTTTTTCGCTGGACGAAGGGGTGATTGAGTCACCTCTTAATAAGACACAACACAATTTCACGCAGGCTTTTGCCTCGCTGCTTTTAGAAGAAGCCGCGCTGAATCCTGATATTGTTGCAATTACGGCTGCAATGGGACAGGGTACCGGTTTGGAAGTCTTTGCGGCGCGGTATCCGGAACGTTTCTATGATGTGGGGATTGCCGAACCGCATGCCGTTACGATGGCGGCGGGTATGGCGGCCGGTGGCTTGCGCCCCGTGGTCTGTATCTACGCCACTTTTTTACAACGGGCCCTGGATCAGTTGGTGCATGATGTCGCATTGCAAAATCTGCCGGTGCTTTTTGCCATTGATCGTGCGGGTATCGTGGGCAATGACGGTGAAACGCACCAAGGCATCTACGACAATGCATTTTTAAGCGCCATTCCCAATATCGAAATTTACTACCCTTCATGCTACGAAGCCTTACGTCTGGTACTGCGCCAAGCCTTGCGATCAGCAGAAGGCCCCGTAGCTGTGCGCTATCCCCGTGGGACAGAGAATGCTCTTTGTGCGGCTGCTTTTAAGCAGGCCGCCGCAGTAAAAGCAGCCAACTCAGAGGATTGGCATGAACCCCTCGTGCTGAAGAAAGGCACAGACATCAGCCTTCTGGTTTTGGGACAGCTTTGCGGAGAAGCGCTTCAGGCTGCTGAAAATTTAGCCACTGAGGGCATAGCGGTGGAAGTCATTGACGTATTCAGTTTCAAACCACTGCGAATGGATTTGATCATGAAGAGTGCCTTGAAAAGCCGTGCGCTCTTAACGATAGAGGAACAAAGTGCAGCCGGAGGTTTAGGGGAAGTTATCGCGGCTGAATTGCTGGAACGTGGGCTGAATCTGACTTTTGCCACATTGCATATTCCGGATATGCCGGTGGTTCAGGCAAAACCAAAAGAAAGTTGGCAGGATTGCTGTCTGGATGCCTCAGGGATTGAGGCAAAGATTCGCGAACTTTTGCATGAAAAAGCGAAAGATTTGAGCGCCTAAAGTTCTGTAAGCTGTTATGCTGTGCACATGCTCGAGGTAAAGTATGAAAATCGGAATTGTTTCAAATTATTATAAAGACCCCAAAGCAGAAATGCTGGAGCGTGTGAAGGCCTATTTCTTAAAAAATGGCTGTGATGTGCAAATTGACCGCCAACAGGAAGAACGTGAGCCTAAAACAGAGACTGAGAAAACCATTGATTTCAGTGAAATCGACATGATGGTCAGCATCGGCGGAGACGGGACTTTTCTCAATGCGGTGCACGCCATGCATCGCAGACAGGTGCCCATTGTAGGTATAAACCTGGGTAGTGTAGGCTTTTTAACTGAGATTAGACCTCATGCCTTGGAACAAGGTCTTGAACGTCTGCTATGCCGTGAGTACAGCATCGAAGAAAGAACACTGTTGGATGTGCGCTGCACTTGTACAGATGGCAGGCTGAAATTTTCCGAATTGGCGCTGAATGAAGCCTTGCTTTCCCGTGGTGCTTCTCCGCGCATTATCCCTGTGAAGCTCTATTTCGATGGCCAGTATATTGAAGACATTCGCTGTGACGGCCTTTTAGTTGCTACGCCGACCGGCTCAACCGGCTACGCCATGGCGGCAGGTGGTCCGATTGTGCATCCCGATTTGGAACTTATAGCGATTACGCCAATCTGCCCCTATTCCTTGCATAATCGCAGCTATCTCCTCAATCCGGATACCATTGTTAATCTTGAACTTTCACCATATCCGGCTCACGCCCTGCTTTCTGTTGACGGTCGCAGCGAGGTGCAATTTGACCAAGGCGATAAGGTCACGGTATCGATTGCCAAAGAAAAGTTACAGCGTATCCGCTTGCATGAAGGCAACTTCTTTGTTGACTTACCGGACAAATTACGAGGTCGCGCTTATACCGGCCAACACAGCGCAGAACAGGAAACGGCAGGCGTATGATCGAACGCTTAATCATCCGTAACTTAGCGCTCTTAGAATCGGCGGATTTGTTTCCTGACCAGGGTTTAACGGTTTTTACGGGTGAAACAGGTGCAGGAAAATCCCTGATGATTTCCGCCCTTGATTTAGTCAGCGGCGGACGAGCCAGTAAGGACGCTGTACGCAAAGGTGCTGCGGCAGCAATGGTTGAGGCGGTGTTCAGTTATGCGGCGGTATTGCTACCATTGAGCTTGCAGTCAGAATTGTTGGCGGACGGATTGGTCGAGCTTGACGAGGATGGCCTTTTTCCTGATGAGCTGATTTTAGCCAGAGAAGTGGGGGCGAGTGGCAAGAATTACTGTCGTCTGAATGGCCGCTTATTAACTCAGCAACGCCTGCGTGAAGTCGGCCGACATCTGCTGGATATCCAGACACAACGTGACCAAGCCTCTCTCTATGATGTCAAAACGCATCTGACTTTGCTGGATCGTTTTGCCGGAGAGCAAGTATTATCCAAGTTGCGTATTTATCAAGACGTATTGCATGAACGCAAGCGCATGGAAGAAGAACGTCGTGCTTTGGGGGGAGATCCTGCTCAAAGAGCCCGAGAATTGGATTTACTCAGCTATCAAATCAACGAAATCGAGAAAATCGCGGCAAGGCCTGATGAAGATGAAAAATTACGCAAGCACCGCGCGTTACAACAAAATGCTGCCAAAATCAGCCAAAACTTAGATTTTTGTGAGGAACTGTTGGATGCAGATCTGGAAGCGTCTTTACCCTCACTTCTAAATCAACTTCAATCTAGAATTGATGCTGTAGCTGCTATGGATGAACGCTGGCAAGCCCAGGCAGAGCGCAGTACCGTGATTCAGGAAGCGTTGAGCGAACTTGCCGATTCCTTGCAGCGCCAACGTGTTTTGATTGACTATCGACCCGATTTACTGGAAAAAATCGATACGCGCCTCAATACCCTGGCAGACTTAAAGCGTAAGTACGGTCCTGATCTGGCTGATGTTGAGATCTTCGAACAAAATGCTGTGGCTCGGAAAGCGGCGTTGGAAGCGGCGGAAGAGCGCTTAAAGGCTTTGGACTCAGCACTTAGCGATAATCTGGCACGCTTAGAGAAAGCGGGACAAGATCTGTCGGAAGCACGCCATAAAGCCGGGGATGAGTTAAGCCGGGCCATTGAGCAGGAATTACTCTCTCTGGGCATGAAGGAAGCCAAGTTTAGCGTCTCTATTGAAAGAAGCCCCCATTTTATGAGCCATGGCCGGGATGAGTTGCAGTTTTTAATTGCCAGCAATCCGGGAGAGGGTTTTAAACCATTGGCAAAAATTGCTTCAGGCGGTGAATCTGCCCGAATATTACTTGCTGTTAAGCTCATATTGACTTCCGGGCATCCAAATGCAAGCTTGGTTTTTGATGAAATCGACTCCGGTGTGAGTGGCCAAACCTGCAGCCTCATCGGCCAAAAATTACAGGGTCTGGCTCGCGAGAATCAGGTCTTTTGTGTGACCCATTCGGCGCAAATTGCCGCTTGCGGACATGCCCATGTGCTGATAGAAAAGACGAGCAAAGAAGGTAGAACCTTCACCAATCTACAGCCTTTGTCATTCGAAGAACGCAAAGATGAGTTGGCTCGCCTATTGAGCGGGGAGAAAGCGACAGGTGCGGCAGCCGAAGTGGTGGAACAATTGCTGCAGCGCTCAGGTGAATTCGAGCAAAGCCTTTCTTAAGTCTTTGAGGTCTTCAGGTAAGGGCATTGCAAAGTGTAGTGCTGCTTGGCTGTATGGGTGGGTGAAATCTAACTCTGCCGCATGTAAAGCCTGCCGTCCCAAAGATTTATGTAAGGATAAAAGTTGCTGATAATCCCTTAGCCCAAGCCTTTCACGCAGCCTGGCATCTGTTTGAGCATCAGGCGGGTATAAACTGTCACCCAACATCGGAAAGCCGGCAAAACGACAATGTACGCGGATTTGGTGTGTACGTCCGGTTAAGAGACGAAAATGAAGAAAGGCTGCCACATTTTCAGTTTTTCCAAATCGTTCGATGACTTGATAAGCGGTGCAACTCTCCTTGCCGTCGTCACGAACTTCACGTTCAATGATGCTACCATCCTTGCGACCGATTGGAGCAGCAATTTGAGCACTGTCTTTAAACGGGTCACCCATGACGAAGCCGGCATAGACTTTATTGACCTGAATTTGTGAAAGGCTGTAATGGGCTTGTGCCGATTTAGCTAAAATGATGAGGCCTGAGGTACCCCTGTCGAGGCGCGTTACCGGATGCAGACGATAGGGGCTAAGGCAAGTAATCAGGCTTTCCTTTTCTCCCGTATAGCTGGGGTGGGTGAGGAGTCCGGCCGGTTTGCCCACAACAATAAACCATTCATCCTGATAAAAGATGGGTATGTCCGCAGTGGCTGAGACCTCGCTACCATAAGGGAGCTCTTCTTCGTCCTCAACGGAAACAAAGACCCGTTCCCCTTGGTGCAGGGGCTCGATCATCCGTTGGGCTTTTCCATTGACCAGCAGTTCACCGTAGAGCCGGATTCTCTTGACTTGGACACGTGAAAAACGGTGTCGCTGGACTAAGACTTCGTGGGCTTTTTTGCCCGCATCCTCTGCTGAAACAATAAATTCGTAGCGCACACGGCCTCCTTTTTGCAACTCATTCTATCATTTCTGTGTTATACTTTTTCAGATAGTATTGGTTGGTCGCGAGATCACTTGGAACTATTCAATCGATTATTCGATAGTGATATGGATTTGCAATTTGAAAATTGAATATAGGAGGTGATTGCCATAGAGTGGCTAAAAATAATAATTAGCATAGTGGTGGGCATCTTACTTGGAGCAGGTGCAACTGTTTTACTTTACCGCATGGGTTTCAGCAAGAAGAAATTGGAGCTGGCACATGAAATAGAAAAGCAAGAACAGGAAGTTCAACTGATGTTGGGCGAAGCACAAAAAAGCGGCGAACAACGAAAACGAGAGCTTTTACTGCAAGCCAAGGAAGAGATACATCGTACAAAGTTGGAGTTGGAACGTGATACCAGAGAGCGTAAAGCCGACCTTCAAAAAGAACGCCAGCGCATTGACCAAAAAGAAAGTGCTTTAGATAAAAAAATTGAACTGCAGGAACAACGCGAAGACTTGCTTAATGAAAGACAGCAGGACTTGCAGGAAAACGAAGCACGAGTCAAAACGCTCGAGGACGAAAAGGTACGTGAAATTGAAGCCATCTCACGTTTGAGTATGGAAGAAGCCAGGCAAATGGTCCTGGATACCGCAGCAAAAACCTATCGTCACGACATGGCCATGCTGTTGAAACAGTTGGAAGCGGAAGCGCATGAAAAAGCTGAGGAGACAGCCAAAGAAATCGTGGTCGGCGCCATTCAACGTTATGCGTCCGATTATGTGGCGGAAACAACGGTATCGGTTGTTAATCTGCCCAACGATGAAATGAAGGGCCGCATTATCGGTCGTGAAGGCAGAAACATTCGAGCGATTGAAACAATTACCGGTGTTGATCTCATTATCGACGATACGCCGGAAGCCGTGATTTTGTCCTGCTTTAATCCGATACGTCGTGAAACGGCTCGTCTCACATTGGAAAAACTTATTCAAGATGGACGTATCCATCCTGCCCGTATTGAAGAAATGGCCGGTAAAGCGAAAAAAGAGCTGAATCAGGTTATCAAACAGGAAGGTGAAAAAGCGGTTTTTGAAACCGGCGTCATCGGTGTCAATCCGGAGATTGTGAAACTTCTTGGCCGGATGCACTATCGTACCAGCTACGGTCAGAACGCGTTACAGCATTCAATCGAAGTCAGCCTATTAAGCGGTATGATAGCGGGGGAATTAGGCTTGGATGTAGAAATGGCGAAACGTGCCGGACTTCTGCATGACATCGGAAAATCGATTGATTTTGAGATGGAAGGCACACATATCGAACTGGGGGCCAGCTTTGCACGAAAACATAACGAACCGGAAGCCGTAGTCAATGCGATTGAGTCGCATCACGGTAACCAGGAAGCCACTTCGCTGATTTCATCAATCGTCGCAGCCGCAGATGCCATATCTGCTGCGAGACCCGGTGCACGCCGCGAAAATCTGGAAACCTACGTAAAACGCATCCAGCGCTTGGAAGAAATCGCAGACAGTTTCGAAGGAGTCGAAAAGAGTTTTGCAATACAAGCCGGACGTGAATTACGTGTTATGGTGATTCCGGAGCAAATGACAGAAGATGAGATGATTCTGAGAGCCAGAGAAATTTGTCATCAGATAGAGGACGAACTGGATTACCCGGGACAAATCAAAGTGAACATGATAAGAGAAACTCGCGTGAGCGATTACGCGAAATAATGCAATCCAACACGGCAGAATACCTTTCCGAAGCGTTGAGCAACGGGAAGGTATTTTTTTATCTAAAAAACAGTTTAAGTATGGTAAAAGAGCCATATATTAAGATTGCACAGTTTTACCAAGAAAACTTTAGCAAGATTATAGAATCCTGTTCAAGATGCTTACAATTATTAAAAATGGCTGATATGATATGGCCATAAACAAGAACATGGTTCGATAATATCGAATATTCATGAACGATTAAAACTTAGCTCATCAAGTGAACAAAAGGTTGAACTCATACATGTCGGAAACGTTGCACTGCAAATTAATTACAAAGCAAGGCCTTATCTCATGGCCTTGTCGAGCGGGTATGACCGTTGCCGAGTCGGCCTCTTTGCATGGCTATGCGCATTTCTTCACGGGCTGTCATGGTGGTGGTTGCGGCGTTTGTAAAATCAAAGTTTTAGAAGGGCGTTTTGAAAGAAAGAAGGAAAGCAGTCTGCATATAACTGAGCATGATAAATCAGTCAATTTAACTCTGGCCTGTTGCGCAAAGCCCTTGAGTGACTTGCTGATTGAAAAAGTTTAAGGATAAGGAAAGGAGTCATTAGGTATCAAAATCAATAAGCTTTAGCATTTGCATCAGATAATATAAAAAACACATAACAAATTATTAATTATTTTACGGAGGCATATTATGGCAATTAAAGGTGTATTAAGATCAAGTTTAATCCAGATTCGTGTTTTGGATATGGAAGCTGCATTGAAACATTATATCGATCTATTGGGTCTTAATTTGGTGGAAAAGCTGTCCGACGGCCGCGTACTGCTTAAAGGTTACGATGAATTTGATCATCATTCGGTCGTGTTGGTTGAGGCCGACACCGCCGGTTTGGACTTAATGGGTTTCAAAGTAGAGTCTGAAGAAGTATTGGATGAATATAAAGCAGCGACAGATGCTTTTGGCCTGGAAAACAATTGGGTCGAGGCAGAGAGCGATCAGCCGGGCTACGGCCGTAGAATCGCAGTTAAGCTACCTACCGGTCATCGCATCGACCTCTACGCTACGGTCGCACTGGCAGCTGATCATCCGGAACTGCATAATCCCAACATCTGGCAACGTGAACCTCATGGCATGGGCGCTTTGGGCTTCGATCACGCCTTACTTTATGGACCGAATCAGAAGGAAGCGGTACGTTATTTTGTCGAAGTACTCGGCTTAAGTGTCGTAGAGCACGTTAAACTGCCTGACGGCAGCGGCAATTTGGTGACCTGGTTAACAGCCAACAATAAAGCGCATGATATCGCCATTTTGGAATTCGACAAACCAAATGTGTTGCATCATTTGGCATTTAAGCTTGAATCCTGGCATGATATCGGACACGCTGCCGACTTAATTAGTGTGAACAATGTCAGTTTGGATGCAGGCCCAATGCGCCACGGTGTAACACGCGGCCAAGCCATCTATTTCTTTGACCCCTCGGGTAACCGTAACGAAGTGTACGCCGGTGGCTATGCCCATTATCCCGATATGCCCGTACGTATCTGGGATTATGAGCAAGTCGGCAAAGGAATCTTCTACTATACCCGTCAACTGAATGAGAACTTCCTGAAAGTCATGACCTGATTGCTTTAGCTTTCCCCTGAGGAAGCGGTGTAGAATACAATCATGAATCCGAAGGGGTGGCTTATGAAAGAAATGAAACGCATACAATCCGTGGACCGAGCAATAGAAATTTTGAATAGCTTTACAGCACAAAAAAGTTCCTGGAAACTATCTGAACTTGCAGAGAAGCTTGAGCTCAACAAAAGCACGGTCCACGGCATCATTAACACACTCAAATACCACGGTTTAATTGATCAAAATGAAAGCACTGCGGAATACTGTCTCGGACCACAACTCATGCATTATGGTGAGTTGGTAACGGAAAACATGGATATTCTGCGCATCGCCAGACCGGTGATGGAAAGCCTACGGGATAAAGTGGAGGAGACGGTGCACTTGGCGACGCTGAGTGGTTTGGATGTTGTCTATGTTGAAAAAATCGAGTCCAGTCATTCCATGCGCATTGCAACGATGCGGGGCTCGCGTAATCCAAGCTATTGCACTGGCGTGGGCAAGGCTTTGCTGGCTTTTGCCGATGAAGATATTCTGAAACAGGTGATTCAAAGAGGTTTAGTGGCTAAAACCACAGAAACCATCACGGATCCCTTGTTACTGAAAATGATGATTGATGAGGCAAGAAGTAAAGGTTATGCGGAGGATCGCAGCGAGGCTGAATTAGGCCTTAACTGTTTGGCCATGCCTATCCACTCCCATGACGGGCAAGTTGATTATGCCTTATCTATTTCAGGTCCGGCAGTGCGTATGACTAGTGAACGCTATCCGCAGTTACATGAAGCTTTGATAGAAGCCGTACAAAAAATTGAAGCTAAGCTCGGTTACAGACCGTGAGAAAGAAAGGAAATTATCATGTCAACAAGACCAGAAATTGCGAAATCTATTAAAACTGGATCATTCACCACGAATTATCACGATGAAGGCACAGGCTTTCCTGTCATGCTTATCCATGGCTCAGGCCCAGGTGTCTCGGCATGGGCCAACTGGCGTTTAATCATTCCGCAGCTGGCCAAAGAAAGACGTGTTTTAGCTCCCGATATGGCCGGTTTCGGTTATACCGAACGCGCCGCAGGCGTCAAATTTAATATGGATACCTGGATTCAGCAAGCCGTCGATTTTTTGGATGCAATGGAAATTGAACAATGCGACCTGGTCGGTAACTCTTTTGGTGGGGCTTTAGCCCTCGCCTTAGCCGTGCTCTATCCGCAACGCATTCGGAAACTGGTGCTGATGGGCGCCATGGGTGTCGAATTCGAACTGACTCCCGGGGATGGACTGGATGCAGTCTGGGGTTACACCCCCTCTGTTGAAAACATGGCGAAGATGTTGGACATGTTCGTCTACAACAAAGCCATCGCCACTGAAGATTTGGCAAAAATGCGTTATGAAGCGAGTATCGAGCCGGGCTTCCAGGAGGCTTTCAGCTCCATGTTCCCTGAACCCCGTTCCGAGTATGTGAAAGAAATGGCGCGTTATGAAGATCGACTTTCCGAAATCAAACATGCGACCTTAATCGTGCATGGCCGCGAAGACCGCGTGATTCCGGTAGAGAATTCATACAAGTTGATTAATATGATCGATATGGCAGAACTTCATGTCTTTGGCCACTGCGGTCATTGGACCCAAATCGAAAAAGCACAGGAGTTCGCAGCTCTAGTCAATCTCTTCCTCGGTTAATTTGCGGCAAGAGTTCGAGAGTAATAAGCTCGGCTCGGCTGGGTTTGTATCACTGTGCCATCACATAGATTGAAACGGATTATTACTGGTGTTTAAGGAGATTTTGCATGAGTCAGGTAGCAGAAGCCACTCTTAGAGAATTGGCAGAGCAATTGAAAAAAGCCGAGCTGAGCAATCAAGCCATTGCCCGACTGGAAAACTATGCCGAGGGATTGGACATTGACGATGCCTATCGCATTCAGTTGCTAAACATTGAAAAAGAGCTTGCCCAAGGGCGACGCATCAGTGGCAAAAAGATCGGCTTGACCAGTGCCGCGATGCAGAACCTGCTTGGCGTGAATCAACCTGACTATGGCCATCTCTTGGACAGTATGGAAATTAAGGGCGCGGAAATGCCTTTTGAAGCGGTTTTACAGCCGCGTGTCGAAGGAGAGATGCTCTTTGTGCTCAAAGATGATCTAAGTGGGAGCAATGTCACCGTAGATGATGTATTAGCAGCGACCGATTACATTGTCGCAGGTATAGAAGTCGTTGGCAGTCGCATTGAAAACTGGAAAATCGGCATTATCGATACGGTAGCCGACAACGCTTCCTGCGGGAAATATCTCTTAGGCAAGAAAAAGCTGAAACCACAGGATTTTGACCGCATCGCTGAGAGCATGTCTTTATACAAAAACGGCGAGCTTATCAATCAGGGCAGCGGAGCCGCAGTGCTGGGCGATCCGGCTTACTGTGTCGCCTGGTTGGCAAACATGATGCATAGCTATGGTGTAAGCCTCAAGGCCGGCGAAGTGATATTATCAGGTGCTCTTTCAGCCATGATACCCGTGGCCAAAGGTGATGCAGTAAAAGTCAGTTTCCGGAATCTGGGTGATGTGGACTTAAGCATCAGCTGAGGCAAGATGCGCATAAGCAGCCGCGAATTATTTGACGAAGCGGCAGGAGGAAAAAATGAAAAAAATGAAAGTGGGCATTATCGGCCCCGGCAATATTGGCTTAGATTTATTGCAAAAGATCCTCAGAAGTGAATATCTCGAACCGGCAATGGTCATCAATGTCTTTCGCTCAAAGGGCATTGAGTACTGTGAGAGCCTGGGCATCGCCACGGGCATCAACGGCATCAGCGATCTTTTACCGCACAAAGAAATCGATATCGTCTTTGACTGCACCAGCGCCACCGCACACCTGCAACATGCGCCGCTGCTAAAGGAAGCCGGTTTTTTTACCATAGACTTGACCCCGGCTGCTGTAGGTCCCTATTTGATTCCTGCAGTCAATCTGAATGATGAGAGTTTGGAATTGGCCAACGTCAATATGGTAACTTGTGCAGGGCAGGCAACAGTACCGATTATGGCAGCCATCAATGAAGCGGCAGATGTCACATATGGTGAAATCGTCGCCTCCATTGCCAGTAAGAGCGCAGGTCCCGGCACCAGAGCGAATATCGACGAGTTCACCGTGACGACGAAAACGGCTTTGGAACAAGCGGGTGGTGCGGATAAAGCGAAAGCCATCATCATACTCAATCCTGCGGAGCCGCCTATCCACATGCGCAATACGATCCACGCCAAAGTTAAACAGCCCGACTTGCCTAAAATCAGCGCTGCCATCTATGCCATGGCAGAAAAAATACGCAAATATGTTCCTGGATATGAAGTCATTATGGAGCCGATTCTCAATGAGGACGTGGTCAGTACAATCATCCAAGTGGAAGGCTTGGGCGATTACCTGCCCAAGTATGCAGGAAATCTGGATATCATTACATGCGCGGCAGTAGAAACCGCAGAGGCTTATGCCAAAAAGAAAGCCGCGGAGGTAAATTAGTATGATTAAACTTTGTGATACGACTTTGCGTGACGGCAGTCATTCGGCGATGCATCGCTTTACAGTTGACGACATAAAACGCGTAGCCAAGGCGCTTGATGAAGCCGGGATTGACATGATTGAGGTAGGACACGGTGACGGTATTTCCGGATCAACCATCAACTATGGTTTCGCGCTCCAAAGCGACGGTGAGCTATTGGCGGCTGCGGCTTCTGTGATCAAAAAGGCTAAGCTGGCGGCTTTGCTGCTACCCGGCATCGGATCGGTCGAGGATTTGGAAGCTTTGCATGAGGCAGGAATCACGGCAGTTAGAGTGGCCACGCATGTAACGGAGGCAGACGTCTCTGCGCAACATATCAAAGCGGCACGCGAGATGGGGCTGTTTACCGTGGGCTTTCTGATGATGTCACATATGGCAGAGGCCGATCGCATCGTTGAAGAAGCAAAAAAGATGGAAAGTTACGGAGCCGAAGTGGTTTACGTCACCGATTCGGGTGGTGCCATGCTACCGGACGAAGTCAAACGCAAAATTTCGGCAGTAAAAGAAGCGGTATCAATTCCTGTTGGCCATCATGCACATCACAATTTAGGCATGGCTGTGGCTAACAGCTTGGCAGCCATCGAGGCGGGAGCAAGCTATATTGACGGCTCTCTTGCCGGCCTGGGAGCCGGAGCGGGTAATACGCCGACCGAAATGCTAATCGCCGCGCTCAATAAAGCAGGTATAGCGCATGACGCAGATTTGTTTAAAGCCATGGATGTTGCCGAACATGAGCTGAAGCCCATTTTGAAGCGTATAGGCTGCCCTTATCAGGCGAATCACGATGCACTGATGGTTGGTTACGCAGGCGTCTATTCCAGCTTTATGTTGCATGCACGCAGAGCGGCGGAACGCTTTGGCGTGGATGTGCGCAATATTCTGATTGAATTGGGGCGTCAAGGTGCCGTGGGAGGTCAGGAAGACATGATTTTGGAAGTAGCCTCGCGCTTGTCTAAGCAGTAATCGCTTCCAATCAACGCAAAACTGAATGTTCGCTTTTATAGAAGATTTATCGGCAAAAGTATCGCATTGGCGGTACTTTTTGCTATCATGATAAAATATGTTTAAATCGCTTAAAGAAAGCAGGTTGCTGTGAATATTCTTTTTATTGGTGATGTCGTCGGGGGAGACGCGATTAAAGCAATCGCCGCTGAACTCCCCGCACTGAAACAAAAATATAAAACAGATTTTATTATCGCCAACGGTGAGAATGCAGCCGGAGGCTTGGGCATCACGGTACAGAACGCGAACGCTCTTTACGATGCGGGTGTTAATGTCATTACCTTGGGTAATCATGTCTGGTCCAAAGCGGATCTGCTGAAGAGCATTAATCAGGACAGTCGCATGCTTAGACCGGCTAACGGTTTACCCTCTTGGCCGGGACGCGGCTATGCGGTCTTTAATCAGAATGGCAAAAAAGTGGCAGTAATCAATTTGTTGGGTCAAGTTTATATGTCGCCGACCCAGTCGCCTTTTGCCGAACTTGAACGCATCCTGGATGAGCTGAAAAAAGAGCAAATCAAATGCATAGTGATTGATTTTCACGCCGAGGCAAGCGCTGAGAAAATGGCCTTAGCCTACTCGGTGGCGGGGCGAGTGAGCGCCGTTATCGGGACCCACACACATGTACAAACCGCAGATGAACGAATTTTAGAAGAACATACCGGATATATCACCGATGTAGGGATGACAGGACCATATGACAGCATCATCGGCATGCAAATCGAAACTTCAATCAGGCGTTTATCCGAGCAGCTGCCGGCCAGATACCTCTTGGCGGAGGGAGCAATCAGCCTGCAAGCCCTTGCTCTTGAACTTGATGAACAAAGCGGTGCCTGTTTTCCAAATTGAACGTATTAATTTAAAAGCTAAAACTTATTGATGATTTAAATCGATCAGTTAAAGCGATAGAGAAGAGAATGGAATGGCATGAAGAAGCATTTTATCGAAAATAAAGCGCTGAATAATAAGCGCAGTTTACTGGCTTATATCGGCTTGGCAATCTTGATTCTGCTGGATCAAATAACGAAAATCGTCATCGACCATCAGCTCAGCGAGACGGATCGAATAAGCGTGATACCCAATTTTCTATATCTTGATAAAACCTATAATCGCGGTGCGGCTTTCAGTTTTTTAGCCGGGCATGACTGGGGCATTTATCTTCTTTCAGCTGTCTCGCTCATCGCCGGAGTTTTCTTTGTGTATTTGATTTATCGTGCCAAATCCAATTTGGGAAGTACCTTTTCACGATGTTGGCCGCCGGTACCATTGGTAACGGCATCGACCGGGTATTGAACGGATATGTGCTTGATTTCATCTCTGCGCATTTTGGCAGCTACATCTTTCCGACCTTTAATGTAGCAGACTGTTATCTGACGGTACATGTCTTACTCCTTTTGCTTCTTGTACTAGCCAAAAAGTATGATCCGGAATCAGACTTGGATTTCACTTTTGATCAAGTCGAATCCGCTGAGCCTAAACGTGAAGATCGAGATGAGTGAAGTATTGCGATTTGTTCCTAAAATTAGTGGGCAAAGAGCCGATTTATTCCTGCTGGAAGAAATAGCTGCTCATCGGCCCGGAACCACGCGTGCGCAGCTGAAGCTTTGGTTCAACGACGGTAGGGTTAGTAGTGAGGGAAAAATTATTAAGAGCGGAGAGAAGACCCGCGCGGAGCAGCCAATCACTGTTACCTTACCTCCTCCTGTAAATAGCGCAAAACTGCCGTCTGCCCAGGCTATGCCCTTAGATATCCGCTTCGAAGACGAATACTTACTCGTGATTAATAAACCCCAGGGGCTTGTGGTGCATCCCGCAGTCGGGCACAGCAGCGATACTTTGGTCAATGGTCTGCTTTTTCACTATGGTAATCAACTCTCTGATCTCCAGGGCGCTTTCAGGCCTGGTATCGTACACCGGATAGATAAAGATACTTCCGGCTTGCTTTTGGTCGTTAAGGATGTCCGTGTTCATGCACAGCTGGCTGCGGCTCTGCGCAGGCACGAGATCAGAAGGCATTATCAAGCCCTTGTCTACGGCCATCTCAGCGTGGAATCCGGCACCATTGATATGCCCATTGGCAGAGCTCCCACAGATCGGCAAAAAATGGCCGTCAGAGCGGACGGCAGGGTAGCTGTAACGCACTTTCTTGTCAAAGAGAGATTACGGGCCATGAGTCTGCTTGATTTGGAACTGGAAACCGGTCGCACTCACCAAATCCGTGTACACATGAAAGAAATCGGACATCCTGTAGTCGCCGACCCGGTCTATGCCTCCAAAGCGGAACACTATGGCCTAAAAGGCCAAGCGCTGCATGCTGCCGCCTTGGATTTCGAACATCCGGTCAGTGGTGCAATGATTCATGTCGAGGCGGAATTACCCGACTACATGGCGGCATTGATTCAGCAACAACGCCTTTGAACTTCGCCGAACGACTGGCGCAGACGTGTATAATGCTAGTAAGCGACCTTATGAATAAAAGGAAACAGCATGGAAGATAGATTGATAATCGATGATATCAACGATTTGAGCTCACTCAGCGGAGCACTGAATACACATTTTCGCGAGCTTGAAAAGCAACTGGATGTACAAATAGAGACACGGGCCGACGGTTTGGAAATCAGCGGGGACGCGGAAGCGGTCCAAGCCGCACATGCCATTTTGGAAAAGATGTTAAATCTGAAAAAAGAAGGCTTTGCGCCTGATGCTCAGGCGGTACATTATTTTGCCGAAAAAGCAGCCGCACAACAATTACAGGATGTACGCAGTTTTGCTCCCAATGTCGTCTGTATCACGGCAAAAGGCAGACCAATCAGCAGTAAAACACAGGGACAGACACGCTATATTGAAGCCATACGAAAAAATGAAGTAACTTTTGCTGTCGGGCCTGCAGGTACAGGGAAGACCTTTTTAGCCGTCGCCATGGCCGTACAGGCTTTTCGTCAGCAGGAGGTGGAGCGCATTATTCTGACGCGACCAGCTGTTGAAGCAGGTGAGAAACTCGGTTTCTTGCCCGGTGATTTGCAGACCAAGGTCGACCCCTATATGAGGCCGCTCTACGATGCACTCTTTGAACTGATGGGCGCTGAGCAGTATATGAAAAACCTGGAAAAGGGCTTGATCGAAGTCTCACCTTTAGCCTATATGCGCGGTCGTACGCTGGATTCATCCTTTATCATCCTAGATGAAGCACAAAATACGACCATGGAGCAGATGAAAATGTTCTTGACGAGGATTGGCTTTAATTCCAAGGCGGTGATTACCGGTGATGTGACACAAATCGATTTGCCTCATGACAAAAAATCCGGTTTAAAAGGTGTGCGACATATTCTGAAAAGCGTTGAAGGACTGAGCTTCGTTGACCTAGACCAGAGTGATGTTGTGCGGAATGGCTTGGTACAGCGTATCATCCGGGCATATGAAGCCTACGAGAAAGGGGGACGTACGCGTGGCTCGACCAACCCATACAAAGGATAAAGCCAATATCAGGGCTCCCAAAACCGAACTTCTGGATAACAGCAAAGGCTTGGGGAAAATCTTAGCGGAAATCGAGCCTGTGCACGAAAAAGGCTATTATCGCTCGCGCTTCTTACGCTTTTTTAAACGCTACTTTTTGCAACATGCAGGTCAGATTTTTTTATATTTTCTTGTTGTCAGCGCTTTAAGTATTTTTACTTATGTCGTCTCTTTGCCCCAGCGTTACGATTTAAAAGTCGGCGATGTGTCTCCTGTTGATATCACTTCGACGCGAGATATAGTTGATCGGGAAACCACGCAAAGACGTGCCGAACAGGCTTCTCTCAATATCCCTCAAGTCTATGCACGTTCGGTGGAAGAAGCGGAGGCAGCGGTGGCTAGAGTGCAGCTCTTTTATGCTTTAGTCGACCAAACACGCTCCGAGTTAAAGGAGGCGGCGACTCCCACGGAGACGACCGCGGCAACAACTCAAAGCAGTACGACCACTGCAAGTAACAGTACAACGGTTAGCAGCCCTACGACAGTCAGTTCGCAAGCCGGAGGCGGAGGTGGTGAGCTGGAGACGACCCCTTCAAGTGTCAGTGAGAGTACTATAATCGAGACTCTTACAGAAGCACCAAGTATTTCCCTCACATATACACCGGCACAAATCGAGACCTATTCCGCCGTATTGATGCAACGCATCAGGGCGAGTCTCGGCTATGAGCTTTTGACCCAACATGCTACCATGTTGGTCAGTTTAGAAGACTCCTTCTACCAGAGTATCAAAGAACAATCCATTACCATGGCGCAGCAAATCATGGCGGAGCCTTTGGATAGAGACGGCTTAAATACGCAGATTGAAGCACGCGTAGCCGCTTTGACGAATAGCGTGACTCTATATAAGAATGAGTATGCTACCGTTGGCAATGTTTTGTCAGCATTGCTTAAACCGAATGTGATGCTGGACGATGCTGCGACAGCGACTGCCCGCGAAACGGAAATCAGCCGTATCATGAACAGCCCCACGATGATTCCGGCGGGTACGCGCATTTTAAATGTTGGTGATGTCATCGATACGACCACTTATAACTACCTCACTGAGCTCAATTTGATTCAACAAAGCAATATTGAGTATTTCTTGTTTTTGCAAATTTTTGTGCTGATTGCGACCGTAGTTCTATGTATGTTGATTTTTTTGCAGCTCAAACTGAAGCAACAGCGCTACAGCAGCAAAGATCTCTTACTAATCGCTCTGGCCGTCATCTTTACCTACATCCTTTCTGCTTTCCTGAGCAAAATTTCGGTCTATGCAGCGCCGATTTATTTTGGCCATCGTCTTGACCATGCATTTCAGCTTTGAAATCGGCTTTGTCATCTCTGTCTTGACTCTGATTGCCTCGATTCCGTTTGTTTCTTCGGCCGGTGCCCTCTTTCCGATTCTGTTCGGCTTGTTTTGTATCTCACTGGTGGCGGATGTTTTGGGCAAAATCGGCAGTAACGCCTGGCTCATTGTGGTTTCACTTTTCAGTCCCGGCCTCATGGTCATCATCTACGGTGCATTGGTGAAGAATCCCTGGTCCAATATTGCCCAGAATGCCCGCTATGCCGGTATCTGTGGGGCGCTCAGCGCCAAGCGCTCTAGGTATACAGCCGGTCTTGGAAGTGCTCAGCTCCACCGTTTCCGCAACCCATCTGATTAAATTAGCTCAACCCAGTCAACCACTCTTGCGCAGACTTTTCCTGGAGGCTCCGGGCACCTATCAGCATTCCATGATGGTGGCCAAC
Source organism: Oscillospiraceae bacterium (assembly GCA_040766665.1). Classification (GTDB taxonomy): domain Bacteria; phylum Bacillota; class Clostridia; order Saccharofermentanales; family Fastidiosipilaceae; genus JAXGQD01. Next base: position 122,914 of record JAXGQD010000004.1, read on the forward strand.
CTGGCGGAAAAGGGAGCAGAGGTGATAGGAGCCGATTCGCTCTTGGTCCGTGTCGGTGCTTATTACCATGATATTGGCAAAATGGACCACCCCGAAGTCTTTACCGAGAACCAAACCGACTACAACCCGCACGACTACCTCAGCCCGCAGGAAAGCGTCTCGCTTATTATCGGGCATGTCGAAGGTGGACTGAAAACGGCGAGGCGCCATCGCTTGCCCGTCGCATTACAACAATTCATCAAAGAACACCATGGCAATACCTTGCAGGCTTCATTCTTCTACAAAGCCCAGGAGGAGGCCGAGGCGAGCGGCGAAGCAGCACCAAAAGAAGAAGACTACCGTTACCCCTGGCCCATCCCTTCTTCCAAAGAAACAGCCATTGTGATGCTGGCTGATTCGCTTGAAGCCGCCATCCGTTCAACCCAGACGAAAGATTTGGCCGGTGCGGAAAAAGTGGCCAGAAATATCGTCAAAATTAAAAATGAACAAAACCAATTGATCAACTCCGGCTTGTCTTACCAGGAAGTCGAAGCTTTAATACTGTCTTTCGTTCAAACCTATCAGGGACAATTCCATGAAAGAGTGAGGTACCCGGATGCACGTCCAGTTTCTAAACACCCAAAGCAAATACAGCCTGCAGACCTATAAAGCTCGTTTGACGGAAGCTTTGGCTTCAGCCTGGGATGCGGTACCGGCCAGCAAGGACCGGATACTTAAGCCGCTTGAAACGGAGCTCAGTCTCAGTTTTGTAGGGCCTAGGCAGATGAAGAAACTCAACGCCGAGACCCGTCAAATAGACGAGACAACGGATGTCCTGTCTTTTCCTTTGCACGAGTTTCTGGAAGGGAAGGCGCCCAAAGCATTTGCGCCGGGGGACATTTACCCTGCTACGGAGCAGAGCGAATTTGGCGATAACTCGGAGGAAGAAATTGGCAAAATGGCCATCCAGCTCGGTGATATTGTGCTTTGCCCCGAACGTGCAGCAACACAGGCTCAGGAATACGGTCATTCATTCGAACGTGAAATCCTGTTTTTAGCCGTTCACGGTTTTCTGCATTTGCTTGGTTATGACCATCTCGATAACACTTCGGAGCGTAAAATGCGCAAGCTGCAAAGTAGCATCATGGACAAGATTGGAGCAACAGTCGTCGCAACACCAATAAGGGCAAACGGGTCTGCAGCCGAAGAAAAGAACAACGCGCCCAATGCCGAAGAACCCATCAAGTCTGGATTCATCGCCATCGTTGGGCGCCCCAACGCCGGCAAGTCGACCCTCTTAAACCAATTGAGCGGAGAATATTTGGCGATTACGTCTCATAAAGCCCAGACAACCCGTAATAACATTCGCTGCATTATTGACAGCCCGGAAGCGCAGTGCATTTTTATCGACACACCGGGTCTGCACAGTCCCAAGCATCAGTTGGGTAATTTTATGATGGAAGGGGTACATACAGCCGTCGATGACAGCGATTTACTGTTGTTGATTCTGGATGCCAATAAACGGGTTTTGAGTAAAGAGGAAAGTACGCTGGTCGCACGTGCCAATGCGATGGGGAAACCCGTCATTCTAGCGCTAAATAAAATTGACAGTGTCGAAAAGATCAGCCTTCTGCCCTTAATCGAACGCCTCTCAAAGCGCGGAGATTTTCAAGCGATCGTACCGATTTCTGCTTTAAAAGGTGACGGATCAAAGATCCTGATGCAAGAAATAATAACTGCCTTGCCGTTTGGACCGCGCTATTACTCAGCAGATGATTATACCGATCAAACCGAGCGTCAATTAGCGGCTGAACTGATTCGAGAACAGATTCTACGCTTTACCAACCAAGAGATTCCTCACGGCACCGGCGTCATCATTACGTCCTTTGATGAACGATGGGAGGATGGGGCAGAGGATGAATATGCGCGACAGCTTGTCAAAATCAAGGCGGATATTCTCTGTGAAAGGGAATCGCATAAGATTATTTTAATCGGCAAACAAGGCACGATGCTTAAGCGTATCGGAAGTTCCGCCCGCATTGCAATTGAACAAATGCTTGATTGTAAAGTTTACTTGGAGCTGTTTGTCAAAGTTAGGCCGGACTGGCGTAATCGTCCGTCCATTCTTAGTGATTTGGGTTACCAAATGCCCAAAGATGATAAAAAGCAACGAAAGAAAAAATAACAAATGAGCTTGATGAATGTAAAAGCGCTGGTGCTGAGGGCGAATCCGGCCAACGACCACGACCGTTATGTGCGTATCATTTGTCGCGAGTTTGGCTTGATTGAAACTTATGCACGCGGGGCTCTGCGTCCAAAGAATGCTTTGCTCGCCAGCACGGAAGCTTTTGGTTTTTGCGAAGTGACGCTTTTTACCCATAAAGAAAAGTATTACATCAATAACGCGACATTTATTTATCCTTTCAGTGCCTTAAAGCAGAGCATAGAATGCTTAACAGCCGCTGCCCATTTAGCTGACATCGCCATCGATATCAGTCAAAGTGTCGAAGCCTATGAAGCCTTATACGAGTTGCTGGTTTACGCTTTTTATGCGTTGGAACAGGCAGCCACAGCAGACGTGCATGCGGTACTTTCTGTAGTGCATGCCTGTGAGATACGGCTCCTGGCCTTGGCAGGTTACCGTCTGAACTTTGAACCCTGCCCGCACTGTGGCCTGGCCTTAAATGATATTCGCGCACTCTATTTTAATTTTCCCAGCATGCGCTTTATTTGCGGAAATGAAGCGAAAAAATCATTGGGCTTCAATGTGGCAAAACAAAGCCATATTGAAGGGTCTAAATCTTGGGAAATCTCTTACCGCAGTTACTTGGGCGAACCGCTTTGGCCTATTTCTCAGGCCTTGTTTGAAGCCTTACGCTTTTTCTCCGAACAGCCCCAAAACCGTCTTTTTTCTTTCAAAATCAGTCCGGAACTGGAGCGTGAACTCGCTGCTTTTACCCAAGCCTACCTTACAGCTAGTTTGGAAAAACACTATAAACGCTTAGGGTTTTTGTTTCAGCTCATGGAAAACGGAGCCGACTAAAGTTCTGCTTTTATTCATCCGTATAGTTGGGTGTTGCGGCGAGGACCTCTTTGAGTTCCTGTAAGTCGGAAACAAATACAGGATGCCATTCTTCGGGGAAAAGTTGGCGGTAATCCGGACGTGCATAGCGTTGGTCCAGCAGAAGAATTAGACCCTTGTCGTTTTCGCTGCGAATCAGGCGACCGGCAGCCTGCAATACCTTATTAAAGCCCGGGAACTGGTAGGCATATTGAAAGCCTTGGCGATTACTTTCGTCAAAGTATTGTTTCATCAGCTCGCGTTCAGGTGAAAGCTGAGGGATACCCGTGCCCACAATAATGACACCGTGCAGGCGTTCACCGCTGAGATCGATGCCCTCTCCAAAGATGCCTCCCAACAAGGCGATGCCCAGCAAACTGCGCGGACTGGAGGCGTCGAATTTTGCCAAAAACTTACGTTTTTCGTTATCTTTCATACCGCGGCTCTGCACCAGGAGCTCAATGGGGCGTTCTTTAAAAATTCGCTGAAAATAGGGCAGGCTGCTTTCCATGTAACTGTAGGAGGGGAAGAATAGCAGGTATTTACCGGGTCTGACGATGAGGGTATTGGCCACCAATTTAACCAAGGTACTCAGCGACTTGTTTCTTTCCTGATAAGAGGTACGTATTTCATCAAAGATACACAGACTCAGATTTTCAGCAGGAAAAGGTGAGGGCAGCACCAACTGGTCCGGTTTGTCGTCTCTGGCTAAACCACAGAAAGCCGTCACGAAATAGGGCATCGGTGTTAGTGTCGCGGAGAAGAAGATGGCCGCGTGGCGGTTGCGATAAAGGGCAATCAGGCGATCGGAAGCATCGAGGCAGAGCATCCGGAGTTCAAGAGTCGCAGCGTCTGTTTGAGCACTGAATACGTAACGGTCATTGAAGAATTCGTCAGCCACACGCAGAAAAAAGAGGGCGGAAAAATAGAAGTCGAGGACGATGCGTTTTTTGCCCAAATCATAAATATCGTCTAGTAGTTCTCGCAAAACAAAGCTCAGCGAGCGCAGACTGTGGATAAACTTGCGGGCGGGTTGACGAATGGCGCGGTAATTTTCCGCTTGCATGACGCGTTGCGGTTCAAGCTCTTCTTCTAAAAGATCAAAGGCTGGCTGATTGAGCTTGATGGCGGCTTTGAGGCTGTCCATGTAACGCAGCAAGGGCGCGAAATAACGCTCCTGTTCACCGAAGTATTCTTTGATTACCGCTGCGGCCTTCAGTACTTGCTGATCAGTCAGCGAGGCACTGTACATATCCCGCATGCGATCCGGTAAGTTATGCGCTTCATCAACCAGCAGGGCAAAATGCGACTGCGGCACATTAAAAAAACGCTGCAAACGCACGCGCGGGTCAAAGGCGTGATTATAGTCACCGATAATCACATCACAATACAAGGCGGCATCGAGGGAAAGCTCAAAAGGGCAGAGCCGATGCTTCAAACCCATTTCCTGCACCTTTTCGGCATCAATTGAAAAATTCAGTAAGAGCTCAGCCAGCCCCGCCTGCAGGTTGTTGTAGTACGAACTGGCATAGGGGCAAATCCGTGTATCACAATACAGTTCAGGTGCCAGACAAAGCTGTTCTTTGGCGGTCAAGGTCAGGCGCCTAAGGGCAAAACGGCCTTCAGTCAAAGCATCCAAGGCTTCCTGGGCTACCATGCGTGTCGATGTTTTAGCTGTAAGATAGAAAATCTGATCAATCAGCTGTGCACCTAATGCTTTCACACTGGGATAGAGCGTCGATATAGTTTTTCCTGTCCCCGTCGGTGCCTGTATCAGCAAGGGCGTTCTGGTTTTCAGATTTTTAAGCACCTGCTGCATGAATGTTTTTTGCCCATCACGTAAATTAGGATATGGAAAACGTAGCTGTTTGATATCGCGATCGCGACGCAGGCGATAATCACGGAAATTTCTGGCAAAATCCAAATAACGCACCGCCGTCATTTCGAACCATTCTTCCAGCGCGGCGAAACTTTCCTTGCGTTCCAGCATAAAGCTCTGTAAGTCTTCAGAGGAGACATAGGCAAGCAGATAGCGATGTTCCGTCAGGGCATAGCGCGCTTTGACTGCCTTTCTGCTTTTGAAATCGTCCGTTGCCAAGGCGTCCAGAAGCTTTTGGCGTTTTTCCAGGGCATACATGTAGCAGTACATCTTACACTGTGCCCAATGCAGGCTTTCACCCTTTGTGGACAAGTCTGTGACCGGTATCGCCACCGACTTCACTTCAATGATGTAATCTTCCTCTGCTGCGTGGACGATGAGATCGGCCCGACCTTGAATGTGCATCAGGAAATCTCCGTTGCCGTAATCGGCGCTCAGGCTGTACTCCTGCTCGATATTTTCAGTTGCGGCTTCTTTTTTTAGCTTGCGGAAGAAGGATTGGTGGACGCGGGTGCCTTGGATACCGCTGAAATCGGAAAAAGTGAGCGGGGAAAGACCGCCCTCTTGATGCACAAAAGAGACCAGCTGGGTAACGCCGACTTTGAAGTCCGGTTTTGCGATGATGAATGCTTCAGGCAATGTGAGGCTCCTCGGCGGAGATTATTCTTTCCCTCAAAGTATAGCGCATTGTCTTGCATATGCGTCTACGCTTGTTGCAACGCTGGTTTGGTTGTTGGTGACGAGGCACGTAAAACGGCAAAATTTTCGCAAATTCAACGTAAAGCCCTCTAAATTGGGCTAAAATTTAGTCGTTGGGGTGTTTTACCGCAACTTTTTTCGCAAATCCAAGTTGTTTTTACAATACAAATGGATTAGCGAAAAAACTGCCTGATTTTCAGCAATTGAGTGGGTTTATCGCCCTAAAACAGCGCCTAAAATGGATTGACGAAAATTTTGCCGATTTATCAGCGGAGTCGCCAGTAAGCGGGAGGCAACGGCTTAAATTGCGAAGCGGAGTCGCCGGAATCCCAAAGATATCAACTCCTGTACTACAGAATTAAAAAAGGGCTGCCCCGCAAGCTCTTTTTCGAGCCGCTGAGACAGCACCATGATATTCATTTGAACCGTATAAGCTTAGCAGCTTATGCACTGATCATATAATCGATGATATTCATCATTTCGTTGGGATCTGAGAGGCTGATGCTGAGCCCGGTGTCACCCGGTTTCATGAGTTTCAACACTTGTTGAGCGGTGCTTCCTTCTTTCAGGCTGCAACGGCTGTTGTCAGGTTAATTTAAAAGGACATCGCCTTTCATATTCTGTACTTCGCTGAGGAAACGATCCATATTCTTAATCCATCTAATCTTAATCATTGCTATAGTCCTTTCTGTTTTTCTAACTAGAGGCTTGTGTTCTGTGCTTCTATCTGGTATCAATATAACATCAGAAATGGCGACATAATAGCATTAAAACAGCAAAATTATATGAAAATAACGTCAAGTGAGGTAAATATGGCAATTTCTAAATGGAGTGTAAAGATTAGTGATGAAGGTGAGGAACTCGTCGAACATGGATCAACTCATTTTCCGGTTGCTTGTTACAACGAAGATTTACATAATGAACCTGTGCCATGGCATTGGCATGAGGAATTGGAGTTTGTGAGAGTGAGTGAAGGGGAAGCACTTGTTGAAGAATCCAGCGAAAAGTACATCGTCAAAGCCGGCTCAGGTTTCTTTATAAATTCAGAGGTGCTTCATGCTGTTTGGCCAGCGGTGCCTGAGCGCTGTAAGTTACAATCTTTGGTTTTCAAGCCGCGTTTAGTCGCAGGAGGTTTAGATAGTGTTTTTTGGCAAAAATATCTGCAACCTCTCATTAAAAATCAATCACAAAAAATTAAAATTCTTGAGCCGAAATCTGAATGGCAAATAGAAGCCATCTCGCTGATTGAAGAAGCCTGGCAGGCAATGGCTTATGAGCCACCGGGATATGAATTTAAACTGAGAAACAAACTATCTGAACTGGTCTTCATTTTTACTCAACAAATCGCTGCAAGCCCACGGCAGCTTTCTGAAAAGGAACAACGGGACGAGAACAGAATTAAAAAAATGTTGTCATTCATACACAGTAACTATAATGAGCCGTTGACCTGTACAGATATTGCTCAAAGCGCATCGATTAGTGAGAGCGAATGTTTACGATGTTTTCGTACTACTATAGGTAGCTCACCAATTCAATATCTTAAACGATATCGATTACAAAAGGCAGCTGATTATTTATCTGACAGTGGCCTAACCGTAACCCAAATAGCCGAGCGCTGCGGCTTTATGGAAATGAGCTATTTTGCCAAAAGCTTTAAAGATTTGCGCGGTATGACTCCGAGTGAGTTTCGCAAGGAAAAATTAGCCAAGCGAAGGGTGGGATGAATCAAGCGCAAGAGCGGTTCTGTATGTTAGCATGACTTGAATGCCTGAATAAGAAGGATGGATATAAAAGATGAACGAGATGTCCAATGTGCTTTTTGCCTTTATGCTGACGCTTTTTGCCGGTCTGGCTACGGGAATCGGCAGCCTACTGGCCTTACTGACGAGGAAAACGAGTCCGCGTTTCTTATCGGGGGCTTTGGGCTTTTCTGCAGGCGTGATGCTCTATGTGTCCTTCGCCGACATATTGGTTAAGGCAAAAGACTCGCTCATTGAAGCCCTTGGCGTAAAAACCGGATCCTGGGCTGTGGTCGGGGCTTTTTTTGCCGGTGTTCTGATCATTGCTCTAATCGACAATCTGATTCCGTCCACCGAGAACCCCCATGAGGTGCACACGGTGGAAGAGATGGACGGCCAAAGCGAAGAGCATAAGCAGAAACTGATGCGTATGGGGGTATTTACCGCCTTGGCTATTGCGATTCACAACTTTCCTGAAGGTTTAGCCACTTTTACGGCGGCTGTGACGGACCCCAAGCTTGGTATTCCTGTTGCCGTTGCTATTGCCATTCATAATATTCCTGAAGGCATTGCGGTGGCGGTCCCTGTGTTTTACGCGACGAACAGCAGAAGAAAAGCATTCCGGCTCTCATTCCTTTCCGGTTTATCTGAGCCGGTGGGCGCGTTGTTAGGCTATATTTTGTTACGTAATGTTTTGAGTGATTCCGTCATGGGGCTAATTTTTGCCGCGGTGGCGGGCATCATGGTCTATATCAGTCTTGATGAACTCTTGCCCTCGGCACGCGAGTACGGCGAACACCACATCGCCATCAACGGTCTGGTCGCCGGGATGGCCGTAATGGCTGTGAGCTTGTTGCTGTTTATTTAAGCAGAATATGTTTATCAAGACTTGCAATCTGAAGAATCCAAACACAGAACAAAAAACCCGAAGCTTTTTCTCCTCTGAGATCAACTTCGGGTTCTATTGTGTGTTGGTGCGGGAAACAGGACTTGAACCTGCATGATCGGGGATCACTAATACCTGAAACTAGCGCGTCTGCCAATTCCGCCATTCCCGCGGTACTTGGCAATCTTATCTCAAAACTTTGCGCAATGCAAGTCTTCAGAGCGTAAAAAACTGAGTCTGAGTTTCAAAAAGTGCCGGCTTGTTTTGCCTCGGTTTAATCCAAGCTTAATCTCAGACTTTTGCCGAAACTGTTATACTTGTAGCTTATAAGGATAAAACAACGGAGGAACGACAAATGAAGAATGGTGTCTTATTACAGGCCTTTGAATGGAATACTTACGGTGAAGGCCGTTTTTATAAACAGCTGCAGGAAAATGCCCGGGCATTAAAAGAAGCGGGTATTACAGCGGTCTGGTTACCCCCTGCGACCAAAGGGACTTCAGACATGGATGTGGGTTATGGCCCCTACGATCTCTTTGACCTAGGTGAGTTTGATCAGAAAGGGACGGTGCGCACGAAGTATGGCACCAAAGAGGAATTGTTGGCTGCGATTAAAGCTTTGCATGATGAAGGCCTTGAAGTCTATGCCGACGTGGTGCTGAATCACAAAGCCGGTGCAGACGAAACCGAGTCCGTACAGGCAGTAAAGGTCAATCCGGACAATCGTAACGAGGAAATTTCTGAAGTCATGGAAATCGAAGCCTGGACCAAGTTTATGTTTCCGGGCAGAGGCGACAAGTATTCCGATTTTAAGTGGAATTGGACGCATTTTTCCGGCGTTGACTTCGATGAGAAGAGCGGTGAACCCGGCATTTATCGTTTGGTGGGAGAGCATAAAAGCTGGTCCGACCATGTGTCGGGTGAAATGGGTAATTTTGATTACCTGATGCACACGGATATCGACACTTCTCACCCCGATGTACGCAATGAGCTTTTTACCTGGGCCGAGTGGTTGGTCAAGGAAACCGGGGTAGACGGTTTCCGCTTAGACGCGGTGAAGCATATCGATTCTGAATTCATGTCGGCTTTTATCAGTCACATCAAGGAAAAAGCAGGACCACAGTTTTATGCGGTGGGTGAATACTGGCTGTATGATGAGGCCGCTACCAATCATTATCTTTATAAAACCGACTACGATATGGATCTTTTTGACGTGGGCTTACACTTTAATTTCAAGAATGCAGCCTCAGCCGGTGAAAACTATGATCTGAGGACCATCTTCGATAACAGCATTGTACAAGAACATCCCCAACTGGCGGTGACTTTTGTCGATAACCATGACAGCCAGCCCGGTCAGGCCTTAGAATCGTGGATTGATGGCTGGTTTAAGCCCATGGCCTATGCGATGATTCTGCTGCGCAAAGACGGTTACCCCTGCATTTTCGCTGGTGACTATTACGGTATCGAAGGGGATGAGGAAAATCGCGGCCATTTTGATTTCATCAATCACTTGATCAGCATGCGCCAGGAATTCGTGTTTGGCGAGCAGCAAAACTTCTTTCAGGACGAGCACTGCATCGGTTGGGCGCTGTTCGGTAATGAGGAGCATCCCGGCAAAATGATCGTCGCCATCAATAATTCCGCAGACAGCAGTCTGCATGTAGATATGGGCGAAGCCCTGGCCGGTACGGTCTTCCGTAATCGTCTCAACGAGGAAGCGCCGGAAATCAGCCTTGATGACTCAGGGCAAGCGGATTTCCCGGTGCCTGCGGGTTACTTGGCGGTTTACACCAGCTAGGCTCATACGGCGGAAGACAAACGAAAAGTTTAGGAGAGCAGCGCCAGGATTTCTTTCTTATAGTTGAGGAACTCCGCTTGCAGATAGAAATCTTTACGGCGCTTAAATTTTTGATCAATCACAATTTCGTGTGAGACATGACCGGGGTTGGCAGTGAGAATGAGAATGCGATCGGAGAGCTTGATGGCTTCGTCTACATCGTGAGTAATAAAAAGTGTGGATAAAGAGAGCTCCTCCATTATGCCTAAATACCAGTCATGAACTTGTGCCTTGGTGATGGCATCCAGAGCCGAAAAGGGCTCATCCAGTAGCGCGACATCCTGCGAAAAAAGATAGGTGCGCAAGAATGCGGCACGCTGCGCCATCCCTCCGGAGATTTGGGAGGGATACTTGTTCTGGTAACCTTCCAAGCCGAAGTTTTTAAAATGCGGAGCTGCCTGAGCTCTGGCTGTGGCTTTGGGCAGACCTTTGATGAGTAAAGGCAAACTGACATTGTCCAGGATGGTCATGTGTGCAAGCAGGAGGTCCTTTTGCAACATATATGCGACTTGACCCTGTTTACCTGTGATCTCTTGTCCGCGCAAGCGGATTTCGCCCTTGTCCGGCAAAATCAAACCTGAAATCAGATTAAAGAGGGTTGTTTTGCCGCTACCGCTGATGCCGAGCAGCGAGACGATCTCGCCCTCGTACAAGTTCAAATTGACCTTGTCAAGGACGAGATGTTGTCCGAAACTCTTACTGATGTCTTTTACTTCAAGTACGACGGTATCAGGGGAGGAAGTCATTGCTGTAACCTGTATCTTTCGGGATTTCCTGTTCAATCAGCTGATTGTCCCAGAGCCAAGCGTAAAAAGCATTCCAACGCTCGGGATCGATGGCACCCCAGCGCTCACCGTCTGCGATGTAATGCTCAGCTAGCCACTTCTGGCTTGCTTTGACCAAGGCCGGATCGAGTTCCGGAGCTGCTTTAAGCAAGATATCTGCGGCTGCATCGGGCTGATCGATGGCGTATTGGTAGCCTTTTGCCGTTGCTCTGAGGAAGGCCTTAACTATTTCGGGATCCTCTGCCAACATTTTATCGGCAGCAATAATGGTGGGGGAGTAGTAGTCAAAAACCGGATTAATATCGGCAAAATTCCAGTAGTTGGTCTCCAAACCGGCCACCTGCGCGGCTACTCCATCCCAGGCGTAGAAAATCCACACGGCATCGATATCGGTTTGCAGCGCGGTCATCACGTCCGTAACTGTGCTGGGTATGAGCTCCAGCTTACTATAGTCTGCGCCGTCAGCTTCCATAACGTTTTTCATTACGGCCTGCTCAACCGGCAGGCTCCAGGTTGCATAACGTTTACCTTCGAGTCCCTTGGGGCTGTCAATACCACTGGATTTTAAAGATATAATACCGGAGGTGTTGTGATTGATTATCGCGGCAATGCTGGTCACAGGAAGGGGATTTGTTTGTGTATAAGCCGGAGCAATGCTGTCTTGAAATGACACGGCAAAATCCGCCTTCCCCGCAGCGACCAGAGCTTCAGCGCCACCTTCGGGTGGTTGCTGAATGTCCAGTTCAATGCCTTCTTCGGCGTAGAAGCCCAATTCCTGGGCTGCATAGAGGCCGGTATGGTTGGTGTTGGGTGTCCAATCGAGGACGAAGCTAAGCTTGCGCAGTTCTTTTGTTTCCGTGCTGTTTGTGCCTGAGTTTTCTTGTTTTTGTTCTGTATTATTTGCAGGACTTGAAGCTGTGTCCGCTGTCGTTGTCGTACTGCCGGCACCTCCACAAGCCACGGTGCCCAAGCTCAACATGAGACCTAAAGCGAGCGCGCTACCTTTTTGAATCCATAGTTTTTTCATTCTTTTAAATCCTTTCTGTTCCACGGTGTCACAATTTTTTGTAAGTATCCAACCAAGCTCAGCAAGGCCAAGCTCAGAAGGGAAATCAGAAATATGACGGCAAACATTTTGTCATAAGAGTAGGAGGCTTTGACGCGAGTCATATAGACGCCCAAACCCTGATTGCCACCTAGCCATTCGGCAATGACTGCGCCGACTATGGCATAGGAAGCGGCGATGCGCAGTGCTGAAAAGAAGGGCACAAGGGCGGAAGGCCACTTGATATAACGAAAAATTTGCCCCTTACTTGCACCCATGGCCTGTAAAAGCTTAATCTCATCCGAATCCGCGCTGCGAAAACCTTCCAGCAGGTTAGTGGTAATGGGAAAAAAGGTCACGATAAAAATTAACACGACCTTCGGAGCAATCCCGTAACCCATCCACAGAACCAAGAGCGGTGCAATAGCGACCGTCGGGACGGTTTGTGTAAGCACAAGAAGCGGGTATAAAGCTTGTCTCAGTGCCTCAAAGCGTTCCATTAAAACGGCAAAAACAAAGCCTACCGTTATGCCCATGCTCAAGCCCAAAGTGGCTTCACCCAAGGTCGTCCACAAGTTCTTCATGAGCAGGGGAAAGTCCTTCACAAAGGCATTGACGACGTCGAGAGGAGAAGGTAGTAGAAATTTCGGCACGAGTCCCAAAGTGGAGACAGCTTGCCAAATCATCAGCAGCGCCATGATGAGCAAGGGCGCATACAAATTAACGCGAGTATTTGCCGATTTTTTCATCGATTCCGAGAATCTCCTCATGCGGTGCGTAGGACGTCTTGATGTAGGCAGAAACAGCTGTAGCGCCAGCCTCAATACAAATTTCCTGGCTGCGCTTGATGATGCTCATCAGCGTGTCAAAATCTCCTTCGACCGTTGTTTCGAAAGGGCTGACCACGTAATGCAAACCGGTGGAGGCAATGTAGGCGATCACTTCGTCCACGATGCGAATCACTTCGGCTTTGCTGCCGTCTTTTGTTTTGGGTAATACCTGAATGGCGATGCTTGAATGGATCATGTCTTCCTCCTAACGTATGTACCTGTAAGGAGACGGATCCAATGAAAAAGACCCGGTACACAGCCGAGTCTCAAATACTTGCGTATAGTCCCTCCGCCGGCATTATCCGAACAGGTTATGAGGGTCAGGTGGTGCACCACCTATCTCAGCCGAGTTCTCTCAGCACCCCTTTGTTTATATGCATTTAAGATAGGCTTAAGTGCAAAGCTTGTCAAGCCAAATCAATTGCCCATTTCAATCGAAATGTTGTTGAAAATGGTCAAAACATCATCCAATTGGATAGCTTTCTTGAGCTCGCCCGCCTTATCCAAAACGACTTGACCTTCGTGCATCATCAGAATACGGTCGCCATAATCGAGGGCAAAACGCAAATTATGCGTCACCATAATGACGGTAAAGCTGCTGTCCGAGACCAACTGGTCCGTCAGCTCCATCACGGTTTGCGAGGAACGCGGATCCAGGGCAGCGGTGTGTTCGTCAAGTATCAGTAAGTCGGGTTCCACCATGGTTGACATCAGCAGAGCCAGGGCCTGTCTTTGGCCGCCTGAAAGTGTGCCACATTTTTGGTTGAGGCGATTCTCCAGGTTCATGCACAAAGGTTCCAGCATCGTGGCAAAATAATCCCTCTGCCTGCCGCTGACCCCTCTGTTCAAGCCATAGGTCTTGCCTTTCCCGGCGGCAATGGCGAGATTTTCCAGGACCGTCATTTCGGCAGCGGTGCCTTTAGCCGGATCCTGAAACACGCGGCCGATTTTACGATTACGCACGTGTTCCGGCATTTGTGTAAGATCCGTGCCGTCTAGGAGAATCGAGCCGCTTTCAAGGCTGATGGTCCCGCAAATGAGATTTAACATGGAGGTTTTCCCGGATCCGTTTGAGCCGATAATCGAGACAAATTGCTTGTCCGGAATCAGCAGATTGAAGTCGGTAAAAAGGACGTGTTCATCCGGTGAACCCGCCAAATAGGTCTTGTTGAGGTTTTTAAGTTCGAGCACGCTGCGAATCTCCTTTCTGACTCAGCTGATTGAGCAGGAGGACCAATAGGAAAAGCACACCGCGAATTAAATTGAGGTAGTTGGCCGGCGCACCGAAATTGATGGCCAGGGCCACTAAGGCTTTATAAATGATAGAACCCAAGATGACCATCGTCGTCGCCTTCATAAAACTGAGGCGTTTGAAGACGACTAAACCGATGATGACAGAGGCCAGGCTGAGGACCATCATGCCTGTTCCCGTGCTGACTTCAAAGAAGCGTTGTTGCTGTGAAAGCACTGCGCCGGAGAGGGCAACCAAACCGTTAGCCATGGAGAGTCCCATGATTTTAACGTTTCCGGGGGAAATACCGACAGCAACAACCACCTGAGGATTGTCACCGACGGCACGCAAGAGCATGCCGCGTTTGGTTTTGAGAAACCAGTCGAGGATGATTTTGCATAATATCACGACCAGTGCAGCTATGAAGATGACACGCAGATTGTAGCGCTCTCCCTCAGGTACCAGGGTGGCAGGGAAGGAGTTGAAGACTGTTGCTTTTTCGAAGAAAGGTTGGTTTGAGCGACCCACAATAATCAGGTTGATGGAGTACATCACGGTCATCACCAGGATACCGGAGAAAAGCCCGGAGATTTTCAGAAAGACATGGAATACGCCTGTCATTAAGCCGGCCAGGCAACCGGCTAAAAGTGCCAGCAATAAGGCCAACCAGGGATTGACGCCTTGGATAATCAGTACGGTGCTGACAGCGGCTCCGAGCGGAAAAGTACCATCGACGGATAGATCTGGAAAATTTAAAATGCGATAACTGATATAGACACCCAGAACCATGATCCCATATATGAGACCCTGTTCGAGTATATCAATGAGTAAACCTAGGAAAATATCCATCAATTGCGTCCTTTAATATCTTTTTAAATGCTCGAATGGAGTGAAAATAGTAAATCCGAAAAAGCAGATGAGCCTGCCAAGTCCGACAAGCTCATCTTATCATTTGTACTTAGTTTTTAGGGGCAACGTCGACAAAATTCATGCTTTCAGGCAAGGTCAGACCTAAATCTGCGACGGCCTTGCTGTTGTAGAAAGGAGCCGCTTCTTTGATGGCACTCACGGGAATGCTTTCCGCTGTAGCGCCATTGAGGATCTGAGCCGCCATTTCACCGGTCTGTGCGCCTAAGTTAATATAATCGATACCCATGGCTGCGGTGCAACCGTTTGTCACTTGTTCTTCTTCTGAACCGAAGTAAGGAATCTTTTTGGCATTGGTTTTACTGAGCACGGTTTGCAGGTTTTGGACCACGAGGTTGTCCGTTAAATTGGTGAGACAGTCAACTTTGGACGATAGGCTTTCAGCTGCAGCAGGGACATCTCCGGCGGCATTGATGCCCTGGGCTACAATTTCAAAATTAAGGGCAGCGGCTTCTTTTTCATAAGTGGCGACAGCGGAAACGGAATTTGCTTCTGCGAGGTTGTAGAGGATTCCCACCGACTTCGCTTCAGGAAGGAAGGCGCGAATCATTTCAAGCTGTTGTGCCACGGGTAAGACATCAGAAGTGCCAGTCACACCTTTTTTGTTGGAGCCGTCGGCGTTTTGCAATTCAGCCGCTATAGGGTCGGAAACGGCATTGAAAATGACCGGAATACCCTTGGGATTAGCGGCGTTGTAGGCCGATTGGGCGGCAGGGGTGGCGATTCCCATAATGAGGTCATATTGTTTGGTGACAAAACTTGCAGTCACTTGATTGACGATGTCCATATTGGCCTGACCGACCTGGTAATCGACTTCAATGTTCTTACCGACGACAAAGCCTTCTTTTTCCAAGCCCTGTAAAAAACCGTTGTAGCAGTTTTCCAGCGAGGGGTGGTCGGCAAATTGGATGACGCCGATTTTGAAAACTTTTTCGTCGACTGCTTTGCCACCTCCTCCGCATGCAGCGAGACTGAAGCTTAAAGCAGCGGCAAGACCCAGTGTGAGTGCACGATACATCATTTTGAGCATTTTTTTCATTTTCTTTCTCCTCCTTGTGTTTGGCATTAACTTTTTTGGATTACACATAAAAAAAGCGCCTGTCCTCCAATAGGGACAAGAGCTACTCCTGCGGTACCACCCAAATTAGTCGTTGCCGACTCACTTTACCTGTTCAGATTAAACAGTTCTCATATAACGGTGAGCAACCGTCCGGAACTACTTGTCGACACACCGTCTCCGTTCATCCGACCCTCACAAGTCCATTCGCTCAAATTCTCTTCCTGTCTCACACCAAACGACAGGTCTCTGATTTAGAAAAGTTTGAGTTACTCTTCTTGTTCGCAGGTTTGTGGACATAATAGACATTAGTTCGAGGCCCGTCAAGTGATTATACGAAGGAAATTCTAAGCGTTTTTGGTGCTTTTATCTGTCATGCCTTCGTTTGGGAAAGCGTATAAACAAGGGAAATACGAGCTATCACGAGGCACTTTACGCTATAATTAAGCGAAAAAGAAGAAGCTGTTGGGTGACGTTTTGCTCAGAAAATTCAACTACAAACTATTACTTACATTTCTCCTCTTCAGTAGCCTGATTATCGCCCTGATTTTTGGTTTTCTCATCTATGGACTCAATGATGCACTGAATGCTTTAGCCCTTGAAGAGGTATCCAATTCGATTTCCGGCATGGAAATTTCTTTTGAAGAGCTCTTAAACGGATCCCATAAGACAGTCAATGAACTCGCTGAAGATGCGGAAATCAAAGCTTTTGTTAACGCCCAGGGGCAGGATTTCGTCTATCCGGTCATCAGAAAACTATATCTTGCTAACTCAAGCCAGAGCGGACAAACGAATCTGCATATCATCCGTATTTCCGACCAAAAAGGATTGTCCACGAGCTCTGTTCCTGCTGCCTATTTAAAAGAGCATTACCAGGAATGGGGAGTTTTTCTGGAAGCGGCTAAAAGCGAAGGCACGGTGCTGAGAACCAATGATAGGGCGATGGCCTTGGATAATAATATTATACTCACTATGGTCCGTGCACTCAGAGACATGGAAGGGAGCATACAGGGCTTTATTGTATTGGACCTAATGCGCGAGAGCTTCGACGGGATATATGCCAAGCATTCAAAAATGTATCTGACCGATTTAGCTCTTTCCGATGCCTACAATGTGGTGACTTATAGTACTCAGGGTACTGAATTTGAAGGTTTGGGCAAAATCAAACATCTTGCGAGTGTCAACGATGCATGGCGCTCGATGAGTCAGAGCGGGTTTTTTGCCAAAGAAGGACTTGTATATAGAAAAACGGCCAGCGGTTATCTGATCATGGGAAGTATTGCCCTGGGTAATCTGCAAACGACGAGTGCTGTCTTTAGGGAAGCGGCTTTTCCTATTCTGATTATTACCGTCATTCTCTGTTTAATTCTATCTGCTATTCTAGCTAAGCAGATTTCCCGACCAGTTCAACAACTCAAGCAATCCATGGTCGAAGTGCAGGCAGGTAACCTGAAAGCCAGAGTAGAACTGGATAGAAAGGACGAATTCGGCGAATTGGGTGATACCTTTAACCAGATGACCGAAAAAATCAATACCCTTATCGAGAATATTGAAAGCAAGCAGGAGAGTTTACGAGTAGCAGAAATTAACGCACTTTCTCTGCAAATGAACCCTCATTTTCTCTATAATACCTTGGAAATCATCAAATCTTTGGCCAAATTAAAGCGTAGCGACGAAGTGGTCGCTATTACCGTACAGTTGGGTAAGCTCCTGAGAAGTATTCTCAACAGTACCGATGAACTGATTCCCTTGCATGATGAACTCAGCATCATTGACGCTTATATTCAGATTCAGCAACATCGTTTTAGTCAGCAGATTATGGTCGACATACATATTGATGAGGCCATGCGTGAAAAAATCATTCCCAAACTGATACTGCAACCTTTGGTTGAAAATGCTTATAAACACGGTTTATCAAAGAAAATTGATGCGAATCAATTAAAAATCAGCGGCAGTATCCAAAACAACTATTTGGTGTTTACCGTTGCAGACAATGGGGCAGGAATGAGTCCCGAAAAACTGGCCCAGGTCGGTGAAACGAATCCTAACGGTATTTATAACATCGGTTTAAAAAACATTAATCAACGGGCAAAACTGTACGGGGACGAGAGCTGTGGGCTGCAAATTGACAGCCAGTTACAGTTGGGCACCAGTATCAAACTTCGCTTAAAAGATATGGGTTCGAAGCAGGAGGAGGCAAAGCATGATTAGCATCATTATCGTTGAAGATGAGCCTATCCTCAGAGAAAGTATCTGTGAGACCACGGATTGGCAGAGCCTCAAGGCTCAAGTCGTTTATGCAGCCAGTGATGCTTTTGACGGTGAACGTGCCATTCGCGAGTATAAACCGGATATTGTGATAACGGACATCACGATGCCCGAGCGTAGCGGTCTGGAAATGATTGAACGACTCGCTGATCTGGCAGACTGTGAATTCATTATCCTTTCCGGTTACGATGAGTTTGAATATGCGCAGAAGGCCATGAGTTTCGGTGTAAAGGCTTATTTGCTAAAACCGGTAGATGACGCAGAATTGATGAAGGTTTTACAGAAGACGATTGGTTCGATTGAGGAACGTAAACGATACATCGCTCAAGCCCCCTGGCTTGAAAAGGGTAAAGTCCAGACGCAGGATGGACAGGTCTTCGCTGATTTAAACCAAGTGCATCAAATCCGCTATTTGGAGCAGCTTTTTGCCATCCTGAAAAAAGAATATGCCACTGATTTGACTTTGAAGAAAGTCAGTCAGGAGTTGCATATCAGCGAGAGTTACCTGGTGAAGTTAATCAAACAGGGAACAGGCTTTACTTTTCTGGAACTTCTGACTCTTTATCGCATCAATGAAGCCGTTGCACTGTTGAATTCCAGTGACCTGCGTATCTATGAGATTGCATCAGAGGTGGGCTATCGGGATGCGCGCTATTTCAGCAATGTATTCAACAAAATAGTTGGTGTGAATCCCATAGCGTTTAGAAACAGCTATGAGATTTCAGACCAACATGTTTTGCAGCGATTCAGAAAATTTCTTTAAGCCATTTCAGCCCTGATATTTGCTCTTAAACAGTTTTATTGCAGCGTCTGTTCCGCATAGGATGGACTGCTTATTGCTGAATTGCATCGGGCTACCGTCTATTTGGCTGCATTGGCCTCCGGCCTCGCTGATGAGCAGATAGCCCGCAGCAAAATCCCAAGGTGAAAGTTCAAAATCAAAGTAAAGGATGTTACGATTAGCCGCGACGTTTGCCAAAGCCAGTGCCGCCGAACCACAGGAATGGACGTCCATCAGTTGATAGGAAAGCTCCTGTGCCAGTTTAAAAGCGCGTTGGCGGTTCTCACGGTTGTACGGGGCTGAACCGAACTCCATGATACCTTGGGCGAAGTCTCTTTCCTTGATGGCGATGCGCTGCTCATTTAAGAAGGCGCCTTTATCTTTTTCAGCCGTAAACATTTCTGCAGTAAAGGGGTTATAAATGACGGCATAAAGCGGTTCGTCCGCGTAGAAGTAAGCCACGGATATCGCGCTCATTAAGAAGCCGCAGATGAAATTGCTGGTACCGTCTATAGGGTCGATGACAAAGCGTTCCGGTGGGACTTGTTCCAATTGGGCAAAATCGCCTTCTTCCGAGACAAAGGCTGCGTTGGGAAAGTGTTTTGCCAAATGGCTGATCAAGTAGTCCTGGACGCGCAAGTCATAGTCGGTCACGAAGTTGCCGAAACCTTCTTTGCCATAGAGTGTCAGGTCTTTGCGATTGAGCATGATTTCTCCTGCCTCGCGAACGACTTTTACAATCTGCTGTAACATAAAATTCTCCCTTATCCGATAACGCTTTTCCCACCTGACAGCTTATTGAAGATGATGAGGCTGAGGATTGTCGATACGGTCAAAATTGTGGCCAGCGCCGCCGCATTTCCATAGGCGTCATTGTTGACAGCGTTGAAGATAGAGACGGATATCGTACTGGTTTTTCCAGTATACAAGATGAGGGTAGAACTGAGTTCATTGATGATGCTGATGAAACTAAGCACCGCGCCTGACATAAGTCCCGGCAAAATCAAGAACAGCGTTGTTTTGAAGAAAGTCTTCATTGGAGGAACGCCTAAACTGATCGAGGCTTCTTCCACACTGTTATCAATCTGATAGAGGATACCGATGGTCGAGCGCATAGTATAGGGCAGCTTCCTGATAGAGTAGGAAATAATCAGAATCCACATGGTGCCGGTCAAAACGATAGGTCCGCTGTTAAAGGCAACAACCAAACAGATACCGAGCACCGCTCCGGGGATGACGTAAGGGAACATCAACACCATGTCGAGAAAACCGGTCAGTTTATTTTTCTTTCTGACAATCAGATAAGAAGCAATCAAGCCAATCAGCACGATGATGACGATGGAGATAAAGCCATAGAGGAAGGTATTGGTGATATTGTGCGAAAGCTTAGACAAGATGTTTTGATAACTCTCAAGGCTAAAGCCACGGACAAAGAGAGGACCTCTGGTTTTAACGAAGGAAAGGACGATAACAGTGATCTGCGGCAGGATAGCCAGGAAGGAGACGATGAAAAGCAGGGCGGAAGCCAAGAATTTTTTCCCCCTCGTCAGTTCGACTTTGGCCGGTGGACGCAAGGCCGACATGTTATAGCTTTTTTGTCCACGATGCTCTTTTGAAACCATAAGACCAACAATGCAATCAAGGTGATGATGACACTTAGAGCACTGGCAAAATTCGTGTTGGTACCGACTTCATTCAGGAATTGTTTATAAATGACAACCGGTAAAACGTCATAACCCTCACCGATCAGTCGTGGCGTACCGAAGTCGGCTAAAGCGGTCATGAAGACCATCAAGGCGCTGGACAAAATCGTGGGCAAAATGACAGGGAAAGTCACTTTGAAAAGTCTCTGCAGCCCCGATACACCTAAGCTCTCACTGGCTTCCTCCAAGGAGGAGTCGATGCTGCTCAGTGCCCCGGAAACATAGAGATAAACCAAGGGGAAGAGCTTCAGCGTAAAGACCAGCAAAATCCCTTTGAAGCCGTAAATGGAGCCGATTTCGATGCCGATTGAGGCCAGGAGTTTCGTGATAAAGCCCCCTCTGCCCAGCAAAATAATCCAGGAATAAGCGCCGATGAAGGGGGGAGAAAGCATGGAGAGGACGATCATGATATTGATGATTCTTTTGCCGTACACATTAAAGCGACTGCCAATATAAGCCAGAGGCACACCCAGCGCCGTGGCGAAAATCGTCGTAAAGAAACAGATTTTTAAACTGTTGAGCAGGGCATTCATGTAGTAATTTTTGGCAAAAAACTCCGTGTAATGCGAGAAGGTAATGCTGCCGCTTTCGCCGTCAACAATGCTCTGAAAGAAGAGCTTACCAAAGGGATAGACGATGAAGAGAGCGGCCAAAACAATTAAGACGATGATGCTTAAGGTCCAGAAATTCAAACGACCTTTGAACTTTTCTTTTGACAAGGCATATTTATCCATTTTTTGTCTCCGTTGCTGAATTTAATCAGCCATGATTGAGCGTTGGCTCTCCGCGTCAAAAACCGTCACACGATCTTCTCTGAAGCGGACACTGACTCGGTCACCGCTCTTGTGAATGCGGTTCATGCTGTCCATATACTCATTCACGTCGATTATCGGACCACCGTCCAACTGGATTTCGTAGGTCACAAAGTCACCGAGGAAGGTCGACAAGACGACAGTGCCCAATAAGTCTTCCGCATTGGGTTCTGCGATGAAGGCGTATTCCGGCCTGACTGACAGCTGCACTTTGCCGTTATAGCCTTCTTGCAAAGGCAAATGCATTTCCTTGCGACCCAGAATCGTCACTTCGTTGTCTTGGGCTTGGGCGTCTAAAAATGCCGAGGTTCCGATGAAATTAGCGACAAAGACATTGCTGGGATGCGTGTAGATCTCTTTCGGTTCACCGACTTGTTCGACGATACCTTTGTTCATGACGGCGATGCGGTCGGAGATGGCCAAGGCCTCTTCCTGATCATGCGTGACGTAGATGGTGGTGATGTTGAGACTTTTTTGGAGTTTTTTTATGCTGGAGCGCATTTGTACGCGCAGTTTGGCGTCTAGGTTGCTGAGCGGTTCATCCATCAAAAGAACGCTTGGATGGATGACGATAGCTCTTGCCAGAGCCACACGCTGTTGTTGGCCACCTGATAGTTGTGAAGGCCGACGATCTTTGTACTCTTCGATTTGCATCAGCTGCATGGCTTCCATGACACGCTCTTCGGCTTCTTTGCCTTTGATGTTTCTGGCTTTAAGACCATAGGCAACGTTTTCCGCAACGGTGAGGTGAGGGAAGATGGCATAGTTTTGGAAGACCATGCCGATATTGCGTTTGTGAGCCGGTGTATGGTTAATCACCTTGTCATTGAATTTGATTTCTCCCGCTTCAATGCTGTTAAAGCCGGCAATCATGCGTAGCAGGGTGGTTTTACCACAGCCGGAAGGGCCTAATAAAGTGAAAAACTCGCCTTCCTTAATATGCAAACTGATATCGTTGACAGCGACAAAGTCGCCGTATTTTTTCACCACGTTTTCGATATGAACTGCTTGACTCATCGTTTTCTCCTCAATAGTTCTTTAATCAGAGGAGCGGCGACAAACATCGCCGCTCTCCGGATTATGGTATAAGCGCTTTGATTTACTTCGTTACGTAGCTCATCCAATTGTCTTTGAATTCTTTTTCGTGCTCTGCGACCCAAGTCATGTCGTAGTCAACTAAAGGAATCTTGTCAAAACTGGTCATGGTGGTGGGATCTTCAACGTCTTTTCTGACGGTTCTGCGCAGCAGGCCGCCGAGTTGTGACTGGACCTGTTTGCTGAGGATAAAGTCTATGAATTTCTGAGCGCTGTCCACGTTACGCGCACCTTTGATGATGCCAACGCCGGAGGGGCTGACGGTGGTACCTTCTTCAGGATAGACCACTTGGATGTCGGCACCGGATTCAATGTAACGCAGGGCGCCTTCTTCATAAGTCATACCGATGAGATATTCGCCGTCCGATACGCCTTTGAAGGTGCCTGAGGAGCTGGCGATGATTTTGCCATCGAGATTATCAACGAGTTTCTCAACGAATTCATAGCCTTTGCCGTCATCTTTACCATAAGCCATGATGATGGCCATGATGGTGGCAAAACTGGATGAGGAAGAGGTCGGGTCGGCACAGGCGATCTTGCCTTTCCACTTCGGATCAATGAGGTCTTCCCACTTGGTCGGAGCTTCCGCTTCGCTGACCAACTTGGTGTTGTAAATCATGACCATGGGGCCGATATCGAAGCCGTAGAACATATGGTCCTGACCGACTGCAATCTCTTTTAAGTTAGCGATTTCTTTTGAGTCATAAGGCTGCAGCATGTCTTTGTTGGCATTGTAGGTATCGACAACACCGCCCCAGATGACATCAGCTTGCGGATTTTCGGCTTCCGCTCTGACTTTGGCAAAAAGATCGCTCGTTCCGCCTTGCACTAGTTCAACCTTGATGCCGCTGGTCTGCTGGAATTCTTCAATGATGGGATCAGCCCATTCCGTCGAATGGGAATAATACAGCATCAAAGTATCGGAAGAGGCCGCTGCTGTACTGGCGGCGGGAGCTCCGCTTTCTTGGGCTGCTGCAGTGGTTTCTTTCGAGCCACAGGCCACGGCACCGAATAGTAATGAACAAACTAATAAACCGGCGATTCCTTTTTTAAACATACTTTCCTCCTAAATGTTTGAGTGCTTTTCCTAAGCCAGTTCGCGCTGCCATAAATGGGTATTCATTGCAGACGGTCTTGGTTTGAGGAAACTTCTTGAGTGAACACTAACAAAGGAATGCCTCACTGGCTCTGCGACAAATCGATTTTTATGTGTGACGTTTCAATCATCTTGACTGAAATGGCGCTAATTATTTAATGGACATTGTGTATGTTGTACAAATAATGGCTTTTAAATTCGTAGAATAGTCAAGACGGATCAGGAAAGTCAGAAACTTGCGAGCGTTTTTCACTGATTAGCGGTGCTTCATTCTTGAATATGCGAATATTGGGCGAGATAGACAATCCCCGGCTGAGATATTAAGGTACAATGAACAGGAAGGGCTAATAGCAGTTACAACTAAAGGTGAGATGATGAACGATTTCATACTCTACATTAAGGACAACTACGAAGGCATCCTCCTGGCAACTTGGCAACATTTTGCTCTTTGCCTTATTTCTTTGCTCATTGGTAGCCTAATCGCCCTCGGAATTGCTTCTTTTACTGTCATTAATGGCAAAAACATTGACCAGCTCATCACCGTATTAAGTTTTATCCGTCTGATACCGGGAATAGCCATTCTCATGTTGGGCATGCCTGTCTTTGGCGTCGGTGTACCGCCTGCGATTTTTACCATGGTCATTCTCTGTGTTCCTACCATCCTGATCAATCTTTACACCGGCATTAAAAGTATTAGCCCGGATCTCATCGAAATCGGTAACAGTATGGGGCTGAGCCGTACTGAGCTCTATCGTAAAGTGCAGTTTCCTTTAGCCAAACCTTTTTTAATACTTGGTTTGAGAACAGCCAGCATCGATGTCATTACGGTTGCCACCGTCGCTTCATTGATGGGAGCAGGGGGCCTGGGACGCTACGTGATGACCGGACTATTAATTAATAACCTTAACCTCACCTTGGTAGGCAGCCTCATCATAGCCGTCATGGCTATTTTGAGCGAAGTTTCGCTCGGATATTATCAAAAAAAACTACTCAAACAACGGAGGACATGAAATGAAAAGACTGAGTATTATATTGGCTTTGGCCCTAATGCTGACCGGCCTGACAGCGGCCTGTCAGGGTAACAAAGATAAAATTATTGTCGGGTCCAAGGACTTTACTGAGTCCTACATTCTCGCCGAACTTTATGCTTTGGCTTTAGAGGATCAGGGTTTCACAGTCGAGCGCAAGCTGAATTTGGGTGGCACCAGCGTGGCCATGGCCGCCATGGAGAGCGGGGACATCAACCTGTACCCGGATTACACCGGTACCTGCTTTATTAACATGCTTAAACAGGAGCCTGTGGGGGACCCGCAGGTCGTTTACGATTACGTCAAAGAGCACTATCTCACAGATTACCAGATTGCCGTGCTTAAACCGGCGCAGGCCAACAACACCCAAGCGCTGGCGATGCTAACGGAAAGCAGTGATCGCTTGGGGATAAAAACGATTTCTGATTTACATGCCAAAGCGGCAGAGGTGCATTTCAGCTCACAGCCAGCCTTTGAAGAGAATGCAGACGGCATGCCGATTCTGACTAAAACCTATGGCGATTTTGCCTTTAAAAAAGTGGAATTTTTCGACAATGCAATTAAGTATCAGTTGCTTAATGAGGGCAAAACCGACCTCGTCATTGCCTTCGGCACCGATGGTGATTTGGTCGATCCAGCTTTGACCGTTTTGGTTGACGATAAAAAAGCCTGGCCACCCTACAATATCGTGCCTTTGGTCAAGGCCGAAACCCTCAATAAATACCCGGAAATAGAAGGCACTTTAGACAAACTCTCGGCACTCTTGGATGATCAGACCATGCGTGCCTTAAACGCCAAAGTGGATATCGAAAAGCAAGAAGCCGACGCTGTGGCCAAAGCCTTTTTCGATAGCGAAGTCAAAGGAAAATAGCGCGTGGAAATAGAGGTACTGAAATTTACAGAGGTTGAACTGCGTTACCCCAATCAGGAACGTGCAGCACTCGCAGACATCAATCTGGCAATCGGCGAGGCGGAGCTGATTACGATTTTGGGCAATTCCGGCTCCGGAAAAACCAGTCTGATTAAGCTCTGTAATAAGCTGCTGAAGCCCAGCAGCGGACATATCCTTTTCAAAGGAGAAGACATCGCCGCTATCGACGAACGCAGTCTACGCAAGCACATGGGCTACGTGATTCAAAACGTCGGTCTCTTTCCGCATCTCAATATTTTTGAAAACATTTCCTTCATGCTTACACTTGAAAAAATGCCTCAGTTGGAGATAAGCGCGCGAGTGGAGGAGCTGCTGGGGCAAATGCAATTACCCCAGGATGACGAATTTATGAAGCGTTACCCCTGGCAGCTTTCAGGCGGACAACAGCAACGTGTAGGCATTGCCCGTGCCCTGGCGGGAGATCCCGAAATCCTCCTGATGGATGAGCCCTTCGGTGCCCTCGATTCCGTGACGCGCGGTGACCTGCAAAAGATGTTGAAACGCATTCAGCTCGACTACGCGAAAACCATTCTCTTTGTGACCCATGACCTGCAAGAAGCCATGGATTTAGGTGACCGCATCCTGGTGATGAACGATGGGCAAATCCAACAGTTCGATACCGCCCGTCGCCTGGTCTTTCAGCCGGCCAATGCCTATATCGAGAATCTTTTACAGGCGGACACATTGCTCGAAAAATTGTCTTTTTTCAAGGTTCAGGATTTTCCGGAGCTGGTTGAAGCGCAGTCTGTGTCGGACACGACAGCTGTTGTTGATGTTCAGGAGCGTATGGAAAAACTTTTGGATTTGGCTCTGCGGGGGGAGACTTTTGCCCGCATTAAAAACGACGAGAACGTATTGGGTGTGATTGATTTGCGTAAATTAAAGTCTGTGGGTGAGTGAAATGCTGCAGTATTTAAGTGGCAACTATATGAAGGTCCTTAACGCATTGGGAGAACACCTGGTATTGGTTGTACTGACGCTTTTGGTCTCTGTTCCTTTAGCGCTGCTTTTGAGTTTGCTCATCTCGCGCTATAAAAGCCTAGGCAAAAGCATCCTCTTTATCCTGCTACTCATTTACTGCATTCCCAGCATCGCGCTTTTCACTTTCTTAATTCCCTGGCTCGGCTTGGGCAAATTGAATGCAATCGCTGCCATGACGGCTTTTAATCAAATTCTGCTCGTGCGAAACATCACGGTGGCTGAACAAAGCATCTCAGGTGACGTTATCGAAGCGGCAAAAGGCATGGGCTTAAGCGAATGGGTACGATTACGCCGCATCGCCTTTCCTTTGATGAAGCCGCACCTCATCTCCGGTCTGCGCATCGCGACAATCAGCACAACCGGTATTGCATCCATGTCTTCGCTGA
This sequence comes from Oscillospiraceae bacterium, assembly GCA_040766665.1. Classification (GTDB taxonomy): domain Bacteria; phylum Bacillota; class Clostridia; order Saccharofermentanales; family Fastidiosipilaceae; genus JAXGQD01. The sequence goes on from JAXGQD010000004.1 coordinate 149,950, forward strand.
TTAATGCCGGAGGCTTGGGCGTGATTCTTTTCGAGGGCATGCGCCAGAACCATACCGCTAAACTTCTGGTTGGCGTCATACTGATTTCCGGCCTCGCTTTTTTATTTAATACACTGTTTACGAAGCTCGAATACAAGGCTTTGATGCAGGCGAATGGGCACAATCCCAATGTCTTTTGGGTCAAGCATTGAATAAGGAGGCATAGGATGGCTAAAATTCCGCTCATCATTGATGTGGATACCGGTACCGATGACGCGCTCTGCATCCTCGCCGCTTTACAGCATACAGAGCAATTGGATATCAAAGCTTTCACCACGGTGGCGGGCAATGTCTCACTCGAAAAAACGTCACAAAACACGCTTAATATTTTGCATTATTTGAAACAAGCCTATCCGGTCTGCCGAGGTGCTGCTCAGCCTTTGCAACGGCCTTTTAAGAAAGCGATCAGTCATGGTGAATCAGGCTTGGGAGATGTGCTTCTTCCCAAAGCTGAAGCCGCTTTTTCCGATTTGAGTGTCACTGAGATGATTGCGCAACACGCGATTGCAGAAAAAGGGGCGCTGCAGCTCTTGGCCGTTGGCCCCTTGACTAACATCGCTTTGTTTTTGAGGGATAAGCCGGAAGTGCGGTCTCTAGTGAAGCGAATTACGATCATGGGCGGCTCGCTTTATGGCGGAAACAGTACTATGAGCGCTGAGTTCAATATCTATTCCGATCCAGAAGCGGCGGCTGAGGTTTTTGCCTCGGGTATTCCGATAACGATGGTCGGTTTGAACGTGACTACGGTACCCGTGGTGGACGAGCAATTACCGGAGCGTTTGCGTCAAATTCCATCTTTGGCTGCTGATCTGGCTGCCCGTATCGCTGATTTTATGCTGCGGCGCAAAGAACTGATCGGCGGAGATACGGCGCATTTTCATGATGTGATTGCGCTTGCGGCTATTGTGGCTCCGCATTGTCTGCGTTTTAAACCGTACTATATGGAAGTCGAAACCGCGGGTTTGGTGACAGACGGTATGACGGTCGCGGATTTCAATGAGGTCAGCGGCAAAGCGGCGAATGTTTCGGCAGCGGTGGACATCGATAGTGCGGCTTTTTGGGCGTGGTTTATGGAGACTTTTGAGCGCGCTGTGTGAAAGTGCGATTTTGGCTGGGTGGGGCGGGTGCGGTCGCTAGCGGTGAGGCTTACGCGGTGTCCAGACACGCGGTAGGGTACTCGTGGTGGCAAAATTTTCGCCCAGCCAAGATTTCGCTTGGATTCCCGTCAAACTTGGCACTCGTGGTGCCAAGATTTTCGCCCAGCCAAGATTTGAATTGGATTCCCGTCAAACTTGGCACTCATGGTGCCAAAATTTTCGCCTAGCCAAGATTTCGCTTGGATTCCCGTCAAACTTGGCACCGCAGGCCCAGCCCTTTTCTAAAATTGCAATAAAATGGCTCAAAATGAGCCTTGACGCATTTCATTGCTTTGATTATAATCCCCTTTGTTGTCACTACGGTGTACGCATTTTGGGCCTTTAGCTCAGTTGGTTAGAGCAACCGGCTCATAACCGGTCGGTCCCGGGTTCGAGTCCCTGAAGGCCCACCAACAACTTAATATGGGGGAATTCCCGAGCGGCCAAAGGGGGCAGACTGTAAATCTGTTGTCTCAGACTTCGGTGGTTCGAATCCACCTTCCCCCACCAAAAGGACTGCATGGCAGTCCTTTTTTTGTTTAATGTATTTGTGAGCGTACGGATGCAGTTTTATTCCTAGAGTCTGAAATGCTATTTGTAGAATAGGCATAATTATCTTGTCAATCTCAGTAATTCTTGCCATAAAGTCAATTTACATGTGAAGCTAACTTGGCTAAACTTCCATACGTAGTTTAAGATAGTTTCAGACTTAAGGGATTTACTTTTGCCATTGAAAGTTTGCTAAACTGCTAATGAATGATACCGGATTTAAGCGGAGGATATATTTATGAGTGAGAACACCGATAAAATTATTAAACAATTGAATTATACGGTGCGCGGAAACACAGGACGTTTGCCCGAAAACGCCACGCCATGGGAAATGTGGTACGGCTTGTCGGAAGCCTTAGTTTCGAGTATTGCCGAAGATTGGGATAAGACCAGAGAGGCCTATAAAGATAAACGCATCGAACACTACCTTTCGGCTGAGTTCCTGATGGGACGCGCGCTGCTCAATAACCTGATTAACCGTAAGTATTTTGATGGTGCCAAAGATGCGCTAGCATCTTTTGGGCTGAACATCAGCGACATTCTTGAGTGCGGGAACGACGCAGCCCTTGGCAACGGCGGCCTCGGCCGCTTGGCAGCCTGCTTCCTGGATTCCTGTGCAACAAAGAACCTGCCTGTTTACGGCTACGGTATTTTGTATCGCTTTGGCTTGTTTAGACAGAGCTTCGATAATGGCTTCCAGAAAGAGCATCCCGACACTTGGATGGAGGATGGTTACCCTTTCACGGTGGTGAGGGAAGATGAGAAGGTGGTTGTGCCTTTTTCGGATATGAATGTTTTTGCCATTCCTTATGACATGCCGATTACCGGTTACGATACCAATAACATCAACACCCTGAGGTTGTGGAAGGCTGAGCCGGTTGAAGAGTTTGACTACAATCTCTTTAACAGCCAACGTTTTGACGATGCTTTGGTGGTAAAAAATCGCACAGAGGATATCTGGCGCGTGCTTTATCCCAATGACACGTCGTATGACGGCAAGGTTTTACGTGTGCGCCAACAATACTTCTTTGTGAGTGCCACATTGCAAAACACAATCCGTAACTACCTCAAGTATCACGGTACGGATTTACGCAATTTTGATAAATTCAATTGCTTCCAGTTGAATGACACCCACCCGGTCATCGGTATTGCTGAGTTAATGCGCCTGTTGATGGATGAACATGGCATGTCCTGGGATGATGCCTGGAAGGTGACGACCAAGTCTTTTGCCTACACGAATCATACGATTCTGGCAGAAGCCCTTGAAAAGTGGGATATGCAGATTTTCCGTTTCCTTTTCCCGCGTATTCTGGAGATTATCACTGAGATTGATCGCCAGTTCAGAGCAGAAATGGCCAAACGTGGCATGCGTCAAGATCGCATCGACTACCTCGCACCTTTGGGCAACGGTCAGGTGAGAATGGCTTGGCTGGCTTGCTATGCCTGCTTCTCAATTAACGGTGTGGCTGCACTGCATACTTCGATTCTAAAAAATGAGACTTTGAAGGAATGGTACCAACTCTGGCCTGAAAAATTCAGCAATAAGACCAATGGTGTAACCCCGAGACGCTGGCTGCGTATGTCGAATTTGCCTTTGTCCGAGCTCTTGACGGATCTTTCAGGTAATGAAGATTGGGTAACGGATTTGGACCAGCTGAAAAAGCTGGAAAAATATCAAGATGACAAAAAGGTGCTGAACAGACTTTGGGACATCAAGCAGCAGAATAAAGAGGCTTTTGCCACTTACGTAGAAAATAAATACGGCTTGAAGCTCAACACCAATGCGGCTTTCGACGTGCAAATTAAGCGTCTACATGAATATAAACGCCAACTTCTGAATGCTTTATACATTTTGGATCTTTATTTCCGTATCAAGGCGGATCCCAAGATGGAGGTGGTGCCGCGTGTCTTTATTTTCGGTGCCAAATCGGCCCCGGGTTATGTGCGCGCCAAGGCCATCATCAAGCTGATCAATGAAATCGCCAATTTGGTCAATGATGATCCCGATACAAAGGACATCATCCAGGTTTTCTTTATCCCCAATTACAATGTGTCAAAAGCCGAGCTGATTATTCCTGCAGCGGACATTTCAGAGCAGATCTCGACGGCAGGCATGGAGGCTTCGGGTACGGGTAACATGAAGTTCATGATGAACGGTGCTTTGACTCTTGGAACCTATGACGGAGCCAATGTCGAAATTGTCCAAGCCGCCGGCAAAGACAATGCCTATATCTTCGGCGTGCGCGTGGAAGATTTCCCCCAGACCAAGGCTTACTACAACCCACGTTGGCAGTATGAAAACATCCCTGGTTTAAAACGCGTCATGGATGCCCTGGTCGACGGCACACTGAATGATAACCAAACCGGCATGTTCAGGATATTTTCAACAGCCTGATGAACGGCTCAAGTTGGGAAGCACCAGATCCGTACTATGTTTTAGGTGACTTCAACGACTATCGCATCTGTCGCGATTTAATGGCAAAAGACTACCTCGACAAACAAAAATGGTCCAAAAAATGTTGGATCAATATTACAAATTCGGGTGTCTTTAGTTCAGACCGCACCATCCAGGATTATGCGGATGAAATCTGGCACGTTAAACCGGTAAAGATCTGAACGCAAGATTCGATCATCGCACAAAGGATTTTTCTATACAAAAAGGGGAGGTCTCGTTCTTGAGCATCCCCTTTAAATATCCTTCCTTACGACTAAGGGTCTGTGCTTGTGCCGACGGACTTTGTCCAGGTACCGAGATAAAATGTCCATCAATAGCCGATAACATTGTCCATGGTATAGCATGAAGAAAGCGACCCAGAGATCGCCTTCCTAATCAAATCAGTTCTTGCTCAATGACATACCGCGCAAGTGCGTCGTCCAGAATTTTCTTGTTCTGCTGCGAACCATACATCAAACAATGTGTGCAGGCCTTGTTAATCAGGCGAGCGCTACCAGCGGAGTATCGAAAAATCTCGCTGATTGCCTGGTCGGAGAAGATTTCGGACTGAGACTTTGCAAAGTTCAAATGAGTGGAGGATATAGGCTTTTGTCTGAGCCTCGTCCAGATAGGGGTTGTAACATTTGAGATTCTGGCGCTGCTCGATGGCAAGATACGCCTGACGCCGGAGCTTGTCGGATAGTTCCGGCTGACCGACAGAGAAGTAACGCCATAGGACTGTCAGGAATCAATCTTGAAATTCAAGAGGAATCGCAATTCTTCCATCGTTTCCCGGTCCAGAAGATGTGCCTCATCGACGATTACGACAGGTTTGACATTGGTCTTCTGCAGCACTTCGATCTCGCGGTGCAATCTTCGCTTGGCGTCGCCGCGATAGAAACAGCCTTCCGCTCCGAGCTGTCGAGGATTCCGTTGTAGAAGTGCCGAGGCGTCAGCTGCAGAATCTGCCAGATAGAGTGTCCGATAACCACTACTGTCCAGCTTGTTCGTCAGTTTGCGAATCAGCGTGGATTTCCCGCTGCCGCAGTCTCCGGTAAGGACGGCAAACCAGCGACGCTCCGCCATAGGCAAGACGCGCCAATACTTCTTCCTGTTGCGGTGTGGTAAAGAGACGATTCACGGAAGGTTTTCGTGTAGAAGGAATTATTGAGGTAAAACCATAGTATTCTTCAAACATGGCCGTTATCATCATAAACCCGCGGAAATTTGTCGCGCCCAGCCAGGTTTTCTGTTGGTCGTGCTTCTTTGCCGCAGCATCGAGAACCCGGGACGTGGTAACCGTGGTATCGCTGAGGATTTTCTTCTTCCGGGAACAAAAGGAACTGGGGCGGAGTTCGTGAATCACGCGGGGTTCTATGTTTGGATGAGAGACCATCAGTTCTTCCGGGTTCTCCGGGCTGTACTGTGTTGTTGCCTCAATCCGATCAGATCCGGTCCCACATCCAGCCGTGAATGGAAGGAGATACAGCCGGTCTTGTCGACCAGTCGTTCTTCGGTTGTGGTAAAGGCGAAGTTCAACGTCGTCAGGTAAATGATCGAAGTTCGCTGCGATTCTCTCGGAAGGCCTGTTCCGGTGTCCTGCCATGGAGAGCACTGTGGATCTTCTGTTGGTAGAATACGGAAAGCCACAGATCCAGTTCGTGCTGGACTTCACGCCACGCTCTGCGGGTGCTTCTTCACTTCCGCAACAAACTTATCGAGGTATTTGTTCAGTGCCTCCACTTTGCCTTTCGAAGCGGCCGCATAGGGTTTGGCGTGCATCAGGCGGATTCGAGCTTGTGGCAGGTTTGTTGGAGCTGTTTCCCAATGTACTGCCGGCCATTGTCGTGTAGAGTTCTTCCGGCACGCCGTTCGTCTCGATAGCATGGCGGAAACAGTCCATGACGCAGCGGATATCCTGCCGCTCATATACGCGAAGTCCCGTTACCAGGCGTGTCGCGTCGTCGAGAAAGACCGAAGTGTACAGCTGTACGGCGGGACGCCTGGCCGTTGCCGGAAGGACCAGAAGGTATTTAATATCCGCCTGCCACAACTCGTTTCTGCCGGTTCGTTCAAATCGCCGGGAGGCTCCGCACTTCCGGTGTTGTACATCGCGATCTGTCTGGCTCCGTATCCACGCTACTCCAAGTGATCCTCACGGTATGGTCGCTTCACCTGTCCATACGGAATTCTTCCTTCCAGCTCCAGAATCCGGACAGGTCGGAGACGCTTCTTGTCGGAACTTCCCGCCGCAAGACCACAGCGGCATCCACGATCTCCTCGGTCACGGAACTCGAACGATCGTGCGCAGGTTTCAGCTTTGTCATGAGGCCGCGAAATCGTCCTCCGCATAGCGCGACAACCACCTTCGGACAGTTTCTTTCTGACAATTGGTGTTGCTCGGCACCTTTCCGGATCTCGTAGGCGCGCTTCGCCGGATCCATCTCCGCTTGGAGCAAAGGGACTAAGATCTGGCACCGGGCATAGGCAATCTCTTCGGCATTCTTCGATCGATTCATGGTTTTGCCTCCTTCTTATCTCTGCTAAGAGGAGGCTATCGGTTCTGTCACTGGTTGAACACGCCCGTTCGGGTGGGTTGTCCAACATCCGCTGTTCCGGCGGCGGTGACCATCACAAAGAAAGCTGGGGATCTTCTTCGGGGACGCAAACGTCTGGTTTACAAGTCGCTTCCAGATTCAATCCAGATAGCTCCGGATTTGGCGATACCATCTGCGAATTTTGCCCCGTGTCCGCTCATCGTCCGGAGAGCCGGTTCTACTTCCGGCAAGCACATCTTCACGATACTTTCTCGGCTATATCGCTTGTGAGGGCACGGGAAATCCGGCAGTTCGTGTGGAGACTTCTTGCAGTGCGTACAGCGCAAACGGCGTAAGGAGAAGGATGATTTTCCCGCTGGATCGAGTGTGCACTTTTCGCTTCTTTCGATCGTAGGCGGCAAGATTTCCTCCACAAATCGGACAACTCAGAGGCTCCGTCCCCGAAATAACAAAAATTCCTTCTCCCGTTTTCTTGTAAAACTTGATACAATAACCACGTTACAATGATTAAGAAAGCCTCGGGATGTCCTGCTGGTAACAGGACTACAACACCCGGGGCTTTCGCCTTTCTGTTAGAATGTCATTGACAAGTATATCCGGCTAACGACGGACAGGCAATTCCGTCAGCACAGAGATACAGTCCGTCGGCACAAGCAACTACCACAGTAAACTGCTCAGTTTTAAATGTATTTTGACATAAATGCTCTCACTCTATAAAATAGACTGATCAGTCTATTTTATAGAGCGGTCGAGGAAGGCATTATGAAACAGTCACAAAAAACTTTGCGCACACGTCAAAGGATACTGAGTGCAGCTATTGAAGAGTTCGGCGCATATGGCTACGAAAAGGGTTCTATCAATCGCATTTGTTCTGAGAATGGAATTCTAAAGGCTTGGTATATCACAATTTTAAAAATAAAGATGATCTTTACCTACAAACGATCGAGTGTTGTTTGGAAGGCATCTTAACTTATCTAAAAAAGAATGAAGCAGTTTTCAGTGATGCAAAAGAACAGTTAGCGCAGGTACTTGCCTTAAGGCAAAGTTATTATGAAAAAAATAATTTCTCTAGAGAAATATTTTTTCAGTCTATATTGCAGGTACCAGCGCATTTGGAGCGAGACATTCGGGTTTTACATTATGCGCTAGACCAGTATTTTTCGTCTATTTTTGCCAAAATTATAAGCCTTGTTCAACTTCGAGATAATATCACTCATGAGATGGCCATGAATTTATTTGATATTTTACACAAAACTTACAGTGCTTATTTTCAGAACAAAGCATCAAGTCATAGCTTATCTGAACTAATGCAAAGTCATGAGGGACAGCTCCCTACACTTCTTAATGTGCTGTTATTTGGCATAGCTGTTAGTTGATAAAGGAGATTAAAGATGTTATTGATTCGTTTAGGAGCGACCGTTATTATCGCACATTTTTATTGGTAAGCTAGTTTCGAAAGCTAAGCTTCCGGCTATTCTTGGTTGGCTGATTACTGGAATGTTTATGGGGCCCTATGCCCTTTCTTTAATGAATTCCAGTATTTTAGAAAATGCTTGGTATCAACTGCTTATTAATGCTTTGGAATGTGTTGTTGGGCTATTAGTGGAACAGGAATTAGGTGTGAAAAAATCAAAAGTCTGGAAGGCAAATTATTGTGATTACTCTCACCCAATCCTTGGAACTTTTGCCGTGGTAAGCTTAGTGTTTGGCATTTTATTTTACACAATGAATCTAACCCTCCTCTGGCTTTTGTATTTGGCGGGATTGCGCTGGCCACGGCTCCGCGCCGGCTCTATCTGTTGTGCGTGAGTTTAGGACTAAGGGTCCTGTAACGGATATGCTTGTGCCTATGGCAGCTTTGGACGATATCGTGGCAGTTGTGGTATTTTTTAGCACTATTTCTATTCTTGCCTCAAGCTTATCTGCACAAAAACTTCCGACATATATGATTGCCTTGGTAGTGCTATTACCTATTTTTTATTGGGCTTGTGCTTGGCCTCTTGGCGGAGTTTTATTGAAAAAGAAGAGGGGGCAAATCTCAACTTTGTTAATGACACTTTCGCTTATGCTTCTTGCTACGGCAGTGGGTATTTGGGTTAATACTTTACTTCCACGTCCGGTGCTCAATTTTATGATTATTGGAATGGGCTTTTCGGCTACTTTTGCCAATATGATTAGTGAAGAACGACTGGAGGAAATCTTGAGCACTATGAATCCTGTTTTGGGTTTGAAAGTATGCTCATGGTGATTGTTAAGTTAGGCGCAGGACTGGATTATCGGTTGATTTTGGGCGCAGGGCTGTTTATGCTAGTTTATATCCTTGCAATGGCCTTTGGAAAATATACTGGTGTTGTTTTTGGGGCGACTATTAGCAAGGCCCCTCCTCAGATAAAAAAATATTTAGGCTTTACTCTGCTGCCTCACTCGGGGGTTTCACTTGTGTTTACAGGTATTGCCGTCAATGTGATTAGCCCATCAGACCCTAGCCCTGCTCAGATTATACAGGGAGCCATTGCAGCCGCAGCTGTGATTAACGAAATAATTGCGGTCATTTTGGCAAAAAAGAGCTTTGAGTGGGCAGGGGAGTTGGGTGCCAACACTGAGGTGTGACTAGCTTAAGTGGGTGCTTATGACTTTATCCAAGTTTATAAGACAAATACGGACAAATAGAGTAACTTCTTCTAAAAGTTAACAATTCTCGTATAATCCAACACCTAATATTGGATTATACAATTTATCTGTTAAAATCTAAGGAGAGGAGGTGATGTAATTGCATTGGATTGAGCGAAGCATCTCAACTGTTGTTCTGGATGCTATGAAAAGTTTTCCTGCGGTTATCATTACTGGACCTAGGCAGGTAGGAAAATCGACGCTATTACGACAAATTGCGAAAGACTATCGCTATATTACTTTTGATAACCCGCTACTTCTACAACAAGCTAAAGAGGATCCAGAATTATTTTTGTTAAATAATCCAGGCTTCTTGATTTTGGACGAAATACAGTACGTTCCGGAACTTTTTTCGTATTTAAAGATACGTATTGACGAGATGCGTTTTACTGCGCTTCAAGCTGCTCAAAGTGAGCGCTGCTTGTACCTACTCTCGGGCTCACAGACCTATCATCTGATGCAAAATGTGAGTGAATCGTTAGCGGGCAGATTGGCGGTTTTGCCATTACAAGGCATATCTTACAGAGAAAGCATGGGTGTAAAATGTAAACATCCTTTTATTCCTGATGCACTCTATTTAGAAGAGCGGCGTAAAGAGACTCATCAGGTCGATCACATTTGGATGCGCATCCATCGTGGTAGTATGCCGAGATTAGTTTCGACAAACGACGATTGGGATTTGTTCTATTCAAGCTATGTTGCTACCTATTTAGAGCGTGACGTCAATCAATTGACCAAAATTGGAGATAAGACGGAGTTTATTCGTTTTATGACAGCTGCTGCAGCTAGGAGTGCCGAACTGCTCAATTATGAGAGCATAGCGCGTGACCTTGCAGTGAGTACCCAAACCGTTAAACGCTGGATTGCCATTTTAGAAGCGTCTGGGCTGATTCAGTTAGTCTATCCCTACTTTAATAATCATCTTAAACGGATCATTAAAACACCCAAATTATATTTTTTAGACACAGGGTTGATGGCTTGGTTAACAAGGTGGAATAGTCCTGGCGCTATGGCGAACGGTGCTAAAGCAGGGCAGTTTTTTGAAACTTGGGTTGTGTCAGAAATAATGAAGTCTTATCTTAATGCTGGCAAAAATACCAACTCACTCTACTATTACCGCGATGCTGATCAACGAGAAATTGATCTCATTATTGAAAACGAACGGACTATCTATCCAGTAGAGATAAAAATGAGCGCTAAACCACATAAGCAAATGGCAAAAAACTTTCGACTATTAGAAAAACTTGTGGTAGACAAGTCTTTTTTGCTCGGAGACGGTGCCATCATCAACCTGAATCCTGAATTAATAATGCTAGATGAAAAGCTTAGAGCGATTCCTGCTGGTTTTCTATAGTACAGGGCGCCAACACTGAGGTGTGACTAGCTTAAGTGGGTGCGCATCTTGGCAGATGGTTGTGCTTTTACTGTCACGGAAAGATGGTAAGCGATGTACAATGTCATATGTTCATTATTGGCAAGAAATATGAAGGAGACAGCTTGTATGAATGATAATCTCTATCGCGACATCAAACTTATTTTGATTAGTGCCAGAAACAAGGTTTATCAAACGGCAAACTTTGCAATGGTAGAAACCTATTGGAATATTGGTAAAAAAATCATTGATGAACAAGGTGGGGGTGAAAAGGCGGAATATGGTGTCGGTCTGCTCAAAGAGCTATCAAAGCGAATGACAAAAGAATTCGGAAAGGGATTCACCGTTACAAATTTGAAATATATGCGACAGTTTTTTCTGGCATTTCCAAATGGTCACTCGCTGCGTGACGAATTGAATCAGGAATATCTTGCATTGGAAAATAAGCATGCTGGTAAGTATTCAGAGGTCTGCCAATTTTGTTTGCTCAACCTTGCAGGGATGGAGGGAGGAAGGGCGATTTTTAAGGTCAAGAGGCATAAATCATTTTCGGAAGTGCACCTCAGTACGACGATTTTGGAGCGCTTACATAATTTACAAATAAGGACAGTATCGAAGTGCTGAAATGGTTCTGCTGACCCTGTCTTGGACAAAAACTCGAGCTTTGCACGAAAAACGGTGCAAAGCTCATGATTTTTGTCCATAATTCGATTTAAATGGCTACTTTTTACCAATAATTTGTGCAAAGCTCGAGTATTTGTCCAGTCGCTTTTTAGTGTCGCGAACAAAATCGCAAAACTGTCCGTGTGGGGCGGACAGTTAGCGAAATTGACAAAAATTGCGCTCCAACATTCGCAACCCACAGCCACCCTCCAACTAAACCTCCCCCGACTGAATCGTTGACTCGAAACACTTGTATAGACCTCTGAATTGTTACACATGCTGAGTCTGATACAGAATAGACAAATACGGACAAAGACAATCCACCTACAAAACGGTATGATAAGCAAAATAGGAGGTGCAGCGCATGACAATTAGTGAAATTGCCAAACTTGCCGGTGTTTCAACGGCAACGGTTTCACGTTATTTTAATCAAGGCTATGTCAGTGAAGAAAAAAAACAGATTATTCGGCGCATTGTTGAAGAAACAGGGTTTTCGCCTTCACCGCATGCCCAAATGCTGCGCACCAAACAGACACGGACGATTGGCGTTATCATCCCCAAAATAAATTCAGAAACGGTTAGCCGTATGGTGGCGGGGATTAATAGAGTCCTCACGCAAGAAAAGTATTTGCTTGTTTTGGGTGATACGGAAAATGATGAGCGAGAGGAACTTAAATTTCTTGATTTATTTCGCAACAAGCAGGTCGATGGTGTTATTTTGATTGGTACAGTGCTTTCGGCAAAACATAAGCAACGTATTAAGAATCTAGATGTGCCATTTGTTTTGCTAGGGCAGAGGATGCTCGGTGTAAATTCTGTTTATCACGACAACTATGAGGCTGTGTATGCCTTGGCTTCTAAGCTCGCGCAGAATGGAAAGGTTTTTGCCATGATTGCCGCGACTGAGGCTGATCAAGCGGCTGGTTCAGATAGGCGGAGAGCTTATTGGGATGCGCTGCGGGAGCTTGGGAAAAGTGAAAAGGTATTTTTTGAAGAGGCGCGCTTCGACCTTCATGCTGCACGTGAAGCTTGCTCCAGATTATTTGAGGCTCACCCGGATATCGATACACTTTTTTGTGCGACCGACAATATGGCGGTTGGTGCGCTACAGCATCTTCATTCTATTGGCAAAACCATCCCCCATGACATTCAACTTGCTGGTGTAGGGGACACCTTCATATCCGATGTGGCTAACCCTACTATCACCTCTATTGCTTTTCCTTACGAAGAGAGCGGCCAAGTGGCAGCAGAACTCTTACTTCAATCCATCGTTGATGAAAACGCCAGCAAAAAAGAAATAAAAATTGCTTATAAGATAAGCTATAAAGGTTCTACACGTTAGTTTAGGTGCTTCCGTAACGAAGAACAAGGGTTTGCGTTAATTAAGTGATTTTCACGAACTTTGAAACGTTCTCCGTAACAAATAATCCGCTATGTCAAAGTGGAGTTTGATGTAGCTTACTATTTGCAATTTCAGAGTCTGATTCTTCGGCGTAATTTTTGCTATATTGCATAAAAATTTGCAGTAATTTAATAGATATTAAACAAAAATTATTCAAGCTATTTACAAACAAAAAGAAAGCGAGTATAAATCAAGAAGGCATGAAATTGATACCACAAAAAAATACATCAAAAACATGCATTTAACAAAATAACGAATATAAGAGCATGGTATCGATTACATGAAATATCTAAAATCCCCAATCTAGGAGGAAGCATGGACTATCAAAGAATTGCGCATGAAGTAATCGAAAAAGTAGGTGGACGAAGCAATATCGTCTCTTCCGCACATTGTGCGACACGTCTTCGTCTGGTTATCGCCGACAATGAGAAGATGGATCAAGAAGCCGTTGAAAATATTGAAGGAGTAAAAGGCGTTTTTAGTTCAGCCGGACAGCTTCAAATTATTTTTGGAACAGGTGTTGTTAACAAGGTCTATGATGCGTTCACTAATGAGAGTGGTGTCGCTGAAGGAACAAAAGAAGAGGTCAAGCAAGCTGCCGCAGCCAAACAAAGTCCATTCAAGCGTGCGATAAAAACACTTGGCGATATTTTCGTTCCTATTATCCCAGCGATTGTTGCTTCGGGCCTGATGATGGGGCTATTGGAAGGTCTTGGCAAAGCGATCCCAAGTCTCGGCGATTCAGGACTTTTTTCGATACTTTCTCTGTTCAGTAATGCGGCATTTGTGTTTTTGCCAATATTAATTGCCGTTAGTGCCGCTAAGACCTTTGGCGGAAACTTATTCCTTGGCGCTGTTATCGGTATGATTATGATTCATCCTAACCTGATGAATGCTTGGGCAGTGGCTAGCGCGGAATCAGTGCCTATGGTCTCTGCTTGGTTCGGTTTGTTTGAGGTACCGCTGGTTGGCTATCAAGGGCACGTCATTCCAGTGGTAATCGCTGTTTGGCTGATGTCGACACTGGAAAAGAAACTTCACAAGATTGTACCTGAAATTATTGACCTCTTCGTTACACCTTTGGTGACTGTTTTGCTTACTGGTTATATCACTTTGACTGTTATTGGTCCCGTTTTTTCTTATGCTGAAACGCTCGTGCTGGATGGTGCAAAATTGCTCATTGCTCTACCCTTTGGTATTGGCGCTGCGTTGACGGGTGCGCTCTATGCGCCTACAGTTGTCGCAGGTGTGCACCATATGTATAACGCGATTGAAGCGGGCTTGCTCAGTGCTGGTGGCTTAAATATTTGGATGCCGATTGCTACGGCTGCTAATGTGGGTCAAGGTGCGGCTGCATTGGCGGTAGCGCTAAAAACAAAGAAACAAAAGATTAAAGCGCTTGCTTTGCCAGCCTCTTTGTCCGCATTCTTGGGGATTACTGAACCTGCTATTTTTGGTGTTAACTTACGTTACAGCAAGCCCTTTATTGCAGGTTGTATTGGTGGTTTGGTTGGTGGACTCCTGGCGGGAATTACAGGTATTGGTGCGACTGCTTATGGTGTAACTGGTGTCTTTGGTTTCTTAATCACAACTTCATACACCTTGCAGTATGCACTGGTGATGCTCGCTTCAATTGCGACGGCTTTTATAGTGTCATGGGTACTTTATAAAGATTAAATTGTGTTTGGTTTTACCAATAATAATGGCAAAACCAAGCCCTCACAAACAGGAGTGCACAAATGAATGCCTTAGCTAAACTGCTCGAACAAGAAAGACTTCGTCTGGAAACAGCCTATTTGTCTAAGAACGTTGTTGATTCGTGGCGCATGCGTTTTCACATCATGCCACCCGTCGGCTGGCTTAACGATCCCAACGGACTCTGTTATTTTCAGGGGCGCTACCAAGCTTTTTTTCAATACGCACCATATGGTGTAGACGGAAGTGACTTAAAGCTCTGGGGCCATTACAGCTCGGAAGATTTATTGCACTGGCATTATGAGGGGGCACCTCTCTTGCCCGATAGTCCCTATGACTGCCATGGCGTTTATTCGGGTAGTGCATTTATTGAAGGCGAGGAAGCCTGGCTTTTTTATACTGGCAATGTCAAGTTTGATGGAGACTATGACTACATCAATGCAGGCCGTGGTTCTGCGACTCTGCGTGTCCCGCTACTTAGAGATTTGAGCTTAGGTACTAAGGAAGTCATTTTAAAGAATGAAGATTATCCAGATGACTACAGTTGTCATATACGTGATCCGAAAGTTTGGAAAGAAACGGATGGCTATCACATGGTGCTTGGTGCGCGGTCTAGGGCTAGCCATGGTGCAGTCTTGCATTATTTTAGTGATGATCTAGCGCAGTGGAATTTGCTGCAGGAAATACGTGCTGTAGATGGCTTTGGCTACATGTGGGAATGTCCGGACATTTTTCCTCTGGTGGATGAGGCGGGCAAAGAATGGTATGTCTTATCGATCTCCCCGCAAGGTCTTGAACGTGGCTTAGACAAGTTTCAAAATGTTTATCAAAGTGGCTACTTTTTGCTGGAACCTGACGTGGTACGTGTGGCAGGGCAGACTGGAGCAGACGCACGTCAGGTTCTAGAGTTAGATGCGTCGACCTTTGTTGAATGGGATTATGGCTTTGATTTCTATGCTCCGCAGACTTTTGCCGATGAAAATGAAAGACGCCTGCTAATCGCCTGGTCTGGTGTTCCGGATAGCGACAAAGAATATAGTAACCCTACATGTGCTAGAGCTTGGCAACACTGTCTTAGCTTACCACGTGTGCTTAGTTTGAAAGAGGGAAAAGTGTACCAAAATCCGCCGGAGGAGCTTTTGTCTCTGCGTGCTCAAGAGCTTTTGTTTACTCTTGATGCGCAAGCTAATGTGGCTACTGCCCCTATTCAAAGCACTGTTGTAGATAGTTTGTGTTTTGATTTTGTGCTTAGTGCGATTCAGGAAAATGCAGGTTATTTTGAAATTGGGGAAGATTTACGTTTTGCTTGGGATGAAAATGGCTGTAGTTTGACGCATCTTAGCGAAGCAGGAGGCGGACGCAAGACACGGAACTTGTCATCTCTTTCGTTGCAATCGTTGCGGGTAATTGCTGATGCTTCAATTTTAGAATTTTTTATTAATGAAGGGGCAGCAGTCATGTCTACTAGATTCTATCCTGCCGCTGAGCACTGTGAGATAAGATTTCAAAGCGCAGCAGACGCTCGTCTGTGGATGTTTGGAAAATAATAAATGGAAAACAAAGTAGAATTACTTCAAAACCTCACTATAGAAATGCGCAAAAGCACTATTGTACTCAATCTTTTGGTGGCTCTGCGTCAAGAGCAGCACGGCTACGAGTTGTCAAAAAACTTGGAAAATATGGTTTAGTGAGGTGCTTGACCTAGGGACGAACGGGCTTGGAAATGACAAAAGTTCCGCTCCAACACGGCGGCCTCGTGTTGTGCTGGCGTTTTTGCCACGAGCATAATTTATCATACAGACTTGGTAGCAACGACATCGTAGCCTGCCTGTGCTAATACTAATAAAGCTTCGTCGAATTGTTCTTCTTTTGTGAGGATATAGTCCGTATTAAAAGTCGAAATAACGAAAATTTCGATTTGGCTTTCAGCTAACAAAGTGGCAATCCTCGATAATATACCAATAAGTGAAAAGTCCAAAACGCCAACGATGCGGAAAGCGCGCCAACCATCCTCTCTGGCTATGACATTTTCAGGTACATGTGAAGTAGGGCAGACCAAGGAGATTTCCTGGTCTGTTTTGCCAAGAAAATAAAGGTCATAATCAAGATTGAATTGTGAATTATCCTGTAACTCGCAGACTGAAAACGTTTGTTTTAAGGCTTCGATTTTCATGTTGGCTCCTTGTATTATGTATTTGTGCTTAAACGATTTTATCTTGAAATAAAACTTTGGGCAAAATGAATCCAGACATTTGAAGTATAAATTAAAATTTCTCTAACATCAGCACAAGAAAAGTAAAAGATAAATCATAGGGTCTAAGTCCTAAAACATAATTAATAGGAAATATTAGTTGATTCTTTTGGAGGTCCTTTTCTAAGCGGACAAATCTGCAGGCGGGGGAGGTTCACGCTAGCCTTCCACTAGCTTTGCTTGAAAATTTGTCCAGAACTACCCCCTCTGTGTCCAGTTTTAGCTTACCACTGCATCCACTAGCTTTGCTTGAAAATTTGTCCGCACCCCCCTCTTTGACAGGTAAAATAGCCAATTATTTCGGTCGTGCAAGCGAAAACCAGTCACAACCGGAAATTTTGCCCAATCTTCATGGAAAATTGGCCAATTATTGCACCTAGGCGAAAACATTGACCAAGCCCCTCAAAGCGCTATACTTTTCTGATTTCTTCGATCCGAAAAATCCGACTCTGTCTCGCCTTAGCGAATTCTACTTGTGGCTGAGTTATTCGCAGCATTAGCCGTTTCTACCGGCTTCTCATCATTTAGAATAGCCGTAATCAGCAAACGATGGGTAAAGGGTTCTACACCCATACCGGCTGCCGGCGTGCAGGTCACCAAGGTGATATAGTGTTCGGTCGGACTTTGATATTTAGTGAGAAGATCGTTCATGGTTTCTGTAGGCCAAATGGTACTAAAGTTGATGATGGAGTAACGATGTCTTTCTCCGTTATAGGTGACGTAAATCGGATCGTTCACCTGCAGTTGTTCAGCGTGGGTAAAGTCATAATCATCATAGGAATCACGATGGATAAAAATGGCGCTGTTACCGGCCTGGTCGGGCATTGGTGTCTGATCCCAATGACTCGCCGCATAATACATTGCGTAGTAGTCCAGTTCTTTAATAAGAGGAATGTTTACCTTTAAGAGGGGTATTTCCAAGCGTCCGATTGGGGTCATGTACTGTAAACCTTGACTGATGGTCGTCGCTTCCGTGTTCGTTGGAGCAGAAGCACCGACCATATTACCGGCCGCATCCACCTCAAAATAATCGTATTCAGCGGCTTGAATCCGGTTGGCATTAGGGTCATAGGCGATTTGAACGGTTTCATTCTTATCAACCGCGACCTGCAGTTCATTGGCCAATTTAGCCCTGTTCCAACGCACAATAGTAGGGCGGAAGAGCAGAAAGAGTCCCGCGCCAAAAAGCGCAACAATCAACAGAGTTAGAACGTAGTCGAACCAGGTTTTTTTGCGTCGGCGCCGTTTGCTGTTATTCGCGTTGCCTAGCTCTTTGATTTGTTCAGCCTCGAAGGGTTCTTCAAGGGATGTATAGCTCGATTCATTTTTTTTCATAGACGCCCCAATGTTGAAGTGATACTCTCCAGTTTAGCACAAGGTAGGGTAAAATAGATTTGCACTTGCATGATGGAAGGATATAGCGATGTCTTTTAGTGAAGCAAATAGTGAAGCTAAGTCTTTGGCAAAAGCCGAGCTGCGCCGCCTGTTTCGTGAGAAAAGGGCAGCCATCCCTGAAATTGAACGGCTCTCTCAGAGTCTCACAGTCAACCGGGCTCTGGCTATTTTTTTAGCAGAATTAATCGAAGCCAGACGCGAACAGAGCACTGAGCCATTACGTGTCTGTGCCTATATGGCAGTTGGGGCAGAGCTGACTTTAGAACCACTCTTGGAAGATGAACTGAGCCGCGCGGTGGAAGAAAAGCTACTGCGTTTCTATATCCCTAAAACTCGAAAAGAAGCCGCCGGCCACTTGGCTCTGATTTTCGGTGACTATGAAAGCCCTGCTACTGTCGGCTGTAGCGCCTGTCAAAGAGGTCGTTTAGGTATTCCGGAGCCTCGGGAAGCGATGCTTGATGTGAACTTAGAACCTGATGTGGTCTTATTGCCCTGTTTGGCCTTCGACCTACATGGGCAACGTTTAGGACAAGGGGCGGGCTGTTATGACCGCTACTTAGGGGGCCTGGCTGCTATGGGAATTCGGCCGCTCTGCGTGGTGGTGGGTTTTGCCGAGCAAAAGTCTTTGGGAGCCCTGCCAACTGCCCCGCATGATTTCGTGATGGATTACTATGCTTGCGGGGATACCGTACAAAAATTTTCAAGCCTGGGAGGGGAACACGATGAGTGAGAAGAAAGAGAAGGCAGTCCTGAGTGTTGTGGGGCGTGACCGAGTGGGCATCATTGCCGCAGTAACGGCCTTACTGGCTGCATATGAAGTGAATATCGAAGACATTTCACAGACTATTTTGCAGGATATTTTCAACATGATCATGATGGTGGATCTCAGTAAAATGAATAAGCCATTGCAGGACTTGCGTCATGATTTGGAGGCACTGGGCGAAGAACTGGGTTTGTCCATTACCATTCAGCATTCGGCCATCTTTGACAGCATGCACCGCATCTAAACAGTAAAATTGAGGAAAGAGTTATGTTTGAACGCTTGGAAATCATGGAAACGCAACGCATGTTTGAGCGCGAGCATTTGGATGTGCGCACGGTGACCATGGGTATTAACTTGCTGGACTGCGCTGCAGAGAATGCTGAAGTCGCCTGCCGACGCATTTACGACAAGATTTCTCGTTATGCGGAGCATCTCCTGGACACGTCACGGGCAATTACGGCGGAATACGGTGTACCGATTATTAACACCCGTATCTCGGTGACGCCTATTTCACTGGTGGCGGCTGCTTCGCGATGTTCGGATTATTTGCCTTTTGCCTTGGCTTTGGATAAAGTCGCGGCCAACTGCGGGGTCAATTTTATCGGGGGCTTTTCAGCTCTGGTTCATAAAGGGTTTACGGAGAGTGACAAAAAGCTGATGCAGGCTCTGCCCTATGCCTTGTCGGAAACAGAGCGCGTGTGTGCGTCGCTGAATTTGGCGACAACACGTGTGGGTATCAATATGGATGCAGTGAAAGCCATGGGGCCGATTATTAAAGAAACGGCTGCCCTGACGGCGGGTACCAATGCTTACGGTTGCTGTAAGTTGGTGGTTTTTGCCAATGCACCGGAGGACAATCCTTTTATGGCCGGTGCCTTTACGGGTCCCGGTGAGCCGGAAGCGGTCATCAATGTAGGGGTCAGTGGTCCAGGCGTGGTGCTTAGCGCCCTGAAAAAAATGAGCCCGGAAGCGGATTTGGGCGAACTGGCGGAGACGATTAAGCGGACGGCCTTCAAAATTACACGCGTCGGGCAGTTGGTTGCGCAGGAAGCAGCAGAACGATTGGGTGTTGATTTTGGTATTATTGATCTTTCTCTGGCTCCGACTCCGGCAAAAGGCGATTCAATCGCGCGCATTCTCGAAGCTATGGGACTTGAGAATTGTGGGGCATGGGGAACGACTGCGGCATTGGCGATGCTCAATGACGCCGTGAAAAAGGGCGGCACGATGGCTTCATCTTTTGTCGGTGGCCTGTCCGGTGCATTTATACCTGTATCCGAGGATGAGGGCATGATTGCAGCCGTTGAAGCCGGTTCACTGAGTTTGGAAAAGCTGGAAGCCATGACCTGTGTCTGTTCGGTCGGCATCGATATGGCGGCTATTCCCGGCGATACACCGGCCGAAACCATATCCGGTATCATTGCTGATGAGATGGCGATCGGAACATTTAATAATAAAACGACAGCCGTCCGCATTATCCCGGTACCAGGTAAAAAGGTCGGAGACAAAGTATCTTATGGTGGACTCTGGGGCGATGCACCGATTATGAGTGTCAACCCCTCGTCAGCGGCTGTTTTTATCGCGCGAGGTGGACGAATTCCTGCCCCCATCCATAGTATGCGTAACTAAAAGGGTGTCGAAAACGCTTATGCTGAGCCTTGTTGCCAGATAATTGCTCTAAATAAAGCGATTTATTTAACACAAGGATGAAAATTCTATGTTAAACTGGCTATAAATCCACACGCGGAGGGCAGGCAATGAAAAGCAAGGAAGAACCTTTGGCACAGATTTCTGCAGCCGAATGGCAAATCATGGAATGCTTATGGGCCAATGGGCCGATGTATATGGCTGACATTGTTGCTGAGCTCAAAGATCATCATGAGTGGAGCAGAACCACGGTTTTGACCCTGGCTTCGCGCTTGGAGAAAAAGGGTTTTATCGGGACAGAACGCAGCAGTAAAGCCTATCTTTATGTGCCTGTGATACCACGAAAGACAGCATTGACTGAACGTTTACAGGCTTTTGTGGAGGAGACTTTTGCCGGTAATTATTATAGTTTAGCGAAAGTCATCGCCGAGAGCGCCAAACTCAGTGTCGAAGAGGAAAAGAAATTGCGGGCTCGTTTTAAAGCGGCGAAAGAAAGCCCCGCCGAACCTATTATTGCAGCTCAGGTGGTGACTGCAGAAGAGCCTCTGGCGCAGCGCAAATTGGGCAGCAGTGAGGCAAGTGAAAAAATCAAAGAAAAAGTCAAAGCCAAGACAAAAAACAAAGACAAAGAGAAAATCGAGAGCGGTAAAGGCAAAAAAGGCGGTAAAAAAGCCAAGAAAAAGTAAAACCTTTTTCCGTCCTAGCTCAGTTCATCCATACGGCGTTTTGCTTCGGCAAGCGCCTTTTTTTCGCTTTCAATCGCAGGGCCGCCGGGCAGACTGCGCTTGGCAATCGCGGTTTGCAAAGCAATCGCCTCGTATATGTCTTTCTCGAACAAGGGCGAAAATCTTCGGAATGTTTCCATGCTTAATTCGGCTAAAGTACATTCTTCAGCTAGACAATGCTGTACCAGACGCCCTGACACATGATGGGCCTCGCGGAAGGCTAGACCCTTGGCAACCAAATAATCGGCCACTTCAGTGGCGTTGGTAAAACCACCTTCGGCAGCCGCCAACATCTTTTCCTTATTGACACTCAGCGTAGCCAGCATGCCGATATAGGGGGGAAGAGTCAGCTTGAGCGTATCAATGGCCGAAAAAATCGCCTCTTTATCTTCCTGCATGTCTTTGTTATAGGCCAAAGGCAGATTTTTCATCAGGCTGAGCAGGGTGTTCAACTGACCAATCATGCGTGCGGCTTTGCCTCTCGCTAACTCCGCCACATCCGGGTTCTTTTTCTGCGGCATGATGCTGGAGCCGGTCGCATAGGCGTCATCCAATTCAATAAAAGCAAATTCCCGACTGTTCCAGAGGATTATTTCTTCCGATAACCTCGAAATATGTAGCATAAAGAGTGTCAAAGCCCCGACGATTTCAATGGCAAAATCACGGTCCGAAACGGCGTCCATACTGTTAGCCGAGATGCGGCTGAAACCGAGTTCTTGTGCGACAAATTCGCGATCCAAGGGAAAACCGCTTCCAGCCAATGCGGCAGCCCCGAGCGGGCATTCATCCATGCGCGAGAGGGCGTCGTTCAAACGCTCCAGATCGCGTAAAAACATCTGTACATAAGCCATGAGATGATGGGCAAAAGTCACCGGTTGTGCACGCTGCAAGTGTGTATAGCCGGGCATGATGCTGTCGAGATGCTTTTCCGCTAAGTCCAGGAGGACCTGCAAGAGTTCAAGCATTTGCGCTTTAATCACAGCGGCTTCATCTCGGATATAGAGCCGTATATCCAAGGCAACTTGATCGTTGCGGGAACGCCCGGTGTGCAGTTTTTTACCCGCTTCACCGATGCGGCGGGTCAACTCCGCTTCGATAAACATGTGGATGTCTTCGGCGGCTGTATCGAGCAGCAGACTGCCACTTTCTATTTCGTCTTGAATAGCCAGCAGGCCGCTGCGAATGTCGGCTAGTTCTTCAGGGTTGAGGAGTCCGACCTTCTCCAGCATGGCCGCATGGGCTAAACTGCCTTGGATATCTTGGCGATAGAGGCGAAAGTCAAAGTCGATCGAGCGATTAAAACGGTGCACGTCTGCTGCCGTATTTTTGGCAAAACGACCCGCCCAAAGTTTGTCCGATTTCATCTGTTTTGCTCCTCCTTTGCCGATATTATCCTGAGCTCTTATTTTCGCTGGCCTTTATAGCAGTCCATTACGCTTTTTCATCTCCGCCACAACTTTAATGGGCAATCCGAAAAGGTTGATAAAACCGCCGGCATCGACTTGATTGTAAACTTCATCTTCTCCAAAGGTTGAGAGTTCTTCGTTATAAAGAGAATAAGGTGAGCTTGTTCCTGCCGGGAACACGTTTCCTTTATAGAGTTTTAGTTTAACCACACCGCTGACCGTTTTTTGTGTTTCGTCAACAAAAGCGCTTAGGGCTTCACGCAAGGGGTGGAACCACTGTCCATAATAAACCAGTTCGGCAAAACGTTGGGCGAGCAAATCCTTGTAGTGCAAGGTTTCACGGTCCAGACAGAGTAATTCCAGTTCACGATGCGCGGCATACATCACGGTACCGCCAGGCGTTTCGTACACGCCGCGTGACTTCATGCCGACCAAGCGGTTCTCCACCATGTCCGCAATACCGACGCCGTTTTCTCCGGCTACTTTGTTTAGGTACTCAAGAATAGCACGTGGGCCTTTCACGCCGTCGACTTCGACCGGGATGCCTTTTTCAAAAACCAGACTCACATAAGTCGGCTTATCAGGGGCCTGTTCAGGGGAAACCATCAGTTTCAAAAGTTTTTCGTAATTGGGTTCGTTTTCAGGGAACTCCAGGTCCATACCTTCATGGCTGAGATGCCAGAGATTCTGGTCCATTGAGTAGTTATCACTTTTCGTCACCGGGACGGGAATGCCCCGCGCTTCGGCATAATCGATTTCTTCGTCACGTGATTTGATGTCCCAGATACGCCAGGAAGCAATGATTTTCAGGTCAGGGGCCAGCGCCTTGACGGTCAGTTCAAAACGGACCTGGTCGTTGCCTTTACCGGTTGCACCATGGGCAATGGCGGTGCAGTTTTCCAAGCGGGCAATTTCCACCATGCGTTTGGCGATGACCGGTCTGGCAAAAGAGGTGCCTAGGAGATATTTTCCTTCATAAATGGCATGTGCTTTCAGAGTCGGGTAAATAAAATCGGTGATAAATTCATCCGTAATATCTTCGACATAGACTTTCTCGGCACCGCACTGTAAAGCTTTGCTACGCAGGGCATCCTCGTCTACGCCGATGCCTACTTCACCGGCCATAGCCACAACTTCACAGTCGTAGTTTTCTTTGAGCCAGGGAATGATGATGGAGGTGTCGAGACCGCCGGAATAAGCCAGTAATATTCTTTCTTTTGCCATTTTCATACTCCTCATGCAGCCGTATGCCGCTCATTCTTCATGTTCGCAAGCAGATTATCAAACCACGCAGAGCAAGTAAAGGCAAGCCGTGGGAATGGTTAAAATGTGTTAGAATATTTAAGGCATTTTATGCCAAATGCGCCGCTTTCGCGCAAATATATTTTCTTAAAGCGAGGACAATCAAAGATGCAAACTAAGAGTGGTCAAATTTCGGTCAATACGGAAAATATTTTCCCTATCATTCGCAAATGGCTCGGGAGTTTGACAGTCAGTCCAGGTCATTAAAGTTTAGAGATGTGACAACAGAACCGTAAACGGCTCATTTTTATGTCAAATTTTCTCTTCTTATACTTGCACAATCTCTCACAATGTGCTACGCTTCTACCATCTTTCTGAGGGTGGTACTTAAGCATGAGACTACAAATTGCCGGCAGTAAAAAGGCTCCTTCGCTCTATATTGTCGAGTCGACTTATGACTCCGTGACCGGCAAGAGGTCTAACAGGGTTGTAGAGAAGCTAGGGACGCTCGAAGAGCTTTCGCGGGTTCATGAAGACCCCATCGCTTGGGGGCGTGAACTTGCTAAGACGATGACGCTTGAAGAGAAAGAGAACAAAGATGAGAGGATTGTTGTTAGCTACAATCCCTCAGGCAAGCTCAACAAGGGCAATGAAGCGCTCTTTCAAGGCGGTTATCTCTTCTTACAGAAGATCTACTACGACTTAGGCTTAGACAAGATCTGTCAGAAGATTTCCGACAAGTATAAGTTTGAGTATGACTTGAATGACATCCTACGGGTCTTAGTCTACGGACGGATCTTGTTTCCCAAATCCAAGAGGGCGACCTATGAGGAGGCCAAAGGACTCTTGGAACCCCCTGGCTTCGAGTCGCATGATACCTACCGTGCCTTGGAGGTCTTGGCCAGGGAGAATGAATTTATCCAAAGTGAGCTTTACAAGAATTCAAAGAAGGTCTTGAAGCGCAAGGACAACATTCTCTTTTACGACTGTACCAATTTCTTCTTTGAACTCGAAGAAGAAGAGGGCTTAAAGCAGTATGGTAGGAGCAAGGAGAACAGACCTAATCCCATCGTCCAAATGGGACTATTTATGGATGCGGACGGGATTCCTTTAGCTTTTTGTCTGCATCCGGGAAACACCAATGAGCAGCAGACCTTAAAGCCTCTCGAGCAGCAGATTATAAGAGATTTTGACACCTCACGCTTTGTGGTCTGTACCGATGCCGGGCTCTCATCGTTAGCCAACCGGAAGTTTAACAGCATTCAAGACCGTGCCTTTATTACCACGCAGTCCTTGAAGAAGCTCAAAGCTTATCAGAAGCAATGGGCTCTTGCGCCTGAGGCTTGGAAGCTCTTTGGTGACCGGAGATCTTACAATCTCGATGACATCAGGAAAGACAAAGCCCTACAAGAGAAGTACTGGGACAAGATCTTCTACAAGGAACGGTGGTTCAATGAGCAAGGGCTCGAACAAAGATACATCGTCACCTTCTCGCTTAAGTACATGGCCTACACTCAGGCGATTCGCTTAAAGCAAGTAAGCAGAGCTAGTAAGATGGTAGACAGCGGTAGAGCTTCCCGTAAGGGAGTTAATGACCCGGCTCGTTTTGTCCAGCAACTCTACATTGATGAGGACGGATCCATCTGTGAAACCTCACACACGTATGTCAGCAAGGAGAAAATCCAAAATGAGGCTCAATACGACGGTTTCTACTGCTCAGCAACGAATTTGGAAGACGATGCGGGCCTTATCCTCAAAGTGAATCGTCAACGGTGGGAAATGGAAGAGAGCTTCAGGATTATGAAGTCGGAGTTTAAAGCCAGGCCGGTCTTCCTCTCCAGAGACGACAGGATCACCGCACACTTCATGACCTGCTTTCTAGCGCTCTATGTCTTTCGCTTCTTGGAGAAGAAATTAGGCGAAGCTTTCACCTGTGAAGACATCACCAAAACACTGCGTAAAATGTCCTTTCTCAAAATACCCCAAGAAGGCTATGTACCCGCTTATACCAGAAGCGATCTCACGGATGCTCTGCACGATACCGCCGGTTTCTATACGGATTACGGAGATCCTGGGCATGAGTCAGATAGGCAAGGTCATTAAACAAAGCAAGAAACGTTAGATTGTGCAAAATATAACCATGTAATAATCCCTCGTTTCGCCTGATAATACGGGCGATTCGAGGAGTTTTATCTCGCACGAGCTGTCAAAGACAGGAGATTATCAAACCACACGCAGAGCAAGTAAAGGCAAGCCGTGGGAATGGTTAAAATGTGTTAGAATATTTAAGGCATTTTATGCCAAATGCTCGCTTTCGCGCAAATATATTTTCTTAAAGCGAGGACAATCAAAGATGCAAACTAAGAGTGGTCAAATTTCGGTCAATACGGAAAATATTTTTCCCTATCATTCGCAAATGGCTTTACTCGGACCAAGATATTTTTCTGCGTGAGGTCGTTTCCAACGCGACCGACGCCATCAGCAAATATAAGCGCTTACTGGAATTCGGGGAAGCCCGCGCTGAAGGCGAAGAAGAATTTCGTATCGATGTCATTTATGATTCGGCTGCCAAAACGCTGCAAATCATAGATAACGGCATCGGTATGACGGCAGAAGAAGTCGAGAAGTACATCAATCAAATCGCCTTTTCCGGAGCTATGGATTTTGTCGAAAAGTATAAAGATAAGGGTGATGCTACCGGCATCATCGGTCACTTTGGCTTGGGCTTTTACTCGGTCTTTATGGTTTCCGAGCACGTTACGATCGATTCCCTTTCTTATCAGGAAGGAGCCGAAGCCGTACGCTGGCAAAGCAGTGACGGCCAAGAATTCAGCCTCTCTGCAGGTGATAAAAGCAGTCGCGGGACATGCATCACGCTCAATTTTGATCAGGAAGCCGAGAAGGAGCTGACTGCGGAAAAATTGCGTGAGATATTGCACAAGTACTGCCAGTTCATGCCTTACCCCATCTATTTTAGCGATGTAGTGGGCGACAAAGAAGCGCAGGATCAGCGCGAAAAGTCATACCATACGCGCTTGGAAAGCTATGAAAAACGCCGCAAAGAGAGTTTGGATAAAGGCGAGGCGTTTGATGAGAGCGAACCGGAGAAGCCGCAGGATTTTGCCCTTCACGCAATTAACAATACAGCCCCCTTATGGCTGAAAGCGCCGAAAGATTGTACTGAAACGGAGTATTTGGACTTCTATAAAGAAGCCTTCAATGACTACCGCAAGCCCTTGTTTTGGATTCATCTGAATATGGACTATCCCTTTAGACTCCAAGGCATACTTTATTTCCCACAGGCGGAGAATCGCTATGAGACGCTGGAAGGGCGAATCAAGCTTTACAATAATCAGGTCTTTGTGGCAGATAACATTAAAGAAGTCATCCCTGAGTTTCTCTTCCTGCTGAAAGGCGTGATTGACTGTCCGGATCTACCGCTTAATGTTTCTAGGTCCTTTTTGCAAAATGATGCCTACGTCAAAAAACTTTCCGAACACATTATACGCAAGGTGGCGGATAAGCTCACACAACTCTATAAGAATGAGCGTGAAGCTTATAACGGCTACTGGAAGGACATCTCTGTTTTTGTGAAGTATGGCTGTCTGCGTGAGGAAAAGTTCTTTGAGCGGGTAAAAGAAGCCTTGCTCTTCGAAACCGTGGACGGTGAATTCAAAACACGCGAAGAACTGGGTGAGACCATCTATTATGTCGCCGAACCTGAAAAACAGTCGGTCTATATCCGCCATGCCAAAGAGCAGAGCAGAACGGTCGTCATACTCAATCATGAATTGGATATGCCCTTTATTCAGATGTTGGAAATGAAGCTGTCGCCTGTGAAGTTCGTGCGCATCGACGCTGCCGTGGAAGGTAAAGCCGCTACGGAAGAAGATGTCAAGTTCTTTGAGCAGCTTTTCAGAGCAGCCCTGCACGACGAAAACTTAAAGGTAGAGGTTCAGGCGCTGGATGAAAAAGCCCTGCCGACCATGATTAAGGAATCGGAAGAGAGCCGTCGCATGCAGGAAATGCGCAAGCAGTTTGAGCGCATGTCCGGCAACGGCGAAGGCATGGATTTTGACAGCCTTTTCCCGATTGAGCAGACACTCATAGTAAACAGCGCTCACCCGCTGATCAAAAAATTACAGGCTGCAGAGGCGGAAGAGACAGAGAAAAAGCCGGTCTACGATGCCATGTTGAAACAGCTTTATAAGCTGGCCCAGCTGGGACACGGTTCGCTGCAGGCGGATGCCTTGGCGGATTATGTCGTCGACAGTGTGCAGCTTCTGGAAGAACTACTGTAAAGCACAGATAGCGAAGCAAACTACGCGCCACAACAAATCATTTGCCGCAAGAGGAGACGAACCATGGAAAGTCAAACCATTACACGCATTTATGCTGAGAAAAAAGCGGATTTTGCCATTGAAGCCGGTGGGATACTGAATGACTTACGTGAGCACTTTGGTTTAAGCGGCTTGGAGAGTGTGCGTGTCCTGAATCGCTACGATATTGCCGGATTAACTGCGCAGGAGATGGAACGCGCGAAAGACATGATTTTTTCTGAGGCACCGGTTGATTATGTTTTTACGGCTGAGCCGGAATGGCATGATGCGGATTTTGTGTTGGCGGTGGAAGCCTTGCCGGGGCAGTACGAGCAAAGGGAGGATTTTGCCGAACAAAGTCTGCAGATTATCACGCAGAACGAGCGCCCACTGGTGAGTAGTGCGCGGGTTTACCTCTTTAACGGAGCGTTGGATGATGAGGCCCGCTCGCGCATTCGTAGTTTTTTGATTAACCCGGTTGAAGCGCGCGAGGCGAGTCTCGCTATCCCCGAGACGCTACGCAGTGACGCGGAGGAACCGGAGGACGTGCCGCAACTGACCGACTTCATCGCTGCCCCGCGTGAAGCTTTGATTGCACTGCATCGCCGTTTGGGATTGGCGATGTCCTTCGATGATCTCTTTTTTGTACAAAAATACTTTCAAGGCTTGGAGCGCAACCCAAGCCTGACAGAAGTGAAGGTTTTGGACACCTACTGGTCTGACCACTGTCGGCATACGACCTTTATGACCGAATTGAGTGAGATAAGGATTGCAGAAAGCCAAGACCCTTTGCAGGAGATTGTAAAAGAAAAACTGCAGGACAGTCTAAAACTTTATCAGGACGAGCGCGCCAATTACTACCAAGAGCGCTTGCACGAAAAACCGGTCTGCCTGATGGATATAGCGACTTTGGGTGCCAAAGTGCTACGGAATGCTGGCTACGTGGAAGACCTCGATTTGTCGGAGGAGATCAATGCCTGCAGTATTAAGCTCGATGTCCCTGTCGATGGTTATCCTCGTCCCATGCTACTAATGTTCAAAAACGAAACGCACAATCATCCCACGGAGATTGAACCGTTTGGCGGTGCAGCCACCTGCTTGGGCGGTGCGATTCGCGATCCTTTATCCGGTCGTTCTTACGTTTATCAGTCGATGCGTGTGACCGGCAGTGGCGATCCGCGCCAGGCTTTCGAAGATACTCTGCCGGGCAAATTGCCACAACGCAAAATCACGACAACTGCCGCTGCGGGTTTCAGCTCTTATGGCAACCAAATCGGCTTGGCGACAGGACAGGTTGCTGAGCTTTACCATCCCGGCTATGTGGCTAAGCGTATGGAAATCGGCGCCGTGATTGCCGCAGCACCGGCCGATCAGGTAGTCCGCGAGACGCCTGAAGCCGGAGATTTGATTGTGCTTTTGGGCGGTCGTACAGGTAGAGACGGCATCGGCGGGGCAACAGGCTCTTCCAAAATCCACGATGAACATTCGGTAGAACGCTCGGGTTCCGAGGTACAAAAAGGTAATCCACCGACAGAAAGGGCGCTGCAGCGACTCTTCAGAAGGGCTGAGATTGCGCGACTGATTAGGCGTTGTAATGATTTCGGTGCCGGTGGTGTGTGTGTGGCTATCGGTGAATTAGCGGACGGTGTGTGTATTGATTTAGACAAGGTCCTCTTGAAGTATGACGGCTTAGACGGCACGGAAATTGCGATATCTGAATCGCAGGAACGCATGGCGGTAGTGCTCAGACCTGAAGTGGTGGAACAGTTTATGGCCGCCGCCGCGGAAGAAAACCTGGAGGCACGCGTCGTCGCCGAGGTAACGGAAGAAGTCCATATGCGCATGCAGTGGCGCGGAAAAACCATAGTTGATTTGGAACGTAGCTTTATTGACACTAATGGTGCCCCACAAAGTGCCAAAGCTCAAATGAGCTTACCCAATATGGCGGAGCACTATTTTAAGCCGAAGGGTGAGGGGCTGGGCTTTGCCACAAGGCTGAAAAACAGTCTTGCTGCTTTGAATGAATGTTCACAAAAAGGCCTGGTGGAGCGTTTTGATAACAGCATAGGTGCGGGCACCGTCTTGCAACCCTTTGGTGGAATGCATCAGCTGACGCCGGAAGAGGGGATGGCTGCCAAAATTCCGATGTGGGATGGCGAATCCACTGTCGCTTCGCTGATGAGTTACGGATTTGATCCTGACTTATCGTCCTGGAGCCCTTACCATGGCGCTTATTTCGCCGTTGCCCAATCTTTGGCCAAATTGACCGCCATGGGTGGTTCGGCACGCAAGGCTAGATTGACCTTCCAGGAGTACTTTCCGCGCACGGACAGCCCCGAAAAGTGGGGACTGCCCTTGGCAGCCTTGTTGGGTGCCTTCCAAGCCCAGCTTGACTTCAAAGTCCCTGCAATAGGAGGCAAGGACTCGATGTCGGGCAATTTCAATGACTTGGAAGTACCGCCAACCCTGGTGTCTTTTGCCGTGGGTACAAGGCCTCTGGAGCAGGTGAAATC
This sequence comes from Oscillospiraceae bacterium, assembly GCA_040766665.1. Lineage (GTDB taxonomy): Bacteria > Bacillota > Clostridia > Saccharofermentanales > Fastidiosipilaceae > JAXGQD01. Next base: position 180,729 of record JAXGQD010000004.1, read on the forward strand.
TGCGGTTTTAAGTGAAGCGGGGCGCGTCATTATGTTCTTCCCTTTACCCCTGAATGCAGCTTACTTCCTAGATCCGGATAAATATCAGAGGCAACTGAACCTCTGTCACAAACTGCAGAAACTGGGCCATCTGGCTGCCATTTCTACGGTCAAAGGAGGCGGCGCTGCGGCAACTGTTGTTAAGCAGTGCTTCGGCCAGCATCTGGGCTTTAGTTTTAATCCTCTGTTACCCTTAGATCACTATTTCATGCCCCAACCCGGAGCCCTGCTCGTCGAAGTCATTTCCGATGCCCAATATCCGGAAACGCTTCAAGCCTTGAAGGCAGCCGGGGCAGAACTTCTGGGTCAGGTCAGTTCGGCTGCATTACTGAGCTACGGTGATGAGAGCTTAGCTCTGGATGAAGCATTGCAGGCTTGGCAGGGCAGTCTCGAAGCGGTGTTTCCAAGTGAGAGTAAAGCGGGCAAAACACAGAGCGAAAAAACGGAAACCTTCAATTGGACCGGCGAGCGCAGCTCACGAAACGCACCTGCCTTGCAGAAAGGGCTGAAGCCGCGTGTTTTTATCCCCGTGTTTCCGGGGACGAACTGTGAAGATGACAGTGCTGCAGCCTTTGTTAAGGCCGGGGCAGAAGCGGACGTCTTTGTTTTCCGCAATAAAACCAAGGAAGATCTACATGCCAGCTTGGTGGAAATGGAAAAACGCCTTACGCAGGCGCAAATGCTCATGATTCCGGGCGGTTTCAGCGCCGGTGATGAACCGGAGGGTTCAGGCAAATTCATCGCTGCCGTCCTGCGCAATCCACGTCTCAGTGAAGCTGTGGCCGCTTTATTGGAGGAGCGTGACGGTTTGATTCTAGGCATCTGTAACGGCTTCCAAGCCTTAATCAAGTTGGGACTTTTGCCCAATGGCCAAATCAGCACTTTGTCTGAAGAAAGCCCGACACTTACCTTTAATACGATTGGCCGACACGTGGCTAATTATGTGAATACCCGTGTGGCCAGCAACAGATCACCTTGGTTACTGAACAGCCCTGTAGGCAGCATACACAGCATCGCCGTTTCGCACGGTGAGGGTCGCTTTGTCGCACCGACCGCTGTCTTGCAGCGCTTGGCAGATAACGGTCAGATTGCCACGCAATATGTTGACTTGAGTGGGCAGGCCAGTATGCTCGAACGTTATAACCCCAATGGCTCACAATGGGCGATAGAGGGCATCACCTCAGCTGATGGGCGCGTGCTCGGTAAAATGGGGCATTCGGAGCGTATCGGTAAGGGCGTGGCTAAAAACATTCCTGGCGTTAAAGATCAAGGAATTTTCGCAGCGGGAGTGACGTACTTTAAATAACCACATCGTTAGGTATAGGCAGTAGCAGAAGGAAGGCTTGCATTAGTCCATGGAAAACATTGCGTTCAAACTGAACAGCGAATTTCAGCCGACCGGTGATCAGCCCGATGCAATCGCTAAGTTAGTGGCAGGCGTACGCGCCGGGATGAAGGCTCAGACATTGCTCGGCGTGACCGGTTCCGGTAAAACATTCACCATGGCCAACGTGATACAGGAACTGCAGCGTCCGGCCTTAGTGATGGCGCCCAACAAGACCCTGGCCGGGCAGTTATGTGCCGAATTTAAGGCCTTTTTCCCAGAAAACCGGGTGGAGTATTTTGTCAGTTACTATGACTACTACCAGCCGGAAGCGTATATTCCATCATCTGATACCTACATCGAAAAAGATTCGGCCATCAATGAGGAAATTGACCGGATGCGCCATGCCGCGACCGCTTCATTATTAGAACGCCGTGATGTGATTGTCGTCGCCTCCGTTTCCTGTATCTATGGTTTGGGTGACCCGGTCGACTATAAGGACATGATGGTGCATCTGCGCCCCGGAGATAAAAAAGACCGCGACGCTGTCATCCGCGAATTGATTAACATCCAGTATTCACGCAATGATTTTGAAATCAAACGAGGCACCTTTCGCGTGCGAGGGGATACCTTGGATATTATTCCGGCCTCCGAAGACCAATTCATCACGCGCATTTCTTTCTTCGACGATGAAATTGAGAAAATCTATGAAGTGGATTTTATCACCGGCAAAATCATCTCTGCCCGCAACTATGTTTCCATCTTCCCGGCCAGCCACTACGCGACCACTGATTTAAAAATGACACGCGCTCGTGAGAGCATCGAAAAAGAGTTAGATGAGCGGCTCATTGAATTGCGCGATGAAGGCAAAGTTTTGGAAGCCTACCGCCTGGAGCAACGTACCCGCTATGACCTGGAAATGCTGGCTGAAACAGGCTTTACCAAGGGTATCGAAAATTACTCTGCACATTTAGCCGGCCGAGGCAGAGGCACAGCCCCTTACACCTTATTGGACTTTTTTCCCAAAGATTATCTCCTGTTCATAGATGAGTCCCACGTATCCGTACCGCAAATCGGGGGCATGTACAACGGGGATCGCGCCAGAAAAGAGTCCTTGGTTAACTTTGGCTTCCGCCTGCCTTCGGCTTTTGACAACCGTCCCTTAAAATTTGATGAATTTGAGACGCGCATGGGGCAGACCATCTTTGTCAGCGCCACACCCAGTCGCTACGAAGCGGCCCACCAGGAACAGGTCGTGGAACAGATTATCCGTCCGACCGGTTTGGTCGATCCGCAAATTGCCATACACCCGGTGGACGGCCAGATTGATGATTTGCTGGCAGAAATCAGACAGGTTAAAGCAAAAGGGGAGCGCGCTCTGGTTTTGACTTTGACGAAAAAAATGTCGGAAGACTTATCCATTTTCTTATCCGATACCGACTTAAAGGTCTCGTATCTGCATTCGGATTTGGAAAACGACGAGCGCCTGACCGTGTTGCGCGACTTGCGCAAGGGAAAATTCGATGTCCTGGTGGGTATTAACCTGCTACGTGAAGGCCTGGACTTACCTGAAGTCTCTTTGATTGCCATCCTCGATGCCGATAAACAAGGTTTCCTGCGCTCGCAAACCTCTTTGATTCAAATCATCGGCCGTGCCGCGCGTAATGTCAACGGCAAAGTCATCATGTACGCGGACAGTGTGACGGATGCCATGATGGCAGCTGTCCAGGAAACCAATCGTCGCCGTGGCATTCAGGAAACCTACAACGAGAAACACGGCATCATCCCGCGTAGCATCAAGAAAGAAATTCGCGGCTTGCTCGACACCTATGCTGAGTTGGAAATGGAAGACCTGGCACTGCTTGCTGAAACGCAGGGTGACGGACTCATCAGTGATTTGGCAACGGAACGCGTGGGTGCGGCGGCCATCAGACAAAAACTGCGTGATTACAAACCAACGGCTCTGCGCAAGCTCATTAAAGAAGCAGAGCAGAACATGAACAAAGCAGCCAAAGCCTTGGACTTTGAGGAGGCAGCGAAGCTGCGCGACCTCATTATCGAAGCCAAGGGGATGCTCTGAGTTTGTTAACTATTTATTTACAAAACGGTAAACCGTGAATGTCGTTACTATTTTAAGTGCGGGCTGCGATATCCGCCGTGCTTTCGACTAATTCTTTAGTACTGACTCCTTCGGTTACAAATCCGTGACCTTCACCGGGCAGTGAATATTGATGGAAATAATCTTCATACATCTTCTGGAACTCGACGTTATTTTTCTTTTTCAGCTTCTTGATGTAATTGTGCGGATCAAAAACACCCTGTTGGATTTCGATGATAGCAACTGCGATATTGGAACAGTGATCTGCGATACGCTCCATTGAGGTCGTGATGTCTGTCAATACCATTCCCAAATCAATTGAGCATTCACCGTTGCGTAACCGTTCAATATGACGCAGTTTTAAGGCTTCATGCAAATGGTCTATGACTTCTTCCAAGGGCTCAACCTTTATAGCTGTCGTGCGGTCACGGCTGGTAAAAGCTGCCACACTCATGCGTACAATTTCCTGCAAAGCATCCGAATAGACTTTCAACTCGTCTTGCGCCTGTTGGGAGAAGAATAAGCTGTCACGGTGCATATCCTTGGCCGATTCAGCTATATTTAAGGCATGGTCTGACATGCGCTCAAAATCATTAATGCAGTTCAGAATGATGGTCAAGTTGGTATTATCTTTTTCGGTTAACTCTTCCATCCCGATTTTGATCATATAGCCGCTCAATGCGTCCTGATATTTATCGACTTTTTTCTCGTTTCGTTTCACATTGGCAAAAAGTTCAGCATCATACTGCGGAATGATGCTCAATGCATCAGAAACGGTGGATTGAGCTAAAGTAAACATCTGTATCGCAAGGGTAGAACTTTGTTCAATGGCGATGCTGGGTGTATCTAAGAGGCGATCATCCAGAACGTCAAAAACATTCATTTTCTCGTTGCGTTCTTCTTCGGTCTCGGGTATTAGTTTTCGCACCAAGTTCTCTAATCCACCTATGAAATTCATTAATAGTGCAGTGGTAGCGATATTAAAAATACTGTGTATCACTGCAATACTAAAGGGTGTGGCGACCTGATCCACAAAAGCAAAATGGAAAATGGCGTCACCGGCATAGAAAAGTGTTGTAAACAACAAAGTTCCAATTAAGTTGAACGAAAGATGCGCTAGGGCAGCTCGTTTAGCGCTGCGCTTGGCACCGATGGCGGCCAAAGCTGCTGTGATACAGGTGCCGATGTTCTGGCCCATGATAATAGGGATAGCGGCTGAAAGCGGCACCAAACCTGTTGCGCAAAGGGCTTGTAATATACCTACTGAAGCTGAAGAGCTTTGAATGACCGCGGTCAGCACCGCACCAACCAAGATACCGAGCAGGGGATTGGAAAATTGTAGAAAGAGCTTCTGGAACTCCGGCATGTTGGCCAAAGGCTTCATTGACCCGCTCATGGTCTCCATGCCAAACATCAGTATGGCAAAACCCAACATGATTTTGGCCATACTATGCTTTTTGTCATCCTTAGTGAATAGCAAATAGATGATGCCTAGCATCGCGAGAATCGGGGCAAAAGAAGTCGGCTTCAGCATCTGTACAAAGAAGTTACTGCTTTCTAGCCCCGCCAAACTAAGAATCCAAGCAGTTATGGTGGTACCGATGTTGGCACCCATAATAACTGCAATCGCTTGCTTGAGCTCCATTATACCCGAGTTGACCAGTCCGACCACCATAACGGTCGTACCAGAAGAGGATTGGATGACCGCCGTGACACCTGCGCCTAGCAAGACACCTTTAAACTTATTAGAAGTGAGGTTTTCCAAAATGCTTTTTAATCGTCTGCCTGACATTAAAGTGAGACTGCTACCCATTAAATCCATGCCGTAAAGGAACATGGCTAGGCCGCCGATTAAGGTTAGAATATCAAAAAAATCCATGGGTCCCCCAAATTGTTGATATTGTTGCCGTTAAACCTAAAGCTAATGTAATGTTAAATCATCTTTAAATCAAGGTTAAAATCGCTCAATTTGGGGTTAACATCATCTAACTCCATTTGAAAGCAATAGTTCACTCAGCTTGATTATCTTTTGCTGATTTCTTGCACAAGGCTTTCCCTTTTTATCTTAAGAAAATGCTATAATTTGATTAATTTTATAGCCTTCATCGTCTTAATTACTTATTCGGGAGGATATTTTATGAGCCGTAGCAAAGAACTGTATCAATTCTGGTCGACTGATCCTTTTTTTGATGAAAAAACCAGAGCTGAGTTATTGGCGATCGCCGATAACGAAGAGGAAATCGAGGAGCGCTTTTACACCAATCTTTCCTTTGGAACCGCCGGATTACGGGGTATTCTCGGTGCCGGAACGAATCGCATGAATATCTATACGGTGGCCATGGCGACGGAAGGTTTTGCCCGTTATATTGATACGCTCGGTGATGAAGCTAAAGAACGTGGGATTGTCATTTCCTATGACTGCCGCAATTTTTCGCCGGATTTCGCATTGATTGCTGCCTTGATTTTTGCCACCCACGGGACACATGTCCGTCTGGTCGATGAGCTGAGGCCGACACCGATGTTGTCTTTTGCCGTACGGCACTACAACTGTGCAGGTGGCGTCATGGTTACCGCCAGTCATAACCCGGCTAAATATAACGGCTACAAAGCCTATGGCGAAGATGGTGGGCAGATGCCGCCTGAAGCTGCCGATGTAGTCCTTCGTGAGATGGACTCGATCACTGATCCGCGTACCCTGTCTTGGATAACTGAGGAAGAAGCCCTAAATAGAGGTTTGCTAGAGTATATCGGCCCAGAACTGGATGACGCTTACATGGCCATGCTCCGTAAACTGACAATCAACGAGGACAAAGTCAGAGAGCAGGCGGACATGAAGATTGTCTTCACCCCGCTACACGGGACAGGCAATAAGCCGGTTAGACGCATTTTAAAAGAAATCGGCTTTGAAAATGTGATTGTGGTGCCGGAACAAGAGTTGCCCGATGGCAACTTCAGCACCGTTAAATCACCTAATCCGGAAGAACGCTCCGCCTTGGCTATGGCAATTGCATTGGCAGAGAAAGAGGAAGCGGATTTAGTCATCGCTACTGATCCAGACGGTGACCGTACAGGTCTGTGTATCCGTAAGGAGGACGGCTCATATCAAGTGATGAGCGGCAATGAAATCGGTATTCTACTGATGAATTATATTCTCAGTGCCAAGCAAGCCAGAGGCACTTTGCCTGAAAATTCCTTTGTCATCACCACCATTGTTTCAACTAAATTACCGCGAAAAATCGCCGCCCATTATGGAGTCGAACTGATGGAATGTCTGACTGGTTTCAAATGGATTGCCGAGCTAATCAAACTGCATGATGAGCAGGGCGACAAACATTTCCAATTTGGCTTTGAAGAAAGCTTTGGTTATTTGGCGGGCACGGCGGTGCGTGATAAAGATGCGGTCGTCGCTTCAATGCTACTGGCTGAGATGGCTGCTACTGCTAAGAGCGAAGGAAAAACACTGAACGATTATTTGAAACAGCTCAATGCGCTCTTTGGCTTCGGTGAGGAGAAAACCTACTCCTTGGTACGTGAAGGCAAAGCGGGCCTTGAGGCCATCACCAAAACCATGGTTAAGTTGCGTGCCGATAAGATGCGCGGCTTCCCGAATGTTGATATTTTGCGCGTATTGGACGTACAGGAAAGTACGGTGACCGATATGAAGACAGGCGAGGTGAGTCCCTTGGATTTGCCGGAATCCGATGTTTTACTTTATCAGCTTGACGGCTTGGATTTTTTCTGCGTCAGGCCTTCAGGAACAGAACCCAAGATCAAGGTCTACTTCGGGGCTTATGATCAAGATGCCCAGGTCGCCAAAGATAAGCTGGCTTCATTCAGTAAAGCCATCGTAGACGAAGTGGAAAGCTTATTGGACAACGCTTAATGCCTTTTACACACCTTCACTTACACACGGAGTACAGCCTGCTTGATGGGGCAAACCGCATCAAGCAGCTACCCCTCCGTATCAAAGAATTGGGAATGGACAGCTGCGCCATCACGGACCACGGGGTCATGTATGGCGTAGTTGATTTTTATGAGTCTTGTAAAGCAGCCGGGGTTAAACCAATTATCGGCTGTGAGGTCTATGTCGCTGAGAACGGCCGTCTCAACAAAGACGGGAGTTTAGACAAAAGGACCTCGCATCTTGTGCTCCTGGCCGAAAGCCAGCAAGGTCTTATTAATCTGAATAAGCTGGTCAGCGCCGGTTTTACCGAGGGTTTTTATTATCGCCCGCGTATCGATTTTGAGTTGCTGAGCGCTCATCATGAAGGACTGATAGCGCTCTCCTCTTGTCTCAACGGTGCGATCAGCCAACGAATCCGCATGAATGACAATGAAGGAGCATTGGAACAAGCTCAACGCTATGCTGCACTGTTTGGACCGCAGCATTATTATTTAGAGGTTCAGGCTAACGGTATGCTGGAGCAGCAGAAAGTCAACCGCGAGCTACGCGTGATTGCTGATCAATGCGGCCTTTCACTTGTTGCTACCGCGGACTGTCATTATCTGCGCCAGGAAGATGCGCGAGCTCATGAAATTTTGCTCTGTATTCAAACGGGCAAAAGAATGACCGACGCCGACCGCATGCGTATGGGCACCGACCAACTCTATGTCAAATCACCAGCGGAAATGGCTGCCGCACTCCCGGACTTCCCGGATGCCATTGCCAATACGGAGCGCATTGCTGCCCGCTGTTCTGTTGAATTGGACATGAGCAACATTCATCTGCCGGCTTTTGACCTGCCGGAAGACGCCCATGATTCCGGTAGCTACCTGCGCCGTATCAGTCATGAAGCCCTCAAAGCGCGACTTGCCATTAGCCGTGATCCGGAGTATTCCGTTTCGGCATACGAAGAACGTCTGGACCATGAACTGGATGTCATCATCCGCATGGGATACGCCGATTATTATCTGATTGTCTGGGACTTTATACGGTACGCAAAAGAGCATGAAATCATGGTGGGACCGGGACGCGGTTCCGGTGCAGCTTCCCTGGTCGCCTATGTTTTGGGCATCACCAATCTCGATCCGTTGCGCTACAAGCTGCTGTTTGAGCGCTTCCTCAATCCCGAGCGCGTCAGCCTGCCCGATTTCGACACAGACTTCTGCTATGAGAGACGTGGCGAAGTCATCGACTACGTTACACGGAAATATGGGGCAAAACGTGTCGCCCAAGTCATTACATTCGGAACCTTGGCAGCCAAAGCTGTGGTCCGAGATGTTGCCCGCGCCTTGGATGTGTCGTATGCCGATACAGACCGCATCGCCAAGATGATCCCTTTTGAGCTGAACATGACGCTCAGCAAAGCCTTGGAAAACTCCAAAGAGCTCAAAGCCGCTTACGAGAGTGAAGCACAAACGAAGGAAATTATCGACACCGCTTTGCTGCTTGAGGGGATGCCCCGCCACGCCTCGACCCATGCCGCAGGTGTCGTTATCGCCAGCGAAGAACTGACCGATCTTGTCCCTTTGTCTAAAAATGAGGATTCCGTGGTCATCCAGTACGCGAAAGGTAATATCGAAAAACTGGGGCTACTCAAATTTGACTTTCTAGGTCTGCGTACGCTTACCGTGCTGCGCGACACACGCGACATGGTGCGTGAGAAAAGCGCTCTGTGGATTGATTTCGATACGATGTCCTTTGATGAAAAAGAAGTCTATGACTTAATTTCCGCAGGCGATACCGCGGGTGTTTTCCAACTTGAATCGGCGGGGATGACCAGTTTTATGACTCAGCTCAAACCCGATTCTTTGGAGGACATTATCGCCGGCGTTGCCCTGTACCGCCCCGGACCGATGAGCGAAATCGGCCGCTATGTGGCCTCACGCCACAATAGCTCAAAAATTCGCTACGACCACAAGCTCTTGGAACCCATCTTAAATATGACTTATGGCGTCATTATTTATCAGGAGCAAGTGATGCAAATCGTGCGTGATCTGGCCGGTTTCAGTATGGGGCAAGCCGACAATGTGCGCCGCGCCATGTCCAAGAAAAAACCGGAGATTATCGAAAGTTATCGCCAACTCTTTATTTACGGTGGTTTGGACGAGCAGGGTGCCATGATTGACGGCGCCATCAAACGCGGAGTACCGGAACATATTGCCAGTAAGATTTTCAATGATGTCCTGGCTTTTGCCGGATATGCCTTCAATAAAGCCCATGCCGCCTGTTATGCGGTGGTTGCTTACCAGACTGCCTGGCTGAAACTGCATTACCCCACCGAGTTCATGGCCGCGATGCTGAATAGTTTCTTAGGCAGCTTGGGTCAGGCTGCTAACTATGCCCACGCCGCCCGGCAAATGGGTATCGAGATTCTGCCCCCGGATGTCAATCATTCAGCGGTGAAATTTCGCCCGGAAGGGGAGGGCTGCATTCGTTTTGCCCTTGGTGCCGTTAAAAATGTCGGGACCTCGGTCTTGGAAGCCTTGGTGAACGAGCGCGAGCAAAACGGCCTCTTCTCCAGTTTCGGTGATTTCCTGCGCCGTGTCCACGCAATCCGCATGAACAAGAAGGCGGTCGAGAGCCTGATTAAAGCCTCTGCATTGGATTGCTTCGGGGTGCCGCGCAATCAAATGCTGGCGGTGTATGAGATTTATCTTAACCAACTCAGCTCCAATAAAGTGGAGATCATGAGTGGCCAGCAAAGCCTCTTTGAGGTTGGGCTGCTTGAAGATGAAGCGGCTGAGCCGGAGTATCCGCCCCTACCTGCACTTACAAAAATGCGTTTGCTGGAGATGGAGCAGGACATGCTCGGTCTTTACGTCAGCGGACATCCTTTGGATGAATACCGTGAAGTCATTGAAGGGCAAAAGCTATTCAAATCATCCGACCTCAGCCCGTCCGAGAGCGAAGCGGAACTGGGCGAGGGCAGTGCCCTCAAAGACTGTCTGAGCAGTGGTCGCAACGTCGTCATGTCTGCCTTAATCATTGATGTCGACCGCAGGACCACACGCCGTGGTGATGCGATGGCGATACTCAAGTGCGAAGATCTCTTTTCGCGTTTTGAGGCCATTGTCTTTTCGCGCAGTCTAGAACAGTACGGTCACTTACTTAACGCCGGACAGGTCGTTTTTATCGCGGGAAAACTGACCATGCGCGATGATGACAGCGAAGCCCGGATTATTCTGAATGAGGCAGCTGAATGCAGTTTGGAAGGGTATCGCTCGCTACATTTAGAAAATGGCTCCAGCTACCAGATTGGCAGATATTCGCGAGTGGCAAATGCACGCATGGCGACTACAAATGCGGTACCCGGGGAAAATTTTCGTGATGCTTCCGCCCAAAGCGAGCCCTATGATGCAGCGAAAAACGATTCTTATGCAGAGCCGCTTCGCGCAGCAGTCCAAGACAGAGCTGTAAGAGAGCAAGTAGTGGAGCCGCGTTCCGGAGAAAGCCACCAGGAACAGGGCCCCGTTTTGGAAATCTACTATCCGGGACAGGTCTTGGATACAGGTTATAGAATATTGACCAATACCTTGGCTTATTTTAGCGGCCAAACACCGGTGCGCTTACGTTTTAATATAGAAGAAGAGGCGCGTTATTTGCCTCAGGCTTGCTGGGTAAAACTGGATGCGGAATTGATAGACGTGCTCAGTGCGCGGTATGGAGCAGCCAATCTAAGGATTGTCTAAACGGAGTCGCGCTATGGCTGGCTTGCGACGATTCGTATTTACCTGAGCAATGAAAAATGGACAAAATTTTCGGTGATGTGGTCATTTCAGTGGTTTTAGGGTCTCTACTCATTTCAAACACATGATTTTGTGACACTTTTGACGATTGTGTGCTCGCCACCACCACATCCCCGTAAAAAGTGGGCTGAAAACAGCCTTTAGACACGTCCGCCAGCTGTCCATGGGTGCTTTCAACCACATCCTCGTAAATATTGTCACAAAACACACATTCTGACGACGACTCCGGAAAGGTGTCGCAGCCTCCAAGCAATGCGGCGACTCCGGAGCATAGTCGCAAGCCCCCAGCAACGCGACGTCTACGAGCCCGAATTAGATCGTGCCGCAGCTTGCCAAGACAGAGCTCTGAACAGGCGTAGGAGGCGAGTCTTTTGCCTTGACAAAAAATGCCGCGATTGTCAAACTTTACTTTGAATCCTCATGAAAAAATGAAGTTAAACTTTTTAAATCATCCTAGAGGTGTTGTATGGAAGAACTGCTTGAAAAGAAAGAATTTAAAAAAATCGGTGTGCTCACATCGGGCGGCGATGCCCCGGGTATGAATGCCGCTATACGAGCGGTGGTGCGTACGGCGATCGGCAACGGACTCTCCGTTTTAGGTGTGCAGCGCGGTTATCACGGTTTGTGGAAAGGTGACATCACCGAACTTAACAGTCGCTCTGTCTCTGAGAAACTACAACGCGGCGGTACCTTCTTGATGACGGCCAGAAGCACAACCTTCAATACGCCCGAGGGGGTGAAGAAGGCTGCAGAGATGGCCAAGGTCTTCAACATGGATGCTTTGGTTGTGATCGGTGGCGATGGTTCTTTCAGAGGAGCCAGAGATTTAGCACACGCCGGCTTGCCTGTGATTGGTATTCCGGGGACGATAGATAATGATATTGCCAGTTCGGATTACACCATTGGCTACGATACGGCGATGAACACCGCGATGGAGGCTATCGATAAAATCAAGGATACGGCCGCTGCCCACGAGCGCTGTTCGGTGGTTGAAGTGATGGGCAGAAAAGCCGGTTATATTGCCTTGAACGTCGGGATTGCGACTGGGGCGGAAGTGATACTTTTGCCTGAAATACCTTTCGATTTTGGCAAGGACGTTGTAAAGAGACTTTTGGAATGCCGCAACAAAGGCAAACATCATTATGTTGTCATCGTTGCTGAAGGTGCAGGTGACGCCCAGGAGATTGCGAAGCAAATAAAAGACGCCACCGGTATCGAGTCCAACGCGACGACTTTAGGCTATGTGCAGCGCGGAGGTTCGCCGACTTTGCGCGATCGACTGATGGCCAGTCGTATGGGGCACACTGCGGTCGAGTGTCTATTACAGGGGCGGTATAACCGCATCGTGGTGATGAAGGGCAATACCATCAGCGATTTAGATATCGACGAAGCGGTGAGCATGACAAAGACCATCAGTGCCGAAGAATATGAACAAGCAAAAATAATTGCGTTATAAGACTACACAATAAGGCCGGAAAGGGTTGACGTGTCAAAAACAAAGATAAACTGGCGGGACCAAGTCACGATACCGAATATTCTCACCTTGATCAGGCTGCTGATGGTACCGGTGATGTCCTATTTCATTTATACGATTGACCGACATCCGTTCGTGGCTTTAACCTTGTTTCTCCTGATTTGGCTGACCGATCTATTGGACGGCTTTATTGCGCGCCGCTTTAATCAAATCTCGGACCTGGGGAAGCTATTTGATCCGGCAGTAGACAAGATATTTCAGTTTACGACCGCGGTGATGCTTTATATCGTTGGTCGCATGCCTTTGTGGGTGCCGATATTTATTTTTTTGAAAGAAGTGCTGATGGCCCTGGGGGCATTGCTTTTGTTGAAGCAGAAGTATGTGGTGAGCTCGTCGATTATCGGTAAGGTGGCGACTTTTGCCTGGGTGATTTGCTTTGCGCTAGTATTAATCTTGCCTCAGGAACTGGTGTTCTGGTCCAACTATATTTTTATTTTGCCCGCCGTCTTGGCCCTTGCCGCCTTTTTTTATTACCTTTCGACCTATTTGAGGAAAACCCGTGAAAGAGAATGACCTGAGAACACTGGAATATGACAAGATTATCGCGGAATTGGAACAGTTAGCCGTTTCGCAGATGGGTAAAAGACGCGCCGCCGGCTTGCTCCCATCTCTGGATGCTGCAGAAATCGAAGAATGGCAAAATGAAACCGCCGCTGCCGAGGCCATCCTATTGAGCAAAGGCAGCCCGCCCCTCTACGGCCTACATGACATTACTTCATCCGTTAAAAGAGCTGAGCATGGTGCTTCGCTCAACTGTGCCGAACTCCTGCAAATCGCCTCTTTTTTAAAGGCGGCCGAGCGCCTGAAAAAGTTTGTACCAGAGGCGGGACCGGGTGAAAATGTACTTTATCAGCTGATGACGCAGTTGCTGCCGCTCAGTGCTTTTGCAGCGCGCATTGACCAGGCCATTATCAGTGAAGAGGAAGTGGCGGATGAGGCCAGCCCGGCTCTTTCCAGTATTCGTCGCAAACAACGCAATGTGCAAAATTCCATCAAATCATCATTGGAAGATATTTTGCGCAAACAGTCGAAGTATCTTCAGGACAACATCATCACGCAAAGGCAGGGGCGCTACGTTTTGCCGGTTAAGGCTGAATTTAGAGCCCAAGTACCCGGGGTTGTACACGACGCTTCCGGTTCAGGTGCCACCCTGTTTATTGAACCTATGGCTGTGGTGACGGCAAACAATAAATTGCGTGAGTTGGCAGCCGAGGAACGCGATGAAATCGAGCGGATTCTGGCTGCTTTTTCTGCGGAAGTGGCGGAGGAAAGCACGACACTGACGAGTGATGCCGCGATTTTGGAACAGCTGGATTTTGCTTTTGCCAAGGGACGACTGGCGACGAAAATGAAGGCGACTCGCCCGGTACTTAACGAGCGTGGCTATACCGAATTGCGCCAGGCCAGACATCCCTTAATTCCGGATGAGAAAGTGGTACCCATTGATTTGCATATCGGCGGCGATTTCAAAACTTTGGTCATAACAGGCCCCAATACAGGTGGCAAAACCGTCGCCCTAAAAACGCTGGGCTTACTGACGCTGATGGCGCAAGCCGGCTTGCATATCCCTGCGCGCGAACTCTCGCAAGTTGGTGTTTTCGAGGCGGTTTTGGCTGATATCGGCGATGAACAAAGCATCGAACAAAATCTGTCAACTTTCTCGGCGCACATGCGCCATCTGGTTGAAATCAGCCAGGACGTCACTGAAAGAAGCCTGGTGCTGCTCGATGAATTGGGTTCCGGGACAGACCCAACAGAGGGGGCTGCCCTGGCTGTAGCGCTTTTGGATTATTTTGCCAAAAAAGGTGCGGTGACCATGGCGACGACGCACTATAAAGAGCTCAAAGCCTACGCCATTCAAACGGCCGGTGTGGAAAATGCCTGCTGTGAGTTTGATACCGAAACCCTGCAACCGACCTACCGTCTGCTGATCGGGGTGCCGGGTGTCAGTAATGCGTTTATCATTTCCCAAAAACTGGGGCTGAGTGATGAAATCATTGAAGTGGCGCGCGGGCAAATCAGCCAGTCCAATATGCAGTTTGAAGACCTGATAAAAGAGATTGAGTATAACAAAACGCTGGCGCTGCGCGAACGTGAGAGTGCCGAGGCCGAGCGCAGGCAATACAAACAGCAACTGGCTGAAATTACCAGCGAGAAAGACAAGCTCAAAGAGAATAAGGCAGGTATTTTAGCCAAGGCTCGTGAAGAGTCACGCAGCGAACTGGAAGAAGAGTTGGAAATAATCGATGCTTATCTGGACGAAATCAAGGAACTGATGGCTGCCGGTGACTTGGAGCAAGCCAAGAAAATCGGTGAAAGTCTGCGCCATTCCGTTAAACGTAGGCATGGTGAAGTCGAATCGGCCATCGGCAGGGCTACTTTGAATAAAGGTGGAGACACTCTTAAAGCGGAAGATATTGAGGAAGGCCAATACTACTACGCGCCGAGCCTCAACTTGATTGGCAAGGCGATGAATAAAGTGGACAATAAGTCCATGGTCAGCTTGCAAAGCGGGGCACTCAAACTCCAAGTCAAAGCCAACACACTATTACCGGCCGCCGCTGCACCGCAGGCATTGCGCGATGCTTTACCCGAGAGCAAGAACAAATCACATCAGAAATTGGTCAGTCAACGTCGGCAAAACTTTCACGCGGAACTGAAATTGCTTGGCCAAACTTCGGACGAAGCCATAGCCAATCTTGACCGTTTTCTCGACGATGCGGTATTGGCGGGTGCCCAAAGTGTGCGCATTGTTCATGGCAAGGGCACAGGGGTCTTGCGCAAGGCCGTGGCTGATTTTGTAAAGCGTGACAAACGGGTCAAGCGCTCCAGAATTGCGGGTTTTGGTGAAGGGGACAGCGGTGTAACCATCGCGGAACTGCGCTAAGGGAGGCTTTTGCCCGCACGGTTCTGTGTGAATCGCTCTTTTCAGTCTTGTAATTCAGAGGCAAGAAATGTAAAGTGGGTGGAGACATAGCGCTGTTTTGCTGTGTCAGAAACGCAGTATGAGGAGTGGAGGAATACCATGGTTATTCAAGTTTTCGATAACGAAAGACAAGTCGCTCAAGCCGGTGCAGCACTGATTGCAACCCAGCTTTTAGATGAGCCGGAATCCGTTTTAGGTTTTGCAACAGGCAGCACACCCTTAGGTGTTTATGCGGAATTGGTGAGACTGTACGAAGAAGGCGTCATTTCTTTCGGAGATGCCACCACCTTTAATTTAGATGAATACTATGGCATCAGCCGCGACCACAATCAAAGCTACTACTATTTTATGATGGAAAACCTTTTCTCCAAGGTCAATCTTCCTGTCGAAAACATACACCTGCCGAACGGTGATGCAGAAGACCCGACCGAAGAATGTCACGCCTATGAAGAAGCCATCGCCGAAGCCGGCGGTGTCGACTTACAGCTTTTGGGTATCGGCAGAAACGGCCACATTGGCTTTAACGAGCCGGGTGCCGTTTTCGAGCGTGCCACTCACTTGGTCGACCTAACCGAGGATACCATCGAAGCCAACGCCCGTTTCTTTGAGGCTGCCGCCGATGTCCCGCGCCAAGCTTTGAGTATGGGTATCGGTACTATCATGGACGCTTATAAAATACTTCTGGTTGCGACCGGCAGAAACAAAGCTGAAGCAGTCCGTGACATGATTCAGGGCAATATCGATCCCCAATGCCAAGCTTCTATTTTGCAAGTGCACCCTAACGTTACCGTTTTACTGGATAAGGAAGCGGCTGCACTGCTCTAAGCTAAGGACTTACCAAATCTGAAGTGCCCGGCAGTGCATGTCGGGCATTTATTTTGCCAAAAATCTCTTTGTTTTGATGAGCTGCCTAGTATCAAGTGACGCAGGGCGGCAAGTGCGCTAAAATAACCGGGATACCTTGAGGGTGGAGGAAATGAAGAATGAATAAGCTGGATCAGATGGAAAAGAATTTTATTCCCGCGACAGCAGAAAACAGAATATATAAAAAGTGGTTGGATGCCGGCAGTTTTAGGGCTCGGGTCAATCCGGAAAAGAAGCCCTTTACAATTGTAATGCCGCCGCCCAATATTACCGGCCAGCTGCACATGGGCCATGCTCTGAATAACAGCATCCAGGATATCATTATTCGCTGGCGCCGCATGCAAGGCTATGAAGCCTTGTGGCAGCCCGGAACCGACCATGCTTCTATTGCAACGGAAGCCAAGATTGTTGAAACGCTGCGTGAAGAGGGCATCAACAAAGAAGATTTGGGTCGTGAAAAATTTTTGGAACGTGCCTGGGCGTGGCGGGAACAGTATGGCGGTCGCATTGTTGAGCAACTCAAACGACTGGGCAGTTCCTGTGATTGGGAACGCGAACGTTTCACCATGGATGAAGGCTGTTCGAACGCCGTCAATGAGGTCTTTGTCAGGCTTTATGAGAAGGGTCTCATTTATCGTGGCAAAAAAATGGTCAACTGGTGCCCGCACTGTTTAACCACCATATCCGACGCGGAAGTGGAGCACGAGGAGCAGCACAGCCACCTCTGGCATATTCGTTATCCATTAGAAAACGGACAGGGCGAAGTGGTCGTGGCGACGACCAGACCGGAAACCATGCTGGGTGATACCGCGGTTGCCGTGAACCCTGAAGATGAGCGCTACACTGCGATTATCGGTCAACATGTCATTTTGCCCATCGTCAACAAAGCCATTCCCGTGGTTGCGGATCATTATGTTGAAACGGAATTCGGCACGGGTGTCGTTAAAATCACACCGGCTCATGACCCGAATGACTATGCGGTAGCGCAACGCCATCAATTAGAGATATTAGATGTGCTGACGGATGACG
The DNA here is from genome assembly GCA_040766665.1 of Oscillospiraceae bacterium. Classification (GTDB taxonomy): domain Bacteria; phylum Bacillota; class Clostridia; order Saccharofermentanales; family Fastidiosipilaceae; genus JAXGQD01. The sequence continues at coordinate 198,232 of JAXGQD010000004.1, forward strand.
GTCATGTCAATGAACACGGCGGGAAGTTCGAAGGCCTGAACATCAAGGAAGCCAGGAAAGCCATTGTCGCTGAGCTGGAAGCCCAGGGCTTTTTGCTAAAAACGGAAGCCTATACCCATAACGTCGGCACTTGCTACCGTTGTTCTACAACGATTGAACCGAAACTCTCATTGCAATGGTTTGTGGCCATGCAAGAGCTGGCCCAGCCCGCCATTGAGGTCGTGCGCAACGGCAAAACCGCCTTTATACCCGAACGTTTTGACAAGACCTACTACAATTGGATGCTAAACATCCAAGATTGGTGTATTTCGCGACAACTGTGGTGGGGTCACCGTATCCCTGCCTATTACTGTGATGCTTGCCATGAGCTAGTCATTGCCAAAGAAAAGCCTGCGTCTTGCCCTCATTGCCAAAGCAGTGCCCTAACTCAGGATCCCGACACGCTGGATACCTGGTTCAGTTCGGCACTTTGGCCGTTTAGCACCTTGGGTTGGCCTGAACAAACACCCGATTTGGATTATTTTTATCCCACCGATACCCTGGTTACCGGTCCTGACATTATCTTTTTCTGGGTTGCTCGGATGATTTTCTCCGGTATCGAGCAAATGGGTGAGACGCCCTTTCATACGGTTTATTTCAATGGCATCGTGCGCGATGCCGAAGGACGGAAGATGTCCAAGTCCCTAAATAACGGCATAGATCCTTTGGAAATCATCGATGAGTCCGGAGCTGATGCTTTGCGCTACGCCTTGATTGACGGCAATGCGCCTGGGAACGACCAGCGCTTCCGCGATGAAAAGGTCAAAGCCGGCAGTGCTTTTATCAATAAAGTTTGGAATGCCGCCCGTTTCGTGTTGATGAACCTGGACGAGGACGAAGACTTCAGCGCATTTGATGAGAAACAACTGCGCATGGAAGACCGTTGGATACTTTCCAAACTGAAGCAAACCATAGAAGAAGTGACCCACAATCTCGAAAAGTACGAGTTTGGTTTAGCCTTGGCAAAAGTCAACAGCTTTATCTGGGAGTCTTTCTGTGACTGGTATATCGAGATGGTCAAGCCGCGTTTGCGTGACCGTCATTTACCGGCCAGCCTGGAAGCCCGAGCAATCCTTCTAGAGGTCTTAAAAAGTTCACTTAAGCTGCTACATCCCTTCATGCCCTTTTTCACCGAGGCACTCTACGAATATCTGCCCGGAGCGGAGCCCAGTTTGATGCTCTGTGCATGGCCCGACCCCGCAACTCTGAGTTATGATGAGGCCGCGGTTTCCGATATGACAAGCTTGATGGAAGCGGTGCGGCAAGTGCGCAATATCCGTACGGAACTCGGAGTGGCTCCTTCCAAGAAAGTCTCTTTAAGTGTTGTTTCGGAAAACGAGAATTTTAAAAAGCTGTTCAGCGAAGGTCAAGATTACTTGGAGCGCTTGGCAGGCATAGAAAAACTGCAAGTCCAAACGGATAAAGAGGGCATTTCGGCGAATGCCGTTTCGGCGGTCATGGCCGATGGAAGCTTATATATTCCTCTTGAAGAGCTGCTCGATTTAGAGCTGGAGAAGGCGCGCATAGCCAAAGAACTGGAACAGGTAAAAACATCGATTGAACGACTCCAAAGCAAACTGGAAAACCAGGCTTTTGTCGCCAAAGCACCGGCTGCAGTGGTCGATGCGGAGCGCGCCAAACTCGAAAAACAGCAAGCCCTAGAGGAACAATTACAGGCTCGTTTTGATTCCCTGAATGTTTGACTAAAGCTATACGAAGGACTAGAATTTATTCAGTAAAGATTGGCTGAGCCTGCTTCGCAGGAGAGGACGAAAGATAAATAAGGAGATTTTTTATGCCTTTAGTAACGACGACCGAAATGTTCAAGAAAGCTTATGAAGGCGGTTACGCCATCGGTGCTTTTAATGTTAACAACATGGAGATTATTCAAGGAATTACCGAAGCCGGTAAAGAACTGAACGCCCCACTGATACTCCAGGTTTCTTCGGGAGCACGTAAGTACGCGAACCATACCTACCTGACCAAATTGGTTGAAGCGGCACTTATCGAAACGGATCTGCCTATCGCCTTACATCTCGACCACGGTGATACCTTTGAGCTTTGCAAGAGCTGTATCGATGGTGGTTTTACCTCGGTCATGATTGACGGTTCACATCACAGCTATGAAGACAACATTAAACTGACCAAACAGGTCGTTGAATATGCACACGCCCACGGTGTTGTGGTTGAAGGTGAATTGGGACGTTTGGAAGGTGTGGAAGATGACGTAGTTGTCAGCGCAGAAGAAGCTTCCTACACCCAACCCGATCAAGTCGAAGACTTTGTGACTAGAACCGGCGTTGACTCCTTAGCTATCGCTATCGGTACCAGCCACGGCGCATTCAAGTTCAAACCGGGCCAGAAACCACAACTGCGCTTTGATATTCTGGAAGAAGTCAGCAGACGTTTACCGGGCTTTCCCATTGTTTTACACGGTGCTTCCTCCGTTATCCCCGAGTATGTGGAAATGATCAACCAATATGGCGGTAAGATGGCTGACGCCATCGGTATTCCCGAAGATATGTTACGTGAAGCAGCGAAATCCGCGGTCTGCAAGATTAACATCGACTCTGACCTGCGTTTGGCCATGACCGGTACGATTCGCAAGTATTTTGCCGAAAATCCTTCCCACTTTGACCCGCGTCAATATCTGAAACCCGCACGCGAGAATATCAAGCAGATGGTTGCCAGAAAGATTGTCAACGTCTTGGGTTGTGACGGTAAAGCATAAGTAATAACGTTTTTAATCAATATTGAGTGCTGTCTCACTCGTACCTATGGTGCCGGCGAGACAGCCTCTTTTTGTTTGGCCATTTTCGCCAGGTTTCTCCGAGCGCTAACAGCATTTTCTTGGATATAGCTTGCCGTATGTACTTAATGGCAAAAATTGCGCAAATCCAAGTCACTGCGATAATTTGGGGCTTTAAACGCGTCGTTTGCGGCTCTGATCGACACTTTTTACACTAATCCAATTTCAAATTTCCTGCCGCTTGGATTATCGAAAATACTTACGGTATTTTTGGTATCTGACTTCACTTTCAGGCTTTTATAAAGGTTTCGGCTTGGATTATCGAAAATTTTGTCGGATTTTCAGTGATCTAACGAATCGGCTGATTATTCGGAGGTGTCGCAACCGCCCAGGCAACGCGACGACTGATTTCATAAGCGGAGTCGCAGCGGCCCAAGCTGCGCGACGAGCAAACCCCAGCAGTGTCACAGATTACCCATTGCCTGCCGCTTCACTCACGAAGCAATCAATCAATATCAAAAACGGTGATTTCAGGTAGGGAAAAGAAGCGCAGGGGAAAGAGCACGCAGCCCACCCCACGCGAGATGAAGGAGACGATGCCGTTTTTCAGAAAAACACCGTTATAGTACTTTTCTTGGCTCAACTGCTCCCCGCGCAGGGACTTGAATTCTAAGCGGAAGGGCATGCGAATTTGCCCACCATGAAAATGACCCGAGAAAAAATAGTCCGCATCGTCAGCACTCAGCCCCAAGACGGTGTCCGGGTTATGCGCCACGACCAGACGCCGCAGCTCTGTGCCCCCTGCGGAATCATCTAGCAATTCAAAGCGCAAGCGCGAATGGGTGAAACTGATATTGTAGACGTCCGGGTGAGTTAAAGCGTTCTGCTTTATAGCCGCTTGCATGTCCGGATGCCCAGTTCTTCTGTCATCCAAACCGTAGAGCAGATACTCACGCTCTTGCGCAGCCGCTGCACTCTTTTGAAAAGTCTTTTTGAACTTTAATCTGATCCCACTGTTCTTCAGCAAACATGCACCGGTTTTGGCAAAATCCTCATCCTTAATCCCTTTATCATGATTTCCTTTGACCACAAAGAGGGGAATGGAGCGTTTGGCCGCGGCTTTTGCCAAAGCATTGAGGAACTTCAAACCTTTTCTACCCTGGAACTCTTTGGAGATTAAATCTCCGCCAAAAATCAGCAGATCGGGTTGTGTGTCAAGCAGTCGCTTGATAAAGTACGCTTTAGGAACGACAAAAAACTGAATATGCAAGTCCGAAAAAAAGAGCAGACGTAGACGCCCTTTTTCTATCTCAGGCAGCTTTTTGAAAATCGTGCGCGGGTTAAATGTCCGGCGGCGCTGCAGTTTCGCCCTAGCTGTTTCATCCAAAGGATAAAGCTGGTATGTCGTGCGGATAATAAAGGGCTCAATCAGGCCCTGAATCAGCGCGATAACGAGTAGTATACCGATGATGGTCCAAAGCATAAGCCGGATTACACCCCAGTCTCGAACTTGAGTTTTTGCCCGCCGATATAGACATCTTTTATATTCAACTGCTCATCAAAGAGCACGAAATCAGCATCCATGCCTGTTTTAAGCTGTCCTTTGCGATGACCTTCGTCAATCAGTTGCGCCGGATTATAAGTGACCATACGCACCGCGTCGCTCAGCGGAATGCCAAACTGCACCGCATGTTTTAAACCGGACCAAATATTGGAAGTGGAACCGGCCAGAGCGCCGTCAGCAGTCCTCGCCACGCTGTCCTTGACCTGCATGATTTGGCCGCCCAAGTCATAGGAGCCATCGCCCAAACCGGCCGCGCGCATCGAATCGGAAACCAGAATCAGTTTCTCTTTACCAAAGAGCTTATACGCACAGAAAATGACGGCAGGATGCACATGGACACCGTCGCAGATGATTTCGGCAAAAGTCCCGAATCGTGCCGCCGCCCCAATCACACCCGGATCACGGTGCAGCAGGGGAGGCATGGCATTAAAGGTATGTGTGATGCTGGCCGCACCTCTGCCGATGGCTTCCGCCGCGATGTCATAAGTGGCCGCGGTATGCCCCAGAGAAATGACCGTATCTTTGGCAAAAGTCTCAATAAACGACATGGCCCCTTCGGTTTCAGGTGCCAGCGTAACAATCTTAACCTTGGCCAGTGCCAGGTACTTTCTAAAATCATCGATATCGGGCTTACGCACTTCTTCGGCGCGGTGAGCCCCGCGTTTATCCACATTGATGAAAGGACCTTCCATATTGAAGCCCAGCATTCTGGCGCCTGATAATTCAGGAGTTAAGCGAAAAACCGCTTCCAATTCTTCGACAGGGGTAGTCATCGTAGTGGGTAAGAAGGAGGTGACACCCAATTTGGCCAAGTACATGCTGATACTCTCCAAAGCATCGCGGCTGGCTTCCATGGTATCGAAACCCATGGCACCGTGGATGTGCACATCGATCATGCCGGGGATGATTTTCAAACCTTTGGCTTCAATGCAATCCGTACCCGGCGCGATGGCCGATTCGGGCGGAAGCAGCGCCTTGACCTTTTGGCCCTCCACAATTAAGTCCAAACGCTGAAAATTAAATGCTTCGGTATAGACCTCAGCCCCATGGATTCTAAGCATAATTTGCGTCCCCCTTTTCTTAACTTAATCTTAGCACAAGCCGGGCTTTCTTCGCTTAAGACTTTACAAGGCGCGAAACTTTGCTTAAGGTTAAGCAAGAAAAATTAAAGGAGTCTCTCATGGCGGCAAAAGAAATTAAATTCGAAATTAAAAAACACATCGCGGTCCTCAGCACCAATAAATCCGGTTGGAACCGCGAGCTCAATGTGGTTTCCTGGAACGACGGCAAAGCAAAATGGGACTTGCGTGATTGGTCGCCCGAACACGAAAAAATGTCCAAAGGCATTGGCTTGACCGGTGAAGAGATGGCTATTCTCAAAGAAGTATTGGAAGAGACAGACCCTTATTCAATCGAAGAGTAATCCGACGGAGGACAGCATGGCTGTTTCGGAGCAAGAGCGCTACATCGCATTAAAAAAAGAAATCCAAGCGCATAACATTCGTTATTACGAGCAGGATGCACCGACGATTTCAGATTTTGAGTACGATATTTTACTGCGCGAATTGGAAGACTTGGAAGCACGTCATCCGGAGTGGCAAAAAGCAGATTCACCCTCACAAATCGTGGGTGGAGCCGTTCGCCGCGAAATGAAAAAAGTGCTGCATGAGGTGCCGATGCAAAGCCTGCAGGACTACTTCAGTGCTGCAGAGCTGGCCGGATTCATTAATCGAGTGGTGAAAAGCTTAGCTGAGAGCGGCGACGGGCAGTTTTTGGCCGAACCTGTTTTTTGTGTCGAAGAGAAAATCGACGGTTTGTCCGTTTCTCTAGAATATCGCAATGGAAAATTTTGGCGAGCCTCAACGCGCGGCGATGGGCATATTGGTGAGGACATCACTGAAAACATGCTCAGTTTTAAGGATTTACCATTAGAACTCAGTGAAGCTGTGGCAGAGCTGGAAGTGCGGGCGGAAGTCTATATGACGGAAGCCAGTTTTAACGCTCTTAACGAAGAGCAGGCGCGACGCGGTGAGAAGCTTTTTGCCAATCCGCGCAATGCTGCAGCCGGCAGTCTGCGTCAACTTGATCCGGAAATTACCCGGCAACGCGGTCTGAATTATTTTGTCTTTAATGTGCAGGCTTGCAGCGGCAAGGTTTTTAATACTCATATAGAAAGTCTGGAGTTTCTGGCTGCCCAATCTTTTCCTTTGATTAAGTATTATCCCTGCGCAGCCAATGAGCTTTCAGTTATGACTGCCGTGAGCGACATCGAACAAAGACGCAGTACTTTACCCTACGGCATCGATGGTGCGGTGGTGAAAGTGAATTCCTTGGCGGCCCGTGCTTACTTGGGCGAAACCAGTAAAACACCGCGTTGGGCCGGCGCCTATAAGTATCCGCCGGAAATCAAAGAAACGCGTCTCAACAATATTGAAATTCAAGTGGGAAGAACGGGCAAGCTGACACCTTTAGCCATTTTGGAACCGGTGTTGGTCGCAGGTAGCACCATTGCCAAAGCGACCTTACATAATGAAGACTATATTAAAGACAAGGACATCCGCATCGGTGATTACGTATACATCCATAAAGCCGGAGACGTGATTCCTGCCGTTTTGGGCGTCAATTTGGGCAAGCGTGACAGTCAGTCTCTGCCTTATGAAATGCCGCAATACTGCCCGATTTGTGCTTCCGTCGTGGAGCGGGTTGCAGGGGAAGCGGCCAGCTATTGTACCGGCGCCAATTGCCCGGCCCAGAATCTGCGCCATCTGGAACACTTCGTGAGCCGGGACAACATGAACATCGAAGGACTCGGTGTGAGGACCCTGGAACAGTTCAATGCAATGGGCTGGCTCAACAACATTACAGATATTTACCGACTGGCTGATAAGCGGGACCTTATTTTGCAATTGGCCGGTTTTAAAGAAACCTCGGTTAATAAGCTACTAACTTCCATCGAAAAATCCAAAAATGCCGACTTGGCCAAATTCATTGCTGCGCTGGGTATTTTACATATCGGTGCCGCTGCAGCACGTAGCCTAGCGGCAAAGTATGGCAGCATTGGTGCTTTGGCTGCGGCTGATGCGGAGAGCTTACAAAACACAGACGAGATTGGCGCCATCAGCGCGCAATCGATATTGACGTATTTTGCCAATGAGGGTAATCGCAGGCTCTTGGCCGATCTGCAAGCCTTGGGCCTTAATCCGCAACAAAATCAAAGCGTGGCACAGACGGCGGAATTGGCCGGGCTCAGTTTCGTTATTACCGGGCGCCTGCCAAGCTTGAGCCGCGACGAAGCCGAAGCGCTGATCCGTAAAGCAGGCGGTACGGTTAGCTCGTCGGTCAGTAAAAAAACGAACTACCTTTTACTCGGTGAAGACGCCGGTAGCAAGGCGACGAAGGCTGCCGCTTTAGGCATACCCAGCCTGAGTGAAGCTGAACTTAGGGCCATGATCGGAGAGGCATAGTGGGATATTTTATTGTGAGAAGTTTGCTGTCTTTTGCCATCGCGGCGATTCTCCTGATTCTGCTCTTGCGTGCGCATAAACATTATCGGAAGGAAAGTTGCAAGAGACCGATTCAGGTTTTCTTTCCCAGTATCATTGCTTTGGTTTTGCTTGTTTTTGGCTTATTGTCGACGGCACCTTTTGTTTTAGACAGTCTCGCGGTGCTGCGTAATGCTTATTCGTTTAAGCAAGTGACGGTGGCCAGCCGCCAAGCTTTGCCCGGTTTATTAAAAACGGAAGCCGGTGAGGTCTATCACTGCAATCCTTTTACGGTCGAATTTGATTTGGGAAAGAGTTACAATATTTCCTACACGCCCAGGCGAAAGTATATTATTAACATCGCTGAAATCGAAAAAAGCAGGTAAGGGGGAAGCAAAGGATGTCAGGAGCGCCAACGGCAACGCCGCGCGATACTTATAAGAGTCCGATACGTCTGGTTGTGACGGACTTGGACGGCACGTTGCTGAACCAATACAACGAGATCGGTGCCGACAACATCGCTGCCATCCACGCTCTGCAGGAAGCAGGCATTCATTTCACTTTTGCCACCGGCAGGTTGGACTGCCAGACCAAGATATATATCGAGGAGTTGGCTCTGGACAGTCCGATTATCAGCTGTAACGGTGCGCTGATTCGCAGTGGCCTCACTCATGAAATTCTGCATCTGAAACGCATGGCGCCGGAGATGGTCCTGCGCATGGTGGATTTTGCCATAAAACTGGGCATGGATTTTATGGTCTACGATACGGATGAAGTCTTTTATCCGCCGCAGTCTGAGCGTGTGGTGGTCTATGAGGATTACAACATTTTAGCCGCCCACTATGACTCGAAGCCCTGTCAGATTACGAAGTTTGATTTTGTGCACCACACTGCCCAAATTGCCGAGCGCGTTTGTAAAATCTATTTGCACAGTGAGAACCCAGAAAAAATCGTCGCTTGCCGCGAGTTTGCAGCCGCTGAGACGAATCTGATAGCGGTGTCTTCGATGTTTAATAACCTTGATATCGCCCCTCCCATGCAAACCAAGGGCAACGCCATCAAATGGCTGGCTAAACACTATCATCTGAGCAAAGAGCAAATCTGCGTTTTCGGTGATAATGACAACGATGTCAGCATGCTCAGTGAAGCCGGTTTGGGCTTCGCCATGAGTAACGGTTCTGTTCTGGCGAAAGCGGCGGCTCATCTGCTCGCGCCTCCAAATACCGTTTCAGGTGTGGCCCGTGCCTTACGGCAGTTCGTTTTGCCCTAATAATTCGTATTCCCACTATTTGACTGAGTTCGCATATATCCGATTGCTGTCTTGACACTTTACTTTGATAATGTTGGCAAAGGGGGTGTCAGGCTTTGGACAGTATTGAGTTTGGTAAAATCCAACAAACACAAGGGGTGGTTCAGACGGGCTTCTATGTCGTCGTCAGTGACCGTGATCTGCTGGGTAAAATGCAGGAGCTGATGAAAAGGCAGGGCTATCTTGGTTTTATGGATACCGCCGGTAAACTCAATTATTTAATTGACGGTAGGCAGAATATGTATAAAGCCGCGCATACCATTAGTCACTTGAATCCCAAAGCGAGTGGCAGTTCTGAAAGCAAAGAGAAAGCGACGGAGCGAAGCTCGCGGCGCCATATCAAACGCTTGGTCATTGCCTTGCTCGAGGAATTCGGCTTCAATAAACGGCATCGCGGCACGGCGGTATTACAGTACCTTTTGCCCTATGCCTATGAACATGAAGAAAGAATCGCACCTTTGGGGAAGTACCTTTATCCCTTGGCGGCGAGGCATTTTAATATCAAAGCACAGCAAGTCGACCGTGTCATTCGTTATGCGGCGAAAGTATCCCAACTTAAGCTGGGTAACTCCAACCTGATTCATTTCCTAGTTGATGAGATGACAAAGCGATTGCATAGGCCAAATGAAGAGAAAAGCGAACTTGACTAATGGTCTTAGGAAAAAGCTACAAAAATAGTGCGAAAAACTTGGAAATTGCCTTTTTTACAGGCTTTGCGTCAGTTTTTGCTTGACAAGGCAAAGGCGTAAAAGCATAATGTACAACGTCAATAAATCCTTAGGAGGCAATTTTCAATGAATAAAAGTGAACTTGTAGATTCCGTTGCAAAGCTAGCCGGTTTAAGCAAAAAAGACAGCGAAAGTGCTGTAAATGCTGTGCTCGAAAGCATTACCTCTGCATTAGTTAAAGAAGACAAAGTCGTACTCGTAGGCTTCGGTACTTTTGAAACTCGTAAACGTGCAGCCCGTAACGGCAGAAACCCTGCGACCAAAGAAGTCATCAAGATCCCCGCTTCAAAAGCGCCCGCATTCAAAGCCGGTAAGGGCTTAAAGGACAAAGTCAACAAGGTTTCCAAGAACCGCAAGTAATTGTCCAGAAATACCAAATGAAAATCGAGCTGCTTCACGATCACGCTGAGGCAGTTCTTTTTATTGATGTGCCAGTTATAGACAGGCAAAAACCCTGCAACTCCCATCAATAGGGCGCTACAGGGTTTTGTTATTGGAGCCTGCGAACGGACTTGAACCCCTGACCTGCTGATTACAAATCAGCTGCTCTACCAACTGAGCTACGCAGGCGGCAACAAAGGAATTTTAGCCAAGAAGACCGCCCTTGTCAAATAAGAAAATGTCGCAAAACGACCAGGAGCACAATGTGCAGCGGATAAAAGAAGTAGAAGGCGTATTTTGCCAAAAAACCCGGGCGCTGACCCGTAAAAGCCAAGGGGAAAAGCGGCACGGCAAAACTCGAAAAGGCTTGCAGGAACGAATAAGGCACAGAGATATTGTCGTATAAATTGTTGATGGACATCAGTAGATTATAAATGAGAAAAACGAGAAACATCGGCATGTAAGAGCGCGAAACGCTATCCGTATCAGGCGCGATCTCGCTGCTCAGCTCCGCTTCATGAATTCGTCGCCCATTACTGTCGAAAAAGTAAAAAATGAAAACGCTGATGATGCCGTAAATATCATAATCAGGTTGTAGCAGCCAAGTCAGGAAAAAACAAAGTGAAAGGCAAAAGACTCCCAGCATCACAGCGCTGCGCCGCTGCAAACTCAGTCCATACAAATTAACCCGCATATTGAAGTCTCCCGGAGGCTCAGCCGCAGGCCCCTGCACGCTGACCGGACGCATCACCAAACTCATATCCGGCCATCCGTAAAGCAAAAACTCGATGCCAATCAGGCCGATTAAGGCAAAAGCGAAGGTAAAAAGGACGTTGGTCCACAAGTCAATTTGAAAGATTCGTTCCGTAAGAATAAACAGCCCTTGGGTCACCAATGCCATGAACAAAAGGCGACAAAGATAACGACGCACATCGCGGCTGCGCCGCATGCCTACCACAATCAAATAGGCAAAAGCCGGAAACGAGAGCCGCCCAATCAGTCTGATGAAAAAATAAAGTTCGGGTGAGAGCGTTGTGCTGAATAGGTGGGCATAGTGATCGAAAAACATCAGGATGCAGGCAATGATTTTCAGCCACATGAGTCCCGAACCTCCTTTGGATAATTTAATAAAAAGATAGTGCATATTCTAGCATAATCCCTGTTGACTTAAAAAAACTTCTACTGTTATACTCTGCATACCGCAAACACAAGTTTAAGAATCCATTTTGCCCACTATAAGCGGTGGTGCGTCAATTCACCGATATCAGCGTGATTCAATTAAAATTTATAAGAGGTAGCAGATGACTGCAAATACTTTCAAAGGCAAAGCTAAAGCCGACCTCCTTGAAATTGTGCGTTTAAGCCAAATAATGCCTATAGAGGAAGCGGAAGCCCTTTCGGCTCTACAATTACAACGTCGTTTATCGGCATTGCAGGAAGGCAATACACAGGAGACAACGGAAACTAAAGCGAGCCGCAAAAGCGCGGCTAAAACAAAAACCACCACGAAAGCTAAACCCATCGCCAAAGCCGAACCTAGCATACAAGCCAAGACTGAAAAGAAAAGCAGCAAGGCAAAGCCCGATGCGACGCTTGCGGTGAAAGCGGAGCTGGTAGTAGAAGATGCGGTAGCAGAGAGTGTTTTGCCGGAAACTTCTAAAAACAAAAGCAGTGCGGGAACTGCTTTAAAAACGGCTGCCACCACTGCCAAACGCCGTGGGCGCCCCAAAAAAGAAGAGGCTACTATGACAGAAGCGCTCAGTGTGGAAGCAGCCAGTACAGAAGCGCTCAGTTCAGAAGCACCCAGTACAGAAGCAGCCAGTACAGAAGCACCTGAAATTGTGACGCTTGCTGAGGGGCTTGTCGTTCTAAAGTCTGACGAAAAACCTACGCCATCTGCATCTGTTACAACTGAAAAGCAAGCCGAGTATGCTGAGGCCGCTACAGCTAATGTAGAAGAAAAGCCAGCTAAAACACGCACGACTACTAGACGAAAACGTGTTAACAAAACGGCTGCTACTTCAGATGCCACGAAAGCGACTGAGGAGGAAGTGCAGTCCGGACCCTTGAATGAAACAAAAGCTTCGGACTCGCGTACAGAGAAAACAAATGACCCGACTGTTGCAACACTAGTAGCAGAAGTAGCTGCGGAAGGTGTTGCTACACCAGAGGAAAGCAAGCAGAGTGTAGCCCAAGCCAATGAAACGGTCGAGGCAGGCTCAGAAAAATCCGCAGAACAGAGCAGCGAAGCCGCAACAGACACAGCAGAAACTACGACTAACACGAATGGCAAGCAGGCCAAACATAAGCTGGATAATCGCCAGTTGAGCAGCGGTGAAGAGGTCGCCGGTGTGCTGGAATTAATGCCTGACGGTTACGGCTTTTTACGCCGTGATAATTATTTGCAGGGGCCGAAAGACATTTATGTCCCCGCAATTTATTCGTCGCTTTAACTTGCGTGAGGGCGATTTTATCAGCGGTCGGGCCGATTACAGCGCGATAACGATCGCTATCAAGCGCTTTATTTCATCAAAAGCATCAATGGAGAGGTAACAGATAAAGTTTATCGTCGCCCCCACTTTGACCGACTGACCCCTATTTACCCCAATAAGATGTTCAAGCTGGAAACCCAGCGCAACGAACTCTCCACCAGAATCATCGATTTAATTTCGCCAATCGGCAAAGGCCAACGCGGCATGATAGTTTCACCGCCGAAAGCAGGTAAGACGATCCTTTTGCAAAAGATAGCCAACGCCATCTCCATCAATAACCCCGAAACCAAACTCATCGTGCTGTTGATTGATGAGCGTCCCGAGGAAGTCACGGACATGCAGCGTTCTATCAACGGCGAAGTGGTCTACTCTACCTTTGATAAGACACCGGAAAATCACGTAAAAATTGCCGAGTTGGTTCTGGCACGCGCCATGCGTATGGTTGAAATGGGCCAGGATGTGGTCATCCTATTAGATAGTATTACGAGATTATCACGCGCCTATAACCTGACCATTAATCCGACTGGCCGTACCCTGTCGGGTGGTTTGGATCCCGGTGCTTTGTACGGACCAAAGCGCTTCTTCGGTGCTGCCCGTAATATTGAAAACGGCGGCAGCCTGACCATTGTGGCGACCGCCTTGATTGACACGGGCTCGCGCATGGATGAAGTAATATTTGAGGAGTTCAAGGGGACGGGTAACATGGAAGTCTACCTGGATCGCAAGCTTTCCGAAAAGCGTATCTTCCCGGCTATCGACATCAATCGTTCCGGCACAAGAAGAGAAGAACTGCTCTTGGATCAACACGCCTTGGATGCGGTCTGGTCTATTCGCAAAGCCTTTGGTCAGCTTGATTCCGGTAATGTGACCGAGACGATTATCAACCTGCTGCTTAAGACTCAGGATAACCGTCAGTTTATCTCTTCTATTAATGTGTCACTGAGTAATAAAGGTCTTTTTGATTCGATGCGTTTGACCACAAGTGCGAATCAAAACGGTAACGGAAAGTAAGGCTTCGTTTAGAGCTATTTATAGTGCTACTTATTGCGTATGATGTATTGGGGCTGTTCTGGAAGTGGAGCAGCCCTTTTTGGCGAGCTGAGGCTGCTGCTCTGCGCTAGGTCTGTTGTGATAATTGGGTTGGTCATTATTGACAAAAAAGCTGTCCCGCGTGCCGCAGGCACTTTCGAGACAGACTCTTTCGTATTGTTTAGGAGCTGATTCAGATTACTTAACCATGGCGACCAAGGCGTCAACCACGGATTGGAGTAGTGCGATGGTGTCAGGGTTGTTGATTTTGCCATTCTCATCCAAGAGCGCGGTGACGTTTCCGATATAGGCTTCGGGCTGTTGGACGGTGGGCATATTCAGGAAGCTGAGCGGCTGGCGCAGGTGGTGATTGGCACCGAAACCGGCAAGTGCACCGGGAGAAACGCTCACGATTGCAGCGGGTTTACCACTCCAGACATTCTGGCCCCAGGGTCTTGAGGCGACGTCAAGGGCGTTTTTAAGGGCAGCGGGGAAGGTACGATTGTGTTCCGGGGTGACGAAGAGGACGGCATCTACGCTACGCACTTTATCACGGAAGCCCTGATAGTTAGCCGGGGTATCCGCTTCATCATAATCCTGATTGTAGAGCGGTAAATCGCTGATTTTGATCAACTCTGCTTCATAACCTTCGGGCAAAAGGGACATCAGATTATCTGCTACCTTGCCGCTGAATGCGTCTTTGCGAATGCTGCCTACGATGACTCCGATTTTTTTTGACATGTTTATATCTCCTTATTTTTATGCGGGCTTTTGCAAAAGCCAACAATATATTCATTTGCGAGATAGCTTTAGCTAACTCTTGAAACCAGTATATCACTAACTAGTAAGAAATCAAGGGCCTTTAAAAAAGAATTTTCGCGGATATTTTTGTTGTTTTGGTTTCTGGCCAATTTGTTCGGTGGTCCCAGCTCAATCTGGGATGCCCGTAATTATTGACCAGAAAATTCCGAATGGAAGCCAATTTTTCCGCTGGTCCCAGCGAAGTCTGGGATGGCCGCAAATTTTGACCACCCAACTCCACCCAACTCCACGCACTACGCCGCAAGTGTGCCACCACTGCTGTTACTGCCGACACAAGCGCCACCTCCGACGAACGCCGACAAATGCCAGAGTGAAAATCGTTGACAGCGAAGCGAAAATCCCGTATATTGTTCAGGTTCTTAAACCTGTTCGTCATACGTACCTAAGGGACTACGCGGCGGACATCATGTGAAGGGGAATTACAATGAAAGACGGAATCCATCCGAAATACCAAAAATCAGTCGTTAAGTGTGCTTGTGGTGAGAGCTTTGAAACCAGCTCGACTCTACCGACCTTAAACGTGGACATTTGCTCCAAGTGCCATCCTTTTTATACCGGTAAACAAAAATTAGTAGACACCGGCGGACGTGTTGATAAATTCAAACGCAGAATGGCCACTACTCAAAAGTAGCTTTAGACTTTTTACAAAAGAAGGTTGTTCCACAGCGGAACAGCCTTTTTGTTTTATTTTGCCGAAAATTTTCAGTGCGAAAAAATGACACGCTTGACTTGCTGCAAGTGTTAGTATGGAAGAATGAATATAGAAAACAAATCACAATATAAAGAACTGAAGAAAACGAGTATCGGCGGTCAGGCATTGATTGAAGGGCTGATGATGATTGGGCCCGAAAAAAAGGCGATGGCCAATCTTATGCCGGATGGTCGCATTGTGCTGCATGACCTGGGTCCCAATGACAGTAAAAACTCCATGAATATCCCGTTCTTACGTGGGGCGGTGCGCATCTTCAAGCAGATGTCGCTGGGAACAAAGGCTCTGATGATGTCTGCCGATCTGCAAGAGGAGGCTGAAACGGCAGCCTCTGAAGCTGAGGCTACTAACGTTGTTGAGCCGATAGCAGAGAATGTTGCCATAGCTGAACCTCAGACTGAACCTGCGGAAGAGGCGCTGCTCATCTCTGAAGATGCTGAGTCAGCATTAAGCGCTGACACTGGCAGCGACCCAGTTTCACACGTAGAAGATCTGCCGGATGCTGTCGCAATTGAAGAAGTGAAGCTCAACGATACAGTCCATGATTCAAAAGTGGAAGCTGTCACCGAGCTAAGCGCTGTAGAAACACCAGAGATGCAAGCTCAGACGAGTAGCTTAACGACAGAACCCAAAGCAAAAACGAAGGACAAAGGCCTCGATTGGGTGATGATGTTTGCCTTGATCTTGGGATTGGGGATGGGGATTGGTTTGTTTTTCCTTTTACCCAACCTCTTGACCAGCGGGATTATTGCACTGACGGGAGTAGCGCGGCAGGGTTTTGCCAATACTTTGCTGTATAACCTGCTTGAGGGCGTGATTCGCATCGTGATCTTGCTCTTTTACATGTGGCTTTCCTCGAAGCAAAAGGACATCAAGCGTGTTTGGATGTTTCATGGGGCTGAGCACAAGACCATCGCCTGCTACGAGGCAGGGCGAGAGCTGACAGTTGACAATATTAAGCCTTTTTCGCGCTTTCATCCGCGCTGTGGCACATCCTTCATCTTCATTATGGTATTTATCTCAGCCATCATCTTTGCCGTGGTCGGTTGGTATGGTGTTTTTCTGAACCTCCTGATTCGCCTAGCCCTGATTCCGCTGGTGGCCGGTATCGCTTATGAAATTCTGCGCTTTTCGGGCAAACATAGTGAAAGTCTGCTAGGGCGTATTTTGGCAAAACCCGGCTTGCTTTTGCAGCGCTTGACCACCAAAGAACCCGATGAAAAGATGCTGGAAGTGGCCATTCGGGCGATGAACGCCGTCATCCCCGAGGACCAATCGGCTGACAATTGGGCTTAGCGTGGCACAGTCTTCGACGAAAGAAAAAAGCGTCCGAGAACTCATCGCTTTAGGCCATAAAGAACTGGGTGGCGACAGTCAGGCCAGAGGAGAAGCGTTTGAACTTCTGGCGTCGTTACTTCACACCACTGCCCTAGCACTGCGCTTGCGTCTGAATGAGCGTATTGATGAGTTAACAGCCCAGCGCTTTTGCGAGGCCATCAAGCGTCTTCAAGCCGCTGAACCACTGGCCTATATCAGCGGTCAGACTTACTTTTTTAACTATCCGCTCCACGTAGGCAAGGGAGTACTTATTCCACGTCCCGACAGCGAAGTGCTAGTGCTGCTTGTGCTGGGTGAATTACGTCGCTTATCCGCGCAAAAGTCTGCAGAACAGCCGCTGCATGCGCTGGAGCTTTGCACAGGCAGTGCTTGCCTGAGCATAGCAGTGGCAAAAGAATGGGAGAAAATGCGACTTGCAGTCGAAGGAGCTCCGCTGCTAATTACGGCGACTGAAATTGAGGAAGCGGCGCTGGATTTTGCCCGAATAAATCTGCAAGAACTGCTGCCGGAAGAGCAGGTGGTGCTTTGCCACTGCGACCTCTGGCCACCCCAGAACAGCACAAGATTCGACTTGCTCTTTGCCAATCCCCCGTACATTTCTGACGCCGAATACGCAGAACTTGAGCTTTCGGTAAAAGACTTCGAACCAAGGACAGCTCTATGGGGAGGTAAGGACGGCTTGGATTTCTATCGCCGTATTTTGGACGAGGCCGCCTCGTATCTGAAACCGGGTGCCTGTTTATTTTTAGAACACGGTTATCGTCAGGCAGAAGCCATTCAAGCATTGGCTGAACACAGTGAATTTGAGTATTTATCTTGTCAGCAGGATTTGGCAGGTCGGGAGCGCGTCAGTGTTTTACGTTACATTGGGGAGGAGACTTAGCATGGGCGGCAAATATTTTTTGTATCCCTATCGCGTCGGTGAAATCGTACAAATGAAAAAAAAGCATCCTTGCGGAAACGACCACTGGGAGGTCCTCAGGGTAGGGGCAGACATTAAAATAAGTTGTCGGGGTTGTGGGCATTTGCTCAGCATACCCAGGGCAAAAATCGAAAAAATGACCAAATCCACGGTACTGCCGCAGGATCAGGAGCAGAAAGAAAATGGACATTAATAAAAGTAATATTATTAATCGCTACGAAGAATTGGCCCAGTTGTTGATGGATCCGGGCATTTTTGCGGACCAGGACAAGTATCGCCAAACGGTCAAAGAGCATGCGGATCTGGAACCCATTGTGCAGGCTTTGCACGAAGGAGAAAGCTTGCGCAAAGAACTGGCGGAAGCACAGCAGCTGTTTTACGACGAAGAAGATGCAGAAATGCGTGAAATGGCTAGGGAAGAAATCAAAAGGGTGAGTAATGAATTAGAGCAAAACGAAGCCGAGCTACAGCGCCTCATGGCTCCCAAAGACCCGCGTGACAGCAAGTCCGTCGTGATTGAAATTCGCGGCGGGGCGGGCGGTGAAGAGGCGGCGCTCTTTGCAGCTGTGCTTTACAAGATGTATGTGGCTTTTGCCGAACGTCATCAGCTGACAAGTGAACTGGTAGAGCTCAATGAAACTGAGCTGGGCGGCATTAAAGAGGTGGTCTTTGAACTGAACGGCGACGGTGCTTATAGTTTGTTTAAATATGAGAGCGGTGTGCACCGCGTGCAACGTGTGCCGGTCACAGAGTCAGGCGGGCGTATCCACACTTCTACCTGTACGGTGGCGGTGATGCCGGAAGCGGACGAAATGGAGTTTGAAATCAATCCCGCGGACTTGCAGATTGATACCTATCGGGCTTCCGGTGCCGGTGGACAGCACGTCAACAAAACTTCATCGGCGATTCGCATCACCCACTTACC
Organism: Oscillospiraceae bacterium; assembly: GCA_040766665.1. GTDB lineage: Bacteria > Bacillota > Clostridia > Saccharofermentanales > Fastidiosipilaceae > JAXGQD01. The sequence continues at coordinate 216,721 of JAXGQD010000004.1, forward strand.
CAGTGGCGTTGTGGTGACCTGTCAGGATGAGCGCTCACAGCACAAAAACAAAGAAAAAGCTTTACGAGTCTTACGCACACGCTTGATGGACATGGCTTTAGTAGAAGCAAAAAGCGCCGAGGACAGTTTGCGTAAAAATCAAGTCGGTAGCGGTGACCGCAGTGAGCGTATCAGGACGTATAATTATCATCAGGGCCGGGTCAGCGACCACCGTATCGGCCTGACTCTTTATAAAATCGATGAAATACTCGCCGGTGACATGGACGAATTAGTCGGTAAATTGGCAGACGCTGAGCGCAGTGAACAATTGGGACAAGGGGAAAAGGAGCTGGCTTAATGAAGACCAAAGTATTGAAAATTCCCAACGCATTTATAAAAGATAAAGCCGCTTTAAAAAAATTATTGGCAAAAGCTGCAGACCTGCTTCTGGCGGGTGAATGTGTCGCTTTCCCTACAGAAACCGTCTATGGCCTGGGTGCCTTAGCCCTTAGTCCGGAAGCCATCGCCAAAGTCTTTGAGGCAAAAGGCAGACCCAACGACAATCCACTGATCGCCCATGTTAATAAAATTGACGATCTGAAACAGCTGACTCAGCCTTTGGGCAAACTGGAAGAAGACCTTATTCAACTTTTTTCACCTGGCCCCATCACCTACGTGTTACGCAAACAAAGCCATGTGCCCGATGCTTTAACGGCAGGCTTGGACACGGTTGCCGTCCGAATTCCAGCCAAGGCGGTCGCCCGGGCATTGATCGCCCTGTGTGCTGCGCCTATCGCCGCGCCTTCAGCGAATACATCAGGCATGCCTTCACCCACCTCTGCTGAACATGTGCTGCATGATCTCAACGGCAAAATCCCCCTCATCATCGACGGCGGCTCCTGTGAATTCGGCCTGGAATCGACCGTTCTCGACTTAAGTGATGTGTCGGATATTCGTATCTTAAGACCGGGTGCTGTCACTGCAGAACGATTGATTCATTTTCTTGAAACCCGCAAAGATTTTTCACCGCGTTTCCCGGACTGGCGCGAACGCCTGATCCAAACCGTGGAGCTGAGCGATGCCACCGCGACGCCCAAGGCACCGGGGATGAAATACAAGCACTACGCACCGGAGACAGCGGTTTATGTTCTGAGAGGGGCTGATCTTGCCGAGAAGAGCGCTGCATTCGGAGCGTTGTTAGCCAGTCTGCCCGCAGAAAAACGATTAGGCCTGTATGCTTCTGATCAGCTGGTCGCCGAGCTATTGGAGAAATATGCAGAGCGCAGTCTCAATTCCCGTACGCTGGTTTTTGAACATTCGGATGACGGTTCGATTGCGGCGCAACATTTTTTTGCCGCTCTGCGCGAACTGGACGAAGATGAGACCGAATTGATTGTTGTTGAAGCCCTCGAGCACAGCGAAGTGGGCACGGCATACATGAATCGCCTGGAAAAAGCCAGCGGAGCTTATCAGGTGGATTCTGCTGGAATGTCGGATTGCAGATCAGACGTGATCGTTGTTCCGGCTGATGCAAGTCACAATAAAGATAGTGAGGAGACCACTCGCAAAATCCTCTTTGTATGTACGGGCAACACCTGTCGCAGTCCTATGGCTGAAGCCTTGTTTAATCAAGTGGCTGCAACTCGTCACGCTCCGGTCCGTGCGGAATCTGCCGGCCTTGCTGCTTTCAACGGGGATGAAATCAGCTCCAACGCGGCGCGCGTCCTTCTGGATAATTATGGAATTGACTATTCCTCCCATCGTTCGAGGCGCCTGAACGAGCATATGCTGGAGCAAGCGCAGTGGGTCTTAACCATGACGACAGGGCAGTCCGAGGCTTTGCGCCACGCTTTCCCCGCATTTGCCGAAAAGATTCAGCCTTTAAAACGTTTTGCTTTGGTTTCGTCGGATGCAGTACAAGGCGATATTTCAGATCCTTACGGTGGCGATTTGCAGACCTATACGGCAACGGCTGTAGATATCAGCAAGAGTATTGCCGAATTGTTCCATAAGTTTAATGATTTCAAAGATTAAAACTTTAGCAGAGTGGAGGTCACGGGGATGGATAAGCAAGTCTTAACAATAGGTATTGCCGGTGGAACCGGTAGCGGAAAAACCACCCTAACTCACGCTATTTTGGATTTTTGCAAAGATAAAGCAGCCGTCATCTTTCACGATAATTACTATAAGGCTTTTGCCGAACTGCCTTTGGAAGAACGTAGCAGGCAAAACTACGACCATCCCGACTCCTTCGATACAGACTTGCTGATTGAACATTTGCAGGCTCTGAAACGTGGGGGAACGGTTTCCAGTCCTGTCTACGATTACACCATCCACACGCGTTCACCCTGCACGATGGAGATCAGCTCGAAGAAAGTGATTGTTGTCGAGGGTATTTTGATTTTATCGGACCCGCGACTGCTCGCCTTACTGGATCTCAAACTTTTCGTCGATACTGATGCGGATGTGCGCATCTTGCGTAGAATAAGGCGCGATGTAGTGGAGCGGGGGCGGAGCATCGATTCGGTCATTGAACAGTATCTGCGCACCGTTAAGCCGATGCACGAGCAGTACGTAGAACCCAGGAAGCGCAACGCAGATTTAATCATTCCGGAAGGGGGGCGCAATTTGGTCGCTCTGGATATGATTATCAAGACGATTGACCGACACATGAACGAGGTTTGAGGATTGTGACTCTGCTAAAGGATCGTCTCGTCGCTTGGACGCTTGCGACTCCGCTTTAAATCCAGGCAAGCTGGTCAACACTTGTGACGGTGGCAGACTTTTGTGGTACAAGATTAAAAAAATCGGCAAAAAACCGACAATAGTTTCGTTAATCCAAGAATGCCAAGACTATGAAGCCGAGAATTCATGCGATTTGCCCGGTTTAGGGACATCATTTTCGATAACCCAAGTTAGTCTCAAGTAACTGCTTGGATTAACGAAATAACTTACGGTAAAATCCGTGATTCACTTGAATTGTTGTGTAAAATTCATAATTGCTTGGATTATCGAAAATTTTGCCGAATGCAATAAGCAGAGTCGCGGCCATCCCTAGCAGCGCGACTCTTGAGTTGGCGTAACGATTTAGGTGGTGGGTAAAAAGTAAAAAAAGAGAGATTCGAGGACCTATGTTAAAGTAGTTGTTGCTGAAAAACAGTAACGAAAGGTCGCAGGAATCTCTTATGAACAGTTTACAGGAAATGGTGCAGCAATTCATCCATGAGATGTATGAAATTGAATTGTTGGAGAAAGGATTTGCCCAGACGAGTGAAGACATCTTAGACGCTTGCAAGCGTTTTGCTCTGTTGGTGATGAAACAGAAGTTGGAAAGCACCGACCAGGCTTTAGCCGATTATGCCGATTTGAGGCCGGAGTGGCTTATCCACAAAAAAGTGGCAAGGGTCCAAGAAACCCTCTTAGGGACATTGAACTACACGAGGCGCTATTACGTTAATCGAAAGAATGGCAAACGCGCGTTTCTTGTAGATGTGTTGGTAGGCATAGAGAAGCACGAGCGGATCAATCAAGGCTTGAAGGCCGCGCTGTGTAATGAGGCAGTTTTGCATTCCTATCAGATGAGTTCAGCCATAGCCTGTGAAAACCGTGTCAGCAAACAAAGCGTGAAGCGTGTTTTACAAGAGTCGATGTCCCGGATGTTGAACTTAAAGCGAGGCAAGAGGCCGTTTCCATTATTCATGTACAAGCCGATGAAGACCATGTGTCCGTACAGGACGGTCGTCGCAATCGCGAGGTTAAATTGGCAGTAATTCATGAGCCTTCTTATCGTATAGGGAAAAAGGGCGTCTTGCCCCATAAGCTTCATACGTTTGCGTATAAAGGCAGTGTTGAGAGTTTTTGGTCTAATGTGGCAGACCGAATAGAGCAGCGTTATCCGGAAGCGGAAAACCTACAAATCTACCTGCATGGTGATGGAGCAGCGTGGATACAAAGTGGCCTAGTCTGGCTTCCCAACAGTCGTTTTGTATTGGATCGGTTTCATGTCTTTAAGGTCTTAAAACAACTGGCTCCGGTGGATAGTGTAGAGTATCTGGAGTTAAGAGACAGTTTATTCGATGCGGACAAAAAGGAATTTAAGCGTCTGGTTAAACTTTGTCAGAGGCTTTACGAAAAAGATCCTGAACGCGTCAAGGTGATTCAAAACTACATCCTGAGCAATTGGAAGGGGATAGAAATCTGGACAAAAGACCCCAAGAGCGGAATCAGTTGTGCGGAGGGTTTGGTCAGTCATTGTTTGAGTGAGCGTCTGTCGATGCGTCCCATGGCGTGGATGGATGAGGGTTTAGGTCAAATGACAAAGCTGAGAGAGCATTACTTCAATGGTGGAAAAATCACGTGGCAGGATTTCAAACGAAGCAGAAAACAAAGATTAGAGCTGGAGGCGATCGAAAAATCTGTTAAACTGGGGGAGCTACGAAAAATCAATGAGTCGGATAACATGCTCTCGTATCTTCCGTTAAGTCCATACCATTTCCCCAAACGAGATGCACGTTACCAGTTGTTTAAGCGTATTAGCGAAAGTGGCAAGGCTATTTGACGCATAGATCTTCTTTCTCTTACCACCACCATCAAAGTTACGCCGTCGACTCTTGAGCCTCGTTTGACTCATCCTGAAAAGCATGCTATTATTCCAAGGCTGTTTAACAGCGTATCTATGTCCTCGCTCTGTAAAAGTACAGAGTCGTTTAGTCCAAGGGGAGGTGAACCAAAATTGGCTAGAGAATATGAAATGTTGTATATCATGAGCCCTGCACTCAGCGATGAAGAGCTGACTACTGCTAATGAGCGTGTTAATGCGCTCGTCGCATCAGTCGGTACAGTCGGTGAAGTCGAGGCTTGGGGTCGCAAGCGCTTAGCGTATGAGATCGAAGACCACAAAGAAGGTGTCTTTACACTCTTACACTTCAGCGCAGAACCCGAAGCACCGAAGGAAATCGAGCGCGTCATGAGCATTACGGAAGGCGTTTTACGTTATCTCGTCGTTCGTAAAGGTGAGTAAGCGCAAAGCTTCATACCGTTATGTTGAGTGAAAGGAGCAAATATCGTGAATAAAGTTATTTTAATGGGGCGCCTGACACGCGATCCGGAATTACGCACGACGCAGAACAATACAACTTTGTGTCAGTTTACCGTTGCGGTAGACAGACGTTTTAAGTCCGCAAGCGGCGAGCGCCAGGCAGATTTTATTAATTGCACCGCTTGGCGTCAGACAGCGGATTTTATCGGTCGCTACTTTACCAAAGGAGCGCGTATTGCCGTTGTTGGCAGCATTCAGACCAGTTCCTGGGATGATAGCGAGGGCAAAAGACAGTACAAAACCGAAGTGGTGGTGGACGAAGCCTACTTTACCGAAAGTAAAGGTTCAGGCAGCGGTGACAACCAGAGTTCCGGATATGGCGAGCGCAGTGCTTTCCAGAGCAATCCTGTAACGGCAGCACCCAGACAGAGTGCCACTTACAGTGATGATTTTGTACCGGCACCGGATGACACGGTTTTGCCCTTTGACGTCTAAACAACGGTAATTAATTGAAAGGAGAGCAGCAAAATGGCTGATAATAGAGGCGGCAAGCCCGCATATGGTGATCGTGAAGGCGGCAGAGGCATGCGTATGCGCCGCACCAGACGCAAAGTCTGTGCTTTTTGTGCCGATAAAGTTGAAGTGATCGATTACAAAGACGTTCCGCGTTTGAAAAAATTCGTTTCCGAAAGAGGGAAAATTTTGCCTAAACGCATGAGCGGCACCTGTGCCAAGCATCAACGCGAGTTAACCACTGCAATTAAACGTGCCCGTCACGTTGCCCTGATGCCTTACACCGGCGAATAATTCAAATTATTAAAACGATATAGAGAAGGACGCAGCGTGACGGCTGTCGTCCTTTTTTTATTCGTGGCTGAGAATCTCATATCCACGAGAACATTGGACAGCGTTGAGCGGAGTCGCAGCTATACAAGCAACGTGACGGATTGGATAAGCGCAGTCGCAGCCGACCAAACGGCGCGACAGTTTCCAACACACGCACCTATTACAAAAACTAGGCGTCGACGCGCTCCACTCAAGCCACTTCAGCTCAATAAACGCTCACTTGATCGTCGATTAACTCCCAATTAGCAAAATCATTGGCATCACCGACGATTTTATAAGTGAGTACACGATTCGCTTCGCCGTTTAATCCCACCAGACGATGGCGAAGGATACGCTCCCTTTTATCGTGAGAGGACACTTCAAAATAGGGCTTGTGCGAGTCTTCACTATAACTGAAGCCGGCCTCTTTACTGATGAACGGGCGCATGTTGTCAGAGGAAACAGGCGCGTCATTGGTTTTCAGGCTGTAATTGTTGGCTTTTGCCGGTTTGACAAAGAGGGCTGTGACAATGGCGCGTTCAGGCGCGTCGACGTCGTTTTTGCGCGCGCCGTGGTCACCGGTGATGATGATGGTGCTCTCATCGTAAAGACCTAGTTTTTGCAATTGTTTGAGGTATTCATAAACGATATGGAAGCTGCCCTTTGTCTGAATGATTTCGTTTGATTCCGTGGCAGGGACAGCTTGAGCCTCTGCATTCATTTCATACGGTGCGTGAGGGCCATTGAGATGTAGGAGCGTAAACAACTTATCGGGGCCTGTGGCGTTAAGTTTGCTGTCTTTAAGCTGGCTGTAGAAAGCGACGTCATTGATGATGTAAGGCGGACTTTCATGGTCAGTCTTTATCATCTTATTGAACTGATCGGTCGAACTCCAGAAAAAGGGCTTCATGCTAACCGGGGCGTAACGGAAGGTGGAAAGCAAGAGAAATTGGCGCAGCGTTTCTGCTTGTTGCACGTGAATCTTTGCCTGTGCGACATTTTCAACGAGGGGCAGCATGGCAACGGCAGTCGGGGCAAGTTCATTGGCATCGCTGTCGATGTTGATGTGATAGCCTGCCGCTTTAAGATCCTGTAGAAATTCGGGCTTTTGCCAGACTTCTGTCAAAAAATCCTCTTTGGGGATGGCATAGTCATAGGTTTTTCCGCTCAGCATATTGATTAAGGACGGGAATGTCTGACTATAGGTGGAGGTGTTATTGGTGAAACGCGTGAAACCCTTTAACTCGTCAAAGAAATGTGCATCATCGTCGAGTACGCTGTCCACGTAGCGATTGTCCAAACGGTCCAGAATGATGACGATGATGTTCTTCTTGGGAGAAAGCTCCAGGATACCCTGAGCTGAGAGGTAGCCGTTTTCTGCGGCGGGGTTGCGGGAGGGTTTTGCCAATAAGGTGAAACCTGACACCGTTTGCATGAGGATGAGCAGGATGGGGAGCGCTTTGAGGGCAAAAGACCACAGTTTCTTTTTGAAATAACGCAGGAAGAAGGGCAGGGCAATAATGGCTAACCAAGCCAGGCTGTTGAGGAGGAAAGTTCTTCTTTGCATATCCCAGAGAATGCGATCTCCGGTTAGCTCACCCAGTGCGCGGTTTAAGAAATTTCCTTGGATGTAGCCCGCGATGAGCAAGCCGAAAAGCAGCGAAATGGCGTATTCAAAAATGCGGCCACGCAAAAGGGCTGCAAGTAGCAGCAAGACCAAGATCAAAGCACAGGAGAAGAGGATTAAGGTGAGGGCGAAACTGCCGAAATCAAACATGAAATCGTTGCTGTTAAGGCTGTAAAGTTCAAAAACACCGAAAAGCACGAAGGTGAAGACGAAGGCCGCGACAACGGGCAAAGCTTTAACTAAGCGTTCTTTGAAATTGCGTGTATCCGCCCAGAGGCTGCTCCATTTACCTCCCTGAACCTCTTCAGTCGTTCGTTTAATTTTCGGACTGGGGTACGTCTGCTTGACGGTTTTTTGCCCCGAGAACAGCCTAATTCGCCATTCTGCCAAGCGCACGCGGAGATTGAGCAGTGACATATGCATACGCTTAAAAAACACTCCTAAAGTCACACTCAAGGTGATCACCAAAGCCGAGACAATCTGGATAATATAGGTGGTCGTGGCCGGATCAATATAGGCCTGTACAGGGACGTGCCCATTCAAGCGTAAAAGGGAGACGAAATCATTCAGCATGGGTCTCAGCCTCCTTTTTCTCATCGGAGCTGGATTGATCGACTGTGCTCATCGCATCAATTGCTTCAAGAAACCAGCGCCCTTTTGTTTTACTGACACCTGCTGTGTCAACGAGAGTCTCCTGCATCTGCTCTACCCAAGCTTCTTGATTCATTTCCGGCTGAGCGGCCAGTTGCTGCACTTTCGTGAGCAAGGTGGCAAAATCCTCATCCGGCCTCAGAGGCATTGCTGCTGCAGCGCTACCGCCTTCGGGAAGCTCAGCGGTCGCTTGCTTACGCTCAGCCAACCGCTGCAGAATGTATTTGCCGCCACCTTCAGCGCCATGGCCGACGTCAAAAATATTGGCCTCCACAATTTCACTAATCTTCTTCCGATACCAATCGGCTTTGCTAAATAAGTCTTCGACCAGTTCGGATAATTTATCCAGCTGCTCGACTTCTAGCGAGCGGCCGATTTCTTCGCGCAGAGACAAGTCCAACGGCACGAGGGAAATCTTCTTATACTCAGGGTTGATGACTTTCATGGGTGTGTTGATAAAGAGAGAAGGTTTCTTTGTCGCATAGGAGAATTCGTGGGCGATGGTGGACCAGTCCGTGATGACGAGGTCTGCCGTGTAAACCGTAAAACTGGAGGAAAAATCTGTCTGTATTTCGAAATGCTCGCCCAGTTCTGCCTCATAACGTTTGATAATGGATTGCATCTTCTCCGGAAAGCGTTTTACAAACTCCGGATGCGGCCTGACAATCACATGATAACCAAGCTGTAAGAGCGGTTTTAGCGTCTCATCCAGACAGAACTCCAAGATATTATCGGGCTGCCAGGAGGGTGCTACAAGGATCACTTTAGGCTCGTTTTGCACAGGACCCAGCTCAGCGACGCTTTGCAACATGCTGTCCAGGAGCGGGTAACCGGTTTTAACCAGTCTTTTAGCCGGTAAATCATAGACTTTTTCCGTTTCTCTGACCTCAAGCAGATGATTGGGCCCGTAGCAGAAAATCGTATCGAAGTGGTCCAGCGCCCCTTCCTTCAGCATCATATGAAAACTGCTCATACCGTGGTCCAAGTAAACATATTCAATGTCTTTTCTGACCAAAGAACGCTTGATATGATATTGCTGTAAGTCGGGCATGGTCATTACGACTATGTCGGCGTCCATCAGCATCATAAACTGAATGAGCGCCATGGGGCCGATATAGTAGGAACGGATGCGCGGATTCTCGTTCATGAAAATCTTATCGTCGATATCACTAGTAACATAGTCTATCTGCAGCTCTTCGGAATGTGCCAAGACATAGTCTATAAAACCCGCGAAATACTTATAAAAACCATTGCTTTCGGAGTAGAAGACCAGCTGTTTGTCTTTCGTTTTGGCAAAACGTTGCACATCCGCCTTTTCACGACTGCGTTTACCTTTCTTTAACTCACGCGCAGCCTGCTTTTCCTCACGGCTGAGCTTGGGTTTTGTGGGTGGCAGTAAATCCATGTAAGCTACAGGGCTGTAAATCTTGTTGCAGAGGGCCAATACAGGGATGGAAAGCAGGTTGCCCGCTATCCAATAAAGGCCGACACCACTCGGTAAAAAGTAGGCAAAAACCGCTGAAAACAAGACCAAAAATAGGGTCGTAGCCCAGCGGCTGAGTCCACTCTGGCTGCGTTGCAGGACATTGTGCTTGCTTTGGTAAAGACTCAAGACGAGCGCACTCAAACCAGAAAAAAGCGGATAAAGGATGTTGATATTGTTGAAGCGGGGGATGGTGGCGATGTCAGTCCCCAGGAAGCGCATATCCATGGCCAAAATGGCGTCGATGCCGGGGAGACCGCTGAACGCCTGGGTGTGGTGTTGAATTAAGCCGATGGTTTCGAGCTCTGCACCGGAACCCATGGCGGCGAGGCTTTTGCCACTGAGCTCTACTGCTTTATCCAGCAGGAGCTGAATCTGCGCCGGCTCCAGGCGCAGGAGGTGCTGTAGCGGATGGTAGATGACCTGTATCAAACCCAGAATGATGGGGATTTGGACGAGCAGAGGTAAAACACTCTTCAAATTGCTATAGCCTTCTTTCCTATAAAGGCTTTTTTGCTCTTTAGAAATCAAGCTTGCGTTACCGGAAAAGCGCTGCATGATATCGTCCAGCTTGGGACGCATTTTCACCATGATGATGGAGTTCTTTTGTGAAATCAGCGAAAGAGGAAACATGATGATTTTTGTTATGAGGGTAAAGAGCAGGATGGATAAGCCATAATCGCCCAGCAGACGATAGCAAAAGTACATAAGCTTTCCGAGCAAAGAGCCCAGTAAGTTGATTAGCTCTGACATGATGATTTTCCTTTAAAGCCCCTTGGGCTCTATCTATGAATAGCGGCAAACACCGTTGTTCTGGCAAACAATATCGGGGAATTCTAGCACAAGATAATCTTGACTGCAATTATCGACAGTCCTATGATACAGTTTACACGCTCTTAACAGGCCGACAATAGGCTCTTAATCTAAGCTCTTGTGATTAGGTCGGGCAAAACAAAGCAGTATACGAATCTGAGAAAGGGGCAGTAAAAGATGCGAGTGGAACATGCAATTTTAATGGCGGCTGGCGTTTCGTCGCGTTTTGCCCCGCTTTCCTATGAACGACCCAAGGGGCTGCTTAACGTGCGTGGTGAAGTCCTGATTGAGCGCCAAATCAGACAACTTCTGGAGGCGGGCATTCGTCAACTGATCTTGGTGACGGGCTATCAGGCAGAGAAATTTGCTTATCTTGAAGAGCAGTTTCCGCTCGTCATGCTCCATAACGAGGCATATGCCACGCGCAATAACAACGGCAGCTTGTATGTGGCCAGAGATTACCTTGAAAATGCGTATATTTGCTCAGCCGACAATTATTTTACTGTGAATCCGTTTTCGGCCGAGGAAGAGGGCGCCTATTATGCGGTGGTGCGTGCGCAAGGAGAGACGGATGAGTGGTGCGTCGCAAGAGATCAGACAGGGCGCATAACAGAGATCGAGATTGGCGGCAGGGATGCCTTGTATATGTTGGGGCATGCGTTTTTCGATGAGGATTTTGCCAAAGGTTTTCGTGAGATACTGCTGCAACACTACGATGATCCTACTTATCGTCCGCTACTCTGGGAAGGAATCTACAAGAAACACCTTGCTGAGCTGAGCATGAAGGCGAGAGAGTATCCGGCGGATGCTATCTTCGAGTTCGATTCTTTGGATGAGTTGCGTACTTTTGACACGAGTTATATCCGGGACACCCGCTCCGGCATACTGAAAAAAATTGCGAAGCAGCTAGAGGCTGCAGAAGCGGAAATCGTTGCGCTAACGGTTTTGTATGACGCTAAAAACGAAAGTAGCGGTTTCCGTTTTCGTTTGCGCGAGCAGCGCTATATCTACTTATATAAGGAAGGAATTGCACGTATCTATGAAAGTGAATAAAAAAGATTACGCAGAACTACTGCAACTTCAGGCGGATGCCTTGCCTGACGAGCATATTAATAAAGCAGAACGCCTGGGTGGTATGACCAATCGTACCTATCATGTGCAAGGACGTTTCGCAGACTATTTGTTCAGACTGCCCGGAGCGGGCACCGAAGCCCTAATCAACCGTAAGGATGAACGCATCAGTACGGAACTGGCCAGTGCCCTGGGTATCGATGCGGAACTGCTCTTTTTTGATGAGAACACGGGCAGAAAGGTTTGCCGTTATGTGGATCATGCCGAGACATTGGACGCAGGTCGCATGAAAGAAGCAGGCATCATTCGCAAATTGGCTCAAGTCCTGAGACAGCTGCATGAGTCGGGTGTTGATACGACGGTGGATTTTGACATTGCGGAACTTATCTTGCGCTATGAAAGCATCGTGAACGAGGCAGGGACCGACTATTGCGAGGGTTATGCCGAGATCCGGGATTTGGTCTTTCAAAGTTTGGCGAATGAAAAAGACTTGCACAAGGTCCCTTGCCATAATGATCCGCTCTGCGAAAACTGGGTCTTAAGTGGGGAACGACTTTTTTTAGTGGACTGGGAATATGCCGGCATGAATGACCCGATGTGGGACTTGGCCGACATTTCTCTCGAGGCCGACTACGCAAAAAAAGATGATAGCTTATTGCTGAGAAACTACTTTACAGCAGGGGTCAGCGAGTGGCAGCGTTTACGGTTTTTATTAAATAAGGTTTATATCGATTTTTTGTGGAGCCTCTGGGGTAAAACCCGTGAAGCCTATGAAGGAAAAGTCATGCGCGATTATGCCGAGTTTCGTTTTGCCAGATTGGTGAAAAATGTGGCCGTTTACCAACGCAGGTGAATGCGCTCGAATTTCCTTTTTGGCGCTCAATCTCTGCGCTGATTCATGCTATCATAGGTAAAAGCTCTGCAAGCGAAAGGCGGGATACAATGAAGGTTATTCTACTGGAAAATGTTAAATCAGTGGGTAAAGAAGACGATATTGTCGAAGTGAATGACGGTTATGCGAGAAATTATCTGATTCGCCGCAAACTGGCTCTCGAAGCCACTCCCAAGAATTTACACGATGTGAAACAGCGCAAACAAACGCAAGCTGCGAAGGCAAAGCGCGTATTGGAAGAAGCACAGGCCCTGGCCTCCGATTTGGATGGTAAAACCTTCACCCTGAAGATGAAAAGCGGTGAGGGCGGCAAACTCTACGGTGCGGTGACTGCCATGGATGTCGCTGCAGCGCTCAAAGAGGCCGGTTTTAACGTAGATAAAAGAGATATCAACCTTAAAACAACAATTAAAAATGTCGGTACGTATACCGCTGACATCAAGTTGCACAATGAAGTCAGTGTGGCGGTTGGCGTCAAGGTCGAGGAAAAAGTCTAAGCGATGGCCGCATACAGAGAAGTGCCACAGGATGCCAATATGGAGCGCTATACAATCGGCGCTGCTTTGCAATCCGAAAAATGGTTTAGTGCCATCACCTCGGTATTACCCACTGCCGTTTATTTTTATGAGCCTTTGCATCGCGATATTTTTCAGGCTATGCTCGATTTACAAAGCGACCGCATGCCGGTTGATCCGGTGACCGTAAGTTCAAGGTTGCGGGCTAATACCGCTTTCAACAATGCGGGCGGCATCCTTTTTCTCAATCGACTTGTTGATGATATGCGGCTTCCGGCCAGTGCCGAAACTTATGCGCGCGAAGTGCATAACAAATATTTGTTGCGCAGCATCATGGACGTGGCAGATGAAATCAAATCGCTCTGTGTGGCGCAGGAGGCCAGACCGGGAAACGTACTTTCTGTTTCAACGCGCAAACTCTTTGATATTAATGCAGGTAATAAACTGGGCAGCCTTGAGGCGATTGCACCGATTCTGCGCAGGACCATTAATTTGATGGAGGCCCAATCCAAAGATGACGATGCGTCTAAACGAGTCAAGACCGGTTTTCCCAAACTGGACCGGGCTTTGGGTGGTTTGGGCAACGGTACCTAAATATTCTGGCGGCGAGACCCGGTATGGGTAAGTCTTCATTAGCCTTGAACATCGCCCATAATGCCGCTTTATTTCATAAAAAAACCGTAGCCATTTTCAGCTTGGAAATGTCCAAGGAAGAAATTGCCAAACGTTTTTTAAGTGCCCGCGGTCAAGTGGATTCGCAAAAGTTTCTTTATGTCAAAGAACTGAGCGGTACGGACTGGGGTAAATTGGGTTCGGCTGCAGCCGTTTTCCTGAACTCGAAAATTTACATTGATGATTCTGCGGGGCTTTCGCCGGTCGAAATGATTGCACGTTGCCGCCAACTGCAGATGGAAGACAAACTGGATTTAGTCATTATCGACTATCTGCAACTGATGAGCATGAAAGGGCGCCGCGAAAGTCGTCAACAGGAGATTTCGGAAATTTCCAGAACATTAAAATTACTGGCCAAAGACCTGGACGTTGCGGTCCTAGCGCTATCCCAGCTCAGCCGTGAAGCCGAAAAACATGAAGACACACCGCGGCCTAAGCTTTCCGACCTGCGAGAATCCGGTTCAATCGAACAGGACGCGGACTCCGTCATGATGCTTTATCGAGACACAACTCAGAAGGAAGACGAGAGCAAGGTCAGCGATAAAGTTGAATTAATCATTGCCAAAAACCGCAGCGGCCCCATCAAAACCATCCGTTTGGGCTGGATTCCCGAGTTTACACTCTTCATTGAACCGACGAAAATCGAAGAACCGCAGTATATTGCTCCAGCCGGTGGTGACGCGGCGATGATGCAGGAAGAGGTGCTTAGACCCTCTGACGATATGAGCTACCCCGATGCACCGCAAGAGCAATATGACGATTTCCCTTATGACAGCTAAACCGCTCGATCCTTTCGAAACCCGCCTGCTTGAACAATTGCTGGATCCGCAATTCTGGCCGCAAGAGCAGGCGCTTTTTTTATTGGCCTATTCCGGTGGACCTGATTCCCAGGCACTTTTGCAAGCATTATTACGTCTGCAAAAAGAATCCGAAGTCGCTGTTTTGACAAAGGCTGAGTTTGTCGTCTGTCATTTTGAACATGGCTGGAGGCCGGAAAGCGCAGCTCAAGATGAGGCTTTTTGTCGTGCGGCTGCCGCAGACTGGTCCTTGCCATATGAATACAGTGATGTTGATCAACTCAAAGAAAAACTAGGCAACGCTGCCTTACCCGAAAACGCCCTGGGCGAAACAGCGGCACGCCATTATCGCAGGGCTTTTCTCTATAATTTGCAAAAGGCATATACGGATCAACGTAAGTTGCCGGTTTATCTTGTCTTTGCTCATCAACACGATGACCGTGTCGAAACTTTGCTGATGAATCTATTTCGTGGAGCGGGAATCGAAGGTCTGACCGCCATGCCAAAACGCAGAGGACTTGTGCTGAGGCCTCTACTTGAATTCAGTAAGAAAGAAATTCTTGCTTATTTAAGGCGTAACGCTTTGCCATCCTTAAAAGATCCCAGTAATGAAGAGGGCTTTACGACTCGAAACCGACTGCGCCTGAAACTGATGCCCTTACTGGAGGTCTTGTTTGAGCAGCCCGGTGAACATCTTTTAAACAGCGTCGCCCAGCTCGAGCAGATTAAAGAGGCTTTGTTATACCCGGCTGTCGAGCGGGCGCTGGAGTCCGTGAATCCACAAAGACTTGTTTTTACCGACATGTTCGGAAGCCGGATGTTGGGAGTCTCATTGGAGAAAAACAAGTTGCTGAATCAGCCGGAAGTGCTGCGCGCCTTCCTCTGGCGCCGTATTCTTTGCGATACTCTCGGAGAACTGCGTGATTTGGGTAGTGCGCATTATGCCCTTCTGGAACGCAAGGTCACAGCTACATCGAGTGGAGCTCAAGCCTTTATTGATTCGAGTATTTTGTCCTACGACAGGTATGAGATGCGTCTTTGGTATAAAAACAGTTTGCCTATTGAGAAAGCAGGATTTGTGTCACTGCTTGGTCCGAAACAAGAGCAAAAAATCCTTTTTTTTGGCGAAACTCAGAGCGACACAGAACGGTTTTCATTGTTTGAGAAAGCCGAGCGCATGAGTTATAATTTTTTGACGTGGTTCGCGCATTTTGCCGTTATTAAAGACGGCATTTGGCGAAGTAGACGTGAAGGCGACTATATCCGTTTGAAAAACGGGCAAAGCAAAAGCCTGAAAAAATTCATGTCGGAGCAACGCGTTCCGCATGAACTGCGCGATTGCTGTTTGGTATTTTGCCGCGAATCGGAAGTGCTGTGGTTGCCTAGTTATTTTATTCGTAAAGAGATGGAATGACTTTATAGTAAGTCGAAAAAACGGAAATGAGTTACAGAGGAGTGCAGAATGGCTAAAGTGGTCAGTAACGTGATGATTAGCAAGGACGAAATCGCGGCGATGGTTAAACGCTTGGGCGCTGAGATATCACGTGATTATGCGGGGCAGGAAGTGCTTTTAATTTGCGTCCTGCGTGGTGCGTTTATTTTTACGGCTGACTTAATCAGAGAAATCACTTTGCCTTGTAGTGTGGATTTTATTGCGGTTTCCAGCTATGGCTGCAGTACGGAAAGTAGCGGCTTCGTCAAAATAGTCAAAGATATCGAAATCAATATTGAAAATAAAAATGTCATTATCGTGGAAGATATTATTGATTCGGGCCTGACCCTGAAAAAACTGACTAATTTACTGAGCACCCGCAATCCTAAAAGCATGGAGCTGTGTACAGCTTTTGATAAACCTTCCCGCCGCAAGGTGGATATTGATGTAAAATACTGCGGTATGCAGATACCAGACGAGTTTATTGTCGGATATGGCCTGGATTTTTCGGAGCTTTATCGCAATCTGCCTGAAGTGAACATTCTGTGCGATAGCGACGAAGAAGAGTAGTAAGCCGTTCTACCGTTCGGCATATAGGATTACGGTAGCTTGACAAGGAGTAATGCATGAAAAACAAGATGCCTTTGAAAGGCATGGGATTCTATGTGGTGGTGTTGATTGCCGTGGTTATTTTTACCTCGTTTTTCACCAATCCGCAGCAAAGTGACAAAATCCCCTATTCGCAGATGGTGAGCCTGCTGGAAGACGGTAAGGCGACCTCCGCTGCGGCAGTCGGTAATACGGTAAAAATCGAACTTAAAGAGGCCTTACCCAATGGCAACAAGATCGTGGAACAGGAAGTTCCTGACTTTTGGATGAGCGACTTGTTAACGAAGTTGGAAGAAGCACGGCTGAAGGGCGACTTCACCTACACTTACACGCCACCAGTGCAAGTAGGAACTTATATCAATGCGGTTATGACCTTAATCATGATTGGTGCCATGGTCTTTTTTGTCTGGATGCTCTATTCGCGTCAAAGCGGAGAAGGTAAGAGCGCCATGAACTTCGGCCGCAGTAAAGCCAGAATGAATGACCCGAGTAAAAACAAGATTACTTTTGCCGATGTGGCCGGTGCGGAAGAAGAGAAGCACGAACTGGAAGAAGTGGTGGATTTTCTCAAAAATTCTGACAAATACGACGCATTAGGCGCGAAGATACCCCGTGGTATTTTGTTGGTCGGTCCTCCGGGTACCGGTAAGACATTACTGGCCAAAGCTGTAGCCGGGGAGGCCGGTGTACCCTTTTTCTCGATTTCCGGTTCCGACTTTGTGGAAATGTTTGTCGGTGTCGGTGCGTCGCGCGTGCGTGACCTTTTTGAACAGGCCAAGAAACATGCCCCTGCCATTATCTTTATTGATGAAATCGATGCCGTAGGCCGCCATCGTGGTGCCGGTATGGGCGGTGGACATGATGAGCGCGAACAGACCCTAAACCAACTCTTAGTCGAGATGGACGGCTTTGGCCCCAACGAAGCCGCTATCGTCATGGCAGCAACTAACCGCCCGGACATCCTTGATCCGGCTTTGCTGAGACCTGGCCGCTTCGACCGCCGCATTACCGTCATGCGCCCGGACATTAAGGGCAGAGAAGAAATTCTGCGCGTGCATGCCAAGAACAAACCGCTTGATGCGGATGTGAACCTCACGGAAGTCGCGCGCATCACCCCTGGCTTTACCGGTGCGGACCTGGCTAACCTGCTGAATGAAGCGGCCTTGCTTGCTGCACGCAGCAATAAGAAAAGCATCAGCTACGCCGATGTGTCGGAAGCCGTTTTCAAAGTGATGGTCGGTCCGGAGAAGAAGAGCCGCATCATCAGCGAGCACGAGCGTAAACTCACTGCCTTCCACGAGGCCGGGCACGCACTGGTGATTCGCAGTGTCTCCGAAACGGATCGTGTTGAGCGTGTTTCGATCATTCCAGCCGGCGGTGCCGGTGGCTACACGGCCCATAAAGCACATGAAGATCGCTATTATGCCACTAAGAAGCAGCTGCTAGCCCAAATCATGATCGCACTGGGAGGCCGTGCCGCCGAAGAAATCGTCCTGGGTGAAATCAGTACCGGCGCTTCGAGTGACCTGCAAAGCGTCAACTCTATCGCCAGAGACATGGTTGTGAAATACGGCATGTCGGAAAAACTGGGCAACATGATTATCAGCTCGGAAGACGAGGTCTTCCTCGGACGTGACTATGGTCACACCACCCAATACAGTGATCAGTTGGCTGCCGAGATCGATGAAGAAATCCGTAGCATTATCAGCACGGCTTACGCCGAAACCCTGGAGATTCTCAAAGAACGCCGCAAAGCCCTTGATGCACTTGCTGCCGTCCTCTTGGTTAAAGAAAAAATCGATGAGTTTGAGTTTGAAACCATCTACCTGAACAACACCGATGCCGAAATCCGTAGTCGTGATGCTGAAAACAAGTCCCGTGATCAGAATTATCTGGATCTGCTGAGTAAGAATCAGGCGAAGGAAACCTTGAGTACGAATCTGAAACCTGTCGCGGGTGTGTCGGAACCCCCAGCGCCGGACTATGTACCCAATCCGGAGCCTTCGGTGAATGTTCCGTTAGATGTAAAGGCTGAGTCTACGCCGGTTGATGTCTCGCCGGACGAAGAGAACACAGAGCGTTAAGTTTCGGGATTGCGCTTCGCCTCATCCACTGAGTCGCGGTGCAATCGTGCAAGAATATCATTGTAAATGGCGATTGAATCGGATTTCCAATTCAACGCCATTTTTTGCATAGCGCTTCATCGGGCAAAAGCAAACTCAAAGCCATACGGCTACTGCCACCCTGCATCAGTTTACAGTCTAATCGATAAAAACCATCATGTTCTGCGCTGATGGAAACGCTCACATTGTCTTTCATTTCCCTGGCTTCTTTGCTGCTCTGGCTCAGCTTGTCTACTGTTTTACGCATGGGTAGGGGAATATCGGGCATGAGTTCGAGCAAGACTGAGCGGCCTTTCTCCGTCAGATAAACGCGTTCTTCGCTGCGTCCGCTGGCGTCTTTCCGCGTATCGTCCTTGCGATAGCCGACGTAAATCAGGCCTTGTTCGCTGAGCTGGGAAAAATGCTCATTATAGCTAAAGTAATCCAGATACAGACTGCTTAAAGCGTGACCGACCAGGTCGGAATGCGTTTGCCCCGGCAGTTTGTCTATCAGGTACAGCAGAAACAGTCTTAGATTTAAATCCTGGTTATCGTTCATAAGAGCCCTCGGTACGTGTATAATCTGTCACTTATTCTAGATAAAAAAGCAGGCAAATGAAAGTCAGGGTCGGCTTTTGCCAAAGCTTTTATGATTATAAAAAGAGGCTGTCACAAGCACCCGCACGATGCAAGGGACAGCCCCGCTAGTTGCTGAAGAATCGTTTAGTCTACGTCGATCGTGGCGTTCCAGCTCATCAGTGCGCGCAGTTCTTTACCGACTTTTTCGATGGGCAGATTTTGTTCCATGCGGCGACGTGAATTGAAGTAGGCACGTCCGGTCATGTTTTCTGCAATCCAATTTTTGGCAAAAGTCCCATCCTGGATTTCTTTTAACACTTTTTTCATCTCTTTGCGCGTTTCGTCCGTGATGATGCGGCTACCGATGGTGTAATCGCCATATTCCGCCGTATCGCTGATGGAGTAACGCATCGTCGTCAAGCCGCCCTGGAAGACCAGGTCGACAATCAACTTCATCTCGTGCATGCACTCGTAGTAGGCGTTTTCAGGGTCATAACCGGCTTCCACCAAGGTATCAAATCCAGCCTTCATCAATTCAGAAACACCACCGCAAAGCACGACCTGCTCGCCGAAGAGGTCCGTTTCGGTTTCTTCACGGAAACTGGTGCCCAGCAGTCCGGCGCGCGCGGAACCGATACCGGCACCGTAAGCAAACGCGATATCCTGGCACTGACCGGTATAGTCTTGGTACACGGCGAACAGAGCCGGTACGCCGCGGCCGATTTCATACTCGGAACGCACGGTATGACCGGGGCCTTTAGGCGCAATCATAAAGACGTCGATGTTTTCGGGAGGGGTAATCTGCTGATAGTGGATATTAAAACCATGGGCAAAAGCCAAAGCCTTGCCTTCGCTGAGGTTGGGCAAAATATCTTTTTTAAACATCGCGGCCTGTTTCTCGTCGGGAATCAGAATCATGATGACGTCAGCCGCCTTGGTCGCTTCGGCGACAGAGAGGACTTTCAGACCCGCAGCTTCAGCTTTCTGGGCGGACTTTGAACCTTCATACAAACCGACCACCACGTCGTAGCCTGAGTCGTGCAGGTTCTTGGCATGCGCGTGACCTTGGCTGCCGTAGCCGATAATGGCGATCGTTTTGCCATCTAAAGCATGGGTGGCACATTCAGCGTCCTTATAAATCTTTTTCATTTTCATACCTCCTTAAGGTTAAACATCATAATAATTGAAGTATTGGGGCAATCAGTCTTCCTGATCGGAATTCGCGGAATAAAGACTCTCGATGTTGAGCGCCTTATCGCCGCGTTCAATGGCAACCAAACCGGTACGCACCAGTTCGATGATGTTATACGGCTCCAGCATATTCTGTAAAGCATTCACTTTTTCATCCGAACCCGAGACTTCGATCGTAACCGTCGCCTGTGAGACGTCAACAATATGTCCGCGGAAGACCTGAGCCAACTGAATCAGCTCACTGCGTTTCGACGCATCGGCTTTCACCTTAAAGAGCACCAATTGTCTGGCAAAATGATCGCCCGGATGCAGGCGCTTGACCATCAAAACATCAGGTAATTTATACAATTGACGAATCACTTGCGAGACCGCATCTTCGGAAATGTTGACCATCACCGTAATGCGTGACAGCTCTGGCAACTGTGTTTCACCGACCGCCAAGCTGTCGATGTTATGGCCGCGCCGCGCAAAAAGATTCGATACCTTTGACAGGACACCGGCTTTGTTTTCTACCAAAACCGCGAATATCTGTGACATATAGCCTTCCTCCCATGAATGAGATGGATACACCTTAACACTTATTTTTTAGCGAAACAATTCAAGGGGGGCACAGAACGCAATTAAGTGAGAAAACGAACAAAAAAGGCACTCCGATATGATTCGCAGTGCCCTTTAAATAACTGTATCTTAGCGCTTATTTCTTCTTCAGTTCTTGGAGAATTTCAGCCAGCAATTCGTTGTCGGAAGGACCAGCAGGTGCTTCTTCTTCTTTGGGCTTTCTCATTCTGTTCACGGCTTTGACAATCAGGAAAACAGCCAATGCGATAAAGATGAAGCTGATAACGGCATTGATTAGCAAACCGTAAGAAATTGCGACTTCTTCGGCAGTAGCAGTAGCGGGAGTCAGCACGATCTTCAAATTGGCAAAATCGATACCGGCCAATAAATAACCCAGCAATGGCATCAGCACGTTGTTGACCAGCGAGTTAATAATCGCTCCAAACGCACCGGCCATGACCACACCGACGGCCATGTCAATGACATTACCCCTAGAAATAAATTCTTTAAATTCTTTGAGCATATATACGCCTCCCAAAAATAATAACCGGGCCGTTTAGTACAGCCCGGTTCATCATACAATAAAAACTATCAAATGTGTTTTATTAGCAAGTAGTAATCCTTACAATTTAAAGACAAAACTTTGCTAAATCTGCGGGCAAATCGTTGATATCTGCACTGAGCAAGAGGGTAGCGTTAAACTCATGTTCTGTCGAAAATTTATCTAAATCATTGGCAAAAACCGTCAACTCTTCGATGGAATCCGATTGTGCAACTTTGAAAATACTGTCAATAAAAAGCTCGTTCATATCAAAATCTTTGGCGGCAATCCCTGCGAGGAAACTTAAAAGTTCCTTAAAGCTCGCGACCGGGTACTCCGAAACATCAACCAGGCGAATTTGGGGCTTGAGAGAACGGTCCAGTCTGCGTCCTCTTTCGATACACGCGACATTCAGATGCTCGTCAATGGCCATGTGATTGAGTTGGTCCACCATCCGGCTCGTCTTGCCGCTGCCCTTAGGTCCGATTACAATTTTAATCATAAGCTATCTCCCTTGAAGTGGTATTCGCTTGCTCAGCTGTCTTCATTGTAAACCATGTGTTAAGAAATTCAAACGCAAAAGCAGGTGAAAGAGCATGTCGAAATTGTAACTTTTCTTGAATCTGAGTTCGCTTATGCTGCCGGATCAGTAGTGTTCAGCCCTTCAAATTAGGGTGGTGGCTTAGTCAGTGGTTGGGCATGCGGACAAAAAGTTGGACATAGATGCAGGAGGTAAATCTGCATGTATAGTCGAAGTCATGGATTACGTATTAAGTGTTTACGATGAGATTGGGAAGATTAAATAAGACGGTAAAGACATTGAAGTATCCCAGCCGAGGCTCTTTACAAGGCTGGATTAAACGTCGAGCGGGAACACTTCCGGAGATCAAAGAAATTCGCATCAAAAGAAGAGACGCAAGTTCACTGCTGAAATGAAACGCGAAACCATTCAACGATGCATCGAACAAAACCCCTATCCCTATTGCTGTCGCCAAAGAGCTTGGCGTAGAGAACCGACAAATCTATACTTGGCATGAAAACTACAAGAGGAAGGATTGGTGAACATTGCCAAGAAAAAACCACCCCAAGCAAATGGAGCTACTCCGTCTGATGCAGAGCTGATGAAGCAGATGAAGGCTGAAATGCGTCACATGCAGATGCAAATCGACATTCTCAATGAAACACTCAAAGTGCTAAAAAAAGGCCCCGGCGTCATCCCGAGTCAACTGAAGAACTCGGAAAAGGTAGTGATCGTTGATGCCATACGGGGAAAGTATTCACTACCGGAGTTACTAGAAGAACTCCAGCTGAAACGAAGCAGTTACTATTACCACAAAAGCAGAAAAGATTCATCGAATCCATACGAAATAGTCAGAGGAAGACTGCGAGAACTGTTTAAAGCAAACCATAGAAGGTACGGTTACAGACGGCTCAAGGTGCTGTTGCAACGAGAGGAAATTCGGATATCGGAGAAGATTATCCGACGTCTGATGAAAGCGGAAAGGTTGGTTGCTAAAGGACATAAGCGTCTCCGTTATAACTCTTATCTCGGAGAATCAGTCCTCCGCCTAATCTATTGGAACGTGACTTTCATGCGGATGCGCCAAACCGTGTCTGGCTCACAGACATCACCGAGTTTGCCATACCGGCAGGCAAGGTCTATTTGAGCCCCATTATTGATTGTTATGATGGTCTGGTGGTCTCACGAAGCATGGGTGTGAGCCCTAATGCCGACTGGCTAACAAGAGCCTTGATTTAGCCGTAGCGTCTTCAAAAGGAGCAAAGCCGATTATCCATAGTGACCGCGGAGCACACTACCGATGGCCGGGATGGCTAAAACGCATAAAGAAATACGGCCTAACACGCTCCATGTCGAAGAAGGGCTGTTCTCCTGACAATGCAGCCTGTGAAGGTTTCTTTGGAAGATTGAAAAATGAGGTTTTTATGGTGAGGATTTTAATGGATACAGCATTCAAGCATTCATCCCATATATCGATGAATACATCGATTGGTATAACGACACGCGAATCAAAGTGAGCTTGAACCAAATGAGTCCACGAGAATTTCGCCGGTCAAAGGTTATTGCGCGTAAAACCGTCCAACTTTTTGTCCGCACCCCCAAGGCAAGCTGGCCAATAATTGCGGCAATCCCAGACTTCGTTGGGACCACCGAAAAAATTGCCCAAGCAGCAAATAAGACGACAAACAATCCTTCAAAGCCACAAAAAAAGACGCCATCCCAGGGTCAGCGTCTTTTTAAAATATCGGTAAGGCTATTACAATCGTCGCTCCGGAATCACCAAAGCAGCCAAATCAGAAAAACTAAGCCGATGCAACCGCCTTGTCTTCCTTCGAACCCGGGATGACGTCTGCTTTGACAAACTGTTCAATGATGGCGTTGGTCGGAGCAAACCTCGACACAAGCGCCGCAGTTAACACAGCCGTCCGGATTGATGACCGCCACCGACGATTCCATCGAAATCGTGTTTTCAGGGCAGGAGCTTTGACACATTTGGTGCAGCCGATGCAGGAAACGGTGCAGACTTTACGGGAGAAAGCGCCGGGCAGGGGATTGCGGCAGCGCACACTGAAACGTTTCGCGGGATCCTGCATTGCAATGAGCTTTTTGGGGCAGGCCGCCACGCATTTTTCACAGCCGCGGCAACGCACCGGACTGATGACAGCCAGGCCGTTGATCATGTCAATAGCTCCGAAGGGGCAGGCGCGTTGGCAGTCGGCTTTACCCAGACAACCGAAGTCACAGGCTTTTTGGCCGTTGAAGACCTGGGCTGCCGCCATACAGGAATCGATACCGACGTAGTTGTATTTTTCACCGGCTTTGCTGCGGTCGCCATTGCAACGGACCACGGCTACTTTGCGAGAGGAAACGAGACCGACTTGGACGCCCATGATGCGACCGATGTTTTGCGCGGTGCTTTCGCCACCCGGCGTGCAGAGCGTCAATTCGACCTTGCCTTCAACCACGGCGGCTGCGTAGGCATCGCGGCCCGCTTGGCCGCAAGCGCCGCAATTGGCTCCGGGCAGGGCCTCACGCACCTCGTCGATGCGCGGGTCGGTTTCGACGTGAAGATTTTTGCCGCATAACTCAGTATGATGCCAAACACCAATCCCAGACCTGCCATGATGGCCACCGCATTGCTGATTTGAGTGTAGTTCATGTTTAACCCTTTCTGTCCGGGGAGGTACCCGGTCTTTGTTTTGCCACTAAGCGCTTACGCCAGACCCGTAAAGCCGAAGAAGGCCAGAGAGAGCAGCGAAGCAGCGATCAGTGAAGCCGGGAAGCCTTTGAAGGAGGGCGGGATGTCAGCCAGTTCCATACGTTCGCGGATACCCGAGAAGATGACGATGGCGACCATAAAGCCAAAACCGGCAAAAGCCCCGTTCAACACGGACATCAGCAAATCAAGCTGCTTGTCGATGTTCAGGATACAAACGCCTAAAACAGCGCAGTTGGTGGTGATGAGCGGCAGATACACACCCAGAGCTTTATAAAGTCCGGCGCTGGTCTTTTTGAGAAAGAGTTCAACAAATTGCACCAAGGCGGCGATGACTAAAATAAAGGAGAGGGTCTGCAAATAGCCTAAGCCCAGCGGATCGAGGATCCAGGCTTGGAGCATCCAGGTGATAGCAGATGAGACGGCCATAACGAAGACGACAGCCGCGCCCATGCCGATAGCGGTCGAGGTTTTTTTCGAAACGCCCAAGAAAGGGCAGATTCCCAAAAATTTGACCAGGATAACGTTTTCGATGAAAACGGAGGTGATAAAGGCGGTAAAAATGGCTTCAATCATAGCGCGTCACCTTCCTTTGTTTCTTTACTGCTGCAGTTGTCACATTCATCACTTTCTGGGCAGTCCGTGCAGCCGGAGCCTTTACTCAAGTCCACTTTGACCAGCTTTAACTTGTTCATTAAAGCGATGAGCAGACCAAAGGTGATGAATCCGCCCGGAGGCAGAATGGCGATCAGGGCAGGGGAGTAAGAGGCGCCCAGGATGTTCAAACCGAAAATACTGCCGGTGCCGATGAGCTCGCGGATGGCGGCCATCACGGTGAGGGCGATGGTGAATCCAATGCCCATTCCAATGCCGTCCATAGCTGAGAGACCGACGCTGTTCTTTCCAGCAAAAGCCTCAGCTCTCGCCAGAATGATGCAGTTAACAACGATTAGCGGGATGTAGATACCCAGGGCTTTATCAAGGGCCGGGACATAAGCTTTGAGCAAGAGCTGCACAATCGTTACGAAGCCGGCGATGATGGTGACATAAGCCGGAATACGCACTTTATCGGGGATGATTTTACGCAGTAGGGAAATCACCACGTTTGAGCCAAAGAGCACTAACGTGGTGGCCAGCCCCATGCCCACACCGTTGATTGCCGAAGTCGTGACAGCCAAGGTCGGACAGGTGCCAAGCACCAGACGGAATGTGGGGTTTTCTTCCCAAAGGCCATTAAGTAAGGTTTTAAAGGCTTTACCTTTCATGATTAAGCTCCCTCCTTCGCCAGAATAGCAGCCAGGTCCAGACCTGACTGGGCGGCAGACGTGACCGCTTGAGATGTGATGGTTGCAGAAGCAATCGCATCGATTTCGTGGGCGGCTCCTGTACCCATGCCGGCTTTTGCCACGGTCAAGGGGGGCGTACCCAACTTGCCGTTATAGCGTTCATAGAATTCCGGTGCAGCAGCATTGGCTCCGAGACCCGGGGTTTCGGTGTTGCTGATGAGGCGCAAGCCTGAAACACTAAGATTTTCAGCTTCGACGCCGAGCATGACACGAATCGTGCCACCGTAGCCTTTGGTGTCGATGATGAAGACGTAGCCGACGGTTTTGCCATCTGCTTCTGCGCGATAGACTTCCTGAACCTGATTGCTGCTATCTTTCGCAGCGGCTCCTTCAATAAGCGTGAAACTTTGTGCTGTAGGCATGACTTCTTGCTGCAGCGCAACCTGATCGGCGACACCGCGCGCGGCGATGGTCGGGGCGGTCATTTGGTAGACAAAGGCTAGCAATAGCGTCGTAAAAAAGCAGATAAAGAAAAGGGAAACAGCAGGACTAAGCAGTTTTTCATTGACTTTCAATCCTCCAAACGTTCTGGGTGCTGTGAAGCGGTCAATCAGGGGAACCAGCAGATTCATAATCAGAATCGAATAGGAAACGCCCTCCGGATAACCGCCGAAGCGTCTGATGATAAAGCTGAGGAAACCGCAGCCCAGAGCAAAGATGACCTCGCCCTTGATGCTCATCGGTGAAGTGGTGTAATCGTTCGCCATAAAGAAGGCGCCGAGAATCAAACCACCGGACATGATTTGGAAAAGAAAATCGCCCTGCATGAAGCCTTCGGCCGAAAACATCGTGCCCAGTAAACCGGCACTTAGTGTATAGATGACAGGGATATGCCAGCTGATGACTTTGCGGATCAGCAGGTAGGCACCGCCCAGCAAAATCGCCAGCGTCGAAGCTTCACCCAGACAGCCACCGATTTGATTGATGAAGAGCTCCAAGTGAGAGGGAAGACCGGCCGCCACATCTGTCACCCCTGCGGCAATTTCTTGTTTGTAAACCGTCAAAGGCGTAGCGGAGGATACCGCGTCCGCACCTTTGATAACGTAGGAAGTCATCTGCACAGGCCAGGACGCCATCAGCATCGCACGTGCTGCCAGCGCCGGATTGATAAAGTTGGAGCCGATGCCTCCGAAGAGCATTTTCACCACGATAATGGCAAAAGCCGAGCCGATGACCATCATCCACCAAGGCACCAGAGACGAAACGTTGAGCGCCAGCAAAAGCCCCGTCACCAAGGCGCTTAGGTCACCAATAGTCTGCGGCTTTTTCATGAAATGATTCCAGAGGTATTCACTGAGCACTGCAGCAGCCATCGCCACGACGATGAGCACAGCCGCACGCCAACCATAGTTGTAAATCGAAACCAGCGAAGCCGGTGCCAGCGCGATTAACACGTCACGCATCAGCGTGGAGGTGTTGGTTTCGCGCCTGATATGCGGTGAAGAACCACCGGTCAGGATGAATTTTTGTTCTAATACTTCTGCCATGCTCAGGCCTCCTTCTTCGTTTGATCGTCTTTGAGACCCTGTGCTGCCAGCGCCGCCTCGGCATTACGTTTCGCAATGTCGCGCACTTGCTGATTGCGGTATTTAGCCTTACCCATACGGAAAGACTGCACGAGATAACGCGAAGCAGGGCAGACGTAAACGCAGGAACCGCATTCGATACAATCCATCAAATGAAGATCGACTGCTTCCTGATAACGTTCGTTGACCACCATCAGATTAATGGCAAAAGGCTGCAAAGCAATCGGACAAACCTGCGCACAGCGGCTGCAGCGGATGCAAGCCGACTCGGTCGCCGTATTGATTTCATCCTTGCTCATCGCCAAAACCGCATTGGTCTGGCGCAGCACGGTATTCTCCGGCGCAATCTGCGAGACACCCATCATTGGGCCGCCCATGATGACTTTTGCCGGTTCCTCAACGAAACCACCACAATAATCAAAGACTTCCTTCAGTGAAGTACCCACAGGCACCCAGATGTTTTTCGGGTTGCGAATGCAATTCCCATCAACGGTGATGCGTCGTCTGACCAGCGGCATGCCCGTTTCAAAGTATTCGGCAAAATACGAAACCGTATTTATACTCAATACCAAAACCCCAATGCTGGAGGGCAACTTACCCGAAGGCAGTTCACGTCCGGTCATGGCATAAATTAACTGTTTTTCACCGCCCTGAGGATAACGGGTCTGCAATTTCATGACATCGATGTGCGGATCATCCTCCGCCGCTTTGATCAGTCGGTCAATTGCTGTTTGTTTGTTATCTTCAATCCCGATGATGGCATTTTCTATCCCTGTCATTTCCAGGGCTAAGTTAATGCCGCGAATCACCTGTAAAGGATTCTCAATCATTTCGCGGTAGTCGGAGGTGATGTAAGGCTCACATTCCGCACCGTTAATCAGCAGGACATCAAACTTGTCGCCCGGAGGAGGTGTCAGCTTGAAGTACGTGGGGAAGCCTGCACCACCTAAACCGACCAGTCCCGAATCACGGATGGCCTGAATCATCTTGGCCGGCTCCTTCGTGCTAATCGGTTTTAAATCGGGATGTTTGGCCTGTTCACCATCCGAATTAATAATCACGGAGGTGATTCGCTCACCATTGGCTGCCGGTTCCGGACGAACCGCTTCCACCGTTCCGGAAACCGATGCGTGGATCGGCACAGACAGCGGCGCTTTGGAATCACCGATGATCTGACCGACATAGACATAGTCTCCCTTGGCCACCGTCGGAGTACATTCCGCGCCGATATGCTGGCGCATCGGTATGACTACCTTGGCCGGTATCGGCAAAACCTCCGATTCATGGTCAGCCGTCCGCTTGTGCTCAGGCGGATGAATGCCGCCTCGAAATTTCTTAATCGACTTAAGCAATGACGTCACCTCTTTAAAATAAAATATTCAACTTGTATCAGGCGAGAACTCTATTTTGTGTCTCTACTCATTTGCATAAATCGATTCGCTAAAAAACTAACAATTTAATGCAAACTGTCAAGAGAATATTATGTTTTAAGATGATGTTCGTCAAGTGTTACAGCTCACAGTTTCGCGGCTTTTTGGATATGCGACTTAGGTTTTTGGGGCGTCGCTTTGGGTGCGGAGATGCGGTGTGCTTTCTGTGGGGGTCATGGCAAAAATTACGCCAATCCAATTTGACGAGCAATTTTTGGGCTATAAATCAGTCGCTTTCAGTATTATGTGACATTTTTTACGCAAAACCAATTTCAAAATCTCGACCGCTTGGATTAGCGAAAAAACTGTTATGAAGTGACCCTTGTCAAGTATGTTTTTTATTCCGATTACATCATTTTTAAAACTCCCTTCCTAGAGGAAGGTTCAGAGGTTTGATTCGACAGTTCTCGGCATTGGCCATTCTGTTATACGCGGATTCGGTCATCCTTACCGCAGGTCAATGGTTCGCCGTGGAGTTCTACAGTCTTACGACGTGAATCACAGTTTCCTGTGTCAACAACTTTTTTTCGTAGTCACTCGAACCTGTCTGTCCATCAAAACCTCTGAACCTCCCTCCAGACATGGTGTCATGGATCTTTACTTTTGCTGTCTCTGCTGTTTGTGATCTGTTTTTTATCTTGTGGTTATTTGTACCGGTTCTCGGTGTTCTGTCATCATCCCCCAAACGAAACCGGCTAACTCTCGGGCGATAGCCGTTACCGCAACATTGTGTTTTTTGGACTGACGTTTCATGCGGTAGAATTTGCGCCTCAAGCGTTCGCTCGCACGATCCGCATACGCAATAACATCGGGCGCCTTTCCTTCTTGTCGTTTTCGTAAATCGCGAGACTTTTGCCCAATAGACCCTCGGGTATAACACTGAGCGGCTTCTACAAGCACTCTTCGGATATGGGTGTTTCCTGCTTTCGTAATGCTCGTTCGAATTTGTGTATCTCCACTGGAGTGCTCACCTGGAACCAATCCAAGATAGGCGGCATAGTGGGCGGCTGTTCTAAACCGTTGGAAATCACTCGTTTCCACCAGAATGGTCATCGCACTATAAGTCTTAATCCCTACGAAACAACGAAGCTGTTCTACTTTTTCTCGGTAGGCATCGAGTTCAGCAAACTCTTCTATCCGTCGATCAAAGGCGTCCAGCTTGTCACTCAGTTGCCGATAGCTCGAGAGGTATTCTTGCGAGTCTCCTTCAGAATCGGATCTAATGACAAACGACTGAGCCAGGTTAAATGGGCCGCCGTCCAGTAGCTTTTGTTACCGTCATACGCTTGGCCATTACGAAGACAAAGTCCCTGAATCTCTTGCTTGAGCATTTTGAACTTCTTTTTGTGGTCGTCTCGCATACGGATGTACTGCTTGACCATGTCATCTTGAACGCTTGGGATATAGACGAGACTGTAAGTGCCATAGGCCAAGCTTTTGGCAATCTTTTCGGCATCGAGACGATCCGTCTTGATGCGATGTTTTGGTACCGGGGCATGCTGCTTGGCGCCATGATATGACAGGTGATGCCTTTTTGGCGCAACTGATAATAGAGGGTATAGCCCATGCAACCCGCCTCATAGCCACAGATGAAGCTGACCTCGTCCTTGTCCGGATGTTGTAGAGGAAATTTTCTTCAATACGATTCAGATACTTCTCGATCAGTTGACTGTCTGCATCCAAAGTCGTGTGAGCAAAGAGTTTGTCCTCTCCAGAACATACTAGGTTCTAAGCAGCACAGGGTGTAGCTGTTTTTGTGGACATCGATTCCGACATAAATTATACTTTTCATTGAGTGACCTCCATTGTATGCGGTAATGCCGCTGGCTGTTTAACACATTCCAGACTAACGGATAAATCCACGTTGTTGCAATGCGGGGTCACTTCATATTGTCTTACGGTAATTTAGGCATTTGACTTCACTTTGGGGCCTTTGGTGGGGGGCTGGCTTGGATTGTCGGAAATTTTGTCGGATTTTCAGTGTTGCAGCGCGACCTGCGAAGATCTAGAAGGGCGTCGCAGCCAGCCCAGGCAATGCGGCGCATTAAAATCGCGCGTCCTGAGCGGCTTGGGAGACGCGCACCGCTCAAACCTTATCGAAACTTTACGCTGAGGGAAAATAATGAGCAGCCTTGTAGCCAGAATACAGCTGCCATTTTTTCACTCAGCGTAAACCCTGTTATAATGAACCCAGCTACAAAAATCTCATTTGAAAGTGGTTCAGCCTTGAAAAAAACACTGCGCTTTTACCTTGCGATGCTGGTGGGAAAAACCAGTCATTTTGCCCTCGGTCTCTTGGGCAAAAACGCCTTCTATCCCGGAAAATTCACCTATCAGATCTGCCCCGACTTTTTGGGTATCATCGAGCTGCCCAAAACCGTCATCGCCGTGACCGGGACAAACGGAAAAACGACTGTAACAAATCTCCTAGCCGATTGCTTTAAACAACTCAATTACAATTTTTGCTCCAACGTCGCGGGTTCCAATAAAGTTTCCGCCACCATATCACTGCTCCTTGGGCATACCAGCTGGGGCGGAAAAGCTCAATGCGATATCGCCCTCTTGGAAGTGGACGAGAAAAGTACGGACAAAATCTTCAAATATGTGAAGCCGCAGTATCTCGTGACGACCAATCTGTATAGAGACTCCTATAAGAATAACGGTCACGCCGAGTTCATCGCGGACTTTTTGAACAGAAATATCCCGGACAGCACGACCCTGATTGTCAATGCTGATGACCTCTTGAGTTCCGGCCTTAAAGCGCATAATCCGCATCGCTACTACAGCGTTGATCCGATTGAAGGGGAGCAGGAAGAGCGTCAGTCAATCGTGAAAGATATTCAGAATTGCCCGCAGTGTGACCACAAGCTACAGGCGGATTTTGTGCGCTACCATCATATCGGGCGCTATCATTGCGAGCACTGTGGATTCCGGAGTCCGGAAGCGGATTATCGGGTGACGGGTGTGGATTTTGCCGATCAGAGCATGCGCCTGCGCAGCGCAGACGGGGAGTTTGAGTATCGTTTTGCCATTAATAACGACACCGATGTTTATAACGCGGCTGCCGCGATTAGCCTGCTTTCGGAGTTGGGTATCAAGCCCAAACGCATTCGCGAATTACTGTCCGGTTTGGCTGTTACCAAGTCACGCTACAATCGTAGTCAGGTCGGTGAGTTCAGCCTCACGCTCATGATGGCAAAAGGCAGCAACCCCATCGCCACCTCCCGTGTCTTCGACTATATCCGTAAACAAGAAGGCCCCATGGGCCTCATCATCATGAACCATGAAATCGAGCCGGACGAAAAAAATGTCGTCTTCACCGCCTGGTATCACGATACGGATTGCCAGTATCTGGCTGTACCAACCGTCGCGCAGATCGTCGCGGTAGGCAAACAGGCCGAAGACCTGAAAGTGGCTTTGCTGCTAGCAGGGGTTGCAGAGGAACGCATCACGACTTGCCGCTCTATCTCGGACAGCCCCGAACAATTGGATTTGGAGAAGCTGCGCCACATCTATGTCCTTTATGACACGGAAACAACAGCGGCGGCACAAGCCCTGCAGGCACCAGTTATCAGAAAACTGGAGCAATATTTGGCCGAAGGCAAAACCGTCACCCCTGCGAAGGAGGCCGCATTTTGATTATCGAATACTTGTATCCCGAGCTGGCCAATCTTTATGGTGAATCCGGTCATCGCCGCTTCCTACAAAAACTTTTCCCGACTGCTGAGCACATCGATACGGCTTTATCCGACATACCTGCTTTCAGCGAGCGTGCAGTGGATTTCATCTTTATGGGGGCGCTGAGTGAAAGTGCGCAGGAGAAAGCAATCACTGCCCTAAGTCCTCATCGCGAGGCTTTGTTAGCTAGTTTTGAGCGGGGTTGTCATGCGCTTTTCAGCGGCAACGCGGCAGAAGTCTTGGGCATCTACATCGATACTGGAACGGGCGAGCGCTTGCCCGCACTGGGACTTTTTCCCTTTCATGCGGTGCGGCAGATGGAGCAGCGTTTGAATTGCTTTTATCTCGGCAAAACCAACGCCCAATACACAGCCGAACTCGAAAAAAGGCAGCTGTCTACGGCTATCGTCGGCTTCAAGACGCAGTTTTCGCAGTGTTATTTGGATGAAGGGCAGGAAGGGGCTTACTTTTGCCAAACTGAAAAAGGTTTTGGGCTGAATCAGCAGGATCCGGGTGAAGGTTACGTCTATAAAAATGTGTTGTGCACCTATCTTATCGGACCGCTGCTGATCCTCAATCCTGATTTCTGTAAATTGTTTCTGGATGATTTTTTAGGACCTGAAGCAGAACTGCCGTTTGAGGCGAGCCTGCAAGCGGCTTATCGGGCAAGACTTGAAGATTTTCGAAAACATGATACTGTACTTTAATAAACAAATCGCGCCCGGCGCACGGAGGAAAATATGTCCAACGCAATGAATACAGAACCCACGCAGCCGGAATCGATGCATCATACGAGTCATCCCGAGCACGAACATCGGCCCGCCTTCAAATTAGGTGAACTTTTCAAGACGAACGGGCGCTATCTCTGTCAGACTTGTCAGGAGCCCATTACTTTTGCAAAACCCTGGAACGTCATCGGCAAAGTCTGGTACTACGTATTCTTCGCTTTCCTGATTTATTCGGTGCTCAACCAAAAAGCGCCCAGTATGGAAGCGATGGTCATGAATTTTGCCATGATTATTGGTGCCTTGCTCATTTACCTGGCCGGTGCGGCTTTCATCAATCGCCGTGGTGTTTTTGAAATCGACGAGCGGACCATTCGTGAAAATGAGGCGCGCGAAGCCCAACGCAACGGTATCGCAGCTGAAAAATCGGCAGCGGAGGCTGAAGAGGCGGCTGAACTGACCGCGGAACAAGAGGAGTTGCAGGCGCTTTATAAACATTATGAGCAGCTCAATGCGGAACAAGTGGCGGCTGAAAATGCGGCACTCGGACTAACGACTGACGCTGCGGAGGGAAGTACCGGTGCTGAGACCCTTGTGGCTAACGCCCAACCGGCAGTGGTTTGTGAACACGAGCTTGCCCCTTCCTGGAAGAACTTCGTTCCCGGCATGATGGAGTTTAAGTGTGCAAAATGCGACGCCAAGCTGGGTTTCCCGGATGATCTCAAGAAACGAATCAATATGATATATATGGCGATGTCCCTCATCATGATCATTCCGATGATGAATTTTGAAAAGGTATCGTTCCTGGCTTTTCTGGGTCTGACTTTGCTGGTGCTGGTGGCTGCCGGTGTTTTGCAGTATTTTCTGCTCAAGCGCGGCAATCTGGTTGAGTTGAAGTAATTAATAGCTATAAAAGTGGACAGAAATGACGAGGATGTGGTTGAAAGCCCCTCCGAACAGCTGGCGGACAAGTCAAAAGGCTGTTTTCAGCCCACTTTTTACAGGGATGTGGTGGCGGCGACCACACAGTCGAAATTATTGTCACAAAATCGTCAGTTTGACGTAAGCAGTGACCCAAAATCCACTGCAATTCCCACATCCCCGTAATTTTTGCCACATTTTGGCGCATCTGACAAAATACAAGTGGAGCGCGCCAAGCGAAAAACCAAGCCTCTAGCTGCCAAACCGCAAACCTGCAAAGCGTCTACTACAGCGCCTTCTCCGCGTTTTTTTCGTAAATCATAACCAAGCCCTTGAGCAGGAGATAGCGATCGTAAATCACCGGCTTTTTACAGTAACTCACCACAGATGAGACCAAACCGCCCGTTGCGACCGTCGTGCAGCTTTCGCCAAGCTCAGCCTCAATGCGTTCGATGAGCCCATCAATCATGGCCGCTTGACCGTAGATGGCGCCGGCTTTCATGCAGTTGACAGTGTTTTTTCCGATGAGCTGCTCGGGCGCTGAAAAATCGATGTAGCGTAACTGCGAGGTCCCGGCGACCAAAGCCTCCACGGAAACGGCCAAACCGGGAATGATCATGCCACCCTGATAACGCTGTTCGCGGTCGATGACCGAGAAAGTCGTGGCGGTGCCCATGTCGATGACAATTAAGGGCGTCGGGTATTCGTCGATTGCCGCAATGGCGTCGACGACAAGGTCGGAGCCCAGTTCTGCGGGGTTATCAATGCGGATATTGAGACCGGTTTTGAGGCCTGGACCGATGATTAGAGCATCCAGCCCGGTCAGCACCTTGATGGCTTTTTGAAGTGAGCCTTTGAGATGCGGGACGACGGAGGAGATGATGGCACCTTTGACGGCGGCGCGATCCAGTCCGTGAATGGCAAAAAAATCATGGATCAGAAACGCGAACTCGTCCGAGGTTTTGTTTTTGTCGGTGGCGCAACGCATGCTTTTTACGACGCTTTTGCCTTGCATCAAACCAATCACAATATGACTATTACCTACATCGATTGCCAGTATCATTGCACACCTCGTTACTTTTTGTTAATCAGGGGGCTGAGGATGGGGAGAGCTACGGCGCAAAACACACCGGAGACGATCATTTCAGGGATGCCGTTAGCGCTAATCACACCTAAGACAAAAGTGAGCACGGCGTCACCGCTTAAACCTTTGAGTTGGGCGAGGGCGGGGGCGAAAAAAAGATAGATCAAGCTCATGACAGGGATGGTGTTGCAGAGCGCCCCAAACGCGCCCAGGACGGCGCCGCTGAGGGCGGAATGGGCGGCGGTGAGGCTTTTGCCACGTTTAGCCATTATTAATCGCAACTTGGACATGATAAAGGCGGGCAAAAATCCGGTCAGAATGCGGGGGAGAAAGACGACCAGCAGCGAGAGGGCTGAACCGCTCGTACTGCCGGGGACAGGAATAAGAGGGGAAAAACAAAAGGAAAGCAGACTTGGGTTCATGCTGTTGTTAATTAGGGAAGTCAAGCCAAATACGCCGCCCAAAGCAGCGCCATAAGCGGGACCGAGTAACAATCCGCCCAGAATGACGGGGATATGCACGCTGGTGGCTTTAATAAAGACCAGTTGAATGAAACCCAAGGGCGTAAAACTAAGTAGGATGATGATAGCGACGAAAAGGGAGAAGATGATTTGTCTCTTGAGTTTGTCCCGACGATCAAGGCGCGAGAGCACGGGCTTTTGTAGATTTTCCATAATTACCTCCTGCTGCCGTTCACAATGGATACAGCGCTGAAATGGGGGATTCTGTACCGCATTATCATAAACCCCGAGGGTGTAAATTGACAAGCAAGGGCAAGCTTTCATAAAATACATTTAACGAGCAAGTAATTAAGATATTGAAATAAATTTTTATCGAAACAAAGGCGTAAACTGCTCTCAGTGACAAGTTTAGACGCTTTTTTTATAGGGGGAAGTATGGGCGTTTCATTATTTGGTAAAACCATCATCCTGGGTGCGGGCGGTAGCATCGCAACTTACAAATTGCCCATCCTGGTTTCCTCTCTCGTCAAAGAGGGTGCCACTGTGCACCCTGTCGTCACTCGCGGTGCACTGCGATTTGTTACGCGCGAAGCCTTAGCCACCATGTCCAAACAACGGGTTTGGCATGACAGTTTTGATGAAGCGCCTCCGGGCATGATCCCGCATATCGACTTGGCCAAAGCCGCTGACTTGCTCCTCATTGCACCGGCCTCTGCCAATCTCATTGCCAAACTGGCCTGTGGTATGGCCGATGACATGTTAACGGACATCGCTTTGGCCGCCACATGTCCGAAATATATCGTCCCAGCAATGAATACCCATATGTACGAAAATGCAGCGACACAAACCAATCTACAAACCTTACGTTCCCGTGGGTGGCAGGTAATGGATACCGCGTCGGGTGAATTGGCTTGTGGGGACGTGGGCAAAGGCAAGTTGCCGGAGCTCCCGGAGATTATCCAATGGACGAAAGAACAGCTGACAAACGACACGCGCAATGATATGGCCGGACAACATGTTGTCGTGACGGCTGGACCAACGCAGGAAAAACTTGATCCAGTCAGATTTATCACAAACCATTCGAGCGGAAAAATGGGCTACGCTCTTGCCGAAGCCGCGCGGGCACGCGGTGCCGAAGTTACACTGATTTCCGGACCTGTTCAACTGAGCGCACCTGAGCATGTTAAGTTGGTCCCTGTGGTTTCAGCCGCGGAGATGGCCGAAGCTGTGCACGCCGCGATGCCACAAGCCGATATGCTCATCATGGCGGCTGCCGTGGCAGACTACACGCCGCTACATTTTAGTGAGCAGAAAATTAAAAAATCTGTAGACGGTGGGGCTGAGACCCTTGTCTTGAAACGCACCGAAGACATTTTGGCTACGGTAGGAAAAACACGACGTCCCGAGCAAATGCTTTGCGGTTTTGCCATGGAGACAGAGCAGTTAGTCGAAAATGCCCAGAAGAAACTGCAGTCAAAGGGTTTGGATTTGATTTGTGCGAACTCCTTGGCAGAAGCCGGGGCGGGTTTTGCCGTGGATACCAATGTCTTGACTCTCATTGATCGAAAGAGCAGTGAGTCCTTGCCGCTGATGTCGAAAGCAGAAGCCGCAGACCATATCCTTGATCGGCTCTTGGTAATCAAGGCTGAGCGAAACCAATAACTGCCGCAGCCCAATGTCGACGTCCGCACGATTGTAAAGCCGCGTTCGTTGATTGTAGACAATCACAATTTAGCCTTCTCTTGTTATGCTTTGCATGAATGCAAAAATAACGAGAAGTGCAGCAATCCTTGGGGGATATATTATGGAAAAAATGATTACCAAATCCTACTTCAAACATGTGCCTGATTTCCAGGACCTGCGAGAAATGCTTTATCGCACCATTAACCGCTATCCGGACGAACCCGCTTTCAAGTTCAAGAAGGACATCAAAGCCCCGATTGAAAGCATCAGTTATCGCATGTTTGCGGATGATATGGAAGCTTTGGGGACATTCCTGAATGATTACGGACTGCAGGGCAAACGCGTTTCGGTCATTGGCGAGAATTCCTATCCTTGGTCTCTGGCCCATTTAACGGTGGTCTGCGGCTTGGGTGTTTCGGTTCCTTTGGATCGACTTTTACCCGAAGGAGAAGTGGTGGAGTTGCTTTTGCGCTCCAAGCCTGAAGCCATCTTCTACGGACAAGATTTCCATGAAATGATGCTGCGTATTTCCGAAAAAGTCCCTTCACTACGGCTTTTCGTCAATTTGGACGGTGCAGCCGAGGCGCAAGATGAGCAGCATAACAAGGCGCTGTTTACCAGTTTGCGAGCGATTATTAATAAGGGAAAAACCCTCCTCCAATCCGGCGACACCCGTTATACGCAAGCCGCAATCGACCGCGAAGCCCTTTGCTGCTTGCTCTACACTTCGGGCACCACGGCAATGTCAAAGGGCGTCATGCTTTCGCATCGCAACTTCTGTGTCGAGGTCAGCGGCTTGGCCAGGGTCGTGCACTGGAAGCTGGGCATTCGCAGTCTCTCGATTTTGCCCTTGCATCATACCTTCGAGAACACCTGCGGCTTGCTGATGATTCTTTTCTATGGCGGCACAATCTGCCAATGCAACGGTCTGCGCTATATCCAGCAAAACATGGTGGAGTACAAAATTCAGCTAATAATCGGTGTGCCGCTGGTCTTTGAAAGCTTTTATAAAAAGATTCAGGATGCGATAAAGAAGGGTGGCAAAAGCGAGAAAGTTGCCAAAGGAATTCGCATCACCCGCACGCTGCGCAAGTTTGGCATTGATTTGCGCAGAAAAATATTCAAAGAAATACTGGCTGCGTTTGGCGGTGAATTTTACCAAGGTATCTGCGGCGCCGCACCGATTAATCCGGAAATCATCCGTTTCTTTGACGATATCGGCGTTCAGGTCCTGCAAGGCTATGGCATGACGGAAACCTCGCCGGTTATCGCGGGCTGTAACCACCGCGTTTTTGTGCCAGGATCCGTAGGCCATCCCATCGCCGATACCGAAGTGGCCATTGACAATCAGAAAGACGGCGAAGAAGGTGAAATTCTGGTTCGAGGCGGCATTGTCATGCAGGGATATCTGAATGATGACGGCACGGTCAACCGCGACAGCATTGACGACGAGGGTTGGCTGCACACCGGCGACATTGGACGCATCGGGGAGAAGGGCTGTCTCTTTATTACGGGGCGCGTGAAGTCGATGATTGTTTTGCCCAATGGTAAGAAGGTTTTCCCCGAAGAAGTGGAATATCTCTTAAACCGCAGCGGCCTAGTGGCTGACTCCTTGGTTTGGGGCGAGAAGGAAGGCGGCGACGTCTTTGTGACGGCTAAGTTCGTGCTGAACCCGGATGAATTTAAAGACGAAACGGGGCAACCTTTGGAGCCGCAGAGCATCAAAAAGCGTCTAGATAAGCTGGTGGCGGACGTAAACGCAGCCATGCCCAATTTCAAGATGATTAAGTATTATGTCTATTCATTCGAAGACATGGTGCGCACCACAACGAAGAAGATAAAGCGCAACGTGGAACAGGATAACATCAAAAGTGCCTTGCAGGAGCATGCCGCAAGAATCCGAGATTGGTCCGGTCGCAATATCGATGAAATAAAGAAATTGACTAAAAGTGAAACGGGGAAAGAGAAGTAATATGGCAAAAGCATCCGATGCAGCGAAACAACACCTTGCAAACATTTTGTACATCAAGCCTGAGCTGAATATGCGCGCCAATTGCTACATTCTGCGCTTCAATGAAGCCAGTGTCGTCATCGATCCTTCCCAGTTTTTCCCGGCAGATGAAACAGTCAAAGACGCGGCAAAACTGCTGCTCTTCGCCACACACGGCCACTTCGATCATGTCTGCGAAGTGGATCGTTGGCGCGACCAGCGAAGCTGTACTTTGAGCATCCACGAAGCAGAACAGAAATTGCTCTGCGACCGCCAGCTCAATGCCTCTGCCATGGGACCCAATCCCTGCGACTACCGCGCAGCCGAACAGGTCTTTGGTGACGCTGAACGCTTGGAGCTGAGCGAAGGCTACTATTTCGAAAGCATTTACACCCCTGGCCACACCAGTGGTAGCAACTGCTATCTCTTGCGCCATGACAAGGTCGACGAAGCTCTCTTGCTTTTTTCCGGTGACACCCTTTTCCGCAGCTCTATCGGACGCAGCGATTTACCCACCGGTAATGCCGAACGCTTGCAGGAGAGCCTGGAGAAACTCGTCAAAATGTCAGAAAACTGGCCTGAAGATATGCCGATTTATCCCGGTCACGGACCTTTCACAACCATGGCGAGAGAAATCAAACATAATCCTTGGCTCATTTAAAAACGCAGTGGCTTAATAACTCACAATCCTGAAAGACTATAGATACAGGCGTTTCACCTTTGTTCGGCAAAAATCGCGCGCTTTGCTTTTGCCCTTATTAGCCTTATAATAAAAAACATTGAAAATCAAAGTATTGTCGTTTGCGGGAGGAACAAGGATGGCGGTCAATCTCAAAAGCCCTTTGGTAGAAGTACGGAAAATCATGGATCTGCGGGAAATGCTTTTAGGCTCGGTGGAAGCACAGCGCGAGAAGGAAGCATTCCTGATTAAGCCCGTTAAGAACGAAGCCTACGTGCCGGTCAGCTATAAAAAATACGGCGCTGACGTTGAAGCGTTGGGTACTGCACTGATGCAACGCGGTTTCCGCAAAGATGCGCGTGTCGCGATAGTCGCCGAAACCCGCTACGAATGGTATGTCAGCTATCTCTCCGTGGTGAACGGCGAGGCCATAATTGTGCCGCTGGACAAAGAATTGCCGGGGCATGAACTGGAAAACATGCTGCGCATCGCTGAGGTGTCCTGCGTGTTTTTTGCCAAAACTTATGAGCAAACAATCCTGGATGCGGCTAAAAATCTGCCCAAGTTGCAGCTACTGGTCGCCTACGACGAACTGCCCGCTGACATCAGTTTGAGCCAAGGACAAAGCGTGATTTCCTTCGAAAGCCTGTTAGATGAAGGACAAGCTCAAGTTAAAGCCGGTAATACAGAATGGCGGACGCACCCGATTGATCCTGAAGAGATGCGCATTCTGCTTTTTACTTCGGGTACGACTTCTGTGGCCAAACCGGTTATGCATTGCCATCGCAGCATCTGTGCCAACCTCATGGCCATGTGTCAAATGATCGACATCACCCCGCAAGACGTGTTTCTTTCGGTCTTGCCTCTGCACCACACCTATGAGTGCACCTGCGGTTTCCTTTGCCCGATCTATCGCGGTTCCACCGTCGCACAATGCGAAGGTCTGCGCTATATCATCAAAAACCTGAAAGAGTCCCAGTGCTCGGTTATTTTGACTGTGCCCCTGATGCTGGAAGCCTTCAACCGCGGCATCTGGAAGAATATCAAATCGGATCCCAAGCAGGAAAAATTGGTCATGCGCATGATTGGTCTTTGCAAAACCCTCAACAAGATCGGCATCCACCCCAACAAAAAAATCTTTAAGAAAATTCATAACAACTTCGGCGGGAAGCTGCGTCTGCTCATCGCGGGCGGCGCGGCCATTGACCCTCAGGTCCTGGAAGACTTTGACCATTTCGGTTTTGTCGCATTACAAGGCTACGGCTTGACCGAATGCGGACCTATCCTTGCCCTTAACCGTATCGAAGCGCGAAAAAATAACTCTGCCGGCCTGCCTTTGCCCGGTGTTGATGTCAAAATCATCAATCCGGATGAGTACGGCGTCGGTGAAATTGTCGGCAAAGGTCCCAACATCATGCTGGGTTACTGGAATGAGCCCGAAGCGACGGCTGCTGCAATGGAAGGCGGGTACTTCCACAGCGGTGACTTGGGCTATCTGGATGAAGACGGCTTTGTCATCATCAGCGGTCGTAAGAAAAATGTGGTCGTCACGAAGAATGGCAAGAACATCTACCCCGAAGAACTGGAATTTGCCCTCTGCCGCAGCGACTTAATCAGCGAAGCGCTGGTCACGGGTGAAGAAACCGAGAACGGTGACTACGATATCGTTGCGGAAATCTTCCCGAATGAGGAGGCGGTATTGGCTGCCAATAACGGCAACATGCCTGAAGCAGAAGCGCTACGTGCACAGAT
Source organism: Oscillospiraceae bacterium (assembly GCA_040766665.1). Classification (GTDB taxonomy): domain Bacteria; phylum Bacillota; class Clostridia; order Saccharofermentanales; family Fastidiosipilaceae; genus JAXGQD01. The sequence continues at coordinate 258,607 of JAXGQD010000004.1, forward strand.
TGAGGAAGTCGTTAAAGAAGTGAATGCCGGTCTGGTCAACTACAAGAAGATCAAGCGCTTCAGCTTGCGCGACACGGAGTTTGCTAAGACCACATCCAAGAAAATCATCCGCAAGTACAAGGATTGAAGCTGCAGCGCGAACTCATGTATTTGTGATAGTGCACAAAATATCGGTAAATATTTGTTAAAATAGTCAAAGGAAAAAACCGATAAAAATAAATTTTGTGCGGATTTACGGAGTTTGAATTTGCCCCTTTGACAATCGCTTTGATGTTGATATACTGGCGCTGTATCAAAGGGAAACACAATACGGTCACGCGGTAAGAAAGAGACTCCGCGAAGAGCAGACCGACTTATACGTTAATACTGGAGGTATTACAAGATGAAATTATTTAATGTGGACGTGGAAGCTTTCCAAAGACTTATTGCCAGCTGTAAAGGCACCGTTACGATGATTACCGAAGATGGCGACCGTTTGGTCACCAACTCCATGCTTTCAGCTCTGGTTGGTTTTTCCGCTATTCTTTCAGTCGCCGAGGCCAAAGAAATCGAAATCGAATGTGAAGATCCCGAGGATCGCGCTAAAGTGCTCGAATTCATGATGCAGTATCGCGCCGACAAATAAGTGAGTTTAGCAACTAAGGATTGACAATAAAAAAAGGGTCAGGCTTCAGCGCCTGGCCCTTTTGCTTACGCTGGTTTGGGTAATCACTAGGAGGTGAAAGGCACAAACACACCTGTCAGTGGTTTCGAGGTTTCATGGTGGACCTTATTGGGGCTGAGGAGAGGTATCCGGGGTAGGAGCTGATTCGTCTTGTTTCCGCTTTTGTGCCACTTTTTACGAGAATGTGGTTTGAAGCCTACTCTGATGGCAGCCGTTTGGGCCAAAATACATTTATTGTGTCCTTATTTACGGGGACGTGGTGATTGTCGCCACATCCCCGTAAATAGTGGCACCAAAAACAATATTTCACTTGTACAAAGCCCTTAAAACCACTGCAATGACCGCATCCCCGCAAATACTGTCCATAAGCGCAGCAAGCGCAGCATTCCTCAGTGATCACGAGACCTATCCCGAGGCCTAATGGGATTAATGAAAGCACTGGGGGTACAATACGGCGCGCGGTATTTGGTCCTTTCTGATGCGCGATTAAATCTTAGTTTTACTACCTGGATGGCTGCGAATCCGCTCTGAATCCGCTCATTGCCTAGAAGCTTGCGACTCAACCCTTTCTCCTTTTCGGATTTAGCTAATGAACGGATAAGGTGAATCCCAGGTACCACGTAAGAATACTTATTAACCTTTGCTAAAACTTTGATCCAGTACTTTGAAGGCTTCCTCGTAGTAGGCGATGCTGTTGTATAGCTTTTCGATGACCACGTATTCACCGTTTTGGTGCGCCAGAGATTCGTCGCCGGGGAAGGAAGGCCCGTAGGCCAGTGTATTAGGGACACTGCGAGCGTAAGTGCCTCCGCCGATGGCAATCGCTTCATCCGTGGTGCCAGAAAGCTTTTGATAGACGCCTTCCAATCCGGCCACCAAAGGATGGTCCTTAGGGAAGTAGAGCGGCGGGGAGAGACTTAGTAACTCGAAGCTGGCACCCGCAGCCTGTACCGCTGCATCAATCGCCTCGACGATTTGCTGGCCGTCGGCTGTGACGGGATAACGAATGTCACAGATCAGTTCGGCATGTTCACCATCATAATTTATGATTCCGGTATTGAAAGTCAGCGCACCGGAAACCTCGTCTGCCTGCTTGATGTTTAAGCCATCACCGGAATAGGAAAGGCCGATGATATTCTCATAAAAATCGACGAAGGCATTGTGCAAACCCGCTTCTTCTAATTTCTTGTGTGCTTGGCGCACGGCATAAGAGATGGCATTTTGGGCTAGTTCCGGCATCGATGCATGGCCCATGACCCCTTTGACGGTCTCGCTGACTTGACTTTCCGCTGTCTCCCAGACTAACTCACACTGTCCCGGAATGACATTGGGGCGTGTACCGGCTTTGATGCCGACGAGTCGCAAACGGTCGGAAACTGCTTGCCCGCCACTGAAGCGGATGCGGAAATTCATCATACCCTTTTCCGCGTGAATAACTGGGAAATCTGCGTCTGCTGTAAAAGCGGCGAGCGGTATGTCGGCGTGTTTTGTGTAATATTTCATACAACCTGAACCGGATTCCTCGTCCAGTCCCAAAATAAGTTGGATACGGTTCTTTGGCGTATAGCCTTGCTCGCGCAGACGTTTCATGGCGAGATAGACCGCGACTGCAGGACCCTTGTCATCGCCACTGCCGCGGCCGATGATTTTGCCATCAATAAGCTGAGGTTGAAATGCTTCCAGCCATTCGCCGGCAGGCACCACATCAAGGTGACAAATGCCGGAAATGCAGCCTGAATTGGCTGGCCCAAATTCAATCACACCAGCATGGCCTTCGTATCGCAGGGTCCGAAAACCGTCTGCTTCAGCATGCTTTAGAAAGTGCTCCAGTGCTTCGACCGTTGCTGCACCGTAGGGTGCGTCGGGGGCAGGTGCGGCTTTGACACTGGGGATGCGAATCTGCTCCGATAGCAGTTCAATTATTTCTTGCAGTTCTATTTCGTTTCTCATCTGATCCTCTTTCTATCGAAAATTGTCGCACTGACAATTTGGTCTACTTTTGTCAGTATATGAAAAGTGACTGAGTTTTGCCATAATAAAGGTATCTTAAACATTAACTTAGTTAGGAGTAAGCGGTCATGCGCTCTGTTGACGTTCCCGCCATCGCTGCCGGGCAGGGTTTTAAAACGATTCGAGATTTTGCACTCTGCACGATTTCGCAGTTTCCTTGGGCAGAAAATGAATTTAGACCCCGGAACGAAGCGCGTGTGGCTTATGAGCCGGGCGTAGCGCTCTATCTGCAGTTGGCTAGTAACGAGGGGGCTTACCAGGCTTTGCGGGCTGATTGCCGGTACGCCAACGGGGATGTGCATTTGGACAGTTGTTTGGAGTTTTTTGCCGACTTCGCCCCGGAGCAAGAAGAGGGTTACCTGAACTTCGAGTTTAATCCGCTTGGTGTTTTACACCTGAAGCTTGGCAAAAGCCGCTCAGACCGCCGACCAATCAATCCTAAACGATTCAGCGCTTTTCAAATCAAGGCTGATTTGGACTTGGATCCTTTTGACGAACACGAGCTGGGCTGGTGGCGCATTCGTTTCATTATTCCCGAAAGCTTCGTACAATCCCTCTACGGTGAGGCGGCAGCGTTTAAGCCTGGTCGCGTCATCCGGGGCAATTTTTATAAATGTGGTGATGCGACGGAGTTCGAGCATTATGCGCTTTGGTCTGAAACCGAAGCAGAGCAGCCGGATTTTCATCGGCCGGAATTTTTTGGCCAATTACGCTTAAGTTGAAATTTGCACCTATAATGGTGATAGCTATAAGCAGTTAGTTTATATAAGGCAAAAGGAGAAAGTCATGGCCGTTACATTTATCTGCGGGCATCTGCACCCCGACACCGATTCTGTCGTATCAGCTTTGGCGGCAGAGGAGCTGTTCACTCGCCAAGGTGAACACGTGCTGGCGGTGCGCGGAGGCCCCCTGAATCCGGAGACCGCTTGGGTTTTGCAGCGTTTTAAAACCGAGGTGCCACCCGAAATCCGCGATGTGCGCGTGCAGTTGCGTGATTTGGAATACGACAAAGTGCAGCCCCTCCTGCAGGACATGCCCTTGTGGCAGGCTTGGGAGTATGTAGATGCATCTGGCAATCAGTCGATGCCTGTCGTCGATAACGACGGAAAATTGGTCGGGGTTTTATCGGCCGGAGCTTTTGCCAGTTTACTTTATACGAATGACATCAGTCAGCCGCGTCCAATCAACAGCCGCATCCTGATGCAAACGATACACGGGCGTTGTACCGGCACCTTACCGGACACCATGAACATCCCCTTTGCCTGGTCCGGCCGTTCGGCTCAGCCGATTCAGGAGGAGGCATTGGTTTTTGCTGAGATATTGGTGGAGGAGCAGATTTCACGTGCGGTAAAAGCGAGAGCCACCGGATTCGTGATGTGCTACGTCTCGGATGAAGAAGGCGATTTACTCAGACTGAAGTGGGAGCGTCGTTTTGCCGAAGAAGGCATGGTGCTGATTACCAGTCCCTATGACCCTTATACGGCTCTGACCAAAGCGATGTTAAGTCTGCCCGTGAAAGATGTACTTCTAAGTACGCGCATCATTGCTTTCAACGAAAACGATGCGCTAGACGATGTCAGGCAGGACATGCTCAGCTCGCGTTATCGCTCCTATCCGGTTTTGGACGGCAATGGTCATGTGCTGGGGATGGTGGCGCGTTATCACTTGCTGCAACCGCAACGCAAAAGAGTCATCCTGGTAGACCACAACGAACGCTCGCAAGCCGTACGTGGCCTTGACCAAGCGGAGGTCAAGGGCATTATCGACCACCATCGCTTGGGCGATATTCAGACCAGCGGTCCAATCCTCTTCCGTAATGAAACCGTGGGCTGTACTTCGACCATCATCGCCAAAATGTTTCGCGAAGCAGGCATGGAGCCGACACCGCGCACAGCCGGTATGATGTGCTGCTCGATTCTTTCGGACACGGTCCAGTTTAAGTCGCCGACTTGTACCCGACAGGACATTGACATTGCGCATTGGTTAGCCGAAGTGGCCGATGAGGACGTGCAGGCGCTGGGTGACGAGATGTTCTCTCTAGCACATCAGTTGAAGTCGGACAATCCCGAAGATTTGCTTTTTGCCGATTTCAAGGAGTTCTACTTCGGCGAAGTGAAGGTGGGTGTGAGCCAGGTTTCAGTGATGAACCTACAGGAGCTGGAACCTATTCTGGAACGCATGACCGAGACGATGTTGGATATTTTGCCAAAACAACGCTTCGACCTCTTGCTCTTTATGGCAACCGATATCAAAAACGAGGGGACTTGGCTCTACTACGCGGGCTCTCACCTCAAAGAGTTGGGCGATGCCTTCAATCTAGAACTGAGTGAACAGTCCGGGCATTTCTTCCTGCCCAATGTGATGAGTCGCAAAAAACAACTCATCCCAGCCCTTTCGGAGGCATTTGTATAAGAGTTTTGGACGTTTGATAAGGTTTGAATGATGAGTGCAAGCGCTTGGCTTCCTGCCCATCTGCTACTCTCATCTTGGGGTTGACGAATGGCATTAAAACATATAAACTATCACTAGTTAGTAATAAATACGCAGTGACATAACACCGCAGTGATAACAAGGAGATATCAATGGAAAGAACAATCAGAAAACAAGTTAAAGGGCAAAACGCAGTGGACGGTGCTGGGGTGCATCTGGTCCGCGTCTTAGGTCATGGCACCGTAGATGAGTACGATCCCTTTTTAATGTTGGATTCATTTGACAGCCGCAATCCCAGCGACTACACCGCGGGTTTCCCGATGCATCCACATCGCGGCATTGAAACCATCAGCTATGTCGCCCAAGGCGCCATGACACACCGCGACAGCATCGGCAATGAAGACACCGTACGTTCAGGTGAAGTGCAGTGGATGACAGCCGGTTCCGGTATTATGCACGAGGAAAAACTCCCTGCATCGGAACGGATGTTGGGTGTGCAACTCTGGCTTAATATGCGCAGCAGTGAAAAAATGTCAGCCCCCGATTACCATGCCATCAAGGTCGATGACATTGAGGAGATTCCTTTAGATAAGGGAACTCTGCGTCTGTTGGTCGGCAATTATGAAGGCCATCAAGGCTACCAAGCGAAACATCTGCCCCTCGATTATTATGACGTCAAATTGGAAGCGGGTGGGGAGTTGAAGATCAATACGGATCCGGACAAAGTCGTCATTGCTTTCACCTTGGAAGGGGACGCCATGATCGCAGGTGAATTGGTCACAGAGAAAACAGCCGTGCGCCTCACAGAAGGTGATAGTCTGACTCTGGGTGCGACAGGTGGTCCGGCTGAGATTCTGGTGATGATTTCCGAGCGCCTGGGTGAACCCGTGGCTTGGGGCGGACCGATCGTCATGAATACCAGAACTGAGCTGGAAATGGCTTTTGACGAGTTGCGCCGCGGCACCTTCTTGAAAGAAAGTGTGCACTACGAGGAATAAACTCTGTATTTGTTTTTAATCGAAAGAGCCCGCTGAGTCGGGCTCTTTTGGGGTTTGGGGTTTCGGCGTGCCAGCGTTGATGCCAAGGTTTTCGCTTGCGGTGTCTCTGTGCCAACATTTCCGCCTAGCCAAACAGAATCTTGGCTGGCCGCAAAAGTTGGCACTGTCGGTCTGCAGGAGAGGAGTCGCAGCAAAACAAGCAGCGCGACGATTTGAATTTTTAGGGGTAGCTACTTTTTTAATGCAAAATTCGGAGCAAATTGCGGTAAATGCGCATTCGTGATAGAATCGCTCAAGTAAACGAGGTGTAGCGCAGTTGGCTAGCGCGCCTGCTTTGGGAGCAGGATGTCGGGGGTTCGAGTCCCTTCACCTCGACCAATGCAAGTTGAAAGCCCCGCAGAACGGGGCTTTTACTTTTCATGACAACAATTTGAGAAGATATTCACACTAGGGTATGAAATTTTTCAATTAACTAACAATTCAGAACCTTTCACAACTCAATCCCCAAAGGTTTGACGCTGCGTTCCAAGATGCCGGCACAATAAGCTAGGACGATGCCGTAGTTGGTCATAGGAATGGCTTGGCGATCCGCATAGAGGAAACGGTTCTGGACTTCTTTTGCTGTGATCATGCAACTGCCGCAATGCACGATGAGCGCGTAAGGGCTGAGATCATCGGGGAAGTCACGACCAACGACGTGGTCGAATTGTAAATCCTTGCCCGTTTTCTTGCGCAGAGCAGCAGGAATTTTGACGCTGCCGATGTCTTCGTGGCTTTTGTTGTGGGTACAAGCTTCGGCAATCAGAACGCGGTCACCATCTTGCAGTGATGCAATGCGAGAGGCACCTTGAACCAGTTCCGTGAAGGATCCCTTTTGCCTCGCCATCAAAATGGAAAACGAAGTGAGGGGAGTGCTAGCGGGAATTGCAGCCGCCACCTCGCGGAAGGCTTGGGAATCCGTGATGACAAGGTCAACCTTGGGCAACTCTCGCAGGACCTGAGCCACTTGCAACTCCGAGGTGATGCTGCAGCGCACACCTAGATCCAAAGCAGCGCGAATCATCTGTACCTGTGGCAAAATCAATCGCCCCTTTGGCGCCTCGCTGTCAATCGGCACGACCAGCAGCACCGTATCACCAAAGCCCAGCAGCCCATCCAGTAAGCCCGCTTCCTGCACCGTAGTCTGATTGAGCAGGCTGATGAGTTTTTCTCGCAAAGCCTGAACAGTTTCCGCTTTTTCTACCGATACCGTCTCAAATTCGGGCAAAAGCCTCCGCCACAGCTTCAGCTGCTCTTCTTCGACCAGGTCAACTTTGGTAAGGACTAAGAGATGCGGCACTTTACGTTCGAAAAGCAGTGTCTTGAATTCTTCATAAGCTGCAACGGCTTCCGCCATTTGGGCTTCGTTCACACTGGCATCCAGCGCATAAAGCACGAAGTCGCAGCGGTCTAAGACTTTGTGACTGCGTTTCATGCGTTCGCTACCTAATACACTGCGGTCGTTGAGACCAGCCGTATCGATAAAGACGACAGGCCCGAAACCAATTAACTCCATGGCCTTTTTAACCGGGTCGGTTGTAGTTCCGGAGACCTCGGAAACGATGGAGATTTCACTGCCAGTCAGCGCGTTGAGCAGGGCGGACTTGCCCGCATTGGTAGTGCCGAATACGGCGATGTGGTGACGGTTGCTTTCGGGTGTCTTTTGCATAAGGTATGACTCCGCTGAGGTGATCAGATAAAGAGATCGCGCTCGCCTTCCTCCAGTTTATGCAGGTTTTCTTCGACCAGCACGCGGACTTTATCATTCTCGATTTTGGGCAGCTTGCTGGCGATGATACGTTCGGCTTTCTCCTTAAACTCGGGATCGCCATAATCTAGAGAGTACTCTTTAAGCGTCATCAGGGCGTTGGGCAGGCAAACGTTTTTGATGTTCCCGGTTTTAGCCAATTGCATGAAGCGATCGCCGGTACGTCCCTGACGATAACAAGCGGTGCAGAAGGAAGGCACGAGGTCTTCGTCCATCAACCAATAAATGACGTCGCGGGCGCTGCGATTGTCTGCCACATCAAATTGGGCGCCGTGTTGCTCGCGGTCGGTGTATCCGCCCACTTCGACGGAGGAGCCGCCACTGACTTGTGAGATGCCCATGCGGATGAGCTCTTTACGCATTTCTGCATTTTCACGTGTGGAAATAATCATGCCGGTAAAAGGCACAGCCAAGCGGATGATGGCCACAATCTTCTTGAACTCCTCGTCGCTAAGGATATGGGGATAATTGTGTAAATCATTGCCCGGCGCTTCACGCAGTCGGGGCACAGAAATGGTGTGGAAGCCCACTTTAAACGTATCTTCGAGATGTTCATTATGCAGCATCAAGCCGAGCACTTCGTAGTGATAGTCGTATAGGCCGAAGAGCACGCCACCGCCGACGTCTTCGATGCCCGCTTCCATGGCGCGGTCAAAGGCCGTGGTGTGGTAGAGGTAGTTGCTTTTCGGACCGGACAAATGGACCTTTTCATAAGTCGGTTTGTGATACGTTTCCTGAAAGAGAATATAGGTGCCGATTTCAATATCATGTAGTTTTTTGTAGTCTTCTACGGTGGTTGCGGCGATGTTGACGTTGACACGTCGGATTTCACCGTTATCGAATTTCATGTCGTAAATCGTGCGGATACAGTCGAGAATATAATCAATCGGGCAATTGCGGGGATCTTCTCCGGCTTCCAGGGCAATGCGTTTATGGCCCATCTTTTCGAGAATCTGTACTTCGCTGCGGATCTCGTCCATCGTTAGGCGGCGACGGTCAAATTGATTGTCGGCTCTGAAACCGCAATAGTCACAGCGGTTGATGCAGTAGTCACTCACATAGAGCGGGGCAAAAAGCACGACACGCTCCCCATAGATGTGTTCTTTGATTTTTCCGGCAATGGCAAAAATCCGTTCCAAGACAGCGGGGTCATCGTTTTGTAGCAAGGCGGCCACGTCTTTGTGTTTCAGGCCTTCAAAGCGGTCGGCACGAGCTAAAATGTCGTCGATTTCGGCAGCGGGGGTGGATTTTGCCTCCTCTAAAAGGCTTGTAATGTACTCGTGATCGATGAAAAATTTCTCTTCAGACATGGTGAATCCTTTCGTTCAGCCTGCTCACGCCCTGTGTGACGCTCAATGGTGGCTCAAATTTCGCTTAACTCTTTGGGGGAGACGGCGGTTTTCACCGTGACATCTTCCAATTTGCCCAACTGTCCGGTAAAGGCGTTGATGCTGTCCATGGTTCCGGAGACGACGATTGAAATGACGGCGACACCGGCTCTTTCCATGGGCAAACCCATACGCCCACGGACAAGATCCTTGTGCTCAGCCACTATTTCATTGAAAAGTGACTGGGTGTGTTCGGGTTTATCGAGTATGGCGCTGATGACGGCGATGCGTTGCATACGTTCCTCTGTGATGATGTAAAAAAGCAGGCCTCGAAAGCCTGCAAAAATATCTTAGTAGCTGCGGCGCTCGCCGTATAAGTTCACTCATACAAAAAGCGGAAACACAAATATTTAGGCATCTTTCGGATTAGCAATACTTTTCCGGCAGATTAATGAATCGCTGTTATTTTATCACTTTCCTTAAGGATTGGGTAGGGGGGTGTCGCAAGCACCCCGAGCAAGAGAAAGCCACGCGACGGATTTTATCCCGCCGCGACAACTCAACTTGTTTATTCTGCTTCGGCCCGCAGCTCAGCCAGCTCGGGTTTCTTGTCGAATTTTGCCTTCACAAAAGAGCAAACGGGTATAATCTTGACCCCTTCCTCTTTGGCAAACTCGATGATGGTATTGAAGAGCCGCGACCCGATACCCTGACCTTCCAGCGACTTATCGACGACCGTGTGGTCAACCGCAATCACGCCCTCGCGTACGGGTTTATAAGTGATATAGGCCAGAGGTTGTTCCTTCTCCCCAATGTAAAACATGCCTTGCGCTTTTTTAATCAATAATTCTTCCATAATGCGACCTCCTTTTCGATTAAGTATAGCTTACCAATTGGCAAAATACGCGAAAAAGTGCGCTATAATTTGAGGCGACGAGAAGGAGGGAAAGGCCTATGGATCCGATTATACTGGCGCTTGATGTAGGAACGAGTGGTGTCAAAGCCTCGTTCATCAATGAGAGTCTCGAAGTCTTGGCTGAAACGACGGTCACATATCCGACGCTTTACCCTCAAAGTCACTATGCGGAGCAGGATCCGCAGGAATGGTGGCAAGCAGCGGTAAACGCTGTACGGGCGATTTCCGCCAAAGCGCCGGACGCCCAGGCTGAAGTGACAGCGATAGGATTGAGCGGACATATGCTCTGCCTTTTACCGGTGGATCAATCCGGCACCCCTCTGACAAATGCGCTGATCCATAGTGATGGTCGCGCTTTAGAAGAGAAAGAGGCCATTGCCGCCCAAGTTGGCGAGACGGAAATCTATGCATTGACCGGCAATGTGCTTTCGGCTTCCAGCCCTTTGTGTAAGGCCCTTTGGCTAAAAAATCACGCACCCGAAATTTATAAAGACACAGCCACTTTCCTACAATCCAAAGATTATATGGTGCTGCGTCTGACAGGTGGCACACGCTCCACCGATTATTCCGATGCTTCTCATGGGATGCTGCTGAATCTTGGCAAAATGGATTACGCCCACGAGCTACTTAACGATTTAGGCTTAAGCGCAGACAAGTTTCCCGAACTACATAACAGCCACGATGTCGTCGGCCATCTTTCTGACACCGCCGCCGCAGAACTGGGCTTAACTGCAGGCATACCTGTCACAGCAGGCGGAGGCGACGGCGCTTGCGCCAACACCGGAGCGGGCTTGGTTGAAGCCGGCGATATCTATTGTTCTCTGGGGACGACTGCCTGGATCGCCTTTAATGCCGAGCAGCAGTTTTTCGACCCGCAGCATCGCGTTTTTAACATCATGTCGCTTGACGGCCACACTTTTGGCGTTTTCGGGACCATGGAGTCGGCGGGACGGGCGATTGACTGGGCGAAGGCGCTTTTTGCCGTTGATGATTTTAAAAGCTTCGACCTTCTGGCTGAAGAGATTGAACCGGGCTCGGAAGGCTTAATCTTTTTACCCTATCTCAGCGGTGAGCGTTCGCCAATTTTTGACGACATGGCGAGAGGGGTCTACTTTGGGATGCGCATTGATCACGACCGTCGCCATTTCATCCGTGCCGCGATGGAAGGCGTAGCGATGGCTCTGCAAAGTATCCTCACGGTATCGCAAGACATATGTCAGCAGCAACGTTTGAAAATCATCGGTGGGGGCGCCAAATCTCGTGTTTGGCTTGAAATCATCGCAGACATTTGTATGAGGGATATGGCCAGGCTATCGGTACCTGCAGCAGCAGTGACATCTTTAGGAGCGGCTATTGCGGCAGGGGTGGGTACTGGGTTATTCTCATCCTATGTGTCCGCGTCGGAGAAAATTAAAGTCAAACACGTGACTGAGTACTCGCCTCTGCGTGCGGAGTTGTATCTGCAGGGCAAAAGAAAGTACGCCGCCTTATACCCGGCACTTAAAGACATTTATCGCTTGCGCTGAGCTATCTAACAACAGCTCAAGCTATGTCAAAGATAAGGACCTTGTACATTAGAGGAGGATGAACATGCAGATTTTGGAACGTCTGGCGGTCGGTTTTACCGGCTTCACCTGGCAACACGGAGTGATGCTGCTAATTGGCGCTTTGCTGATTTGGCTGGCTATCAAGAAAAATTATGAGCCGATGTTGCTTTTACCCATGGGTTTCGGTGCGATTATGACCAATATTCCCGGCTCGTACGCCATCGGGGACCACGGTTTCCTGACTGTTCTTTATGACTTCGGTATTGCAAACGAACTCTTTCCTATTTTGATTTTCATCGGTGTTGGGGCGATGATTGACTTCGGTCCTTTGCTGAAACAACCGGTCATGCTTTTCTTCGGTGCTGCGGCGCAATTAGGTATCTTTGTTGCCATGTTGCTCGCTGCGACCAGTGGCATGTTTACCATCCAGGAAGCAGCCGCCATCGGTATTATTGGCGCGGCAGACGGGCCCACATCCATTTTTGTCGGCCAACTTTTTGCCCCAAAATACTTTGGTGCCATTGCGGTCGCCGCCTATTCCTACATGTCGCTCGTACCAATAATTCAACCGCCAGTTATTAAGGCTTTGACCACCAAAGAAGAACGTCGCATCCGCATGGATCAGGATTTCGATGCGCAGGTTTCACAGAAAGTCAAAATTCTTTTCCCGATTATGGTGACGCTTGTGGCCGGTTTTGTCGCTCCGATTTCGGTACCGCTGATTGGCGGCCTGATGTTTGGTAATTTGGTGCGTGAGTGCGGCGTGCTGGAGCGCCTTTCGCAAACCGCTCAGAATGAGCTTTCCAATTTAGTGACCTTGCTTTTGGGTATTACCATCGGTTCTACGATGACAGCCCGAGATTTTGTGCAGGTCAACACCATGATGATCATGGGCATCGGGCTTTTGGCTTTTGTCTTTGACACGGCCGGGGGCGTGCTTTTTGCCAAACTGGTCAATCTCTTCCTGAAACGTAAAATCAATCCGATTGTTGGTGCCTGCGGTATCTCTGCTTTCCCGATGTCGGCGCGTGTCGCCCAGAAGGTTGCACATGAAGAAGACCCAACCAACTTCATTCTGATGCCAGCTATTGGTGCCAATGTGGCAGGTCAGATCGGTTCCATCATTGCGGGCGCGATCGTGCTCGCGGTGCTGAGTTAAGGGGGGCTTTTGAATGAACATTTTATTTCACGCCATCAACGCAACGCTGGTTCATCCGCCCGAATACTTTCGCGAATTTTTCGGAACAGACAGCCTGCTACTGCAGGCTCTGCAAGTCATGGGCTACGGTGTCGCCGCCGTCTTCCTGGTCCTAGCCCTTTTCTACGGCATCATCATCGCAATGAAAAAGCTTTGGCCTGCAGACGTCGAATAAATGATCTGAATTGGGCAGGAGAGAGCGATGGCAAAACACTCCCACGATTCCGTAATCGCCGAAATTCAGCGTGGTCTTTTTGCCCTTCAAGATCTGAAATATAAGGCCTTCATCAGCAAACTGATACCCACCTTGCCTGAGGACGTTTTTATTGGAGTAAGGACACCGGCTTTGCGTAAGTTTGCCGCCGGTCTCAAAGGCGAAGAGCAAGCCGCAATTTTGAATGGCTTGCCGCACCAGTACTATGAAGAAAATCAAGTCCACGGCTTTCTCTTGGAAAAAGTCAAAGATTTCGCTGAAGCTTTACAACTCACTGAAGCTTTTTTGCCATATATCGATAACTGGGCCACATGTGATCAAAGGACACCCAAGATTTTTAGTAAGTACCCCGAAGTTATGTACCAACATATCCTGCGATGGCTCAAATCTGATCACGAATTCACTCAGCGCTATGCCATGGGATTGCTGATGAGCAACTATATGGACAAGCACTTTAAAATCGAACATCTGGACCTGCTCGCTTCACACCAATCGGAAGCCTACTACGTTAAAATGATGGTGGCTTGGTATTTCAGCATGGCTTTGGTCCAACAATACGAAGCGACCCTGCCCTATCTGGAGCGAGCCGTGATGGAGAAATGGACGCATAACAAGGCCATTCAAAAAGCCATCGAAAGCTACCAGATCAGTGATGAGCAGAAGACTTATCTACGAACTTTGCGCAAATAAGCGTTGCGGTGCTTGGACGGCCGCGACTCCGCTCACAGCAGCTGCACCTTGTTCTTCTTCATCAGACGAAAATAGGATTCCGGCAGGCTTTGATCGGAAATGAGAATGTCGATGTCCTTCGCTTTGGCAAAAGTATAAGGCATTGAATAATTGAGTTTGCTCACATCCATCAAACAGACCACCTTTTGAGCCTTGCGGATAATCAGCTTTTTCAGTTCCGCCTCCTGATAGTCGCCGCAGGTGAAACCGTTTTTCAGAGAGCAAGCCGAAGCGCCGATAAAGGCGATATCGATGTTAATGGTCTTTGTATAGGAGCGGGCGTTATTACCGGAGAGGGCAAAAGTATCCCGATTCAACTGGCCACCGGTCAAATTGACGCGCACATTTTGGTTATTGGCCAGGGCGATGGCCACATAGGGGGCAGGGGTCAGCACAAAAATATTCTTGTCCGGTAAATTTGCCGCCAGCTGTACACAGGTCGTACCCGAATCAATGTAGATAGACCGCGCATCTTCGACGATGCGCAAGGCTTTATCGGCAATAATCATCTTGCTTTGAGCTCTTTCGGCGGCTCGCTGTGTATAAGCCGGTTCCTTGATAATGGCTTTATTAGCTAAGGGTCTGGCGCCGCCGCGATAACGTTGAATCTGTGCCTGTTTTTCCAATTGGTCCAGATCTCGCCGAATAGTCATACTGGATACATCGGGATAGAGGGCGAATAAATCCGTCAAGGGGGTGTCACCCTTTTCCATAATATAGGCTAGTAAATCGCTTTGTCTTTTTTGTATCATCGGTAATGTCCTGTCTGCTTTTGCCTAAGTAAGCAAAAATGCTGTCTGCTTACTTCTGTGTCATCTTCACTTGAAAATATGGCTATGAATCAATAAATAAATGATGTGAAATTTACAAGTGATATGCGTGTTATATTGACACTTTCTTCTTTCGAATTCATCATAACACAGCGAACTGCCCCCTGAAAAGCGATGCTATAAAATGCCTTTTAAAGCTGATATGAGTGGGTTTGTCATCAAAAAAATATTTTCGATAATGTTTTTTCCATCAGCACAAATGATACTTTGATTTTTCATTTTAATTTGTTTTAGCTAATGTTAAAATGAACACAAATTGACATTGAATTAGTCTAATTGAATCAAATAAGCTCAAAACGAGCATAAAAGGACTTCTGTAAAGAAGAGAAAGCAGGTAATCTTATATCAAAACAACCGCAGTCCGCATGTACGGAAAAAACGACTTGAGACTTGAAAGCTTCGAACTACCTCCCATTAAAGATGACGAAATTTTAGCGCATATTATTTCCGACAGCATCTGTATGAGTTCTTATAAAGCCGCCGTACAAGGCTCAGATCATAAGCGCGTGCCCGATGATGTGGCTACCAATCCGATTATTATGGGTCATGAGTTCTGCGGTGAAATCGTCGAAGTCGGCTCGAAGTGGGCTGATCAGTTTAAGGCGGGGGATCGTTTTGCCATTCAACCGGCCATTAACGATCCGAAAAATATCTATGCAGCCCCCGGCTACAGTTTCCCGTACATCGGCGGTAATGCGACCTACGTCATCATTCCTTCCATCGTCATGGAACGTGATTGTCTTTTGAAATATGAGGGCGATGCCTTCTTCTACGGTTCTCTGGCAGAACCCGTTTCCTGTGTAGTAGGCGGCTTCCATGTCAACTATCACACCAAACCCGGCTCCTATGTCCATGAGATGGGCATTGTCGAGGGTGGTGAGATGGCTCTCCTGGCAGGCGTCGGACCTATGGGCTTGGGTGCGATTGACTACGCTATCCATGCTGACAGAAAACCCCGCCTCCTGGTTGTCACAGATATTGACCAAGCACGTCTGGACCGTGCGGCTTCCATCTATACTGTAGAAGAAGCAGCCAAGAACGGTGTTGAGCTTAAGTATGTCAATACGGCCAATGTCGAAGATGTACCGAGCCTATTGAAATCCTTTACCAAGGATGGAAATGGTTACAATGATGTCTATGTTTATGCTCCGGTTGCGGCAGTCATAGAACAAGCCGATGCGATTCTGGCTTATGACGGCTGTCTGAACTTCTTTGCCGGTCCGACCGACCCGAGCTTTAGCGCCAAGTACAATTTCTATAATGTGCACTATAACGCCACACACGTCGCCGGTAACAGCGGCGGCACAACTGATGACATCATCGAGTCTCTCGACATGATGGCGAAGGGCAAACTTGACCCGTCATCCATGGTCACCCACATCGGTGGTTTGGACGCAGCGATTGACACCACGCTCAATCTGCCGAAAATTCCAGGCGGTAAAAAATTACTGTACACCAATATCTCCATGCCTCTGACCGCTCTTAATGATTTGGCGGAACTGGGAAAAAACGACCCCGTACTCGCT
>JAXGQD010000005.1:0-230378 GCA_040766665.1 Oscillospiraceae bacterium
ATTTGACGCATAGATCTTCTTTCTCTTACCACCACCATCAAAGTTACGCCGTCCTTTCGGCTAGTTGTGTTGGCAAAGCCACTAACACTATAATAGACTAGTAATATTAGTATTGTTCTTTTGTGGTGTTGGCTGTCGACAAATGACGTGTGACACCGTTTGAACGCGTGAGTGAATTATTGTTTGAGTATTGAGTGGTTGGAGGTTGATTATGAAATCACATTTGAAAAGGGCTTACAAAAATCTGGCATTAATATTGATAGTGGTATTCCTATTCAATGCCATGCCTATAACGGCGTCCGAGCTAAATGTCGATGAGCCAGAAACCGTTGCAGCAACACAAGTTGCTGAAACGAGCTTGGATAATTCGGTTATACCGGAGGATGTCATTGAAATACCACATAAGGTTGAATCTGAACCTGCAGTAGATGCCTCATTACCGAATGTGAACGAGCAGGTTGGTGAAACGCTTGAGTCACCTTCAATCGAGGTAGAACCTATTGAATCGGTTGCCCCTGTTCCCGATGTTGAGCCTATTGAAGACATCGAGACCGAAACACCGGTAATGGAAAATGATGAGAATGTCTCCGAAACTCCAGCTAAAGATGAAAATGGGGCGAGTAAGCAAGACAAAGAAGAAGGTGATGCGGCTTCTATCGAGCTGGAAACTAACAACGAAGTTCAGTCATCAGATATAGGATTATTTGCCATTGGCAGTCCTGGAGAGTACGAAATAGATACGTCAGCGATTGCCCTTGATGTAATATTGCAAGGTACATCGATAAATGACCACACTGTTCCTGTAAAACTATGGGTTGGGAAAGAGGGTGGTACTAAGTATGTTTATCTTGCCGTTAAATCCACTCACGACATACAATACATAACTCTTCAGGGGAAGACCGTTAACCGAACCGATACTACTAATTTTCATGAATATAATCCTTGGGTGTCGATTATCATTGATGGTGTAGAGTATCAACCGGATGATTTGAATGGGAGCACTAACAAATCCCATTGGACAGTGGTTCGCTATTCATTTGACATCATTGATCTTGAAGACGATTTGCAATATGACTTCTTTATAAAAGGAATAGGCGGGGGACATGATGTTGGTGGGACATTTATAGTCAATCCGCCAAAAGTAGAGGCTAAAGTTACAAAATCTTGGGTAGGGGGATCAACTGTTGAAGCCTATGCCAAAGTTCAGTTATATCGTAAATCTGTGAATATGGTTGAAAGGCAACCTGTTGGGAATCCGGTGGAATTAACACCAGCTACTCCCAGTTATACGTGGTCGGACTTGCCTAAGACTGATGCGCTCGGTTATCTCTATACTTACACAATTAGTGAAATTGAATCAGGTGGAGGATATACACCAGTTAATCCTGACGGCGAACCAGTCGCAGGCGAGACATTCTCTTGGAAACTGACTAACGTTTACAAAGCTACCGGTAACTGGGTGCCAATGGTATCGAAAGCACTGAATGCTGGTGGTCGCACGCTCGAGGCTGATGAATTCAGCTTTCAGCTAAAACAAGGAGACATAGTACTTCAGACGAAGACGAACGCTGCCGACGGTAGCGTGACGTTTGATGCTCTTAATTACACTCAGGCTGATATTGGAAAGACTTACACGTACACGATCTCAGAAGTTGCCGGTTCGGAAGGCGGCATGACCTATGATCCGATGGTCGTGACGATTACGGTCACGGTAGTTGATGCCGGTGGTGGTGTACTGACTGTTACTCCGGAGTATCCAGAAGATAAGGAGTTCAACAATACATATATTGCCAAAGGTTCATGGACGCCTGAAGTCACGAAAGCGTTGGATGCTGGCGGCCGTTTGTTAGAAGCGGACGAGTTTGAATTTGAGTTAATAGATGCAGATGGCGATGTGATTGATACAGCCAAGAATGCAGCTGATGGCAGCGTAACCTTTGCAGCCATTGGTTACACTCAAGCCGACATCGGCAAAACGTACACCTACACGATCAAAGAAGTGGTAGGTTCAGAAGGCGGCATGACCTATGATCCGATGGTCGTGACGATTACGGTCACGGTAGTTGATGCCGGTAACGGTATCCTGACGGTAACGCCGACGTATCCTGAGGATATAGAGTTCAATAACAGCTATGTGGCGACGGGTGAATGGATGCCTGAAGTCGACAAAGTGTTGGCGGGACGTACTCTAAAGGATGGTGAGTTCACGTTTGAACTTCAAACCGGTGATGGTGAGTTGCTACAGACCGTCGCGAACGATGCTGACGGTAAAGTAACTTTCGACGCCATTGCCTACGATCAGGATGATATCGGCAAAGAGTTCACCTACAAGATCTTGGAAGTCATTCCTGTAGAAGGTGATGACGCACATGAAGACGGTATGACCTATGATTCGATGGTAATCGAGATTAAAGTCATGGTGGCCGATGCTGGCAACGGCGAGCTAGAAGTAACCCCGACTTATCCGGAAGACAGTGTATTTAACAATGAGTACGCGGCCGAAGGTAGTATCGTTCTGAAAGTACAAAAGATTCTGACAGGCAGAGATATCAAGGCTGAAGAATTCGAGTTCCAGTTGCGTGATGAAGAAGAAAACGTCTTGCAGACGATGGCGAATGCCAGAGACGGACTGGTTGCTTTTGATTACATCCAGTACAACCAAGATGATATTGGTAAGACGTTTACATACTCGATCGTCGAAGTAGCGGGAAGCGAAAACGGCATGACCTACGCCGAAAACTTGGTCACGGTCACTGTTCTGGTTGAAGATGCAGGAGATGGCGAGCTTAAACTAACGGTTACCTATGATGCCGAAGTCTTTAATGATGATGAGTTAGCTGTCTTTGAAAACACGTATGAAGCTGTTGGCTACTTTGATCTAGAGGGCATGAAAGTTCTCGAGGGACGTGATTTGGTCGAAGGTGAATTCGAGTTTGAGTTACTTGATGCAGATGACAATATCCTGCAGACCGTTAAGAACGACGCCGAAGGTAAGATTGTGTTTGACACCATCAGCTTCGATCAAGATTCGATAAATAAAAAGATTGCCTTTGCCGTCAGAGAAAAAGCCGGTACAAACGGCAATATCGTGTACGACGCAACGGTGATTGAGTTTGAACTCGAAGTGAAAGATTTGGGCAATGGTGCTCTTGAAATCACCGCTGTTGAGCCGTTTGAGATTGAGTTTAATAACGAGTGGCAGCTGAAAGACATTTCAGCAAAGAAGATCTGGGTCGGTGCCGAAGGTGAAGTCCCGGTTGTCTGGTTCAAACTGCAGCGCACCGTTGAAGGTGAGGATGCGGTCGACGTACCGGATGCTGAGATCATGAAACTGGATGGTGTGACGGAAGTCACGTGGACTGGACTTGAAGTATTTGACGTCGACGGCAATGAGTACGTGTACTCCGTCGTTGAAGTCGATGCAGATGGTGAACCGGCTGTTCCGATGTACTATGAAAAAGTAGAAAACGGTCTTGAAGTGACGAATACATTCGTCATTCCTGATCCGGTCATGATCGATCCGCAGATACAAAAGAATGTGGTGGGAGAAGGTGCACCGCCGCTTGCAGGATTCAAGTTTGAGTTGAAGGCGATTACGGAAAATGCACCGCTGCCTGAAGGCAGTATGGAAGGCATCAAGGTAGTCGTGAAACTCGGTGCTGGTACTGCAGAGTTTGGTGAGATCACATTCACTGAGCCAGGTGTCTATGTCTACGAAGTGCGAGAGCTCAAGGGTGATGATACGAGATTCGCCTATGATACGACCGTCTACGTGATGACAGTGACTGTGACACGTGAGGGCAATGCACTTGTAGCAGCGACGGAGTTTACTCCGCAAGGCGGTGAGACAGCCGTTGAGGCACTCGTCTTCACAAATAAATTCACAGCGCCTCCGCCTCCGCCGGGAGTTCCAAAGACAGGAGAGACAGCGCCACTTGTTGTGTTGCCGATCATCTTGTTGTTGGCGGCTGGTGTATTGATCATCGTGCGCAGAAAGCATGAGAAGTCATGATCTTGCTTAGCTGAGCATGAATAACGACTACTTGAAAAGGCCGCCTTCGGGCGGCCTTTTCATCGTGGTGCGCCGGGCATGGCGCTTCATATGGGGGTGTAAGTCCCCTGCACGGGTAGGTAACGACCAAGTGGATTGTATTCGTTTTGTTGTAGGATGCCAACACAGAACTCAGTGGTTGATTCGAAATCAGCTACTGAGTTTTTTCTTTTCTAGACGTGTCGGTGCTTGCACATTAGTAGCGTATCAGACATTACCCGAGATCGAAATGCTCTTTCAGGTCGGTAGTCGTAAGTTAATTGTTAAAAGTGAAGGTTACGAATTTCGGTAGGTGAGCAGTTCATCACTTTGCGAAAGGTGCGGGCAAAATGTGAGGCGGAATGAAAGCCACACTGAAAGCTGATGTCGTCCATGTTAAAATTCGGTTCGGCCAGTAGCTCGACCGCCTGCTTGATGCGCAGTTGAATGAGAAATTCATGGGGTGTCTGTCGCATCTCCCTTTTAAACTTACGAATGAAGTAATGCGGATTAAGGTTGAGACTCTCCGCGATCTTTTGAATGCTCACTTCTTCGGCTAAATGTGCGCGATAGTAGTCGACGGCAGCAGCAATGTAGGAGCTGATCGCCTGCTGCGGCGCATCTTCCGCTTCGGTGAATCTCTTCAAGATCGCCTGCAGTACCAATGAAACGGCTTGTTCATCCAGCAGCGGTTGATGCATCACACGCATCAATTTGCTGAACTGCATTACCGTCTCTTCGGCTGGCGCCTTGCGGTGCGGTAGGCCGCCAACGCTGCTGTATATATAATCGTAGTAAGCCTCGGCAGTTCGACCGTTGAAATGGATCCATTGGAATTCGGTTTTCTCGGTAATTGCCCGATAAGCGTGTGGCATTTTGCAGTTCAATAAAAATAATTCACCCGGGCCAACCGTGCACGATTGCCCCTCGCTTTCGATTTGCAGCTGTCCTTCGCGTACATAAATGAGCAAAAACATGTCCAGATAATCTCTGCGGATGGCATAATCCGGATTGCAGAAAAAATGCCCCACCAGCAACAAGTAATAGAGACATTGTTTGGCAAAGGTGGAGGGAATGTGTGCCCGGATGTATGATAGCGCGTCGGCACCCGGATCGATTACGGCGATTTCTTTCATCTCTTGCACCCCTTATATCTTAGGAAGTCATCATTAGTATAGCGATTTCAAAGGATAAATTAAAAAGAGAAGGAGTATAACTCGCTTCTCTTTCGATGAGGAGAGGGGGAAGCTTAGTTGGTGAAACCGACCGAGGCGAGGTAGGCACGCGTGCGCGCGGCAATCTCCAGGGGCAGATCAAAGGTCTTGACCGGGAATAAATCTTGTTCCACAACGACCCATCCTTCATAGCCTGTAGCTACCAATGTAGCATGGAAAGCGGAAAAATCGATGCTACCTTTGCCGGGCTCGACCATGATATCTTCGGTGACGGCTTTTGCAAAGGACCAACCCTGCTCATCCATGGCCACCTTTACGCTGAGGTCACAATCTTTGATGTGGATGTAGGGAATGCGGTTGTGGTGTTTTTGATAGAAGCTGATGGGTTCGCCTCCGCCGTAGACGTGATGCCCGGTATCAAAACACAGCTGAACTGTTTCATCGGTGTCGTTCAGTAGACGCTCAATCTGCGCCTCGGTTTGTACGTGACAGTCGACATGAGGGTGGAAGCAGGCGATGTAACCAGTTTGTTTGACCCGTTCGGCAACCTTTTGAACATTGCGAACGTAAGTGTCCCATTCAATCTGAGACAATTCGGGTTCCATGACGGTTTCTCCGGTTTCCAGATCGGTATACATGGCGGGCAGGAGGACGATGTATTTGGCGTCGGGGAAGTGTTTGAGCAATTCGGCCATCTCGTCAACTGCGCTAAGCATGCCGTCGACCGACGCATCGTCCAGAAAGTTACCTCCACAGGTAGCGGCTACCAGTCCCAGCTTGCGCGTTGCCAAAGCCTCTTGCAGTTCTACGGGTGAGTTGGGGAAATAACCCCAAGGTCCCAGCTCAACACCGGCATAGCCGGCCTGCTGCATTTCGTCCATGCAGCGTTGCCAGGAAGGTTGTTTGTCATGTTGAGGAAACCAGACGCCCCAGGAATCGGGGGCTGTTCCGACTTTAATAGACATAGTGATACTCCTTTCTTACTCAGCGGACATTAATCCAGCTGCGAGCGGCGGCCGATTCCAATATAGCGCCGACGGTACGATCGATGCGTGCGCCGAAATCAAAGGTGCAGGTATAGTCGGAACCATGAGTGATGGCCCGGAACAGTTCGTGCACTTCCAGTACCTTCATATCGTTATAGGCAATAGCGATGCCGCCAGCCGGTTGAAAGGCGGAGTATCCTTTATGGTGAGGGTTGAGCAGGACGGTGCGAAAGCCCCGATCCGCTTCCTCATCGGAGCGGAAATAGACCTGCACTTCACCCATGCGCTCCAAATCATAATAGACCGAACCTTCAGTGCCCTGAATCTCATAGGCCAGACGATTTTTGCGCCCTGTCGCAACACGGCTGGCGGCTAGTTGCCCCACTGCGCCGTTGGCATAGCGAGCCATGACGGTGATGACATCGTCATTCTCGACAGTTGCCAGTTCCTGTGCACCTGCGGCAACCGGTCTTTCGGTGATAAAGGTATCGGCTACAGCTTGAACCGCTGCGATGTCACCCATGACCATCTGCGAAATGCTGAGCAGATGTGTACCCAAATCACCCAAAGCGCCACTGCCGGAAAATTTGTTGATATGTCGCCAGGTGATTGGCAGGGAGGGATCAAGCAGGCCGTCCTGATCGTATGTGCCGATAAAGCGCATGATTTTGCCCAATCTTCCGCTTTTTACCAGTTCGGCCACATAGGCGTTGGCCGGATTCATGGTGTTGTTGAAGCCGACATAGTTGACTACACCGGCTTTGGCTGCCATAGCAGCCAGTTCGGCAGACTCGGCAGGGGAGATGGAGAGTGGTTTTTCGCAGTACACGTGTTTGCCGTTTTCGAGAGCCGCTTTGGCAACCTCGTAATGGAAGGCGTTCGGTGTTGCGATGTCGACCAAATCGACTTGCGGATCGCTCACGACCTCCTTCCAGTCAGCAGTGTAGCGCTTGTAGCCCAGCAACTCGTGGGCGGCACGGGCTGCTTCCAAGTTGGCATCGGCTACGATTTCATATTCCGGAACACCGGATTCTTTACCGAAGAGCATGAGTGAAATCATGATGGCGGCACTGTGGGCTTTGCCCATCCAGCCTGCCCCGACCAAGCCGATTCTGATTGTACGCATTGAGCACCTCCCGAAAATGTTTGAACTATTTGGATTGCTTTTTGCTTTCATTTTAGGCTGGTAAGGAAGCCTTCCGCCTTCAAGAAATCGGCTGGTATTATACATATATTGACTTTTTTATAAAATGGACTGTAATCATAACCACCGATGCAGCCGGCCGTTATGATTAGAA
Source organism: Oscillospiraceae bacterium (assembly GCA_040766665.1). GTDB lineage: Bacteria > Bacillota > Clostridia > Saccharofermentanales > Fastidiosipilaceae > JAXGQD01. Next base: position 7,490 of record JAXGQD010000005.1, read on the forward strand.
ATGTTTAGCGAGATCCTCAAAAACCTTCTGGCTCTCTTCTATGAATTGTTTGGATAAGTCCATGACATCCTTGGATGAAGCTGTTTATCCATGCTCTACTATGCAAAATTTCGTAATGATAATACCGTGGCGCATTATTCTTCATGTACATAGCCACCCCTTTTTCAACGACCAAGCTAGAGACTTTAGAAAAGTTTTATTAACTTCTATAGCAGAAAAAATTGATTACGAGTTGTTAATGTGTTAATTCGTTGGCAACGGATATACAATATCGAATGATATCAAGCTAAATAAATCTTAATACCTTGATATCTTCTAAGACTTTAAACAGTTACTTATTAAATATCTTGCTAAATTTGGAGATACTGAGAACACTTTGACTGTTCGAAAAAACAACAAGGTTGTACCAGTCATCAGGCGGATATATCACCTGAATGTAAAACTAATCGTCATAATTGCCATATAATTATCAATTGACTTGTGCACTTCGTACATTTGCATTTAAAACTCACGTAAATGTTTGCAGCTCTCACAATAATTATCTATACTACATCTGAATCTGAAACAGCGTTTCAGAAAATATGAACAAATAAGGAGAAGTGTCGTGATTGATGTGAGTGTTTCAGATATTGTTCAAGCTTATGCGAAAATTCAATCGTATATACGAAAGACGCCATTGTTTAAGTCCGTGGAAATGTCTGAAGAAGTCGACTGTGAAGCATGGTTCAAGATGGATTCCATGCAAGCTATTGGTGCATATAAGATAAGAGGTGCACTCAATAATATTCTCTCAATGACTGATGAAGAACTCGCTAATGGGGTCGTTGCAGCTTCTGCAGGCAATCATTCACAGGCTGTTGCATACGCGGCTCAATTGAGAAACGTTTCTGCCGTGGTTTGCGTGCCGGAGTCTACACCAATGAATAAAAGAGCGGGTGCTCTCAAGTATGGGGCAGAATTATTGGTACATGGACCAAACTACGATGCTGCTGAAAAGCGTGCTCATGAGATTGAGCAAGTAGATAAGCGCAGATTCGTTCATGCTTATGAATCACCGGAAACGATAGCGGGTGCAGGCACTGTGGGTTTGGAGGCACTTCTAGAGGAAGGTTCCTTTGATGTTATTTTAGTTCCGACCGGCGGCGGTGGACTCCTATGTGGTGTAGCTATCATTGCAAAAGCGCTTTGTCCGGGCATAGAGGTTTATGGTATCCAAACAAACACATCTCCGCCTTGGTTCAATAGTTTTAGAAATAAGGAATTGGATAATTCTTGTGAATATTTACCGACTTGCGCAGATGGGCTTGAGGGTGAAATCACATGGCCAAACGTTGAATTGGCACTCACTTGTGTTGACGACATCATCATCGTAGATGAACAAAACACACGCAAGGGGATAAAGTGGATGGCTGAAAAGCATCACTACATGATTGAAGGTGCTGCAGCAACATGTCTCGCAGCTCTATTCGAACAAAGAGAAAAATTCAAAGGCAAAAAAGTTTTAAGCATTATTACGGGATCTAACATCGATTTGGATAAGTTTATCGATATTTGCAGTCAGGAATATTAAAACCTATTTGAGTATAGTAAGAAGACATCATTTTTCGATTTTATAACTAAATAATTATTTGTTTAAAAGGAGATTCAATGACATGACAACGGCAAAAAGCAAAAATATTAAAAAGTATTTCGCGGTATTTGCTCTTTCGATGGTCTCAAGTTCCCTCTATCTGCTGCCATACATTAAGTATGTGTTTAATGAGGCGTTGATGGCAGGCTTGAATGCGACTAATGAAATGACGGGCTATCTATTAACGGTCTATGCTATCGTTTGTGCTTTGGGATATATCCCCGGTGGATGGGTCGCTGACCGCTTCTCTGCGAAAAAAATCATCATCGTTTCGGCGATTGCAACAGGCATACTTAATATCGTATTGGCTTTTGTAATGGACTATACGACTGCTTTGATTATCTGGGGCTTGCTCGGCTTTTCGACGAGTTTTGCTTATTGGGGTGCTTCAATTAAAGCCATTCGCTTGCTCGGTGACTCCAGCGAACAAGGAAGACTTTATGGGTTTTTCCAAAGCTTTGAGGGCTTAATGAATACGGTCAGTGCATTTGGTGCCTTAGCGATTTTTGCATTATTTTCAACCCAAGTATTAGGTTTAAAGTACACACTCATATTCTATGGTGTCATGTGCTTTATATCAGCAATTCTGCTACATGTGACCTATGAAGAGTCAGCCAATGTGGATGACAATGAAGAAGAAAAAATCAAACTGGCAGATATCGGCAAGGTGATTAAACTACCTCAAACCTGGATTTTGGCTTTCATCATTTTTTCAATTTACGCTGTATATTCCGGATCCACATTGCTTACACAGTATGTGACTGATGTCATCGGGATTGCCGGAACAGCGGGAGGAGTAATTGCGATCTTTAGAACGTATGTCGCGCGTTTTGTCTTCTGTCCGGTGGGTGGTTTCATAGCTGATAAAACCAAGCAAACATCAAAAACCATACTTGCAATTGCTATAGTAACTGTCATACTTATTGCTGGTTTCTTCTTGGTAGGACCACAAACAAACTTGCTCTTTGTACTGGTTTTAATCATGGTGAGCGCTGCTTTGATTTATATGAACTACGGTATTATGTGGGCCGTTGCAGAAGAAGTTAAGATTCCCCGTTACCTCTACGGAACAGCAGTAGGCGTTGCATCAATCATTGGTTATCTTCCCGACTCCTTTATGCACACTATTTTTGGCAGATGGATTGATGAACATGGAAACAAAGGATATGACTATATCTTTACATCTTTAGTCATCCTATGTGTAATCACTATTGTATTTGCTATCTTGGCAATTCGTAAAAAGAAAACAGCTGAAAAGGCTGCACTAGTTGAAGAAAAAACAGCCTAAGGCAGGGTGAAGTAATGAAACCTTATCTTGTGATTGAGTGGAATGATACACAATCAGCAGCGAAAGGTTGGCTTGTTATCTATAATTTTGTGCGTGGGTATGCAGGTGGAGGAATCCGCATGCATCCCCAAGTCACAAGGGATGATGTAATACGTATGGCCGAAACGATGGCGTATAAATACCAGGCTTGTGAATCGCTCGATTGTGGTGGATGTAAAGGTGGAATCGCTTATTCGGCTTCAGCGTCCGATGCCCATGAGGTGCTATATCGTTATATAAAGGCGATGATGCCTTACATTGAATTGGGTGTCTCCCTTGGTAGTGATTTAGGAACCAAATATGGAGAGATACTGGAAATATTCGCACAATTTGGATGTCCCATGCCCATGTCCAAACGTATGAAACAGAATCCGAAAATGAATGAGAATATTGAAAAGTACAACCAAATAAGCGCTTCAAAAATTAACGGTATTAGTTTAAATGACTTTATTGCCGGGTTTGGCGTGGCTTGTGCAGCCGATGAAGCATACAAGCAAATGTACGGACAACAATCCGGGGAAGCGCGTATCGTAATTCAGGGTATGGGAAGAGTCGCTTTTGCCGCAGCTGAGCAATTGAGAAAATTTGGACATCGAATTATCGGAATGGCAGATTCTTCAGCTTTCATATACTCAGAATTGGGAGTAGATCCAAGTCTTCTCAGAGATATTAAAAAGACAAAGAATAAAATTACACAAAGTGACTTGCCTGATGATTACCGAATAAGAGATCGTGAAAAGTGGCTTGAACAGGACTGCGATGTACTTGTTCCTGCAGCAATCAGTAATGCAATAAATGAAAACAATGCGGAAAAAGTGAAAGCAAAGCTTATTGTTGAAGGCGCAAACATTCCTATTTCGACAGAAGGCGATGAGATACTGAAGAAAAACGGCAAATATCTTATCTGCGATTTTACAGCTAATTTATTGGAAGCGTGGCTTTATGATGTCATTTTATTCGAACGAGTTGAACCTCAAGTTAATCTTATTTTAGCGGAAGGTGAAGCTCTGTGTCGTAGAAATGCGAAAAAACAAATGAGCGCAATGGCTGATGATGGTGTATACGCACGTATAAGTGCAAAAGAATTATTCAAACCAACACAACAAGAAGATTTGGACTATTAGTTTTCGAAAAATCATACACCATTGAATAACTTGTATGGAGGAATAGATTGGAACGATTATTCATTGACGGTGAAAGGTGCAAAAACTGCTTTTATTGCATAAATCATTGTCCGCATAAAGCACTCAGCGTTAACCGCTCGGAAGTTAATAGTATGGGCTATAACCCCATTGTTGTGGATCATGAAAAATGCGTGACATGTGGGATTTGTTACCTGGTCTGTCCGGACTATGTATTTGAGATAAGAGAGGTCGATAGTAATGACTAAGATACTGATGAACGGAAATGATGCAGTAGCAGAGGCTGTGGTCAGGGCTGGTTGTCGATTTTTTGCAGGCTATCCGATTACTCCGCAAAGCGAAATCTTAGAATACCTATCCTGGCGTATGCCGGAAGTAGGTGGCAAATTCATTCAGAGTGAGAGTGAGATTTCCGGTATATCGATGGTTTATGGAGCAGCAGCTTGTGGATTTCGTGCGTTTACGAGTTCATCCGGACCAGGCTACAGCCTGATGCAGGAAGGCATTTCCTACATTGCATCAGCTGAACTTCCGTGTGTGCTACTGAATGTACAGAGATACGGTTCCGGATTGGGAGATATCTACGTAGGGCAAAGTGATTACTGGCAATCTGTAAAGAATGGTGGTCATAGTGATTACCGCTTAATCGTTCTTGCGCCAAACTCTGTTCAGGAAAGCGTAGATTTTGTAATTAAGGGTTTTGATTTAGCTGAAAAGTATCGGAATCCGGTATTAATCCTTTCTGATGCTGCGATAGCTCAGATGATGGAACCTGTCGCCTTGCCAGAGATGCATGAGGATAAGCCAGATGAGAAACCCTGGGCTCTCAAAGGCAAAAAAGACGGAGCATCCAAAAGACATACCTCTGTTATGTACTACCTCGATGATTATGACGAGTACCTCGTAGAGAAATACAGAAAAATTGAAGAGAACGAACAAGCTTGGGAAGAGCTTTCCTGTGACGATGCTGAACTCATTATTGTTGCTTATGGTATCAGTTCAAGAATTTGCGAAGAAGCATTGAATATGGCAAGAGCTGAGGGTGTAAAAGTTGGCATGATAAGACCAATTAGTTTGTATCCATTTCCTGTCAAAGCGTTCGAGAAGTTCTCAGATACAAAAGAATATTTATGTGTTGAGATGGCTTTGTTGCAGCAAATGGCTGAGGATGTTGCATTAGCAACGCGTATGAGATCTGCGATTCATCATTTAGGTGGTGGCAAAAAAATCTTCGAATCTATTGATGTTTATGAAAAAATCATGTCAATTTTCGAGCAGAGAAAGGAGAACTGAATTGTTAAAAACGAGACCTAAAGCAGTTACTCTTGGAAATAAGTTTTGTCCCGGTTGTGGACATGGTGTCATCAATCGTCTGATTGCAGAAGTCCTTGAAGAAATGAATCGTGACGGAGATGCTTTAGCAGCTATTGCGGTCGGTTGTTCGAGTTTGATGCCAGACACCTTTGGTATTGATTGTGTGCAGGCACAACATGGCAGAGCAGCTGCTGTAGCAGTGGGAATGAAGACATGCAGGCCGGACAAACTCGTGTTCACTTATCAAGGAGATGGCGATGCATTAGCTATTGGCATTGCGGAAACAATGTATGCCGCTATACGTCATGACCCAATTACCGTTATCTTTGTAAACAATAGCAATTTTGGTATGACGGGCGGACAAATGGCTCCCACAACATTACCTGGTCAAAAGACAACTACCTCTCCTGCTGGAAGAGATTGTGCCACAACAGGTGAACCTTTAAACATCATCGAACTTCTACAACCTCTTAAACCGGCATACCTAGCCCGAGCTGCGCTTTTTAATGCTGCTGAAATAAACAAGTGCAAGCGCTACATAAGAAAAGCTTTTGAAACACAAGATGCCGGTAAAGGCTATTCCTTTGTGGAAATACTGTCGCCCTGTCCAACAAACTGGAAAATGACATCGATTCATTCTATGAATCATATTAAGAATCAAGTCATGCCAGTCTTTGAATTAGGTGAATTTGTAAAGGAGTAGAGTTCGTGACTAACATTGTAATTGCTGGAATTGGTGGCCAAGGGGCACTTACTGCCGGCTTAATATTATCGGAATTGGCTATGAAAGACGGCCAGAATGTAACATGGATTCCGTCATATGGTAGCGAAATGCGTGGTGGTGCTGCTAATTGCAGTGTGAAGATTTCCGACTCAAAGATAGCAAGCCCCTACGTAGAGCATCCGGACATTTTAATCGCGATGAGTCAACTATCGATCGATACTTTTGCCCCCAAAATGCTACCGGGGGGTGTAGTCATCATCAATGAAGGCATGATTAATGAAGTCAAATTAGTTGACGGTGTAGACTTAATTGCAATCGATGCAAATAAGATTTGTAGTGAAGAGGCGAATCAAAGAGCCGTCAATTTATTGCTACTAGGTGCTTTAGCAGCTACTGGACGTGTGATGGATGTCAAAAAATCGCCAAAGGTATTGATGACTATTTAAATAAAGGCCGAAACAACCCTAAGAATCGTGTTTGTTTCATGCGAGGGGTGGAAGAAGCCAGTGCTCTGACGATAGGTTGATATTGAGAGGAAAACAATGAATCTAAATAAACTACTTTGTCCGGAAAAAATCTGTATTGTGGGTGCTTCCGAAAAATCAGGTTTTGGAGGTGATACCTCACGGAACGTTATTCAGCTCACTAAAGAAGGTAAATATTATTTTGTGAATCCGGGAAGAAAAAGTATTTTCGGCCATCCTTGTTATAGTTCAATCGCTGAATTACCTGAAAATATTGATCTTGCAGTATTATGCACGCCTCAGGCCACAATAATTGATTTGATGAAACAGGCAAAAGAGAAAGGCGCAAGCGCTGCACTTGTTTTTGCCAGCGGTTATAACGAGATTGGAACTGAAGAGGGGAAACGCAATCAGGAAGAATTACAAGAAACGGCGCGTGCTTTAGGCATGTCTGTGATGGGCCCCAATTGTGCGGGTTTTATTAATTATGTTGATGCTGTTTCGCCTTTTGCCTTTATTTCTACAGAACGGGATAGAAAAGGTTCAATCGGAATCGTCTCACAAAGTGGACAGTTATGCCTTTCTATGATGGACAGCCCGTTTGCCAAATTTTCCTTCGTTATCTCTGCCGGAAATTGTGACGTGGTCGACATGGAAGACTACATTGACTTTTTGGTTGATAACGACGAGACCAAAGTACTAGCAGTTTACATTGAGGGTGTAAAGAAACCTGAAAAATTTGTTGCTGCTTTAAAGAAAGCGGCTATGAAACGTAAGCCGGTAGTCATCTTAAAAACCGGTAAATCAGAAAAAGGGCAGCAATTGGCGGCATCCCATACAGGTAGTCTTGCCGGTTCAGATCGTTTCTTTGAAGCTCTCTTCAGGAAGTTTGGTGTAATAAGAGTAGATGATTTGGAGGAGCTGCTGTTTACCTCTCATGTTTTGGCTACCATTCCTGTACTTCCCCAGAACACGTCGTTTGCCTCAATGAATTTATCGGGAGGTGAAACCGGAATCTGTGCAGATGTGGGTTCTGCCGAAGGTATACAATATCCTGATTTTTCGAAACAAACGATGGATAAGTTACGGGAGTTACTGCCATCTTACTCGTCACCGGCAAATCCTTTGGATATGACTGCATCGTTATCATACGACACAGATAAATTTGCGGAAGTCCTTAGAACATTGAAGAACGATCAAAATATTGGCTCGGTGGTAGTGGGATACACACTTCTTGAAGAAATATCTGATCCCGCTATTGAGTACATGGCCCCGGCGATGATTCAAGTCGCAAAGGAGGCCCCACAAAAGCCAATAATGATGTTACCTTTTGTTAGCAATACCAGGAATGAAAGATTTGCGACAATGTTAGAGGAGGCAGGGATTCCTATTTTGCCGGCACCTGTTTATGCGATGAAGATACTTCGTTATGTAAAGAATTTTGTCGAATACAATCCTGAACATCATAACTTAAACGTTGCACTTCCTATTAATGCAAAAACACAAAAAGGCAGGGTAGCACTGAGCGAATATGAAAGCAAAGTATTTTTATCTGGCTATGGTGTGCCTTGTGTTCAAGGAAAAATTGCAAAAACAGCGGAAGAAGCAGTTCGCATAGGTAATGCATTTGGTTTCCCCCTCGTAATGAAAATAGAGTCTGCTGATATTCTCCACAAAAGTGATATTGGTGGTGTGATGCTAAACGTACGGAATGAGGAAGAAATTAGGACACAATATAACGCTATTTTAGCCAATGCTAAAAACCATAATCCTGATGCAAATATTAATGGGGTTTTAGTTCAGCTAATGCTTAAATCAGACACAGAGCTGATTGTCGGGGTGAGTAGCGATGAACAATTAGGACCTTCAATTCTTGTCGGTTTAGGCGGGATCTTTGTCGAAATATTTAAGGACACTGCTATGTCTTTAGTACCTATATCGAAGTACGAAGCCGTCGAGATGATTGATTCACTGAAGTCGAGCAAATTACTTCAAGGTTATCGTGGCAAAAAGAAGGCCGATATTGAAAGTTTAATTGACCTGATTCTAAAAGTAAGCGAGCTGGCGGAGAAACACAAAGACGAAAATCTGGAAGTAGACCTAACTCGTTTTTATCTACGAAGATGGTGTATGCGCAGTAGACGCAGTTGTAATTAGGGATAAAGAATAACAAGAAGAGCACCTGGTTAGGTGCTCTTTTAACATCATCAGAAATCTGACCAAATATTGGCTTTTTCACTCAGCAGCTTAGCACTACTTTTTAGTGCACGAACGATACTGTCCTGCTGTAAGTTCATTCGCTGAGTTGCGCCGGATAAGCCAATGCAAGCTTCGACATGGCCATTCTCTCTCCAAATATCGGCGCCGAAATACAGGACAAACCTAACTCATATTCTTCATCGTCAAAGGCGACACCGGAAACAATGATATCCTTGCGCACCTTCATGAAATCCTTATAGGTCGTTATTGTATTCGGTGTTAACTGTTCAATTTTGTTATTTTTATAGTAATCACTGATAAATGTGTCACTACTGTGTGCAAGAATATTTTTCCCCATTGATGAACAATGCAATGGATTTGTTGGCATAGATTGGTATGCTAATACAGATGTCTCAGGCATCTCTGAATGTATGGTCAAAACGCTATCCCCCAGCGGGACTCCCAGATTGGCAGAAACATGAAACTGTGCTGCCAGTTTTTTTAGTTCTGGAGTGGAAAAATCTAGTAAATGATATTGACTCTTAGATCGTTTACCATATTTTACTAACTGAATTCCCAGACTGTAAACTTGTTCTTTTTCGTTATACTCTACGATGTTCCAGGCATTAAGTGTACGTAATATTCTGAGTACGCTCGTTTTGGGTAGCGTTAGTCCATTAGAGATATCTCTTAATGACAATGCCCGATTTTGTTTGTAGATATATTCTAGAATATCGATAGCTCTCCCGAGCATAGGTATTTCAAATTTACTATCCATAGTTATCCTTTATGCAAGTCTTTTTATTGTTGTTAATTCAATCATACACGTAGTTTTCTTCTAAAAAAAAGATCTGATTTTCTAAACACCAAAACTTCCCACTATTCTCGATTTATTTACTCTCAAACAAATACGAGGTCATCGACATCGAACCGAGTTCGCGGTATTCATTCCAAACTTCGATATTATCGTCGTTTTGCGCAGCACCCAAGGCTATAAGCAGGGGATAGTAATGCTCTAAGGTAGGAATGGCTTTGTTATAGTAAGGTAGTTTATTGAAACGGATTGCTTGATCAAACTGTGCGTTTGCGATGGCATCTCTGATTTCAAGATCGAAGGCATCTGCCCAAGGAAAACCGCCGCTGGAATCCCAGGAAACCATGCGCAGGTTGTGGACGATGTTCCCGCTGGCTAAAATCATAGCACCTTCGTGACGAAGGGGGGCGAGTTTTTGGCCAATGTTAAAAATCTCAATCGGGTCTGTTGTCACGTCGATGCTGACAATTACGACAGGAACATCTGCTTCTGGGTACATGTGACAAAGCACAGACCACAAGCCATGATCGATGCCCCAAGCGTTGTCCTCCTGGACCTCAGGACTGAGTAACTCGATTATCCTATTGGCATATTCAGGATGTCCGGGTGGGGTATACTTTAGCTCGTAAAGCGCTTGTGGAAAACCGTACATATCGTAGATTTGTTTGTTGTCTGCAGCAGTGCGTACGAAAGTGCCACGTGTCGCCCAATGTGCTGAAATCGCAATAATGACTTGGGGTTTTCCCAAACGTGAACCCATTGCGGACCATTCTTTAGAAGCTTTGTTTTCACCTAGGGCATTCATCGGTGAGCCATGACCGACGAATAGGGCGGGGGCGTTTTGCTTTGACATCGTGAGACCTCATTGTTCCAATAAATGTATTAAAAACAATCCTAACACAATCCAGTTGAGATAGGACAGGAGTCCCAAGTTTTATGGATACGAAGGTGATAAAACCATTACTCTTGAAAGGATTTGTATTTTTTGCGATATTGCTTAGGAGAAATTCCAATATGCTTTTTAAACATAATATAAAAGTTTGTGGAAGTGTTATAGCCAATCATTCCGGCAATCTCTGTCATAGTAAAGTCGGTTGCAGTCAACAAAGTTTGTGCTTCTCCCATACGAAGCATGGTCAAGTATTGGATAGGTGAAAAACCGGTTTCGCTTTTAAATACATGTGATAAGTAAGATTGGCTCACTCCAAAATCTTTACTTATACTATCGAGGGTCAGGTCCTCATAATAGTATTTGTTGATATAGTTTACAATCAGTTTTGATTTATTGTCATCTGATTTTTCAACAAGCTCGGGACTCAGGCGTTTTTCGCTTTTGAGTTCTAATATCCTATATAAAAATGCATTAAGGAGATGCTCAGTCATTTCCTTATGATGAGCTCTCTTGCTTTTCCAAACATTGAAAATGACTTTAGCCAAGTCATGTATTTCAGAAAAATGTGCAATTGAGTAAAATGCTGGTTGGTCTAAATCGGAAATAAGATGATCCTGAGGAAGACCGGGAATATTAAGATTCGTAATGGTTAGATTAATAAACAAGCCATGTGGCGAGCGGAAATTTTCCGAGTGGTATACATCCCGATTGCATACGATAATACTTCCTGGGGACAAATAGTAGTGACTGTCATGGAACAGATAATCATTATAACCATCAATAATCAGTGTAATCTCTAAGAATTCATGCTTATGTAAATTACGTGGGGGATGGAAAGCATTCGAAAAATAATTCTTCCTTACATACAATAAGGTAGGTTTGGTGGTGCTTAACTGATTATCGATTGTTTGATGCATTGGATTTCCCTAATCAGAATATAAATACAAAGTGATGACGTTTTGTTTTATATTCTACTTTTATCTGAATAGAATGCAAGATATTTAATAAATGAAAACTATAGTATATGAAAAGCCTGATAAATGAATGAATGTGCAAGTATATCGTGCAACATTTATATAGAAATAATGTTTTTCTCTGGCTATATTATTTGTGTCAGGTAGGCACTCTGCACTTGGACGAACGTCGAAATAAGGTAAAAAATATCAGCTAGAGTAAATCAATAATTCAAAATTAAAAAAACTTCAAAAGTAAGATAGCGTCACAGATCCGCTGTTTTCTACAACAAAAATGTAAGCGAAGGAGATTGTAATATGGCTTCTAATATGACTACACATGCCGCTTTTGATTCACCAGGAACGACGGTATCTAATGATGCATGCTTCGAGTATTTGGAAATTAACTACAATAAAAACGATATTCAAACCATCCGAAGATTAGCAACTGAGTATATGGAATATGCAAGTTTACCCATCCAGAAAAAGACTGCAGAACTGTGGCGAAAAATGAACAACCTCGAAATAACGCGCCCCATGCTTTGGCATAATGAACTGCCTTGGCATGAACTAAACGTGGATGATGAACTCACTTTAGTGACCTCATCTGCATTTACTAGGCGGATTGAAGAAGAACTAAGAAGAAGACTTTATCTTTGGCGTCATATGCCCGCTGATATGGTGATGGAACCAGTATTCTATTCCCCGTTGATAATCGAAAACAGTGGTATGGGAATAAGCATCACCGAAGAAACCTCGTCTGTTGATTCTAACAACAATATTGTGAGTCACAAATTCATTCCACAAATCAATTGTCTAGAAGATATAGAAAAAATTACTCCACCAGTCATTACATTGGATGAATCGAGATCACAGGCGACACTCGCTGCTTACAAGGACATTTTCGATTCTATTTTACCGGTAGAAATGCGGGGCGTTCCTGGTTTTTGGTTTGCCCCAGTTGACGATGTTGTGCAACTAATGGGGACAGAGGAGTTATTAGTCAATTTATTAGTGGAACCGGAGCTGGTGCATGCTACTATGCGAAAGCTGATGGATGTGAATCTTCAAGCATTGGAGCAGTATGAAGCCTTAGGCTGTTTAGCAAGTAACAACACCAACTATCGTGTCGGATCAGGTGCATATGGTTATACGGATCATTTGGCAGAAGGCCAACTCGTTAATGAAAAGTGCAAAAACATGTGGGGTGCATCCGCGAGTCAATTCTTTACCGCAGTATCTCCGGATATGCAAAGAGAATTTTCTATCCATTATGAAAAAGAATGGTTAAATCGTTTTGGTTTGAGCTACTATGGTTGCTGTGAAAGATTAGATAATAAGATTGAAGTGTTAAGTGAAATCAAATCATTGAGGAAAATATCTATGAGTTTATGGTCGGATTTAAGTAGATCAGCTGAGCTTATCGGTAGAAAGTATGTCGCTTCGCTAAAGCCTAGTCCTGCTGTTTTTGTAACTGATGTTTTTGATGAGGATGCGGTGAGAAACGATATAAGTAATAGACTCGAAACAATGAAAAACTGCAATGTTGAAATAATAATTAAAGATATTAGTACAGTTAACCATGATCCCAAACGTTTTTGTGGAGATGGGTTGAGATTGTTACTGAATTATGTAATAAGAATAGCTGATGCATACCAGTAGAAAACTTTACACATCCGAAGCTATACAAATAATTTAGATAATTGTTTGACAGATTATCTCTCGAAAAATATCAAAGCCTCAACCTATCCCAACAAACCCTTATCGATACGTTCCTTTAGATTTAGAATTTTTTCTTCGATCGTTTTCATGGTGTAAAGAAAGGCTGCATCGTTTTGCCCACTAGGATCGTCCAATCCCCAGTCTTCGCGATGTTTTGACGGCAGCCAGGGGCATTCGACATTGCAGCCCATCGTAACCACAACATCAACATTGGGAATGTTTTCAATCAGTTTGGATTTCTGACTGGTTTCCATATCGATACCATATTGCTGTTTCATTAAGCGGACGGCGTCTTGATTGATATGTTCCTTGGTTTCCGTTCCTGCGGAATAGCTGTCGAAGCTTGAGGAGGCAAATGCCTTGCCCAGCGCTTCGGCGATTTGGGAGCGACATGAATTATGTACACAGATAAAAGCAACTTTGGGTTTACTCATGCTTTTTACCTCCTACAGAAATAAGCATTTTCTTCACTTCCGCAGCTTTCAAGACTTTTCCGTAAGATACGACTTGCTCGTTTATGACCAAAGCAGGGGTCGACATAACACCATATTTAGCAATCTGAGTGAAGTCCGTCACATGTTCGATAGCCTGATCGATACTGAGCTCTGACAATGCTTCACTTGTTGCTTTTTCCAACTGATTGCATTTTGCACAGCCACTGCCCAAGACTTTGACAGAAGAAATCGTGAGATCAGGATTACTGCGGATTTCCTCAGTGCTCTTGCTTTCATCGTTTTTACGACTTGACTTAAAAAACGCCATAATTAGCTCCTTTTTTAGATGATGTAAGGTTGAATAAGATTAAAGAGGTAGCCGACCAGAATGATGCCAAGGGTACAAATAGCGATAAAAAGGGCTAGCAGTTTCGGTTTTACGGCTTTGCGCAACATGATGAGCGAAGGTAGCGAAAGCGTGGTAACGGCCATCATAAAAGAGAGCACCGTGCCGAGTTGGGCGCCTTTGGCTAACAATGCTTCAGCGATGGGGATGGTTCCGAAAATATCTCCATACATCGGAACTCCGATAAGTGTGGCGAGAACGACACCGAAAGGATTGCGCCCACCAAGGATTTGCGTGACCCAGTTTTCAGGTATCCAATTGTGAATCAAGGCACCGATACCCACGCCGATGAGGATGTAGGGGAATACCTTCCTTAGCGTAGAAAGCATCTGCTCTTTGGCAAAATCCAGCCGTTCTCTTTTGCTTAAACTGGGTGTATCGAGTGCGAGTTGCCCAGCTTGTTTTACAATATCTTCCAGTTGCTCATTCATTTTTGCCTTTTCGATAAGCAATCCACCGATGATGGCAACAACTAGACCAAACAGGACATAGAGTAGGGCGACTTTTGCCCCGAATATGCTCATCAAGAGCACTAATGAGCCAAGGTCAACCATGGGTGATGAAATGAGAAAGGAAAAGGTTACACCAATAGGCAGGCCGGCTGAGGTAAAACCGATAAACAGCGGGATGGATGAACAGGAACAAAAAGGAGTGACTGTTCCAAGCAATGCCGCCAGCACATTAGCCCAGATGCCGCGAAAGCGACCCAATATGCGCTTGGTACGTTCCGGAGGAAAATAACTTTGTATATAAGAGATGAGAAAAATCAGGACGCAAAGTAAAGCGACAATTTTTATCACGTCATAGATGAAGAAATGGAGGCTGGCTACCCAGCGGTTCGTGATGTCCAAGCCAAGTGTATGCAGCAGGCGACCGACCAGTACCTGCAACCACTTCATGCCTAATAATTGATCTTGAATAAAGTCCCAAATCATAGACATAAACAATTTCCATCAGCCATTGTGCAAGTGAGCGATTGCATGAAAGACTTAAATGCATTTAATGTTTCACAGTTGATGGAATAGTAATTCCATTTTCCGTCCTTACGAACATCCACAAGTCCGCATTCACTGAGATTTTTCATATGATAAGATAGCGTCGGTTGTGTGATGTGAAACGCTTCAAGCAGTTTACATGCGCATTGCTCGCCATCTGCCAGTATTTGCATAATCTGAAGGCGGTTGGCATCACTGAGACTTTTACATATTAAAGCAGCATCGATTGTATTCATCTGTCCCTCTTAAATATTGATAAGTATCTATGTGACAATTATAAATACATATAGATGTTTGTCAATGTGATAAAAGCTATAATCACATTACCTTACACCAGTTAAGGGACTAAGAAACGATGAAGAGTAAACGGAAAGGCAAGATAAAACCGCAACATAATCTTTTCACGAGGGAGCGTTATTCGTCTTGAAGATCTAAGAGATGTTCTTCAAAAGCACGACGGTCATGAATTTTGATTGTTTTAGCTTTCCTAGTAATAAAACCTTCCTCTGCAAAACTGCGTAATCTTCTGGAGAGCGTTTCGGGTGTAATGGCCAGAAACTTTGCCAGTTCGCGCATTGAGAAGGGGAGTGTAATGGTGGACGAGTCTTCGGCTTTTGCCAGATCGAGTAAATAGGAGGCCAGGCGTGCCGCTGCACTGCTTGTGGCGATACGCAGCGTCTGCTCATCACTTTGTCTTAAGCGGCGATTATATTCTTCCAGTAATCTGAGACTGATCAGTGGATATTCAAGCAATAGAGCGCGGAATTCTTCACCACTGATGAGACAGACTTCGATATCGGTCAGCGCTTCAGCAAAGTTTTCTGAAGGTCCGCTTTCCAAAAGGGCATTCTCGCCGAGTACGCTGCCCGCTTCGTAGACACGCAAAAGCTGCTCCTTACCGGTAGCAGAAAGCTGATATTCCTTAATCTGACCCCGCGCCAAAATTAGCAGCTTGGGTTTCAGGTGAGGCGCAAAAATCAGCTCACCCTTGTGGTATTGACGATACTGGGTGATGGCGCTGATTTTGATAAGGCTGTCCCTATCTAAATGATTGAAGATAGGGACGATTTCTGCACATACATGTTGCTCTGTCATGGGATTCTCCTAAGCATCAAGCTGTTTTATTTCGCTGCGATGAGCTTATCTGTGATATCGCCAAGCAAGAGATAGGTTTTTTCAAAGGTCTCACACGCGTCTTCAGGGATGGCAAACTCCTGCGTCATGTCCTGTAATTGGGTGGCCAGTGCCTGCTTTTCAGCCAGAGATTTCTCTTCTTGCATCATTTCCAAGTACAAACGCAAGACCTCAGCGAGTTCAGGGTGTGTGTCAGCATGGACTTTTTTGATGATAGGCAAAAGCTTATTGATGGTATTGATTTTTCTAACTCCCAAATTGATTTGCTTGCTCATGGGTATACTCCTCGTAAATAAGTTAATGTGATTATCGACTTAAGAAATTTTCAGGACATCATAGCCGATACCGCTAATCTTTTCGGCAATCTTTTCAGCATCCGTTTGGCTTTCGTCGAACTCGACTTTGGCCTTACTTGCATTAAAAAGGACTTTGACTTTACTGACACCGGGCATGTTTTTGATGGCGGTTTCAATCTTTTGTACGCAAGCCGGGCAGGCCAGTTCTTCCAGTTGTAAATTTGCTTTTTGCATATTCGATCTCCTTTATTTTATGGTTTTTTTATTTGCTTAACTCTTAACATTATCTTAGACGCTTCGTGAAAGATTGTACTTGATCCCGGTCAAGTTTTAGATTTTCGTTTGTAGAGCAGTCTCATTGCATTCAGAATGACGACTAGGATACTTGCCTCGTGAACGAGCATACCGATAGACATGTAGACATAACCAAGGAAGAGTCCTAAGAGCAGCATAAGCACGGTTCCCACTGCGATGATGATGTTTTGGCGCAAAACGCGTACCGTCTTTTTCGAGAGGCGCAGAGCGGTCAAAACGCTGCTCAGTTCAGAGCGAATTAAGACGACATCAGAGGTTTCTATGGCCACATCCGTTCCGCCACCCATGCCTATGCCTGTATCTGCCTGGGCTAAAGCAGGACTGTCATTCACCCCGTCACCGACAAAGGCGACATTGAGTCCGGAGGCTTGTAATTCGTGGACCACAGTTAATTTATCTTCAGGCAAAAGTTCTGCACGCACTTCGTCGATGCCGATTTGCCTTGCCACTGCCGCGGCAGTCTTTTGATTATCACCGGTTAGCATAATGGTACGCTTGATACCGGCAGCTTTGAGTGCAGCGATCGCCTCACGCGCATCTGACTTGATTTTGTCTGCAACTCCCAGCAAGAGCAGGATAACGCCGTCTTCGGCTACCAGTACAACAGAGGCTCCGTTGTTTTGGACGCTGGCGATGTCCCGTAGCTGCTCCTCGCTTAGTATCATGCCGTTTTCTGTCATCAGACGCTCATTGCCGACGAGGATCCTTTTGCCATTGATTGTCGCTTCCATGCCGCGCCCTTTATGCGTTTCGGTGAGTACCACTTCATCTAAGTCCAGGTTTTGTTCTTTGGCGTAATTAACGATGGCTTTCGCCAGAGGGTGGTCGCTGCTTTTTTCGACGAGTGCGGTTATGGTAAGGGCATGCTCAGGTTTATCACTATAGTGATAGATCTCGGTTACGTCAGGACGTCCGATGGTTAAGGTGCCGGTCTTATCGAAGAGAAAGACGTCGGTTTTGGCAAAAGTCGACACGCTTTCTCCGCCTTTAAGCAGCACGTGATCTCTTGCTCCTCGTCCGATACCGGCGACGTTAGCTACAGGAGCACCGATGACCAGAGCACCGGGGCAACCCAATACCAGTACGGTTATGGCGATTTCCAGATTCTTCGTGATGAGATAGACCAGAGCGGCCAAAACGACTACGGCTGGAGTGTACCATTTTGCAAAACGGTCAATGAAACGCTCGGCAGGGGATTTGGCGTCCTGGGCTTCTTCGACCAATGCAATGATTTTAGCAAAACTGGTGTCTTCACCGACTCGTGTTGCTCTCATTTGAATATGGCCGCCGTCGAGCAATGTGCCGGCATAAACTGTATCGCCGACGACTTTATGTGCCGGAACGGACTCACCGTTGATGCTGGCTTCATTGAGGTAGCCTTCACCATCGGTGATGACACCGTCAACCGCCACTTTACCACCGGTTTTTACCAATAAGAGGTCGTCAATTTCCACATCATCTGCGTCGATTTCTTCCGCTTCTGCGCCAGGGTCGCTTAAACGCCAGGCCGTGGCCGGGGCCATTTCTGTGAGTAATTTGATGGCACTACGTGTTTTACTCAATGTTCTCTGTTCTAAGAAGGAACCGAATTGAAAGAGGAAAGTCACGACCGCAGCTTCTGTGTATTCCCCGATGAAAAGCGCTCCTATCACCGCGATACTGACCAAAACCTCAATGCCGACCGCCTTGTAGCGCAAACCGGAAAGGGCACGATGTAAAATCGGCGCTCCGCTTAAGACGGTAGCTGTCAGATAGGTGACGTCCTGAATTAGTTTATTGCCGTAAAACTCCATGGCAATAAAACCAATCAAAATCAGAAAACCTGATATGAAAGTCAGTGCGGTGGTAGCTTTGTTGAAAAAACGGCTAATTGAGCGATTGAGTTTATCCATGATGTTTTCCTCGATTCCTAGATTGGCCTCAGTTTAACTGGCCTGTCGCAAGTAAACATTGACCCAGGTCAAGAATCACAGAACCACAAAGAATCACGCATTTATGAGGGTTGTTTCGGAGGAAAGGAAAAATTTGTTCTCATACTTGGAATGCTGCAATACAGCACTATTCAGCAGGACGATCTCACGTATCGATTCGCGTCAGTTCTGCAAGGGCTTTGTTGCGATAGGCCAAATCCTCGCGTAAGCTAAAGCCGCGTTTTTCCCAAAATTGATTTGCCAATTCATTCTTGGCAAAAGCCACCAGAGCCACCTTCTTGATGCCCTCAGTCCTCAGAGCAGCCAAAGCAGCTTCCACCAGCGCGCTACCGATACCGTTTTTGCGCTGATTCAGAGCAACTGCGGTGTGATAGATAAAACCACGGCGACCATCGTGCCCACTGAGGATGACACCGACTATTTCATCGCGTTCCACAGCAACGAAACAGGTCTTAGGATTACGTTTCAAAAAAGCAGCGATGCCCTCTGGTGAATCATCTTTATCATTTAAGCCCATGCCGGGCGTGTTTTGCCATAAAGTGCGAACTTGATCATAATCACTGATTTGCATGAGCCTTATTTCCATGTGCAAAAATCTCCATTTGTTTCATTGTCGCTTACATATATCCATATTAGTAAATTTTGAGTTGCTCCTGTATGCGGAAACTCAGATTGATATCCGCCAGCAGTCGATCATCGTTTAAATCGATGGCAAAAACCTCCTGTACGCGATCCAAGCGATAAATCAACGTGTTGCGATGGATGTGCAGCGCCTGAGCCGTCTTGGCCATACGGTAATTGTGTTCGCAGTATTGCTTTAATGTCAGGTAATACTCGCTACTGTTCTCGTTGTCGTAGAGGCGTAAACGGTCCAGAAGCGGGTGACACATCCCTGGTGCTGCCGGATGTTTTGACAAAGCATAAAACAACGGCGCACCGGCTAGATCCTCATGTGAAATCAGTGCTCCATCAAAACCGCCATTTTTACGGATGTACTCCATAGTCAAATGGGCAAGCTTGCGCATGTGTCGCATTCTCTCAGGGAAATATACCTCCGGCAGTAAAACACTCTGATAACCATATTGATACAACAACTCGGCCGCCATACGCAGACTGCTCTCGGAAGACGGGCTATCTGTCGTATTTTCGCCTGTCAACAAAACCAAATCGTTGGCGTCATGTAACATGGCCAGTTTCGGAAAACGATGCAACAAGTCTGCCACAACTGCGGGTGAAAGTGTTTTAAGCTCCGTACTTGAGCCTAATTCGGTATAGAGCATCCGCCAGGGGAGTGGAAAATCACATTGAAAATCTCGACTAACATTGTCAAAGTCGTTGCGGCTTAAGGCGGGGTCCAACAAATCGTAGAGGTGATGGGCAAAAGTCTTCCCATCATTTGCGATGACGCCGGGATTGCGCGTCAGCAGTATCGCCAGCATTTCGGATAAGACACCTGCAGCTTCCAAATGCCAGGGGAGCAGGGGATTGTTGCCCAATAAAATACCAAAATGTCCCAGTGTGCGAGGTTTATCGGTCGATAAATCACTGACTTCTGCAAAAATACGCGGAAATGCACCAACAATGCCTTCTTTGGCATAGAAGGGGGCAAAAGACAGCTCCTTATCTTGCAAATACTCTTTTGTATAATGCTGCACCAAATCGATAGAAAGGACTGGTGAATTCAAATAATTATCAAAAACAGCATCACCGATTGCCTCTTGTGGCCAGAGCGCAATCAAGCGATAACGCTCATTGGTCAGCACAATCGGTGCTTTGAAGATCTCATAAGCACATTGTAATAATGTCAAAATCGATCCTTTTTGAGCACTGAGCAACAAACGCTTATGTACGTCAAGGAGCGCAATATCAATGCTTTTGCTCGTGTTTTTCACTTTCATAACCTCATTATATAACCATTGGGCAAAACGCACAATGCAAGAATTAACTTTTGTGATAAAAAACATGGTTATTATATATCGATAATTATAAGATAGATACAATTAGTCGTTAGTGTATGAAGATTCACACCGAATCTCATAACGAAAGGAGAGCCCTTATGATGTTTCCTAAAAGCTTTGAGCCTTTAAAAATCGGTTCAAAAACAATGAAGAACAGATTGGTCGTACCCGCCATGGACTCCGCCATGTGTGAAGAAGACGGTACCATCGGCAAAATGGCATGTGACTACTACGGCCACAGAGCGCACGGCGGTTATGGCATGGTCATCACCGAAATCGCAGCCATTGATAAACGCGGTATGGGAATGCCCGGTCAGCCCAGACTTTATGATGATGCATATTTACCAGGTATGAAGAATTTAGCCAAAGCCATTCAGGATGGTGGCGCATTGGCCATTGTTCAACTGCATCACGCCGGTAGAGAAACCATGTCAGCCATGATTGGCGAAACCCCTTTCTCACCCTCCGTTTTGCCTTCTCCCGTTTACAGAGAAATCTTGCATGAAATGACGACTGAAGAAGTGGAAGAAATGGTTGAGTCCTACATCAGCTCAGCTGAGCGCTGTAAAGTCGCCGGTTTCGACGGTATCGAATTCCACAGTGCCCACGGTTATATGGGTCTGCAATTCCTCAGCCCTCGTACCAATAAGCGTATTGATAAGTATGGCGGAGACATTGACGGCCGTACCTTATTCCACAGAGAAATTGTTGCCGGCATCCGTGAACGCTGCGGCGAAGATTTCATGATTATTGTACGTACAGACACCATCGAAGGACGTCTGGGCGGTTTACCCGAAAACGAAGCTATTGCTTTTGCCAAAATTATTGAAAAAGCCGGTGCTGATGCGATTAACGTCTCTGCCGGTACCTATGCAGCATGGGACGTCATTGTTCCCCCGTCGGATTATGACGAAGGCTGGAACTGGGAAGGCGCCAGACGCATCAAAGGCTATGTGAACATCCCGGTCGGTTTGGCCGGACGCCTTGCTACCCCGCGCATAATCGAAGACACTATCGAGCGTGGTGACGCAGACTTTATCTGCCTTGGCCGTGCCAGTATCGCGGATCCCTTTTTGCCAAATAAAATGGAAGAAGGAAAAGTCGAAGAAATCACACCTTGTGTCGGTTGTACCCAACGCTGCATGAGTTTCAACGATCACGACACATTACAGGAAGGGGACTGGGGCGTATCCTGTATGTTCAATCCTTTCTCCAACAACCGCGAAGAAATGCAATACGGACCTGCAGAAACCAAGAAAAAAGTGCTCGTTGCAGGAGCCGGTATCGGTGGACTCTATGCCGCTCTCGTTTGTGCCGATCGTGGCCACGATGTTTGGCTGTATGAAAAGAACGGCCGCAATCAATCCGGTGGTCAGTTCCTTATCGCTGCCTATCCTCCTTTCAAACAGCAGATCACCCGTGTCATTCGCCACTACCTCCATATGTGTGAGAAAAACGGCGTGAACATGGTCTTCAACCAAGAAGTGAATTCCGACTTTGTGCGCGAGCAGGCTCCCGACGTCTTTATCGATGCTACCGGTGCCGTGCCCTTCATGTTGAATCTGCCCGGTTTTGATGCACCCAACGTGGTCCAGGCGAACGAAGTGCTTTGCGGCAAAGTCCAACTGGGCAACAGCGCCCTCGTTATCGGTGGCGGTATGGTCGGTGTCGAAACGGCCGAATTCTGCCAGGACTACTGCGAAAACGTGACCGTTATCGAGCAACTTCCTGCTATGGCCCATGACCTCTACATGACCGTCCGTGACGCCATGATCAAACGTTTCCGTCAAAATGGCATCCAAACCCATAAGAACACCAAAGCCCTGCGCTTGGAAGACGGTGTCCTCTATGCCGAAAAGCTGGGTGAAGAGATCAAGTTCGAAAACTTTGATACCATCATCGTCGCTGCCGGTTCCAGACCCGTAGATACCTTTGAAGATAAAGAAAATCTCGCTGCCGAAGTGTACACCATCGGTGACGCAAAGAAAGCACGCAGTGCGGTAGAAGCAATCTTTGAAGGCGCCAGAGTCGCGATGAAAGTTTAATCTAGTCGCACCCCAACTTTGAAAAAACTTTCCTGAGTTTTTTAAGAAAAGAGCTGTCTGTTGATGCGGATGGCTCTTTTCGATTTGATTTACTTGTAGCCGCTTCAGTTTATTTCCTGTATTATCTGCATTATTACCAGCCCTAGAAGGAGAGCAGCATGACTTGTCCTAAATGCGGAAGTCCTATGGACTTGGGTTATCTTTTCAGTAATCGTAATGTGTTTTGGAGCCCGAAGCCCGACATCTACCGCTGGTATGTGCCCAGTGCCAAAGAAGGAGAACTTGCGGTCCTGCCTTTTGCCTTTTTTGGAGCGAAGCGTGAGGCACATCTCTGTCCCAATTGCAAAACCTGCATCATGGACCTTTCCAAAGCATACGATGAGGAGAGCTCAGCAGAATAAACGGCTTTTCGTTGCATTGGCTTTTGTAGACTTATATCAAAAAAACTAGATCAAAGCACAAGCGCGTGGTATATCAGCTCGCGGCATCATCCATATCACATTCAAGTTCTCAGCTTAATCGGCTTTTTAGGCATTTTCAGAAGGCTGTTTCTTTCTAGTTTCTTGCTGGCTTTTGCCACAGACATATTTGTTATAATTGTTTCACCGAAGAACGAAGGGGAATTTCATGATCGAATTTAACTCCAAAGAAATCATCAAACAGCTGTCCGAAGAAGGCGAAATCAGTTTACCTTTGGTACCGATGCGCGGACTTGTGATACTCCCAAAAGTCTCCGTTGGTTTTGAGATTGGCCGCAGTGTCTCGACATCTGCTGTACGCGCAGCGATGAAGGAAAGACGCTTGATTTTATTGGCCCCACAATATAATCCTGAAGTGGAAAAGCCCAAAGCCGCAGATTTGGCGCGAGTGGCCTGCCTTTGTTCCATCATTGATGTTGTTGATTCCGGACAGGAAGAAAACATCCGGGTCAGAGCGGAAGCTTTGATTCGCTGTGACATTATTTCTTATGAAAAAGAGAAGCCCTATTTTCGCGTTAAATGCAAACCGATTTTGGAAAGTGAACAAAGCGAAAGCGAAAGGCTCGAAGCTGAGGCTTGTAGAAGAGCCATTGTCAAGCGCTTTCAAAGTTTGATTCAGATCACCAACCGCCCCGGGTCGGATATGGTGGTCTCGCTTTTGCAAATCAGTAAACCTTCTGATGTGGTGGACATTGTCGCAACAAACATTGAGCTGAGTTTTGATGAGATGCTTCATATTCTTATTGAACGTGAAGCTTTAAAGCGGCTCTACGACATGCTGGTTTACATGGAAAAAGAGCGTCAGCTGGCAGGCTTTACTGCTGAACTTGAAGATAAGGTGCGTGAAGCCATAGACGAAGGGCAGAAAGAGTATTATCTACGCGAACAGTTAAAAGTTATCCATGAAGAATTGGGTGAAGGTGAGGATGCCCAGTCAGAAGTCAATGCCTATTTCGAAAAGCTAGAGCAGATGAATGCCCCTGATGAGACCAAAGAACGCCTTCGTAAAGAAATCAAGAAGTTTGCTAAACTTCCTCCTTCATATCCTGACTCAGCAGTCGTGCGTAACTACCTTGATTTGGTGTTTGAGTTGCCCTGGGGCAAAAAAGCCGAAGAGAATCTCAGTATCAGCAAAGCACGCACACAATTGGATGCCGATCATTACGGTTTAGAGAAGGTTAAAGAGCGTTTATTGGAATACTTGGCGATTCGCGCCAGGCAAATACAACATCAAGTGGTAGACACGAAAGCGCCCATTCTATGTCTGGTCGGACCTCCCGGTGTAGGAAAAACCTCTGTCGCCATGTCTATAGCCAAAGCACTGGGCAGACCTTATGTGCGCATGTCACTGGGTGGTGTGAGAGATGAGGCGGATATTCGAGGACATCGCAGAACCTATGTCGGTGCTTTGCCGGGGCGTGTGATCAATGCCATCAAATCAGCCAAAGTCGATAATCCGTTGATTTTACTCGATGAAGTGGACAAGCTGGGCAGCGACTACCATGGTGATCCCTCCGCAGCCTTGCTGGAAGTTTTAGACCCGGAACAAAACAAAGCATTCCACGACCACTATCTGGAATTGGATTATAATCTTTCAAGCGTCCTTTTCCTTACGACTGCCAACACGCACGAATCGATTCCGCCTGCTTTGTTAGACCGTATGGAAGTAATCGAATTAAACGGTTATACGGAAGAAGAGAAATACAACATCGCAAAGTTACACCTCTGGCCTAAACAGATGAAGGCCAATGTCATCAGCAAGAAAGAAGCGGTGCTCCTGAAAGACGGTCTGATGACGGTTATTCGCGAGTATACCAGAGAGGCGGGAGTCAGGCAGTTGGAGCAAATGCTGGCCAAAGTCTGTCGCCGCTTAGCCTTGGAAATCAGTGAGGAAGAAGCCAAAGAGGGCAAAAAACAACTGCCTGTGCGCATCAAGCGCAAAGAAATCGTGCACTATCTAGGTAAGCCGCGCTTCCATTACGATAAAGCCGACAAAGTAGACCGCATCGGTCAAGCGACCGGCTTAGCTTGGACCGCCGTTGGCGGAGAAACATTGACCATCGAGGTGGCGGCAGTCCCCGGTTCGGGTAAACTGGAGCTGACCGGGCATTTAGGCCAAGTCATGCAGGAGTCGGCTAAAGTGGCCTTAGCCTTTATTCGCACCAAGAGCGAAGAAATCGGACTGGAAGATAAGTTCTTGGACCAGGTTGATATTCATGTCCACGTTCCTGAAGGCGCGACACCTAAAGACGGTCCGTCTGCCGGCATCACCTTAGCAACTGCACTTTATTCCGCATTAGCCCATGTCCCGGTACGCCATGATTTGGCTATGACCGGTGAGATTACGATTCGGGGCAGGGTACTGGCAATAGGTGGTTTGAAAGAAAAACTGATTGCCGCTCATCGGGCAGGCATCAAGTTGGCCTTGGTCCCTGCGGATAACCTTGCTGATCTTGATGAGTTACCGCAATCGGTGAAAAAGGCCATTGAAATTGTGCCAGTTGATGATGCGGAACAGGTATTCAAGAGGGCTTTGTTGCGATAATGTGGATTCCACTATAATGCGGATTCCTCGAGAATGCGGGTTCCTATGGTAGTTTGGAATCATTTTAAGTCGCCGCCGCGGTACGGGGATTTCTGTTGTGTAGCGCGTTGCTGTATTACGATGAACTATCTGAAATGTCGATGGACTATTTGAAATGTTGATAGTCTATCTTTAATCTCAACGGATTATCTGAAATACGTACAGAATTTACGGGGTTGTGCTCATTTCAATGATTTTGAGGACCTTGTACAAGTAAAAGTGGGATTTTCTGGACATTAATTACGATAATGTGGTAGCTATCACCTCATCCCCGAAAAAACTGTCTAAAAAAGTGCATTGGGGTTTGTGCGGAAGCAGTTTAGAGTCACTTATCGCCACATCCTGAAAAATTTACTAATCCTCATCTCCGAGAAACTGGGCTTGATAGAGCTTGGCGTAATAACCGCCTTCAGCCAACAAACTCTCATGACTGCCGGCTTCGCGAATGCCTTGCTCATCGACGTAGATAATCCGATCCGCATTTTTAATGGTTGAGAGGCGATGGGCAATAATCAGGGCGGTACGGCCTTGGGCTAATTCTTCGAATGAACTCTGAATAAGGTTTTCCGTTGCCGTATCGAGCGCCGAGGTAGCCTCGTCCAAGATGAGAATGGGCGGGTTCTTAAGGAAGAGGCGGGCGATGGAAATACGTTGTTTTTGCCCTCCTGACAGTGTGGTTCCTCGTTCTCCGACCAAGGTATCATACGCATCGGGTAAGCTCATGATGAAATCATGCACAGCGGCTTTTTTAGCGGCGGCCACAATCTCTTCGTCAGTCGCATCGACACGCCCGTAGCGTATGTTGTCCCGTATCGTCGCGGCAAACAAAAAGACATCCTGTTGCACAATGCCGATTTGACGGCGCAGGGATTTGATCGTCAGATCGCGGATGTCATGATTATCAATGAGAATGCGACCGTCAGTAACCTCATAAAACCTGGGTATCAATTGACAAAGCGTGGTTTTGCCCCCACCAGAAGGACCGACCACTGCGATGCGTTGTCCGGCAGGAATATCTAAATTGATATTATTAAGCACCTGCTGTGCTTCGTTGTAGGAAAAACTGACCTCTTCAAAGCGGATATGTCCCTTGACTTGGACGATATCCAACGCATCCGCCTTATCGATGATGTCGGATTCTACCTGCATCAATTCGATAAAACGTTCGAAACCGGCCATACCGTTGGTGTATTGTTCAAAGAAAGCGACAAGTTTGCGGATAGGCGTCAGGAAGACGTTGACATAGAGAGTGAAGGTTAACATGTCGGTGAGGTTCATTTTGCCATTGACAATAAAATACGCACCGACGGCAATCACCGTGAGATTGAGTAGGGCGGTCATCAAATCCATTCCTGAAGAGAAGCGCGCCATCGCCCGGTAGAAACCTTTCTTCGCTTCACGATAATGACGGTTGCCGCGCTCGAATTTCTCGATCTCATAATCTTCATTGGTGAACGCTTTGGCCACACGCACACCGGAAATAGCGTTTTCCAGGTCGGCATTGATGGCAGCGGTGTTGACCTTCACACTTTTTGAACTTTTTGACATGGCGCTTCTGGAACTGATACTCAGCCACACGATAAAAGGAATCATTAAAAGCAACACCAAGGCCAGTTCCCAGCGCATCGTAAGCATGGCGATAAATGAACCACTAAGCGTGATGATTGCGATAAAGAGATCTTCGGGGCCATGGTGAGCCAGCTCTGTGATTTCAAAAAGATCGGAAATGATGCGGCTCATGAGATGTCCGGTGCGTGTCTTATCAAAAAAGCTGAAAGGCAGAGTTTGTAGGTGAGTAAAGAGGTCACGGCGCAGGTCAGATTCCATGCGTACACCCAACATATGTCCCCAGTAGCTGACAACAAATTGCAGGGCAGCGCTGATGATATAGAGTATCAGGAGCACCAGCATTAAAATGGCAAAAGTCTCGTACTTCCCCTGCGGCAGAAGTTCGCTCAGGGCAAAACGGGTCAGTAAGGGAAAAGAAAGTGCGATTAGAGCTATGCCCAGTGCACAGAACAAGTCCAGGAAAAAAATCTTTTTATAAGGCTGATAATAGCTGAAAAAAAGTTTCAGCTTTGAGCCGAAAAATTTGTTTTTATCTTTCATGTTGAGTCGTCTTTCAATTTAGAAGAAATCTTCATTTAGCCTTAATACAGCGCTTTTGGCGGGCATTCCTGTGTTACTATAGAGTACAGAAAAGCCGTGGAGGCGATTGGCTTGGGAAATTATACCACAGTAAGACAACGCTCTGAATTTTCACAGGAGATAAAGAAATCACGCTTTATCGGCTATGCAGCCCCTCTGGAAAATGAAGCAGCCGTGAGGTCATTTCTACAGGAAATCAAGTCGCTTCATCCACAGGCCAGGCATCACGTTTATGCTTGGCGCTTAGGCGGTTTTTCGGACTTACAATTGAATCAGCGCTATTCCGATGACGGCGAACCCTCCGGTACCGGTGGCTTGCCGCTTCTCAAGAAGCTGGATATGTTCAGGCTGACGCAGACAGCCCTCGTTGTGGTGCGCTATTTCGGCGGCATCCTGCTGGGCACCGGCGGACTAAGTAGGGCATACGCGAGTACGGGGGAAGGGGCTTTGGTATTGGCTAAACCACAGCTGATGCAACGCTTGGAGGTTTTTGCCACTAGCATTCCGTACGCCTTGTATGAGCTGGCAAAAAGCAATGTGCAGGAATCGGGGATGCAACTCTTTGATGAGGAATTCGGCACAAGTGTCAACTGCAAATTAGCCTGTGCTGCCGAGAGAGTGCAAGACCTGGAACAATTACTTCAGGAGCTGGGCGCTGTTAGTTTACTGATGACTCATCTTGAAAAGCGTTATGTGCCGGTGGCCGAATTGTAAGTTAACATGAATCAGTCTTGATGAATGAACGGAGTGAAGCAAATGGATACAACACCTGAAAAAAACGATTCCAAACTGGCCGTATTGATTGATGCCGATAATATTTCGGCTCGCTTTATCAAAGGCATGATGCAGGAGATTGCACGTTACGGGACACCGACAATTAAGCGTATCTATGGTGACTGGACGCGCCCTAATATGCTTAACTGGAAGATGACGCTCTTAGATTATGCAATCGCCCCGGTACAACAGTTTGGTTATACCTATGGTAAAAATGCAACGGACTCAGCCATGATTATTGATGCTATGGATATCCTTTATGAGAATAAGGTGGATGGGTTTTGCCTCGTATCCTCCGGATAGCGATTTCACACGTTTGGCTACAAGACTGAGGGAAGCCGGTAAGACGGTTTATGGCATAGGGGAACAAAAAACACCAAACGCCTTTATCGCTGCCTGCGACAAGTTCATCTATTTGGAAATCCTCAGCGTGGACAACGAGATGGATGCGGCCATTATTGAGTCGCCCAGCGAAGGACCGGCGCCCATCAAAAGTCTCAGCCGTCCGCCCCACGAAGAAGACATCCTGGCAGGGCACCATATTCTGGAAGTCGGACCGGATGTGATCAATCTCATCAAATCCTGCATCACGGATCTGGCGGACGAGCAGGGTTGGGCCTTTCTCGGCGATGTCGGAAATTTGCTTCTGAAAGTGAGACCGGCTTTTGATTCGCGCAGTTACGGTTACTCCAAACTCACACCTTTGATTCGTTCGATTGACGCTTTCGAAATCAGTGAGCGTCCGACCGGTCAGAATAATGTGAAACATATTTATATTCGTATACGGTAAATGAAATGGAAAATACCAGTCTGATTGCTACCCAGGATTTAAGTTTTCTTGGCAAAATCCGCTACCCCGACCTGCAAATCGCCGAAGGCAAAACCACTTTCATCTGTGGTGAAAGCGGCAGCGGCAAATCGAGTCTGTTAAAGCTCTTTAATGCAAGTCTCTCGCCCTCCGGCGGAGAAGTCTATTACCGCGGCCAGGCTTTGAAAACTCTTGAAACCTTGGCTTTGAGGAGAGAAGTCTTGCTCATCTCTCAAAGTGTTTTTCTTTTCGACGGCAGCATCCGTGAGAATTTCGCACAATACTTGGACTACCGTGGTTTAACTGCTCCGAATGATTCTGAAATCCTGAAATTGCTGCGCATCTGTGCGGCTGAAGAATTACCGCTCGACGCACTCTGTCAGAATCTATCCGGTGGAGAAAAACAGAGGGTGTTCCTGGCTATCGGATTGGCTTGCCACGCCAAGGTGCTGCTCCTGGATGAGCCCAGTTCAGCCCTTGATGAGCTGACGGCGCAAAGGCTGTTTAGAAATTTGACCGCGTATAGTCGTGAACAGGGCATGACTTTAGTGGTGGTTAGTCATGATTTGAATTTGGCGCAGACTTTTGCCGATGAAATCATCACCTTGGAAGCGGGTGCGAAACGATGAATGACGTTGTTCAAATGCAAATCTGGCAGTTTTCGTTGATTTATCTTTTACTGCTTGTCGTGCTCCTGGTCATGAAGAAAAGCCGCATTAAGCAGACTAAACTCTTACTCATTGCCAGTCTACGGATGACGCTGCAACTGGTCATTGCCGGTCTGGTGCTAAGCTATATTTTTAAAAATCCGCACCCCATATTCATATTCGCCTATGTCCTGGCCATGATGATATTTTCGGTGCATCGCGTCCTTTCCAGAAATAAACAGCTAAACAGGCGTTTTAAACTCTATGTCGCATTATCCTTGGTGTTTTAAGGGCTTTCGGTCTGTGTTTATTTCATTCTGGTAGTGGTGGGAGAGAGCTTGCTTAATCCTCAGTACGTGATTCCTATCGCCGGTATGCTGATGGGAAATGCCATGACCGGTGTCAGTTTGGGTATTAAATCCTTTAATGATAGCCTGAAAGGGCAGAGAAACCGCATTGAAAGTTTACTGAATTTTGGGGTTGAGCCGGACAAAATCCTTTTGCCCTTTGTTAATCAGTCCATCGAAACAGCCTTGTTGCCAACACTCAATTCCATGTTGGGCATGGGCATCATTGCATTACCGGGGATGATGACGGGTCAGATTCTTTCCGGAACTTTGCCCACCACAGCGATTCTTTACCAGATCGCCATCATGATTGCCATAACGACCGTCGTCTGTCTGGCGGTCTTCGGTTCACTATATCTGGGCTACAAAACCTTATACAATAAACGCAATCAGATTATTCTTGACTAGGCTGTTCAAGTTTTAGCAGCAGACGTTCAGCTCTCAGTCTCTGGGCAAAAGCCGTCAGCGCATACACCAGAACTTGCTCATAAGGACCGTATAGCTGTGTTTCCAGCGTTTCATTTTCACTCAGCACCCTACGCAGATGCGTGATAAAACACTGGTGCACGCGTTCCCAACTATCATTTAGTTCTGCATTGAGCTTTGGCAAAAGCGATGCCAATTCTTGCATGCTCAAAACAGACTTTAAAACAAAAACGAGCAGGAGAGAGGCGATATGACGGCGCTCATATCGCTTTTTGAGCGGGGCGGGAACCAGCTTTACTTTCACATAGTTGTTGACCATGCTCGAGGAAATCTTCGCCTCATCGCTGTTCACCCAAAGGCCCTGCATCTCTTCCTGCAAAATCGCAATGAGTTGATCCATATAGAGCTCGATGCGCGGTAAATCACGCCACTCCGTTAACTGTAATGGCTGTTCCACTATAATACGTTGTGATTTTTTGCCGGTACTCATAATTCTATCCAATGTTATGCAAAATTAAGAATGTTTTAAGCGTGCTTTAATCGCTTCTCATTATAATGCCTTTACAAGGAAAGTAAAATGATATAACCTAGAAACAAATACTAGATATAAAACATTTCGAAACGAGGTGTTTAAGATGATAAAACAATTAGCCTATATTTTTGGTGACTCGGTTATGAAGGGTGTCGTCTTTGACGCGGGTTCGGAGAAGTACAAAAACTTGACGGACTTGCATTTTGACCATTTCAGCGAACAATTTGATCTGGAGTTGGTTAATCGCTCCCGCTTTGGCTCCACAATACAAAAAGGAATCGAAACGGTGAAACAGGCCGTAGAGAAGAACCCACATATGCAGTACGCCATTTTAGAATTTGGCGGGAATGACTGCGACTTTTCTTGGGATAAGGTCGCTGAAGCACCGGAGGAGCCACATGATCCCAAAACTCCTTTGCCCCTGTTTATCAAGCTTTACAAAGAGTTACTTGCTTATCTTAAGTCGAAGAATATTTTGCCTATTATGATGAACTTGCCGCCTGTGGATGGTGAGCGCTATCTGGCTTTTCTGGGAAGCCGTGGTTTATCCACTGAGGCGATTTTGAAGAGCATCAAGACCCCGGATCAGATCTCGCGCTTTCAAGAGCTTTATTCCATCAACATCGAACGCATTGCGCATGAAACCAATACCCTGCTGGTCGATTGCCGCAGTCCTTTCTTGGATCGCCGCAATATCAAAGAAACCATCTGTGAGGACGGCATACATCCGAGTAGTGTGGGGCATCAGCTGATTTATCAGAGCTTTCTGGATTTTATGGCAAAATTACCG
This sequence comes from Oscillospiraceae bacterium, assembly GCA_040766665.1. Taxonomy (GTDB): domain Bacteria; phylum Bacillota; class Clostridia; order Saccharofermentanales; family Fastidiosipilaceae; genus JAXGQD01. The sequence goes on from JAXGQD010000005.1 coordinate 39,720, forward strand.
GAAGACATGTTACGCATCGTCATGCCGCAACCTTACTCCAATCTTTGTTTGGATTCTTAGTTGGGCTTTAGCCAGACTGGTTTGGTGCCAGACTATGTTGGTGTCAAGATTTTCGCTTAGCCAAGCGAAATTTTGGCTGGCCGCAAATCTTGGCACTTTCCAAAATGAGAAACTCAATAACAGAATCAGCCCCAACCCTAAACCTAACGCAGCCCCGTTGCTTTTTTCGCTTGCAACCAGCGCACCGTTTCCAATAAGGTCTCATCCAGCGGTCTGGCTTTGAATCCCAATTCCTTCTCCGCTTTAGAAGAATCAATTTCAGCATTGGATTGCAGAACCGCGATGCTATACGGCGTAAAGAAAGGTTTCTTATGGATGAGTCGGGCAAAAGCCAAGACTATCTGCGCAGCGAATTTGACCAGCTGCACCGGGAACATAATCAACTTGATAGAAGTCTTGCCGGTTGCCAGGAGCACCTTGCGATACAAATCCGCAATCGACAGTGTATGACCAGATAGCAGGTAACCCTCGCCACTACGCCCTTTTTCCATAGCGTTTTGCAAAGCCGTTGAGACATCACGCACATCGACAAAATTATACTCACCATTAAAGCAGGCAAAAGTATGCTGATCTTTCTTACCCAATAAGTAGGAAATGACTTTCCCCATCTCTGAACCACGGTAATCACCAGGCCCAATAATGCCACTGGGGAAGAGCATGACCGCATTTAAACCCCGCCTGATGCCATCATAGACGGCAGCGGTTGCTGCCGATTTGGATAAAGCATAGGGCCCCAACAAATGTAGGTCAGGAAAAGCTTCAGCGGAAGCTTCCTTCATGGCCACTCCTTTGGGCGGTTCGGGAATCGCGTGAACCGAACTGATATAAACAAGGCGCTTTACTTTATGTTGCAAACAAGCCTCTACTATATTTTTGGTGCCGTTCACATTAACTTTTTCCAATAATTGCGAATCTTTAGGAGAGATATCCACTAAGCCAGCCAGATGATAAACATAGTCTACACCTGTACATGCCTCGCTGACCTTTTCGTAATCGCTGATATCGCCTGTAATGAGCTCAAATTCTAAACCATCAAGCGCCTTGACGGTTTCATTAGCCTGCAAAAACAAGCGCAATTTTTCACCTTTTTGTGCTAAGTCGTGCGCCAAAGTATTTCCGACGTGGCCGGTAGCGCCTGTAATAAGAATCATCTGCCTGCTCCTTTCTGTTACTCGAAGCGTAACGGATGACTGGGGTCTGTTCTTAATTAAAGTATAGGCGCAGGCTTAATGAAATCAATGACTCTCATGAGATACTATTGATGTGAGATATATTATCTGAGGGCTAAGCTGGCAAATACCATAAACCTCGTTATTAAAGCAGCAGGAGAGTTTAAACCCCACCAAGATAGGCTTCTTTAATGCGGTCATCGTCCAGCAGAGCGCGGGCCTTACCTTCGGTAATGATTTTTCCTGTCTCCAGCACGTAGGCACGTTGTGCCAGATGCAGCGCCATTTGTGCGTTTTGTTCAACTAAGAGAATCGTCATGCCTTCTTCGCTCAACGTGCGCAAAATACTGAAAATCTCATGGACCAAAATCGGTGAAAGTCCCATTGAAGGTTCATCCAGTAATAAGAGTTTGGGACGTGACATCAGCGCACGTACAATCGCCAACATTTGCTGTTCACCGCCGGAGAGTGTGCCGGCCAGTTGGTTGCGGCGCTCCTTCAAACGCGGAAAACGTTCCAAAAGCTTTGCGACATCTTTTTCGACTTCGGATTTGTCACTGCGTGTGTAAGCCCCCATCTCGATATTATCGCGCACCGACAGGGAAGTGAAGATGCGGCGCCCTTCCGGAACTTGGGCCAAACCCTTACTGACCAATAAATGCGGTTTGATGCTGGCGGTGGGAAGATTATCAAAGATGATGCTACCGGTACGGGGTTTTAAAAGCCCGGAGATGGTTTGTAATATGGTCGTCTTTCCGGCGCCGTTTGCACCGATTAAAGTAACAATTTCGCCCTCTTTAACATGGAAAGAAACACCTTTAATAGCATGAATGGAACCATAGTAAACATGCAGGTCATCAACGCTCAAGATCATCGGCGCGCCCCTCGCTTCCTAAATAAGCCCCGATAACGCGCTTGTTGCTGCGTACCTCGGCGGCTGTGCCCTGAGCAATCACCATGCCATAGTCCAAAACGACAATCTTTTGGCAGATGCCCATAACGAGCTTCATATCGTGCTCGATCAGCAGTATCGAGATGTCAAAGTTTTTCATGATTTTGCCGATGGTGTCCATCAGCTCCTGGGTTTCGGTCGGGTTCATGCCGGCGGCCGGTTCATCAAGTAGCAAGACCTTAGGATGGGTTGCCATAGCACGGCAGATTTCCAGTTTGCGCTGGCGACCGTAGGGCAGATTGCCGGCCATGAGGTCAGCGGCGTCTTCCATTTCAAAGAGACGCAGTAGCTTGCGCGCTTCCTCGTCGTCCGCTTTTTCCTGCTTCCAATAGGAGGGCATACGCAGTATACCGCTGAGCAAGCCGTAACGTCGCTGTTCACTGAAGCCGACTTTGACGTTATCGAGCACCGACATCTGTTTAAAGAGTCGGATGTTTTGAAAGGTGCGGGCTAAACCGTTATCAACGGCTTGAAAGGTTTTTTTCCCCATCGCGGATTTACCGTCTACGATGATGCTGCCACTATTGGGGTTGTAGACATTCGTTAATAGGTTAAAGACCGTCGTCTTTCCGGCTCCATTAGGGCCGATTAAACCAACTATCTGGTTTTTGTCCACGTCAAAGCTGACTTTTTCGACGGCTTTGAGACCGCCGAATTGAATGGATAAATCTCTTACTTCAAGCAAAGCCACAAAGCTCACCTCTTTCCTTTGTTTTCTTTGGTCGGCGCAGACAAATCGGAACTAGAAGCCTCACCCTTGCGCTTACGCACCGCCTCCTCTGCATTGCGCAAAGGGGTGCCGATTGCCGGAACGTTTTCCTGGACCTCGGCCGCGCTGCCACCGACACCAGAGGAAGCTAGTTCGGGCAGGGGATCTTTTTCACCACGGAAGAGCTTGCGGAAGAAGCGCTGGGAGATTTCTTTTTGCCCTAATAAACCTGAGGGCTTAAACAACATCAATAAAATCAGCAGCACAGCATAAATCAAAGTGCGGTATTCCGCCATGCCACGCAGCAACTCCGGCATCAGCGTCAAAATAGCTGCAGAAAGTACGGAGCCGGTAATTGAACCCATACCACCCAGAACCACCATCACCATGATGTTGATGGAATAGTTGTAGTCAAATAACTGAGGTGTAATGACACCTTGGAAATGTGCGTAAAGTCCGCCTGCCACACCGGCAAAAGCCGCCGAAAGTGTAAAGGCAATTGTTTTATATTTGGTCGTATTAATACCCGATGCTTCCGAAGCGATATCGTCTTCACGAATGGAAATGATGGCACGGCCTTGGCGTGAACGGACTAGCGAATAAATGATGTAAATCAGGATCACCAGAATCCAATAGGTGTAATTGAAGTTCGTGGCAAAAGGAATGCCGCTCAAACCCAAAGCACCGCCGGTAAACTTGAAACTGCGAATAAGGATACGGATGATCTCTCCGAAAGCGAGGGTAATGATAGCCAGATAGTCACCACGCAGGCGCAAGGCGGGAATACCGACAAAGAAGCCAACGATAGCGGCCACCACACCGGCAGCAATGAGAGAGAAAATGAAGAGGGGAACAGAAGGCATGCTTCCGTCAGCTAGATTAAGCGTAATCAGAGCGGAGGCGTAGGCACCCACTGCCATAAAACCGGCATGACCCAGGGCCAGTTCGCCAAGCAGTCCCGTAGCCAGGTTCAGGCTAACCGTCAGAATGGCGTTAATGCAGATGAGGATGACTAAACCTTGTTGATAACGGCCGAGTATCCCTTGAGAAGCCAGCAGTTTAAAGATGATGAAGATAACGACGGCGAAAGCCGCATTGATCAGATAAGAGACTAATTTATTCTTTGGCATCGTGTTCACCTCAAACTTTCTCGCGCTGGTTTTTACCCAGCAAACCGGTCGGCTTGAAGAGCAGCACGGCGGCCAAGACCACGAAAACGACACCATCGGCAAGTTGTGAATAGGCGGAGGGAATATAGGCTTTGGTCAGCGTTTCAACGATACCCAAAATGAGTCCGCCAACCATAGCGCCGGGGATATTACCGATACCACCCAGGACGGCCGCAATAAAGGCTTTAATACCGGGCATGGCGCCCATATACGGGGTTACTTGCGGGTAAGAAACCAAGAACAAGGCCGCGGCAAAAGCAGCCAAAGCTGAACCGATGGCAAAGGTGATCGATATCGTCGTATCGACGTTGATACCCATCAGCTGCGCAGCCTTCATGTCTTCGGAAACCGCGATCATCGCTTTGCCGGTGCGTGTCTTTTTAATAAAGAACTGCAGAATCAGCATGAGTAAGACCGCTGCTAAAATCGAAATTAGCGAAACGGTGCTGAGGTTGGTGTTACCCAGAGCGATGGTGGGAAAATTCTGAGCGACCATGGGGAAAGAACGGGCATTGGGTGTGAAGATGATCATGGCTATGTTTTGCAAAAATAAACTGACACCAATCGCCGTGATGAGGGCTGACAAACGCGAAGCTTGTCTTAGCGGCTTATAGGCGATGCGCTCGATTAAGACTCCTAGGAGGGCGCAAAAGATCATGGCCAAGGGCACAGCGAGCAGAAAGGGCACACCGACTGCCGTTAACAACATCAGCAAAGTGTAGGCACCAATCATTAAGATGTCACCGTGCGCAAAGTTAATCAATTTAACGATGCCGTAAACCATGGTGTAGCCTAAGGCGATCAAAGCATAAATTGAACCTATCTGCAGGCCATTTATGAACTGTACGATGAAATACATACATCCTCCCCCGGAGTGGTTTTGTACTTTGAATAGTTCCGCTGAATAAATGGACCCCCGATGCAATAAAAGCGCCGGGAGTCCATTACAGTTCTAAACAGGTTTATCTTACTGTGCAGGTTCCATCTTGTCGAACAAGTTGTACTCGCCGTTTTCGATTTTAATAATTGTAACAGATTTTACAGGGTTGCGATTCTCGTCAAAGGTGATATTTCCGGTGATTCCGGCAAAATTGATGGCGGTCATCGCGTCGATGATGGCTTGCTTATCCGTTGAACCGGCTTTCTCAATGGCTTCAGCTAATAAATAGGCAGAGTCATAACCCAAAGCGGCAAAAGAAACAGGGTCCATATTGAATTTGGCTTTATAGGCGGTAATGAAGTTTTGAATTCTTTCATCGGTGTCTTTGTCGGAATAGTGATTGGTGAAATAAGTATTGTCAGCATCTGTCGAACCGACGCTACCAATGACGCTTTCCATCAGGACGCCATCCCAGCCGTCTCCGCCGAGCAGGGGCACATCGATACCGGCAGCTCTGGCTTGACGTGTGATTTGGATGTCTTTTTCATAGTAATCAGGGATATAGAGCGCTTCGGGGGCGGCTTGCTGAATCTTGGTCAGTTGAGCCTTGAAGTCAACGTCAGTAGAGGCATAAGTCTCTTTAGCGACAATCTCAACGCCCAGTTCTTCGGCTCTGGCGACAAAGGCATCAGCCAAGCCAACGCAGTAGTCGTTACCGGCATCATAGAGCACGGCGACTTTCTTCAGACCCATGTTCTCAGCCGCAAAACGACCCATGATGTCACCTTGGTAAGGATCGGTGAAGCAGGTGCGGAAAACGTTCTTTCCGGCTTCCGTAATTTTTAGTGAAGTACCGGAAGCGGTAATCATCGGCATGTTGTCATTGACACTACGCTGTGCGACTGCGATGGAAGGTGTGGAGGTCACGTCACCGATCAGAGCAACGATGCCGTCTTGAACTAGCTTATCGTAGGCGTTGGTGGCTTCGGTGGTGTCACCCTTTTCGTCCATGACCACATAGTTGATGGTGCGACCGTTGATGCCGCCCTTAGCATTGATTTCTTCGAAAGCCAGGGTGATACCGTTATTGACTGCAATACCGTAAACCGAAACAGGTCCGGTCAGGGGGGCAAGGCCGCCGATTTTAATGGGGTCCGTACTAGCTGCAGCAGCTGCTGTGGTTGCACCGGCTGCCGGTGCGGCCGTTGTGGCTTCGGCTGCAGTCGTTGCTGCACCGCCACAAGCGCTAAACAATCCGATTGACAGGGCAGCTGTCAAGAGCGTTGCTATAAGTCTTTTTTTCATTATTATTTCCTCCTGCGCCGCTCATATGTCTCCGGAGCGACGATAATGATATATCTTACCTATCTTAGTTCTGCTCGTCCAACGTAGAAACTCGAAAGGCACAATACGCGAAAAAAATGCAAAGAAAAACGTGTATGAGGGCTTTGTTTTGCCGAAATGGACTGTTCGTGTTTCGCTTGTGGGCTCCACTTGCTTGGAGTACAATCCATGGGTAAATCCGTTAATCGAAAAAGAGGTACTGTTTTGGACTGGATCATTCGTTTAGTTAAAGGCATTGTCGTGGGCATCGGGGCAATTCTGCCGGGCTTATCCGGCGGTGTCATGGCAGTTATTTTTGGTATATACGATCCGCTATTGGCTTTCCTGGCTAATCTTAAAAAGAATTTCTGGAAAAATGTGCAGTTTTTTATTCCGGTGATTTTAGGGGTGTTCGTAGGTGTTTTGCTTTTTTCAATCTTCGTGAAGAAAGCTTTGGAAGGCCGATACGAAGTCATTTCTATCTGTTTGTTTATCGGTTTCGTTGTCGGTACTTTTCCTTCCTTATACAAGACGGCAGGCAAAGAGGGTAGAGACAGTAAATCGTATTTGGCGCTGATTTTGGCCGCGGTCTTTCTTTTTGCCCTGATGTCTTTGGGTGATGTCAAACTACTTGATGTGACGCCTAATATCCCAATCCCCTGGTTTATCGCCGGCATGGCCATTGGCCTTGGTTTTATCGTTCCGGGTTTGAGTCCATCGAACTTTCTCATTTACTTTGGTCTCTATGAAAAAATGGCCGATCGTATTTCTGCCTTTGATCTGACCGCGATTATTCCACTCGGTTTAGGTGTGGTCGTCTGTGCCTTACTTTTTTCTAAGCTTATGAGCAATCTGCTAAAGAAACATTATGCAGTGGTCTACCACATCATTCTTGGCTTGGTGATTGGTTCTACTTTGGCAATCTTTCCGAGCAAGATTTTCCCGGCTTTTGCTGCGCCGGTATTGGCTCAGAACAATTGGACATTTATGACACAGCTTTTACTTTGTGTGCTGCTCTTTGTCGTGGGTGTGGTTTCTTCCTATCTCTTCAGTAAATTGGAGCAGAAGTACGAGCACAAAAGTATATTCGAATAGAAGTGCAGTCTGAAAATATTAATGTAAAACCTAAGAGGGGGTAAGAATGATGAATCGATCCGGTGCCATGCTCATGCACATCACCAGTCTGCCGGGACCTTTCGGCCAGGGAACCATGGGTCCTGAGGCATTGAAATTCGGCGAAAAATTGGTGCTTTCGGGTTTTACTTATTGGCAAATTCTGCCGCTGGGTCAGCCGGCGATTGATTCGCCTTATATGTGCCTCTCGGCTTTTGCCGGTAGCAGTCGTCTTATTGATCCGCGCTATCTCGTGGAAGATGGCTTGTTGAGCGACGAGGAAGTGCGTGATTTCGTTTATCATGGCGATGCGCATCGAGCTGATTTCGGTTTTGTTCACAATAACAGTAGAACCTTTTTGGACTTGGCGTTCAAACGTTTATCAGCGGAACAACGCAGTGAAATGGCGCGCTTTGAACAGACGCAGTTCTGGTTGAAAGACTATGCCGTGTTTATGGTGATACGCGAAAAATACAACAATGAAGTCTGGTGGAAGTGGCCGGACAAAGCTTTGGCTGACCATCAAGCAGAGGCGATCGATGCTTTTGTGGCGGCCTATCCGGCGGAAGTCCAGAAACAGATTTTTATTCAGTGGCTTTTTGCCAGACAGTGGACGAGACTCAAGGGTGAGCTAAACCTTCTGGGCTTGGGAATTTACGGAGACATGCCTTATTACGTGGGGCGTGACAGTGCTGATGTCTGGGCCAACAAAGAACTCTTCATGCTGGGCAAAGACTTCAACCCCAAAGAAATTGCCGGCGTTCCGCCTGATTACTTTTCAGAAGATGGCCAACTTTGGGGTTTTCCGATTTTCAATTGGGCTAAACTTAAAGAAATGGATTACGATTGGTGGGTCAACCGCTTAAAACATGAACTCAATCGTTATGACCTATTACGTATTGACCACTTCCGCGGGCTCTCGGCATATTGGGCGGTGCCCTATGGCGAGGAAACTGCCAGAGTCGGTGTTTGGCGTAAGGGACCCGGGATGGATCTCTTTAATGTCGCGGCAACTCGTTTAGGCCCTTTGCCGATTGTCGCCGAAGATTTGGGCGTGGTCGACGAAGACCTACTGGAATTGCTGGATGAATCGGGTTTTCCACGCATGAAAGTTCTGCAATTTTCTCTGGATCCAGGCATACGTTCTAATGACCTGCCCCATGATTATCCCCAGAATTGCTGTGCCTATACTGGAACTCACGACAATAACACGATGCTGGGTTGGCTCTGGGAAGCCACGGAAGATGTACGCGAACATGCTTTAGAGTATTGTGCCTTTCCTGAAGGCAAAGACTGGGGAGCGGGTGGCGTCAACAGTCCTGCCTGCCAAACCTTCATCCGCACGATTTGGGCTAGTACAGCGCTATTAGCGGTGGCACCGGCACAAGACTTTTTGGGCTATGGTGGAGATGCGCGCATGAATCTGCCCAGCACCGAGATTGGTTGTTGGCAGTTTAGGGCGACTCAAGCGCAATTGGATCAGTTGGACAATAAGAAACTGTTCCGCCTGAATGCGTTATATCAACGCAACCACAAATTTGAATTGCTACCCCCACAGCTTCCAGCCAATCCGACGACTTTACCAACATCATTAGTCACAACTCTACCAACAGCGTAACACGGATGCCTGCCTGTAAGAAGAAACAACTGAGCGATGATGTAGAAAGGAAAGCCAATGAAGAGAATTCTCATTATCTATCATTCACAACATCATATGAATACGGAGCGCTTGCTATTAAGCGCTTGCAAGGGTCTCGAGATAGCATGTGTCAAATGCAGTAAGTTTACAGCGGAGAGCTTGCATGAGGTAGACTGTGTCGGTTTTGCCTCGGGTATTTTTTATAGTAAACACCATAAAACGATACTGAAGTTGGTCGACTCACAGAAAAGCGCTTTGCAAGGGAAGCAGGCTTTCGTCATCTATACAGCAGGAGCGATGAAAGCGGATTATGAAAGAACTTTGACTGAACAATTAGAGTCATATGGTATTCCGGTCATCGGGCAGTTCAGTTGTTTGGCTTGGGACAGTTTTGGTCCCTTGGCTTTAGTCGGTGGAATCCATAAAGATCGGCCTAACGACACTGATGTTGAAAATTTAAGAAAATTTCTCCTTGAAATGCAAGGAAAAGAATAGGGCGAGTCATATTCTTCACTAAGCTTCATGTATAATTAGCAAGGCAAAAGAGAAAGTCGGACAATCGCGGCTGCAGGGCGAAAGCCCGCAGATGAGGAAAGTCCGGGCTCCATAGGGCAGGGTGCCGGGTAGTTCCCGGTGAAGGTAACTTTAAGGAAAGTGCAACAGAAATAAACCGCCAGTGATGGTAAGGGTGGAAAGGCGAGGTAAGAGCTCACCGCTCCTGCGGTAACGCGGGAGGCTCTGTAAACCCCATCCGGAGCAACACCGTGGAGAGACAGCCAGCGTGGCCCGCGCGTCTCGGGGAGGTGGCTTGACTCGGTCGGAGACGGCAGAGCTAGATAAATGATTGTTCAAGACAGAACCCGGCTTATAGATTTTCTCTTTTGTCCTTAATAAAAAAACGATACGGAAATCAAGCCAGCATTGTTGCAAAGGAGAAGGGCAGATGTCAGCAGAAAGCTACTTATCGCGCGGAGTTTCACCCACCAAAGACGAAGTAAAAGCAGCCGTTAAAAACCAGGATAAGGGCCTATTTCCGGGAGCGTTTTGCAAACTGGTCGCGGATTTGTCCGGTGACGAAGCCTATTGCATGGCCATGCATGCTGACGGTGCCGGGACCAAATCATCCCTGGCCTACCTAATGTATAAGGAAACAGGGGATTTAGGGTATTTTGCCGGTATTGCACAGGATTCTTTGGTGATGAATACCGATGATTTGGCTTGTGTAGGCATGACCACAGACTTCTTTCTATCCAATACAATTGGCCGAAACGCACACCGTGTGAACGGTGCAGTGATTGCCGAAGTCATCAAAGGCTATGATGAAGTCATTGCCAAACTTGCTCAAGAAGGGATCACCGTACACATGACCGGAGGCGAGACGGCCGATGTGGGGGATCTTGTACAAACGTTGATTGTTGACTCAACGGTGTGCTGCAGATTAGCTCGTGAGGAAGTGATATCCGCTGCAAACATCAAAGGCGGACTGGCCATAGTCGGTCTGGCCTCGTTCGGTCAGGCAAGCTATGAAGAGAAAGCCAATTCAGGCATGGGATCAAACGGTCTGACGGCAGCCAGGCACATGCTCTTGCACCACGATTATTATGAAAAATATCCGGAAACCTTTTCTCCTACCATCGCTGAAGACAAAGTTTACTGTGGTCCGTATTATGTGACGGATCAACTGCCTGGCAGTTCTATGCAGGTAGGCGAAGCCATATTGTCACAGACGCGTACCTATCTACCGGTACTGAAAGCGATTTACGAACTCTATCGCGCGCAAATCGTGGCAGCGATTCACTGTACGGGTGGCGGCCAGGTCAAATGTAAAGATTTCGGAAGCGCTGTGCGTTATATTAAGGATAGGCTTTTTGAGCTGCCTCCGCTATTTAGGGCAATTTTCGAAAGTGGCAATATTCCGGCAAAAGAAATGTACCAAGTCTTTAACATGGGGCATCGCTTAGAGCTCTACGTACCCGACTCACTCGTTGAACCAATCTGCGCCATTGCACAGAGTTTCAATATAGATGCACAACAAATCGGCCACACCGAAGAATCGCAGAGCGAGGCCAATGAAGTGATCATCGAATCCGCATTAGGGCGATTTACCTACTGATATGACGATGAATACAAAAATAAAAGCGCGTTTCTTAGGGCTTATCCTCTTTGTTTTACTTACGGGACTTGTTGCCTGTGAGATTCCGGGTAAAATGAGCCGCGCAACTGCTTATCCGGAAATTACCCTGCCGCAGACACGTGCAACCTACGCAGGCGAAGCAGGACCAAATCATTCCTCAACAGCTACCATAGCCTCAAGCTGGACAGATCTTGACGGGTCTGTTACTTCAAGTGTCAGTAAGTGGTCGAACCCCAATGTACGGGTGGTCAAAGTCGAGGTAACAAAGGTCAGCGACGGAGATACCATACGTGCCACGGTGGACGGAAAAAATCAGCGTGTCCGTTTGATCGGCATTAACAGCCCGGAAATTGCACATCCTGAAGATGGGATAGCAGAGCAGTTTTATGGGGAGGAGGCTTTTGCCTATACAAAGGAGATGCTGGAGGGACGCACAGTTTACTTGAGTTTTGATGAAGAGAGTCACGACCAGTATGAGCGCATTCTTGCGTACCTTTGGCTTGAAGATCCGCGGGGCTTTGAAGAAGACTTTGAATATGCCAAGCAGTATCAATTCAATTGTATGTTATTGGAGCAAGGCTATGCTAAGTTCGTGCGCATACCGCCAAATCTGACTTTTTCCAAACTGCATCAGGCACTTGCTAGAGACGCAGAAGATCAGGGCATAGGTATGTGGGCTAAGCCCTAGTCAGCTTGTTTCTCCCTGTCATAATTGTTCACTTTTATCTTTGTGCTTTTTTGTGCATATTTATTGACAAGCTGGCTGTTTAAAGTTAGTATTTTCTTATTAGGAATAATTCTCAATAAGCTTTGTATCAAAGTATTTTCGGTACGAGATTCAAGCCAATTCCCAGGCACGCGTTTAGCTTCACCCAGAAAAGGAGATGACTATGGAACAAAACGAAAAGAAGAAAATGACAACCGTTGCCGGTGCACCGGTGGCCAACAACCAAGACTCAATGACAGCAGGCCCGCGTGGTCCAATGATGCTGCAGGATGTATGGTTTTTAGAAAAACTGGCACACTTCGACCGTGAGGTTATTCCCGAAAGACGCATGCATGCCAAAGGCTCAGGTGCATTCGGTGAATTCACTGTGACGCATGACATTACCCAATACACTAAAGCCGATATTTTTTCTGAGATAGGCAAAAAAACCGAAATGTTCGTGCGCTTCTCAACCGTCGCCGGTGAGCGTGGTGCAGCTGATGCAGAACGTGATATTCGTGGTTTTGCCATGAAGTTTTATACTAATGAAGGAAACTGGGACTTGGTCGGAAATAATACCCCGGTCTTTTTCTTCCGTGACCCGCTAAAATTTCCGGATCTCAACCATGCAGTCAAACGCGACCCCAAAACAAACATGCGCAGCCCCAAAAACAACTGGGATTTCTGGTCCAATCTTCCTGAAGCCCTGCATCAGGTGACCATCACCATGAGTGACCGCGGCATTCCCAAATCTTTCCGCCATATGCACGGCTTTGGCTCACATACTTTCTCCATGATTAACGCTGAAGGCGTTCGTCATTGGGTCAAATTCCATTTGGTCTGCCAACAGGGCATTGAAACCATCACGGATCAGGAAGCAGCGGATGTGGTCGGTAAAGATCGTGAAAGCAACCAACGTGATCTTTTGAGGCCATTGAACGCGGTGAATTCCCCAGATGGAAAATGTTCATCCAAGTCATGACCGAAGAGCAAGCCCGCAACATGCCCTATAATCCCTTTGATTTGACCAAGGTGTGGTACAAAGGTGAGTATCCTCTGATTGAAGTCGGCTATTTTGAACTCAACCGTAACCCGGAAAACTACTTCCAAGACGTGGAACAAGCTGCCTTTAACCCTGCCAATGTGGTTCCCGGCATTAGTTTCTCACCGGACCGCATGCTGCAAGGCCGTCTCTTTTCTTATGGAGACGCGCAGCGTTACCGCTTAGGTGTCAATCACCATCAGATTCCGGTCAACCAGCCCAAGAATCCCACCCATTCCTTCCATCGCGATGGTCAAATGCGCGTAGACGGTAATCTGGGAGGCCTTCTGCACTATGAACCGAACAGCTACGGCGAATGGCAGGAACAACCAGAGTATGCCGATCCGGTCGAACCTGTAAGTGGTGACATCAAACGCTGGAACTTCCGCGAAGACGACGATGATTACTATACGCAGCCTGGAAAACTCTACAACCTGATGACGCCCGAAAAGCAGCAGGTGCTTTGCGAAAACACGGCGCGCAACATGGAAGGTGTACCCGTTGAAATCAAACAACGCCATATCCTAAACTGCTACAAAGCAGATCCGGAATACGGCAAAGGGGTCGCCAAAGCCTGTGGCTTAGACATTGTAGATATTGTATAATAACGCTTGATTGACGACAGGGAGGCCTTTACAAAGCCTCCCTGTTAGCATAAGATAACTTGCGCATGATGAAAAAGAAGATTAGAAAAAGCTTATTAATAGTCGCGGGGTGCCTGCTGCTGGTTTTGGCAGCAGTTGGGATTGTTTTACCCATTTTACCCACCACGCCTTTATTGCTTTTAGCTTCCTATTGTTTTTTACGCAGTTCGGAACGGCTTTATCACTGGCTTTTCAATCATCCCGTACTGGGACGTTATATTCGTAATTATCTTTTATACAAAGCCGTTGATAAGCGCTCGAAGATTTTTGCCCTGATTATTCTTTGGTCAGGTTTGTTGCTTTCAATTATCCTAATTAAGAAGAGCTTCGTCAGTGTTGTTTTGGCCCTGATCGGTTTAGGCGTGACGCGACACATCATCAGCTTACGTACCATGACGAAAGAGCAGGAGGCCGCACTATGCCAGACCGACGCAGCGTCGCAGCAGCAATTATCAAAAACAGCCTAGGGCAGATCCTCATATGCCAGCGTGGCCCGGGAGGTTCATGCGCCTACTTGTATGAGTTTCCGGGTGGCAAAACAGAGCCCGGCGAGACGCTTCGTGATTGTCTGCAACGTGAGTGCAGGGAAGAGTTGGCTCTTGAACTGAATGTCGGCCGCGAAGTGTACCAGTGCGAACATCTATACCCAGACATTCATGTTGAACTACATTTTTTTCTCTGTGAGGCGGTGAATGGAATGCAAGCGCAAGCGCTTGAACACGAAAGCATTCGTTGGGTTCAGCTTGATGAACTTGATCAATATGAGTTCTGTCCGGGAGATGCCGAGTTGCTCGAAAAATTGAGCCGGGGCGAGATAAATCTATTGCCCTAGTTTAAGTTAATCACATCGTTAGAGACTGTCTTACTCGGGCTTGCGCCAGAAGGTTTGGCAGTCTTTTTTATCTTCAATGTTGAAGCGGATAATTTTCTCTAATAGGTCGTAGGGGATCGGCTTTTGCCAGGGAAAACGAAACAGCATCGTCGTGTATTTTATGCCGGCTTCGTCCAACTCTTTGGCAAAATGCTCTATCCCTTTTGTTTCAGGCGAACAGGCCATATGCGCTTTGGCGGCACTGAAGGCGACAATAAAAGTCCCGTGATCTGTGTACATGGGCTGATTCCATGCGATACGCGTTTTCAGCTCCGGGAAGGTCTTTTCCATCCAGGCAAAAACCTCTTGAAACCGTTCCTTTTGTTGATCGGTTGCCAGTGAATCTAAATAATCTTGAAAAGTTTCCATATTGTGTGCTCCTTGAAAATATCATTATTTATATAATTTGATAGTTATATTCATTAATATTGATTTTATCGAATTCTCTTGTTCTTGTTAATCACATTTGAAGAACTATAAAATTATTATTGCATGCAAACAATGCAAAACTTCACTTAATCAAATACCTGGGCACCTTTTCCATGTATCCAGGTATTTTTGTCCGAACTTTTCTTTACACCAACGTTCCTCGGCTAGAATTAGCCAATGTGTGAAAAACTGAAAAAGCAAAGTAAGAGTAAAAGTGCAAGTGATTGCGTGAGAAAAACCGCGGCAAGAAAATAGCTGAAATATGCAAGATACATGGGATGTCTGGAGAAGCGATAAGGCCCATTATGGCAAAAACCATCGGCACCTACACTTCCAAAGTAGTAAGTGCATATGGTCAAATTAAAAACAGATAAGATAAATAACACAACGCCAATGAGATAGAAAACTGAAGTGGTACGAATTCTCAGGAAGAAAAGAGCAAGGAACAGTAGTATGTTAAAGAGCAGATAAAACACATACATGCGCTTTTCGAGACCGTTCATGGGTGCTAACTGACCGGCTTTTAAGAAAGCGTCTTTGCTAACATAGTAAAGATAAACATAGCGGATAAAGAGCAAAGGAATGAGGAGAAAAGCTGCGCTCATTTTGCCACCTCCTTGATGCTTGTAATAGTCTATAATCCTATGCTTTATGAGAGGAAAATACTATGAATAAACACTCTACAAATTATTATGATACTTTTATTCAAGTGGCGGCGGACTTTCCTGTGGAGACCGCCGAAATTCCCAAGATCAATGAAAAGAACAAGTCACTGGCCTATTTGCAGTATGAAATGCTTGTTGATTGCCCGTACAAATACACATCCGACGAGTTGCTCTTTGCCGTATATATGGCAAAAAACAGCCTAGCAGAGGAACAGAAGAAAGATTTTACGAATGAATATTTCTCTACAGGAAAACCTTGCTTACGCAGTTCACCTTTGGCTAAACGATATGGTTTCGGACTTCACTTCGATGAGAAGGGCAAAATAGCCCTGTATCCCGTTGAGAGTGAGGCATACCTGGCATTTTCCGAAAACCTTGAATTAACACAGTTGCGGGCCATGCGTAACAGCAGAACTAAATAGTTTTCTGTCTAAAAAAAGAAAGAGAGCAGCGATTAAACTGATCTCTTTCGGAATGAGATGAGCTGGATAACGATTAATTAAGTTCCGCTTCCCGTTTCAAAAAATGTGCGCAACTTTCATCAAAACGCTTTTTATACTCCGTCTGGACTTTATCGTAGTTTTCCCTCGTTTGGCGCTCCATAGGACTCAAAGGATTCTCATTACCTTTGCCTTCGGCTTGTACGGTCATAGGAGGGTTGGATAATTTCGAGTTGGATTTTTTTGCCGCTGCCATTATCTTGTCCTCCTTAATCTAATTGCTCAACCAAATAGTTCTGGATGCCCATTTGGTCAATTTGTGTGAGCTGCGCTTCAATCCAATCAATATGTTCCTCTTCGTCGCGCAAATGAGTGACAAACAGTTCTTCCGAACCGTGGTCCTTCAAATCGTGCGCGAGCATAGCGGCTTCGTTATATGATTTAATTGCGCCAAACTCAAGTTCATGATCGTTTTTCATCATCTGTAGGACATCGCCGCCGATGGTGATTTTATCCAATTCATCAACAACGGGTTTTCCTTCCAGAAACAAAATTCTGGCTATAATTGCTTCCGCATGCTGCATTTCTTTGATTGCTCTTGCCTTCATGTAATCATGGAGCTTGCCGTAGCCCCAATCCTCACACATTTCGGCTTGAACAATGTACTGGTTGATTGCTGTCAGTTCATCTTTGAGATTGGCATTGAGTGCCGCGATGACTTGCACATGTCCTTGCATAGCAGATACCTCCGTTAATCAAATGTTTTTTTAACACAGCAAGAATTTGTTGATTGCGATGTCAACTCGCGCAGAGACTCACTCTTTATTTACCGACATTGCGTTCCCAGAAACGATGCTGTGTTAGATGCTCAATAAATGTCTTGATGTTTCCATCTGTCCCAACTTGAACCCCTGCGGCCTTTTTCATGTTAGTTTTTACGTACTTTTTGCCCTCACCCATTACCCAAAGTGGCTTAAAATGCTGAAACGTTTCGTTCACATAGTTTTCGGCAAAAAACAAGAACGCCTTATCCGGTGATTCAGGCTCCAAAACGATCAGCGCGTCAAACATGACAGCATGAGCAGAGGAATAACTGTGTTTAATCGTTTCACCGTCAGCGGTTTTACCAACCGTCGGTGCGATGAGCTCCGGTTTCGTTTTGGCTTCGCGTAAGGCTTTTAAAATTGCACTTAAGTCTTGCTCGGGTTTTTCAGGAATGAGAATACCCACTTTAAGAGTATCGGGTTTAAAGATGGTATTCGCCATAGAAAGAGCAGGGGACTGGAAATCTTTCATGGGTCCCGGTTTGACACCGTCAGGGGCAAAACCGGCAGCTGCATCGGGTTTATCTACTCCGACACTCTTAGCTATTTCAGTGGCCATCGCATTATCCACATTGGCAAACATGTTGACCACGTTTTGACGGATTTCAGGACGCTCAACTTTTGTTAGTTCAAAGCTAAAGGCATCGCGGATGTGTTTTTTCTCAGGTTCGCTCATCGAGTTATAGAACATGATGGCTTGACTGAAGTGGTCGCGGAAGCTGTCGGCACGGTTTTTGATTTTTTTACCTTCAACTTTTTCTTGGTAATGCTCATAGCCGCCTTGCTCGCGGGAAACTGTCACTGGAGACTGGTCCTCGATACTGCTTTTCTGATAACTGACCGGTCCTTTATGCAGCATATGCATGTGATAACCGTTACGCTGGTTGTTGTGAATCGGCACGATGGGCATGTTGACCGGAATCTGGTGAAAGTTCGGACCGCCTAAGCGGATAATTTGTGTGTCTGTGTATGAGAAAAGACGGCCTTGCAGCAAAGGGTCGTTTGTAAAGTCAATACCCGGCACGACATGACCCGGATGGAAAGCCACTTGTTCCACTTCGGCGAAAAAGTTGTCGACGTTGCGATTGAGTGTCATTTCACCGATCTTCTTTAATGGCACCAATTCCTCCGGCCAGAGTTTGGTGGCGTCTAGAATGTCGAAATCGTATTTAAACTCGTCTTCCTCATCCAGCATTTGCACGCAGAAGTCATAGACGGGATAATCACCCGCATCGATGGAGTCCATTAAATCTCTTCTTTGTGAATCACTATCTTTACCCGAAAGTTTGGTGCATTCATCCCAATCTAAAGCATGGGCACCCAACTGTGAGCGCCAGTGGAATTTGACAAAGGTTCCTTTACCATTGGCATTAACAAAACGGAAGGTATGTACGGCAAAACCATCCATCATCCTCAAACTGCGGGGAATCGCACGATCAGACATTGCCCACATGACCATATGCGCGGTTTCCTGATTCTGTGTGACAAAATCCCAGAAGGTGTCATGGGCACTAGCCGCTTGAGGGATCTCATTATGCGGCTCCGCTTTAACGGCATGAATGAAGTCGGGAAATTTTATTGCGTCCTGGATAAAGAAGACGGGAATATTATTACCGACGATATCCAAGTTGCCTTCTTGGGTATAAAATTTGGTCGCAAAACCGCGCGCATCCCGTGGCGTATCTGTAGAGCCACGAGATCCTGCAACCGTTGAAAAACGCACGAATACGGGCGTTTTTTTGCCTTTCTGGCTAAGGAAATCTGCTGTGGTGTACTCGCTCATGTCAGCGGTACAGACAAATTCACCGTATGCTCCGGAGCCACGCGCGTGGACGATGCGTTCGGGAATTCTTTCGTGGTCAAAATGTGTAATCTTTTCGCGTAAATGGAAATCTTCCAATAGAGTCGGTCCACGTAATCCGGATTTTAATGAAAACTCATCTTCAGCCATCTTCAGGCCTTGATTCGTCGTCAAATCTGTGCCTTGATTATCAACACGGTGGAATTCTAAAGCTTCTGATTTACTGTCTTGGGGCGGGTCGACGACGGTTTTACTGGGTGGAATTAATGGAGCTGTTTTTCCTACTGTTTTAGCTTGTTTTTTTGAATTGTTCTGAGTCTTAACTTTCTTGCTGTCAGATTTCTGTTTTTTCATGATGCTCTCCTTTAAATGATGAAATTTCAATGATGTTTGTGAGCCTCGTCGTATCGCAGCGTTGATTCAGTTAAACTCCTTTACTTGCATTTTTTGCGATACGTTGCTGATGGCATGATGTTAAACCTAATAACCGCAAAAGTTTCTAGCTATACTTTACAATTTTTTTATTTAAACAGCAAAATGTTTTTCCAAATTCACAATTCCAATGCAGAAGGCATTTAGTTTTATTCAGCACCGCGAGGGGTGAATATCTAGAATTCACCTTCTTTATAAAGCGTTGGTTGTTCAGAATAATCTTAAAGAAATTGTGACTGAGATAGCAAAAAATACATTTGAGATTATTGGAAAAATCCAACAAGTCCACTTGCTCCATCTCAAGTTAAGCCACTCATGCTTTAGACAGGCTATAAGGTGAAGAATTAAGCAGATAATTGGGAAAAGAAAAATGATGAAAGCTTTGGGAGAGGTAGCATCCACGCCTCCCAATCCAATGTGCCTGACCATTTGCTCAGGTAAATAGTTCCAAAGTATTGCTCCCAGAAGCATCGGAAGGATACATAAAAATGAGCTTATAAGTAATTTTTGTTTATTTACACGCATCGCGTTTTCCATATTTTTAGCATCAATTTTTTTTCAAAGGCATTGGCGTTAAAAAATGAAAACTGTTTCTAATATTGTCAAGCATAGACGGTGGGATTTCAAATCGTGATTCCCTGGTATACAGGAATTTGGAATCTACGATTTGTCCAGGCTTGCTGAAACGTGCCACCGGCACGTTTCTACGGCTTCTGCTTCGCTCCAGGGGAGGGAGCTCGCAATCAGCCTAACGCGGCGCTTCGAATCCCACCTGTAAGATCTAGCACAAATAAAAAGGACACCTAAAGGCGTCCTTTTCTTTGTGGCGGAGACGGTGGGATTCGAACCCACGAGCCGTTGCCGACTACCTGATTTCGAGTCAGGCCCGTTATGACCACTTCGATACGTCTCCAAAAATAAAGGCCTCGCTTTTGCAAGGCGCGTCAAAATTATAATTGAGCCAGGGTCTATGGTCAAGGATTTTGCCCTGTGCTAAAATAAGAACGATTGTTTGATAAAGCGTGAAAGGACAGTATAAGTGCTGATTTTAGGGGTTGACCCAGGCTATGCGATTAGTGGTTACGGCCTCGTAGAAAGCAAGGCAGGCAGGCTGAAATTGCTGGATAGCGGTGTCATCACGACACCGAGTACAGAAGCTTTCCCGCAACGTTTGGAGAAGATTTATCAAGGCTTGAATGAACTGATTGCTTTTCATAGGCCTCACGCCATGGCTGTAGAAGAACTCTTTCTCGGAAGAAATAAAACCACGGTAATCGGGACAGCGCAAGCGCGCGGGGTCGCCTTATTGGCCGCAGCAGGATTTTCTTTACCGGTTTTTGAATTCACACCGATGCAGATTAAAAAAGCGGTGACTGGTAACGGCAGGGCGGAGAAACAACAGGTTCAGAGCATGGTGCAAGTCCTGCTTGCCATGGATGAACTACCCAAGCCCGATGATCTGGCTGATGCCTTAGCCGTCGCAATCTGTCAGTGCTTTATGGGTGTGCAGGCAGAATTTATTGCGCAAAGCGGTTATCAGCGTCAGGCACAGAGAAAAAGATACGGTGCCAGAGTGAATATTGGTAAATTGGCAGATCAACTGCCGAAAAACGAGTAAAGGGAAATCATGTTTGCATATATAAAGGGTACATTAGTTGGAACAGATACAGATAGCATTATTATCGATAACGCCGGGATGGGCTATCGTTTGCTAACTGCTCCGACACTCCTTGCTTCGTTTGGTAAAACGGGTGACGAAGTCACCGCATATACATCGGTAGTCATTCGCCAGGACGTCTTTCAAATCTATGCTTTTCCCAGCCAGGCGGAAGCCAAGATGTTTGAACTGCTACAGACCGTTAGTGGTGTGGGACCTAAATTGGCTGCGATGGTACTTGGTACCTTTACGCCAGATAAGTTTGCTCTTGCTGTTTTGGCAGCTGATGCGAAAGCGTTAACGGCAGTGAAAGGCCTTGGTAAAAAGGGCGCCGAACGTCTCGTCCTCGAACTTAAAGACAAGCTTAAAGCAGGTGATATCGGCGGGAATTTTGCCAAAGGTGAAACGCTTGATTTACGTAAAGAACAGAGCGAACAAAATTCATCAATCTATGATGAATGCATCAGTGCGATGCTCGTCTTGGGTTATACCCCTTTAGTGGCTAAAGAAATGGTTGACCAATCGTTTGATGGCCAATTGGACTTAGAGGAAAATGTGCGCAGGGCGCTGCGTCTCGCTGCACGTTAAGGAAAGTAATTAAACGATGGCAAGATATTTTGACGAAGAAGGGGATATGAGCTCATTTTTGCCGGAAGACGGCGATTTGATGAGCAGTACCGCTGCGCTGGAAGATTCCGACGAAAACCGCTTGCGTCCCCTAAGCATGTCGGAATACTTTGGCCAGGATAAGGTAAAAGAGAATCTTAGTGTTTTCATTGAAGCGGCCAAACAGCGTTCTGAAGCCTTGGATCACGTTTTATTGTATGGTCCTCCGGGTCTGGGTAAAACAACCTTAGCTGGAATCATCGCTGCCGAACTGGGTGTCAATTTCAAAGTGACAACCGGACCGACCATTGAGAAGCCGGGTGACTTAGCGGCGATGTTGACCAATATGGATGAAAGAGACGTGCTCTTTATCGATGAAATCCACCGTTTATCACGTTCGGTTGAAGAAGTACTATATCCGGCCATGGAGGACTACATGCTCGACATCATGATTGGTGTCGGTCCTGGGGCCAGATCACTGCGCTTGCAGTTAAAGCAGTTTACATTGATCGGCGCCACGACCAGAGCAGGACTGCTTTCAGCCCCATTACGTGACCGCTTCGGAGTGGTTAACCGTTTAGAACTGTATAAGCCTGAAGAGTTGAGTCAGATTTTGACCCGTGATGCAGCGATTCTCGGCATCGGCATTGATCAGGAGGGACTGAAACAAATTGCCATGCGCTCTCGTGGTACGCCGCGTATCGCCATCCGCCTCTTGAAACGCTTGCGGGATTTTGCCCAAGTGAAGGGTGACGGGGTCATAAATGGTGCCTTAGCCGATTATGGTTTGAACGCGCTTGATATCGACGAATTGGGCTTGGATATGGTTGACCGAAGACTGATGCGCAACATGCTGGAATATTTCGGCGGCGGACCGGTCGGTCTGGACACCCTGGCAGCAAGTACCGGTGAAGATGCACGTACGATTGAAGACGTATATGAACCCTACCTGATGCAACAGGGCTTTTTGGCTAAGACACCGCGTGGGCGTGTGCTCACCAGAAGAGCTTGGGAACATTTGGGCGAAGTCTGCCCGGAAGACTATGAACACAATATGGGCAGTTTCGGCAAGTCAGTCAGCCGTCAGATGCGCATTGAAGACTACGAAAATGACAATTAGTTGAACTCGCAATAATTGTAGGTATGAATTTGTCTGAAACAATAACTCAAGAAAAGAAAAAAGTATTGATGCATGTCTGTTGTGGGCCCTGTGCGGAGTGGCCTCATGAAGCCTTACAAAAGGAAGGCTTTGAAGTAGATGCCTATTTCTACAATCCCAATATCCAACCTCAGGCAGAACTTGATAAACGCCTGGAAAATATGCGCAAGATGGCGAAACTGCATGGGATTAAACTCTATGAGGAATCACAAAGCATGGAAGCGTATTGGCGTTCTCTTGAGGGAAAAACGAAGAAAGAACATTGCCGCATTTGCTATAGTCTGCGTTTAAATGAAGCGGCACGTTTTGCAAAGCAGCATGGATATCAGTACTTAACGACATCATTACAGGTTAGTCCGTACCAGGATCAAAATCTTATTCGTCAAATTGCGATGCAAGCATGTCGTAACAACGGAATAGAATTCATTGAAAGACCATTCCTTGAGTCCTATCGTTTAGGGCAGGAAATGGCAAAATCTGACGAGCTCTATCGTCAGAAATATTGCGGCTGTATTTACTCACTTAATGAGACGAGCCCCAAGTTTAAATATAAACTGCTTAAAGGATTTGCTCTGCAGGAAACAGATCTTCCGGTGCGCGAGCCGTAACAAAGACTGTTTTATAGTGATCGTAAATCACCATGCCGGGTTTCGCTCCGGCCGTTTTTTTTACTTCGCTGACCGGGCAATAGTCGACGGCTACTTTCGCTCCATAACCTCCTACGTTGGCTTTTGAAGCACGACTAAACCAGGCTGCTAGCGTTGCCGCTTCTTCAATGCTGCGATCCGGTACGTCTGCGTTACTCATGCCGCTGGCCAAAATAACATGTGATCCGGCTTCTTTACTGATGTGAAACCATAAATCCTTCTTATTCGCGCTGCGCAAAGTCAGTTTGTCGTTTTGCATATTATTGCGACCGACCCAAATTTCGATACCATCGGAAGAGAGGTAGCGTCTCGGTCCCATGGTCTGCTGCATTGTTTGCTTCTCTGTAATACCGCCTCTGCGTCGCAGGGCTTTACGCTGATTGAAGCTCAGACCTTTGTTTTGTTCCTGTGCCGATTTTTCAGTAAAAAGCTTTTGTTGTTTCATCTCATCTTTTATCATTGCGAGATCCCCGACATTTTCGGAGTGTTCAATGCTGTCAAGCAAGGCGATGAGGTAGCTACGCTTATCCTGATCCTCGCGTAAGTGTTGTTCGGCTGCTTTATTTTTACGCTTAAGTCGGTTATAGCGCGTGAAATAAGTCTGTGCATTCCAGCTGAGACTGCGATAGGAATTTAGAGGAATTACACGCTTTTGATTATGATTGTAAAAATCTTCGACCTCTAATTCCACGTCGCCTTCTTTCATGCGATAGAGGTTAGCGAGAATCAGCTCACCCGCTTCCTTATGGGACTCATAAGCTTGGCTTTCGTTAAAATCCTGAGCATGTACCTGCAGGATTTTTTCATTATGTTCGAAGAGCTGTTGCACACGCTTCAGTACGGCATTTTTTTGTTGCTGAAACCGATTGTCGTGATCTCTTTTTTGGTAAAAGTATGAAAGCATCTCCATCGTAGTGGCAAAAGACTTTCTTTTACCCAAAGCTAAATCTATGACGTGGAAGTCATAGGGAAGCGTTTCTCGCTCGCTACGATAAAAGACGGAAGGCTTGATATCAGCGCTTACGATACGAGTGAGCATATTTAAAGTCATCTGACTGAGTTTTTCCCATTGCAGTGCACTTAGCTGGGCGGGTTTGGTCCGCGGATCCAGCTCCGCGTCAAAAAGCATGGCTGTAATCATCAGGGGTGAAAAACCGGCAAAACAAGCCAAGAGCCCCTTCTCAATGGGCTTATGCAAATCCAAATCCTGCCACAATGTCGCTGCCGTGGCAGTGGAAGCGGAAACCGCAGTCAAAACAGCCGCGGCTGTACGCTTATCCTGAGCGGGCGGGGCGACGTAGTTCCTTGCCGGCAAGACCTCGCGATAGCGATTGACTCGACTGTCCACATGGACGATGGCATCCAAAATAATGCCTTCATCATTAAGCAAAATGAGATTGCTGTGTCTGCCCATACACTCAAAAATCAGCGTTTTTTCGGAACGATCGCCCAGTTCGTTGCTGCTGGAAAACTGCAATTTAAAAACGCGCTCGTAAGCGTCTGTCGTAATACTCAGTAAGCGGCCGCCTTGTAAGTGTTTGCGCAAAAGCATGCAGAACATCGGTGCTTCCGGAGGGAACTCCTGTTTCGTTTCGGGTAAATAAATACGGGGGCCGGAAGGGTTGGCTGAGATGAGTAGTTGGTGGCTTTTGCCCGCTGCTCTCATGGAAAAGAGAATGTCGTAACGACCCGGCTGCCGAATACGGTCCACCCGCATGTCTTTCAGCTCTCGATCGAGCTCTGCTGCGATAAAATATGCACTGATTCCATCTATGGGCATCTCATCTATACTCCGTTACTATAGGCAAATACACGAAAAAAGCGTTTAAGCTCAGATTGTGAAATTTTAACATATCGACTGTGTTAAAATAAAAGCCGTAGAAAAGCAGTTCAGAGGTGTTCAATGGCCAAGAGCAATGAGAATAAAAGTGCAGATCCAAATCTGCGCAAGCGCAGGATTAAGCAACTGCAAATTGTCGAAGAGCCCAGCATCGTTTTGGCGCTCTTTCAATATGTAAAAACACATTTGCTGGGTCAGGTGCTGGCCGTCTTATTGTTGACAATCCTAATCGTTTTAATTGATGTCGTGGTGGCCGGTGACAATTTTGATACGTTTTTCATGTTAATTGGCATAGAGATAACGGTTTTGCTCTTAGCTTTGTGGATCAACTATTTGTTGGCTGCAAGGCGAAACCCCGAATCGGAGTCTTAATGTAGCGACGCATCCCAAGATGCGTCATTTAGAGGAGGTTCGTATGGAAGCTTTTAGTATTCACAACATGGACATCAAGAGATTTATGGAAGTCCTTGACCAGTGCCAGGGTAATGTATTTTTAGAGACCCCGCAGGGGGACCGCTATAACTTAAAGAGTAAACTCAGCCAAATGATGGGCTTGTTCACGATTATGGAAGGTGCGAAGCTCGTCGAAGCTTCCATCGTCTGCGAAAACCCCGAAGATGAAGCTTTATTGTTCAGAGCCAATCTTTTTGGATGAGCGGGTATGGCTGAAAAGAAGAATTCGGAAAAAATCAAAGAAAAAGAGCTTTATCGTTTCACTCCGCTGGATATAGCCAGCTATATTAAGTGGTCTCATCTACAGGGCGAACAAGAGTATCGTGTCATAGCAGATTTTTTGGAACTACACAGAGCTTTTTTGGATAAGGCCTGCGGTTCGCGTTTTGAGACCTTTAAAAAAAGAGTTTATGATGAGCTTCATGCGCTGTGGAAAAGGGACTTTGTCAATGAGCACTGCCCCTTGAACAGGGCGCTTGATTTGAAGAAGCAAGCGCCGCAATTGCTTAACTTGAAGGAAGCAAGCTTGGAGCTTTACATTAAGTTGCTTGCCATTCATCTGCGTTTGACCAAACGTTTACCGATGGTCGGCATCCACTGGTCTGAAGCCTTGGCGATGTGTGGCATTAAAAAAGCCAGCGCCAGCCTCTGGCAGCGGATCGAAAAAGCCTTTGAGGCTTTGCATCTACTTATCAATACATCGGAAAATAGTGTTTATACGAAAACGGAATTTCTTGATAAGAAGCCGCTGAGTGTGTCATTAAAGGACTGATATGCTTGAAAACAAAGTAGAAGATTTACAGCTTGTGGAATCAAAGTCCGACACAATGGCCGGACTGTTTACTTATGCTTGGCGTCCTTTTGCCCTGAAAGACACCCGTGATTTAATCCGTGATGGCGTCATCAGTGGCCCTTTGACGCGCATGAAAGAACGCTTGTCCAAGGCTTCCAGTGTTTTTGAAATCAAACGTTTGGTCCTCTGGTCCTATGATGATACAGGCAAGGAGATTTCAGCTCAGCTCTTGTTGGTCTTTCAAGCAGAGGTGGGTAATCCCCACAATGTGCGCATGCACCTGCATAAGAGACCGGATTTTAATATAAGTAGTATTAGCGACAGCCTTATCGATGAACTAAAGAATTACTTTGTTGCAGAAGCGTTTTGGCGCATCAGCAGCTATTTTTTGTCGGACGGGGAGCAGAAAATACAGAATCTCAAAGCGAGTTCAAGCGTTTTTTGACTGCTTTGCAGTTCCGGAAGGAAGCCTTGTTGGCTGACTTTGCTTTAGTGAATGAGGCGCCACAGGCTGCTGAACTTTGGAGTTGGAGTATTGACAGAACGGATTTTGAAGCCTTTTTCTTGCCTTACGGTGACGGTGCCTTGGTGGTCAGCGGTCATCATGCGGCGGTTGAGTCTATATACTTTTGTGCTTATGGTGAGGTTTTGAGCGATAGTCAGACATTTCTGAAAGCCTATCGCAACGGTTTCGCTGATAATGAACGCAGATTGAAACCGGCGAAGAAACAGAATAAAGCGGCCTTATCGAAAAACATGCAAGTGGCTTACACAGAATTGAGCAAGTATTTAAACGGTAAAAACCAACCCTTTACTTTTGCCGTTAAAAAAGCACAGGGCAGTGATTTTCAGAGACAGGTCTGGCAGGTCTTGGACAGTATCCCTTATGGGGCAACCAATTCCTACCTGGAAGTAGCCAGAAAATTAGCAGAGGGCGACGATAAAAAAGCGCATCGTCTGGCACGAGCGGTGGGCTCAGCCTGTGGTGCGAATCCGCTATGTATCGTTACGCCTTGTCATCGTGTAATCGGAAGTGACAACAGCCTGACCGGCTTCAATGGCGGTGTGCATTTTAAGGCCAGACTGCTGGATATGGAATTGCTGGGTCAGAGTATAGAGAATCATGAGGAAGAAGATGAGTAATCACCACCAATCTTTAGCAGCAACGACCATGTTGGCGCCATTGCCAGTAGTACTGGTATCGGCAGCCTGTTCGAAAGCCCGTCTGAGAGCAGAGAGGGCTCGTGACGAGGAGGCTTTTGCCCAAAAATATAAAGAAAGCCTGGGACATTTTTACGACGAGCTGGATGATGGAAATGAGCAGGACATTATTCGTACCATCAGCACCATTGCCTGGACCGGGGTGGTTTCTTCTACACCTCCGCGTTTGAGTGTTTGTATTAGACCCAGTCGCTTATTATACGCACTGGCGAAAATCAGCGAAAGAATGACAGTTTATCCGATCTGCGAGACGTTTTTAAAGGAAGCGGATTTTTGTGGTGTGAAATCGGGTCGGGAAGTGGATAAGTTTGAGGCTTGTCATTTTGAAACCTATGCTTTGCATGAGGATCCTGAACAGCCCGTTTACACGGAAGCACCACTGGTTTTGCCACTTAAAATAGAGCAGGAAATTGATTTGGACTCCCATCAGATGTTTATCGCTTCCATCGAGGATGTGCTTTTACACAACAGCCTGCTGGATGAGAAGGGCAAAGTCCATTTAGAGAAAGCGAAACTGGTTGCTTTTGCCCATGGGGAATACTATGGCATCGGTTCGGTCTTGGGTTTTTTCGGTTATAGTGTCGCCTCGCCTGAGGTTCTCAAGCGGCGTCTGCCCAACAAGCGCTAAATTTGGTACAATAGCAAAGTATTTTAGACCTCAGGAGGAATAATCATGGCTCAATTAGTGGGTAATGCAATTTTCGGACAATCAGGTGGACCGACTTCGGTTATCAATGCCAGTGCAGCAGGTGTTTTCACCGAAGCGCTCAAACAAACTGACGCGATTAATAAAGTTTTCGGCGCTGCGCACGGAATTAAAGGCATTTTGGAAGAAAATTTCTACGATATGGGTGAAGAAGACCCCTATGAATTGGAATTGATGAAAACAACGCCCTCATCGGCCTTGGGTTCGGTGCGCTATAAGTTAGCGGATGTCAATGAAGATGATACCGATTACAAGCGCCTGCTCGAAGTGTTTAAGAAATACGACATTCGTTATTTCTTCTACAACGGCGGCAACGACTCGATGGATACCTGTAATAAGATTTCCAAGTTTATGCAGTCCTCGGCTATGAATGCCGTGTCATGGGCGTACCTAAGACCATCGATAACGATCTTTATGGCACTGACCATTGCCCCGGCTACTCTTCGGCTGCGAAGTACATCGCCACTTCAACCATGGAAGTCTATTTGGACGCCCGTGTTTATGATACCGGCATGATCACCGTTCTGGAGATTATGGGACGTAACGCCGGCTGGCTTACCGCTGCTGCTGCTTTGGCTTCCTATAAAGGACATGGTCCTGATTTAATTTATCTGCCCGAAGTTGATTTTGATTTGCAAAAGATGCTCGACGACGTCAAACGTGTATATGCGCAAACGAAAAAAGTCATCATCGCCGTCTCTGAAGGCGTCAAGACCAAAGAAGGAAAGTACATTCCGGAGCTGGTCGGAACCGTTGAAACCGATGCCTTTGGCCATAAACAAATGGGCGGAACCGCAGCGGTCTTGGCAGAATATCTGAAAAATGAAACCGGCGCCAAGGTGAGAGGCATTGAGTTCTCCTTGCTGCAACGCTGCGCTGCACATTGCGGTTCGAAATCGGACGTCGAAGAATCCTTCAAAGCGGGTCAAACAGCCGTACAGGCTGCCGTAGAAGGCAAGACCGACTTTATGGTAGGTTTTGAACGTGTTTCTTCTGTACCTTATGTCTGTGAAATGAAACTGATTCCTTTGGATAAAGTGGCCAATACGGAGCGTAAAATTCCGCGCGAGTGGATTAATGATGAAGGCAACTTTGTAAACGACAAGTTTATCGAGTATGCCCTGCCGCTGATTGCCGAGGATTCTGCACCGCCGAAGGAAGATGGCTTGCCGCGTTTTGCCCGTTTGAAAAAAGTATTGGCAACGAAATAAGCGTAAACGCCTTTTAAAGGCGTCGGACCGGTAAGGCATAACTTAAGCAATCGCTTGACAGAATTTGCATTTGTTTTTATGCTTTACCGAGTGTCGCCACTGTGGCTCAGGGGTAGAGCAATTCACTCGTAATGAATAGGTCGTGAGTTCGATTCTCACCAGTGGCTCCATAGACAAACAAAGCTCCGTAATCGCTGGATTGTGGAGCTTTAACTTTCTTTTGCTTGTCTCAAAGCAGGCTTTACCTCATAATGTGCAAGGAAGTGAATCAGGAAAGCGAGGTGTCATCATGCTGGAAATTTTGAAAACGATTGATAATCGGATCAGTGTCATTGATGAATACGAATCGGGCTGTTGGATCAATGTGGTTGAGCCGACTTCGCGAGAACTTGCCTATTTAAAAGAGAACTTCGATATAGAAGAGGAGTTTATTCGCGCTGCCATGGACTTGGAGGAAGCGCCGCATATAGATTCGGAAGAAGAACAGGTCTTAATCGTGGTCGATATCCCGATTATTGAAAAGGAAGCCGACAAGCACAGCGCACTTTATACCACGATACCGCTTGCCATCATTCTTTTGAAAAAGTGCATCATCACGATTTGTCGGGAAGATGACACATTTATTCAGGAGTTTAAAAATAACCGTATCAAGGGCTTCTTTACGCAGTATAAGACGCGTTTTGTTTTGCAGATTTTATATCGCAACAGCACCAAATATCTGCAGTACCTGCGTTTGATTGAGAAAGCCTCAACGCGTATGGAAAATACGATGCGCTCATCGATTAGCAACAAAGAGTTGCTGGACTTCATGCGTTTGGAAAAGTCCCTGGTTTACTTGTCGAGTTCTTTGCATTCGAACGGCGTGCTTTTGGAGCGTTTGATGCGTAACCCGCAAATTACTAACTATCCGGAAGATGAAGAATTGTTGGAGGACGTCATCATCGAGAACCGCCAGGCGATTGAGATGGCCAAGCTGTACAGCAGTATTCTGACGCCGACGACGGAGACTTTTGCCACGATTATTTCCAATAACCAAAACGATGTCATGAAAATATTGACGACCGTGACCATCGTCATGGTGATTCCGCAGATTATTGCCGGTTTCATGGGCATGAACGTGATTTTGCCTTTTAGTGACAGCTCACCTTATTCATTTTGGATCATTGTCGCCATTGCGGTGGTCTTTTGTTTGCTCGGGATTTGGTATCTCTGGCGTAAAAAGATGCTATGAATAGCCAAGAAGATAAGGGGACGAGAATTAACCTTTATTTGGCTAAATCCGGCCTTTGTTCAAGACGTCAGGCTGACTTGCTGATAAGTCAAGGAAAAGTGCTTGTTAATGATGTCATAGCCGAGTTGGGTACACGCGTCAAAGAGAGCGATCGTGTTTGGGTTGAGGGTAGAGAAATTTTGGCAGATGAGCGACCCCTTGCCCGTTACATTGTGCTTAACAAACCCCGTGGTGTGGTTTGCACCACTGATCGTAGAGACCCCGATAATATCGTTGACTACTTGGCTTTTCCTGAAAGAATTTTCCCCATTGGCCGACTGGACAAAGATTCTTCCGGCTTGATACTGCTTACGAATGACGGGAGTATCGTAAATCGCATTTTGCGAGCCCAATTCGGTCACGAAAAAGAATACATCGTGAAGCTTGACCAGGAGATTCGCGAAGACTTTCTCAAACAGATGCGCAAAGGAGTGCCGATCCTCGATACGGTAACGAAGCCTGCCAAAGTCATGCCGATTAACGAGACGGAATTTCGCATCATCCTGACGCAAGGACTGAACCGACAAATCAGGCGTATGTGTGAGTATTTGGGGTATCGTGTGATACGTTTAAAGCGAGTTCGCCTGATGCATATTACGATTGGCAAAATGCGCGAAGGCGAATGGCGTGAGCTGAGTTTCAAAGAATTAAGTGAATTGGAGAACCTGCTCTCGAAAGCTGAAGCAAGATATGCCGAAAAACGAAGGCAGGAAGAAGAGACAGCAGCGACTTACGATGAGTAAGTCTGCTTAACAAGGACCTATTATGCAAGATAAAGACATTGAACAGAGACTCAAGAACAAGAAACGCAAACGGACGCTTTTCATCTTCGTATTCTTTCTGATTTTGGCCGGACTCGTCGTTTACCTTTCCACCCGACCCAAACCTTTACCTCTGGTGCGAACCGCCGTTGCGGCGAATCAAAGCCAGCTGAAGCAAACCTTAAGTGTCAGTGCTGAAATAAAGCCTTTTGCAATTCAGACGGTTCCGGAAATCAAACAGAGCATACTGCGCATTCCGGTGGAAGTGGGACAAAGGGTAAAGAAAGGCGATGTGCTGATTGTTCTGGGAAAAAAATCACTGGAAGATGATTTAGAGAAAGCCAGAGCTGCTCGCGAAGAAGCAGAAGCCAGTATGGCAGAAGCCGATTCCGCCTTGGCAGCCGCACAAGCCGCCGCCGCTTCAGCTTCGGAAGCACAAATGTCAGCTATGCTGAACGGTATTACGGCTAATTTGCAAAGTCAATTAAGTTCAACACTGGCCCAGATGACCGGACAGCTGCGGGCTCAATTACCTACCGCAGATGATTTTTCCGAAATGACTGCTGAGCAGCTGCGCCAGTGGCAAGTTTATTTAGATGGTTTACGAGCCGATTTGGACGAATGGATAGCCAGAATTCCCAGTGCCAGCCCGACACCAACTCCAACGCCGTTCCCGACTATAGCGCCTACACCTACAGCCACAACCAGTCCTGCACCCAGTGTTTCCCCATCCGTAACGTCTAGCCCGGGCAGCGATCCTGGTACTACCGTTGACCCCACTCAAACAACGGCAACAACGATGCAAACGGAAGCGACGACAAGCAGCGCGGTAGTCAGTCCTAATCCTACAAATACCACTAGCGTGACTCAGGCAACGGAAGCACCGGCTGTGCCAAGTGGTGCAACGACTGAAAGTAGCACAACGGCTCAAGACGAACTAAGTGTATTGCATAAAGCATGGGGCGGAAGCGCACAGCTGGCTATGGCTGGAGCGCCTGACCTCAGTCAGTTCTTAAGTAGCAGCGGGATGGCAGGGAATACCCTTTCATCAACGATGGCTCAAGGAGAAGCCTTGCTTGAACAACTAAATGAAGCCGAGCAGAAGGCTCAGGAAGCCCTTGATCAAGCAAAGACCGAAATCAAAGCTGAAGTGGACGGCTTTGTTGTGAGTATTAATGCAAAAGTCGGTGAACCGACAGATGACACGAATAATCCTTTAATAGTTCAGGCTCGGCAACTTCTGCTAAACCGGCCATGCTAGTCTATGACGATAGCAGCCTAATCGCCAAGTTTTCGCGCGAATCATTGGCCGATGCGGTGCGCATCGAAAAGGGTCAAGCGGTCCATTACAATAAAGGATCATCAATTAACGGTGAGGTCATCTTTAAGTCGCCCATCGCCACCACCGGTGCAGGTGGAACTGACTTGTCCTCTTTAACGGACATGAATCCGATGAGCTCTGCAATGGGGATGACTGACGGCAGTCTCATCGCGGGTGAAGCGCTAGTCGATGTGGAAATGAGCGTGGAGGGCGAGCTTCTCGAGCAATTGATTATCGGTTTTCCGATTGATGCAGAGATCACCATCAAAGAGGTCCATGACGTCTTGGCCATCCCGGCTGAAGCGCTAAGCAAAGAGAATGACGTTTACTATGTTTTTGTTGTTGATGCGACGGATACTTTACATAAGCGTGAAGTTCAGGTCGGGATACAGGCCGATGTTTTTGCCGAGATACAAGGCGGTCTGAACGCAGGGGAAGTAGTCGTGCTTAATCCCACCGGCACGAGTAAAGACGGGGCAAAGGTTGCACGAGATGGCTGATGCAATCGTCATGCGAGGGATCAGAAAGACCTACCGCACGGGTGACGTCGCTTTCGAAGCGTTAAAGGGTATCGACTTAAGCGTGGCAAAAGGCTCCTTCACCGCCATCATGGGACCATCGGGATCTGGTAAATCGACCTTGATGAATATCATCGGACTTCTGGACAGTTTTGACGAAGGGGAGTACATCCTCAACGGTTCAACGGTCCTCTCACTGAGCGACGATGCATTGGCGATGCGCCGCAATCGGGACATTGGCTTTGTCTTCCAGTCTTTTAACCTTTTGCCGAAATTAAACATCTTAGAAAACGTTGAATTGCCATTGGTCTATGCCGCGGTGAGTAAACAGGAGCGGCGCGAAAGGGCTATCAAGGCTTTGCGAGATGTGGGTTTGGAAAGCTGGCTGGTGCACAAGCCGACCGAAATTTCCGGTGGACAGAAGCAACGTGTTGCTCTGGCCAGAGCCATGGTCACCGTACCGGCTATCCTCCTCGCCGATGAACCGACTGGTAACCTGGACAGTCAGTCCTCCACAGACATCATGCAGCTTATCGCAGAAACGCATCAGCAAGGAGCAACGGTCGTCCTCATCACACACGAAGCTGAAATTGCCGCCTATGCCGAGAAAATCATTGTCATTCGCGATGGACTGATTGTTGAAGAAAAACGCAAGGAAAGTGAGGTAAATGAGACTTGATTCTGGAAAGCTTGAAGATGGCTTGGTCTTCCTTGCTCAGCAATAAAATGCGTGCGTTTTTGACGATGCTAGGCATCATCGTTGGTATAGGTTCGGTTATTGCCGTAGTTGCTGCCGGAGAGGGCGGTAAAGAGGCCATACTCGGACAATTCAATGAAATCGGTGCTTCGACCATCATGCTTTCCGTGCAACGTACGGATGCCGGAGAGGGCGACTTCATCACGGCTGCCGACATTGAAGCCTTGGAAAAGCAAATTCCGGAATTACGTGAAGTCACCGCTCAAACACAGCTGTTTGCCACTGCTGCCATCGAAAACAAAAACACCATGGCAATGGTTAGTGGCATTGATCAAGGCTACGAGTACATCAATCCTCTAAATATTCAGCACGGCCGTAGTTTTTCGGAATTGGATTATAGTGAGGCCCGAAAAAATATCATCATTGAAGAGACTTCCGCACTCAGCTTTTTTGGCCGTGAAGATGTGGTGGGTGAAGAACTCGATCTCAGTTATCGCGGTAGGCGGTTCAAAGGTAAAATCATCGGCGTTTCCGCCTCAAATAGTGCGAGTTACCTTTCCATGATGCCTTCTGAATCAGCAAGTGAGATTCCATTGATTGCCTATATCCCGCAAAAAAGTGCTGTGAATTTATCGGGCCGTGGTGATCGCATCTCCATGCTTATGTTAATGGCAGAGGAGCCCCAATACGTTGAATCAGTCGGCAACCAATCCATTCTCATTTTGGAAAGACGCCACAATAATGCGGGCAGAGAAATCTACAGCAAGCGTAATATGGCGGATATTTTGGAACAGGTAGACAGCGTCGTTGGCATGATTACCTCTTTCATCAGTGCCGTTGCAGCAATTTCTCTGCTGGTTGGCGGAATCGGTGTCATGAACATCATGCTGGTCTCTGTGACCGAAAGAACTCGTGAAATTGGCACCCGTAAAGCTTTGGGAGCGACAACCGGTGATATCATGCAGCAGTTTTTAACTGAATCAGTCATTTTGACTTTGGCCGGAGGGATCATCGGAATTCTGTTTGGGATTGCTTTGGCTCAGGTCATTGGGTACTTTGCCAACTTTCCCGCCCGCTTAAGTTTATCTGCCATTGCGGTTGCGGTACTCTTTTCCTCTGCGGTTGGCTTGTTTTTTGGTATCTACCCGGCACGAAAAGCCTCAAAGCTACATCCGATCGATGCGCTGCGTTACGAGTAAAGCTGGGTGTGCGGGGATTGGACACCGCTTTACTAAATCAATTGTACGTGCTGGAAAATAAATCTTCTGGCAAAATTTTCGCTAATCCAATCTCGGCTAGAGTCAACGGCGGACTAATGGGTCAAATACCGGTATATTAGACAAATTTTTCGCTAATCCAACTTTTGAAAAGATTCCGCTTGGATTCGCGTAATAACTTACGGTAAAAATGGGGAAGGAGTCTCTTAAAACCCGTTTCAGGGCTCATCATCTTGGATTTGCGAAAATTATGTCGAGATTCCTACGTTCTCATTCCCAAGATTACAATGAGCACAGGATGCCAGACTTTGCCTTTCCTTGTCTAAAAGCTTAATCGCCTTTATAATTAAGAGGCTATCGGAAAAACTATAGCATTTTATGGGGATGTACTGGTTTCGACAGGGTCGTTGAAATCGGATAAGCGGGTAGTGGATGCGCGTTGGCCACTTTAAAAAACGGGCAACTGTAAGTAATTGCAGACAAAAATTATTCTTTAGCTGCTGCTTAATTAAGCCAGCTCATCGGTCCCTTCTATCTGCGGTTGGGGTAGCCGGTGTCATTAGCAGACCTGACCGCGCGGCAGGTTAACGCGGAGCACGTGTCAGTTCAAGCTTTGTGACTGATTTGATTGATGAAGCTACCGGATACGGCCGTTGTGCATGACGAGTCGGATAGGGGAATACTAAAGAAATGCACTGCACCCGGAGAAAGTCCTGTGGAAGCGGTTTTGGACAGGAGTTCGATTCTCCTCATCTCCACCATGAAAAAGTGCCACCTGATGATTTGCATATCGGGTGGTTTCTTTATACTAATTTAAATTGTGAAAATGAAGTGCCCTTGTACTGTTTAAATCTGGAGAGGTGAGTTGATGCCCCGTTGCAGAAAAACATTAGGATCAGCTAAGACACCGCAGCTTCTGGAATTAAAGAAGCTCATCTCATCGTATCCAAAAGTACAGGTGGCGGACTGGGCTATAAAATACAGTGAAGAATGGATTTTGCCAATTTACTGTAAATACTATCCAAATGATGAACGACTTAATGAAACATTGGAGGCTGCACGCGCCTATTTAGCAGGCAAAATAAAGTTCATAGAAGTAAAACACATCATCCTTAATATCGGACATGCTGCTGCCCGTGAAGCAGAAGCGATACCGGCAGCCCAAGCAGCCGCAAGGGCTTGTGCGCAAGCAGCCTCCTCTATCCATGTCGCGACACATGCGCTTGCGCTGGCCTTTTATGGTTCTGCCGCCCGTGCATATGATGAAATTGGCCACGAAGCGCAAGTTATAGATTACGAAAGGTATTTTATTCGGGAATGTAAAGCACTTGAGTCATCGCTAACAGGATTAATTGTAGACAATGATGACGCAAACTAAATTATTAAAAAGTTAAAGGACCGAGGTATGGAATACTATATTGAAGAAGGAATTGCAGTTATTACTGGTCTGGAAAAACCAATTGGCAATGTTCAGTCAGCGATTGATTTAATCGCAAGCGTCGTTTTTGAGCTAAGATGCAATCGCATGGTTGTGCCTATATCTTCTTTTGCCGAAGATTTCTATAACTTGTCTAGTGGTCTGGCAGGAGACATATTACAAAAATTTGAAAACTACCAAGTATGCTTGGCGATCTATGGTGATTTTTCCATATATAAAAGCAAAGCGTTGCAGGATTTTATTCGTGAAAGTAATAGAGGCAAAAGGATCCGCTTTGTTGAATCAGAAGCTTTTGCCATTAGGGAACTAAAAAGCGTATGAAAAAGAAGTATTCATTAGGCGAATTGGAAGAAGCATATAAAGCTCTGAAATCCACTCTGGACAAATGTGAAAAGATACAAACTTCAAAAAGACTGGGAAAGTCGCAAGAAACTTTGTTGGATAGAAGGGTACGTGCCTTCTACTTAGCCCTGGATTTAATAGATCTGGAAATGCACGATAAAGACTCTTCTTAGTCTCATATGTTTATTTGAAGTCATATCCCTTATTGAAAGGATTAAGGCTATAATTAATGCATCTTAGGCTGATCAGTGGGTGATACCCTGTGTCTAGCTGATTTTGTGAGGTATATATGAATTCGGATATTGGTGTAATCGGCATGGCCGTCATGGGCAGCAATTTAGCCCTCAATCTCGAGTCTCGTGGTTTTAAAGTTTCTATATTCAATCGCAGTACAGAAGTCGCTGAGGCGGTTGCAGCAGAAAATCCGGAAGCAAACTTGCATCTAAGCCGTACGCTTGAGGACTTCGTGAACTCGTTAAAAATGCCGCGTAAAATGATTCTGATGGTCAAAGCCGGTGCACCGGTCGACGCAGTCATCGCACAATTATTACCCTTGCTGGATCCAAATGACATCGTCATTGATGGTGGTAATAGTTTTTTTAAAGATTCTGAAAGGCGCTACCTCGAACTGAAAGAAAAGGGTTTCAGATTTGTCGGTTTGGGCGTATCCGGTGGTGAAACCGGTGCGCGTTTTGGACCGGCGCTCATGCCTGGTTGCGAATACGAGGCTTACGCCGAGTTACAGCCTTACCTGGAAGCCATTGCCGCTAAAGCGGAAGATGGCACACCATGTTCGGCTTGGTTAGGTACGGGTGGGGCAGGCCATTATGTCAAGATGGTGCATAACGGCATAGAGTACGCCGACATGCAGTTGATTAGCGAAATATATCTGATCTTGAAACGTGTGGCCGGATACGATAATGCGGCGATTGCAGAGACTTTTGCCACATGGAATAAAGGTCGTCTCTCCAGTTATTTGATCGAAATCACGGCGAAAATCTTTGCCGAAAAAGACCCGGAAACCGAGGGCATACTCGTTGATTATATTTTGGATGTTGCCCATCAAAAAGGTACCGGTAAGTGGACCAATATGGAGGCCATTGACCAAGGTGTCGATGTCTCAGTCCTGGCAGCCGGCTTGAATGCCCGGGTGATGAGCATGCTGAAAGATGAACGTCTGGCCGCGGAAAGGCTCTTTACCGCTCCTGTGCCTGAAGTCATTGAGGGAATACAATACCCAGAGACAACAGAAGCAGCCCTGCTTGCTGCCAAAGTGATTGCTTATGCGCAAGGCTTTAGCTTGTACAAGGCGGCTAACGCAAGTTATCACTGGGATCTTAAATACGATGTCATTGCTGCCAACTTCAGAGCCGGTTGCATCATCCGTTCCACTTTACTTGAGCCAATCATGCAGGCTTTCAGAAACAATAACGATTTGCCCAACTTAATGCTGGACCCGTACTTTGTTGCCATTATGGAAGAGGGTAGTCCGGCTTTGAGAAAAATGGTAATGCTCAGTGCTGCAAATGGTCTGCCTACCCCCGCCTTGAATGCGGCTTTGGCATATTTTGACAGCTATCGTAATGCCCAGGGCAGTGCGAACTTGATACAAGCCCAGCGTGACTTTTTCGGCGCTCATACCTATGAACGCATTGACCGTGAGGGACATTTTCACCACGATTGGGAATAGCTAAGAGTGGAGGATTGTGTATGAAAGATAATCATCAGAATATCAAATTTCTTTTGGTCATTTTTGGCGGAACCGGGGATTTGGCGAATCGGAAACTTTTGCCGGCTGCCTATAACCTTTATATGCAGAGCCAGGACAGTGGCTATATGCAGGTGCTTAGCTTGGGACGAAGAGAGTGGACGGTCGCAGACTATCATGCGGAAATAAAACCATGGGTTGAAAAATTCGCCCGTCTCAAATATTCCGAAGAACAGTATGAGAAATTTTGTCAGAGCGTCGATTATTTCAAGATGAACATCTCTGCAAAAGAAGACTATCCAGCCTTATTTGACTACCTGGACAAACACTATGCCGGTATTAAAAAGATTTTCTACTATGCGGTAGCGCCAGCTTTGTTCTCACCGATCTCAAAAAGCTTGCAATTGCATCCGTGGACGACGGAGGAAGACGCCAAAGTTATCATCGAAAAGCCCTTTGGTGAGGATTTAGCCCAGGCCAAAGCCTTACATAAGGATATTGCCGATGTTTTCGGTGAAGACCACATTTACCATATCGATCATTATCTGGGCAAAGAAATGATCCAAAATATCAGTACCCTGCGTTTTGAGAATATGATCTTCCGCTCTTGCTGGAACCGGCAGTTTATTCAGAGCGTCGAGATTTCGGCTATGGAGACTGTGGGTGTGGAGACCCGCGCCCAATACTATGATCAGGTCGGGGCAACGCGGGATATGGTCCAGAATCATCTCTTCCAGATTCTCTCCATTCTGGCGATGGAGGAGCCTGAGAAAGAGAGCCCATTCGCCGTGACCGTTGCTCAACAAAATCTCCTGCAGGCCTTGCGGCCGAATCATGCCGATGAACTTTCACGAACCTTGGTTTTGGGTCAGTATGAAGGCTATACAAAAGAAGCCAATGTGCCGGCTGATTCCAAGACGGATACCTACGCTGCCATCGTGGTGCGTATCGATAACCCACGTTGGGAAGGCGTACCGTTCTTTATTCGCACCGGCAAAAAACTCTCCCACCGGGGCACGCAAGTAGTCATTCACTTCAAGCAAAGCTCGGCTTTCACGCTGGCGAATCAACTCGTCATTCAAATTCAACCGGACGAGGGAGTAAAACTGAGTTTTAACATCAAGGAGCCAGGTTTGACGACCAATGTTGAGCAGGTGCATATGGACTTTTGCCAGAGTTGTATGGTTAAAGCTCATGAAAATACGCCGGAAGCTTATGAGCGTTTAATTCGTGCCGCAGCGGACGGGCAGCGTTACCTGTTTTCGCAATGGCCGCAAATCGAATTCAGCTGGCGTTGGATCGACGAGCTGATTGAGCTTTGGGAAAAAGCAGGAAAACCGCTCAGCATTTACAGTGAGGGAAGTCCCGGACCGGAAGCCGCAGATAAACTTACGGAAGCTTACGGCGTTTTCTGGAACAATGAAAGCGAGTATTTTTAGACAATTAGCTTATTGGGAAGAGGGTTTGGCGGGCTTTATTTTGCCGTTAAAACGAAGAAAGCAAGCTGTTACTTTGCTGTACTCATTCTGTGCTATAATCACTTGATTCTTAATCAAGTAGTTAATTTCGAAAGGACCGGTTTTTAGCTAAATGTCAATTTTTGAACAAATGGAATCTGAAGTCAGAACTTATTGTCGCAGCTTTCCTACTGTTTTCACTCGTTCCAAAGGCTCATTCATGTACGACGAGGAAGGTAAAGCCTACGTCGATTTCTTTGCCGGTGCGGGAGCACTCAACTATGGTCACAATAATGACTATATTAAGTCACGTGTTTTGGCTTATATGACGGAAGATAACATCACACATTCGCTCGATATGTCTACAACGGCTAAAGCCGCTTTCCTGGAAAATTCCGTGCCGAGATTCTTGAACCACGTAAAATGGATTATAAAGTCATGTTCTGTGGACCAACCGGCACCAACGCCATTGAATGCGCTCTTAAGTTGGCGCGCAAAGTTAAGAAACGCACAACGGTCTTTAGCTTTATGGGTGCGTATCACGGCATGACCACCGGATCATTGGCGCTGACCAGTAATCGTGGTTCACGTGACGGTGCCGGTATTGCTCTGGACAATGTCGTTTTTCTACCGCCTTTTGACGGTTTTTCGGAAGATTTTGACAGCCTAGATTATATGGAATATGTCCTTGAAAATGACCATTCCGGTATTGATAAACCGGCTGCAGTCGTTGTTGAAACCATTCAGGCTGAAGGTGGTATCGTCATTGCCAGTAAAGAGTGGCTGCTCCGCTTACGTGAAATCTGTGACAAGCATGATATTCTGCTGGTGGTAGATGATATTCAAGTCGGTTGCGGCAGAACAGGCACATTCTTCTCCTTTGAAGAAGCGGGTCTGGTACCGGATATGATTACGGTATCCAAGTCCATCTCCGGTTATGGTATGCCTATGGCTCTGCTTTTAATGAAACCCGAGTTGGACATATGGAAACCGGGTGAGCACACCAGTACCTTCCGCGGATATCAGCCTGCATTTGTCGGCGCTACCGCTGCGATTGACTACCTGAATGAAACGCAGCTGCTCGACACGATTCCTGAAAAAGAAAAGCATCTCATTGATTATTTTGAGGAACATATCAAAACGTCTGAGCCGTCTCTACTGCTACGTGGCAAAGGCCTCATCTACGGTATCGATTTCGCCAACTGCGGAGGCGGTGAAGTCTGTGGCCAGGTTGCCAAGCAGTGCTTTACCCGCGGTTTGATTATTGAACGTTGCGGTAAAGAAGACAGTGTCTTGAAGATTTTGCCACCATTAACCATCACCAAAGAAGAGATTGTACAAGGTCTACAAATTATCAAAGAATCGGTCGAAGCGGTGCTTGGCTGAAATAAGATCTGTATAGATTGAGAAAAGCGGCTTAGGCCGCTTTTTTTGTGTAAATTTGTCGTCTTTTGACGAAAATTGTCGACCTAAAATCCCAAATTAATTTGTGAATTACGGCATTTTTAAACTGAGAAAAAGCTACGAAAGCGGTGAAAGAATGCGTAATACTAAAAATATCTATCTCCTATTTGTGTCAATAATGTGCATTTTTGTTGCGTCCTGTGTTGCTGTTGATCCAGTAACGATTTCGACTTCGGAACAAATTGTTACACAAACAATCACAGAGCATCAAACTACACTAACTGAATTGAGAGACACAAATTATAGGACAGTAAAAACGTCTGGGAAACGTGATATGCCTAGCATCAGCGATGTTCCCGATCGCAGTTTCCGAAATCAATCTGGTAGAGAAGTAAAGCTTACAAGTGTGGAAAGTGGATTTGTCCAAAGTAGTGCGTCAACAACTGCGCCTTTTAATACCACATCTCATAAGGCTTCCCAATCCATTCCGACTTTACAACTGACTAACACTCCAGCTGAAAACAACTCAGAGGATCTGAGTGAAACACGTGTTTCGCAAAGCCAGAGTAGCATAGACAAATTAAATACAGAAAGCCAATTGTCTACCGAGGCAGAAATCACAATTGCTACAGAAACGAGTACTGCAGAAACCGTCATTATAGAGCCGGAGCCCACAACGAGCGAGGAAGTACCGGAGACCCAAGCTACGACACAATCCTTATTCTATCCGGGTTGGCCCGAAAAGATGGCCATCAGTCTGATAGAAGGCCATATCGCTGGTGATTTGCAGTTGAATCCGGCCAATTCTTCGGCCAATACATTTGATGTTGATCACACGTTCTACAGTTTGGCAGAAATGAATACCTATATCAACGAGGTTCTGACTCAAATGCATGACTACGGGTGGAGCAGTTATGGCTATGTCGGTGACCTGAGTAATGACGGCACTGAGTCTTGTTATGTACTGACCTGGACACGCTGAAATATTCAATTTATTTGAAACGGGGGATATAAAAATGAAGAAAAACGGCAAAATGATTGGGCTTGTACTCGCGATTGCAATCACGCTTACAACTTTATTCTCTAACTCGACTCAAATCACAAAAGCCTTGAGTGATAATCCGGACTGGCGTTCGACCGCTTTGGCAATCACCTATACAGGCAACGGACATAGTAGCGCATTTCCGCTACAGCAATGGATATTGTCCGATGCTGCCGGTGGTCCGGGAGAAGTGGCATTTTGCGTGCAGATGGAAGAATCAATGTATGGTGATTTTAATCATTATCGTGGGAGCTTAGTAAGTTCCTTGATGAATAATTATGGCTTCAGTAGGGCTGTAGCCCAGGAGAAGTCTTTCGCCGTTGCCAAAGCCATTCGACAAGGCTGGTTAACACAAGAAAAAAGCGATTTAAACTACGCCATTACACAGTTGGCAATATGGGACATAATCAATCCGAACAATGATGTTCGTGCTACCGCGGTTAACCAACAAAGCATTGATGCTTTAAGCCGTTATGCTCTGGATCGTTCAACGGTAAATCCGAGTTTTCACAATCAGACGCTCAATCTTGCCATAAATGAGACACAGATACTGACAGACAGCAACGAAGTGATTACTGCGCTGATGTTGGACAATGGTTATCAAGTAAACGTGGAGAAGCAACCGGCTGGACAGCCCTATGCTCTGACTTTATTAGCGAACCACCAGTTACGGGTGCGAATGGTCAACCCTGTGCCAAATTCACGCTTCGATTTGGCTTTGCCTCCAACGAATGCAGAGACCATAGTCTCGTATAACTCCGATATCTCTCAAGATACGGTACTAGGTTCATTGACCGTACAGGATCCGGCTTCTTTACGCCTTAACATCAATCTCAGTCCCGGTGAACTGCTTATAAGCAAGGTTCAGGACGCGACCATCCCGTTCGATCAAATCGCCTTTGCATTAAATGATGCCAACGGAAACCTCGTGAACTTCGTCCAAAATGCAGTCGGCAACTACTCCATGTCCGCGACCGGAACCGTCACAGCCCTTGCTCCGGATGCAAGCGGCAAAGCCCTACTGAGAGACTTGCTACCCGGTAACTACACCGTCACAGAAACCAGCGTATTCCCCGGTACCTATACGGTATCCATCGGTACAGCCCCCGTACAATCCGGAAACCGTACCGAAGTGACCGTCACCAACGCAGAACAGACCGGAACCGTTACCCTAACCAAGATGGCTGAACAATTCACCGGATGGACCCAGGCCACAGAAACCTACATCAAAAAAGACGGAGTGGTTTTGGTAGAAGAAAAACCCCAAGTAGGTGTTGTGCTTCAGCTCAAACGTCTCAAAAAAGTCGTGACCGCCCCGGTTGAAACGACCACCGTACCCAATCCCACCATCGTTTTAACCCCAACGGAAACCACTACAGCAGCGACCACACCCGCAGCCGACCCCGTAGCGCCTCTGGCACTAGCCGATGCTCCGACCGAAACCACCACCGTGGCAACAACGGAAGCCACCACCGAAGCAACCACCGCTCCGACCACCGTGGCAACAGAAGACACCACCGCAGCAACCACCGCTGGCGCAGCAGGCGGAGGATCAGTCAACAGCATCAGCTTAGAAGCCGTTGCCGA
The DNA here is from genome assembly GCA_040766665.1 of Oscillospiraceae bacterium. Classification (GTDB taxonomy): domain Bacteria; phylum Bacillota; class Clostridia; order Saccharofermentanales; family Fastidiosipilaceae; genus JAXGQD01. The sequence goes on from JAXGQD010000005.1 coordinate 83,777, forward strand.
CCTCAGCTCAGACGCCACAGGAAAAGTTACATCCGATCCGCTTCCTGTCGGTCACTATTTCCTCTACCATGACGGTGTTGCCGTGTTTGAAGGCGATGTGGCTGAAGGCGGAGTTGTGAGCTATCAGCTTCCAATCATTATCGAAGAAACACCGAGAGACAATGCAACGACCGTAAGTGCGACTGTCAACAAGGCCAACTTTGCGAATAGACCCTTAGCCGGTGCAGTCTTTACGCTCACCGCCAGAGAGAACATCTATGCGCTAGACGGAACAACCCTACGTTACAGAGCAGGCGCAGTCGTTAAGACCGCAACCACCAACGTTAACGGTCAAATCACGATGATTGATCTGCCCCTGGGCAAATACAACATGACCGAAACTTCTGCCCCGGCAGGCTACGTCTTTGATAGCACACCGATCCCCGTAGACATCACCGCAGCAGCTCCGACCGTGGAAGTCATTGCAAAGAACTTAGGGACCATCACCAACCGTAGAATCAAAGTCTCAGCGGTAGTCAACAAGCAAGTCGCTCCGTCCATCTTTGGTACGGATGGCGTCATGCAAGACATCACCTTTGGCGTTTATACCCAAGTCTTAGTGAACGGTCTTGCGAAGGATTCCCTCGTTGCCCTGGTTAAACCGGATGCAAACGGCAGAGTCCTAGTAGAAGGACTCGTAGACGGGCGATACTACATGAGAGAGCTATCGACCAATACCCGTTACGACCTCAACCCCAACAACTACATCGTAGACATTGCCACCAACGGCAACCAAGAAAACCAGATCATTCAAACCGGAACCATCATCCCCAATGCTCCGACCCTCGTGGGTATGGAATTGGTCAAACTGGATGCTGAAACCAATGAAGAATTAGATGGCGCAATCTTCGAGCTGAACGCTGTGGGTAAAAACGGTGAATTAATCCCCGTTCTCAACGGTGAAGGCACGAACAAATACGTCTCAGCCGGAGTCGGACTCAAGTTTGAAGGCTTAGAAGAAGGCCAGTACCAAATCAAGGAAGTGCAAGCACCCGATGGTTATGTGACCGAAGGGAAAGTCATTGACGTGATTCTGGACAAGACCAAAGGCGACATGATTCGCATCGAGTTTGATAACCTGAAGACAACGGTAGAAGTGAGTAAGTACAATACCAGGACCTCGGCACTCGTGAGAGGTGCCATCCTCGCTCTCGTAGACGACCAGGGCATCGAACTGGAACGCTGGACGACAGACGGAACACCACACACCTTTAGAGGCTTAGTGGTAGGGAAATCCTATTCAGTCGTGGAAATCCAACCCGCCAAAGGTTACGTCAAGACCGAAGCCGTGAATTTCACCATTGAGAACGAAAAGAACGGTCAAAACGTCTTAGTCGGAAACCAAGAAACCGATACATCCATCAGTAAGCAAGACATTGCCGGAGCAGAACTACCCGGTGCATCGATGCAGCTCTTAAACGATCAAGGAGCCGTTGTCGCTGCTTGGATCAGCGGAACACAACCGTACATCATCTATGGTCTGGAAGTGGGGAAGACCTACACCTTGCATGAAGACTTAGCTCCTCTGGGTTATGCGACCGCAAGCGATGTGGCGTTCACCATCCTAGACAGCCCCGAACAGCTCAAAGTGGTCATGGTAGATGAAGTCGTTAAAGTGGAGCTTTCCAAGAAGGACGCAACAACTGGAAATGAGTTACCTGGCGCAGCCATGCAGCTCTTAGACGATCAAGGCAACGTGGTTGAAGCCTGGACTTCAACCAGCACACCGCACGTCATGACGAAACTCGAAGTCGGTAAGACCTATACCTTGCACGAAGACTTAGCCCCTCTGGGTTATGCCACCGCAACGGATGTTGAGTTCACCGTCACCGATACAGGTGTGATACAAAAAGTCGAAATGATTGATGAAGTCATTACGGTAGAGATTTCCAAGCAAGACGCAACAAATGGCAAAGAGTTGCCCAGTGCAACACTCATGCTCTTTGACGACCAAGACAAAAAGATAGAGGAATGGACCTCGACCGACAAACCACACATCATCACCAAGCTGGAAGTCGGTAAGACCTACACCCTCTATGAAAACCTCGCTCCTCTGGGTTATGCCACGGCAAGCTCCGTTAGCTTCACCATTGCAGACACAGGCGTGGTACAAAAAGTCGTCATGAAAGATGAAGTCACGAAAGTGGAAATCTCCAAAAAAGACGTATCCGGAAACGAACTACCCGGAGCATCCATGCAAGTCCTAGACGACCAGGGCAAAGTGGTAGAGGAATGGATTTCAACCGAAACCCCGCACCTCATCACCAAACTGGAAGTTGGAAAAACCTACACCTTGCATGAAGACTTAGCCCCGATCGGCTATGCAGTCGCAAGCGACATCGAGTTCATCATCACCGATACAGGCGTAGCCCACAAGGTGACCATGATTGACGAAGTTATAGTCGTTGAGCTTGAAAAGTCAGACCTCACAGATGGCAAACCCGTGGAAGGCGCCGAAATCACCATCTACAATGACAAGGGTGAGGAAGTCTTCAAAGGCAAAACAGACGAAAACGGCAAGACGGTCATCACCGGCTTAGAGGGTGGCAAAACCTACACCTTCAAAGAAACCATTCATCCGTATGGCTACACCCTGAACGAAGAAACCTTTACCTTCACCATCAACAAAGACGGTACGGTGGAAGGCACAACAGAGTTCACGGACGAACCCACACGCTTTGAAATCAAGAAGACCAACGAGAAAAACGAAGCCATGAAGGGCGTAGGCTTCCAGCTCTTTACCGATGCTGGTGTCAAAGTCACCTGGACGCTCGTGGATGGCATCTACATTGCAGACGCCAACGGCAAACTGGATACCTTAAGCACCACCCAACACGGAGACATCTTCATGCACTATCTGCCTACCGGCAAGTACGTCTTGAAAGAGACCACAAGCCCGAAGGGCTACCAAGCCATGAAGGACATGAGCATCGAGCTGAAGGTCAACAACGGCATCAGCAACCCGCTCAAACTCAGCGTGAAAAATGAACTCATTCCCGTCATCCCCAGAACGGGTGAGGAGCATAAGCAAAAAGGCGTATGGTCGGCCTTACTGCTTCTGGCTGCGCTAATTCTATCTCTTGATCGAAAGAGGAGAAATCGCTCAGAATCACTCAAATAGGCGAGTCATCTTCCTCATCCGTTTTAAATGTGATATCGCTTGTCAGTAACGGAATATTATCCTGTGGCGCTTCATCTGTTCTAGTAACCTTTGTTAAAGTAAAGGTGAAGCGCGCTCCTTGCCCGGGTTTACTCACTGCCCAGATTTCTTCGCCCATGGCTATCATGATATCACGTGCGAAGGATAAACCAAAACCTGTACCGGATTTGCCACGCGACTTGTCTGCCTTGTAAAAACGTTCAAAAATATGGGTGATGTCGGCTTGTTCAATGCCTTTGCCGGAATCCTGAACGGAGATTTCCAACTTATCTTTTGCGTCTAAAATAAAGATGTTAATTTCTCCGCCTTGTGGTGTGAATTTAAACGCATTATCGATGAGAATAACCAGAATCTGTTCGGTGCGGTCTGCGTTTCCATATACAGCAGTGTAACTGTCATTTTCGGGGAAGCGCAAAGTGACTTTTGACTGTTTGGCTAACGAATAGTACTTATTGCGTAAATTGTCCAAGACATCTCCCAAATCAAATACAGACATTTTCAAGGACAGAGTACCCGCTTGAAGTCTGGATAACTCAAGCATGTCGTCAATCAGACGGGAAAGGCGCAGTGTTTCATCGAGGATGATGCGATAATAACGTTCTTGATCTTCTTTTTCGGTGACCAAACCATCAGACAATGGCTCAATCAAGCCACGCAATGCCGTAAGCGGTGTGCGCAGTTCATGAGAAACGTTGGCGATGTAATCACGCCTCGTTTGCTCCAACTTTTCCGTTGCTGTAATGTCGCGGAACAGTCCGACAGCGCCAATTACATGTGATTTATTGTCTAAGAGCGGTGAGACCTGTAATTGCACCACTTGGTCTCCGATAGTGAAAATCTGACTTTCATAAGAACGGCTTGTCATGGTGTCTCTGTATAACTGTGCGATATCACGGACAATACTATTGTCTAAATCCAGTCTGCTGAGATTCAATTCTTCCTCATCATTAGCAAAATCCACCTCATCAAGCGGTTCGTGTTTTACACCATTGTCGTGTTGACGGATGTTTTCGAAAAGAGCTTTCACCGCTGGGTTTAAGTGCGTAATGGTTAAGTCAGCCGATGTAGCCAATATTCCCTCGGAAAGGCCGTCCAAAATCTGTTGCAGCCTATTGCGCTCAATCATCAAAGCAGAAATAGATTGATCTAGGGCGGACGCCAAATCATTGACCGAAGCAGCCAGTTCGCCGATTTCACCCTGCTGTGAGCTGTCGGCACGCAGTGAAAAGTTGCCGTTCGCCATCGCAATTGCCACATTCCTCACGGAACGCAGGGGTCTCAAAACAGTAGAAACTGCGAATATGGTAGGGGCCATCATCAGTAAGAAAGCCACACAGGAAGCAAAGATGAGAGAAAAGTTAAGGGAACTCTGACTCGCTTTGATTTCCTGAAAAGAACGCATAATGTAGACCATGCCACCTACTGCCAGGCCACCACTGCTTTTATCACTTACCATAATAGGTACACCGACGAACAAGGTATCGACTTTTTTATCACCGAGATAAACGTGTTTCGAATAGTAACCTTCGATGGGCAAGGGAAAAGCCGTTTCTGCAACCATCTTTTTAATTTCATCCAGCTCTTCTGCGGTCAGGCTTCTGTTGCTTGGCGTATAGACCAGGACAGAATTGGAGCGTGGAAAAAAATGGACCGCAACGGAAGCGTTGAGCATGTCCGGAGCACTTTCAAGAATCGATTCATAAGAGGTGGAAGAAATGCTGCCACTATCAAATGCTGACGATTTTGCGGCAATATATTCCGCCTTTTGTCGGTAGTCAGCTGTCGAAATGCGCGTGAAAACTACATTTGAGGTGAGAGAATAGAAGACCGCGGTTAATGCGGCAGAAAGTAATAGCGTCACAATAAGCAGGCTCAGAACCCTGCGCATAATGATGCTGTTTTGCATCAGTGCTGGACCTCGAATTTGTAACCTACACCATAGACGGTAATCAAAGACCAGGTCGCCTCAGGGACGGAAATCTTTTGACGGATACGCTTGATATGTGTATCAATCGTGCGCGTATCACCGAAATAGTCGTATCCCCAGACCTTATTGAGAATCTGTTCGCGTTCCATGACCTGGCCGGTATGCGAGGCGAGCAGATGAAGAATCTCGACTTCTTTTGGTGTGAAAGGGATGATTTCACCCATCACTTTTACTTGATAATTATCCAAGTTGATTTCCAGACCATCAAATCGTAAGACCGCGCTGGTTTCTTTTGTTTCACTAAAACGACGCAAAACCGCTTTGATGCGTGCGACTACTTCGCGGGGGCTGAAGGGTTTGACAATATAGTCATCCGCACCAAGTTCCAAGCCCAGGACGCGGTCGATTTCTTCACCTTTTGCCGTCAGCATGATGATTGGTACATTGCTGGTTCTTCTGATTTCGCGGCACACATCGGTACCGGATTTTTCCGGCATCATCAGGTCTAAAATAATCAAATCCGGATGGATTTTTTCGAAAAGTTCGATAGCCTCGACGCCGTTATAAGCAGAAGAATAGTCGAATTGTTCTGATTTAAAATAAATACTCAGTGATTCGTGAACCACAGGGTCATCGTCGCAGATAAGGATGTGTAGTGCTTTTGACATTTTTGTGCCTCCAAGGCAAGAATTTGTTATGATTAGATTGTTATTCAATTATAAACGACCCTGAAAAATGCGCAATTGCAGAGCTTTTCGGGAGTATGGCAAAAGACTAAACGAATATGAAAGCAGTGCAAACGAATATGAGCACGATGTTTGAGGCGGTGCGAATTGCGTAATGTGAATTCAGGTAAAAACAAAGACAAACTTGCAGGCATCCACATTCTTTATGAAGATAACCATCTCTTGGCAGTCATGAAACCGATTGGCCTGAGTTGCCAAGGCGGTGAAGGCATTAAGGATAATTTATTAGACCAACTAAAAGAAGCAATTAAAGTACGCGATCAGAAACCGGGAGCTGTGTATTTGGCCTTAGTCCATCGCTTGGACCAACCGGTTGGCGGAGTTCTCTTATTAGCCAAGACATCCAAAGCGGCGTCTCGCCTCGCTGAGCAGATGCGCAAGCATGAAACTGAGAAAGCGTACCTGGCGGTCACAACCGCGATTCCAGGCGAGAAAAAAGGGAAGTTGCAAGATTTACTGCTGAAAAACCGTAAAGAAAATCAGACCAGGGTGGTCGAGGCAGGGAGCAGAGAAGCGCGTTTTGCCAAAAGCGCTAGCCTTAACTATCAATGTCTGCAAAGCGACACACGTCTGAACTATGCCTTGCTTGAAATCAGCCTACAGACTGGGCGCTCGCATCAAATTCGTGTGCAATTGGCTGATGCAGGATGGCCCTTATGGGGTGATTATCGCTACAACCCGGCCTGGGCGAAAGCGAAGTCCGGTGATTCGGTTGCTTTATGGTCGACGCGCTTTGCTTTCGAGCATCCGGTTAGCAAGACGCGCCTTGTGTTGGAGTCGAAGCCACCGGTACAGGAACCCTGGGTAAATTTTGCCGAGTTCTTATAGAAATAAATATTGAGGAATCTATGGAAAAATTATTGTTAATTGATGGTAACAGTCTCTTATTCAGGGCTTTCTTCGGACAGGGAAGCGGAGCCAGGTTGACTAGCACACAAGGAGTCCCGACGGGTGCACTACATACCTTTATGATGATGTATCTTAAATACCTCAAGGAATTGGCGCCCACACATGTCTGTGTTGCTTTTGATACTGCCGAAAAAACTTTTCGTCATGATGAGTTTGCCGATTATAAGGGCAAAAGACCCCCGTTGCCCGAAGACCTCGCAGAGCAGATGCCCATCTTACGCGAACTTCTGGATGCGATGGGTGTGCCGCGTTATGAGCTTGCCGGCTATGAAGCGGATGACCTGATTGGCACCTATGCCCGCATCGCAGAAGCCGAAGGCATGGAAGTCGAAATTCTGACCGGTGATAAGGATACGTTTCAATGTATCACAGATAAGACCCATGTCATCATGCCGCCGTTTAAAGCCTCAATGGGGGCTTATACGCGTTATGATAGGGAAACGTTCAGAGCGCGCTATGGGGTTGAGCCGGAGCAGTTTGTCGATGTTAAAGCCCTGATGGGTGACAGTTCCGATAATATACCCGGCGTTCCGGGAGTCGGTGAAAAAACCGCACTTAAGCTGATCAGCGAGTATGGTAGTCTCGATGAGGTATATGCCAAAAGCGCTGAATTAAAGGGTAAATTGAAGGAGCGCATTGAAGACAACCGTGAGCAAGCCCATCTTTCACAATATCTCAGCAGGATCAATGTGTATGTACCTTTGCCTGAAAACTATGCGACGCCTGATGTTTTTCAGCTTGCGCCGCCACCCTCCGCAAAAGAACTGCAGGCATTGCTCAGTGAACTCAATATGTCACAGCTACTGAGTCGCATGAAGCTGGACTTCGTAGATCTCAATACAGCAGATGAGGGGCAGTCCTCAGGGCTGAAAATTCATGAAGTCGAGCAGAGCTTTTCTGCATTTGTAAAGCAAATTTCCGGCTTGACCCGATTTCTGGATGATAAACAGATTTATTTTGCCTTCAGTAGTTCTGCTAAACCCTATAAAACGCTGAAACAAGCCGCTCCGCTACTGACTCAAGATGCCTACTTAGGGATTTCCTTTACTTTGAATGACGAGGGACGCCGTCATTTTTCATTGAAAAATGATCTTAAAATACTGCACTGCTTTGCCCCCTGTCCGACGGAAATGAGCGAACGTGAACAGCTGGCAAGTGCTCTGTATGAATCAAAACTGCCAATGATTGTTTATCGTTCCAAGGATGCCTGGCGCGAAGCGCTCTTAGACCCAAGACAAGAAGTATTTGATGTGGAGACAGCTGCTTACCTTGCCGCAGATAAGGGTGATTTAAAAGATTTTAGTTCTCTTTGTGTGCATACTTTGGAAAAAGTGCAGCTAACGGAGCCTGAGGATGAAAAAGGCTGGGCTAGAATGCAACTCGGGCACTTACCGGCTTTGTTTGAAAATCTAAATCCGCTAATAGAGGACAAAAAGTTGGCCAAATTGGCAAAGGAAGTGGACATGCCCTTGGCAAGAACTTTAGGGCTAATGGAAAGACGCGGTTTTTTGGTTAATCCACAAGTACTAGACGACTTGCATCTGCGTTTTGCCGAAAATACAAAAATTCTGGAAGAAAGCATTTATGCCAGGGTCGGGCATGCGTTCAACATCAATTCCCCAAAACAGTTGGCTGTTGTACTCTATGAAGAATTAGGCTTGCCCAGCGGAAAAAAAGGGCAAAACAAACAATACTCGACGGACTTAAGTGAACTGCAGCGGCTACGCAACGCCCATCCTGTGATTGATTTGATTATGGCCTATCGGGCACAGGCCAAACTTGACAGTACGTTTATTGTCGGCTTGAAAAAATATATCGCCGCTGAAGACGGCCGTATTCACAGCTACTTTAGCCAGAATTACACCAGTACCGGACGTCTTTCCAGTAAAGATCCTAATTTACAAAACATCCCGGTGCGACACGAAATGGGCAAAGAAATTCGCCGTGCTTTTGAAGCGAAGGCAGGCTATCTTTTGCTTGATGCGGACTATTCACAAATCGAACTGCGCCTGCTCGCTCATCTGGCAGATGAGCCGGCAATGATCGAAGCTTTCAGTCAGGATAAGGACATTCACCGCCGTACAGCCGCGCATCTCTTTTCCATCGCTGAAGATACGGTCAAAGCGAAGCACCGCGCGGTGGCCAAGACCGTCAATTTTTCCATCATCTACGGTATTTCGGCGTACGGACTTTCACAAGATCTGGATACCTCAGTAGGCGAGGCAAAACGATACATCGAGGAGTACCACGAGCAATATCCGGGTGTAAAACGCTTCATGGATGGGCAAATTGCCGCAGCAAAGGAACAGGGTTACGTAGAGACCCTCTTTGGACGTAGACGTTATATCGAAGAACTGAAATCACAAAACTTCAGTGTGCGACAGTTTGGTGAACGCGCAGCGATGAACACACCGGTGCAGGGGACTGCAGCGGATATCATTCGCATGGCGATGCTAAATGCGGAGGATACTTTTGCCAAGGCTCATATTGATGCAGGCATGGTCAGCCAGGTGCATGACGAACTGATTTTCGAAGTGCGGGAGGATCAGGCTGAAGCAGCGGCGCAACTTTTAAAGCAAGCCATGGAAGAGGTCGTGTCGCTAAAGGTCCCGCTTAAAGCAGAAGTCGCCATCGGCCAAAACTGGTTTGACGCAAAACAGTAAATTGTACGAAACGAGGGGCCAAAGATGTTTGTGCTGGGTATAAGCGGAGGAATCGGTTGCGGGAAGTCCGCGGCAGCAGCTTATTTTAGGGATAAAGATATAGAAGTTGTAGACGCCGATCAGCTGTCTTTTGCCGTTACTCAAAAAGGGGGTAAGGCCCTAAATGAAGTGATAGCGCTCTTCGGTGAATCAATTCTGGATGAAGAGGGGGCGATGGACCGAGCGGAGGTCGCCCGTATTGTTTTTAATGATAAGAAGAAGCTGGATCAACTGTCCGCCATCGTGCATCGCCATGTGCTGGCGGAACTGGGTGAAGCCGTTAAGCGTGCGCGAAGGTCTAAAGCGAAGTTGATTGTATTAGATGTACCTATCCCAGTAAAGGAAGGCTTTTTAGACCAATGCGATTATGTGCTCGTGATCTGGACCGACGATGAATTGCGCTTGCGGCGTCTTGCCGCACGTGGTATGCAGGAAACGGAAGCCTTGAGGCGCATCGCCATGCAAATGACCAGAGAGGAGTATGCCGCTCTGGCCAGTGAAGTCATCACCAATAACGGGACTTTGGACGAGTTGTATGAGTCGTTAGACGAATTTAGCGAGCGTGAACTCGTAAGTCGTGGGATTAGGATTTAACGATCAACTCAGCAGGCAAAGTACATGTCTATACCCGATTCAGCGTCGAAATTAGACATTGAAACGGAAAAGAACCACGTCCCCATCTTGGAAAACATATTCTTTACCTTCAGAACGCACCAGCCCTTTTTCTTTGGCAGCGGCCATGGAGCCGCAAGTCATCAGATCCTTATATGCGACCACTTCCGCGCGAATGAAACCTTTTTCAAAATCGCTATGAATCTTACCTGCTGCCTGAGGTGCTTTTGTGCCTTTGGTAATTGTCCAGGCGCGTACTTCTTTAGGACCTGCCGTTAAATACGAAATGAGACCTAAGAGACGGTAACCGGCCAAAATAATGCGGTCGAGACCTGATTGCTGCAATCCTAATTCTTCCAGAAACAGCTGCTTTTCATCGGCATCGAGAGCGGCAATTTCTTCTTCGATTTTGGCGCTGATGGAAAGCGCTTCGGCACCCTCAGCTGCGGCAATCTGTTTGACGGCTTCATAATGCGGGTTGCCTTGGGCAGAAGCGGCCTCAGATTCCGACACATTGGCGATATAGAGCACGGGTTTGGCTGAGAGCAGACTGATATGTTTGGCCAAATCTTTTTCTTCTGCATCCAGTTCGAGTGTTCTGGCTGATTTGCCTTCTTCCAAAACTGCGAGATAGCGGTCGCAGAGGGCTACTTCAGCAGCCAGGCTCTTATCCGCTTTCAATTGCTTTTGTAGTTTGTCGCGGCGTTTTTCCAAGTATTCAATATCGGCAAAAATCAACTCCAGATTGACGGTTTCAATATCCCGTTGGGCATCGGTGCTGTCGGCAACATGAATGACTTGGCTGTCTTCAAAACAGCGCACAACATGAACAATGGCGTCAACTTCACGAATGTTGGCCAAGAACTTATTGCCCAAGCCTTCACCCTTGCTTGCTCCGGCAATAAGACCGGCGATGTCGACAAACTCTACGATGGCGGGACTGTATTTTTCAGGATGATACATTTCAGCGAGACGGTCTAAACGCTCGTCCGGTACCGCAACAACACCGACATTCGGTTCAATGGTGCAATAGGGATAATTGGCAGCTTCCGCTCCGGCTTGTGTAATCGCATTAAAAAGTGTGCTTTTTCCGACGTTGGGCAGTCCGACGATGCCGAGTTGCATAATGTGTCCTCCGAGATTTTTATCCACACGATTCTACATCTTTTATCAACTAAAAGGAAATTTTGCGAGAAATCGTCGCTTTTGAATTGGTTTATTTGTGCTGAAAGGACGCTAAGATTTGGACAAAAGACAGAAAGAAAGCAGTGCCATGGAAGATTTTGCCAGTAATAAAATAGCCAATCTGCGAATACAGAGCAATCTAAACGCTGTTCAAACCCAAGTAAATGCGGCAGCGCGTAAGAACTTTATCAATCTTTCCGTTGTCGCAGTGGATAAGCTGGATATCCGACTCATAGAATTGGAAATTAGCCTGATGCAAGGCATGCCGCGACTTGAATTCATCGGTTTCAGCGGGGCTGCTGTGAATGATGCGCGACTGAGAATTACAGCTGCAATTAAAAATGCCGGCTATAAAATGCCGGGAAAACGTATCACAATATCAAGTGGCTTACACGAGCGTTTGGACTACCACGGTTCGCTTGATTTACCCATTATTGCGGGCATCTTGAATGTATCCGGTCAAATCATGCTAGATCGATCCCTAATTTATTTAGGAATGGTGAGCATCAATGGTGAACTTGTCATATTTAGCCAAGCAATGGCCTGTCTGGCCTTTATAAAAAGAGAGAGGCTCTCTGTCCTATGTGGGAATTTTGTGCGTGAGCTAAGTATCACACCTCTGCCTGATGTCTGCTTAATTAATAATATCTCTGACTTACGTTCAAAGGCGATGCATGAACAGTTGAAGCAAGTACCTCTGAGTTTGAGTACTCAGGTAACAGCAGGAGAGAAAGTGGCTGTTCTTCCGGGACAAGAACAAGCCCTGAGGGCTCTGCAAATTGCAGTGTTAGGGCGTCATCCCCTTTGTTTTATGGGTACACCCGGCTCAGGTAAATCTGAACTACTACGCTTGGCTCCTTATATGATGCCTCCGTTAAGCGAAAAAGAGCAGTTGAACTTGCTGATTATGAATAGCATGACAGAGAAGGAAGATGTTAATTGGCAAGTAGTAGCGCAGCCTCCCTTACAAACCATGTTCCCCAGTATGAAAAAAAGTGAGGTTCTTGGTGTTCATGGAAAGCAATTCGGTAGCTGGAATTTATCCGCTTATGGAGTTTTTCTCATTGAAGAAATCAATGCAATGAGCACAGCGCAAATCTCGCTTATCCAGGAATTGCTCGATCGACAAGAATTGAACATTAATGAAGATTACAAGTCTGAGCAAGATGTTCGCTACCGTTTGGTTTTGGCCAGTGGCAATCCCTGTAACTGTGGTCGGTATTTTGAACGAGACGGTAGCTGTGTTTGTTTGGCAGGGGATGTTTTCAGACATCTTAATAAGCTTCATGCCGCATTCAGGGAACGTTTTGATATGTGGTTACGTATGCGTTGTCCCAAGCCAGAAGATCAGCGCGGCAGCATTAGCCGCGAAAAGACATTGGATCTTGGCGTAATCCGATCTGTTTTGACACGTTCCAAATTATTTCGAGAATCTCGCAGAGCCAAGAGAAACGAAATGAATGTTCAAATCCGAAAAAATATGCAAAACAGCATCTTCGATGACTTCGCACTCTTACCGGACGCTTTAGCATTCGCCGAAGGGGTGGCGGAACGACGACGCCTCTCGCTACGACTCTATCGTAAAACTCTGGAACTTGCTCGCAGTATTGCTGATTTGGAACTAGCAGATTTTGTAAAAGCTGAACATGTGCTAGAGGCATCGCAATATATCATCACTGATTTTAAAGATTTATAGGAGGTAACGCGTATGCGTTTTAGTTCTCCTGATGAGCAAGCGTTTGTTTTCGCCAGTCTATTGGTTTCATGTTTAGACAAACATCTCCTGAAATCAAAAGAAGTATTAAGCATATTGCATGACATAAGAAAAGCTGGCTTGCACTTTTCCGAGAACAAACGCTTTAGTGAATATATTAGGTCTTATTATGGAGATGTGATTGAAGAAAAACTTCTGAACTATCTTATTTTTGCCGAACTTCAGGAAGAAGATTTTGCCATACATCGCAAGAGCTTTGCATCAGGACAGTATTGCACATTGTTAGGCGATGAGTCATATCCCAGGCTTTTGGCTGAAATTCCAGCTGCTCCGGTGGTTTTGTTCATGAAAGGGGAAATCTTTCGACGTGCATATGACTATCAGAATGCCTGCATCACCTTGATAGGTACGCGAAAACCGAGTGATTATGGATTGAGAATAGCGCGCTTACTCGGGGGAGAAATTGCCAAAAACAAGGGCGTGGTGGTTTCAGGCTTGGCATATGGCATTGATTCCTGTGCCCAAGAAGCAGCAGTCAAAGCGGGTGGCCAAAGTATCAGCGTGCTTGCTTCATCTCTGGATGATGTTTATCCCAAGAATCATAGGTCTTTATTTGCAGAGATTTGTAAAGAAGGAGGGGCTATTTCGGAACACCCGAGCGGAAGTGTCCTTTACCGTCAATATTTCCCTGCGCGCAATCGTATTATGAGCGGACTGAGTAGGACCACGGTTGTGATTGAGTCTTCGCAGCGTTCAGGCACATTGATTACGGTAGAACAGGCCTTGGCGCAAGGTCGTGATGTTTGGGCTGTACCGGGTGATATTTTCAACCCGCAAAGCAAAGGCGTCAATGCACTGATTGCTGCTGGCGCCAATGTATTACATGAACCGGATCTTTTCCTAACTGAAATGCAAGCTCAGGGTGTTTTGCGGATAGGCTTAAACGACCAAAAGAGAATTACAGAACTGAATACGAAGGAAGATCTGAGTGAGAAAAAACTAGAGCTTTTAAAATACATCGCGACTTGCCTGAGCAAGAAAAGCTATAGTGCTGAAGCGCTGGCTGAGCAAGAAATGCTGGCTGTCAGCGAGGTGTATTGGGCTTTAACACGGCTTGACGAATTGGGTTTGTTGAGTTTTTCAGGAGGCGAATATCTTTTGACAGGACAAGTTTAATACGATATATATAGGTTGTTTCGCCCAAAAAGGTGGAGATAAGGACGTTCTGTTATTGGATGGAGAAGAAATGGGAAAAAAACTTGTTATTGTCGAGTCGCCTGCCAAAGCCAAAACCATTGGTCGCTATTTGGGTAAAGACTATAAAATAACGGCCTCAGTCGGCCATATCCGTGATTTACCATCCGGCTCTCTGGGTGTTGATGTCAAGAATGATTTTACTCCACGATACATCAATATGAAGGGTAAGGACAAAGTCATTCGTGAGCTCAAGGCTTCTGCTGCTGAGGCAGAAGAAATTCTAATTGCGACTGACCCTGACCGAGAAGGTGAAGCCATCGCTTGGCACGTGGCCAATGTCTTAAAAGTTGACCCTAAAGATAAAAATCGTGTGACGTTTAACGAAATTACGGCCAAGGCTGTTAATGAGGCCGTTAAACAACCTCGCTCAATCGACTTGGATTTAGTTAACGCCCAGCAGGCACGCCGTATCTTGGATCGTCTTGTCGGTTATGAACTAAGCCCCTTACTCTGGAAAAAAATTCGCACGGGGCTTTCTGCCGGCCGTGTCCAGTCTGTTGCCACAAGAATGCTGGTTGAACGTGAAGAAGCCATCAAGGCTTTTGTGCCACAAGAATACTGGAATTTAGCGGTGCTACTTAACACCAAGACCAACGAAAGTTTTAAGGCGTTTTACCACGGTAAACTGAACAACAAAGGAAAACTTGAAAAAGTTAAATTGCTCAATGAGCAGATGACCAATGAAGTCATTGCCACGGTAGAAAAAGCTGCTTGGTCTGTTTATTCTATTAAGAAAGGTCAAAAAAAGCGTCAGCCCTATGCGCCGTTCACAACGAGCACTTTACAGCAGGAAGCTGCGCGTCGTCTGGGTTTCACCTCAAGACGCACCATGAGCGTTGCGCAACAGCTCTACGAGGGCGTAGAGGTGCCGGGTGTCGGGCCGACCGCTTTGGTCACGTATATCCGAACGGACTCGGTGCGAATTTCAGCAGAAGCCCAAGCCGCCGCTAAGGAACTAATCATCAGCCGCTATGGGGAAAAGTATTTACCGCATTCACCACGTTTCTATAAGAATAAGAATGCTTCTCAGGATGCGCACGAAGCCATCCGACCGGCGCATTTTGAATTTGGTCCGGAGCGGGTCCGTGAAGTTATCAGTAATGATCAATACAGACTTTATAAGTTAATTTGGGAGCGTTTCCTGGCATCACAGATGGCTGCGGCACTGGTTGATACGATGGTGGTTGACACACTGGCTGAATCTCAGATTTTTCGTACCAACGGTGAACACATCGTTTTCCCCGGTTTTTTGGCGGCCTACGCTGACATGGTCATCGATAAACAAGAAAATGATACGGAAGAAGATAAATCTGAAAGCAAGCAGTCTATTCCGCCACTGACGGAAAATGAAGCGTTACTGTTGGGTCAACTTTTGCCTGAACAAAAATTCACTTTACCGCCCCCGCGCTATACCGAAGCCTCACTCATCAAGGCTATGGAAGAAGAGGGCATCGGTCGTCCTTCAACCTATGCGCCGACGATATCGACCATTTTGGCTCGACATTACGCAGAAAAAGATAAACGGCAGCTAGTGCCGACCAATCTAGGCTTTGTGACGACACAACTCTTACGCGACAATTTTGACAGCATCATCAATGTAAAATTTACGGCACAGATGGAAGATGAACTTGATAAAGTGGAGCAAGGTGAAGCCAATTGGACGGAAGTTTTGCGAGAGTTCTATGGTCCCTTTCACCAACTTATTGACGATGCGCAGAGCAATGTTGAGCGCGTGCAAATGCCGGTAGAAAAGACCGGCGAATCCTGCCCAAGTTGTGAGAAGGGCGAATTGCTTATTAAAGACGGACGCTTTGGAAAATTCATCGCCTGTTCCAATTTTCCCGTGTGTAAATATACGCGTAACATTGTGGAGAAGGCCGGTGCGCATTGTCCGCTTTGTGGCGCTGATGTCGTCTCACGCAAATCGAAACGCGGAAGTCTATTTTATGTTTGTGCGAAAGATGGTTCTGACCCGGATTGTAAGTTCATTTCATGGGATGTACCTATCGATGGCCAAACTTGCGAGAGCTGTGGCTCCTATATGGTGATGAAACGTTTCCGCGGTCGCAGTTATCCGAAGTGTAGCAATGCTGACTGTGACACGAATAAGCGTGTGAAAAAAGAAACAAAAAGTACCGCAGGTGCAGTCGAAAAAAGTAAAGCAAAGGCGAGCAAAGCAAAAACGGCCAAAACCGATAGCGCTACAAAAGGGGATGAACCGGCTAAAACTTCAAAAACGAACGCACGTAAAGCTAAGGAGCAGAACAGTTGATGGCCGAATCCACTAAACGGCCTGCCGTCAATGTGATTGGCGCCGGCTTGGCAGGATGCGAGGCGGCTTATCAGCTTGCACAATTAGGAATTCCGGTTAAGCTCTTCGAGATGAAGCCACTATATATGAGCCCGGCTCATCACAGTGCGGATTTTGCCGAATTGGTTTGTAGTAACTCCTTACGTTCCAATCAAAGCGAGAATGCAGTAGGTTTGTTAAAGGAAGAGTTACGAAGTTTTGATTCTTTGATTCTGGCTTGTGCGGATCGCAATGCGGTTCCTGCCGGAGGTGCTTTGGCAGTCGACCGTGAGGCTTTCAGTGCAGAGGTCAGTCGTATCATACGCGAGCACCCGCACATAGAAGTAATCGCACAACGTGTTGAGCGTCTGGCAGAGGTTTACAGTGCAGGGAATTATTGTATTGTCGCCAGCGGTCCACTGACGGATCCACAGTTACTTGCAGATATTCAGTCATTTGTAGGCCAGGAAAGTCTGCATTTTTTTGATGCTGCCGCACCGCTTATTGAAGCGGATTCCATTGATTTTCGTGTGGCTTTTAAACAGTCCCGCTATGATAAAGGTTCGGCTGACTATATTAATTGTCCCATGACCGAGGCAGAATATTCGGCTTTTCACCAGGCATTAATTAACGCTGAATTAGCTGAAGTGAAGGATTTTGACAAAGTCTTCGAAGGCTGCATGCCCATCGAAGTGATGGCAAAAAGAGGAGCGGATGCCATCCGCTACGGTATGATGAAACCTGTCGGTTTGCGCGATCCCAGAACGGGAAAGCGCCCTTATGCGGTGGTGCAATTACGCCAGGATAATGCGGCGGCAAGCCTGTATAATTTAGTGGGCTTTCAGACACGTCTAAAATTTCCGGAGCAACGACGTGTGTTTCGCATGATTCCGGGATTGGAAAATGCTGTATTCGCCCGTTATGGCGTGATGCACCGTAACAGCTTTCTAAAAGCGCCGCTCCTGCTGGCAAAGGACTATTCACTCAAACAGTCACCGACGCTC
Source organism: Oscillospiraceae bacterium (assembly GCA_040766665.1). GTDB lineage: Bacteria > Bacillota > Clostridia > Saccharofermentanales > Fastidiosipilaceae > JAXGQD01. The sequence goes on from JAXGQD010000005.1 coordinate 101,322, forward strand.
TTTTTTGCCGGGCAAATCAGTGGGGTAGAGGGCTATGTTGAGTCAACCGCATCCGGTTTGGTTGCAGCCAGAAATGTCGCGTCTCAATATTTTACAGGCAAAAGTAACTTCATCTTACCGCGCAGCAGCATGATGGGCGCCATGCAACATTACATCGCCGAAGCAGAAGCGGAGAGTTTTCAGCCAATGAATGCCAATTTTGGTTTACTGCCCGCACTTCAAACAGAGGTAAAGAAGGCTCAGCGTAAGGCAGCTATCGTTGATCGGGCCAGACAGGAATTGGAAGTTTTCAAGGCAAATTATCAAGAGCCTAAAGCGCTTTAATTACAATAATCATTATCCCTTATCCAGAATTTCACTGAGTAAATCATTCATGTCGTAATGGCCAATCGCTTTTGCACTAATAAAGGCTGCGGCCGAAGCTGCTCCGGCAGCAAAAAGTTTTCGAGACCCGGCACTGTGCTTGAGGCTGATTACTTCATCTTCACCGGCAAACATAATCTCGTGTTCTCCGACAATCGTACCGCCACGAATCGCGCTGATACCGATTTCATTTTGCGGTCTGGCCAAACGCCGTGAAGCGCGCTCATAACAAAAATCGATTTCATCAGTTAAAGCAGAGCGAACTTGCTCTGCGAGGAACAAGGCTGTGCCTGAGGGGGCATCCAGTTTCCTGCGATGATGTGCTTCGACTATTTCGATGTCATAGGCGGGATAAAGAATCTTTGCAGCGTCTTTCGCCAGGCGGGCCAATAAATTGACACCCAAAGACATATTTGCAGAAGTAAAAAGCGGCACCAGCTCCGCCAAGTGGTCACGCTCAGCAATTTCCGCGTCATTATAACCGGTGGTGGCGATGACCATCGCTTTAGCGTCACGTTTAGCCAATTCTTTTAATTCAGGTAAGACCGCCGGATTGGAAAAATCAATAAGTACGTCATAGGCGACATTGATGTCTGCCGCACGCTTGAAAAGCGGCAGAGCGTAGGTGTTTTTAGTAGCAAAAGCATCCAAACCCGCCACCAATTCAAAACGTTCGTCCTGCATCAACAAATCTGCCAATACCTGACCCATATGTCCGCCTAATCCGACGACCAGAACTTTTATTGCCATGATAACCTCGTAAACTTATATCCAGAGTCTTGTTCGTCGCTTAAAGCATGTCGTACTCTCTAAGTGTTTTTTCAATGAAGGCTTTATTGGACTCAGAAACATCACACATGGGCAATCGGCATTTACCGGCTTTCTTACCCATGAGATTCAAAGCTGCTTTCACCGGCATTGGGTTGATGTCACAGAACATGGCACGGAGTAAACGGCTCAGCGACGCCTGTTGTGCTGCGGCTTCACGATGCTTGCCATCCAAATAGTCATGTGTCAGTTTATTAATACGCTCAGGACAGATGTTCGCCAAGACCGAAATGACGCCTTTGCCACCCATGGCCATCAGCGGCACAACCAGACCGTCTTCACCGGAATAATAATCCAAACGATCACCGCAAAGATCAATGGTTTCAGCGAGCTGGCCGAAATTGCACTCTTTCGTCCCGACGATGTTTTCAAACTCTGCAAGCCTCTGATAGGTCGTTGGGTTGATGTTGCAATTCGTACGAGAGGGTACATTGTAGAGAATAATAGGTAGGCTGACGGCTTGAGCTGTGGCAGCGAAATGCTGATAAAGACCCTCTTGTGACGCTTTGTTATAGTAAGGCGTGACGCTCAAGAGCGCATCGGCACCGGCCTTTTCCGCCTCAACAGCAAGGTTAATGGCATGAACCGTGTCGTTACTGCCTACGCCCGCGACAGTAGGCACGCGTTTGTTAACAAATTCAACTGCTTTGGCAATCAGCTCAATGTGTTCGGCATCGGGCATCGTGGATGCTTCACCGGTCGTGCCGGCGACAATAATCGCATCGGTTCCGGAAGCAATTTGCCAATCAATCAATTCGGCAAAAGTATCATAGTCAATCTGAGCTTTGCTGTCATCTGTAAATGGTGTGACAATGGCTACACCAGAGCCGGAAAAGACGCTTTTTTCATCGTTTTTACCTCGCAAAATAACTTACCTCATCCTACAATTCCTCTGTTTGCAGTCAATCGGATGCTGCACTATAATCAGGTTTCGGTTATAAAAGAACACAGAATAATCGCATTCCGGACAAAATGAAGCGAAAGAGTCAGCATGAAAACCAGTGATTTCTATTATGATTTACCCGAAGCATTAATTGCCCAGCATCCACTAAAGGACAGGAGTAGCTCGCGGCTTCTGCATCTTAATGCTCAGTCTGTTTCCGAACTGAACTTTCGTGACTTGCCACAACTATTAAAACCAAACGACTGCCTGGTATTAAACAATACGAAAGTGATTCCTGCGCGACTGATCGGGGTTAAACAGGAGACCGGTGCTGTCGCTGAAGTGCTATTGCTGCAGCGCCTTTCGCTGAATCGTTGGAAAGCTTTGGTTAAGCCCGGCAAAAGGCTCAAAACAGGTGCTAAGATCGACTTTTTAGCAGGCAGACTGACTGCGATCATCGAAGAAATGCTAGAAGAAGGCGAACGCATCGTGCGGTTTGAGTATGAAGGTGTTTGGGAAGCTATTTTAGATGAAGCGGGTCAGATGCCCCTGCCGCCCTATATTCACGAACAGTTGGAAGATCCGCAACGTTATCAAACCGTATATGCAAAGCATGATGGATCTGCAGCTGCGCCAACTGCCGGTCTGCATTTTACCCAGTCGCTTTTAGCAGAGCTAGAAAGAATACCGGTGCACTTAGTTTATGTGACTCTACATGTAGGCTTAGGAACTTTCCGGCCGGTGAAGGTGGATGATGTCAAAAAGCATCCGATGCATGAAGAGTATTTTGAAATCAGTGCAGAGGCCGCGGCAGAGATTAATCGTTGTAAAGAGCAGGAGGGCGTATCATCGCGGTCGGTACGACCTCTTGTAGAGTTTTGGAAAGCGTTGCCGATGAAGAGGGTAGAATTCATGCCCAGTCCGGATGGACACGCATTTTTATTTATCCGGGTTATCGTTTTAAAGCGATTGATGTCTTAATTACTAATTTCCATTTGCCTGAATCCACATTGCTGATGCTTGTGGCTGCTTTTGCCGGTTATCATGAAACGCTTATGGCCTATCGCTATGCTGTTGATAAACACTATCGCTTTTTTAGTTTCGGAGACGCGATGTTCATCGAAAAAATCGCTTTCCCATCGCTCATGATTTTGAGGAGTAAGTATGTCTGATTTTCCTGTACGCTATGAAGCCGAACATGTCTGCACACAAAGCGGGGCGAGGGCCGGCCGTCTCATTACACCCCATGGAACCGTTGCAACGCCTTGTTTTATGCCGGTCGGCACGCAAGCGACAGTCAAAGGCATTTCTCCAGAAGAATTGCATGAAATCGGTGCCGGTGTGGTACTTTCGAATACCTATCACCTCTGGATGAGACCGGGTGAAAAAATTGTCAAAGCCGCCGGAGGTCTGCATCAGTTTATGCGCTGGAATGGTCCTATTCTGACTGACAGCGGCGGTTTTCAAGTCTTTAGTCTGAGTGAGCGTAAACATATCAACGAAGAAGGGGTGACGTTTAAGTCACATATCGACGGTTCAAAGCACGTCTTAACCCCTGAAAAATCAATACAGATCCAAAATGATTTGGGTGCCGATATTATCATGGCCTTTGACGAATGCACGCCATGGCCGGCTGAAAAATCTTATGCGAAAGCTTCCTTAGAGCGCACCACGCGTTGGCTTGAAAGATGTGTGAAGACACATGCCAGAGAAAGAGAGCAGGCTTTATTCGGTATTATTCAGGGGAGCACCTATGCCGACTTAAGGGAACAAAGCGCCAAAGAAATTACAGCCTTCGACTTACCCGGTTTTGGTATCGGAGGGCTGAGTGTCGGTGAACCGGCTGAAGATCTCTATTCCATGTTAGATGTACTTCGTCCACACCTACCCGAAAACAAGCCCAGATATCTGATGGGTGTGGGTACTCCCGGTTACCTCATTGAATCTGTCCTACGCGGAATTGATATGTTTGATTGCGTACTCCCGACACGTATAGGGCGTAACGGGAGTGTCTTGACTTATGAAGGTCGAAAAATCATTCGCGATAAACAATTTGCCGAAGATTTTCGACCGATTGATGAAGACTGCGGCTGTTACTGCTGCCGCAACTACAGCCGTGCATATATTCGTCATCTGATTAAGGCGGGTGAGATGTTCGGCCTACGCCTAACTTCCATCCACAATTTACATTTCCTGACCGATTTGATGAAGAACTTGCGACAGGCAATTTTTGAGAATAGGGCTCAGGATTTTGCCACAGCTTTTTTTCAGCGCTTTGGTTCCAAGAATTAAGGCAATCTTAATAAATCAGACTGCGACTTATCTAAAATATAATTAACTTGAGATGTGCTTGTTACAGCTTTTTAGCTTCTAATTGATATGCTGTGAGCGAATTCAGGTAAAGAATCATCAGATACAAAGGAGCAGTCGTTTGAAAGCTTACATCTCAACTCGCAATCTATATAAGATTTATGTGATGGGAGACGAGAAAATTCGCGCTTTGGACGGTGTCGATATGGACATCGCTAAGGGCGAGCGAGTCTGTGTATTGGGCACTTCCGGTTCGGGGAAGTCCACCTTACTTAATATGCTGGCGGGCTTGGAAAAGCCGACAAAAGGTGAAATTATCTTTAGTGGCATCCATTTGGAGAAGTTGAATGAAGATAAACTGACCGCCTTTCGCAGCCTGAATATCGGTTTTGTTTTCCAGTCTTATAACTTAATTCCGACTCTGAATGCGCAGGAGAATGTTGCCTTAGGTCTGACCTTTAAAGGCATCCCCAAGAAACTTCGCAATAAAATGGCAAAAGACATGCTGGTGCAAGTCGGTCTGGGCGATCGCCTTAAACACAAGCCCAAAGAGTTATCGGGTGGCCAACAACAACGTGTTTCGATTGCCAGAGCCTTTGTTGGGCATCCGAAGATTATTTTCGCCGATGAACCGACGGGTAATCTGGACACGAAAACCAGTTTGGAGGTCATGCAAGTCATCACGGATTTGGCGGAAAAAAACAATCAAACCCTCATTATTGTGACGCATGATGAAGAAATCACACCCTACGCCGACCGCACTTTTCATATGCGTGACGGCAAACTGGATCGTATCGTTCATACCGGCAAAAGAAAAGGCTTCGAAGCACATGATTTTGTCTTCCACGATGAGGGACTTGAGGAAGCTCCAAAACCTAAGGGCTCAGAATCTGAGCAAAATAAAACAGTTGAGAATAGTTACACAAGTGAAGAATTGAAAGAGGTAGAGAAATGAAGAAAATAATGGCGGGCGTCTGCATAGCACTATTAATTGTTGGCTTGTTGCCGATAAACGCTGTATATGCCAATTCTACGACAAGCCTTAACCCCAGTGAAAGCACCAGCCTTGTAACAACGACTAGTACAACGAGCCCAACAACAATTGCAAGCGATGAAACTAGTAATACGGGCAGTGTTATAACAACGACGATCCCCATATCAAGCACAAGTCCTACAACTCTACCTAGTACTACACCAAGTGATGCGGGTACTAGTACAACAACTACAACGGCTCAAGAAGACAAACCTTCCTCAGAGCCCACAACAACTAAACCATCTCCAACTTCAACTCCGGTTCCTTATTCAGGCCCCGTGGTGAATGTTGATATCCTCAATGATTTAACGAAAGTTTACGCACCCGGTGAAGCTTTTGAACTTGTAGTTCAAGTCACAAATCTTTTAGATAAAAATATAAATGACATGGTTGCTGAACTTAGATTAGATGATAATTCTGCATTTACACTGAATCATAAATTTACCGAACCTCCAAAAGTGACTCCTATTCCTCTAGGCCCTGATGGGAAACCGATTAAGTTTGTGCCAGAATCTCTTATAAAGAGGAAAAGTTTTTTAGCAAAAAATGAGCAAGTATTTGTTTTTAAACTCATTACGAAAGAAGACTTAACAAATCTTTCAACCGAGATTCCCTTGATTTTGCGATTTGCCCCTCAGCCTAGCGGCGATGACCCTGCAGGATGCCCACTAGTTACTGGTTATGAAAACACTTACCCTATACTTTTAAAAGCGGAAATGCCTCAACCCAGTATCACCCCGGATATCCCTGTCGATTACTACGGGGGAGGAAGTTCATATATCAGCGCCGGTGACGCGGGCACGGGTGCCAGTTCCATGAAAAACAAGCCTAAACTGATTGTTTCGAAATACAATATCAATCCCAAAATGGCAAAAGCCGGCCAGGAGTTTACCCTCAATCTGACATTCTTCAATACGAACGCGGATAAGTCATGTCGCAATATTAAAATTATTCTCTCCACTGATTTACCCAGTACTGGCGGAACAGACAACGCCGCAGCCGCCCAGGTGATGAATGTTTTCACCCCTGTCAACAGTTCCAATACCTTTTATATTGCAAAAATCGAACCCGGCGCGACGGATGAAAAGAGCATTACTTTTGCCGTTGGACCGACGGTTGCTTCAAAGAACTACACCATGTTTGTCAAATTCGAATATGAGGATGCAGACGGCAATCAGCTGGAAGCCAATGAGTCTATCGGTATTCCCGTGGTTCAGGAAGCAAAGATTGAAGCGGACGAAGTTAAATTGCCGCAGGAAGCCAGTGTAGGCCAAGCTATGAATCTTGACTACAACGTTTATAACGTTGGCAAAGACAGCCTCAGTAACCTGATGATCGAATATGTCGGTCCGATGCAGGCAGACCCGGCGCGTAGTTTTGTCGGAAATTTTGCCAGCGGCGCCTCCAGCATGTTTAGCACCAGCTTAACGCCTATGCAGGAGGGTCCGGTCGAAGGGGCAATCAAAATCAGCTACGAAGATTCAACTGGCGAAACCCATACCATTGAAAAGGCGTTTACAGTCAATGTGATGGGCATGCCAGAATTTGATCCGAGTTCCATGCCCGGTTATGACCCCTCCATGGAAGGCGGAGAAGCCCCAAGTGAAGCGAAGCCCTTTTACATGAATCCGCTGGTTTGGGGCGGTGCTGCGGCCTTGCTCTTACTCATTATCCTGATCACGGTTTTAAAGAAACGCAAAGAAAAGAAATTGCAGAAAGATTTAAACCTCGATGAGTAAGCTTGATTTATTAAGCATGAGCATGCGCAACCTATGGCGCAGAAAGCTCAGAACAAGCCTCACCTTGCTCGGTGTGCTCATTGGCACGACCTCGATTATCGTAATGATCTCCTTAGGTTTAGGCCTTAATCGCAGCACGATGCAAAGCATGGAACGTATGGGCTCTTTGACAACGATTAATGTCAATAGTGCCGCGATGTTTGGCAAAAGTTTCGGCAATAACTCAGGCGGACCCAATAACACAAATACCAACGCCTTTTTAAATGATCAGGCGCTGGCCGATTTTCGCAATATTCCCTATGTGGTAGCAGCCGAACCTTTACTGCGTGCCAAATTTGGCGGCGAAATGAAGATCGGCAAATACACCTTTTGGCCTCAGTATGTTGGTGTCAACAGCAGTTATTTTGAAGCCTTCGATCTGACTGCTACTGAAGGCGTTGCTCCGCACTTAAAAAGCAAAACCAGACCACAGATTTATCTGCCTTCCAACATGGGTATGTTTTTAATGGAACCGGTAGGGAATGGCGGCTTTATGAGCACCGGCGAAAACATTGATCTGGATTTCCTTAAACAGCGTATGCAACTTAACTTTGACAGCTATGACAGCGTGAGTGGTCGCTCCAAAACGGTCAAATCCTTCCGTTTAAACCAAGTGGGTCTTTACAAAAATACGGGCTGGGAAAGCAATATTTATTTTTTAATGGATGATATGGTTTATCTCAACAAAGAGCATGAGAAAGTCATGGCTTACAATAATAATGGACAGAACTCTAGTAATCAGAACGGAAATGCCCAAAACAATACAAGAAATAAAGATATTTACGATGAGATTCGTGTTAAAGTTTCCGATGTATCGAAAGTCGCCGAGGTGAAAGCTCAAATAGAAGCCATGGGTTATTATGGCAATTCCATGATGGACATGGTCAACGAAATGAACAAGCAAATGGCGACCATTCAAGCGGTTTTAGCAGGCATTGGTTCTGTCGCTTTATTGGTGGCGGCAATTGGCATCACCAATACCATGGTCATGAGTATTTATGAGCGCACACGAGAAATCGGAGTGATGAAAGTCATCGGCGCTTCCGTGCGCAGTATTCGACAAATATTTCTGACCGAAGCCATCATGATAGGTGCCATCGGAGGTGCTTTAGGCGTAGGCTTGAGCCTCTTGATTTCCAAGCTAATAAACTCTTTGTTAGGCCCGCAAATGTCAGCCGTAAGCGGGATGGGCATGGCAGCAGATGGGCCGCCACCGGATATTTCATATATCCCCCTTTGGCTGATTGTACTGGCAGTCGTTTTCAGCGGATTCATTGGCTTACTGTCCGGATATTTTCCGGCAAAACGAGCGACCAAGTTATCTGCTATCGAAGCAATTAAGACAGAATAAATATATTAAAAAAATAAAATCTACAGCGATTTTAATCTCCGAATCTTATGCTATATTAGAGTAAGTTTTCTGCTGAATATCTGGCGGTTAAGAGGAGATAGGTCGTTATGATTGAAGTTCTGGTCTTTATCGGCATTATTGTTCTGGTGAGCGTTTTCTTAAGCGCGGTTTCAGACAAAATCGGCATACCCATGCTTTTAATATTTATTGTTTTTGGTATGTTGGTCGGTAGCAGCAATCTGCTCCCTTCATTTGATAATTTTGAATTTGCCAATACGGTCTGCTCGATTGCTTTAATATTTATCATGTTTTATGGCGGTTTCGGTACGAGTTGGCGCGCCGCGAAACCGGTCGCAGGCAAAGCCATAATTCTGGCCTCTTTCGGTGTGTTCATGACCGCTGCGATTACCGGTTTGTTTGTCCATTTCGTGCTGGGTTTCCCACTTTTGGAGGCCTTTTTGTTAGGCAGTGTCATCGGTTCAACGGATGCTGCTTCGGTTTTTTCTATCCTGAGACGACGAAAACTGTCCTTAAAAGATAATACGGACTCCTTATTGGAAATGGAGTCGGGTTCAAATGATCCCTTTTCCTATATTTTAGCTATTGTCTGTTTGTCTCTGATGGTTGAGGGGATGACGGCGGGCCAAGGATTCTTAATGTTGTTTTTACAAGTGGTCGTTGGCTTATTAGTCGGCGGACTTATCGCTGTTATAGTGGTTTGGATGCAACGTCGCCATATTATTTTTCAAGGCGGCGGTAACGAAGTATTCACGATTGCCATTGCTTTATTGGGTTATGCCTTAGCTGAGCTATTGAGCGGCAACGGCTATTTAAGCGTCTATGTCATCGGCATCATTTTAGGCAATCAGGAATTTGCTTCGCGACGCGATTTGGTTTCTTTCTTCGATGGCATCAACATGTTTGCCCAAATCATCATCTTCTTTATTCTGGGTTTACTTTCTAATTATGAAAGCATTTTACGCGTTTTCCCAATTGCCTTAGTTGTCATGCTATTCATGACCTTCATTTCTCGCCCGTTGAGTGTCTTTGGTCTCATGTCTTTGATGCCCAACACCTCATTGAGGCAAAAGCTAGTCGTATCCTGGGCAGGTATTCGCGGGGCAGCCAGCATTGTTTTTGCCATTGTTGCGGTGAGTACGACGCAACTGGAGAACGATCTATTTCATATAGTCTTCACCGTCGTTTTACTTTCCCTGGCTGTTCAAGGGGGACTGATGTCCACAGTAGCTATCAAGACAAAGATGTATGATCCCGAAGGCGATATTATGAAGACCTTTACGGATTATAGTGAAGAAAAGAATATTCATTTTGTAATGACTAAAATTTATCCTGATCATCCTTGGATCGGACTCTCTCTACAGGAGGTATTTTTGCCGCAGGACATCCGTGTCATTATTGTTGAACGAGGAGAGAAGCAGTTAATGCCGGATGGGAAAACAGTATTTGAAGAAGGCGATCGCTTGATTCTGAGTGCCTTACATTACGATATTGACCAGGAAAATATCACATTAACAGAGCGCGTTGTTGAAAAAGGTGATCGTTATCACGGGCATTACATACGTGATTTGAAACTGCGCGATAATGCCAGGATTGTGTTGCTGGAAAGAGCGGGAGAAGTGATTATTCCGACAGGCGATTTGCAAATTCAGGAGGATGATCTATTGGTCATTAACAGCTTACAGGAACTTGTTCATGTTTAGCTATCAGGCTGTACATTGGGGCGCTAAATCTCATTGACGCGCCTTAGCACTGAATGCTATCCTATACAAATTGAAACGAAAGTCCTTAGGAGGATCTTATGCACTTGATATCAGCCCTGACCCTTTTGACTGCGGGAGCAGCACCCGCTGGAACCAGTCTGGCCAGCCTTTTGCCAACCTTGGCCTTGCCTCTCGGTATGCTTGCCATTCTGTACTTTTTGATGATCAGACCTCAGAAAAAGCAAGAGAAGGCACAAAAAGAACAGCGTTCCAAATTGGCTGTAGGCGACAACATCATCACCATCGGTGGAATGATTGGTAAAGTTGTCAATATCAAAGATGACGATATTACGATAGCGACCAGTGTAGCCAATACTTTGGTAACCTATAAACGTGAAGCAATCAATTCTGTAAAGAAAACCAAAACAGACGAAGCGTAAGGAGAAAAACATGAAACATATTCAAGTGGTTGCTCAAACAAATGAAAGTAAAGCAGTCAGCGCAGCTTGCGGCGAATGTCAGACTTCCTGTCAATCCGCTTGCAAGACATCCTGTACCGTAGCTAACCAACCCTGCGAAAACGATCGTTAATTTCTGAAAATTTAGAGTAAATGGAATAGTCTTCGCCCAAACGAAAACTATTCTATTTTTTATGTGAGGTCACTTTGGTACATACATTTACAATAAACGGCGACTGTCTGGCATACGATAACGAATCGGGTGCACTCCTTTTTCTGGATCAGAGCAGCTTTACTGTATTATCTGCTTACGATGCATTAACGGGCGCAGAACCTGAGGAGGTGTTCTGGACGAAGCTCCATGCTGATCAAAACATCTCGGAAAATGAATTAGCAGAGATTCGTGCGGAAATAGCGACCTTAAAGGATGAGGGGGTTCTTTTTCGCAAGCCCCAGGAAGTGCGGCTTGAACAGCTTTATCCTGACGAGCCACGCATCAAATCGATGTGTTTACATCTCTGCCATGACTGTAATTTGCGTTGTAAATATTGTTTTGCCGAAACCGGTGATTTCGGGACGGGAAAACGTAGTTTATTGGATGTCGAAACGGGTAAAAAAGCTATCGATTTTCTCATTGAAACCTCGGGCCAACGTCGCAATCTCGATATTGATTTCTTTGGCGGAGAACCGCTGATGAACTGGTCTGTGGTCGTGGCCTTGACTGAATACTGTGAAACGGAGGGTCCTAAACACAATAAGGACATCAGACTTACGATGACAACGAACGCTATGTTGTTGGATGATGAAAAGATTGCGTATTTGGACGCCCATATGAAAAATGTTGTCCTGTCTCTCGACGGACGCCCCGAAGTTAACGATAAAATGAGACCCAAGGCCGGTGGGCAGGGCTCATATGAGCAGGTGATGACGAATATCAAAAAGTTTGTCGATCAGCGCGGCACAAAGGAGCATTACATCCGCGGTACCTATACGGCACATAATCTGGACTTTTCTGCCGATGTTTTACATTTTGCCGCTGAAGGCTTTAAACATATCTCCGTTGAGCCTGTCGTCACGGACCCTGCCATGGATTACGCGATACGTGAGGAACATCTCGACGCCATCTACGCTGAGTATGAAAGTTTAGCCCAGGCTTATGTTGCTGCGAAGAAGGCCGGAGAGGATTTCCATTTTTTCCATTTTAATATCGATTTGGAAAACGGTCCCTGTCTTTACAAAAAAATGAAGGGCTGCGGCGTAGGAACTGAGTATTGCGCAGTCACTCCTGACGGCGATATCTATCCCTGTCATCAGTTTGTCGGGGAAGAAGAATTTTTGCTGGGCAATGTCCATAATGACCCGCCGCTGAACGTCCCGGAGCATCTGAAGAAGGCGTTTACGGAGATGATTTTGCCCAATAAATCGGACTGCCAAAATTGCTGGGCTAAATACTTCTGCAGCGGTGGCTGTGCCGCCAACGCATATCATGCAAACGGCTCACTCGACGGCGTATATGATTTGGGTTGTCGAATCCAGCGCAAGAGAATCGCCGCTGCTTTATGGGTGCAAGCGAAAATAAAGGAATAATCGTTTCCCATGTCGTATCTAATGATGCAGTTTATTTTTGGGGGCAAAAGCAAGTTTGAAACGTATTCCTGACTCGGTCGTAGCCGAAATAAAACAAGCTAACGAATTGGTTTCCGTCGTTGAGCAGTATTTACCTCTGCAAAAAAAGAGCAGCAGTAATTATTTCGGTCTTTGCCCCTTTCATAGTGAAGATACGCCCTCATTCAGCGTAAATCCGCGCGAACAGTTTTATTATTGTTTTGGCTGTCACAAAGGTGGCGATGTCGTTAGTTTTATCAAAGAAATGGAACATCTCGACTACGGTCAAGCGCTGCGCTATCTGGCGGAGCGTTCTAACATCAGTATCCCTGAAGTTGAGGATGAAGCATTTCAAGCGCGAAAAGAACGGAGCACGGCTTTACAAAAAATCATGCTGGAGGCTGCACGTTACTATTACAAAAATTTGCAGAATCCTTCAGCCATACCTGCTCAGAACTACATCAAAAGGCGAGCCATTCCTGCAGTCAACGTCAAACGTTTTGGCTTAGGTTATGCCGGAACTGCTTGGGATGGACTCTACAAAAGCTTACGCCAGCAAAAGTTTTCAGAAGAACTGCTTCTGGCTTCCGGCTTGTTTAAGAAATCGGAACGCGGCAGTATTTACGATTTGTTTCGTAATCGTCTGATGTTTCCGATCATTTCCTCACTTGGGAAAGGTCGGGTTATCGGTTTCGGGGGACGTGTGCTGGATGACTCCAAGCCCAAATATATTAATTCACCGGAGACTGAATTCTTTACCAAAGACGACAGCTTTATGCGCTCAATTTGGCCAAGACTTCCAAGTATGATTTTTTTCTCTTAGTGGAAGGCTACCTGGATGCCATGTCTGCTTATGCAGCAGGCGTCGATTGTGCAGTGGCCCCACTGGGTACCGCGCTGACGGCGGAGCAGCTTAAACTGATGAAACAATTCAAAAACAAGGTGGTCGTCTGTTTCGATGCGGATAAAGCAGAGAAGAATGCAGCTTTGCGCAGTTTTGCCTTACTGGAAGAGGCTGAACTCGAAGTACGGGTCTTAAGTATCCCTGATGGTAAGGATCCGGATGATTATGTCAAAGCGCATGGTTCAGAAGCCTTTAAAGCCTTGCTGGAGATGGCTGTTCCTGTATTTGATTACCGTTTAGCCTTGGCTAAAGAAAGCGCCAGCGGTGAAGGCCGCCTCAATCCGCAGCAGTACCTCAATGAACTTTTATTATTTTTACCTGATATCAAATCGCAGGCTTTACGTGAAGTCTATCTAGCCAAAGCGGCTCAGGTTTTAGGGGTCAGTTTAAATAGTCTGCGCCAGGATGTTGATAAAGCTATTACTCAAAATCGCACGGGTAAGCCGACTCAGACAGCTCCTCCATCATCAAATAGGGAGTCTACAAGACTGACTCATGTGCTTCCAGAAGCAGCAACGGAAAGAGCGAGAACTGCGAGCCCTATACTTCTTAAAAAAGACGCGCATTATAAAGCCGCTTTGACTTTGCTCTTTATTCTCAGCAAACAGCCGCATTTATTGCGTGAAATGCCCCAAGCGCTGGATGCAAAGATGCTTGAACCTTTGGGTGAGGGGGAGTTCAGCCAAATTTTGACTGAGCGTCTGAATACGGAATCGCTGCCTTTTGCCAAGCTCTATGACTTTATTGCCACGCATCATCCGGCAGCTGATGAGCTAATCTCGGATCTCAGTGCGCTCAGAGTCACAAGTGAAAGCCTCAATGCAGTTAAAAACCAAGACGAAGGCCCTGTTTTGTGGAGCAGCGAGGATGCTTTGGCAAATTTTAAACTTTGCAGGAGATTAGCAATCAAGAAACAATTGAGCGAAATATACATCCAACTCGATGATCCGAGCTTAAGTACCAAGGAAAGGGCGGCAAAAAAACTACTCTATGACTTATTACTCAAAGATTTAGGCAAAAGCAATTCATAAAAACACTATAAACATACAAGGCTACGAAGATAAATAAGGAGATGAACATGGCAGAAAAGAAAACCGTAATCAGTATATTGGCAAATCAGGCCAGAGAAAATGGCAATCAGATTTCATATCGCGAGGTCATGAATCAACTGGAGAATGCCGATATCGATTTGGAACAAGTCGACAAATATTTAGATAAATTGGAAACTTTAGGTGTTTCGGTCATCGCAGATAACATCATTTCGGATGAAGGCATCAGCGACGATGAACTGAAAAATCTCGACAGTGTCGGTGTGGACGACCCTGTGCGCATGTACCTAAAAGAAATCGGTAAAGTATCTCTATTAACCGCCGACGAAGAAAAGGAACTGGCTCAAGCGATCGAACAAGGAGACATGGACGCCAAAGACCATCTGGTTGAGGCGAACCTGCGACTTGTCGTATCCATTGCCAAGCGCTATACCGGTCGTGGTATGTCATTCCTCGATCTTATCCAGGAAGGCAATTTAGGTTTACTCAAAGCCGTTGAAAAATTTGACTGGACCAAAGGTTTCAAGTTCAGTACTTACGCCACCTGGTGGATCCGCCAGGCGATTACTCGTGCGATTGCCGACCAAGCTGCCAGAACCATTCGTATACCGGTGCATAGGTGGTTGAAACCATTATAAACTGATTCGTACGCAACGCACGCTGGTACAAGAATTGGGACGTGATCCAGGAAGCGGGAAAGAAATCGCTCAGGAAATGGGTATAACAGAAGATAAAGTGCGTGAGATTATGAAAATATCCCAGGAGCCGGTCTCATTGGAAAAACCGATTGGTGAGGAAGAAGACAGTCATTTGGGCGACTTTATTCCTGACGAGGATGCCCCATCACCTGCCGATCAGGCCGCTTACACGCTTTTAAAAGAGCAGCTTATGGAAGTGCTTTCCGGTTTGACACCGCGCGAAGAAAAAGTTTTACGTCTGCGTTTTGGTTTGATGATGGCCGCACCAGAACACTGGAAGAAGTGGGTAAAGAGTTCAATGTCACGCGTGAACGTATTCGCCAAATCGAAGCAAAGCGCTTGCGCAAGCTGAGACATCCCAGCCGCAGTAAAAGATCAAAGACTTTTGGACTAAGCACCTTGCCCCCAAGAAATGAAAATCAAGCTTTCAACTCGACTACAAAGCATAGCGGCTTTAATCCCGGCAGGCAGTTCACGGCTCTTGGATGTAGGCTGTGATCACGGGAGGCTTGCTGCATATGCCTTGTTAAACAAACAAGTAGACAGTGTTTTGGCCATTGATATCGAAGCCGGGCCGCTACGAGCGGCAGCTACGACTCTGCAGAAATATGCCTTAGAAAACAAGAGCGTATGTCTTTTAAATAACGGATTACGCGGAGTCTCACTGGAAGAGCATGACTGTGTGGTGATTGCGGGTATGGGAGGTCTGAAATTTGCGATATTCTGGATCACGTTGCGTTCTCACAATACCTGGCCAGCGGCAAAAAGCCTGAACAGCTTAATCTGATTGTTCAGGCGATGAAGTCTCATGCCCTGCTGCGCGTTTATCTCGCGCATCATGGCTTCGTTTTGCGGCAGGAATGCCTGGTAAAAGAGCAGAACAGGGTTTACGTCGTCTCGTCCTATCATTTTCCTGCGCGACCGATAAAAAAGGGTTTAAAGGAGCAATTACTGGATGAGACGGACGACGAGCGCCTCAACGCGATTCGAGAGCAAAGCGGACTAAGCTTGAAGAGCTATACTTAGGTGAGGAACTTGCCAAACGCTATCTCGCAGACGGTGAGCAATATCTGAGCGATACCGAACGATATTACATAAATAAACAAAGACTTTACAGAAACCTGCCATACCAAAGCCTTCATCAGCGGTTTAGGGCATGTCTCGGAATTTCAATCTAGCCGATTATTTTCTGAAAGCAGGTAAACGTGAATTATAAAATAGCAGACCTCAGCAGAGTCATTGAAGAACTGGCTCCTTTGCACTTAGCAGAAGAATGGGATAACTGCGGACTGGTCATCGGATCGGCGGAAGCGGAGGTGGAGCGCATTTGTCTGGCGCTTGACGTTGACGAAGCAGCCATAGAAAGGCCATGGATTTCGCAGCGCAATTGCTCGTCGTGCACCATCCGCCCATATTCAGCGGTATCAGACAATTGAATGAAGCGGTGCCGGAAATACGAAACATCAATCGTTTAATCCGCTCCGGAATTGGGGTTTATGTCGCCCATACTAACTTAGATGCTGCAGTCGGTGGCATCAACGATAGTATGGCTGAAGTCTTGGGACTTCAGGTTTATGCCACACTTTTTCCCCATAGCCTGCAAATCGGACGTTTCGCAGATGAGCAGCATCAAGCGGTTTCGTGCGTCTGTGTCAAACGGAAACGGCTCTGGATTTTAAAACATTTCTAGTGCGGGTGAATCAGCATTTACAGACATCAGGCTGCGTTTTGAGCGGGGTCAGTGAACGGCATATTGCTAAAGTTGCCTTGAGCGGCGGCGCTTTTGACGAAGATTGGGTTGATGCATTGACGGGCTCAGGAGTGGATTGCCTTGTCTGCGGAGAAATCAAACACCACCAACTCTGCTTTTGGAAGCCCGGGTATTCGAACGATAGCTGCAGGCACGACTGCACGGAAAGAGTCATATTAAAACCGCTTGCAGCTTATCTCGAAGCTGAACTCCCCGGTTTACAGGCGGTCACATATACGGGTTTGACTACAATATTTTGATGTAGAAAATCCGAAGAACAAAGCAATGATTGATTTGAATCAATCAGACTCGCAAGTGATTCTGCTAGACTAAACGCAAATAAGTAGAGGATGAGCGATATGGAAAGAAAAATCATAAAATTGATGAAGACTCGTGTATCGGTTGCGGTTTATGCGCAACGGCTTGCCAAGAGGAGCCATTGCCATGGTTGACGGAAAAGCCAAGCTGATGCGAGATGATTACTGTGACGGATTAGGAAACGTTCGCCGGTTTGTCCGACCAGTGCGATTAGTTTCGAAACAAGAGAAGCCGCGGCTTTTGATAAGGCAGCTGTGGAAGAAAATATGGCGGCTGCAGCCAGCACCAAGCGGTGGCTGCCCTGGTTCCAGAAGCAAGGCCATTAATAGAACGTTGCGCCTGCAATGGATACCACGGCACAGGTGGCAGTTCAGCCAGCAGAAGAAAGTGCACTTGCCCAGTGGCCGGTACAGATTAAACTGGCTAACCAATGCACTTACTTGCACGGTGCGAGATTACTCATCGCAGCAGACTGTGCGGCTTTTGCCATGCGCAATTTCAGGGATTTTATTAAAAATCATATCTGTATCATCGGCTGTCCCAAACTGGATGACGTTGATTATTCCGAGAAACTGACGACCATTCTGAAAAGCAATGACGTGAAAAGCGTAAAAATCGTGAGAATGGAAGTGCCCTGCTGCGGTGGCTTGGAGTATGCTGCGAAAAATGCGCTCAGTCAGTGTGGCAAAATGATCCCCTGGAGCGTTACGACTATAACCACAGATGGCAAGATTCTGGAATCCTATTAAAAGAAGTTAACTGCCGACGGCATGTTTCGCTATTGTCTTCTTGCGCATTCAATTGCATTGACACAGCCTTTCATTGAATGTTAGAATGCCGTTTGCGGCTGAAAAGCTGTACCTGGAGGGTTGTCCGAGCTGGTCGAAGGAGCATGATTGGAAATCATGTATACCTCTCAAGGGTATCGAGGGTTCGAATCCCTTGCCCTCCGCCAAAAAGTCCGACAGATCGATTTTGATCCGTCGGACTTTACTATTTCACTAATACTTATTCTGAAAATGAAAACGACTAAATCTTTTCGGGCTCAACCCTGATCGACTTTAAAGTAGGGGATACGTTTTTTGTCTAGGCGCGAGCTGATGAGATTACTCAGCAAGGTATACAGAACCGAGGCGAGGGGAATACTGAGCAGCATGCCCATGACACCGCCCACGGAACTACCAATAGTGATGGACACCAATATCCAAATCGGACTGAGCCCAACAGATTTCCCCACCACGCGTGGATAAATGAGATTGCCTTCAATTTGTTGAATGATGAGGAACATCACGACGAACCAGATGGCCTGTATTGGGTTGGTGGTCAAAATCAAGAGAAAGCCGACGATTGCAGCGATAAAACTCCCGACCATTGGGACCATAGCGGTAACCATAATCAGGACACTGATAAGGAGAGCATAGGGGAAGCCGAAGATGTTCATCGCAATAAAGAAGATGATACCCAGTATCACACATTCCAACATTTGACCGGTCAGAAAAGAAGAGAAGGTACTGTGGGCCAAACGAGCAATTTCCATGAAACGGTCAACTCGCGACTCCTTAAAGGTGGAATAGAGCAAGGCCCGCGTTTGCCTGCCCAGCTTTTCTTTTTGGGCTAAAACATAAACGGCGAGAATAAAGCCAAGTACAAAGTCGACCACCGCAGAGATGACACCGACGGAAAACTTGACTGTATTGTCCAGCAGGGAGCTGCCCAGTGACTGTATCCAGGTCACAGCACTTTTAGCGATGTTATTGAAGTCCACGTCGAAACGTGTGGTCAGGTCCTTTACCTCAGGGATGTTTTTCGACCATTCATTGATGCGCTGCTCAAAATTGAGGAAAAACTGGGGCAATTGATTGGCCAGGTTCCCAATGGTATTGATGAGTTCAGGAATAACGATAAACATCACGCCGAATATGACACCGAAAGCCAATAATATAGTCACTAGTATGCTTATAGGTCTTGCGGCTTTCACACGGAAACTATTATATTTCTTCCAAGGTTTCGCGAAAAAACGGTCTTCAAATTTAACCATTACCGCGTTCAAGAATAATGCCACAACGAGCGCAATGACAAAAGGAGTCATGAATTTCAAAAATGAAGAAAGGTACTTAGGCAGCATACCGATATTTGAAACACCGAGATACAGCAATACAGTAAAACTGATCAGAATCATGATGCTGCGTGTATTGTGTTTATCCAGATTCATATGCGCTTAACCTTTACCAAAAAATGTAGGGGCCCAGAATAAAGCCCAGACAGAGGACAAAAAAGAAGAGGCAGACCAAAGAGAAAATGAGCAGTTTATGATTGCTTTTTTCCAAACTGAGCATTTGCTCATGCATGGCTTGGTTCTGTGTACTTTTTTCATCCATGACGGCACGAATACGCGCCTCGTCATCGCGATTGAGATCCCTGCGCGGCAGGCTGATATCCTTTAAATTCAAAGCCGCCAAATTTTCTAAAACGTCCTCGGGATTATTCAGTGAAGCGAGATCCAATTCTTCCATCACTTGAAGCGATTGACTCAGTTCGTTTTGTTTTTTTGAAAGTGCGGCAAAATGATGTAAGCTCAAAGCAGCGGCTTTTGATGGGTCATGAAGAATTTTTCGCACATCTTCGCTGGAAAAACGCAAGCGGCGCAAATTGGCGATGGCATCCAGGCGCAATAAATCTTCTTCGGCATACTCCGCATCCTCCGCGGATAAGTTCTCCGGGAACAAGGGTGTAATCAACTTTTCATTAACATAAAATCTGATGGCTTCTTGGTCTAAACCGCTTCGCTCACAGATTTGGGTAAAATTCATCTTAACCTCATCTTTCCACAATCGCCAGGCGAGAGGGGAGTGCTATAATTGACTGCATAATCGCCCACAAGCAGATAAACTACAGTTTACTAGATTATATCACTTTGTCGGCAAAGGAATGGCTATAAGTAAGGACTGCAAATGCCGCAATTTTGCACTGCTGCAGTTTGAGTGAAAGTTTGTAATATGGATGTATTAAAACTGCGCGAAGAATATCCGCGCTTTGTATATCAGCAATATGTCATTGAAAAACATGAGCAGCATCTGAATCTGCGTTTTCATTTTGAAATCCCCGGTTTGGCGGCGTTTCATCCGACTTGGACCTTTCCACTGCATAATGAGGGAATCTCAAATATTGATGATGAGTCACTGAATAACTACGCCTTCAATCTAGGCATGGTTGAGCTTATTTCATACTGGAAAGCGGTCTGTCCTCCAACCATTGAAATACGTTGCGGGAGTCTCGAACCCGAACAGGCTGAATTCTGGAAGAATTTGTATTTATCCGGTTTGGGTGAGTTTCGTTACCTCAACGGCATTACCATAGCGGACGAGGATTTCCTGAATTTCAGTCAAGAGAGTCTAACGGCTAAAACGCGCCCTCGTTTTGATCATTTCCAGTGGCAAAAGAATCCAAAAATCAGCTGCTTGATTCCGGTCGGCGGAGGCAAAGACTCCATTGTCAGTCTGGAACTTTTGAGGAGCTTAGCTGAGCGACGTTTTGCCTATTCGATTAATGCCACAGAGGCCGTAAAAGCTTCATGTGATCTTGCGGCTGTGCCTGAACAGAATCGGATCTTCCCTCAGCGCAGATTGGATCAAACTTTACTGAATCTCAATGCCGAGGGCTATCTAAACGGCCATACACCATTTTCAGCCATTGTTGCCTTCAGTGCTGCACTGGCCGCTTATCTTTATCAGATTCCTGATATCGTGCTTTCCAACGAAGCCTCTGCAGACGAAGCGACGGTAAAAGGCTCGGATGTCAATCATCAGTATTCCAAAAGCAGCCACTTTGAATTCGTTTTTGCCCATTATTTGCAAAAGTACCTCAATCCCCAGCAGCGCTATTTCAGTTTGCTCAGACCATTCAGCGAATTGGCCATTGCCAGACGCTTTGCCCGATATCCTCAGTATTTTGACGTGTTCCGCTCTTGTAATGTCGGTTCCAGGACGAATAGTTGGTGTGGTCACTGTGGTAAATGCCTCTTTGTGGCGACGATACTTTTGCCTTTCTTAGGTTTGGAAAAAGTAGAAGAAGTCATCGGACATCAAATCTTTGATGATGCGCAATTAGAGGAAAGCCTTTTCGGTCTCAGTGGTTTCACCGCCGAAAAACCCTTTGAATGCGTCGGTACGGTGGAGGAACTCAATCTAGCGCTGGTCATGGCGATTAATCGGGCACTCGATCGAGAGACTTGTACGGCACCGGATTTCGCCTGCCTGCCACTGCTGCTAAAGAATTATGCTCAAGTCGCCTATCAGGCGACGGCAGGCGATTTGCGTTGGAATCCCCAGACAAAGCAATTTGATTTACGTTTACATGGCATGGATCCGCTCAAGGCGCGCAATGAAGCGCATGCCGTGCCAGCGGAATATCAGCCTTATCTTGCGGATTTTTTAGAAGCTTAAGGGGTAGGGCAGATGATCAAGAAAAATGAAGGTTTAGATGCATTACTGTCCTTTCTTAAGGATAAAAGCATCCTCATCCTGGGTTTCGGTCGCGAAGGTCGTTCCAGTCTGGCATTTTTAGAACGTCATCGTGAAAAACTGGCTTGGAAAAAATTAGGGATTGCCGATGCTAAAACCTTGCCCGAGGGCCTGGATTCCTCATATCAGCTATATTCGGGGAACGAATACTTAAATGCTATGGCTGATTACGATTTGGTACTCAAATCACCGGGAATTTCTTTTAAACAGCTGGCACGTTTGGCACCGGAATCGCTCTATTTGTATGCCTATCCCCAAACCCTGATCTGTAGCCAGATTGACCTGCTTTTACGTTTCATGACAAACTTGCGTATTTGCGGCATCAGCGGAACGAAGGGCAAGTCAACGACGACCAGCCTCTTATATGCCATGATGAAAGAAACGGGACAGCCGACTTTCTTAAGGGGCAATATCGGTATACCGGTATTCGATGGGCTGGAAGAGATGCCCGACGGCGCATACCTCTGTCTGGAGCTTTCATCGCATCAGCTGGAATTTGTGCAGGCGTCACCGTCAGTGGCTGCTCTCACCAATTTCTACCCTGAGCACTTAGACCATTATCGTTCCTTTGATGAATACCTTGAAGCCAAACTCAATATTTTGCGCTTTCAAACTGCTGAGGATCTCTTTGTACTAAATTCGGCTGATCAAGAAATACTGAGCCGAGCATTACCCCTGTTAAAAGGTCGTTTGGCCATTCTGCACACATCGCAAACGCTGAATGCGGCCCCGATTCAGACGCCCGCACAGGGTGAGGCTATCACCGCACGCTTGACAGAAGGCGTTTTCAGCTTAGAGGATCATCAGCATAATCATGCGTTTAGATTTGATATTAACGCGTTGCAAAGCCAATTGCGCGGCAAAGAACAGTTCTTTGATGCAGCTTTGGCTGCAACCGCCGCATATGCACTGGGGGCAGATGAAGCGGCCATACGGCGCGGCATCTCTGATTTTGAGGGTTTGCCCCATCGCTTGCAATGGGTGCGACAATTAGACGGGGTGGACTATTTTAATGACTCCATCGCCACCATTCCTCAATCTAGTCTCTCCGCGCTTGAAACTTTAGCCAATGTCTCCTGTTTGTTGATTGGCGGTATGGACAGAGGCCTTGATTACCAAGATTTCATGGCCAAGCTCTTGAAGATGGAAAACTTACAGCTCATTTGTTTACCGGATACCGGTCAACAGTTTTTTGCGTATTTTTCGCTTTACCAAGCGCAGTCACGTGCACATATGGTTGAAAGCATGAGCGAAGCGGTTGGCTTGGCGCAGCGTCTCGCACCGCAAGGGAGCAGTGTACTCTTGTCACCGGCGGCTTCCAGTTATCATCGCTATAAAGATTTTACGGAGCGCGGTCAAGATTTTATCAATGAAGTGCAGCGACTTTTGCCGAAAAACTGAGCAATCTGCAGAAACATCCCGTTTACAGCCATGAACATTGACTTTCAGGAGTGCTGATGTTAATATCGCGTGGTGCTAAAAGGCAGCAGACAAAGGCTGCGGTACCAGCGTTTAACACATTGGGATTGAAGTAGGCCCGCTGCAAGGCCGAAACATTTTGGTTAAACACCTCCGCATCAGATTTGTTTCATTTGCTGTTTATCTAAAACACAAAGGAGGATACATATGGCACGTTACACAGGTCCTGTTTGGAAGAAATCCCGTCGTCTGGGTTTTTCCATTCTTGAAACAGGCAGAGAACTTCAAAGAAGAGAATATGCACCCGGACAACATGGTCAGGGTCGTCGCGCAAAGATGTCCGAATACGGACTGCAGTTGCGCGAAAAACAGCGCATCCGTAATCTCTACGGCTTGAGTGAAAAACAGTTCTACAACACCTACATTAAAGCCAGTAAATTACCCGGCGTGACCGGTACCAATTTCCTGGTGATGTTGGAGTCCCGTTTAGACAATGTCGTTTACCGCATGAATTTTGGCAGAACCAGAAGAGCCACACGTCAGCTCGTCAACCATGGTCATGTTTTGGTCGACGGTAAGAAAGTGGATATCCCTTCTTTCCAGGTGAAACCCGGACAGATCATCGAACTGCGTGAGAAATCCCGCGGCATGTCTGTCGTTACAGACGCACTGGAAGCTTCGGTATCGACACCCGAATTCGTCTCGGTTGACCAGGAAGCACGCAAGGGTACTTACGTCAGATATCCAGATCGTACGGAATTGAACGAAGACCTCGATGAATCCCTGGTCGTTGAGTTCTACTCCCGCTAATAGCAGCCGTTTCAGTAAATACATTTATTTCGCAGCACTCAATCCATGGCTCAGGTCGTGGATTGTTTTATTATAAGAGAGATTAGCCTCTGATAATTGAAACCTCAGCTTCTCAGGCAGGAGTCGATAATGAAAAAATATTGGGCATTGTTTAAGAATACTTTGCGCAAGCAAGTGAAGATAGAGCAACGCGACGACTATGGTGTCTTAAGCGCCATTGTCGGCAGTCTCTGCAACATTTTGCTATTTAGCAGCAAATTGCTCTTTGGTTTCATCAGCGGCTCAGTTGCGCTCATCGCTGACGGACTGAACAACTTGTCCGATCTCTTTTCGCAAGTGGTGACGTTAGTCAGTTTTAAGATATCTGCCAAACCCGCGGACAAAAACCACCCTTATGGGCATGCAAGAGCGGAATATCTGGCAACCACACTGGTTTCCCTCTTAATTATCCTGATGGGTGTCGAACTCTTACGTTCGGCCTATAACAGCCTAAATGAGAGTCAATTACCGCAAAGTAGCATCTATAGCATTATTGTCATCGTTCTATCAATCGCCATCAAATTATGGATGTATTTTTATAATCATGCACTGGGGCTTAAGTTAAACTCCGATTTGCTCCTCGCCACGGCAAAAGACAGTCGCAACGACGTCTTGGCTACTTCCGCGGTACTGATTTCTGCTGTGGTCGGTATGCTCTTTAAAATCAATATCGATCCGTATGTCGGTGCGCTGGTCGCCGTCTTTGTCTTAAAAACAGGCGTCCAAATTCTCTTTGATATGGTGAACCGTCTGATGGGCAGTACGCCGGATCCGGAAATGTTTGTCGGGATTATTCGCCAGGTAAACAGCTACCCCGAAATCCTCTCGACGCACGACCTCTTAATCCATGAATACGGGCAGGCCAATATTTATGCATCCATCCATGTCTCCATGGATGCGGCTACGCCGCTGTCGGTCAGTCATGCAATAATCGACAAAATTGAAAGGGAAGTCTCTAAAGAATACGGGGTGAAACTCCTCATACACGTAGATCCGGAACGCCCCATGACGGTTGCCGAACAACGCGTGGTGAGACTTGTGCAAAACAGCGTCAGCCAGATCAACAGCCAGTACAGTATTCATGATTTTCAGTTTTTAGGTCATAATGCAGCCGGTCAAAGAGAGGTCTCTTTCGATGTGGTCATCCCTGATAAGGAAAAGGCAGAGATCGAAACTTTGCGTGCCCAAATCGAAAACAGCATAAAAGCACAGGAACCTGAATTGGAGCTGTATATCGACTTTGACCGCGCATATCAAAGGGTCAAGACAAAGAAGAGCGCTGCAACTTTAGAGCATTAAGCGCTCAATATTTGCTGCTAAATATTCTCTTCGACAAAAGTCTGAAGCATGCCGTCTTTCACTTTTTCCATGCTTTCTTTGCCTGCAAGTCGCTCTAAAAGGGCCAAAGCCAAATACAGGGAAGTAGCAGGACCACGGGAAGTTACGAGCTGACCGTCATCCACAATGATCTCCTCGACAAATTCTTTGTAATGTACTGTTTCCTCGACGCCCGGATAGCAGGTACCACGGAATTGTTTGGCTAAACCGGCCGCTTGCAGGGAGAGAGGACCGGCACAGATAGCAGAAAGCAAGACCCCTGCTTTTTCGCACTCCTGTAAATAGGCGATGACTTTGATATTTTCACTCAGGGTTTTGGCTGCCGGTAAGCCCCCGGGGAAGTAGAGTAAGCCGACTTCATTGGCCCAGGGCAGATTCTTGAGCAGCATGTCCGCTTGTACCGTAATGTTTTGGCCGGAAGTGACTGCTAAGTCGGCTTCCGTACTGACAGTGAACACCGGCCAGGCTGCGCGACGCAAAACATCGACGACCGTCAATGCTTCAATGGTTTCGAAACCGTTGGCTAATAAGACATAGGCTGCTTTACGTTCGTTGTTTTCCATGGTATTTCCTCCTGCACTGATTCGCTTTTCTTTAACTATAAACGACTTTTGAAGTCTGCGTATGAAAATTGTTTTAAAATTTCGTATTCGCCGGATGTTTTTTGCAAAACAATCGCCGGCAAATTGATGCCGTTAAAGGTGTTATTTTTAACCATGGTATAAATGGCCATATCACACAAGACCAAGCGTTCACCGACTTGCAGAGGCTCTTTGAAACTGTAGTCCCCGATGACATCACCGGCCAGACAAGTGGCACTGGATAAACGATAGGTAAAAGGCAATGCACCCGCCTCTGCGGCAGCGATGATCTTGGGACGGTAAGGCATCGCCAGAACATCAGGCATATGACATTCCGCTGAACTGTCCAATATAGCGATATTCATACCATTTTCAACGAAATCCAGAACTTCCGTAATCAGATAACCTGCATTCAGGGCGATGGCTTCTCCCGGTTCCAAATAGATTTCCAAGCCATAACGTTCGCGCAAACGCAGAATGGTTTTGACCAGTGTGTCTATGTCATAATCCGAGCGTGTGATATGATGGCCGCCACCCAAATTAAGCCACTTCATCTGTGCTAAATATGGGCCGAATTTTTCTTCCAGTGCATCTACGGTCAGTACAAGGTCATCGCTGTTTTGCTCGCAGAGTGTATGCATATGAAAGCCCTCAAGCCCTGCCAACTCATCAGGCTCAAAGGCCGCTTTGACAACGCCTAGGCGTGAGAAGGGGGCACAGGGATCATAGAGCGGCGTTGTCGTTTGCGTTTGACATTCGGGATTGAGGCGCAAACCCAGGGAATGCGCTTTACCGTGGTTCAAGGCCTGAGAGCGGTACTTGCGCAGTTGGGTAAATGAATTGAAGACAATATGATCTGTATATTCCAAGATTTCCGCAAATTCATCTTCACGGAAGGCCGGTGAAAAGACATGCGTTTCACGTCCCGGCATCTGCTCGTATCCCAGTCTGGCTTCGTGCAGGGAACTGGCGGTCGTCCCGGCAAGGTGCACGCCAATCAACGGATAGAGGTGATAGGCGGAGAAGGCTTTCTGGGCGAGTAAGATTTTTGCGCCTGATGCAGCGGCACATTGTTTTAAAATTTCCAGGTTATGCACGATTTTTGCTTCATCGATGACATAAGCAGGACTGGGAAGCTCGTAAAGATCCTCAAATAAGCGGCTAAGCTCGCTTTGCATGTCAAATCAACTCGTTTATTCTTGAATCGTCAGAACGATTAATTCGCCAGTAAAACCGGGTCGAAATCTTCAATCCAGGGCAAGCCGTACTGATTGAGTGCCGCCATAAAGGGATCCGGATCAAATTCTTCGACATTAAACACACCGGGTTTTTGCCATTGACCGTTGGCCACCAACATCGTGCCAATCATCGCAGGTACACCCGTGGTGTAGGAGATGGCTTGCGAACCGACTTCACGGTAGGCTTCCTGATGGTCGCAGACATTGTAAACATAGTATTTGCGTTCCTGACCGTCTTTCATACCTTGGAAAATACAGCCGATATTGGTCTTGCCCACTGTTCGGGGACCTAAAGAGGCAGGGTCGGGTAATAAGGCTTTGAGGAATTGCACCGGCACAATGGGCCGACCCTCATACATGATTGGTTCAATGGAGGTCATACCGACATTTTCCAGGACTTTTAAGTGATTGAGGTAGTTTTGCGAAAAGGTCATCCAGAAGCGGATTTTTTCGATGCCATTGATGTTTTTAGCCAAGGACTCCATTTCTTCGTGGTGCAGGAGATAGATATCTTTCACGCCGACCTGATCGAAGTCATAAGTCTGTTTGATGGATAAAGCTTCGGTTTCGATGAACTCACCGTTTTCGAAATAACTGCCGGGTGCGGTAATCTCACGAATATTAATCTCGGGATTAAAGTTAGTGGCAAAAGGATAGCCGTGGTCCCCGCCGTTACAGTCCAAAATATCAATTTGACGAATGGTGTCAAAGTATTGTTTCTGAGCGTAAGCAGAAAATACGCCGGTGACACCTGGATCGAAGCCGGAACCCAGTAAAGCCGTGATCCCGGCTTCTTTAAAGCGATCGTGGTAGGCCCACTGCCATTTATACTCGAATTTGGCGGTGTCCAGCGGTTCATAATTGGCGGTGTCGACGTAATGTTTTTTTGTTTCCAAACAGGCATCCATGATGCTTAGGTCCTGATAGGGCAGGGCCAGATTCAAAACCACGTCCGGATTATAGGCTTTAATCAGCTCTACGGTTTCGTTGACTTGGTCGGCATCCAACTGCGCGGTTTCAATCGACATTGCACCCTTTTTATCCAATTCCGCCTTCAACGCATCGCATTTGGACTTGGTGCGCGAAGCAATCATCAAGCCGTCAAAGCTCGCGTTGTTTTGCACGATTTTATGGGCTGCCACACCGGCCACACCGCCGGCACCGATCAATAATACTTTACTCATGTGTTTACCTCTTTTCCAAAATAGTGATGATGAATTCTCTTACCAGTTTTATGGCTAAGGCAGTTGAACGCCCACTGCTGTCTATGGCAGGACTCAATTCATTGATATCGGCAGCGATGATGTTTTTCCCTCTGACAGTCTCCAACATTCGGATGATATCGTTGAAGCGCATGCCACCGGCTTCCTGCGTGCCGGTACCCGGCAGTTCTGCAGGATCGAGCACATCAAGATCAAATGTTAAGTAGATTGGACGGTCAGCGATTTTCGTTAACGCTTCAGATAAGCGTCCAAAATGAAAGGGGCAAAAGAAAAGATGTTCTTTCGCCCAGGCAAATTCCGCTCTTTCCCCGGATCGAATGCCGAAGGAGAAGATGCGTTCGTCACCCAGCAAATCCCAGCAACGCCGGATCACAGAAGCGTGCGAAAGGGTCTCTCCTAAATATTCATCCCTTAAATCGGTATGAGCATCGAAATGTAATAAAACAAGATCAGGGTAATATTTCAAAGCGGCTTTCACAGTGGCCAAGGTGATTAAATGCTCTCCACCCAGCATCAGGAATTTTTTGTCATCCTTCAAGAAATCATCAGCCGTGCTTTCAATCTGCTCTAATGCTTTGCCGCTGTTTCCGAAGGGCAGTTCCAAGTCACCGACATCACAAACCCGATAATCTTCCAAATCAGCGTCCAGGTAAGGAGTAGGTTTCGATACCGAAACTTTCCTGACGGATGGCATTGGGGCCGAAGCGCGCGCCGGGACGAAATGAGGTGGTTCCGTCGAAAGGAGCGCCAAACAGCACAAGCTCAGCTTTGGCATAATCACTGTCACAAACAATAAAAGTGGATTGATTGGGTGCTTTATGCATGTTCCAGTTGCTCCTTTACGTAGTTGGGCAAGGCAAAAGCCCCGCGATGTAAGTCCGTATTGTAGTATTTGGTCTTTAAGCCCAATTCATTCCAGCGCTCGGCTTGTAAGTCAAGAATGGGATCTCTGCCTTTGGAGGCAAAACCAAAGAGCCAATGACCGGAAGGGTAAGTCGGAATATGAGCCTGATAGACCGCACAAACAGGGAAGAGTTTCTTCAGGATGCGGTGCGCGCGGTGCATGGCCATCACATACTCATCATAGAAAGTGCTCTCGTGTTGGTTAATTAAAATACCGCCTTCATTAAGAGCATTATAACAGCTGCCGTAGAACTCATTGGTGAAGAGGCCTTCTCCGGGACCGAAGGGATCCGTGGAGTCCACGATGACCAGGTCATAGGCCGCAGTCTTGTTGCGGACAAAACGCACCCCATCTTCGAAGTGAATTTGAACGCGCGGGTCATCGAGCTTGGAAGCCAATTGCGGTAGGTATTCCTGACAGGCGGACACGACATCCTCATCGATTTCAACCATGTCGATATGTTCGATTTGTTCGTAGCGTGTCAACTCGCGGATGGTTCCGCCGTCACCGGCACCAATGACCAGCACACGCTGCGTATCCGGGTTAACCGCCAGCGGTACATGACTGATCATCTCGTGGTAGATAAACTCGTCTTTTTCGGTGCACATCAGGTAGCCATCGAGGACGAGGATTTTGCCGAACTCTTCTGTCTCATAAATGGCTATTTCCTGAAAGTCGCTTTGTGCCATGTAGAGCTCACGCAGCACTTTCATGGAAAAACGCACGGTCGGTGTATGTGCCTCGGTAAACCAGAGATCCGCTTTCATAATTTTCCTTTCTTATACAGGTCGCAGTACATCCACGGTATTGATGTAATGCATCTCCATATCCTGTGTGCCGGTCATGAATGAGCCCTTATCCTTTGGCATAGTCGATGTAGTCCAATATATCCTGTAAGCAGGCTCGCCCGAGCAAGAATGGGGATAACCGGGTAGCACATGACAAATTCGGCCGAGATTTCACCCAGGCTCGCTTCACGCCGCATGGCTTTGACTGGCAAAAGAAAGCCTGCTGTGGGGGCATAACGACTTCAGGACTGATGTATTCCTGCGTTAATGATGCCGGTTTTCGCCGGCATAGCCGCTTGATTTCGGCCAGTGCAGTGATAAGCCGTTCCAGCTCCAGGGCACGGTCTCCGGCTGAAATGATGGCCAGGATATTGCCCATAGTCGCCGAATTCGATCTGGATGTCGTATTCATCGCGCAGAATGTCGTAGACTTCAACACCGCCAGACTGATATCGCGCGTGTGCACGGAGAGTTTGGTGCGATCAAAGTCATAAAATGCTGCTGCATCGCGATAACGTCGCCGAAAGCGATATAATCGCCGATTTTATTAATTTCCGTACGGGCATAAGCGGCAAATCCGACGGTCTGGCGGTAGATCTTTTTTCCGGTTAAGAGAAAGATCTGCGTGCCAAATCCAGCGATTAAAAGATAATTGGCAGATGTGGTTTGGGTGAGGTTGATCACCTGATGAATGTGACCGACGCTCATCGAGGGACCGGCTAAGAGCAAAGAGGATTGGGTCAGGGACCCACCCGTTTTATGCATCGAAACGGCGGCTAAATCGCAGCCGCAAGCCATCGCGGAAATAGGTAAATTGTCCCCGAAATAGAAGTGTGCCAATATGGGCTTCATCCACCAGCACGCGGATGTCGATGGGCTAAATCGGTGATAGCCCAGGCAAATCGGAGCAGACGCCGTAATACGGGATTGTTGATCAGCACCGCTAACCGCGTGCGGCAATCGCCGCAGCGACATCCTCGACACGCATGCCGAGCGGGATGCCCAGGGTTTCATTCAGCCCCGGATTGACATAAATGGGAATCGCGCCGTTGACGACCAGCGCATTGATGGCGGAACGATGCACATTGCGCGGCATGATCAGCTTTTCTCCGGCTTGCACCGTTGACCAAATCATCGCCTGCACGCCCCGGTGGTGCCGCTCACCATAAAGAAGGCATGAGAGGCACCAAAGGCTTCGGCTGCCAGGGTCTTGGGCTTCCGCGATAACGGAAGAAGGATGAATGAGGTTGTCGAGGGGTTTTGAGAATTGACATCCGCCGCCAGACAGTCCTGCCCCAGAAATGCGCTCAGCTCTGTACTGCCGCGGCCTTTATGTCCCGGAACATCAAAGCGCACGATGCGTTTACGCCGATAATCGCGCAGGGCTTCAAATAATGGGGCTTTGCGCTGCGATAACTCTTGCATACGCGCTTCCGTCAGTAAACATTCATGCCGGAGAAAATTTCTATCATCTCACGGCGCAGGTTGTTTGTGATTTCCAGTCGTGTGCTGGGAGGCAATTCATAGACATCGGAGTTAAAGAGGTAGTTCTGCAACTCGATTTCTTTGATCAGCATCTTGGTATGGAAAATATTGCTTTGGTAGACGTTTACATCGATGGCATCGTAAGCGCGCAGGGTTTTCTTGTCGATAAAATTTTGTATCGAGTTGATGGGATGATCATTGAAATATTTCTTTCCGTTCACATCGCGGGTAAAACCACGCACACGATAATCGATGGTGATAATGTCCGAATCAAAACTGGAAATCAAATAGTCCAGCGTATTGAGCGGAGAAACCATCCCACAGGTGGCGACATCAATATCCACACGAAAAGTAGAAATAGAATTGGAAGGGTGGTACTCGGGGAAGGTGTGCACCGTGACATGGCTCTTATCCAGATGGGCGTGGAGCAACTCGGGCGCTTTTTTTTCACGTTCACGGCTCAGAAACCATTCGCCGCGATTACAGCTCTCATCGATCATGTCCTGGGCCACTTCCTGCTCGGCGATGAGCACATTAACGGATGCACCCTGCGGATCGTAATCTTGGCAAGAAATATTGAGAATTTTGGCGCCGATAATTTCCGTGACATCACAGAGAATTTTTGTTAATCGTTCAGAATTGTATTGTTCATCTATATAGGAGATATAGTCCATGCGTTCCCTCTCGGTATTGGCATAGCAGATATCGTAAATATTGAAGCTGAGGGTTTTGGTCAGATTGTTAAAGCCATACAGTGCCAGTTTGTTTTCCAAGCCCTTTATCCCAACCTTTCGCGTGAAATCTGCCCAAGGCAGAGAAACGATAAAAGAGGCTGTCGATAACAGCCCATTACAAATTTAGCAGAAATAGAGAATTATTC
Organism: Oscillospiraceae bacterium; assembly: GCA_040766665.1. Classification (GTDB taxonomy): domain Bacteria; phylum Bacillota; class Clostridia; order Saccharofermentanales; family Fastidiosipilaceae; genus JAXGQD01. The sequence goes on from JAXGQD010000005.1 coordinate 133,596, forward strand.
AATAGTTGGGAGCGGTGGGCGGCTTTTGCCCGCTTAATCTGGAAATAAAGGCAATGGTGTGTTCCAAATGGGGCACAATAAAACCCAAACGCACGGCACCGTTCATGGCTGTTTTATAGTTATCGGCGGAGAGCATGCGGTAACGTATATCGCTGTCAATAAAGCCAGCTGCACTGCGACGGTGCTGCAGGTACTCATCAAAAAGCGCCTGGGGATAGTAGTAGCTGTAGTCCATGTCAGCCCAGCTGTCCAGAATCACAAAATTTTTAAAGCGCCAGGCCACCGTCTGACTGTCAAGCTCCAAAACATCCGTTATGGAACGGCTGAAATGCATCATGATGCGTTCTTTGCGCGGGTTCATGGCGTAGTGTTCTTGCATAATGGACCAAATATGCCAACGCAAGAGATTCTGTCTGGTCCGTTTCGGCATCTCCAACCATAAGTCCGCACCGTTCTGACTCTGTTCAAGCGTGTGAAAGATGATTTCGTAGAGTGGGTTGCGTTGCTCCTCGCTGTAGACCGGGCTCTGGCTGACGCGTGTCAAAAAACTCATAAATTGATCGCCGGGTAATTTGATACTGATATCCGAAATCATCTGGCGCTGCTCATAGATCACGTGGTCGTCACAGGAGAGCAGGTATTTGCCCAGTAAAGCCGCACCGAACTGCGTTTTGTAGTTGATGTTGTAATTCCTGTAAAAAGCCCGCATTGCTTTCTCATAGGGATTCGTCTGCTCTGAAACAGGCACACGCGTGAATTCGGCTTTGTTCTCGTTCATATGTTCAGCAAAAAGCAGCGAACTGTTCTGTAAGAGCTGATCAGCCGCTAAACTGAAATCCACCCGCGCGGGCAGGTAATCCATAATATAACTGGGGGCTTGCCCATAACGTCTGGCATCGCGGCGCAACATGGCATAGATTTCGGCAAACGCCAGCTGAATGTGCCGATTGGGAAAATTCTCCTGAAAAGCCTGCCAGCCTTGCTCGTATAAAGACCAGCTGCAACGCTCCCTGCAAAGTTGTTGCAGGCGCTTGAGGCTGTCGGAATCACTCACCTGAAGGAAGGCAGGAAAAATCAAGCGTTCCAGGCGCTGGTCCAAATGCAGGCAAAACTTATTCCATTCACCGGCTTCCATTTTTTTGAGCGGCACCAGTAAATCATTCATATGTCTGGCATCGCCCGGTAAATACTCACCCGGTAAAGGATGTTCCTGCCTTACCTGCTTGAGGGTTTCGGCCAAGCTCGGGGGAAGGGCTTTAGGACTCATTCATGCACTCCATCGGATACTGCGTCAACCAATCGAGCGACGCTGTCACGAATGGCCGTAGCGCTATGGGAGAGTCTTTCGGTAAGTTCAGCCAAGCCGGAATCGAAATCACTTAATGTCACATCCACTCCGGATTGCAACTGTGAAGTGAAGTGCTTGACGGATTCGTCCAAACCATTACTCAATTTAACAATGTTTTCACTGATTTCACCATTGTGCTTCTCGATGTCCATCGCAGAGATGGTGATGCGTTGCGTGAGGTGTCTGTATTCGCTCAGCACCTTACTGCTTTCGGCCTGGGTATCGCTTAAGAGCTTGTTGAGCAACGCATTCTCTTCGCGCAGTTGCAACAAAGTCTCATGATTCATTTGACCGAAGTTTTCGATGGCTTCGGACATCATGCTAAGCCTTCCCGCTAAGGTTTCCTCACTGCCACCTTGCAGTTTGGTCATTTCCTGATTATTGGCGCTGATGCTGGCAGAAACTTCATGCAAGCCGGCCAGGCCGTCATTCCAACGCTTGCTTTGTTCATCGAGCAAGGCGATATGTGCCAGGATTTGCTGGTCGAGTTGCTGGGCTTGGCCACGGTAGTTATCGAACTGGGCAAAAGCCATGTCCAAGACGTTTTTCGAGTTGGCCACTTCATCCGTATAAGATTTAACCTGGTTTTCCAGCGGGCGCAGTGAAGCGGTGATGGTTTCACTGAGCGAAGCCGAAAATTCTTTGGAAAGATTGGCGATCCCGTCGCTCTGCTTTTCGCTAAGTTCCACACAGAGTTTGGAGAGTGCGCGATTACTCTCGCCCAAAGCCGGGGCAATTTGGCGTTCCAACACACGTTCGATACTCTCTGAAACAGTATCCACCAACTTCTGATCACTTAATTCTTCCACCTTTGTACTGAGCAATGCCGCAGAGTCAGACATGCGTCTGTCGTACTGCATAAACTCATCGATAAGCAGAGCCGTACCGCTACGTTCACTGTATTCGGGCAAAACGCGCGTATAGACCATCCGCAAATCCGCCAAGCTGTCATTGAGCACTTGTCTATTTTTACGATTGCTGACAAAAAGCACCGCTGCCAATAAAAGGGCTAAGAGCAAGGGGAGGGCGGCTACAGCTAAATTGACGCTTTGCTTGCTGATAAGAGGCAATAAAATAATGATAAGTGCAGCCAAGGCGCCGATTGCCACGATGTTGAGGACGATTTCCGGTCTCAAACTGCGGCGTTTGGCGAAGGGAATCAGCTTTTGCAAACTTAAATAGTGCTTGCCTTCCGGTACCCATTTACTCTGGTACAATCTTTGGCTGTCATTCTGTATCTGCGTAAAAGCCTGACGGATGTTTTTGTCATCTGTTTTCTCAGCCGTTGCGGCTAGTTTCTCCAGATTAGCGATTTCACAGCTGTCCATGGCTTCACCCGCTTCATGCAGTGACCAAAAGGCTGACAATTTTTTATTGGTATAGTTGCGATTTTGAAAAAAGGTCAGCGCAAAAGAAAGCAAAATAACCACAACACTAAACAACAACACATAAAAAGAAAAATCGTTGGTGCCGGGCAAAACGGATAGAGTTAAATAAGCATCAAATAGCATCATAAACAGAAAACCTCCACACAATGAAACCGCATAAATATCATAAGGGATATCCGTATGACAATCGGAGTCTTAATGATGAAGATTGTGTTACATTACCGCTAGAAGGGCCTTTGTGGCATTAATCCGCGATTATTTCATCGCTGCTTGGATTGACCAATCTTTGGCGATTGACCATATCGGCATAGATACCGGCTTTTTCCATTAATTGGTCATGCGTACCGCGTTCGGCAATCAGACCGTTCTCCAAAACAAGAATCAAATCGGCATGCTTGATGGTAGAAAGGCGGTGCGCAATGATCAGCGTGGTCCTGCCTTGCATCAGACGCAGCGTACCTTGCTGAATGATATGCTCCGTTTCGGTGTCTACATGGGAGGTCGCTTCATCAAGAATCAAAATGCTTGGATCCTGGGCCAAAGCTCTGGCAAAAGTAATCAACTGTCTTTCACCGGAGGAGAAGGTCGAGCCATTTTGTACAACGGTGGTTTGTAAACCTGCTTCGTGCCGATCCAAAAAGAATTGTCCGCCCACTTCACGCAAGGCGCGCAAGGCATCGTCCGCGCCAAGATTAGGGCGATTCAAAGTGATGTTTTCCAAGACATTTCCGGTAAACAGAAAACTATCCTGTTGCACAATCGCTATCGGTTGTCGTATCAGACCACGGTCGAGACCGCGCAAATCACGGCCCAAGAGTTCGATTTTCCCTTCCTGGACATCATAAAAACGTAGTAATAAATTCATAATTGTCGATTTGCCGGAGCCCGTATTGCCTACAATGGCAACCGTCTGACCTGGGTAAACATCGAAACTCACATTCTTCAGAACCGGCGCGTCGGCCACATAACTAAAGGAGACATTTTCAAAACGCACCACAGCGGCATGCGGGATTTCCTGAGTAAGAGCAGGTAAGTTGGGGCGTATCTGCTGCCGCTTCGCTTTCGGCCGGTAAGTCAAGGAGTTCAAAAATATGATCGGCAGCGGCATTGTTGGCGTTCAACTGTCCCAACTGCATGCTGAGATCTAAGCTTTTTGGTGAAAATTTTGGTCGCGTAATCAATAAAAAGAAATATCATTCCGACGCTCATAAACGGCTGACCACTTAGAGAACTAAAGCCAACCGTAATCAAAAAAGCGACGATGGTCGCATAACGTAAAGTACCCACTGCATTATAAGCGCTATATGAAAAGAGCTTGGTCAGGTCTTGGGAGTTACTAAAGTGTTTCTCGATAATTCTTGAAAAACGCTTTGTCGTGCTATTCTCGGCACCGAGCGCACGGATAATCTCCATGTTACTGATGTTCTCATTGACGCTGGCGTTTAGTTCGCTCAGTGATTTTCGGTAAGCGATGCTGTATTTGGCTGATTTCTTACGAAAATCCGTAATGATGAAGAGCAGTATGCTCATCGGTAAAAGCATCAACAAAGCCAATTTCCATTCCAGTAACAACAAGGATGCATAGACAAAGATTATATAAGCCGCAGCCATACTGATATCCGCAATCACAATGTTATAAAGCGTCTGTAGAGTCTTGGTATCATTCGTGACCCGGGAAACGACTTTTCCGGCTGGTAGATTATCGAAATAACTGATCGGCATGCGCTGAATATGGGCAAAAACATCGTCACGCACGTGTGCACTGATTTTTGTAGCGGCATTTTGTGCGCTAAGGTCGGCTTTGTAGCGACCCAATCCGCTCAATACATTAACCAGTAAATAAAGGCCCATAAGCGCAGCAAAGACGGGGACGGAACGCAGACCGACGCCATTGATTATCTCTCTGTCCAATACCCTGGATACGATGTAAGGCGCCAGAAGATCACTGACGACAGTCAGGATGGTGAAAAGAAAACTCAGACTGAGAATTTTCTTTTCCATAATGGCATACTTAAGCAGGCGGCCATTACGCGATTGATGAGACTTTTTCGTCTTATTCGACATCGCGATGTCCCCCTTCCAGTTGTTGATGCAAATATTGCTCTCGATACCAGCCCGGAACTGCAAGCAGTTCTTCGTGTGTGCCTTGCTGAATGATTTGACCATCGTCTAGGACCAAGATGAGGTCGGCATGGGTAATGGCGGAGAGGCGGTGAGCCGTAATGACCGTCGTTTTACCGGCTCGCTCATTTTTTAAAGTTTCAAGAATTTTCATTTCTGTATGACTGTCCACTGCAGAGAGGCTGTCATCCAAAATCAAGAGGTCCGATTGGGCAATCAAAGCTCTGGCAATGCCGACGCGTTGTTTTTGGCCGCCTGACAAAGTGATGCCTCGTTCACCGACCAAGGTGTCTGCACCATCAGGAAATGATTTTAGATCATTACTCATTTCTGCTTTTGTTAGAGCCAAATCCACTTCCGCATCGCTTAAATTTTCGTCTACCAATCTCACGTTGTCACGAATGGTCATTGAAAAAAGACTATGTTCTTGCGGAACATAAGCGCTTTGTTTACGCAGATCTGCCAGTCGATAAGCCCAAATAGGCGTACCGGATATCGTTAATTGCTCACCCTGTAGTGGGTAGAGGTGCAAAAACTGCTTGACCAGGCTGGTCTTACCACTACCGGTTTTTCCGACAATGCCAAGAGTCTGTCCGGACTGCAAATCGAAACTGATGTCTTTAAGGGCAGGTTGAGCGGCGGAAGGGTATTTGAAATCGAAGTGTCTGAATGAAAAATTGCCGCCACCTGTGTACGCTTGAGCCCTTTCAATATCACGATACTCTTCCTGATAATCTAAAAGCTCCTGTATACGTTCCATAGAGGCCGAAGCCTGCTGCGAAATATTTAAATACTCACCCAATGACATCATCGGCCAGACCAAGAGACCCAGATAAATGTTAAACGAGATCAGTTGACCAAGTGTGATTGTATGGATACTGATTAGATAAGCGCCGAGCGACATGGCTAAAACGAGTGATAGTGCAGAACAGATGCGGTTAAAAGGATGTATCCTCGCTTCACAACGATTGAAAATCACCGTTTTCTCATAGGTGTTTTTAACCGCTGCATTAAATTGTGCTTCGACCTGGGCCTCCATGCGATAGGCACGCGTCAAACGAATGCCGGCGATGTTTTCCAAAACCTGATTGTACAAGTCTTCATAACTTTGCTGCACATCGTTATAAAGGGTAAAAAGTTTGGCGCCTATTTTACGATAGTAAGGAAATATGAAGAGCAGGGGAATGACGGAGACAAGTGTCATTTGCCAGGATATACCGATTGACATAAAGGCCAGCAAAGCCAGAGGGAATAAAGTGGCATCGGCCAGCACCATCACACCCCAGCCGGCCATATTTTCCAGAGACTCGCTGTCATTCATGGTTTTAGACAGCAAGGTGCCGGTGGTATTTTGTTCAAAAAAGGCCGGGCTTTGTCTGAGAAACTTTTGCATCAGTGTGCTACGAATATTTCGGACGATTTTATCCGAACCGGTGAAAATAATATAAGACCAGAAGTAGTTGGCAGTATAATAAACAAAAATAACCGCTACTAGAAAAACAGATAGTGGTAATAAGGTTTCACGGGTTAAATTGTTTTCCGTGATACGGTCGGTCAGGAAGCCTACAGTCCACGGTATTACCAAGGCAAAAAGGTCCGTGATGATAAGCAAAGAAAAAGCGAAGATATAGCTACGCTTGTGCTCCTTGAAAAACCAATTCGTTGTCTAAATATTTTCAGCATTTTAACCTCACATACAGTTCATTGATTATATCCTTTCATAGGCTAATGGCTATGAAAAATATCCCGGTGTAATTGCGAATGATTCGCAAATGCTTTATAGTATTCCACATGGAAAAAGAGACAATCATCGCGGTTCAAGATCTCAGTTACAATTACGGTGACGGCGCTGTCCTGAGTGCTGTCAATTTTCAGTATTCAAAGCGGAGATTTTGTGGGTTTAATCGGTGGTAACGGCGCGGCAAATCCACTTTATTGAAGTTGATTTTGGGACGTCTGAGTGCTTTGGATGGTCCGTATTGAATTATTCGGCAGTCCTATAAAAGACTTTAAAAGACTGGTCAAAGTTGGCCTATATTCCTCAGAAGGCCGGTAACTTTAACAGTGACTTTCCCATTTATGTGGAAGAATTGGTTTCGCTACCCTTGCATTCCTTACAGGGTAAAAACAGTCTGACCCGTAAGGAGAAGGACGCCCGCGTTACAGAAGCCTTGCAAACGGTTGGCATGTATCCTTATCGCAAAAGGCGAATCGGGCCCTTTCCGGTGGACAGCAGCAAAGGGTCTTTATAGCCAAAGCCCTGGTGACCAGACCAAGACTATTGCTTTTGGATGAACCTACGGTCGGGATAGACCACGAAGCGGAAAGTGACATTTATAAGCTTCTGGGTCTGCTGAATCATGAACACCATTTAAGCATTTTATGGAGTCAGCCATGATATCGCCGCAGTGACCAGCTTAACCAATCGTCTGCTCTGTATCGGTCCGGACGGTTTCTTCGAGCACCGCTATGCCGAAGCAGGTACAGAAGTTGATTTGCAGAAACTCATATGGTTTTGAAATTAAAGCACACACACGCATAGCCACTAGAATAACTAAATTGACGGGGGAGTCGAAGATGTTAGAGATGTTTCAATATGCATTTATGCAAAAGGCCCTCCTGGTTGGCTTGAGCTTGGCCTTAGCCACGGCTGCGGTCGGTCTGGTCATCGTATTAAGACGTCTCTCGCAATTGGGTGATGCGCTTTCCCATTCATCGCTGACCGGTGTGGCAATAGGCTTGATTTTTGCTTTGAATCCGGTTTTGACAGCCGGTATTGCCGCTTTACTGGCGGCTTTTGCCATTGAAATTCTGCGTAAGTTTTTCCCCAAATACTCCGAGATTGCCATCGCGGTGGTTTTTTCTACAGGTATCGGCTTGGCCGGTGTGCTCTCTGGATTCACCCAGACGGGAAACTTCAGCAGCTTTCTTTTTGGCTCCATTGTGGCAATCAGTGATGACGAGGCACTCATTGTTACGGCTGTCGCACTCGCTGTATTTATCTTAAGCATGATTTTCAGACGTGCCCTTTGTTATATCAGCTTCGATGAAGAAGCCGCCGCTTTAAGTGCCTTGCCGACCAAAGCGCTGAATATGATGTTTACCGTGATGACGGCCCTGACCATCTCCTTGGCTTCTAGAAGCGTAGGAGCTCTGGTGGTTTCCTCACTCTTGGTGATTCCCGCAGCCAGCGCCATGCAACTCAATCTTGGCTACAAGGGTACCCAAAATGCAGCCATTCATTTTTCGCTTTTATATACGCTGCTCGGTTTGAGTCTGTCTTTTGTCTTGAACTTAAAACCAGGCGGTACCATTGTGTTGATCAGCGTGCTGGGTTTGTTGCTGACTTTTGCCTATAAGAGCTTGCGCTTGCGGATTCGTCAACAACATAACAAAGGGGGTGTGACAAGTGGATGAACGTGAAATCAGAGGGCTTTTTAAAGAACAGGACGTGATTTATACGCGGCAAAGAGCGGCCGTTTATGCCTATTTGCTTGGAACCTCTTTACCGCAAACCGCTGCGCAGATTGCAGCAGGTTTGGCTGCTGCACCGCAAGAGCAAGGGGCAAGCCGGAAAGCTGTAAAAAAGCAGGGTACAGGGCAGGGCGGGGAGAAGCTTTGGCTTTCCACCGTTTATCGTGCGCTTGAACTATTTATCGAAAAGGGCTTGGTGAGTGAGCTGCGTTTGCCGCAGGGGGAGGCTTTGGCGTATTTTGCCACGGCCAATACACACCGACACTATGCGGTCTGCACGGCCTGTAATCGTATGTTTGACTTGACCCATTGCCCCATGGCTGATTTAGAGGCGGAACTACAGGAACAGGACTTTCAAATTGAAGCGCACCGCATCGAAATATATGGACTTTGCGCCGCATGTACGAGGCTGAAATCCGCCCAAAACTAAGCCTGGATGTCTAAAAGCTTAATTTGCGGATTGCGTTCCAGAGCCCAGTTAATCGCCCAATCTGATTCGAAGAGCAGTACGCAGGCTTCGTGTCTGTCGACAACCGGCATGGTGGTAGAGGTCAAATTGAGCTCCTCCAGGACCTGTGTATCGTAAAGCAATTTTCCGTCGATGCTGACCCAACGGGCAAAGCGGTAATTCAGCGTCGTTTGTAAAATATCGACATTGTACTCGGCCTTTAGGCGATGTTCCAAGACTTCAAACTGCAAGACGCCCACCACGCCGACCACATAAGTCTCGGTTCCGATGTTCGGTTGTTTATACAACTGCACGGCGCCTTCTTCCGAAAGCTGGTCCATGCCTTTAAGGAACTGTTTGCGTTTCATCGAATCTTTGGGCTGAATTCTGGCAAAATGTTCGGCGGGAAGATGGGAATATCGGCAAACTCAATGTTGCTGCCGGGTGCACAGACTGTCACCAATGCGAAAGTTGCCGGGATCAAAGAGACCGATGATGTCACCGGCATAAGCTTCTTCAACTGATTTGTGCTCCTGCGCCAAAAATTGTTGAGGTTGTGCCAGGCGCAGATGCTCTTTTCTCGCGCATGTGTTTCACTTCCATATTCTTTTTTTGAAACATGCTTCGAGACGATACGCAGGAAAGCGATGCGATCCCGGTGATTGGGGCCCATGTTGGCCTGAATTTTGAAAACAAAACCACTGAAATCGGAAGAATCCGTATGACTGCGCCGTTGTCGCCTCATGCGTGTACCGGGCGGCGGGAGCCATCTCCAAGAAGGCACGCAAGAAGTACTCCACACCGAAGTTGGTGATGGCGGAAGAAGACGGGGTTAAGTCGCCATGTAAAAATGCGCTCCATCGAGAACTCTTCACCGGCGATATCTAATAACTCAATGTCCTCACCGAGTTTCGAGCGATAGTGGCTATCTAAATGAGCCTTGATACCTTCGTCAGCCAAAAAAGCAAAATTACTGCGGCTAATCTGCTCCGCGCCGTGTGCTTTCCTGTACGGTCGATATATAGCTCTACGCTTTCAGGGCGCAGGTATATACCCTGAAAATCGCCGTCCGTACCTGGATCGGCCAATTCATGGATAGAGAAAATACCCAAACTTTTTCCAGCTCATCGAGCAATCAAAGGGGCTTTGGCCGCACGGTCCATCTGCCATTTAAAGGTAAAAATTGGAATATGGCGCATACGACAGACCTGGAAAAGCTTAATGGTCTGTGCTTCTACGCCTTTGGCACCGTCAATCAACATCACCGCCGCATCGGAAGCAAAGAGGGTGATACGTGTCTTCGGAGAAGTCCTGATGCCCGGAGTATCAAGAATATTTGCAGTAGCCCATGTACTCAAATTGCATCACGGATGAAGTGACCGAGATACCACGTTGCTTCTCGATCTCCATCCAATCTGAAGTCGCTGACGGGAGGCTTTACGTGCTTTAACGGAACCGGCTAAATGAATGGCACCTCCGTAAAGTAGGAGTTTTTCGGTCATGGTGGTTTTTCCGGCGTCTGGGTGAGAAATAATGGCGAAAGTGCGCCTGCGCTGCACTTCCTTTTGTAGTTTTGCTAATGCGTCCTTAGACATCGCTTTCTCCTTTAGCGAGATAATCAGCAAAACGCATCGCATTGCGCGAGTCATGCTGGCTTCATTGGCGGAATCGGCCAGGCGGACTTTTCCAAAGCGGTCATTTGCTCGGCATTGAGCTCTCGCCCCTGTTCTCTTAAAACATGTTTAATCAAGGCTAAATATTCCGTTTTATTAGGTGTGGTAAATCGTAAACGCAGACCGAAACGCTCTGCCAGGGAGAGGCGTTCGGAGCGCACGTCATTGGCGTAGAGAGCATTATCCGTGTCAACAAAATTCTCGCTCAGCAGGTGGCGGCGGTTGGATGTTACATAGATAAGGACATTATCAGCCTGGCGCAGGATGGAGCCGTCCAAAACATTCTTAAAGAGCGTAAAGTCTTCATTCATTTCGCTGTCAAAACTCAAATCATCAATAAAGATGATAAAGCGTAAAGAATAGTTGCGTAAAAGGCAAAAATTTGCGGTAGGGCAGCGAGTTGCTTTCGCCCCAATTCGATCATACGCAAATCGTTCTTGGCATACTGTTTAATCATCAAACGGACGGAAGTCGACTTTCCGGTGCCACGGGCCGTAGAGCAGGGCATTTTCAGCGCTCTTGCCGGCCAGAAACGCTCGGTATTGCGCAGTTTCTGCAGTGTCGCCGTGTAATCATATAGACTCTCATCCTGTGTTTGTTGTTCGGCAGTTAAGGGTAAAAGCGGATGATTGGCATCATTTTGCCAATGAAAGACACGATTGAAACAGAGCACACCACAGGCGTTGGCGGCGTGATAGTATGACAAAACTTTGGCTAAGCGTTGCCAGGATCGAGGCTCAGGCATCGCATCTTTAAAAAGATTAACGATTTTGTATGCTGAGTCTGAGAAAGCCAGTTGCTCTCGAAGCGCTGCGCTGCCGAAATGTTCAGGCCAGGTAGGCACGTTCTGCAATTGTTGTAAAACCAGGGTGTTGCTTTCGGCAATTGCCCAAGAACGCAGCCGATCACTCAAATCATTCAGTGAAAAATTGGCCAAACTCTGTAATTCATTGAGATCCAAAGCAGCGACTTCGGTTAGCCATTTTCCGTAACTGTCATCGTGATGCTTCTCGGCAAAATAGCGCGAAAATGGATTGACGTTGTCAATAATCCGTAAAATCAAGTAATCCGACCAGATGAGCCCTTTAGAGTGTTGGATCATCATACGCAGGAAAGCAGAGGCGGCAGAAAAGCAGTCTTCGATGCGGCTTTCTTTAGCCAAAGTCTCAAAAAGCCGAGCAGCCTGACCCAAAATGGGATCTTCTCTTAATGATGCATAAATATGCAAGTTTTTAAATTTGAAATCCAAAGACTTGTATAGAAATAAATCAGCCGTGTTCTGCGGCATCTGCCCAACCTCGTTTTCTCTTAAGAATTGGTCTATTGTACCACAATATGTCAGCGCATCTGTGCTAAAATCAAACATAAGTTGTACGAGGAGGAAAACTATGTCCGGCCATTCAAAGTGGAATAATATTAAAAGAAAAAAAGGGGCCGCCGATGCTGAGCGGGGAAAAATTTTCACGAAAATCGGCAGAGAAATTCAGGTTGCAGTGAAATCCGGAGGTCCGGATCCCGATACCAATACAAAACTAAAAGATATTATCACGAAGGCGAAAAGCAACAATATGCCTAACGATAATATTCAACGCAGTATTAACAAAGCTTCCGGTGCTGGAGCAACGGAAAACTATGAAGAAATCGTCTATGAAGGCTATGGCCCCAGTGGTGTTGCCGTGATGGTCAGAACTTTAACCGATAACCGTAATCGCACCGCCGGTGAAATACGCCATACTTTTGACCGCAATGGCGGTAACCTGGGAACCAGTGGCTGTGTCGCTTTCATGTTTAGTGATAAGGGGCATCTGGCTATCCTCAGAGAAGCGTATGAAGACGAAGAGCAGGTGATGCTCGACGTATTAGAAGCCGGTGCCGAAGATTTTGAAGCAGGGGATGAGGTCTACGAGATTGTCACAGATGCTGCCGATTTCGAAAATGTACGCTCGGCCTTGGCAGCCAAGCAGTATCGTTTTGAAGCCGAAGGCATAGAACCCACTCCGGAAAATTGGGTTAGTGTTGCGGATGAAAAAACCAACGAGCAAATTGAAAAGCTAATTGATATGCTCGAGGACAATGATGACGTACAAGAGGTCTTCCACAACTGGGAAAGGTAAGCGGCTGTTTTAGTGGCTTTGTCTTTGAAATGGTGGCAAAAACGTAAAAAACAGTCGCCTGAAATTGATCAGAGCGACCCTGTTAAAGCGCTTAAAAATCTCCAATGGAAGATTGATGAACAGGAGAAGGGGCAGCAACGGCCGGAAGGCACGGCGGATTTTGCCACATACCTTAGTGAAGAACGCCGCAGTGAAAAATTCAGCCCTCTGGACCGCTTTCAGACTGCTGTTGAGAATCGTCAGATCCTCGACCAAAGTAAGATGGATGAAGCACTACGCGATGTCTTGAAACTCATCGCTGTTGTGGCCTTTGTGGGGCCTAGCGGTACCGGTAAGAGTACCCGTGCCATCAGTGTTGCCAGAAACAATCACATCAATTATCTCATTGATGACGGACTCTTAATTAACGGCTCTCGCATCGTAGCCGGCACCTCAGCGAAGCGGGCCAAAACGAAAATCGAATCCGTGCGTCAAGCCTTGTTTATGGACAATACACGTGCGGCCAATATGCGTCGCGCCCTGGCAGAGCATAAACCCACCACCTTGATGATTTTAGGCACCTCGGATTCTATGCTGAGTAAGATTTGTGCCGCGCTCTGGCTGAATCCCCCCTCCATGCTGATTCGCATAGAAGATGTCAGCACCGAAGAAGAACGGCGCATGGCCAAGCATACCCGCATCAGCGAAGGGCAGCACACCATACCCGTACCCAGCATGGAAATTAAGCATGAGTTTTCCGGCTATTTTGCTGATCCGTTAGGGCGCTTACGTAAGAGGCTCGACCGCGAAAGAGGGGTGGATACCTTACTAACCGAGGGTGAGCGTACCGTCGTGCGCCCCAGCTTCTCAGGGCTTGGCACCTATTCCATGTCGGATGAAGCCATGAGTAATATGATTGCACTCATCGTGGAACGTATTCCCGGGGTCGCGGAGATGCTCAGTTGTAAGATAAGTAAAGAAGTCTACGGGTCATCATCAGCCTGCAATTGGCACTCTTTTTCGGCTACAACGCGCAGGAAGTGTTGAGCCGGGTCAATACTGTTAAGCAAACTGGTTGAAGAATACACATCAATTAACGTATTGGCAGTCAATGTCAGAGCAATCCGTTTGGTGCAAGCGAGTAAAAACCGCAGGACGATAAAAACCTGCTGGCGGTGGGAGATGAGGTGAGTGTGCGTAGCTGAGACCATTTATACCATTCCCTAAACGATGCTTTTGATCAGCCGGACAGCTGCCCGCTATGCTATCTTGAGCAGGCATACGCGCAGGACCTGGAGCGTTACTATTTGGGACCGGCTTTGATGGAACCTTCTGTGCGCAAGCAGACAAACACTCAAGGTTTTTGTCAGGCTCACTTCCATCGCTTATTGCGTTCCAATCAGAACAGACTGGGATTGGCCTTGATTCTACAAACACATCTGGCAGAAAAACAAGCAAAGCTACCGAAACTGCTTGCACAGTTGCGTGATGCCTCTGCCAAACGCGGCCTGTTTCGTGACAATGCTGATATAAAAGAAAAAATACTGGCAGCAATAAATAATGAAGAAAGCTGTTTGTTTTGCCAGGCTCTGGACGAACGCATGCAACAATATTATCATTCGCTTGTGTATTTATATGAAAACGATAGCGAGTTTAAAGATAAATATGCCCGACATCAAGCACTGTGTCTGTCGCACTCAGCTAAGTTGTTAATCAAGGCTGCTGTGAAGATGAAAGCTGCCACGTCGGAGCAGTTTATGCGAGAAATCATAAACGCACAGGAAGCGCAGAGTCAAAAATTAGCCAAAGATCTACAGTGGTATCTTGATAAACATGATTACCGCAATCACAGTGCGGATTGGGGAGAAAGTAAAGAAGCTTCCCGAAAAACAATCAATCTGTTATTGGGGGAGGAAGTGCATGAAAGCAGGGAATAAAGCCTCTCTGGATTTAAAAAATGTCAGCATGATAGAAACCGAACTGACCATTAATCCCAAGGGCTCGGTCAAGCTTTCGATTGACCTTGAAAAACGTTTATTGAAATGGCAGGAATCCAATCGCTGGAACCGCAACTTCACGCGCACTTTGAGCCTCCTGGAAATTAAAGAAATTAAGAACTTTATGGAAAAACAGGATTTTTCCTCATGGCCTGAGGCGAAAAGCAAGCGCGGGACAGCTAAGAAAGAAAGCGATTTTCAGAGCATTTGGAGCCTGAGGATTTATGGTGCAGAGCGCCAAGTGCTCTTTGCTTACTTAATGCATGATGACAATCCGGCTTTCTTCCAAAAGTTTTGTGATGGTATCAGTATGTTCTGCCGTCAAACCTTCTCAGTATCCGATTAATAAGTGCTATTGATGCGATTCCGGTCTGATGATTTCATACAAAGCCGTTGCACTTTGTTTCTGACGTTGAAACAGTTCAACGAGAGCCTTACTGTCCTTGATCCGTTCATGGAAGATTAATCCGCTGCGTCCCAAATCCTGTAACTGATGGTAATCCGAACCGGCAGTAGCCAAGGTACCGCTGGCCTTTTGTAAAGCTTCGGCTAATTCATTATGGTTTTCAGAGCGCAGATTGGCGTTGAGGATTTCATAACCGTCAACTTCTGCTGCAGGGACAGGTCGGCAAAAGGCTCGGTAAGGATGGGCTTGGAATATCAGTAAACCGTTTTGCTCAGCCAGTGTTTTAAACTCCGCCGGGCTTAGCTCATATAATCGCGGGTGATCATAGAGAAATTCATCGTCAATCCCATAGACTAAAAAATCGTTATAGATATCGTTGCTAAAGCGAATTTCCATTCCCAGGATGACGTCAAGGTCATATGCTTGCGCCAAACGTAGGGCTTTGCGGTAGGAGCTCAAATATTGGTCTATTTTATCCTGCCAGGCGCGCATGGGCATGCGTTCAAACACAAAGTTGATGTAATGATTTGTGATACAGATGCCTTGATAAGCCGCTGCGGCGTGGTCGCGTAAAATGATTTCCGTCGGAACTTTGGCACACCAGCCGAATTCGCCTGTGTGACAGTGCATTTCATATTTATAGTCTTTTTTCATTGCTGTGATTCAGCCTCCGCGGCCCATTATAACACGCAACTTCGTTTTGCCTTTCTGATACGTTTATCCACGAAAATATTTCTTCCGGAATCTGAGTATCCGCTCAACATATGATTCTTATATGATACAATCGAAACAGAGCATTTCGGAGGGTTTTATGGCGACTGTAGTGGTGCAATTAGATAAGAAATTCAACTCAAATAAAGCAATGGTAAAGCGACTGAAAGTCGAAATTAATATGTTGCATCGTTTGAAAGTCGCCGCCGCTAAAGTGGTTCATGGAAGCAGTCAGGATGTGAATCTGCAGGAGTCCCGCTTGCTCTGTCGGCAGGTTTTACACGAATTGCTGTCGCAGGGTGAAATTAAGGCGATGTGTATCGGTGAACATTTCGGTCCTTTCGAAAATGACGGACAAGCCATTGCTGCATTAGTGCCCTCATTGCGCACGGATCCGGATTGGTCGCGTCACGATGACAGTTTTGTCATGATTGTCCTATAAATTTTTGAGAATTAGGTGAAAGATTGAGTAGAGATTGGGAGCAATTTGTTCAGGCTTGTCAAGCCTGTGAGCAATGTCGTTTAGCTGATACAAGGAATCATGTGGTCATTTCCAGAGGAGCCAGACCGGCGCCTTTAGTATTAATCGGGGAGGGACCGGGTGCGGAAGAAGATGCCCAAGGTCTACCATTTGTCGGACGCTCAGGGAAACTATTAAATTATTTGCTGCAAGCCCATGGCTTAAGTGAAGAACATTATCATATCTGTAATATCGTCAAATGCAGACCTCCGGAAAACCGTAAACCAAGCAGGGAAGAAGCCGCTGCCTGTCGGCCCTTATTGGATGAACAACTCCGTTTTGTAGGTGCCAAAGTGGCTCTGCTCCTTGGGGCGACAGCCTATAATTACTTCTGCGAGAACGATGAGCCGATCAGTAAAGCCCGTGGACGTTTTATCGAAACACGAGGCATGTTTGTACTACCGAGTTTTCATCCTGCCTATATCCTGCGTAACAATAATATGCGTATACATCTCTGGAACGATATTGAAGCGGCCAGAAAGAAGCTGGAAACACTCGGTTTATTGCCAGAGTTAACGTTTGTCCCTGATTTTCAAAGCTAAAGCCGGATTATTGGTGATGATGGCGTCGATTTTACGCCAGAGTAAGAGCCTGATAAAAAACGGGTGGTCCACGGTCCAACTGTGCATGGCCAATTTTTTTCTTAAACGATTTAAATAAAATGGCAAAAAAAGCAGGGCATAATGTGGATGCAAAGCTCTGGCGTGACAGCTCTGTGCAATTTGGCCGGGATTTTAAGCGCTTGCTGAATAGAAAACCTAGTTGTAACTCGGCATCCAATGCATAAAGTTCCCGCAGGCTTTTCGGGTTAAAGGAAGAGAACCAGAGCCGCGTTTTGGGAAAGGCTGTTTTTTCGCAGAGCGCCAAAACCTTTTGGCATATTTCCGGATAGTCAATGATGTCCGTTTTTAATTCTATATTAATCAGCAACCGAGTATCTTTAAACCGCAACAAGACTTCTTCCAAACTGACCGGGTGATAAATCCGGTCAGTAAAAGTAAAGGGTAAATTATAAGTTTGCATTTCAGACCAGAGAAAATCCTGCACGCGCCCCACATGTTTGCCCAGCGAAGTGCGGTCAAAGGTCTCGTCATGGATTACGACCGGTACACCGTCTTTACTGAGATGAACGTCTAATTCAATGCCGTCAGCCCCAATTTCATACGCCCGCTCAAATGCAGCCATGCTGTTTTCTGCGCGGTCAAAGGCGGAACCGCGATGCGCCCAGATTTGCGTTTTTAGTGCTTTTTTCAAGATTCCAACCTTACCCACATCAGTTAAACAAACCCATATACCAACCTTGTAAATCAAAGAGCATGGCGACACCCAAAAGGATGAGGAGCAAACCGCTGATTATTCTGACGACCCGGGCGTGTCGCTTCAGGAAGCCAAAGAGGCCGCGCAATCTTTCGAAAAGAATAGAGGTGACCAAAAAGGGCAGACCCAAACCCATGGCAAAAACAAACAACATACCCATACCCTCGAAAACGGTACTACGGTTGGCTGCAAGCGTTAAAGCGGAAGCCAGGAAAGTTCCGACACAGGGCAGCCAGGTCGTGGAGAAGGCGAGTCCGAAGAGAAAACTGCGCAATACCCCACCTTCGTGCTTCGTTTCTGCTTTCTGTTTTCTGTTTTTAAAGACTTGTACACGGAAACGCTCGGGAAGGTGAATGAGATCCAAATAATAAATACCGATTAGTATCATGATGACTGCCGATATGATGCGTATAGAGCTTAGATGTTTATTAAGATAAGAGCCTATACCGGTTGCAACAGCCCCGAGCAAGACAAACACGAGCGTAAAACCCAGCACAAAGGCTAAGGTATTCAAGATACGGCGTCGAATACGGTTTTTCACCTCAGATTCATTAGCCGCAGTCTGATCACCACCTAAGTAAACGAGATAAATCGGTACCATGGGTAAAATACAAGGGGATATAAAAGCCAAGACCCCTTCTAAAAAAAGTAAAAGTAATACCACTTATTCCGCCGCCTTTGCACTCATTTCGACCAGTTTATCGAAAGACATAATTCCTTCATTGCGATAATAGAGCTCCCCGTCAGGAGTAATGATATAAGTGGTCGGAATGTATTTGATTTGATAGGTGGTGGCACTTTCCCCGTTAACATCGAAATAGTAAGGGACGGTGTAATTATTCTCAGTGATAAAAGCATTGGCCTTCTCAGCCGTTTCACCGTTTGAGCCAAGCAGATTGACAAGGACCATCGCCACATCATCCGCATCTTTTGTTGTCTCGTAAAACTTTTGAAAGTCGGGAAACTCCGCTTTACAAGGCGGACACCAGGAAGCCCAAAAATTCAGGATGACCGTTTTCCCTTTGAAATCAGCCAAACTTATTGCCTTGCCGTCAAGATCCACAATATTAATTTCCGGAGCGGAATAGTCCGGTGCTGCTGAGCTGTCTGTGCTCTCTGCTGCGCCTGAAGCATCCATATCAACTGCTGCACTTGTCGTTGCGGCTGCTCCTTGATCGGATGGAGCCTGCGACTGGAGCGTTTGTCCTGATTGGACTTTATCTAGATTGCCTTGCGAAAGGCTGTTATAGAGGAAGTAGATGCCAACAAAAACGGCAACAGCCAAAACGGCCAGAAGTACCGTTTTAAGCGGACTTTGAGACTTGCTTGCTTTCTGCTCAGTATCAATCTCATGAATTTGATTATTGTCCATATAAACCTGCTTTCGTACAATCAGCGTTTATTAAAACACCGTGATTTATTAAATAAGATGTTTTGCCTAAAGCAAAAATATTTTTTTACACTAACAAAGATTCCAGACTAGCGCAAATCTCATCGAAGTGTGCTCTGGCCGTTGAAAAATTAACCGCAACAGTACCCTGAATAAATCCATCGCGGCCACCTCCCTTACCATTCAAGGAAGCATTAAGCACTTCAGCGTAGTGTCGCAGATCCTTATTTTTTGAGGCGGCAAAATACTGCAGACGCTTAGGATCTACCCCGGCTAAAAGCGCGTAATGCACACCGGGATGATTTTCGGCCATACTTTTGCAATAAAGTTTGACTTGATTCGCCGTAAATCCTTCAAAATAGCGATAGCTGTCGCGACCACCCAAGGACAGGTTTTGAGTTAATGAATCGATATAGAGGCGGCTGAACTTGGCTTGCCTGCTCTCACTTTCCTGCAATTTCTGTTTGAGTTGTTCTGCGGCCACAGCGATATCTGATGGGGGAGCAGAAAGCAGGGCAGCAATCTTGCGGGAGCTAGCGATGAGTTTCTGTGTATATTCCAATGCAAGCGCACCGGCCAAAGCGGTGATACGCACCCCTGTTTTATAACGCATGCTGTTCGTGATGATAAAGAGGCCGATTTCACCGGTATTGCGCACCTGCATCCCACAGCAGGCACAGTCATCCACATCGGTAATGCTCACCAAGCGTAAGGCTTCAGGGATTGCCTTCTTGGAACGAAAACTTAATTCTTCTGCCTCTTCAGGCGCATAAGTATTGACCTGAATGGGCAGCTGCGCATAAATCACACGGTTTGCTTCCGTTTCCAGCGCATGCAGTTGCTGCTCGTCCAGATAACCGTCGAAATCGAAATACATCTCATTATCATTGATGTGAAAACCCACATTATTGAAAGCATAATGGGCGTTGACCAAGCCTGAAAAAATATGCTCGGAGCTATGGAGTTGCATCAACTTGTAACGACGCTCCCAATCAATCCTAGCACTCACTTCAGTGCCCGCTGCAATTTCTGCTTCATCTGCGCAAAGATGCAGTACTTCGTCATCTAGCAGTTTCGTGTCGACTACCTGTATTTCCTGTATTGTATTGCCATCTTTAACACAAATAATACCGGTATCGCCTGGCTGGCCGCCACCTTCCGGGTAAAAGCAGGTCTGGTCGAGCACAATGGCAAAAAACTCGCCCAGCTTTTTCGTGTCTATCACTTTTGCCGAGAACTCGCTCTGATATGGATCCCGATAATAGAGCGCTGTAAAGTCTGTAATCATAAATTCCACCACAATCATCTCAATTAGTGTTTATCAATTCTGATTTTATCCTAGTCTGTGGCTTTTGGCGAAAGGGAGGCATGCTATAATGCATTTTCATTTAATAAGAAAGTAATGATTAACTGCACAGTCGTTGCAGTCGTGGAGGAAATTGAAATGAAAAAGATTTTTGCCTTTGTTTTGGCCGCGAGCTTCATGTTGGGTTTAGCCGCTTGTGGCGGTAAAACAGCTGAAGTCAGTATTGCGAGTATGGACGATTTAAAAAGCATGAGTATTTCTGTGCAAAAGGGTACTCAGGGCGACTTCATTGCCCAAGACCTGGTGGGTGAAGGCAATGTAGAGAAACAAGTCCATCAAATGGAAAAATACACCGACGCCATTTTAGAGTTGAAGCAAAGTAAAGTGGCCGCGACCATAATGGATGAAGGTCCTGCCAACAGCTTTATTGCAAAAAATGACGACTTGATGATTTTACCCGGAGAGTATGAAGTAGAAGCCTATGCTCTGGCCATTAAAAAGGGTAACAACGCACTCAAGGAACAAATCGATGCTTTAATCCGTCAGTACATCAGTGACGGCAGCATCCAAGCCATCAAAGATAAATACAATTCCGACGAGAGCGTCAAAGCGGAATCCATCGATTTTAATAAAGGTGCAGCCGCAGGAAAAATCATCATGGGTACGGAAGCAGGCTTTGCTCCATATGAGTTCAAAGTCGGTGACGGCATCGTCGGTGTCGACGTGGAAATTGCCGCCAAACTTGCCAAGGATATGGGCAAAGAACTGGTCATTGAAGAGATGGCATTTGATGCATTGCCCGCCGCTCTGGCTTCCGGAAAAATCGATTTCATCGCTGCAGGCATGACCGTAACGGATGAACGTCTGCAAAACATGGATTTCTCAATTCCTTATGTCGATGATGCTAAACAGGTGGCCGTCATCCGCAAGGCTTCTTACAAAGCCCAATAATGAAAGTTTTGAGCCAGTGAAAAGTGCGCGCTTAGAAGACAATGTGATGCAGGAACGCGGCCGGAGGAAAGACTATTCCTCCTGGCTGATGTTGCTCGCTTTTATCCTCATTGCCTGGTTTGCCGGCGCGTTTAAAATCGACAGTTGGAAAGCGCTAGCTGAGCAGTTTTCCATGAATTTCCTGGTGGATGATCGCTATCAGTGGTTACTGACCGGTCTGCGTAATACTTTTGCCATGACACTCATTGCTACTGCACTGGGTATCGTCATCGGTCTGACACTCAGTATCATCCGCGTTTCTTATAAAGCCGGCGCACCGATAAAAGCATTGGATCAGCTGGCCAATCTCTATATCACTGTAATTCGTGGCACGCCAATCATGATCCAAATTATGGTGATTTATTTTGCCATTTTTGCCAATGTCAATGTTAATAAAATCTTGACCGCCGGTATCGCATTTGGTATCAACTCAGGCGCTTATGTGGCAGAAAACTTCCGTGCCGGTATCGAATCCATCGATAAGGGACAAATGGAAGCAGGACGTTCGCTGGGCTTGTCATATGGACAGTCGATGAAGCTGATCGTTCTACCGCAGGCCGTGAAGAATATTTTGCCGACTCTGTTTAACGAACTCATTGTTTTACTTAAAGAAACTTCGGTAGCCGGTTATATCGGTCTGACCGATTTAACCCGCGCCGGTCAGAACATCAAGGACATTACTTATGATGCTTCGATGCCATATTTGGCAGTGGCGCTCATTTATTTATGTATCGTGCTGATTTTGACAGCGGTATTAAAACGCATCGAGAGGAGGCTGGGCAGAAGTGATCGAAATTAGGAATCTGTCCAAATCCTTTGGTGATTTAGCAGTCTTGAACAATATCAGTACGCAGATATCCGCGGGCGAAGTGGTCGCTGTCATCGGACCCTCAGGTTCAGGCAAAAGCACCTTTTTACGCTGCATCAATTTAATCGAAACTCCAAGCGCCGGCACCATCATCATTGACGGTAAAGAAATCACCGCGCCTAATGCCGATGTCGATCAGATTCGCAGCCAAATGGGTATGGTTTTTCAGCACTTCAATTTATTCCCGCATCTGACAGCGCTACAAAACATCACACTCGCACCTACGACCCTTGGACTAATGAAAGAAGCAGAAGCAATCGCCAGAGGCAAGGAATTATTAGCACGCGTCGGTTTAAGCGAAAAGGCTGATGAATATCCTAATAAGCTTTCGGGTGGTCAAAAACAGCGTGTCGCCATCGCCAGAGCCTTGGCTATGAATCCAAAAATTATGCTTTTCGATGAGCCCACATCCGCTTTAGACCCGGAAATGATTGGTGAAGTTTTGGACGTCATTAAAGACTTAGCCAAGTCCGGCATGACAATGGTGATTGTTACGCATGAAATGGGTTTTGCCCGTGAAGTGGGTACCAGACTTTTATTTATGGATGAAGGCGTCATTGCCGAAGAAGGGGAGCCCGCTACAGTCTTTGCAGCCCCACAACAGGCGCGTACACGCGAGTTTCTCGCCAAAGTGCTACATAAGGGTTAATGTAAACCGCTATATCTAAGTCTTTTGTTTGCTACTTACCAGGACACGTGCTATATTTCGTGGGGTAAAAAGGAACGAAGCAGAGTTAAGTGGAGAAATCACATGGATTTATTTCAGAAGTGTAAAGATTATAACCGCGTGCAAACCGCGATTGACATGGGTGTTTATCCCTATTTCCATATGTTGACCAGTGGCCAGGACACCGAAGTGGAAATGTCCGGCCGTCATACCTATATGCTCGGCTCCAACAATTATTTGGGTTTAACTGCCGACCCGAGAGTCAAAGAGGCAGCCATCAAAGCCATCGAAAAGTATGGCAGTGGTTGTTCGGGCTCCCGTTTTCTAAATGGTAACCTTGATATTCATGTTCAGTTGGAAGAAAGTTTGGCAGATTTTTTGCAAAAGAAGCCGCCCTCACTTTCTCTACCGGCTTTCAGTCCAACCTGGGTATCATTTCAGCCATTACCGGTCGAAACGACGTGATTCTCTCAGACTCGATGAACCACGCCAGTATTGTGGATGCAACGCGGCTGTCTTTTGCCAAAACTTTCAAATATCAGCATAGCGATATGAATGATTTGGAGAAAAAACTCAAACAGCATTCTGCTGCGGGTCGGGGCATCCTGATCGTGACGGATGGAGTTTTCAGCATGGAAGGCGAGATTTGTAATCTGCCGGGCATCGTTGAATTGGGTAAGAAGTATGGCGCCAGAATCATGGTGGACGATGCTCATTCGCTGGGCGTTTTGGGCGAGGGGGGCAGAGGAACCGCTAGTCATTATGGTCTGGTCGATGAAGTGGATATCATCATGAACACCTTCTCGAAAACTTTGGCTTCACTGGGTGGGTGTATGGTCGCTTCACAGGAAGTCGTCACGTACATCAAACATACGTCCAGACCTTTCATTTTTTCAGCCAGCATTCCCCCGGGACAGGTGGCTGCCGCACAAAAATCGCTGGAAATTCTTAAAGCTGAGCCTTGGCGCGTCGAGCGACTGCATGAAATCACCCATTTCATGAAAGAGCGTCTCAAACAGACGCCCTACGTCAAAGTGCGCGAAAGTGGCAACGAGCTTGTGCCTATTATTCCCTTGCTGACCGGAACGGCTATTAAAACGCTCTACACGGGTAACGCTTTACTAAGAGCAGGTGTCTACACCAATCCTGTCCTGCCGCCTGTGGTGCCCAATGATTCTTGTTTGCTGAGAACTAGTTTTATGGCTACGCATACCAATGAACAACTGGAAGCTGCTTTGCAGATCATTGCTAAAGTCTTTGAGGAAGTGAATCAGCAGACCGAAATTGATTTCAATATCGAGATCTAATGCCGTTGCATTTTGCTTGTCTTTGCATTAAACTTATTCGCAGTTTACCGCAGTCATAGTTACGGGCCTGTCCGACCCTTACTCTGCTGCCGGAATAATAAAGGAGAGAACAATGGACAAAGCTAGAAAAACAGAACTGATTACAAATTATGGTACGCATGAAGGCGACACCGGTTCGCCCGAGGTGCAGATTGCAATCTTGACCGAACGCATCAATCACTTGACAGAACATCTGAAAGACCATAAAAAAGATCACCACTCCCGCCGTGGTTTGCTGATGATGGTTGGTAAGAGAAGAGGTCTGCTCGATTATTTGATGAAAATCGATATAGAACGCTACCGCGAAATTATCGCGAAATTGAATATCAGAAAATAAGTTATTACGTTGGTGAGACTTCCGGGTCTCACCAACTTTATAACCGCCTGTTACGCTCGGGTTGTGGAGGGTAGATTGGGTACAGTTTCACATGGCTTTGTTTTAACTGTACGGACTCTACAAACTACCGCCGGATGCGAACGGGTATTAGATTCCGTGAATCATTTGGAGGATTTCATGAAAAAAACATTCACCACAGACCTTGCCGGCCGTCCCTTTACCGTGGAAACCGGTGAATTGGCGCAGTTTGCGAACGGCTCATGCCTGATTCGCTATGGCGAAACCGTCATTCTATCAACCGCTACCTCATCCACCGAGCCCAGACCGGGTATCGATTTCTTCCCGCTCAGCGTTGATTACGAAGAGAAAATGTACTCCGTGGGTAAATTCCCCGGTGGCTTCATCAAACGCGAAGGACGTCCTACCGAGAAAGCCATTTTAACCTCACGTGCGATTGACCGCCCGATGCGTCCGCTCTTTCCCAAAGATCTGCGCAACGATGTCAGCATCAACAATTTGGTGATGTCAGTAGACCAGGATTGTCCGCCCGATATCGCCGCCATGATTGGTTCGTCCATTGCCGTATCAATTTCCGATATCCCCTGGAACGGTCCGACCTGTTCTGTTTCCTTGGGCTTGATTGACGGTAAGGTTATCATCAATCCGACCGAGGAACAAAGAGTACAGAGCCAGATGGAAGTCACTTTGGCCGGCACCGAAGAAAAAATCTGCATGATCGAAGCGGGGGCCAATGAAATCCCTGACGAAGTCATGTTTGATGCGATTGTTGAAGGTCACAAAGTCATTCAGGAAATGTGCCGTTTTATTAAAGGCATTGTCGCTGAAATCGGTAAAGAAAAGTACAGCTATACATCAACAGCGGTTAACAGTGAATTGCAGGCTGCGGTAAATGATTTTGCCTATGAAAAAGTACGTGCCGGTGTTTTAAGCGCTGACAAAGCCCTGCGTGATGCCAATATCGCCCAAATCAAAAACGAGACCAAAACTTACATCGAAAGCGTCAACCCCGAATGGGTGGACGGTGTCGGTGAAGCCATGTACATGCTCGAAAAGAAAGTGGTACGTGAGTATTTGAAAAATGAGCACAAGCGCGTCGACGGCCGAGGCCTCGGTGAGATTCGTGCCTTAAGCTGTGATGCTGGTTTGTTGCCTCGCGTGCATGGTTCAGGTCTGTTCCAACGTGGTCAGACACAAGTACTGACCACATGTACATTACAGCCTTTGTCGAAAGTTCAGATCCTTGACGGTTTGGACAATGATGAATCCAAACGCTATATTCATCACTACAATTTCCCGGGTTATTCAACGGGTGAGGCGAAGCCCAACCGTTCACCCGGCAGACGTGAAATCGGCCACGGAGCGCTCGCTGAACGCTCATTGGTACCGGTATTACCTTCAACAGAAGATTTCCCCTATGCTATCCGTACCGTCTCCGAAATCATGATGTCTAACGGTTCCACCTCACAGGGCTCCGTTTGTGCTTCGACTTTAGCGCTGATGGATGCGGCAGTCCCCTTGAAGAGACCGGTTGCTGGTATTTCCAGCGGACTGATCACCAATCCGGAAGATGACAGTGATTACCTGGTATTTATGGATATCCAGGGGATTGAAGACTTTTACGGCGACATGGACTTTAAGGTAGCCGGAACAACTGAAGGTATCACTTCAATCCAGGTTGATATTAAAGTCGACGGTTTGAGTTATGACATCATTCGCGATGCTTTTGCCATTACGAAAGAAGGGCGTCTGCAAATCATCAACGACGTGATTCTGAAGAGAATGCCTGAGCCCAAGAAGGAATTGTCCGCTTATGCTCCGAAGATTCTGCAAACACAAATCCCCGTTGATAAAATCCGCGAGGTCATCGGTCAGGGCGGCAAAGTCATCAACAAGATTATTGATGAAACCGGTGCTCAAATCGATATCGAAGAAGACGGACATGTCTATGTCAGTTCCGTTGATGCAAAAGGCGGAGAGAGAGCTTTGGCTATTATCCGTGGCATTGTTACCGATCCCGAACCGGGCCAGATTTATGAAGGTCGCGTGACTCGTCTGATGAATTTCGGCGCCTTTGTCGAGATTTTGCCGGGCAAAGAAGGTCTGGTACACATCTCCAAGATGGCTTGGGAACGTGTCGAGAAAGTGGAAGACGTGGTCAACGTCGGGGATCAAGTGACGGTCAAAGTCAGCGAGATCGATGATCAGGGCCGTATTAACCTGTCCATGCGTGATTGCCTACCGAAACCGGAAGGATATGTCGAGCCGGAGCGCACAGAGCGTCCGCGCAGTGGCGGCGGATTCCGTGGCGGTAAAGACGGCAGACGCGACGGCGAACGTCGTGGACGTGGCGGTGAGCGCAGAGGCGGGGACCGTGGCGAGAGACACGGCGGTGCCGATCGTGACGGCGGTCATTTCAGAGATTAAACTAAGTGTCTTGTCCATGTAGACGGATACACCGGTGTTGCATGGATAAAAGTGATAATTGAAGGGGATGGCTCATCATGAGACATCCTCTTTTATTATGTTGATGGGACGGGTTTGTAAGGAGGGTGGGAAGCGGAACTGCCAAGATTAATGTGTGCGTTCATATAGCGGAACAGTTCAAACATTGAGCCACTGTATAAAGGCCGTTTTATCTGTGCTGTTATAGCCGGCTTTTGTGTATAACTGCGCTGAATTTGCGTTGTTTGAGCCGGTTAACAACATCAGCTTATAGCAGTTGTGTTCCAGAGCAATGGTTTTGGCGTAGTTTAAGCACTGCTCTGCATAAGCTCTCCTACGATAATTTTGGTGTGTTACAACGTTCTCTATGAGTGCATAAGGCCGCCCGCCTCGCGTGAGATTGGGTATGATGACGCAGACACAAGAAGAGACGATTTTCTGATCCAGCTCATAGACGATAATGTGATGATTCTTATCAGTGATGATGTTTTGCCAAGTTTCCAGCAACTGTTCATTTGCTTCGGGAATGCTGGTTTCATGTAAAAACAAATATAGGTGTAGCAGTTCATCCAGGTCTTCATAATTTGCTTCTCGGATCATTTTAAGTCTCCAAATATGTGTTAGGCTCTTAAATACATTCTAGCAAAATAAAAAATGGCTTTAGACATTAAAAATGAATAAAGCCACTTTGATATGGTCGGAGTGACAGGACTTGAACTTGCGACCTCGTGCACCCCAAGCACGCGCTCTAGCCACCTGAGCTACACCCCGACAACGCACTTGATTTTAACATAAGCTTCGTTTCTGTCAATGATTATCCTTGAATTTTTGCCATAAAAATTAACTTAGCAGAAATTAGTTTAAAATCGCGTGTCAAAAGCTTAAGGAAGGATTAATTTGCAGTTACTTACTTGACGATTGACGTCAATTTAGTTACTTTGATGATATTAGTTTATTAATAAGGAGGATCTCGAATGGAAAATTCAGAACAATATCGCCCCAAATTTGATCCCGAAACCGGCTTGCCCTTGACGGACGTCAATGCTGAAGAGGTGAGCAAAGCCGCGGAAGCCGTAACGGATGAGGTCAAAACGGAAGCGCAGACCTATGTTTCCGATGCAGCCCCATTTACAGCCCAAGCAACAGAGCAAGTCAGCGATACGGCAACTGAGCTCAAAGATGCTTACAGTTCTGCGCCTTTTGTGGCTAAAGCTGATGAAGCCACGACAGCTGCCTCTGAAACAGTCTCTTCCGCAGCGTCAGATTACGGTTCAGGCACACAATCTGCTTACCAAAGCAGCGAGAGCGGCAGCTCGACTTACAACTCCGGCACTTACCAGTCCGGCAGCAGTCAGGCACCTTTCCAAGCCGCTCCGAGCCAGGCACCCTACCAGACTACACCGACACAGGCCCCTTATCAGGCTGCGCCTACACAAACGCCTTATCAGACTTCCGGCACACAATCCAGCTATCAGTCTGCTCCGACTCAGCCCACCCACAGTTCCGGTATGCAATACAGCAATCAGAATTCACAATCTCCCTATGCTGTTAACCAGAGTGCAAGTGTCGGACCGACCAATACCATGGCTTTGGTATCCATGATTGCCGGTATCGTCAGTGTTGTCTTTATCTTTTTGTCGGGCAGCATTGTTCTGGGTATTCTCGGCATCCTTTCCGGAATTGCCGCTATTATTACCGGCACTATGGCACTGAAGCAAATTAAGGCAGGGTCATTCTCTTCAGGCAGTAAAGGCATGGCCATGGCCGGTATCATCTGCGGCGCGATTGGTCTCGTACTGAGCCTCATCATCACGATAGCCTGCGCTGCCTGCTATGCATCCGTTGGTAACTTGACCAAGAATGCCTTTGATAATCTGGACAAGTTCAGCTATTGATGCCACAGGTTCTATCCGCAAACTTAAACAGAAGGGGGCTCGCTCATCATGAGCGGGCCTTTTAAATACAATGCTTCCATTTATTCATTTTTTTGGTATCGACATCCCCAGTTATGGTTTGATGATGGTCATCGGCATACTGTGCGGTTCGCTCATGTATTATTTCACTGCACGGGCTCGCGGTATAGAAGGCTTAGACTCTTTTATTCTAAGTAGTTACACCTTAATTGCGGCACTCTTAGGAGCAAAAATCTTAGCCATTCTCACTTCGCTCCGAGCTTTAATACAGTTGCTCCATGAGGGAAAGAGCGAATTGCTTTTATATTTTCTTCTTAACGGCGGCATGGTTTTTTATGGTGGCGTCATACTTGGTCTGATCACCTTCCTTTTAGTGGCAAAACACCACCACATCAGCATCCCCGATGCCCTTGACAGTGCTGCTCCGGCAGTAGCGTTAGGCCACTTTTTCGGCCGCCTGGGCTGCTTCGGTGTCGGTTGTTGTTACGGAGTGGAAAATCATGAATTGGGTCTGGTCTTTAAACACTCTCCGGTGGCTCCGAACGGTATTGCATTACTGCCGGTACAGCTGTATGAGGCAAGTTTTAATCTCCTGCTTGTGTTAGTACTGTTATTTGTTTTCCATAAAAAACATAACAAACCCGGCTTGACTGCTGCGCTGTACCTTATTTTGTATGGAATCTGGCGTTTCGTGATCGAGTTTTGGCGTGGTGATGCGTACCGCGGCTTCTTTTTGCATTTATCTACATCACAGTGGATCAGTCTTTTGGCCGTTGCATTTGGTGTCTATCTCTTGATAAAGGCTCAAAAGCGAAAGCTTCAATAAGTCACCCTGCCTTGATTATTGCCTGTCAAGATAAATGCTTGACAGCTGAGCGCTTGCGTTTTATCATGGCACAGATGCTTGAGACGGATAATCTGGAAAAAACATTGGCCTATGGCCGTTTGCTCGATTTCTATGGTGAACTGTTGTCAGAAAAACAACGTGAAGCCATGGATTTGTACTACAACGAAGATTTGTCCTTGGCTGAAGTGGCCGGGCAATTACAGATCAGCAGGCAAGCGGTACACGAACATATCAAGCATGCCGGGAAACTGATGAGCCAGTTCGAAGACAAATTGCATTTACAAGCACGTCACGCGGCATTAATGGCTGGGTTCGAGGATTTTGCCAAGAAACTGAATGCCGAAGACCCTGAACTCAAAGCAGCATTGACTGCGCTGAAAGCACTTATTTAAGAACGGATAGACATGGCACTTTTTGAAGGTTTAAGCGAGAAACTACAGAATATCACAGCCCGCATGCGCGGCAAATCCAGAGTCACGGAAGCGGATATCAAAGCGATGATGCGTGAAATACGTCTTGCGCTTTTGGAAGCCGACGTCAATTTTCAGGTTGTAAAAGATCTGACCGCCAGTATCGCCGAAAAATGTAAAGGCGCAGAGGTCATGGAGTCCCTGACTCCCGGCCAGCAAGTCGTAAAAGTGGTCAACGAGTCATTGACAGAGATTTTGAGTGTCGGTGACAGCAAGCTCAAAGTCAGTCCGAGTGGTTTCACGGTGATTATGCTCCTGGGTTTACAGGGTTCCGGTAAAACGACAACGGCTGCCAAACTAGCTCGTGTACTCAAGAAAAAGGGTAAAAAGCCCATGCTGAGTTCGGTGGATACCCATAGACCGGCTGCCGCACTCCAACTGGAAGTCCTGGGTAAGTCAATCGATGTCCCTGTGTTTATTCAACCTCAGGAAAAAGATGCCGTGGCGATAGCTGAAGCGGCGGTAGCCAGAGCGCGCTATATGCTCTGTGACACCCTAATCGTCGATACCGCAGGCCGTATGACAATTGACCGCGAGTTGATGCAAGAACTAAAAGCCATTAATCGCATGGTCAACCCTACTGAAAGTCTCCTGGTCGTTGATGCCATGATTGGTCAAGAGGCCGTCAATATTGCTTTAGAATTTGATCAAAGCATCGGAATCGACGGTTTCATCATGACCAAATTGGACGGTGATGCACGTGGCGGTGCTGCGTTGTCGATTGCTCAAGTGACTAAAAAGCCCATCAAATTCATCGCAGTCGGTGAGAAGGTTGATGCCTTCGAAGAATATTATCCGGATCGGATGGCTTCACGAATTCTGGGTATGGGCGATGTGCTCAGTTTAATCGAGAAAGCTTCGGCTCATATCGACGAAAAGCAAGCCATGAAGACCTTGGAGAACTTACAAAACAATAAGTTTACACTCCAGGACATGCTTGACCAATTTGAACAAGTCAAAAAAATGGGTTCCCTTAAAGACTTGATGGGAATGATACCCGGCATGAATAAGAAAGCCATGGATCAAGTTAATCCCGATGATAAAATCATCGATCGCAATCAGGCGATTATCCGTTCCATGACCAAAAAGGAACGACTGAATCCTAATTTGCTTAACGCCTCGCGCAGGAAACGCATTGCGGCCGGCTCAGGCACGAGTGTGCAGGATGTCAATCGACTGGTAAAACAATACGAAGAGTCTTTAAAACTCTTCAAACGCTTTGGTGGCCTAAAGGGTAAAAAGGGCATGGGTGCCCTGGGACGTATGGGTAAGGGTGGAGGTTTTCCGTTCTAAGCCACGTCAACCTTGGTTAATATATTTTATTTTTGGAGGAACAAATGGTAAAAATCAGATTAAAAAGAGTCGGTGCAAAAAAAGCCCCTTTCTATCGTGTGGTCGTGGCTGACGAGAGATATCCCAGGGATGGCAGAAATCTCGCTGAAATCGGCACCTACAATCCCTTGACTGACCCCGCAGAAATCAATATCGATGCAGAAGCGGCCAAGAAATGGCTCGGCAATGGAGCTCAGCCGACGGATACCGTCAAAGCCCTGCTCAAAAAATCGGGGGTTATTTAAAGATGAACCAAGAGACCAATCGCATGCGTGATCTTTTGCTGACACTGCTGCGCCCGCTGGTCAATAATCCGGATGATATCCAAATTAATCCGATTGAGCATGGCAATTCCGTGACTTTGGAAGTCCGTGTTAATAAGGAAGATATGGGTAAAATCATCGGCAAGGGCGGTCGCAGGGCAGAAGCTTTACGTACGGTACTAAAGGCACAGGCTTCACGTTTGAATAAACGTGTATCCTTGGATATTTTGGACTAGGCGGCGATGTCGGATAAACAATTCTTACACGTTGCCCTCATCCTCGGCGCACACGGGGTCAAGGGCGAGGTTAAAGTCAGCGTTTTATCGGAAAACCCACAACGTTTACAGGAGCTCTCCGAGCTGTCATTGCTGACGGCCGGAGGTCTTTTTGTTAGACGACTGCGCTTTAGCAGGCGTATAGCCAGCGGCTATGAGATACTGCAACTGGAAGGGATTTTTGACCGAGATGCGGCTCAGGCCTTGAAGGGCTCTTATCTCTCTGTGACCAGGGATGAGGCTGCGGTTCTGCCTGAAGGACGCTATTATATTGATGATTTAATCGGTCTGAACATTGTGGACTCAAAGCGCGGTCCTATCGGTAGGCTAAAGTCTATTTTTGATAACGGTGCTCAAGACGTTTATGAAATAACACGAGAGGGTCAGAAGCCCCTGTATTTGCCCATCCATGCGGATACCTTTCAATCTGCCGATTTAACGAAAAAAGAAATCTACATAACTCTTCCTGAAGGCTTATGGGAGATTTACGAATAGGATAATTGATGCATTTTTCTGTTTTAAGCTTATTTCCTGAACAAGTCCTGGGCGCTTTGCAACACAGCATTATGGCTAGGGCTTTGGAGCGTAAATGTTTTAGCTTATCCTGTATTAACATACGTGATTTTGCCGATAATCCCTATGGCAAAATCGACGACACCCTCTTCGGTGGAGGCAAGGGCATGCTCATGCAATGTGCCCCCATCAAAGCCGCTTGGGATGATGCAGTACAAAAATCCCCGGCTCGAACGAGGCGTGGTTTATATATGTCTCCAAAAGGCAAAACACTGACTCAAGCCCTGGTTCAGGAATTCGCTCAAGAAGAAGAGTTGGTCCTGCTCTGTGGACATTATGAAGGTGTTGACGCTCGTATCATCGAGGATTTAGAGCTCGAAGAAGTATCTATCGGCGACTATGTTCTGAGCGGTGGCGAACTGGCGGCAACGATAATTATTGACGCCGTGGCGCGACTATTGCCCGGAGTATTGCCTGCAGCAGAAGCCTTTGAAAACGAATCGCACAGCGCCGGTGTATTGGAATGCCGTCATTACACAAAGCCCGCAGTTTGGGAAAGCTATGCGGTGCCTGAGGTGCTACAAAGCGGGCATCACGCGCAGATTGCCCATTGGCGCAAGTATGATGGTTTAAGCGAAACATTGCTGAAAAGGCCGGAACTATTTAATCAATTGCAATTGCATGCAAGTGAATATGAAGCCTTGCTGAAGCATTTGGAAAGTGAATTTGATATAGATGTCAGAAATCAATCGTTACAACAGCCCGATTAAAGCGCAAACTTTTCGCGATGAACGTTTGACGCGCTGCCGCTACAAAGCGGTTTTCTTTGATTTGGATGGAACTTTGGTCGATACGGTGCCACATATCTGTGCTTCCTATCGCCATACTTACGAAAGCCTTGGTCTGACCCCGCTGGATGATGAAAGTGTCATGGCCGGCATCGGACTTCCTTTATTGGACTTCATTCAAGCTCATGTGCCCGAAACATTTCAGGTGCAATTCCTGAAAGAATATCGGCGCTATAACGAAGTCTTGATGTTTCAAAATACGGCCGTATTCTGGCCAGTTATGCCCATCCTGGAGCAACTGCGCAACTTAGGGGTGATGATGGGCGTTGTCACTGCCAAAGGTCGTAAACCTGCAGAAATGAACCTCGCCCACTACGATTTGTTAAAGTATTTTTCGCTAGTCATCACGAATGAAGATACAAGCGCTCATAAACCGGATCCCACACCTCTTTTAGTTGCTGCAGAGCAGATGCAGGTACTGAGCGGTGAGTCTTTTGCGCTACGAGATATGCTCTATGTAGGCGATGCGCGTTATGACGTTGCCTGTGCTAAAAATGCCGGCTGCGATGCCGCTCTGGTGCAATGGACACGTATGCCTTTGGAAGCAATCAACGAGGCAGGACCGTATTTTATTTTGCAAAACGCCATCGATTTAGCTTAGTAAGGTTTGCTTTTTTAAAAGAGCTGGTGTATTATCTACAAGTTATTACGGATGGTCCGCTGCCTTTGCGTGTATGAACGTCCTTGAAAAGAGAGGAGGAACGCAAAAATGGATTTAGTCAAAGCTGTTGAGCAGGCACAATTACGTACCGATACAACAAAAGTGGAGATCGGCGATCAGGTCCGCGTGCATTTGAAGATTAAAGAAGGTAACCGCGAACGTGTGCAGGTATTTGAAGGTACCGTTATCGCCAGAAAAGGCAGTGGCCTGAGCGAATCCTTTACCGTTAGACGTCTGTCATACGGTGTCGGTGTTGAAAGAACCTTACCCATTCATTCACCAAAAATCGAGAAAATTGATATTATGCGTAAAGGTAAAGTTCGTCGCGCTAAACTCTATTATCTGCGCAAACGCGTGGGTAAAGCGGCCAAAGTGCGTGAGAAATTGCAAGTCAGTAAAAAAGACTAGGCGAAGGAATTATTTAAAAATATGGCTGTCCCAAGCGCATTCAGAGGATGCATTGAGACAGCCTTTTTTATTCCATGATGTATTTCAGGAAATTTCAAGAGAAATTGTCGTGTTTCTGCAAGTTTTTGCACGGCATGATATGCTTTCATAAATATAGAAAAGGTGGCAGGAATGGATATCAATTGGTTTCCCGGACATATGGCAAAAACCAGGCGACTTATCGCCGAGCAGCTACCTCTGGTGGATCTCGTCGTAGAAATTTGTGATGCTCGTATCCCGCGCGCGTCGCGCAACCCGGAACTCAATGAGCAGATCAGTGGCAAGCCCCGCCTCCTGGTTTTAAGCAAAGCGGATTTGGCCGATGAGAATAAAACGGAACAATCCTTAGCTCAGTATAAAAGCGAAAACATTGACGCCATTGCGCTGAATTTATTCGATTATAACGATATTGCACAGCTCGTTAAGAAAGTACGGGATTTAGGCGCTGCAACGGTAGAAAAAGCCTTGTCGCGAGGTCGCATCGCCAGAGCTTTACGAATTATGGTTGTTGGTATCCCTAACAGCGGTAAATCCACCTTGATTAATCAATTATCGAGGCGCAAGGCGGCCAAGGTGGAAGACAGACCCGGTGTGACGCGTTCCGTTCAGTGGATCAAGACTACGGAGGGCTTTGAGCTCATGGATATGCCCGGTATTTTATGGCCTAACTTAGGTGAATGGTCAACCAAACTCTATTTGGCGATGACAGGGGCTATAAAAGACGACATATTAGATATTGTCGAACTTTCCTATCATGCTGCCAATGTGTTGATAGAGCTCTATCCGCAGCTGATGCTGGAAAGATTCGGTAAGGACGGAGTCTTTTCTGATGAACTCTTAGATGGAGAAGTCGATTACGCAGTTATGGGGGAATCCCATTGGCCCAGATATGAAGCCATGGCCAGAAATCGCGCCTGCATTCGCAAGGGTAATCGCGTAGATGAGGAGCGTTTTGCCAAATTGCTGCTCAATGAGTTTCGCAATGGAAAAATCGGACGCATCAGTTTGGAAACGGCACAATGAATAAAATACAAGAAAGTCCAGCGGAACGTTTCGCACGCATGAATTGCAGGGAAGAGGCTTTATGGCAGCAGGGCTATAAATACGTTGCCGGCGTTGATGAAGTCGGTCGCGGGCCCTTGGCCGGGCCGGTTTGTGTAGCAGCTTGTATTTTAGATCCTCAGCAAAGCATTCTTGGCCTGGACGATTCCAAAAAGCTCACTGCCAAAAAACGCCTGCTCTTAGTTGATGAAATAAAGCGAAAGGCTTTGGCTTATGCTGTCAAATTGGTGACACCGCACTATATTGACACCTATGGTATTAATGCGGCAATTCGTTTAGCCTGTAACGAAGCACTCCATGCTTTGGAACCACAGGCCGATTATGCGCTTTTTGATTATGTCAGCTGGGAGCTGCCCATGCGCGGTGAGAAAGTCGTCAAAGGGGATGCCACTTGCAATTGCATCGCCGCAGCTTCAATCCTGGCCAAAGTCACACGAGACCGCTATATGCAGGAACAGGCACTGTTGTACCCGGAATATGGTTTTGATAGCAATGCCGGTTATGGTTCAAAAGCCCATGTAGAAGCAATCAGACAATTTGGGGCAACGAAAATCCATCGTATATCTTTTTTACAGAAGATACTGCTCCAACCACCAGAAGACAAAAAGCTATGAGCTCGAGGCAAAAAGAGGCGGCGGCCAATTTGGGCAGACAGGCAGAAAGCTATTTTCGTCAGCTATTGAGGCGGGAAGGTTTTGCCATTTTACTGCAGAACTATCGCTGCCCGCGTCAGGGTGAAATAGATATCGTTGCACAACGCGGAAAAAGTCTGATATGTATTGAAGTCAAAGCCAGGACCGTGGCCGACCTGCAGTATGTTAGTAGGACGCAGGACGAAGCCTTGCTGACAAAAGCACAGAGCATTCGCATCAGGCGTTGCACCGAACAGCTTTTGGTGGAATACGGTCTACGCAATGCGTATGAAGCAAATCACTACTTAGCCTCTTATTATGTGAACCGTGCCGGTGATTTGCTATATACCGATTTCGCAAGCATGGATTAAGTTATCGCAGAAGTATGTGCTGTCGATATTTGTGACGATCCTAAAAAATCTTCGGAAAGCGTCCTATTAGCGTTTGTTTTTCAGCTTATCGATACTTGTAGGAAACAGTGCTAAAGCATATAATCTCTTTAGTTTTTTGGAGGAAGTAAGATGTTAGTACATAGTGGATTAAATAAAGATGCGGCGCAGGCTGAACTGGCCAAACTGCAGGAAGCCTATGAAGGATATAAAGCGCTTGGTTTAAAACTGGATATGACACGCGGTAAACCCTGTCCTGAACAACTTGATATGGTTTGCGATATGGGTTTGGAACGCGCTTACACAAAAGCCGAATTGAAAGCAGCAGATGGCAGCGACAGCCGTAACTACGGGCAATTGATGGGCTTAGAAGAAGCGCGGGCGATTTTTGCCGAAATTCTTAAAATGCCCATTGAAAATGTCTTAGCGCACGGCAATGCCAGCTTAAACCTGATGTATGACTGTTTTGCCAGAGCCGTCAATTTTCCTTTACCCGGAATGCAAAGTGCTTGGGGAGACCCTCGTAAGATTAAAGTCATCTGTCCGGCTCCGGGTTATGACAGACATTTCGCTATCCCCGAATCCTTCGGCTGTGAGCTTATTTATGTGCCGATGACGGCGGCAGGTCCCGACATGGACAAAATAGAAGCGCTCTGTGCAGCAGATGAACAAATCAAAGCAATGTTCGTTGTGCCGGTATACTCTAATCCGGAAGGCATCATTTTTTCTGCCGAGACTTTAGAGCGTATGGCCAATATGAAAGCGGCACCCGACTTCCGTGTTTTCTACGATAATGCCTACGTGGTGCATAACTTGGATGTCAATGATAAAGCACCTAAACATGATTTTTATGGCATGTGTGTGGCAGCCGGAAACGCCGATCGAGTCTTCGAGTTTGCTTCGACATCCAAGATGAGTTTCGCTGGTGCTGGGATTTCAGCTCTGGCTAGTTCTGAAAGTAACCTCAAATGGTTCTTGGATGGTATGAAGTACCAAACCATCGGGCCTGATAAAGTCAGGCAACTGCGTCATGCCAATTTCTTTAAAGAGAACGGGGGTATCGAAGCGGTGATGGCCAAACATGCCGCAATTCTGGCACCAAAATTTGAGATTGTCTTGAATAAGCTGAAGGAAAATTTCGCCGACTCGGATTTGGTGAAATGGCATGAACCGAAAGGTGGCTATTTTATCAGTATTGATCTTTTGCCCGGCCAAGCTCAGGCGGTCGTCGCGGCAGCGAAAGATTTAGGGGTTGCATTGACACCGGCCGGGGCTACTTTCCCCAATGGCAAAGACCCGCAGGACCGCAATATTCGTATTGCCCCGTCGTTCCCAAGCACGGATGAACTTGCACAAGCAATGGATGTGCTCTGCCTCTGTATCAAGGTTTGTGCTTTGAAAGCAATTTTGGCATAATGAATGCCACCATATGACCCGTTAAACGCTACGTCGTATACACGTAGCGTTTTTTGCAGAAAGGATTAAAAGGACATGAATGATCGCTATGAAAGTCCCTTAAACAGTCGTTATGCTTCCAAAGAGATGCAATACCTCTTTTCGCCGGACAAGAAGTTCAGTACCTGGAGACGTTTATGGGTAGCTTTAGCCGAAACAGAGCAGGAATTGGGACTAAACATTAGCGATGCTCAAATAGCCGAACTGAAAGCCCATGTTGACGATATCAATTATGAGGTGGCCAAAGCACAGGAAGCCATTGTCAGGCACGATGTCATGGCGCATGTCCATGCTTATGGCGTGCAGTGCCCTCAGGCCAAAGGCATCATTCATTTAGGGGCCACTTCCTGTTATGTGGGGGACAATACCGATTTACTGTTGATGAAAGAAGGCTTAACATTACTTCGCTCACAATTGCTCTATGTGATTAAAGCTTTGGCGCGTTTTGCCGATGAGTATAAAAGTCTGCCCACCTTGGGTTTTACTCACTTTCAAGCAGCTCAGCCGGTGACAGTTGGTAAGAGGGCCACACTCTGGTTACAGGATCTAATCTTTGATTTGGAGGACCTGGACTATGTGCTACAGAGTTTAAAGTTTCTAGGTTCTAAGGGAACGACCGGTACGCAGGCTAGTTTTATGGAGCTCTTCAATGGGGATGAAGAGAAGTGTCGGCAGCTGGATTTACGCATTGCACAAAAAATGGGCTTTTCTGAGGTCTATGCCGTTTCCGGACAGACCTATTCAAGAAAAATCGACAGCCGGGTTTTACAGGTTTTGGCAGGTATTGCGCAAAGCGCGCACAAATTCTCCAATGATTTGCGCTTGTTGCAGCACCTGAAAGAAGTAGAAGAACCCTTTGAGAAACAGCAGATCGGTTCCTCAGCCATGGCCTATAAACGAAATCCGATGCGCAGTGAACGCATTGCTTCACTCTCTCGTTATGTCATGAGTGTCCTGACGAATCCAATGCAAACGGCTGCCACTCAGTGGTTTGAGCGTACTTTGGACGACTCTGCCAACAAACGCATCGCCGTTCCTGAAGCTTTTCTGGCCACGGATGCTATCTTGGGCATATACGGTAACGTTGTGGAAGCCTTGGTCGTCTATCCTGAAGTCATTCACAAGCATTTGATGGAAGAACTGCCCTTTATGGCGAGCGAAAACATCATGATGGAGGCCGTGAAGCGCGGGGGAGACCGACAGGAATTACACGAGAAGATTCGTAGTCATGCTATGGCTGCCGGTAACGAAGTAAAGGGTTTCGGTCGTCCCAACGACCTGTTGCAGCGCATTGCCGCCGACAGCTCATTCCAGATAGATAAAGGCGACTTAGAAGCCTTGATGAATCCGGATTTGTATATCGGCCGCGCGCCGGGACAGGTAAGGGATTTTTTGACAAGTGTAGTGAATCCATTACTCGAGCGGGAAGCAGATCAGATCCCTTTAAAGGGTGCGAAACTCACGGTTTAAAGCTGAATTTGGCCCAATCGGTCTAAGCGAACCCATGAATCGGACAATTTTGAAGAAGAAATTCTGAAAATCAACAGTTTAAGACGTTTCCTTAACAGAATAAACATGATAGAATCAACTAATGACATCAGATGTCTTGACATAGTGTTGTATTTATTTTTGGAGGATAGATGAATGCGGCTTGATAAACGAAGCAGTGTGCCGTTATATGCTCAGTTAAAAGAACTGCTGAGTGAGCGGATTGAAAGCGGTGAATACGCACCGGGCGAAAAGATTCCCACCGAACTTGCTCTTTGTGCCGAACTGGAATTATCCAGACCTACCGTTAGACAAGCCATCGCGGAATTAGTCGCCGAAGGCATGTTGGTCATTATGAAAGGCAAAGGGACCTACGTTTCATCAGAACCTGCGCGTGTCATTCTTGATCATTTCAACGGCTTCAGTTTCTCGTTTTTAGCAGGCAAAAGCATCGAAGAGAAGCAATTCTTGGATTATACGCTGGCGAAACGCTTGCCGGCCGATGTCGCTTCCGCATTCGGAAAAAACAATGTACCGGAATGCTATGAAATCGCCTGGACGTATCAGGAAGATGCGGTTTACGCTTTTGCCGTTTCATATATACCCCAACAAATGTTCCCCGGACTCGATGAGTCCATTCGTCAGGGCAAGAGAATGATTGATATTACGGCGAACCGTTATGCGTACCTGCCCCAACGTGTCAACCATCGCCTTTATGTACGTCCGGCGGATGCCGAAGAAGCCCGTATTCTCGACGTTTCCAGAGGCGCGCCCGTTTTGGTGAGCCAAGCGGTTTTACTCTCACGCAGCGGACAACCCTGCGAAATCAATACGACTGTCATGCGTGGTGAGCGCGTATTATTAAATTTTGAAGCTTTGGGCAGATAGGCTCAGCCGCTGCCATAACCGAGGGTTAAATGATATATCTTGATCATGCGGCTTCCACGTATCCTTATGTGGAAGTCATTCATTTGTTTAGAGATTCGCTGGGGGAGGCTTTTGCCAATCCTTCCGCTGCTCATCGCTTAGGCTTGCAGGAAGAGCTGAAGATTAAGGACGCCAAAAATCGTCTGGCCAAAGTGTTACATTGTGAGGCCGGTGAGTTGATATTGTGCTCTGGCGCAACGGAAGCAGCAAATATGGCCATCAAAGGTTACTTAAACGCGAATCGTCACAGTGGCAAAAAGGTGCTGGTCACAGCAGCAGAACATGCTGCCGTCTATCAAACGGCTAAGTTTATTTGCGCAAAACTCCAGCTGGAATTTTGCGAGATTGCTCTGAATAGGGACGGTACTGTCGATCTGGCAGATTTGGCACAGCAGCTCAATCAGGAATGTGCCTTTGTTTGTGTCATGGCGGTTAATAATGAAACCGGTGCTGTGAATGATTTACATGCGGTCACTCGTTTATTGCACGAAAAAGCACCACAGGCCAAACTCTGTGTTGACTACGTTCAGGCACTGTGCAAAGCGGAGCTGAATCTGCGTCAGGCTGCGGTGGACTTCGGTATTTTTTCGGGCCATAAAGTCCACGCACCGAAAGGTGTCGGCATGCTATACGTAAAGAAAGGCACCCGCATTGAGCCGCTCCTGCATGGTGGAGGGCACCAGGGAGGTCTGCGCTCCGGAACCGAAAATGCGTTATTTGCAGAAGCCTTGGCTATAGCGGTGGAGCATGGTACGAGAAACCTGCGGGCAGACCGAGAAAAAGTCGCAAAGCTGCGACGGATTTTTATGGAGCATTTAGACGAGTCGCTTTACTGTGTGAACTCAGCAACGGACGCTAGTCCCTGGATCTTGAATCTTTCCTTTGAGGGGGTCAAAGGGGAGACTCTTTTGCATGCCTTAGCCGATCAGGAGACTTACATTTCACAAGCATCTTCCTGCCATTCAAAAGCACCACACAGCCATGTATTAAAAGCCATGAAACTCTCTGTCTCACGCATGGAATCGGCTGTCCGCGTCAGTTTTGACGCTTCACAGTCAGAAGCAGACATAGAAAAAGCTTCCGGACAGATCAATGAACTAGTCCGCGCTTTGCGAAGAATAAGTAAAAGATAAGGAAACAATAGAATTGTCAGAACTTCAGGAATATCCACAGCCTTCAGCAGTTTGCCCTGCGCATGCACCCTTGATTTTAGCCAGCCTGGGTGAGATCGCATTAAAAGGTTTAAACCGACGCCATTTTGAGCAACGTTTGTTTGCCAATTTGCGTCGCCGCTTAGATAAAATCGCTGCATATAGAGTGCGTCAGAGTGATTCACGTATATGGATTGAACCTCAGGATGAGCAGGCTGTCGCCGCGCTAGATGAAGCCTTAGATGTCGCAACAAGCGTATTCGGGCTTGTTTCCGCAGCCCGTGTGATGCGTTACGAAGCTTTGGGTTCTTTGTCCGATATTCTGGCCGCTTGCATTGATTATGCAGAGCGCTTCATCGCTGATGGGAGCCGGCGGCGATTTAAAGCGGAAGCAAAACGTGGTGATAAACGTTTGCCTTATCCTTCGCCTCAACTGGTGAAAGATGTGGGGGCTTGCCTCCTGGATCGTTATCCGGAATGGTCGGTCGATGTGAAAACACCAGATTTTATTTTGAATTTGGAATTACGTGATGCGCTGTATATTTATCATGAAAAGCAAGCCGGTGTGAAAGGCTTACCGATAGGCACCTCGGGCAAAGCAATGCTGCTTTTATCCGGTGGCATTGACAGTCCTGTTGCGGGCTATATGATGGCCGCGAGAGGTGTGGAGCTGGAAGCGATTTACTTTCACACCTATCCTTACACCAGCGATAGGGCCAAAGAAAAGGTCCTCGATTTGGGCCGAATCCTTTGCGACTATATCGGTAGATTAAAACTTCATGTTGTGGATTTCACGGACATTCAGTTAAGCCTTAATGAAAAAGTGCCTCAGGAGATGATGACGATCGTCATGCGTCGCGTCATGATGCGCATAGCTGCCGCTTTAGCAGAACGTCAACACTGTATCTCTCTGATTACCGGTGAGAGCCTGGGACAAGTGGCCAGTCAAACCAGCGAAGCCTTGGCAACAACAGATATTGTTTCGGAAAAAGTGGTTTTCAGACCGCTCATCGGTATCGATAAAGATGAAACCATTGCCTTGGCGAGGAAAATCGGCACCTTTGAGACTTCGATTTTGCCCTACGAAGATTGCTGCACGGTGTTTGTGGCCAAGCATCCGCGCACACGACCAAGTCTAAAAGATGCCACAGAGGCTGAACGAGATTTAGACATCGAAGCATTGGTACAGGAAGGTTTGGAAAAAATCGAGACGATCCTTTTGCCATAGAAGGGAAGGGCCATGAGCAGAAAAATGACAGAAGTAGAATTTGAAGACCTGCAGTTGAGCTACTTTAAAGAGGGAGCCGCTTTGGAACGCTATGAGGCGGTTCATGAGCGTTTTGAAACTCAGGTTAGAAACGCGATTCGCCTGCGGGACCGGGCGCGCTCAGGTTTAAGCAATGAACAGATTTCCATTACCCTATATGGCTGGATGCAAAAGTATTTAGCCGTTACAAAACGTTATGAGTATATCGAAGATATAGAGCTCAACGATAAAAAGGGACGTATCATCGTCGACTATATTGAGGGAGAACTGCGTTTCGAGGAAAGCCGGGATGATTGAGCACAAAAGCTGAATATTTAAAAAGACATCTGATTTAAGCAGTTGTTGTTTTGAATAAATAGTGCCAAAATAAGCAACGTAATTTGCAAAACAAGGAGAGATTGACATGCTTTATCCACACATCAGAGAGACGGATCCGGAAACATATACAGCGATTCTGGATGAAATCGGACGTCAACAGACTAAGATTGAATTGATTGCTTCCGAAAATTTTGTCAGTGAAGCGGTGCTGGAAGCCGCCGGTTCGCCTTTGACAAACAAGTACGCGGAAGGCTATCCCGGGAAGCGTTATTATGGTGGCTGTGAGTATGTGGATGTGGTGGAGAATCTTGCGATCGAACGAATCAAGCAATTATTCGGCGCCGAACATGCCAATGTGCAACCGCATTCCGGGGCACAAGCCAATTCAGCGGTTTTTCTGGCCGTGCTTAAACCCGGTGACAAGATTCTCGGTATGGATCTGAACCATGGTGGTCATCTTACGCACGGCATGGCCAAGAACTTTTCCGGTCTTTATTTTGAAGCACATGCTTATCAAGTCAGTGCCGTTGATGCGAAAATCGACTACGAAGCATTAGCTGCCAAAGCCAAAGAAGTACAGCCTAAGATGATTATCGCCGGTGCCAGTGCGTACCCACGCATCATCGATTTTGCCAAATTCAGAGAAATCGCCGACAGCGTCGGAGCTTACCTCTTTGTGGACATGGCCCATATCGCCGGTTTAGTAGCGGCAGGCTTGCATCCCA
Organism: Oscillospiraceae bacterium; assembly: GCA_040766665.1. Classification (GTDB taxonomy): domain Bacteria; phylum Bacillota; class Clostridia; order Saccharofermentanales; family Fastidiosipilaceae; genus JAXGQD01. The sequence continues at coordinate 177,442 of JAXGQD010000005.1, forward strand.
ATCCGGTGCCTTACGCTGACTTTGTCACCACAACGACGCATAAAACGCTGCGCGGCCCACGTGGCGGTGTCATCCTCTGTAAAGCCGAATACGCCAAAATGATTGATTCTGCGGTGTTTCCGGGCACTCAGGGCGGACCCTTGATGCATATCATTGCCGCAAAAGCCGTCGCTTTTAAAGAGGCTCTGAGCCCTGAATTTAAGAGCTATCAAGCTCAGATTATTAAGAATGCCCATGCTCTGGCCGAGGGTTTAATGAAACGCGGGGTGAAGTTGGTTTCTGACGGCACCGACAACCATCTGATGCTCCTGGATCTGAGTGAAACCGGTGTAAGCGGCAAAGAATTACAACATCGTTTGGATGAAGTGAATATCACCGCAAATAAAAACAGCATCCCCTTCGACCAGGCGAAGCCTTTTGTCACCAGTGGTTTGCGTGTGGGCAGTGCGGCGGTTACCCAACGTGGCTTTATTGAAGAAGATATGGACAAAGTCGCAGAACTGATTGCCGCTACCTTGTTTGATTATGAAAATTCGGCTGAGAAGGTGAAAGAAGAGGTAGCCTTGCTCTGTAAGAAATATCCCCTGTATCCTGATTTTGTAGTATAAATAGAGTATGAAAGCGACAAACGCGCATACGGATTTTTTTGAGACGCCGTCCGAAGAGCCTTTGGCCTTTCGCATGGCGCCTCGTTCATTGGATGAAGTCGTCGGACAAGACGAGTTATTAGCCGAGGGTAAACTTCTGCGACGCATGATTGAAGCGGATAGGTTGCGCTCCATTATCTTGTGGGGGCCGCCCGGCACCGGTAAAACATCACTCGCCCGGGTGATTGCCGCGCGCTCAGAAATGAAATTTGTCAAAGTAAACGCCGTCACCTCAGGCGTTGCTGAGCTAAAAGGTATCATTGCCGACGCCCAAAACCTCTTGCTTACCCCCCAGGGACGAGTCCTCTTATTCATTGACGAAATTCATCGCTTTAATAAAGCACAGCAGGATTTGCTTTTGCCGCAAGTAGAAGATGGCACCCTAGTCATCATTGGGGCAACAACAGAAAACCCTTTCTTTGAAGTGAATAAAGCTCTTATCTCCAGATCTACGGTTTTTCAGTTACAGGCTCTGGAAACCGCAGATGTGCTGCTTTTACTACAAAGGGCAGCCCAAGATAAAGAGCGAGGCCTGGGAAATCTTCCCTTAGAGTTTGAAGATAACTGCCTCGAACGACTGGCTGATCTTAGTAACGGGGATGCCAGACAGGCGCTGAACGCCTTGGAACTCGCTGCTTTAACAACTAAGCCAGCAGCAGATGGAAAAATACACATCGGCTTACAGACTTTGGCGGAGTGTATTCAGCATCGCAGCCTTGCTTTCGATACCAAGGGCGAAGCGCATTATGACAATATTTCAGCTTTTATCAAATCGATGCGCGGTTCCGATCCCGATGCCGCGATTTTTTACCTGGCTCGTGCTTTGCATTCCGGAGAAGATATCGAATTTCTGGCCAGACGCATCCTTATTGCAGCTGCTGAAGATGTTGGTATGGCGAATCCGGCTGCTTTACAAGTAGCCATGGCCTGCTACGATGCCGTCCGAGTGCTTGGCATGCCGGAAGCCAGAATACCACTCGCTGAAGCCGCGGTGATGGTCGCGACCTCTCCGAAATCCAATGCCGCTTATGTGGCTATCGATGAGGCCTTGGCGGATATCAACAAGCGCCGCACCGGCGAAGTCCCGATGCACCTGCGCAATGCCGTCACAGCCGGCTTGGCCGAACTCGGTTATGGAAAAGGATATAAATACCCTCACGACTACCCCGGACATATCGTCGCCCAGCAATACCTGCCTGATGAAATGCTTGGTACGGCCTATTATCGTCCCTCAGACAACGGTTACGAAGGAAAAATTAAAAACTGGCTCGATGAGCAGCGCTCAAAACTAAAGAGGGAAGAGCAAAGCTAATTCAAATCGATATAATGCGGTCTGCGCGCTTTGAAATAGCAAATACGTCTGCATCCCAGCTCATTTAATGAACGGCAACTCTCATCAAAGAGATAGCCCAGAGTCCCGTTTTCGTGCGAATCCGAAGAGACGCTGATTAATTCACCACCCAAATCCAAAAAGCGACGAATGATTTTCGGATCAATAAAACCCGGGTCCGCAGCTCCGTCTCTCAGTAATTTAAAACGATAGCGGGTATTGATTTCCAGAGCTCGTTCACGCTCAGCCAGAGCTTTTAACATGGCATCAAATTCATCCGGAAAATCATCGTAGCGTAAACGATTATCAGCATAATTCGCGTAACGAATAACATAATCGAAATGACCCAAAACATCGTAACTCATATCTGATTCAGCCAAGGCCAGCAAACTTTGCATCCATTGGCCATAAGCCTGGGATTTATCCTGCTCATAGAATTCCGGTGCGAAGTATAAATCAATATCGTTCATGAAATGAATGGAAGCAATGACCTGATCAAAAGGCCAATCGGCCAAAAGACGGCGATAATGCGCCTCAAGATAAGCGGTATAACCCAACTCAACGCCTATCAGGAGTTGCGTTTTTTCGGCATGCGCCATACGTGCCTGCTTCAAAGGGAGAAGCTTGGCAAAATACGCCTCCACATCAAAAATCCATTCCCCCTCGGCAGGTTTAGCGCCATAGGCAGAGACTTCGCGCTCCATTTTGCCATTGACACCGTCTTTATCATAATGGTCAGTCAGGCAAATAGCCGCCAGCTGCTTGGCATCGGCTTCACGCAAAAGCTCCTCGAGTTTACGTTTCGAGTCGAGGGAAAACTCACTACAGTGACAATGGGTTTCAAAATGGCGCATTTTTAGGCTCCTTCATTCAGCAAGACAAGATAAAAAGCTTATTCTATAATAGCAAATAAGAAGCTTTAATAAGCAATAATTAGAAACGCGGAGCATAGTCAATGAAAAGTACAACACTCAAAGGTAAAAGAAAAAACAGTAAAAAACAGTCAGATTTTAGCCTGGAACGACCGCTGTTAGCGGATTTATATACAAGTGAACAGAAAGATGCAGCGGAAGCATTTTGTGAGGAGTACAAGAATTTTTTGGATTTAGCCAAAACCGAACGCGAAGCTGTGAAGATCAGTATCGAGGCGGCGGAGGAACTGGGATTTAAAGCTTTGCGAGAGCAGAAGAAGCTGCTTCCCGGGGCGAAAGTCTATCACAACATCAAAAATAAAGGCCTCATTTTGGCCGTCATCGGAAAAAAAGCAACAACAGCCGGTTTGCGAATTCTGGGTGCGCATTTAGACTCTCCGCGTCTCGACTTAAAACCCATGCCGCTGGTTGAAGATAAGGATATTGTCTATTTCAAGACACACTACTACGGTGGTATTAAAAAGTACCAATGGGCTTCCGTACCCCTGGCACTGCATGGTCTTGTAATCCGCAGTGACGGTTCGGAAGTTGAGATTAATCTTGGTGAAGACGCGAATGACCCGCAATTTGTCATCAACGATCTCTTAATTCACCTAAGTTCTGAATTAATGCAAAAGAAGGCAGCAGAAGTTTTGCCCGCCGAATCCTTGAACATTTTTGTTGGTTGCAGCGCGACTGATAAGGACGATAAAAACCGTTTCAAGCAGGCGACCCTGAATTATTTGCATGATAAATACGGCATCACAGAACGAGATCTGGCCACAGCGGAAATCAGCGCTGTTCCGGCATATAAAGCACGGGATATTGGTTTTGATCGCATGATGATTGGCGCTTATGGCCATGATGACCGTGTCTGTGCTTACCCCGCGATCCAAGCCTTGCTTAATTGCGAAAAACCGGAACATACGGTTCTGGCTGTTTTAACAGATAAAGAAGAAGTCGGTTCGGAAGGCAATTCCGGCGCAGCCTCGGTTCTGTACGAAAACGCCCTATTGGAAATCTGTAATAAAATCGATCCTGAGCTTAGCACATTAGCATTTCGCCGCATACTGGAAGAATCTGCGATGCTTTCCACGGATGTCACGAATGCTTTTGACCCCAATTTCGCCTCCGTTTCCGACATCAACAATGAACATTTCATCGGACGCGGCTTAGGTATCGTTAAATATACCGGTTCAAGAGGGAAGTCGGGCGCGAGTGATGCCAGTGCAGAATATCTGTCTGCGGTCGGACAAATATTTGATCAGGAAAAAGTGGCCTGGCAGATCGGTGAGATGGGTAAAGTTGACGCCGGCGGTGGTGGAACCATTGCGAAGTTTTTCGCCAAAATGGGCATGGAAGTGCTGGATTGCGGTGTGCCTGTCTTGTCCATGCATGCGCCTTTTGAGTTGGTGCACAAGTATGATGTTTATGAAACCTATCGCGCTTATAAAGCTTTTATCGAGAAGTTTTAGCCTCCTTCTTGTGGTAATATAGAGCAATGAAAATCGATTGTTTCACAGCAGGGAATTAAGCATGAAAAAGTCCAGCAGTAATCAAAGCGCATCTACCGGCGATGTAACGGGGAATGATGTTCAGGCGCGCCCGCCTGAACTTGAGACTGCAACAACAAGTAGAGCAGCCAAGCCGATAGCCGTGGCACCGGCTACGGTTTCCGCTTCGGTTCCCGGCCCGGCAGCCAAGAATCGGCCACGACCTGCCATGCAGGGGCATATACAGAAGACTTCGATAGAGGAACGCGTTAAACGTCTGCAGGCCCAACGGGCCAAACAGCAGCAGTCGGCCTCTTTTTCTGAGGTTTTCAATAACCTTGGCGGCAAGCTAAAAGCTTTTGCGACCAGTTTAATCAAGGGCAAACCCAATGTCGCCAAATCCAGCAAAGATTTTCCGATTAACCGCAGTATCGTCGGTCGTATGAAGCGTTACGGGCCCGCCAAAGTCTACCGTCTAAAGGGCTATACCACTGTCGGACGCGTTAAAAAGAAGCGCTCCCGAGACATGCTTAAGCGGCATAGAAATCGATTGATTTTTTTAGTGATTCTGGGGATTATGCTCTTGGTATTGTATTTTGCCATCGATCCGATACCGACCATCAAACAATTTCTCTTTGATATCGGTTATTAATCTATTAGTTTAGCTATTTGGAAAAACCCGACTTGCTTTTGAGCCTCAACTGCGTTCATCAGCCAGCGGGTTTTTTTCATGGCTTCATGTAGATGACTGTCGTCAATATGGGTATAGATTTCGGTAGTGGAGACGGAACTATGTCCTAAGATCTGTTGCAAAAGCCGCATGTCGACTTGCCCATACTGATACATCAGTGTCGCTGCAGTGTGGCGTAATTTATGCGTGCTGTATTTGCTGCTGTCCAAGCCGGCTGATTTTAAGCTTTGCTTTATCATACGCTGGATACTGGCATTCGCCAGGCGATTGCCTTGGCGACTGATGAACAGATAGGGCTTGGCGGCCTCTTTTACGCCGCGTGATGGCCTTACCGCCAAATATTTTTCAAGAGCACTGATACAAGCCCCATTGAGGTAAACGGTTCTTTCTTTGTTGCCTTTACCGATCACGCGTAAGCGGTCTTCCTGGATATCTTCCTTGCGAATGGCTGAGAGTTCGGAAAGCCGTAAACCGCAGTTTAAAAAGAGCGTCAGGATGCAATAGTCACGTTCGGCAAATTGCTCACTCTCATTCAGTCCGGCTTTCAACAAATTCTTACTTTCATCTAAACTAAGATGTTTGGGCAGCCGTTTAACTTGCTTGGGGCTCTCCAGTTCCTGCACCGGGTTATATTCGAAAAGTTTCTTCTTGTGCACGATGTACTTAAAAAATGCCCTCAGTGCCGCCACCTTGCGGGCACGATTAGCCGGACCTGCCGCACGTTCACGGGTCAGCCAGGTCAAAAAGGCATAACAGTCCGTCAAACTGATTTCCTGTAGGAAAGTCTGATCAATGTCAGCTATTTGAATTTCATCAAAATTAACAGCCTTTTTACTACGGGCCTGTTTGATATAGCGAAAGAACAGAATCAAGTCGTAACGGTATTCTTTGACTGTCAAAGGCTGACGGCCCAAAATAACTTCCATATAGGTTAAAAATTCGGACAGTAAAGGGAAGAGGGCTAATTCCTGAACCTGCTCGGCGGACTTTTGTTTTTCGGTGTTTTCTTTCTGATTCATACTTGTATTTTAACCGGGTGGCTTTATTTTGCAACGCTTTGGCTTATGATATGATATCTTACAATTTGAAAAATAAGACTGATGAGCAAGCATGCGATATTGTTTGTCTCTTTGATTGAAAGTAGGGTAGGGAATGGAAAAATTACGTGTCGGTGTTGTCGGAGCAACAGGTTATGTAGGCCAGCGCTTCATTTGTCTTTTGGCAGAGCATCCCTGGTTTGATTTGCAGGGCTTGGCCGCTTCCGGTCGATCGGCCGGTAAATCGTATGCAGAAGCTGTTGAGGGGCGTTGGAAACTCACTGAGGAGATTCCGGAGAAAGTGAAAAACATGGAGGTTTTAGATGCCTCTGACGTAGATAAGTTTGTCAAAGATTTGGATTTTGTATTTTGTGCGGTAGATATGCCCAAAGCAGATATTGTTGCTCTGGAAGAAGCCATTGCCAAAACGGAAACAGCGGTTATTTCCAATAACTCGGCCAATCGTTGGACGAAAGATGTACCGATGATTATTCCTGAAATCAATGCCGATCACAGCAAGCTGATTGAAGCCCAGCGCCAAAGACTAGGCACCAAACGTGGCTTCATTGCCTGTAAGCCCAACTGTTCAATTCAGAGTTATGTACCGGCACTGACGCCTTTGATGAAGTACGGCCTTGAAAAGGTTTTGGTCTCAACCTATCAGGCTATTTCCGGGGCTGGTAAAACATTCAAAGATTGGCCGGAAATGCTGGGCAACCTCATCCCTTATATCGGTGGGGAGGAACAGAAGAGCGAAGAGGAGCCACTACGTATATGGGGTGAAGTCAAAGACGGAGAAGTGATGAAAGCGGAGAAACCGCTGATTTCTGCCCAGTGTTATCGTGTCGCCGTACAGGAAGGTCATACCGCATCGGTTGCGGTCGCGTTCAAAGATAAACCGAGCAAAGCGCAGATCCTGGATGACTGGGCTAATTACAAAACAATAGCACAGGAGTTGGCATTACCTTCAGCACCGGAGCCCTTCTTGGTCTATTTTGAAGAAGAGAACAGACCACAAGCCGCCTTGGATGCCAATGTAGGGCAGGGCATGGCGGTAGCGATCGGTAGATTGCGCGAAGACAATATCTTCGACTATAAATTCACCTGTCTTTCACACAACACACTGCGTGGTGCGGCCGGTGGTGGTGTACTGATGGCTGAGCTCTTGTATAAACAAGGATATTTGGGCAAAAAATCAGACTGAGCAATTGCAGATAATTAAAATATTTTAGCTTGCTAATTAGTTTGATGTTCTTAATAAATGATAATGCCCGTTCGGCTAAGTGCTGTAACGGGCATTTTTTTGACTTGTTTGAGTGATTGCTTAGAACTTACCCAGTTTGTTGCGGGGATCTTTTTCACGTTCCTTTTTGTAATAGAAGCGGTAAATGAAATAGAACACACCGGCAACGACGGCCAGAGCTAAAGCATAGCCCAAGACGGTAATCAGGATATCTTTGAAACTTGGGTTCTGTTGATGGGCAGCAGCATTTAGCCAAGTTATCGAATTGATGAATGAAGCAAGCATTTTTTCACCTCCGTATGCAAGTGATATATTAACACAGCCTTGCTCGTGAAAAATCAATTGGTGGAGCATTTGCGAGAATTTTGCTAAAGGAGGGAAGCTTTTTAATAGCGATCCACCTCAACAAAATAATAATTTTGTTGAGGTGGGAAGGGCCATTTTATGCTTCTGAGGCATTTGTTGCTGTTTAAGCGTCAACAACGCGCTTTTCTGGTCATTTGCTATACAATGTCTGTCAGTTATGCTTTTGATACTTGTTTGTTATTGCCACTGCAAATCAATTTGTATTTTCTATCAGACATTAAAGCTTTGCATATATTTGTTCACCGCTGATACGACGCCCCGCAGTGATGATTTGCTGATACTGGAGCTTAAGCCACAGCCACTGAAATACTTTCCGCCACTCAGTATCTGCACATAGGTCATCGCTTTTGAGCCTGAGCTTCGTTCGACCGCATGTTGATGATACATGGTGATATCCATGTCGACGCCCAGCAGTTCGGCTATTTGCGTAAAGAATACGCCCACGATACCGGTGCCTTGACCACTGATTTCGTGAATTTTGCCATTGTATTCCACCGCGGCAGTCACTGAGACGGTTTGCTGATCGAGCATCTCTTCACGATAATTAATTAAGTTAAGTGGGTAGCTTATGTTAACATAAGTATCCATAAACAGGTTTTTAATCTCTTCAGGCTGCAGCTCGGAGCTACGGATATCCGAAACATGGGTCACGGTCTTGCCAAATTCCTGTTGAATTTCTTTGGGCAAAAGTAAACCGTATTTTTGTTCCAAAATGTAGGCCACGCCGCCCTTTCCGGACTGCGAATTGATACGAATAATCGGATCATAGCTGCGCCCCACATCTTTAGGATCGATGGGCAGGTATGGCACATCCCAATAACCTTCTTTATCCAATACAGACATCCCTTTGTTGATGGCATCCTGATGTGAGCCGGAAAAAGCAGTATAGACCAAATCACCGGCATAGGGTTGCCGCGGGTCAACCTGCATCCCTGTGCAGGACTCATAGATATCGACCAGTGCGTTGATATCTGTGAAATCAAGCTCCGGATCAATGCCCTGTGAGAATAGATTCATGGCAATTGTTAAAATATCTGCATTGCCCGTTCTTTCACCGTTCCCAAACAAGGTGCCTTCAACGCGATCGGCACCGGCCATCATAGCCAGTTCCGTAGCAGCAACCCCACAACCCCTGTCATTATGGGCATGCACACTGACACTAATGGCATCACGATAACGTGTATGGGTACAGAAATATTCGATTTGGTCGGCATAAATATTTGCCGTCGCGCACTCAACCGTATTGGGTAAATTCATAATGGCTTTTTTATCCGGGCTGGGTTGCCAAATATCGCAAACCGCATCGCAGACCTCAACGGCAAAATCCATCTCGGTCAGACTAAAGCTTTCCGGCGAATATTCAAACACAAAGTTTGTGCCATATTCGTCTTTTTCGGCGTACTCTTTGACTAGCTTCGCACCGTCTACAGCTAATTGTTTGACCTCGTCCATAGACATTTTAAAAACAACCCGACGCTGTGTGGTGTTTGTAGAATTGTATAGATGGACGACAGCATTTTTAATGCCGCGCAAGGCCTCGAATGTTCTTTCAATGATATGCGGTCTGGATTGGGTTAACACCTGGATATAGACGTCATCCGGAATCAGCTGTTTCTCAATCAAGTAACGGGTAAAATCATATTCGGTTTCTGAAGCAGCCGGGAATCCGATCTCGATGGTTTTGAAGCCCATGTCCACCAGTTGTTTGAAGAAAGTTAGTTTCTGCTCCAAGCTCATAGGGATCTCTAAAGCCTGATTGCCATCGCGCAGGTCAACACTGCACCATTCCGGTGCCTTACTGATGACACGATTTGGCCATTGGCGCTGCGGCATCTCTAAGACCGGAAAAGCACGATACTTTTTGTAATTCATCACTTTCATCTGCAATACCTCTTCCCTTCAAAAATAAAAAAACCTTCGACTCAGACTAAGAGACGAAAGTTTCCGCGGTACCACTCTAATTTGGTTTATAAAAAACCACCCTTAGGACAAATAATCCTTAGTTCTGTAACGGGAACGCCCGCTTACCTTTACAATCTGCGTCTCAAGGCAAGTCGCTCATGAGTGAGTTCAATTGACTATACACCTTGCCTTGCAACAACCGGCAATTTTCTGATTATACCCATCAATTTACTAATCTCAGTCAACGCGAACGATATTTTTCTCAATTATAGCGAACGCCGGTATTTCGTCAAGCATTTATATTGCCGAATTCCCTCATTATTCTGCACAATAACAAACATAAGTTTGACATGGATAGCTCACTTTGTTATATTTGTCACAAATAAAACAATCGTTCTACATCATTAATGGAGGCCAAAGTAAACGTATGGCAGAAAATAGCAAAACGCTGAAGAAAGCTACGGAAAAAGAGGTCTATAAATACACCAGAGCAAATTTACAGGAAACCTTGGATTTAGTGTATGACTTTGTTGTGGACTACATAAAAGAAAATGGCTTCGCTCCTGCAGTAAGAGACATATCCACAGGCTTAGATATTCGTTCAACCTCTACCGTTCATGCACACTTAAAGCGCTTAGTGGAAGCGGGACGCATTGTTTATGTCCCGGGAAAACGCAGAGCCATTGCCCTACCCGCTGAAAACATGGCAGAGATGAAAGCATCGAACGTCAGTCAATTTAACCGTAAAGACGATGATATCTCAATTGATGAGAGCTATCAGGATGTTTCACGTTTAAAAACGCGTTACATCCCACTTATCGGTACGGTTACAGCCGGTGTGCCGATTTTGGCTGCCGAGCAAGTGGAATATATGCTGCCTTTTCCGGCAGACTATTTTAACGAACAAGATGAGCTCTTTTTTCTGCATGTCCGCGGGGACTCAATGATTGATGCCGCCATTTTGGACGGTGATACGGTTCTGGTGAGAAAGAGTACTGCCGCAGACTATGGAAAAATTGTCGTTGCTCTGATCGATGATGAGGCAACGGTTAAGCGATTGGTAAAACACGATGGAAAGCCCTATTTAAAGCCTGAAAACGATGCCTATGATCTAATTCCCTTTTATGGTCCCGGATGCGCGATTCTTGGTCAGGTAACGCATGTACTGCGTTCTAACGTCCGCTAGAATCTGTCCGCTGTTTGCCCTCGTTTGTTCAAGTTTTTCGTGTTCAGGCACGATTGCCTGCACTGCGTTTTTGTAAACCAAAGCCACTTTATCACCCATTTTAATCATGATAACCAAACTGTCATGCGCCAGAATTTTACATGAATAAATGTGATTACTCTGTATGTAAATATCGACGTCAGTTTTTGAAGTGATGCAGCTGTTGATAAAGGCATCTTGGGTCAATTCCGGAACTTGTAACGCTTTGGCACTCAGATTAATATTTTCCAAACTCATCGCCCCCTTTACCGCTGGTTTCTCAAGTGTAAAGACAGCGACTGTACAAGGCAATCGGATATCTGCGAAATCCATCTGAATAAATTACAATAATGCGTCAGATTTACATGAATACTTATCTGCTTATTTGTTTAAGAATGCGTTCTGTAGCAATAGATGCATCCTCTTCAAATAGCCAGAGCAGCCAATTTTTAGCTCTAAACCAGCTCAGCTGTCGCTTGGCATACTGCCTGCTGTTTATTTGGAGTCGTTCCACCGCTTCAGCCAAGCTCACTTTAGCTTGTAAGTAGGGAAATAATTCTTTGTAGCCGATGGCTTGCATGCAGGTAGAATCGTGTGGGAGCTGTTGCTCAAGTAACCACTGCGCTTCATTGAGTAGCCCTTGATCAATCATCTGCTCAACACGCCGATTAATACGAGCATATAAACGGTCACGCGGCATACTGAGACAAAAGACTCGAAAATCGTCGTCCGTCTCCCCTTCGACCCTTAGTTTAGCTTTATCATCCAAACATTGCCGAACTGCATCAGTCTGACTGAGCAATCGTTCCAGGCTGCGTAAAACACGTTTGACATTATGCGGGTGAGTTTGCGCCGCCAGCACCGGATCAAGCATTTGCAGCCGAGAATGCATCGCCTCGGCACCGGAGATTTCCAATTCGTGCTGCAATGTTTTGCGCAGTTCAAGATTTCTCTCGTGTTCCGGGAAGTCCATTTTTTCTACTAAAGCAGAAAGATAGAATGCCGTCCCGCCAACTAAAATGGGGATTTTTCCCTTATGCCGGATATCAGCAAAGGCTAGCTTTGCGTCTTGTACGTAACGGGCAAGTGAATAGTTTTCCTGCACATCACAAATATCCAGTAGATGGTGCGGAACTGCTGCCCGTTCAGCGGGGCTGGCTTTTGCCGTTCCGATATCCAAGTGCCGGTAAATTTGCATGGAATCACATGAAACAATCTCGCCATCCAGACTTTGTGCCAAGCGTAGAGCAAGAGCAGACTTGCCTGAGGCGGTCGGACCACAGATGGCAATGATACTGTTGTCCTTTAGCGCACTAGCCTCAGGCCAGGATTTTTGCAACAATTCATCATCGATACGTTTATTTTTCATCAGACAACCCTTTTAAAGAGCTTTTCCAATTCGTATAGACTCTTCTTTACAATAACCGGCCTGCCATGTGGACATTGATAAGGATTCTCCAACCCGAGAAGTTGCGCAATTAGGGCACGAATTTCCGCCTCACTCAGTGGGTCATGTGCTTTCACCGCTGCTTTACATGCCTTCATGGCAAAAGTCTGCTGTATCCTGCGGCGCTCTGATTCAAGGCCCAAGGAACTGGCGCCCTCACTTAGCTGATCAAGCGCAGTGGCAAAAGCCGTGCACGGGTCCGCATGCTGTAACAAAGCCGGCACCGCACGTATGATAATCTCATTTTCAGAAAAGAGATCCACTTCAAATCCGAGACTTTCTAAAAAACCCTTGTGCTCTTCTACAGTCGCCATCTCCAACGCCGTCAGCTTCATACTCAGCGCATCCAGGCTGGCCTGTGACTGGCGTTCATGTTTCGCATAAGCCTGCATGAGTTGTTCATAGAGAATCTTTTCGTGTGCGGCATGCTGATCAATCAGATAATAATCACTGTCACGTTCCAAAATGATATAGGTATTGAATAACTGGCCGGCAATTTTCGCTTGCTGAATCGCATCGAGCATACTCTCCGGGAGAGTAGAATCCACCACGGCATATACTTGTTTTTCTTCTTTTAAGTCAGCCGCGTTTGTATCTTGCGCAGAACTTGCCGTATTCCAGCGAAAAAGGGCCGAATCCCCGATTTGCGGCAAACTTTGCGCCACGTAGCGCGGCTCAAGCGCTTCTGTCTTATCAGACTCATTTTGTGCTGCTTGAAGTGGGCTTGTCTCCTCTTCAACGGCTATGCCGGCGCTTGGCAGGGGCAGGCCATCGTCAGGATGACGTAAACCTTCGCTTAGTGCAGATTTAATCAAATGATAAACGGCCGAGAATACTGTTTGTTCATTCCAAAAGCGCAGTTCCATTTTTTGCGGATGGACATTAATGTCAATCAAATTCTGGGGCAGACTTAATTTAAGCACGGCAAAAGGAAACTGCCCATTCATCAAGGTTCCGCGGTAGGCCTCATCTAATGCTTTCGTGATGACAGGTGATTTAATCAAGCGATTGTTGACATAAAAATACTGCATGTTGCGATTGCGTCGGGCACTCAAGGGCAAGCCAATCGCACCTTCCAATTGTAAAGGAACGCCTGCTTCTGCTTTGACGGGCTCAATAAATATACTTTGTTCGGCGATTTCCTTACCGAAGACAGCATAAATACTTGACTTAAGGTCATTGTTTCCCGGGCTGTGCAGGACGTTTTTTCCGTTATGAGTCAAACGGAAACTGACATCTGGTCTGGCCAGAGCTAGGCGTTCAACAATTTCGCTGATTCGCGCTGTTTCTGTACTGTCTTTCTTCAGAAACTTATAGCGTGCAGGCGTATTAAAGAAAAGGTCTTCAATAATAAAGCGGGTCCCTTCAGGGCAGGCACAAGGCAGATGTTCCAGCAGCTCGCCGCCTTCGATGTAAACCTTGGTGCCATGCTCAGCACCCGCAGTTTTCGTGGTCATGGTGATACGGGATACAGCAGAAATTGCAGCTAAGGCTTCACCGCGAAATCCCATACTGCTGATAGAATCGAGGTCTTCTATATGGCTTAGCTTGCTGGTGGCATGCCGTTCGAAAGCTTCCAGGGCATCTTCACTGTCCATGCCGCTCCCGTTGTCTGTAATTTGCATGCGTTTCACACCGCCGCCCAGCGTTTCTATACTGATGATGCTTGCTCCGGCGTCGAGCGCGTTTTCACAGAGTTCTTTGATAACCGAAGCCGGACGCTCCACCACTTCACCCGCTGCAATACTGTTCGCCGTAACCTGATCTAGATGTTTAATTTTACCCATTAAAGTTTCTTGGCCTCCTTGATCAGCTTATCCAAGCGATTCAATGCATCCAAAGGCGAAAGCTGCTCAATCTTCAATTCGCGTAATTCGTCAATAATTTCATTGTAGCGTCCGTACTGCATTTGCGCGGTAAAAAGGTTTTGTTCCCCCGGCATCAGCTCCTGCTTTTTCTTGGTGCGCAGCTTCTTCTTGTTATCATTGGCGGCCTCCAAAGTGGCAAGCAAGTCTTTGGCACGATTCAGAATTTGCACGGGTAAGCCGGCCAACTTAGCCACCTCGATTCCGTAACTTTCGTCCGCCCCGCCTTCGGCAATCTTGTGCAGGAAATAGACTTCTTCGCCGACCTGCCTCACCGTGACATGCGCATTAAAAATGCCTTCATTTAAACTGCTCAGATCGGTCAGTTCGTGAAAATGTGTTGCAAATAGCGTTCTGGCTCCGAGGATGCTGGGTTCTGCGATATACTCAATGCTCGCCCAGGCAATCGATAGCCCATCAAAAGTTGAAGTACCGCGGCCGATTTCATCCAGTATGATTAAACTACGGCTCGTAGCTTCTTTGATAATGAAGGCCAGTTCCTTCATCTCCACCATAAAGGTAGAATCGCCCGAACCCAAGTCATCGGACGCACCGATACGGGTAAAGAGTCGGTCAACCAAGCCGATGCGCGCAGACTTGGCAGGCACAAAACTGCCCATTTGCGCCATTAAAACGATCAGCGCCGTTTGCCGCATATACGTGGACTTTCCTCCCATATTCGGCCCGGTGATGATGGCTAGGCGACGCTCTTCGCCGTTCATTTCACAGTCGTTGGGTACAAAGTTCCCCTGTGGCAAAAGTCGCTCAACTACGGGATGCCGGCCTTCTACAATGGATAGTACGGTCGAATTATCAATCTCCGGCTGGCAATAGTTTTCCCGATCTGCCAGTTCTGCCAAAGATTGGTAAGCATCCAGCTCTGCTAAGGCGTTGGCGCTACGTGAAAGTTCCTTTTCCTGAGCGTTCACCTGATCTCGGACACGGCAGAAAACCTCGTACTCCAACTGGATGAGTCTTTGTTGGGCGGAAAGAATGGAGTCTTCCATCTGTTTTAACTCATCGGTAATGAAGCGCTCCGCGTTGACCAAGGTTTGTTTGCGAATATAGTGGTCCGGAACCTGACTCAGATTGGATTTTGTTACTTCCAAGTAGTAACCAAAGACCTTGTTATAAGCCAATTTTAGATTTTTAATGCCGCTAGCTTCGCGTTCGCGGCTCTCCAGATCCAGGAGCCACTTTTTGCCACCATGAGCCAAGTCCTTCAGTTCATCGAGCTCGGCATCGAAACCGCGGATAATCAATTCCCCTTCTTTCACGGAGAATGGGGCATCTTCATTAATAGAAGCACGGATTAATGCCGTCAGCTCCGGGAAGGCCTGCATCTCTGTGAGGATATTTTGCAAGGCAGGACTTTGGACTGTTGCCAAGAGCTCACGCAAAGCCGGAATTTTTTCTAAACTGGCACATAAAGTCAGTAACTCGCGTGCATTTAACTGTGCGCGACTTAGTTTGCCAATCAGCCTGGATAAATCGTGCAGACCGCTCAGCACCTCGCGCAGTTCCTGACGCAGGATGTATTGCTCTTTTAACTCAGCCACCGCTTCTTGGCGCCTAACAATATCAGCGCGATTTATTAAAACTTGCTCTATCCAGGATCGCAATTTGCGCTGCCCCATAGCCGATCTAGTTCGGTCCATCAACCATAATAAGGAACCGTATTTTTTTCCCTCGCGCATGTTTTCGGTCAATTCGAGGTGGCGGCGACAATTGGGATCCATCGCCAGGTAGTTATCAATTTGATAGACCAGCGGATCCTTTAAGTTTGCCGGAATACCCTGCTGAGTTTCATCAATATAGTTCAACAAAGCCGCTGCAGCTTCAGGCCACAGCACCACGGTTGCTTGTTCACTCAGACTTTTTTCCAGACGCTCAGCCTGTGTCGTTCTGGCAAAATACTGATCCGCCCGCACGTTATACAAAACCGCTTGCACAGTCTCCAAACGCCCCGCTGCCTCATTGGCAAAGCTTTCATTGCAAATGATTTCCGCAGCCCGGTAACGCGCCAATTCCTCTGCCAGTTTCGCTTCCGTAGCCCCGGTAGCGATGGCTGTACAATAAAAATCGCCGGTACTGATGTCGGCCGCTGCCAGTCCATAGTAACGGTCCATGGCATAGATGGAGACTAAATAATTATGTCTGCCTTCATCTAAAGTGTCCGTATTAGTCACAGTGCCCGGAGTCACGATACGCACGATGCCACGGTCCACTAAGCCCTTGGTAGTCGCGGGATCCTGAAGTTGTTCGGATATCGCCACTTTGTAGTTTTTTTGCACAAGCTTGTTGATATAAGACTCTGCCGCATGATAAGGCACGCCACACATCGGCGCCCGTTCCTCCTGGCCGCAATCTCTCGAAGTCAGTGCAATCTCGAGTTCAGCTGAAGCTACAATGGCATCATCGAAGAACATCTCATAGAAATCGCCCAAGCGAAAAAAGAGCAGACAATCCGGCTGTTCTTCTTTTTGCCTCACATATTGCTTCATCATGGGGCTGAGTGTCTCCAAGTTTAACTGGGACAACTTTTCCCTCGGTAAGCTTCTCAAAGATATAATTCCTCTAACTCGGCATTTAATGAAAAGGTTTTGGCTTCCGTTATTTTAACACGACAAAAGAGTCCTTCGAGTTTCTGACCCAGCTCCGTCTCGCTTAAATTGCTCAAAGCATAGCGTGTGCGCAATTCCGCAGGGATGGTGAAATTGATCAGATGAAAATCTGAAGCGCGGCCGGTAAAGCGCTGTTCGAGGTGATCGCTTAAACCCTCGATTAACAGTTCATAGCTCTTCCCCAAGCGTGCTTGATTGGCTTTGAGGCTGTTGGCATTTTGCAGTTCCACCAAGCGCTGAAAGCGCTCATTCATGGTTTCCTCATCGATTTGTTCGTCTAATAGAGCTGCCGGTGTACCGTGTCTCGGTGAATACTGAAATGTGAAAGCAGAGTCAAAGCCCATTTCCTCCACGAGCTTCAAGGTCTCGGCAAAATCCGCCTCCGTCTCCCCCGGAAAACCGACAATGATATCGGTGGTCAAGGCTAAGTCCGGTAAACGTTGTTGAGCAGCGGCGACAATATTTCTGTAATCGTCTGCCGTATATCGACGGTTCATCTTCTTTAAAATGCGGTCGCTCCCTGATTGCAGAGGGAGATGCAAGTGACGCTCAATCTGCGGGTAGCGCGCCATGACATCCAATAGTTCTATTGAGATGTCTTTAGGGTGTGAGGTCATAAAACGTATCCTGCGGATACCGGTCTCAACGCAAAGCCTTTCCAGCAGTCCCGCAAAACTCGTGGCCTCTGCTTTATCCTTTGGAAAATCCAATCCGTATGAATTGACGTTCTGACCCAGGAGCATCACTTCAGCGAGTCCGTCATGACTCAGTTGTCTGACTTCATTTACAATGGCGTCTGCTTCCCGTGAGCGCTCCCGTCCTCGGGTATAGGGCACTATGCAATAAGTACAGAAGTTATTACAGCCGTACATAATGGTCACGAGGGCGCGATGCTTACGTTCGTGGACGACATTCAGCCCTTCGACAATCACATCTTCGTTACTGATGTCGTAAACTTTCCGACTACCTGAAAGGCGACGGTACATCAATTCTCCCAAACGATAAATATCTTCAGGTCCAAAGAGTAAATCAACAAAAGGGTAAGACTGTTTGATTTTTTCGACATATTCGTCAATTTTCATCATGCAGCCGCAAACAGCAATCAACATGTGTTTCTTTGTGCTACGTTGCTTCTTGATTCGGCCTAAATGTCCAAAAAACTTTTGATTGGCATTCTCTCTGATGCTGCATGTGTTGAAGAGCATAAAATCTGCCTCTTCCCATGATTCAGCTTTAATAAAACCCATCTCTTCGATTTGGGCTGCCAGGGTTTCGGAATCATGATCATTTAGCTGACAACCAAAGGTTTGGATGTAATAAGTCTTTTGCAGTGGATGTAAGTCCCTGACTTTTTCTCTGTATTCTGTTTGCTCCTGCAGTACTTCGGGCAGGACCGTGTAGATTTCTTCCGTTCTTGATTTCACTTTATTTTAACTTTCTAATATTTCTTAAGTGGCAAAACCACCGTCAACCGCAATATCCTGGCAAGTGATAAATGAAGCATCCTCAGAAGCCAGAAACGCCACTGCGGCTGCGACTTCAGCGGCACGGCCGAGTCGCCATAAAGGAGTCGCCTCACGCAAAGCCTGTAGCTCGGAGTCCGTGAGACGGCTGTTCATTTTACCCTCAATAACGCCCGGACAGACACAATTGACACGTATGCCGGAAGGTCCCAGCTCTTTACCCAAAGCTTTGGTGAAGCCGATTAAACCCGCTTTTGAGGCCGAATAAGCCACTTCACAGGAAGAACCGACCTGTCCCCAAATGGAAGCGATATTGATGATACAACCATCCTGTCTCTTTATCATCTGGGGAATCAAAGCTCGACTTAAGCGATATACCGCATCCAGGTTGATGCTTTGCACCCCTTGCCAATCCGCCTCGCTGGTTTCGGTCAAAAGCTTCTGTTGCGCCACACCGGCGTTATTAATCAGGCAATGAATTTCCGAAAAATCCTGCAGGACTTTTGCAACCAAATCCAAACAAGCCGTTTCTTGACTTAGGTCAGTCTTATAAACTCGTATCTGCAGATTTTTAGCCACCAGTTCCCGCAGTAATGGCTCAAGAGCCTGTTCATGCTGAAATACCTGCAAAGCCAAATTCCAGCCCTCTTCTGCAAAGCGCCGGGCAATGGCTTGACCAATATCTCCCGATGCGCCTGTGATGAGCGCTGTTCTACCACGATTTATATATCGCTTTTCTTGACTATGAAACATCCATCCATTCTAACGACTAAACGCTTTTGTCACAAGCGCAATGACTGTAAATTACATATAACTATGAGATAGCTATGAGCTTTCTCTCTTACCCAGCTCAAGTCACTTTTCAGGTGCATGAAGCTTCTCCGGTAACCAGGCAACCACTTCCGCCAAAGAAGGATGCACCGTGATGGCCTGACGTAAATTGTCGATAGAATCGGCCAGGGGCAGCTGTTCAGGATTTTCTTCCGCGTCAGTCCTGGCTTTTTTACAAGCGGCACTCGCTTTCAGATCCTCATTGAGCACAGGAATCTCGTGTGGCGAGGCGTTCATTAGGTATGGGAAAGCTTGCATTAAAACCGAAGCCTGAGGACCAACGACATGCAAGCCCAGAATTCGCCCGGTTTTTTTGTCACTAATCATCTTGGCAAAACCATCGTCAATATCACCGGCTTCGTAACCCATCGCATAACCTTTGGCATTTTCCGAGTAGTGCCTGATACCCACTTCTATCTTGTAGCCAGCAGCCAAGGCCTGATCTTCATTTAAACCGACATGTGCCACTTCCGGTGAAGAGAAAGTCACGTGAGGTAAAAAAGCATAGTTCTGTCTGCGCCAGCCCTGTCCCCTTTTCCTAAGATAGAGATTGTGGGCTAAGAGTTCTGCTTCGTTATTAGCTTTATGCCGCAGTCCGGCGATACCAATCACATCACCGAGCGCGTAAACCCCTGATTTACCGGTTTCCAAGCATTCATTGACGCGAATATTGCCGCTTTCGTCCACCTGGATGCCCGCTCTCTCTACATCGAGTAACTCCGTGTTGGAACGAATGCCGGTTGCCAGCAGTATCTCATCTGCGCTGACCTCCATTTCCGTCCCGTTGTCGCGTTCTTTAACCAGGAGGCATTTTTTGCCATCTCTGATATATGCTTTCAAAATATTCTGTTTGAAATGCATGCGAATGCCACGCTCTGCATAAACCTCTTGCAGTTTAGCCGAGACATCCTTGTCCTCCTTTGGCAAAAGCCTCACATTGCGTTGAATTATCTGTACATCGACACCAAAGCTGTTAAATAAATGAGCAAACTCACAACCTATGGCTCCACCGCCGACGATGATTATGCTTTTATAAAGTTTTTCCGGGTTCTGCTTGCCGAAGAAACGTCTGGAAGTCAGGTAGTTAATCTCATCCAGACCGGGCACATCCGGGATAAAGCATCGTGAACCGACAGCGAGGACAATGTTCTGCCCTTCTATCTCAGCCAGCTGCTGACCTTCGCGGTCTTTAATTACCAGCTGCTTTTCGGCGATAAAGCTGGCGCTACCCTCATATAAATCAACGCCTTTATTTATATAATACTGATAAACATCCTGATTTTCATCGATTTTAGCCCAAACCCTTTTGCTGATTGCCTGCCAGTCTATATCAGGCACTTGTCCTTCCAAACCAAGTCTGGCCCATTTTTTCTGATCTTCCAGAATATTGGCAACGGTCGTCAGTACTTTGGTGGGGATACAGCCATGATTAAGGCAGGTTCCGCCCCAACGGTCACGTTCAACGATTGCGCAGGATTTTCCGACCTGAATTGCCGCATCTGCAACAATTAAACCGGCACCGCTACCCACAACTATAAGATCATAAGATTTCATGGAATTTTTCCTTTATGCTTTGTTGAAGTCATTATATGCTATTAATAGCTTAATTTTGAATGATTGAGGTTAATTCATGTCCAATCTAATGATTATTCATGGTGGCGGTCCCACAGCAGTTATCAACGCCTCCCTCTATGGCGTTCTCACCGAAGCTAAAAATCATCACGCGCGCAACGTCTATGCAGCCAGAGGTGGTACGGGAGGTCTGCTGAAGGGGCAAGTATACGATTTGCTAAAGCTCTCTGAGCTGCAAAACGCTCAACTTCTTCGAACCCCTGGTTCAGCCATTGGCAGTTCGCGTGACGCATTATCAGCACTTGATTATGAACGTATGCTAGATGTATTAAAGCAGCTGGAGATTAATGTCGTTCTGGTCAACGGCGGTAACGGCAGCATGGATATGGCCTATAAGCTTCACTTGCAATGTGAAAAAGCGGGCATCCAAGTTATGGGTATTCCTAAAACGATGGATAATGACCTTCCGGCCACGGATCACAGTCCCGGTTTCGGTTCAGCCGCGCGCTTTATTGCCAATGCAGTCGCAGAAATCTGCTGTGATATCGCTAGTATGCCCATTCATATCACCGTTATTGAAACACTGGGCAGAAACGCTGGCTGGTTGACCGCTGCAACGGCATTAGCTGTCGACAGTGGTTTCGGTCCCGACCTCATCTATGTTCCGGAACGCCTATTTGATGAAGCGCAGTTTCTTGAAGATTGTCAGAAGTTGATTGAAAGGAAAGGACATGGGGTCATCGTGGCCGCTGAAGGTTTAAAAAACCTGCAGGCTCAGCCATTGGTCAAACCAAGCCTTACCCAAGGTCGCACCACTTACTATGGAAATGTCGCTGCTTATTTATCGGAGCTCATTACATCGGAACTGGGCTTCAAAGCTCGCAACGAGAAGCCCGGCTTGCTGATTCGTTCCTCTATGGCTTTAGTCTCAGAAACAGACCGTGCCGAAGCGGTAGAAGTCGGAAAAGCGGCGTGTCGCATGGCACTACAAGGTGAAAGTGGGAAAATGCTGGGTTTTCGTCGTATCTCCAACCAACCTTACAGCTGCGAGCTGGTCTGCTTTCCGCTAGCGGAAGTGCGATTGAAAGAACAAACCTTGCCGCTTGCTTTTTTTAATAAAGAAGGCAACCATATTCATAAGGAATTTAATGAATGGTGTCGACCTTTAATTGGCGAACCCTTGGCACCATTCCTTAATTTGACAGAAACGGGGCAATAAACGGTGCAGAAACAAAGACAAATATTGATAATCGACGGGCAAGGCGGAAAATTAGGTCAGCAGCTGATCACCGCGCTTAAGGCCGCAGTCCCGGATTGTGAGCTCATCGCTGTGGGCACGAACGGCATCGCATCGGCTAATATGATGAAAGCCTCTCCCCTTTATGCAGCGACAGGTGAAAATGCCGTTATCGTGGCTTGTCGAACCGCAGATATTATTGTCGGTCCTATTGGGATTGTCATAGCCGATGCTTTGCATGGTGAATTAACGCCGCGCATGGCTTTAGCGGTGGCGCAATCTCAAGCCCATCGGGTCCTAATTCCGGTCAATCGCTGTAACAACTATGTGGCCGGACTTAGGGCGCAAACGGTGGCGGAGTTGCTGCAAGATGCACTGAAACACGTTCAGGAGCTCATTGCGTCTTACTCATAGCTTCTTAAAACAAAATTTATCATGTATATCTGGTGTTGAAATCATTATGATAGAATACGTAGAGCGCAAACAGTAGTTTGCATTTCCCTACTTATTTGATGAATCTTTGATATCTCTAGGTATCAGCCTGTGCAGCAGTACGGACTTTTATTATTGGAGGAAAAAATGCATACCAAAAAAATTGCGATCGCTGCGGTGAGTTTAGCACTGTGTTTGCTTTTGCCATTCTTGACCGGGCAAATTCCGCAAATTGGCCAGGCTTTAGCGCCAATGCACATCCCTGTACTGCTCTGCTCGTTTATGATAGGGGGACCTTGGGCTGCTGCGGTAGGTTTTATTGCGCCTTTGCTGCGCAGTTTACTTTTCGCTTCACCGCCTTTGATGCCCATGGCCGTTTCTATGGCATTTGAGATGGCGGCCTATGGTTTAATTGCCGGAATCGTATATCGTGCTTTACCACGCAAGTTCTGGTCTATCATCGTCTCTTTGATTACGGCAATGGTCTTGGGGCGTGTCGTTTGGGGCATCGCACGATATGTGATCGGATTGTTGGTCGGACCACTTTTCAGCTTTGAGATGTTCATCGCCGGTGCTTTCGTGACAGCCTTACCGGGAATTATTTTACACCTTGTATTAATTCCACCCATCGTTTTAGCCATGCAAAAGGCAAAATTAATCATGGATTATTAGCATTTTGTCACGCAAGCTTACTAATGCCACCGACAGGATGGAAAACAGCCTTGGACAACTGGTCTAAGAGGCTGTTTTTCGTTAGAATCAGAGTACTTTAAACGGGAGGCTCATTATGATCAGAATTAATCAGAATTATTTGGATTTAGAAAAATCTTATTTGTTTACGGATATTGCCAGAAAAGTGCAGGCTTTTAGTGAAACTGAGCCGGAATTGAAAATCATTCGCCTAGGTATAGGAGATGTGACACTGCCTTTACCGGAGGTGGTTATTACCGCTTTACAAAAGGCTACTGATGATCAGGCAAAGCTGGAAACATTTCATGGCTACGGGCCGGAACAAGGTTATGCCTGGCTCAGAGAAAAAATCGCTGCCATGGACTTCGCTGCACATCAGCTTAACATCACCGCTGATGACATTTTTGTGAGCGACGGTGCCAAATGCGATACGGGTAATTTTTTGGATATTCTGGCTGATGATATCACGGTTGCGGTGGCGGACCCGGTTTACCCTGTTTATGTAGACACCAATATTATGGCAGGCCGCAAGGCGCAGATTACGAAATTACCTTCGACAAAGGAAACGGGCTTTTTACCCTTGCCTCCGGCTGAATCCTACGATTTGATCTACCTTTGCTCACCAAATAACCCGACCGGTGCGGTAGCCGGTTACGACGAGCTTAAGGCCTGGGTAGATTATGCGTTGAAACATCAGGCTCTCATTCTTTTTGATGCCGCCTACGAAGCCTTTATCAGAAATGATGCCCCTCATAGCATTTACGAAATTCCCGGCGCCTATGATTGTGCTGTCGAATTCCGAAGCCTTTCCAAAACCGCGGGTTTTACCGGTATGCGTTGCGGTTACACCGTTATTCCCAAAAGTTTGCAGATTGCCGCTGCCGACGGGCAGAATGTCGCTTTGCGTGATCTCTGGTCTCGCCGCCAAACAACCAAGTTTAACGGTGCCTCCTACATCATCCAACGTGCAGCGGAAGCCGTCTATACCCCTGAAGGTCAAGCCCAGTGTAAGGCAAACATTGACTACTACCTTGAGAACGCCGCCTTAATTAAAAAAGGCCTGGAAGACCTGGGCTATGTCTGCAGTGGCGGAGAAAACTCCCCCTATGTTTGGGTGGAGGTGCCGGAAGGCTTTGATTCATGGTCTTTCTTTGACTACCTTTTGCATGAATTCTCCATTGTCACAACGCCCGGTTCCGGTTTTGGTAAATGTGGTGAAGGCTATATCCGCCTTTCCGCTTTCTGTTCCAGAGAAGCAGCCGAAACGGCTGTACAGCGCTTCGAAAGTCGAGCCAAATAGAGTCCAGCGCTGCTTAAAGGTTCTGAATTATGAAATAAACTCCTGATAAAAATACGCAAGTCCCATGCCAAGCACTGAGATTTGCGTATTATTAATATTCTTTTAGTTTCAGCCCTGTTTAGAGACTCTCGACAAACTCACGGAAGATAAATGCCGTATCTTCGGGTCCGGGATGTGCTTCCGGGTGGAACTGCACCGATGCAATGTGACGTCCCTTTACGATCAAACCTTCCACTGTCTGATCGTGAACACTCTCGTAGCTGACCGCTAAGCCCAAAGCCTCCAAGTTATCTCGCTTCACGACATAGCCATGGTTTTGTGAACTGATAAAAAGTTTCTTGTCGCTCAGTCGTCTCACCGGATGGTTCTCACCGCGGTGGCCAAACTTCATCTTTTCCGTTTCCGCCCCCAAAGCCAAAGCTAGCATTTGGTGGCCAAGACAGATGGCAAAAATCGGCACATCGCTTTCACAGAGTTGCTTGATTACTTTGATCTCATCTGTACAGACACGTGGGTCACCCGGTCCGTTGGCCAAAAAGATACCATCAGGCTTTTCAGCAAAAACATCTGCGGCACTGCTGTTATAGGGTAAGATGGTGACTTTGCAGCCCAATTGAGCGAGCTGATTTGCCATCGAGATTTTCGAGCCGTAATCCAGCAGTACGACATGTTTGCCGTTTTCAGATCCTTTTGCCTCTATGACGCTGCGTGTCGGCCGACTGACTAAAGCAACCTGCGCCGGCATTTGCCAGTCTTTAATTTCCCTAATCACGCTGTCTTTATCAAAAGAACCGAAACAGAGTTTACCGTTCATACTGCCCTGCTCGCGCAGATGAAAAGTCAGGGCTCTGGTGTCGACACCGCAGAGGCCGGGCACATCAAACTTCTTCAGCCAATCAGCGACACTCATGTCGGCGCGTGGATCGATACTCGCATCATGGTATTGGCGCACCAGAACCGCGGCCAAGTGCAGCCGCTCTGATTCCATTTGATTTAAAAACACACCGTGATTGCCGAGTTCAGGAAAGGTCAGAACGACTGCTTGCCCACCGTAACTCGGGTCCGATAAAGTTTCCGTATAACCACCGGGTGCAGTAGTAAACACCACTTCGCAGAGCGCGTCCTTGATGGCACCGAAGCCGTAACCGGCAAATTCACTGCCGTCTTCGAGCACCAAGGTCCCTCTCACATTGCTACTATCTTTCAACATTTAAGCTAAGTCTCCTTCAGCCGGTAAAAGCGAATCCACAAAATAGGCCGGATCAAAATCAACTAAATCCTCTGCGCCTTCACCCAAGCCGGCAAAATAAATCGGCACTTTGACCAAATCAGCCACCGCTAAGGTTACACCGCCCTTGGAATTACCGTCTAGTTTGGTGATGATTAATCCGTTCAAATCAACAATATTACTGAACGCTTCGGCTTGCAGAAGGGCATTTTGGCCGGTTGTCGCATCAATTACCAAGAGTGTCGCCACTTCGGTTCCGGGGGCTGCTTTATCGATGATGCGGCGCATTTTGCCCAGTTCATCCATCAGATTTTGCTTGTTATGCAATCGACCAGCGGTATCAATCAAAAGCAGCTCCACATTGCGTGCTATTGCGGCTTGTACCGCGTCGTAGACAACAGCGGAAGGGTCTGCCCCCGCTTTATGAGTGACCACATCCGTGCCGCTAAGATGTGCCCAATGACTCAGTTGCTCAATGGCTGCTGCTCTAAAGGTATCGGCGGCAGCAATCAGGACTTTGTAACCCTCGTTCTTATAACGCATGGCTAGCTTGCCAACGGTCGTCGTTTTTCCGGTACCGTTGACGCCCACCATAAAGACCACCTTTAGCTGCTGACGTTGCAGTTCGAAATGCTTTTGTTCGCCCAGTAGCTCCAACATCGCGGCTTTTAGGATGCGGTTAATACTTGCCGTATCTTTTTGGTTTGTCCGTTTCAGCTCTTCATTGAGCTTGCCCAAAATTTTATCGCTCGTTGCCTGACCGATATCGGCCTGAATAAAGAGCATTTCCAACTCTTCAATCAATTCATCATTACTGCCTGAAAAGACCGCCTGAATTTGTGCAATACCCTGACTTAAAAATTCTCTTGTTTTCGTTAAACCACTCTTAAACTTATCAAATAATCCCATTCTTCCCTCAATCACCTAATTGCAGTGAGAGTATGCGTGAAACACCCAACTCCTGCATGGTTACACCGTAGATACTGTCTGCCGCTTCCATTGTTCCTTTGCGGTGCGTCACCAAAATAAACTGCGATTTATCCGCATAATTTTTAATGTAGTCCGTAAAACGGAAAACATTGCTGTCATCTAAGGCCGCTTCAATCTCGTCTAGGACGCAGAAAGGCGTCGGACGCAGTTTTAAAATGGCAAAAAGCAGCGCAATCGCAGACAATGATCGTTCACCGCCACTGAGTAGCAGCATGTTTTGTAGTTTTTTGCCGGGGGGAGATGCTTTGATCTCAATATCGCCTTCCAGCACATCTTTATGGGCTTCCAGACTGATTTCCGCTTTACCGCCTCCGAAAAGCTCCTTGAAGACCAGCTGGAAATTTTCGTTAATTTTGGCAAAATTTGCCGTAAATTGCTGACGCATGGTCAGGGTCAATTCTGCGACCAGCTGATCGAGTTGCGCTTTCGCAGTCAGTATATCTTGTTCCTGCTTTTTCAGGAATTCGTATCGTTCTGAGATCAGTTGATAGTCCTCGACCGCATTAACATTCACTGCACCGAGTCCGCGAATGGATTGTTTCAGACTGTGAATACGTGGCCCAACCACTTGGGTCTGTAAACTCATATCGCGATAAGCGGCGGCATTGTCATAGGTTAAACTGTAATTTTCCCAGAGCTTATTACGTAAATCGTCCACTTGATTGCTGAGTTGTTCATTGCGGCTTTCGAGACGATTTTTTTCCAACTCCAGTGCATTCAGTTGTTGATTAAGATCGCGCAGACGTTCGAACATCTCAGCTGAACGTGTATCCAAGCTGCGTTGTTCTTCTTCCCATTGCTGCAGTTCTTGTTCTGCTGCGCCGGAGCGTTCCATTAAGCCACGCATCTCTTCTTCAAGCGCAAGTAAATCCGTCTCATGGGCTATCAGCGCGTCACCCAAGTCAGCGATGGCCTTTTCTCGTTCATTGATTTGCTCACTCAAACGTTGCTTATCGTTCTCGATGCGCGCATCAATTTGTTGTTCTGCGGCCATCTTCTCGAATTGTTTGTTATACAGCGATTCAGCATCAGCCAGAGCTTGGCGATAATTTTCCCGCTCACTGACATACTGGCTGTTATCTTCATCCTGAGCTTGTAGGACTTGCTCAAGTCGAGCCATTTCCGCCAATTGGGTCTCTTCTTCTTTTTGCCAATTAGCAAGTCTCTCACCTTGATCGTTCGTCAATGCCTGCAAATCGGCAAGTCTATCCTGCAAACGCTGCAGACTTTGTGCTGTGGCATAGCTCCGCGCCTTATTTTGTTCGGCACGTGCTTCCTGTAAAGCCAAGTCCTGTCGCAAAATCATGCTCGATTGAGCGACGGCTTCGGATTCCTGATTAATATTTTTGATGCTTTGCTCCGATTGAGCAATTTTCTTTTCCGTCGCAGGCAGCATTTTTTCAAATTTTTTATACTGTTCCAAGGCTTCCTGTAAAAGTCTTTTCCGGCTTAATAGACTGCTTTGATTTTTGTATTGACCGCCACTCATCGCTCCGCCGGGGTTAATGACATCGCCTTCAAGACTCACAATCTTTAATGACTGGTCAAATGCCTGTGCCATCCTTGTTGCCGCTGAAATATCTTCACAGATGACGGTTCTAGCTAAAAGCAGTTCCATCGCCTTTGTAATGTCCTCAGGATAAGATAGTAGTTCATGTGCCAGCCCGATATAGCCCTTATCCTGCCAAGAAGATAGTTTTTTTACGACATCGCTGCCTAAGAAGCGCGGTTTCACCCTATTCAATGGCAAAAATGTCACCCGTCCTTTGCGTTCGCGTTTCAGCACAGTGATCAAAGCCGTAGCCGTCTGTTCATCTGCGACGACCAGGTTTTGTACGGCTGCTCCTAAGGCGGTTTCTATAGCCCGCTCATATCGATCCGGCACCGTAATCAACTCTGCAATGCTCCCGCGTACCGTCGTTTTGTAGCGCGGATCTTTTTTGGCAAAATCAAGCGCGAAACGCACCGCTTCGTTAAAGCCTTCTCTGTTCTGCTGCAGCTCACGCAAGGTATCTAAACGATATCCTAATTGATCCAACTGCTGAACCTGAGCATTATACTGCGCCTGTTCTGCGGCAAGTGTTGTTCTGGCCTCTTTTAAACGCTCCTCATAAGATTGCAGATTAGCCTGCTTCATCGCATCTTCTTCCTGAAGCGTAGTCAAATGAGCGGCAATTTCATCCGCTTCCTGTTTCAGTGTTGCGTTTTCCTTGAGGGCGAAAGCTAACTGTTCTTCGCCTTCACGGATAAGTGTGGCGTGTTGTTCGGCAGCCAGGCTTGCGGCAGATTTTTGGCTGCGAATGTCCAAAATCTTGTGTTGCACCAGGCTGAGTGAGGCACGTGTCTCATTTTGTTTTTCGATTTCCACACCCATTTTTTGGGCAAAATCATCCAAAGCTTTTCTTCTTGTACTTACATCCTGCTTCGCCTGCTCTAAGTCGGCCGACTTTTCCTGCGCGGATCTAATGCGCTCACTGAGCTCCATCTCCAATTCGCGCACTTGCTCTTGTAACTGAGTTATGGTCGCCTGGTGGCTATTCTGGGATAGTTTGTTTTGTTCTTTCTGTGTTTTTAATGCATTAACGCGCTCATTTAATGCTTCCCGCTCATTGCTGCGTCGATCTTTCGTCTGCCTGCTCTCATGAAGCAGTTCCTGTAAAGTGGCGAGACGTGCACGAAGCTGACGGTGCTGCTCTTCCAAGGCAAGACTTCGCTCCAGAGCCTCTGCCGCACCAGCGCTGACTTCCTCCCATTTAAGGCGTTGTTGCTTCAACAGAGCGCTTTTATCGTCGATGAGGTGCAATGAAAGAGCGACCTCAAGTTGCTTTAATTCTTCGTACCACAGTAAATACTGTTGGGCTTGTTCGGCTTGCTTCTTCAGTGGAGCAAGCTGAGCCTCCAGCTCGGTCATTATATCATTGACCCGCGTCAGATTTTGCTCGGTCTGCTCAAGCTTACGCAAGGCTTCGTCGCGACGCGTTTTATGTTTTTGAATCCCGGAAGCCTCTTCGAAAACACGGCGTCTGTCCTCGGACTTGGTACTCAGAATTTCATCCACGCGTCCTTGTCCGATAATGGAATAGCCATCTCTACCCAGTCCGGTATCCATGAAAAGCTGATGAATATCTTTTAAACGACAGGGGTTCTGGTTGATGAGATAATTGCTCTCACCCGAGCGATAAAGGCGTCTGGTAATGGCGACCTCGGTATACTCAATGGGCAAAATACCGTCGCTGTTATCGATTAACATCGTTACTTCAGCAAAACCTAAGGGACGACGCGTATTGGTCCCGGCAAAAATCACATCTTCCATTTTTCCGCCACGCAGAGCCCTGGCACTTTGTTCGCCAAGAACCCAGCGTATCGCGTCCGTGACATTGGACTTGCCGCTGCCGTTCGGACCGACAATAGCCGTCACACCCTGATGGAAGACAATCAGAGTGCGTTCCGTAAATGATTTAAAGCCTTGTATTTCAAGTGATTTAAGGTACATGCTGACCTTTCAGTAAGGTTTTAATCATCCTGCCTTAAAGCAAGACCCAAGGGCAAATTATAACATACCAAGCACTTGCTTGGCGGCCGCTTGTTCGGCCTGTTTTTTACTTTTACCCTTCGCTTCGGCGCTTAACTCACCTAGCTCAGCTCGGGCCAGATACACCTGATTATGGACAGGGCCAAAACTGTCAACGATGCTGAAGGCTGCATGCAGCGGCGGAGTCTGGCTCTGAGCGTATTCTAAGAGGCGCGTCTTATAGTCATGTGAAAGCTTTCCTTTGAGTGCGAGCTCCAGATATGGCATAAGCAAAATATTGATACAGGCTTCCGCGGCTTTCGCACCTCCATCAAGAAAAATGGCTGCAAAGACCGCCTCGAGGGCATCTGCCAAGATAGACGCTTTCGTTCTGCCGCCATCTTGTATTTCGCCTCTACCAAGTTGCAGATAAGCCGCCAAATTAATGCTTACAGCCACTTCAGATAATATCTCTTCACAAACGACCGCGGCGCGAAGTTTGGTCATTTGCCCTTCCGTGAGCAGTGGTGTGTGTTGAAAAAGCTGCGCCGCAATAGTGAAACCTAAGATTGCGTCGCCCAAAAACTCCAGGCGCTGGTTATTGTCCAGAGAAAACGCCGCATGCTCGTGTTTAAAACTGCGATGGGTCAAAGCCGTGATTAAATAAGCGCGGTCCTGAAAGCGATAAGCCAGAGCTGCTTCCAGATGACTTAAATCTTCCTCTTGACCATATAAGTTGCTGATTTCATTCTGCATCGTCGGACCTCGGTTCATTCGTTTTGCCTTAATAAAATTATAGGAAAGCCGCTGATGTAAAAAAGGCGAAGCTTAGAGCATCGCCTTTCATTTGTTTCTAAGTCCCAGTGAGCTTAGATGTTCTTTTTAATAAATTCAACGGCATCGCCGACTGTTTTAATTTTTTCAGCTTCCTCGTCGGGAATGCTCATACCAAATTCCTGCTCCATCGCCATGACCAGTTCGACTATATCCAAAGAATCGGCATTTAAATCATCTGTAAAATTCGACTCCATTGTAATTTCATCGGCATCTGTACCAAGTTGTTCTACGAGAATATTGGTAATCTTTTCAAAAATAAGTTCTTCCTTCATTGTTTGACCTCCATCTGCGCTTCGATTGATCTTTAACTGTTTGTAGTATAGCTTCAAGCCGTTGTCAAGTGCATTTCAAATAATCCGCTTAAAACATCCAAATCTTGAACAGGGCAAGCATAACGGTTAATGCTTTGATTGTCAAACTTTGCCAAATCTGCTGATAACGCGAGCTATTTTTCATCAAATTTGAGCAGTTCTTTATTATTCATTAAGTATTGATAACCGGATACCAAGGCCAAAAGAACAGCGACCAGCATTGCAATATCACCCGGATAACGCAAATATCTTACGTATTCATGCATTGAAGCGGGTAATATCTGAACCAAAGCCAATTCGACCATGATGATGATAACGGCAACCATCTGTGAGACGGTTTTGGCTTTACCCAGGTTATTGGCGGCGATCACCTTCTGCTGCTCGGCTCCAAGCATACGCACACCCGTCACGACAAAGTCGCGGAACAAAAACACCACCGGAACAAGGGTGTGAATGCGGTTTAATTGGACCAAAGCTATGGTGACAGAGAGAATAAGCAACTTATCTGCAATCGGGTCTAAGAACTTGCCGAAATTGCTGACCAGGTTCTGAGTTCTGGCAATTTTCCCATCATAATAATCTGTAATTGAAGCAACGACGAAGAGTATCAGCGCCACAATCATGCCATAGGAAAGTACAAATTGATTCCAACTCGCGAGAAAAGCGAAGGGTAAAGGCAACATAAAAAGTAAGACGAAGGGAACCAGAATGATACGCAATATGGTTAACTTATTCGGAAGGTTCACTCTTACAAACTCCTATCAAATCATAGCCCTGCGTTTCTATAAGCTTTACCGGATAAATCTGCCCTAGTTGCGCATCGGTGTTTTCGAACAAGACATAGGTCAAACTATCAATCTCCGGCGCTTGTGCCCAGCTACGACCGACATAAAACAAACCGTCATCTGCAAGCCCTTCAATCAAAACATCCAGCGTTTGACCCAGCATTGCAGTTATTTTACTTTGATGAATACCCTCTTGCAAGCGCATCACCTCTGCATAGCGACGTTCAGCGATTTTTCCATCAATCTGACCCTCCATGCTTGCTGCTGCTGTTCCTTCTTCAGCTGAATAGATGAAACAACCCAAGTGGTCAAAACGAATTTCCTCAATAAAAGCCAATAATTCTTTAAACTCTTCCTCCGTTTCTCCGGGAAATGCCACCATGACCGTCGTTCTCAAACTGACATCAGGTAAATAACCCCTGATTTTGGCAAGGGTTTCTCGTAGACCAGCCTGTCTGTCTCGGCGGTACATTCTTTTCAAAACACTGTCAGCCGCGTGTTGAATGGGTAAATCAATGTATGGCACGATATTGGAATGACTTTGCATGACTTTTAAAACATCATCCGTCATACCGTCTGCATAGGCATAAAGAAAGCGAATGCGCGGAAAATTAATTTTTGCCAATTGATCTAAGAGCTCAGCAAAACGACTTTGACCATAGAGGTCCAATCCGTATGCCGTGGTGTCTTGAGCGACCAGGACCAATTCTTTTATCCCAATACTTAACAAAAATTCGGCTTCAGTCAATAATTCTTCCATGGGACGGGAAATTAAACCGCCACGTATACCAGGAATGGCGCAATAGGCGCAGTGATGTCTACAGCCTTCAGAGACCTTCAAATAGGCATAATAAGGACTCGAGGGCATGCGCGCCGTTTGTAAATGCTTGAGGCGGTCTGCTCGGTCTCCTGCAAGATAAGACAATACAGTAGTTTCTTCTGCAGTATCTGCTTTGCTTTTTTCGCTAAATAAAGTGTCGAGGCAGGCGACAATAGCATGGTAATTATAGACACCTAAGATTGCGTCCACTTCAGGAAGCTCTGCTTTGATTTCTTCCGCATAGCGTTGGGACAGGCAACCACTGACAATAAGCTTTCGCTCTTGGGCTGATTTCTTATATTCCGCCGCCTCCAAAATACTGGCAATGGCCTCGCTTTTAGCGGCTTCAATAAAACCGCAGGTATTGATAATAATGGCATCTGCCTCGGCCATCTCCGCTGTCAGCTGATAGCCGGCCTCTTTAATAAGGTGCAGCATATTCTCTGCGTCGACCTGATTTTTAGGGCAACCCAGTGATTGTAAGGCGACCGAAATATTCTCACGCATCTCTTTCATGTATTCGTTTTCCTATCCTTTAACTTGGGAGGCTGAACCAATTTTTCTCAGCGGTTAATCATGTAAGCGTATCCCTTTGCTGCGCAGCACGTCAATGATGGTTTGTTGACGAAAGCCTCTGCCGGCGCAGTTATTGACGATTTGTCGCAGTAGTCTATTGAATGAAGCTTTATCTATCTGAGAATTCGCTAATTGCATGAGCTTTTCTTCGTGTTTGGCAGACAGATATTCCTCCAGTAGGAGTGCATCATATTTAGCTGCAGGGTAACGCTCTCGAAATTCTTCAATGGTCTTTGGGGCGATACCCAAACGAGACATGCGTATGCAAAAAGCGGCAACGGATTCCCGCTTACTGCCGCTTCTGTGAACCCAATAGGCTTGCATGATGGACGAATCTTTGAGATAAGCGTCAAGCTCTAATTCATTTATTGTTTTCGCAATGACCGAGTCACTGTAGCCTTTTGTGCGTAGTTTATCTCGCACTTTTCCACTTGTTTTAGCACCATATGACAGGTATTCAATGGCGTCTATTCTCGCTTGTCTGTTTAGCTGCTCTATATCTGAATTCATTTCCAAAACTTATAGATTGTCCAAATCGAGCAGATCATCAATCAGACTCTTATCGCTTTCAGCGCTCTCTAGATCAAGTGCATCCGCATCATTGATAGGGCCAGTATACTCAGGTTCTTCATCCGTGACTTCCAACAAAAGTTTGTCACGCAGTTTCTGTTCAATTTCGGCGGCCTCTTCAGGATGCTCCTTTAAGAAAGTTTTCGCTGCTTCTCTGCCCTGTCCGATGCGCTGATCATTATAGGAGAACCATGCGCCGCTCTTGAGAACGATTTCTTCATTTACGGCTAAGTCCAAGATATTACCGGTCTTTGAGATTCCTTCACCGTAAATGAGGTCAAACTCAGCCTCTTTAAAGGGCGGAGCCATTTTGTTCTTGACGATTTTTATTCTGGTGCGGTTACCGATGGCTTCGGTACCGTTACGCAGTGTTTCAATACGCCGTACATCCATACGTACGGAAGCATAAAACTTCAAGGCGATACCACCGGTCGTGGTTTCTGGGTTTCCGAACATTACACCGATTTTTTGGCGTAACTGGTTGATGAAGATCAGTACGGTGTTTGACTTATTGATGACACCGGCAAGTTTACGCAAAGCCTGTGACATCAAACGTGCCTGTTGACCCATAGAGGCGTCACCCATATCACCGTCAATTTCGGCTTTTGGCACGAGAGCCGCAACGGAGTCAACAACGACGACATCCACAGCTCCACTGCGTATCAAGGCTTCGGTAATCTGTAAGGCTTGCTCACCATTGTCAGGTTGAGAGACGATCAGGTTATCAATATCAACACCTAATTTCTCGGCATACACAGGATCAAAGCATGCTCCGCGTCAATAAAAGCCGCATAACCATTACGTTTCTGTGCCTCAGCTACAATGTGCAGAGCGACGGTCGTTTTACCGGATGATTCAGGGCCATAGATTTCCACGATACGGCCGCGCGGTACGCCTCCGATGCCTAAAGCCACATCAAGCGACAAGGCACCGGTCGGGATGCTGGAGATACGCGTCGCCGCCTGATCACCAAGGCGCATTACCGCACCTTTCCCACACTTCTTTTCAATCGCGCTTAAGGCATTGTCCAATGCTTGTTTGCGCTCGGCACCCTCTATCTGCACCACATCCTGCTTGGACTTCGCTGCTTTCTTATCTGCCTTCGCCATACCCTTATTCCTCTCAAATTCATAATAGAACAATTGTTTCTTTTTATTATAGCAAAGCCTATTATGGCGTCAAGCGTCTTCTTTTTACGTTTTTCCCGTAAAACTTCGCTTTATTCTGCAAAATCCTCATTAATACAGATTCTTAAAAGATTCAAAGCATTCAGGGCTGCCTGCTGCTGAATTTTCAGCCTGTCGCCGTTAAAAATGAAGTGCTTCGTTTGGCATTCTTTTGCGTTAGCAATCGTAATATAAACCGTTCCAAGCGGTTTTTCCGTACTACCACCCTCCGGACCGGCCACGCCGGTAACGGCAACGGCATCATCAACGGCAAATTTTTCGCGGCAAGCTTTTGCCATTTGCTCCGCACAGGCTTGGCTCACAGCGCCATGCGCTTGCAACAAAGCTTCGGAGACGCCCAATTCTTGTGTCTTAATCTCATTGGCATAAGAAACCAGCGCTCCCTTAAAGAAATGAGATGCACCGGGTATTTCTCCGATTTGGGCGCTCAATAGCCCCGCGGTACAACTTTCGGCAAAAGCAATGCTGACATTGCGGCTACGGCAAAGATCGGCGACCACAAAGGGCATTTTTCGTTCACCGACTTCATAGATATATTCGCCCAGTATTTCTTTGAATGCCAGTAACATCGCATCAGCCAAATAAGGCTCACTGCCGTTGTGGTATTTTTCGGTAATTCTAAACATCACTTCACCGGTTGAGGCATAAGGTGCAAGTGTCGGGTTGTTATGGCCTTCGATCAGTCCTTTGACCAAAGTTTCCGCAGTGGATTCACCGATGCCGATAAGCCGTATGAATATGTTCTTGATTTTATAGGAAACGGTCTGGAGTAAATAGTCCTTGACCAATTCACGGAACATCGGTCTGTTTTCGTTCGGTGGTCCGGGTAAAAGAATAATGACGCGCTTTTGTCCTTCATGGAAGAACTCCATAATTGCCCCGGGTGCTGTGCCGTTACGGTTTTCTATCACTTGACCGCTCGTTGGTAACAAAGCCTGCTTATAGTTATTGGCGCTGGCTTCCCGCCCCAGACGTATAAAAAAACCGCTGATTTTATCGGCTTCCGTTTGATTTAAAGCCAGTTCCACGCCTGCCACTTCCGCCGCACACGCCATGGAAATATCATCTGCGGTAGGCCCAAGTCCACCGCTGAGTAAGACACAGTCACTGCGTTCAATCGCCTGCCGCAGGCATGCTTTAAGTCGTTGCGGGTTATCGCCACAGCTAACCTGATAAAAGGATGAGATACCCAAGTCGCTCAATTGTCTGGCAAAATACGCCGCGTTACTGTCAACGATTTGCCCCATCAGGATCTCAGTTCCTACCGTTAATATTTCAGCGCTCTCAATTTTTATGTCAAACTCGTTATGTAATTTCATCTTGTGTCAGTCCTATCTGAGCGCAGCTTTATTCTTCACCGTCGCCCATATTTTTTCTTGTTTCCCATTGCAAGCGATTAATCAGCAACTTACGTGGCTTAGCCCCCTCATGAGGACCGATAATTCCGGCTAATTCCATCGCGTCAATCAGCCTGGCGGCACGCGGATAACCGATATTCATACGCCGTTGCAAGATAGAAACCGAAGCATAGCCCGCATCCAATAACACCTCTACCGCTTGATCGAAGAGTTCATCTTCCTGGCTGTTGTCTTTACCGCCCTGATTATTGCTCAAAGTAGCGGTGGTGATGGTTTCAGCCGCTTCTTCATCATAACCGCTGATTTCTTGGGCATTAATAAATGAAACCACTTTTTCCACTTCATGGTCTGTCAGGAATGCTCCTTGTCCGCGTTTCGGCTTAGGCAGATTCTGCGGAAAATACAGCATGTCGCCCTTGCCCAGAAGTTTTTCAGCTCCGCCGATATCAATGATGGTACGCGAATCCACTTGCGAAGATACGGCAAAAGCAATGCGCGATGGTATATTGGCCTTAATGACACCGGTAATGACATCAACCGATGGCCGCTGTGTCGCAATGATCAGGTGGATACCTGCCGCTCTGGCCATCGCGGTTAATCTGGCTATGGCATCTTCCACTTCATTGGGAGCCGTCATCATCAAGTCGGATAATTCATCAATCACCAAGAGGATTAAGGGCAAACGTGGCTGTCCTTCTGCGGCCAGGGCTTCGTTATAGCCGTTTAGATCACGTACCCCCTTATCGGCAAAAAGCCCATAGCGCCTGGTCATTTCAAGCACAGCCCAATTCAGCGTATTCGCCGCTTTTTTAGGATCCGTGACGACCGGTGCCAGGAGATGCGGTATGCCGTTGTAAACGCTCAATTCGACCACTTTCGGGTCAATCATCAGCAGCTTAACTTCATCCGGTTTGGCACGGTACAAAATACTGATCAGGATGGAGTTGATACAAACCGATTTGCCTGAGCCGGTCGCACCTGCAATCAAAAGGTGCGGCATTTTGCTCAGGTCGCAGAGGATGGGCGCACCGGGGATGTCCCTGCCCAATGCCACCGTCAGTTTGGATTTGGCACTATTGAATTCATTTGATTCAATCAAGCCACGCAGTGAAACCGGTGCGGTCTCCTTATTGGGGATTTCTATTCCAATAGCGGATTTGCCCGGAATCGGAGCCTCGATACGCACACCGACAGCCGCCAGACTTAAGGCGATATCGTCGGCCAAGCCCACGATTTTCGAAACTTTTACGCCCAGACCCGGGCTGAGCTCAAACCGTGTGATGGCCGGTCCGGTAGTAATATTAATGACTTTTGCATCCACACCAAAGCTTTTTAGCGTCTCTTCCAGTTTTTTGCCCAGCTGCTGCACTTCCTGTGAACGTCTGCGTGTGTCGGCATTGAGATTGGGTTCCAGCAAACTGATGGGTGGCAGCTTATAAGGTTTTTCTTTCTTTTTAGGCACATACTTCTTCACATCGGCATCGATGTCTGCGGCAACGGCAGCCGCTTCTGTAGCCTCGTTCAGCTTTTCACTTACTTTTGCTGCTGATGGTTCGGCAGTCTTCTTTTCAAGATTAAACTTACGAATCGTTTGACCTGTTTCCGTATCGTAATTATCCAATTCCGGTTTATAGAAGGCTTCTTCATCCTCGTAGCTTTCCTGTAGCACTTCGTCCAGTTCGGCTTCCAGACTTTCACTCAGATTGGGGCGCATGACTTTGGTGCTGAGAAATTCAGGAATATGGAATTCATCGTTAAGCTTTGGAAGGCTGCTACCGAGTTCTGACATCAGGTCAAGTGGTTCTTTGCTTTTACCAGCATCATACGAAGCAATCGGTATCGCATCAAAACCTTCTGTTTCCACCTTGCTTTGATGAGCCGAAGCAGGGTCCCATTCCGGGTATTTACTCAGCAAGCCCATATCTTCGGGGCTCATATGAACTGCTCCGCCTTCTTCAACCTCGCTGTAGTTAAAGAAGCCGTTGACACCGTCCGGTAAGTTAACCGGCATACCCAGATCCAACTCCGCAAACTCATCCACGTCGCTTTCATCTGACACACCGACTTCAGGAAAAGCCTGCGTGTCCGGGCGTTTTGGAGCGTACTGCTGCGTCTCCTGCTCAAGTGTCTGTGCATCATCCGCAAGGTTTCGGTAAAGCCTTCGTTGTTCAATTCCAGACCTCACCCGTTGATTTAATTCACCGCTCATGTTGCGGGCGCTACTCACAACGCGGTTCATGACCATACTTAAAGAAAGATTAATCACCAACACGAGTTCAATTAGAACGGCAAAAACAAGCAGAATCACAGTACCGACCTGCCCCAGCACCCGCTGCAGCCCTAAGCCCAAGAGTCCGCCGACCAAACCTCCACAGGCCTTGCCGTTAAGCAAAGGAAAATCTTGAGGTTCTATGCTCCCACCCCAAAGCACTTTAATGGCCTGGAAAGCGCTGTGTTCTTTTTGTTGCGTCAGACTAGTCAGCTTGAAATCTTCATATGTAAAACTGAATACTTGTATAAAGATGCAGGCTAGAGTCAAAAGAATTAAAAGATGTTTGATGCGATTTGAGGCGCGTTCGTTCTTTTTCTCAATAAAATAGTCGATTGACATATAAAGAAAAATGGGTGGCAGAGCATAAGCCGCTGCACCGAAAAGTCCTTTGCCCATACCCAAAAAGAGTTGCCCCAGTATCCCGGTCGTACCCGCATCAAAATAATAGGCAAAAGCCAGAAAAAGGGCTAAGGCTAGAAAGACAACGCCATTGATATCATGCTTTTGTCGCCCGTCCTGCGAGCGATACACATTGGGCGGGCTCATAAAGCCTCCCTACGCAATTGATCTGTAAGGAGTATGGCGATGGCCGTTTTGGCATCTTTAATTTCACCCTTCAGGGTCATCTCCAAAAGTTCGGCAAAAGGACGCTTGTGGCTGCTGAGGAACTCGCCCTCATCCAGATTGACCGTGCCCGGACTTAGTTCCGTAGCCAGATATAAATATAGGACTTCGCTGTCGTATCCGGGAGTGGGAATAAAGTCACCGAGGAAGCGAATATGTGCGGCTTTATAACCGGTTTCTTCCTCCAGTTCACGCAGTGCACAAGCCTTGGGGTCCTCGCCTTTTTCCAACTTGCCCGCGGGGATTTCCAAAAGCACTTGTCCGACCGCCGTGCGAAACTGCTCCACCATATGGCAGTTATCCTCCGCATCAATGGCCAGCACTCCTGCACCTCCGTGGTGAAGAATCACTTCACGCTCCGCCACTTTGCCGTCGGGTAGTTCTACCTTGAGAGTTAATAATTCAACGACTCTGCCTTTATAAATTACTTCTTCCGAAATGGTTTTTTCCAACAAAATCCGGTCCTCATTCTGTTTAATCTTAATGACTCATATTCTAGCATCTATTTGCCCGGCAAAAGTTTCATTGTCATTACTAAAGCGTCTGTTCGGCCTTATAGCGCTTTACTTCAGCCACCGCCAGTGCATCACAGCGATTGTTGTATGGGTTATCGGCATGCCCTTTCACCTTATGCCATGTGAGCTGATGTCGCGTGCTGAGTTCCAGTAAGCTTTGCCATTGATCCATGTTTGACACGGCTTGTCCGGCTGAATTCTTCCAGCCGTTTTTTTGCCAATTACTCAACCAATCTTGTTTGAATGCATTGACCAGATAGGCAGAATCACTATATACATCTACCGCACATGGCCTCTTTAAGGCTTTCAAACCCTCAATAACAGCCTGCAGCTCCATACGGTTGTTCGTGGTATTGGGGCAAACGCCCGACAGTTCTTTCTCGCGCCCGTTTGCAATCAATATTGCAGCCCAGCCTCCGACACCGGGATTCCCTGAGCAGGCACCATCTGTATACAATGCTACGTTTGTCAAAGCAACAGACATTAATCCTGCTCCGCCATTTGTTTGTTTTTACAGGCTGAACGTTCTACCGCTTCAATCAAAGCTTGACGTAAACCCCGCTCTTCCAGGGCTTTGACTCCGGCAATACTCGTGCCACCCGGTGAGCAAACTCTGTCCTTTATCACAGCAGGGTGTTCGCCACTTTTTTCCAGCAGTAATGCAGAGCCTTTAACCGTTTGGATGGCCATCGCCATAGCTTGTTCACGCGGCAAACCCATAAGTACGCCGCCGTCAGCTAAGGCTTCCATCACCAGCATCAAATAGGCGGGACCGCTGCCTGCCAGTCCGACTACCGCATCAAATAAGCTTTCACTCACCTTAAAGCAACGGCCA
The DNA here is from genome assembly GCA_040766665.1 of Oscillospiraceae bacterium. Taxonomy (GTDB): domain Bacteria; phylum Bacillota; class Clostridia; order Saccharofermentanales; family Fastidiosipilaceae; genus JAXGQD01. Next base: position 218,146 of record JAXGQD010000005.1, read on the forward strand.
CAGCTAGAAAACAGCAGATGGGCAAATTCCTCTTGTTTTTGATCGGCACCTTCGTAACATAATGAAGTAGAAGCTTCTCCCACGGTAGCGGCCAAATTAGGCATGGCTCTACACAAGGCCACATTAGGCAAAAGACTGCGAAGTGTTTTGAGTGTCACACCTGCCGCAATGGAAATCACCATTTGATTAGCATGGGTCAGGGCTGCCAGCTTTTCGCAAACCACCGCAATATCTTTCGGTTTAACGGCCAAGAGCAGGCAATCCATTTCGCCTGCTTGCTCCAAAGTGGCTACGCCATCGAGTTTTAAACTTTGATTGATTTCCTCGGCTTTAGCCACAAAAAAGTCATTGACATAAATAGCGGTATTTGAGCGTTCCTCACTTTGAGCTAAGCCTTCAATGATGGCTTTGCCCATGTTCCCGCAACCGATAAACATGATTTTCATGGCAGTCCCCTTCTACTCAATCCTTATGTACGCAGACCACAAAGGAGGTATTTTTAAACTTTTCTTTTGGCAAAATCATAGCATTCTCAGGCTTTTGCCACAATAAAAAACCCTGTCAGCCGAAACTCACAAGGTCTTATGGCAGGGGAGACGCGATTCGAACACGCAACCGGCGGTTTTGGAGACCGCTGCTCTACCGTTGAGCCACTCCCCTAAGCAACGCTGTGATTATAGGTAATCGCAAGTTTGCTGTCAAGGAAATCACCGCTTGCAATTAGGGCTGGAATGCTGGCGAAGCGTTTGGCCTTACGGTACACTCATCCGAGCGGGGCACTTCCGTTCGTATCACGCTACCGGTGCAACGCTGAGTGAAAAAATTAAAGGTGGAACGATTCATTTGCAGAACATATCGTATGACTTAGGACCGTACTTTTTAAAGCTCCTGAATTGGTTTAAAGGGGCAAAACGAGACTTGCCTTGGCGCAAGCACAGAAACGCCTACTCCGTTTGGGTCTCAGAAATCATGTTACAGCAAACTCAAGCGCAAACGGTCATCCCCTACTTCCAAAATTTCATGGAACGTTACCCCAACTTGCAAAGTTTAGCCCAAGCCAATGAAAATGAATTGCTGAAACAATGGGAAGGCTTAGGTTATTACAGCCGCGCCCGTAACCTTTTAAAAACCGCAAAGCATGTCATGCAAGATTACAACGGCTCCTTTCCGCGAGATTTCGAGGCGCTGTTAGCGCTTCCGGGTATCGGTCGTTACACCGCCGGAGCTTTACTTAGCTTAGCTTTAAACGTAGCGCAGGCAGCCGTGGACGGCAATGTATTGAGAGTATTGGCACGTCTCTTAGATCAGGCCTGGCAAAGCGGCAATTCCAAAGACATGAAAGCAGCCGAGCAGATTATCAATCAGTACTTTCATAGTCCGGAATTCGAAAACACTGAGCAAACGGCGGCGGAAATAAATGAAGCATTAATTGAGTTGGGAGCACTGGTATGCAATCCCAAAAATCCGCTTTGCTCATCATGCCCCTGTACTGACCTCTGCCTGGCTAAGAAGAATGGCACCATCGCATTCCGTCCCTTAGCTAAAAAAAGCACGAAGCAAAGCCAATCAGAATACACCGTGATTATTCTACAAAATATCGATAACTCACAGGTTTTGGTGGAGAAACGAGCTGCAAACGGACTTTTGGCGTCTTTATGGCAATTTCCAATGCTGGATGGCTTACGCACAGCCACAGAAGTAGAAGTTTTCTTGCGAGATCAGGGTTTTGAGCATTTCACGGTGGAAGCTTTGGCAGACAAAGTCCATGTATTTAGTCACCTGCGCTGGCACTTGGCCGCCTTCTATGTGCGATTTACTGCAAATCATCATGTTTCTGATGAGGCGGAGGACGGGCTTGCTTTTGCCGAAAAAATACTGCCCTTTGAAATACAATCCGGCGAATATCGCTGGCTAGAGCCTCCTAAGTTGCAAGATCTACCCTTCAGTGCAGCTCTGTTCGATTACCGTGCTCGTGTTTTTAGCTAAAGTGCAAAGTCTTATTCTTTCAGAGGAATGGCTTTGAGACGTTTTTTTCTTTCTTTATAATCTGGAATACGACTTTCGACCAAGCTCCAGAAGGCCGGGCTATGGTTAAGTTCAACGATATGACTGAGTTCATGAATCATCAGGTACTCAAAAAGGGCGTCATCTAAAAGTGCGGCATTGAGGTTGATGGATAGCGTACCTGAACTGCTGTAAGAACCCCAGCGCGATTTTTGCTTACGGATGTGGACACGCGCCGGTTTCGCCCCTTCATAGCTTGTCAAAAAGTCTGCCACACGCTCGGCGCAAATCTTCTTTAAAACCGCCTCCTCTGCCGGAGGAATGCGTTCAGGCTCAACTACGGGTTTATTAAGCTGTCTTTCCAACCAAGCACTTTTACTCTCGACAAAACGTGCAATTTCGGCAGTCGACAAATTCAGAGGGGCTCGCACCTCAAGCTCTTTTTTCGCGGTTAAACGCAAACTCAGACTGCGCCTTTGACAATGATAAATACGCAATTCAAGCCACTCGCTTTGCGCATCATCAAATGTGATTTTTAGTTTAAGCTGTTTAACTTTCTCCATGGCACTCTGTTCACTGCCCTTTAGCAAGTATTTCCTCTAAGCGGGCCACCCGTTCTGCTGTCTTACTGTCTTTGGACGCCGCTTCAGCCAGAAAATGGGGATGCTTTGACAGAAAGTCATGGACAAAGGCATGTGGATTTTTTCCGTAGGCAAGTAAGAGTTCTTCTTGTGCCGCATCGATCAGGCCTTCTTTGCGCGCTTGGGCAAAAAGTCGTGCGGAAATACGTAACAAACAGCGTGCCTCAACGCCGGCTTCTTCCAACAAGAGAAGGCCGCCCTGACAACGGTCAATCACTGCCAGACTGTTTTTCAGTGTCGCTCCGCTCGCTGCGATGGCCGGTATCCAAGCCCTGAAGTAGGACGAAGCTTCGGTGATTAAATCTGCGACATGCAACGCGGTTTTTCCTTGCAAGGCTTGTTCAGCCACATAGAAGGCTTCGCTGCGTAAATCTTCCGAATAGTAGGCACTTAGGTCTTTGAATATGCTCATATGCGGTTTTCCCAAGAGCCTTGCCACTTCGAAAGAAAAGAAAAAATCTCTGCGCTCCCCACCGGAAACAAAATCGCAGCTTATATTGCGTGCTGCTTCCACCAAAGCGTCTATCACAGCGCGGTAAATCGCATTTTTTTCATACTGTTGCTTGGTCAAGACCGCTATTTTTTTGTTAAACTCATGGCGCTGACTGGCCGACGCTTGTTTTTCAATCTCCTGTAAGAGCGCGACGGCTTCGACTTCGCTACCGAAGAGAAAATGCGTGTTGATATAGTAAGGCCCGAATAGACCCGAGGTATACCAAAACGGGGCATCAGCCGGACTGACACGCAGTGCTTTTGTTTCAAACAAATCTTTTACAATATGGCTATTCAAGACTCGCTCCTCCTTATCACCTACTCTGGGCTAATCCCAGAGTTTCAAACTGCCTGTTAATTCAGCGGCAGAATCAGCTTTGCAGCGTTTAAGGGCTTCGGGTAAATCAGCAATAATCTGTTTGGGTAAATAGGGATTAACCAACGTTGCTGTGCCAATTTGCACAGCGCTGGCACCGGCCAGCATAAATTCCAACACATCATCCGCAGAGGCGATCCCTCCCATTCCGACGATGGGTATATCGACGTTGCGATAGACCTCATTGACCATGCGCAAAGCAACCGGTTTAACAGCAGGTCCCGAATAACCCCCAGTGTTATTGCGCAAAACAGGTCGTCTGCTCTGCAAATCAATGGCCATCCCCATCAGTGTGTTGATCAGACTGACCGCTTGAGCGCCGCCTTTCTGTGCCGCTTCGGCACAGGCAGAAACAGAACTCACATTTGGCGTCAACTTAACCCAGAGCGGGATATCGCTTTCTGCCGCACAAGCCTTGGTTAAGTACTCAATCGCTTGCGGATCTGTGCCAAAGACGATACAACCGCTTTTGACATTAGGGCAGGATAAGTTCAACTCAATGGCACTTACACCGCTGTTTTGCAATCTTTGACAAACATATACGTAATCGTCAACTTCTTCACCCGCCACATTGGCGATAATCGTCGCCCCTAAGGCCTGCATCATGGGTAATTCATGCTCTAAAACATAGTCCAAGCCCGGGTTTTGCAAACCGACGGCGTTCAGCATGCCGGCTGCACATTCGACCACACGCGGAGCCGGATTTCCGGCTCTGGGTAAGCGCGTAAAGCCTTTCGTTGAAACACCGCCTAGACCGGAAATGTCCATATAGGCAGACATTTCTTCTCCGAAGCCAAAAGTGCCCGAAGCTGCAATTAAGGGATTCTTGAGCTTTAAACCTGCGACTTCAACGCTCAAATCGATGGCCATGCAATTGCCTCCGCTTCAAATACCGGTCCTTCGACACAGCAACGGGCATAGTTGAGATTCTTTTCATTCACCGCACACGCTGCCAATTCAACGGCACAAGTACGGCAGATGCCAAATCCACAAGCCATACGTTCTTCCATAGAAACCTGTGCTGCAATACCCTTTTGCTTCGCCCAGGCAGCAGCGCGCTGCATCATGGGGATGGGGCCGCAAGTGAGCACTTGCGTCGCAGTTGTTTTGCCATGTTTAAGGAACAGTGTTTCCAAAGCCACTTGTGCAAAACCTTGCCGTTGATCCGCTGCGAGCGGCTCAGATTCATCTACGAGCTCGCTTGCCCACATAAAAGCATTGGCTTGCTCGCGAAAGGTATCGAGAAAGAGCGCTTCAGCTGCCGTTCTAAAGCCGGTAGCAATATAAGTCTTTATCCCCTTTTCTTTGCAGGCATCCGCCAAAAAAAGCAAGGGGTATATTCCGGTGCCGCCACCGATAATGTAAGCCGAATCCAAGCCCTGTAACTGAAAACCATGGCCGAGGGGACCCAGGATATCCAAAGTATCTCCACTCTTGTAGGAGAAAAAATCGCGCGTACCACAGCCCTTGGCCTTGATGCCAAGCGAAATCAGTCCTTCTGCGCGCCCCACACGGGCAATACCAAAGGGCCGGCGCAGGAATTGCTTGCCTAGAACATTGACAAACTGGCCCGGTTTAGCGGTCTGAGCAATTTCCGGAGCATAGAGTGTCAGGTAGAGATTATCCTCATTCAATACCTCACGCTCAACAATCGGATAACGGGTGTCTTTCATAGTCTGCTCCTCAAAAATGCCAATTCCTTCTCATTCATTTCATTGACGGGTTTAGTATTGTCACGCGTTTTAGCAACCAGTGCGGCAAAAGCATCGATGGGATAAGGATGCAAATCCTCAACCTGTAAATTATTCTCCAAACATTCCGTCACCGCCACCAGCGTATCCAGCGAAGTAATCGTAGGTACGCCGTGTTCGATACACAGACGACGCAGTTTAAAGGCACCGCTGCCCACACTGTTACGGTCCGAGGTATTAATGAGCAGTTTAATTTTGCCCTCTTTAACCAAATCGGCCGAATTGGGATTAGCCTCGTCCATATTACGGCAGGCATTGGTGGGTATACCGTGGCGGTTAAGATAGTTGGCAGTACCACCGGTGGCGTATAGCTCAAAGCCAATCGCATGTAAGCGTTCAGCCAAGGGCAGCAACTCGTCTTTGTCACTGTCTCTTACCGTCATAAGAATATTGGCACCGCGCTTTGGAAATTTAAATCCTGAAGCAAGTATCGCTTTGTACATCGCTTCGCTGTAAGTCTCTGATAAGCCCAAAACCTCGCCTGTACTCTTCATTTCAGGGCCGAGCACCGTATCGACGTCATGCAGTTTCTCAAAGGAAAAGACCGGCGCTTTAATCGCATAGACAGCAGGATAAGAGGCAAAAAGTCCCAGTCCATAGCCCAAATCTTTAACCTTTTCACCCAGCATCACCCGCGTCGCCATTTTTACGATAGGCATGCCGGTGACCTTACTGATATATGGCACGGTGCGACTGGAGCGCGGGTTCACTTCGAGAACATATAGTTCGTCATTATAGAGGATGAATTGGATATTGATTAACCCGATGACATGCAGCTCAATCGCCAGTTTATAAGTGTAGTCAATGATTTTCTCTCTGATTTTTTGCGAGATATAGGCGGGAAAGATGGAAATAGAGTCGCCCGAGTGTACGCCCGCTCTCTCTAAATGTTCCATGATGCCCGGAATCAGGATGTTTTCACCGTCGCAGAGGGCATCGACTTCCAGCTCTGTGCCCATTAGGTACTTATCAACCAGAATCGGATGTTCCTGTAAATTAAGATTGATGATGCCCATGTATTCCCTGATGGAATCCGCATCATGACAGATCATCATGCCCTGACCCCCTAAGACGTAGGAAGGTCTCAAGAGGACCGGGTAATTGAGGCGTTCGGCTACCGCCAAGGCTTCGGCTTCCGTAAAGACGGTCTCACCTTGTGGGCGTGGTATCGCACATTTTTCCAGCACTTCGTCAAATCGTTCACGGTCCTCTGCCCTATCTACCCCATCGGCTGAAGTACCGAGGATGGTGTAGCCCATGTCACTGACCGCTTTAATCAATTTTATGGCGGTCTGTCCGCCGAATTGGCAAATGACTCCATCCGGTTTTTCATTCTCCAGCACAGCACGCACATCAGCCGCTGTTAGAGGCTCAAAATAGAGTTTGTCTGCCGTATCAAAATCAGTGGAGACGGTCTCGGGGTTGTTATTGATGATAATGGCCTCGACATCCAGCGCACGCAAAGCCTGAACGCAGTGGACGGAACAGTAGTCAAATTCAATGCCCTGACCAATGCGAATCGGGCCGGAGCCGAGCACCACCACCTTTTTTCTGTCATTGCGCTTTGCTTCATTGAAGCGTCCCATTTCGCTGTAATAGTAAGGCGTTTTCGCGGCAAACTCGCCGGCACAGGTATCGACGGTTTTATAGGCATAGGCTTGCTCATGCTCTAAGCGCCAATCACGAATCTCTGCTTCAGGCAGATCCGTGAGCAAATGCAGGCAGTAATCCGAGTAGGACCAGCGCCAGGCTTGGGTAAACAGTTCAGCAGGGATTTGCGAGAGGCTTTTGCCTTTATTCTGCAGAAAAGCATTCTCTAAAGAGACAATACCGGCTAATTTGGATAAGAAAAAGCGATCGATCTTGGTTTGCTCATACAAAGCTTCGACATCCATGCCACGGCGCAAGGCTTCGGCCAGAAAAAAGAGGCGGCGATCATCGGTCTGCTCAATGCCATCCAGGAGTTCGGTATCACTCAAAGAAAACAGTTTGGGATTACAGAGGGTATAGTAATTTTGTTCCAGGGAGCGCACCGCTTTTAAAAGTGAGGCTTCAAATGTGGTGCCGATGGACATGACCTCGCCGGTCGCTTTCATTTGTGTACCCAGCTTACGCTTGGCGTAAACGAATTTATCGAAAGGCCATTTCGGGATTTTACTCACCACGTAGTCCACGACGGGCTCTGCCACCGCCCAGGTACTGCCGGTGACCTCGTTGCGAATTTCGTCCAGACGATATCCTAAAGCGATGCGCGTGGCCACTTTGGCAATCGGATAGCCGGTGGCTTTAGAGGCGAGTGCGGAGGAGCGCGATAGCCGCGGGTTTACCTCGATGACGGCATACTCCCCGCTCGTCGGATGCAAGGCAAACTGCACATTACAGCCACCCTTGATTTCCAGTTCATGAACAATATTCAAAGTCGCCGTGCGTAGCATTTCCAGTTCATGGTCATTGAGACTCAGAGCAGGGGCAAAAACAATCGAATCCCCTGTATGCACACCTACCGGATCAAAATTTTCCATCGAGCAAATCGTAATGGCATTGCCGTCACCGTCGCGTATCGCTTCATACTCGATTTCTTTCCAACCGGCAATGGACTTTTCAATTAGAACCTGGTGCACGCGCGAAACGTCCAAACCGGTGGCGGCTATTTCACGCAATTCTGTTTCATCATTGACAATGCCACCGCCGGTACCGCCAAGCGTAAAAGCCGGGCGCACAATAACAGGGTAACCGATTTCTTCTGCCAACTTGACGCACTCATCCAGTTCGTGAGCAATGCCTGAAGGGATACAAGGCACATTTATCTTCATCATGGCATCGCGGAAATGCTCACGGTCTTCACCACGTTTGATACCTTCCGCAGAGGTACCCAGTAAACGGATTTGCTGTTCTTCCAAGAAACCCGATTCGCTGAGTTCCATGGCCATGTTCAGACCGGTTTCAGCCTCCCAGAGTTGCCAAAATACTGTCAACACCTTCGTCCAGCATGATTTTTTTAACCATTTTGAGATTCAGGGGTTCCAAATAGACTTTTGAGGCCATCTCTGCGTCTGTCATGATTGTTGCCGGATTGCTGTTGACCAAAATGGTCTCATAGCCCTCTTGTTTTAAGGTGCGACAAGCCTGAGTGCCGGCATAGTCAAACTCGGCTGCCTGACCGATGATAATGGGGCCGGAGCCGATTACCAGAATTTTTTTAATGCTTGTATCTTTTGGCATATGAACCTTCCTTCACTGAATCTAACGATGCAACGCGGCGTTCAGCTCTGCCTGCATTTTGAGCGCTTCCGTACGAGTGGCGAGACGGAAATCCGTTCCTGCGGGAGCTTTTTGCCAGGCACACATCAGACTGCGTGAAGCATTGACAAGGGCTGCCGAGCCGTCTCCCTTAAAGTTATTTCTGCAGCTATCAGCCGTACCGCCTTGTACGCCATAACCGGGCACCAAAATATAAGCATGGGGCAAAAGCCGCCTCAGTTCTAAAGCCTGTTCCGGCCAGGTCGCTCCGACGACGACTCCCAAAGGCGAGAGCCCATCTGCTCCGACATAATCCTTACTCCATTCGCTGATTTTTTCAGCGACCGCCGTATACAAGGTTCTGCCATCTTCCAACACTAAATCCTGAAAGTCACCGGCCGAGGGATTTGAAGTGCGGACCAGGATAAAGAGTCCTTTACCATGTTTGAATGCCTCTTCGGCAAAAGGTTTGATTCCGTCAATACCGAAGTAAGGATTAACCGTCAATGCATCCGCATCCCAAAAAGCCTGCAGGCCGCTATCGGTCGCGGTTTCACCCAGATAAGCTTTCGCGTAAGCGGCTGCCGTCGAACCGATGTCATTGCGTTTGGCATCTAAGATGACCAGAAGACCTTTGGCTTGGGCGTAGCGTATGGTCTGATGCAAAGCCTTAAGTCCGGCCAGACCATAGAGTTCGTAATAAGCGCTCTGGGGTTTGACAGCGGGAATGATATCGGCCACTGCGTCGATGAGTGCACAGTTAAAGTCATACAAAACCTTGGTCAAATAGTCAGAATCAGTCTGGCAGCCTTCGCGGCACTGCGCCTTAAAATCTTCCGGGATATATTCCAATAAGGGATCTAAGCCCATGACTGTCGGGTTATGCTTATCTTTGATGGCCTGTGTTAATCGTTCACTAAAGCTCTGCATGGTACACTTCCTTCCCGCTGACAAAAGTCCTTTCGACCCGTCCGTACATTTGACGTCCGTGGTAGGGACTGTTATGTGACTTAGACTTTGTTTTAAAGCGGTCAACTTGCCAGGTTTTGTCGAGGTCTATGATAACAAAATCGGCAAAAGCCCCCAAGTCAAAAGCGCCTCTACCTATCTTTAGTAGTTTTTCCGGGGCGGCACAAAGCATCCGACTCAAGTCTCCCAGTGCCAAACCATGCTTTTTAACCAACAATTCGTAAGCCAAGGCAAAAGCCGTCTCAAAACCCAGCATGCCGTTCTTGGCCAAACTGAACTCAATGTCTTTTTCATCATCGTGATGCGGAGCATGATCTGTTGCCAGAATATCCAATGTGCCGTCGGCTAAACCTTCAATAATGGCTGTGACATCCGCGGCTTGTCTTAGTGGCGGATTCACCCGCCTGAGGCTGTCATAGCCACGGCAGTCCTCCTCTGTCAACGTAAAATAATGCGGGCAGGTTTCCGCGCTGATCTTCAAGCCTTTTTGTTTGGCATTACGGATCAGTTCTACCCCTGTTTTCGTGCTGACATGACAGATATGTACGGGCAAGTCCAGGTACTCGGAAAGTAAAATATCACGGGCAATTTGCATATCTTCAGCGACCGTCGGTATACCGCGCACCCCCATCTCCATGGACACAGGCCCCTCATTCATCACGCCGTCTTTGGCCAGGCTCATATCCTCACAATGATCGAATACGACCAGATCAAAATCATTGGCATAGACCATGGCTTTGCGCATCAGATCAGCCGTCGCCACCGGTGCACCGTCATCAGAAACGGCAACAATCCGGCCTCTTTCATCAGCCCTATTTCTGCGAGTTCAAGACCCTGCATCCCTTACTGACCGCGCCCCTATCGGCCAGACGTTGACCGAAGCAACAGCCCGAGCCTTGTCTTTGATGTAACGCACAACCGTCGCGTTGTCGCAGACCGGTTGGGTATTGGGCATACAACAAACCGAAGTAAAGCCTCCTGCAGCAGCGGAACGAGTCCCGCTCTCAATATCTTCTTTATACTCAAAACCGGGGTCACGCAGATGCGCGTGGCAGTCTATAAAACCCGGAAACACATATTGATCGGTCGCATCGATTTCATAGTCAAATGGCCCAGCAAAAGCCTCACTGAACTTTCCATCCTTGATGTACAAGGTTTCCGGCTCGATTTTAGCTGCGCTTTCACCTACCTTCAGTGCTCTGACGAGTATGGCATTGCTGATTTTTCCGTTCATAAACTGTTTCTCCTTAAATTAAGCAGGTATAGCACAGCCATACGCACGGCCACACCATTAGTGACTTGTTCCGCTATCACGGATTGTGAGGAATTGTAGAGCGAGGAGCTGATTTCGACACCGTGATTGGCCGGTCCGGGGTGCATGACAAGCGCATGGGGTTTGGCCAGCTTCATGCGTTCTTCATTGAGTCCGTAAAAACGACTGTATTCGGCAATCGAGGGAAAGAGGGCTGATTTCATGCGCTCTAATTGGATACGTAAACCCATGACGACATCGGCCCCCTCTAAGGCTTCTTCTACATGTTTGCAGTAGTGTGCGTTACTGGCTTTTATGTCAGCCGGCATCATCGATGAGGGTCCGCTGACAAACACATTTGAACCTAATTTATCAAGCGCTATCAAATTGCTGCGAAATACGCGCGAATGTAGACAGTCTCCCACAATGGCTACCTTTAAGTTTTCCAGGCTTCCCAGGTGCTCGCGCATGGTGAACAAGTCTAAAAGGCTTTGGGTCGGATGCTCATGCATGCCGTCACCTGCGTTAATCACCGAGGCATTGACGCGGTTTGCTAAGAAAGCGGCTGCACCGGATTGATTATGTCTCATTACGATAAAGTCGGTAGCCATGCGGTCAATGGTTATGGCCGTGTCCAGTAAGGTCTCCCCTTTATTGACAGATGAACCGGAACCGGAAACATTGGCGCTGGCAGCACCCATGTATTTAGCTGCCATCTCGAAAGAAAGTCGGGTTCTTGTACTGTTCTCAAAAAAGAGCGTGATGACGGATTTTCCCTGTAGATGTGCTGTTTTTTTACTGGGGCTGGCCATGACCTTTTTCATATTCTGGGCATTGTCCAGAATCAGGTATATCTCTTCAGCACTGAGTTCTGCCATGCCCAGTAAGTCTTTGGACTGTAAATTCATTGCTCTTTCTCCTCGGGTTCACTGCTGTCTAAAAGCACAACCTGATCCTGGCTGTCTATCTCATTGACCTCGACACTGATTAATTCACTGCTGGATGTGGGGACATTTTTGCCGATAAAATCAGGGCGAATGGGCAACTCACGATGGCCTCGATCTATCAATACCGCTAACTGAATCGCTTTGGGCCTGCCCATATCAAAGAGCGCTTCGATGGCTGAGCGAACCGTACGGCCGGTAAAAAGCACATCATCGACCAAGACCACGCGCACTTGCTGCAAGTCACAGGATATCTGTGTGCCTGTGACAACAGGATCCTCAGAGAGTAAGCTCAAATCATCCCGATAAAAAGTAATATCAAGCACTCCTACAGCAGGACTTTGTCCTTCGATGTCTTTTATCTTAGCGGCAATTCTTCTGGCCAGAGGTACACCTCTTCTTTGAATACCGACTAGATACACATCCGCAGTGCCTTTGTTCACTTCGACGATTTCGTGTGCAATGCGAGTCAAAGCCCGATCCATGGCTTGCTGATCCATAATTTTCGCTTTTATTTGCATGGGTTTCCTTTCTGCGGTGACTGCGACATAAAAAAACCTTCGC
>JAXGQD010000006.1:0-217374 GCA_040766665.1 Oscillospiraceae bacterium
TTAACCACCACCTAAATCGTTACGCCAACGAAATCGGCTGTTTTCATCTATAATCCTCAGGCTGGATCCTATCAGAAAAGATAATCATCAATTGGCCAAACATGCTTTTCCAGCCATGGATTATGCCCCACTTCCCAGTAATATCCTTTATTGCCAGGTATAAGGATTTTAGAAGGGCAGTATCTGAAGGGTAAGCAGCCTTGGCTTTAGTGACCTTTCTCAAGCCGCGATTGAAATTTTCAATCCGATTGGTTGTGTAGATCAGTTTTCTAATCTCTGGCGGATATTTGAAAAAAGTACCCAGTTCAGTCCAGTTTTCAGGTAGGATCTTATTGCAGCAGGATATTTTTTGCCCCATGTGTCTTCGAATTTATCCAGTTCCATAAGACCAAGTTCCTCGGTTGCAGCCTTATAGATGTTCTTCATATCAGCTGTATATAGCTTTAGATCTTTATGACTGACATAGCGCATTGAGTTTCTTACCTGATGCACTATGCAGCGTTGTATATCTGCCAGCGGATAGACTGCACGTATTGCGTCATTGAACCCACTAAGTCCGTCTACTGAGCAAATCAGGATATCTCTAACTCCACGATTCTTTAGCTCGTTTAGACAACTAAGCCAGTATTTGCTGCTTTCTGACTCGCCGATCCATAAACCACAGACATCTCTTTCGCCGTTCATATCAACGCCTATGGCTATATAAACAGCCCTTTGCCTGACCATGCCCTCTGTTCTGACAGGATAATGTATGGCATCGAAAAACATTAGTGCGTACAGTGGCTTAAGAGGTCTGTTTTGCCACTCCTTGATTTCCGGTAATACTTTGTCTGTAATTTTTGAGATCGTTTCTGCAGACACCGATGCGCCATATAAAGATTCAATGTGCTCAGATATATCTCTTGTGCTCATGCCTTTTGCATACATTGAGATTATCTGGCCATCCAGACCACTTATATCGCGCTGATATTTGGGCACTATTTTGGGATCGTACTGCCCCTTGCGGTCTCTGGGTACTTCAATTTCGATCTCGCCATAATCTGATCGAACTGTTTTGCTGGAACTGCCATTGCGGCTGTTTTCAGTGTTCTTGTTGTCGACGTCATGCTTGGCATAGCCTAATTCATCTTCCAGTTCAGCCTGCATCATTGTTTCCACTGTGCCGCCGACTAGGTCAGCTAGGGCGTTTTTGATGTCATCCGCACTCTTGATGTCATACGTTTCGATGAATCCTTTTAGCCAGCCCTCAGGCAGTCTGTCTGACTTGCGTGTTCTTCTTGCCATAATAAAATCCTCCATATGGTCTGGTGATATCTTACCATCTGAAGGATTTACACAAAATTATTTACACTCTCCCAAAAGGATAGCCAGCAATAATAAGAACAAATAGAACTGCTGAGAACGCTTCTTCGGTTTTCTTCTCTGACTTATCACGACACTGCTCATGTTATACTTTTTCCTTCCAAATGACCGCAATTCGTTTTACCGGATTAATGTTGATTGAGAGCGACTGTTAAAATGCTTTCCTGAGTAGCCTCGCGCTTGTTAAATTGAGCCTTTATCTCTCCTTCAGCCATGACAAATATTTGATCACAGAGACACAAGAGTTCCGGTAGTTCACTGGAAATTACGATAATCCCTATCGGGTTTTTGATGATTTCTGAGATTAAGCTATGAATTTCTGCTTTTGCACCCACATCAACACCACGTGTCGGCTCATCAAGAATCAATACTTTTGGATTAAGTGCCAGTGCTTTAGCTAAAGCCACCTTTTGTTGGTTTCCTCCCGAAAGGTTCTTAGTGAGGAAATCTACGCTTGGTGCCTTAATTTCTAATTTATCAATATATTCGTCTGCAAGTTGTACTTCTTTGTCGTGGACAATAAAACCCATTTCGGAAAACTTCTCGATTTGTGGGAGACTGATATTTTCTGCAACGCTCATATCCAAGACTAGACCGTACTTGCCTCTATCTTCGGACACATAGGTAATACCGTTTGCTTTAGCATCATTATAATTGGCAATGTTTGTCAGCTTGCCGTCGATATAAACTTCTCCACGTGCCATATGACGTAAGCCACAGAGCGCCTCAGCCAATTCAGTTCTGCCTGAACCGGCGAGACCGGCAAAGCCGATAATCTGATGTTCCATTAAGGAAAAATCATTGCCTTTATCGGCTTCCGAAAGTGCCATGTCCTTTACTTCCAAAATAGGCTCTCCGTAGGAGCATGCATTTCTGACTACATAACAACTGACTTCCCGTCCAACCATATCAGAAACAAGCTCTGCTTCTGACGTTTCTTGGGTATCTTTTGTAGAAATATAACTGCCATCTCTGATGACGGTGACGCGATCGCAGAGCTCAAAAATTTCATCCAACCGATGACTTATGTAAATGATGGACACGCCCTCGTCTTTAAGCTTGCGAATGACTGCGAAGAGCGAATCTACTTCTTTTTGAGTTAAAGAGGCAGTGGGTTCATCAAATACCAGAATCTTGGAGTCGTAAGTGAGTGCTTTGGCTATTTCCACCATTTGTTTCTGTGCCATGCCCAAGGATTTAATTTGACTATCGAGATCGATATTGACCTGAAGCATTTCGAAAATGTTGCTTGCTTTTTTAGACATTGCCGCATAATCAAGAACAGGGAAGAATCCGAAGGCCTTTTTCTGCATTTCATGCGAGAGAAACAAATTCTCCAATACCGTCATTTCTTCAAATAAGCTTGTTTCTTGGTAAATGGTAGCGATACCCGCGGTCAAAGAATCCATGGGGTTTTCGAACTGAACGGTCTTCCCCAAAATTCTGATCTCTCCTGAGTCCGGTTTGTGTACGCCGGAAGCAATTTTCATGAGCGTAGATTTGCCTGCACCGTTCTCTCCACAAATAGCAAGAATCTCGCCGGTCTTTAATTGCAGGCTCATGTTTTTGAGAGCCATGACACCGGGAAATGTCTTTACAATATTATCAAGCTCCAGTTGGTATGCCATTTGACCTCCAAAAAAATAAAAAGTTGCTATTTTCAATCCTTTTTAAATCAGGCTAAACACATCACTAATTTTATGAAATATGCATAATATATATAAAAATACGCTGATAATTTGCCTTCCAATTGACATTATATGACTTATTTATTGATTAACATCGAACATTGTTGTTGTAAAATCTCATTATCTTGCCATATCTGTTTTTACCTGTGTTAAGCTTAATCCAACAAGCTAGGATGAATAATTCGTGGAAAATGAAGCGGAGTTTACGGAACTGCATTAAGGAGTTAAATCAACCATGGCAAAGAAAAAATTATTTGAAAAACTGTCCTTTGACTGGACCGAAGATTCTATCCGTTTATTCGTCACACCGACCCAATTGAGCAAGTCTCTGCCCTATTTCATCCAGGAAGTGGGCGACTTTAAAACCTTTTATCCCTATTACACCGAGCGCACGAATCTGAAATCCTATCAGCTCATCTATACCCTGCAAGGTGAAGGCCAGCTGGAGTTTCTCAATAAGCGTTTCACCATTGTCCCCGGGCAACTTTTCCTCCTTGACTGCACTGTCAACCACCGCTACTACACGGAGAAGGGTAAGACTTGGGACTTTTTGTGGATTCACTTTTGGGGCGCCGGGGCTAAGGCCTTTTTCAAAGAGCTGATCCGTGACGGTTTTCAGGTCTTCAACGTGAACAACCATTTCCAAATCGAAAGCAGCATGCGCCGCGTATTAGCGCTCAATCAAAAACGCCTGCTGGGCTATGACGTAATGAGTTCGCATCTGATTGACTCGCTCTTGACCGAGCTCCTGCTTTATCAGTTGGCCATCAACCAACCCAGCATGATCATGCCCAAAGACATCGAAGACGTGATCAATGACATCGAGGAAAACTTTAAAGAGGAACTGACACTGGACATCTTGGCCCATCGCCATGGGATCAGTAAGTTCTATTTGTCGCACAAGTTTAAAACCAATACGCGCACGACGGTTAATGAGTATTTAATTAATACGCGGCTGAATTTTGCCAAAGAGCTCTTGCGCACGACAGAACAAACCGTAACCCAAATCACTTACGAAATCGGCATGAACAACGTGACTCATTTTATCAACCTCTTTAAAAGTCGCGAAGGGCTGACCCCGCTGGCCTATCGCAAGGTCTGGCTCAGCGGCTCAAAGAAGGATTACGGTTACGTCAATATTCTCTAGGGCAAAACACATCAGTTTTCTTTTTCCAGCAAACTGTGGCGGTACTTTTCCGATTCCCAGTTGCCGATGAAGTGGCGTGCTTCTTGCCCCATAATGGAGAGCGCTAGCCCTTTTTCACGCAGGGTTTCAACAATAAAGACTACAGCCGTCAACGTCTCTTCGATGACTTGTGCTTTTGCAGGCGCAAGGAGGTAAGCAATTTCCCCGTCAGCACTGATATTCGCTTTACCAGCGAGAGGCTCAGCGGTGAAAGCCAAGGCATCGCTGAGGAAGACTTGCTGATCGGGATAAAGGAGCGTGTTTTCAAAGAACGTCGCATCGTAGTGACCCTCACTCAATTTTTTCTGCAAATAGGGCGTCGCAGAATAAAGTGTTCCGTCGTCGCCACTGCGCAATTGCACCTGCGGAAAAGCGGTCGGCCCCATATCAAAGTAAGCCGCCATCAGGCGATTAACTTCGTCATGGATGGCCAGACATTCGTCGGCACTGTCAGATGTCACGACTAAGCCGTGGTTTTGCATCAGAATGACTTGGGGATAAGTGCCACGCTGTTTTTTAACGGCTTCGCGCGCATTTTTAATGGCAAAAGCCAGCCTCGCTCCCGGATCCGTATAGGGGACAAGGACCCAGGCATATTCCGTTTCATCCATTATTTCTGACATTAGGCGCTCCGATTCGGAGGTGCAGGCGACAAGGTTGGCATAAACGCTGTGACTATGCGCCACATAGCGATCCAAAATTGCGTGAAAGCCAGCTTCGACGGAGGGTCTGAGGGTAGCTAAACCGGCGATTTCCAGCGTGGCCTCTTTGGCCATGGCGGCTCCGGCTGCTTCTACGTCATCAAAATCCTGTGCTTCGTGACGCAGGTAGAAATCCTGTAAGGCTTTCAGGTTCATGACGGCATAAGCCTTTTCTGTCGTTATGTCCGAGAGTTTGAAGCCAGAGGCCTTTATTGCCATGTACTGATCATCGAGCTTGACCGAGGTATTGCCACCCCCACCTTGTACATAATCCGTACGGGCGCCTACCGTTTGAGACAAGTGGGCGAATGCGCTGAGGCCTTCGTTGTATTTTGCAATAAAGCGGCCTTCGCCTTTTAAGAGATTCATAGACGTCCTCCCAGTACTTCCTTTTCGTAAGCTTTCATTTCGTCAATCCAATCAGTCCCGACGGCGACCTTTTCTTTTATGCAGTAGTAGTCCCAGACCGCACCGAAAGGTAGGGTTTTACGCTCTTCTTGTAGAGCTAGACGCTTAGTCCAATCGCCTTCAGTTTCAGCCTGACGGATACGTTGGATCGGGGCGAGTGTGGCGTTGAGTAAGGCTTTTCTGCTGTTGCGCAGGCCGATTGCCCAAGCGGCTATGCGGTTGATTGAGGCATCGAAGAAATCGGTGCCGATGTAGATACGTTTTTCCAATTCGTTATGCACAATTTCGTCCATGATGCGTTGCAGTTCGTCATCCAGGGTGACGACATGGTCCGAGTCCCAGCGCACCGGACGGCTGACGTGTAAGAGTACTTTGTCCAGAAATTCGGTGATGGCGGTGATTTTGGCGCTGATGACTTCCGTCGGATGGAAGTGACCGGCATCCAGACAATACAGCAAGTTTCTGCTCAGCGCGTAGGCCAGCGAATACTCGTGACTGCAGACCGTGTAGCTTTCGGCACCGATACCGAAAAGCTTACTTTCAACGGCAGGCAGCACTTTTTCTTTGTCATAATCAATGCTAAAAATTTCATCCAAAGATTCGGTCATCAAATGGCGGTGCATCGCACTGTCAGCCGGCTGATCCTTATAACCGTCAGGCATCCAGAAGTTCAGCACAACGGGCTTACCCAGTTCAGTGGCAAAAGCCTGCGAAATCTCGATTGTCCTTTTGCCGTGTTCCATCCAAAATTTCCGCGTATCGGGATTCAGCGAGGACAAGGAAAAGTTACCGTCCATCATCGGATGGGCAAAAAAGGTCGGATTAAAATCCAGTCCCACGTCCATTTTCTTAGCCCAATCCAGCCAGCCTCTAAAATCGTCGATGGTATAGCTGTCGCGGTCTTTGGACTCATCCGTTTTTTCCGCATAAGAAGCGTGGAGATTTAATTTCTTTACCCCGGGAATCAGCGTGAAGGCCTTCTCAATATCTTGCTTTAGTTCAGCACTGTTGCGGGCACGTCCGGGATAATTGCCGGTCGTGGCAATACCACCGCTTAACGAT
The DNA here is from genome assembly GCA_040766665.1 of Oscillospiraceae bacterium. Taxonomy (GTDB): domain Bacteria; phylum Bacillota; class Clostridia; order Saccharofermentanales; family Fastidiosipilaceae; genus JAXGQD01. The sequence continues at coordinate 6,408 of JAXGQD010000006.1, forward strand.
TCAGCCCCATCAAAGCCAATCACGTCATCACCCTGCCAGCAGTTGACAGACAAGGGAATGTTATTGGCTTTCTCAATGGCAGCATCCGTATCAATTCCAATAGCGGCAAAAGCCTCCCTTGCATACTCATAACCGGCTTTTATCTGCTTCTCGTTCATACTCGTCTCCTTATTCCAGCGCTTTTTGTCATGGGAAATAACAGTTTATTAATCTTCATAAATTTAGGATTAATCAGAGTATAGAGCCCGCAAATCGGGAAATCATCAAATCTTATTGGGAAATTATCACAGAATCTTGCGTATTCTTGTTTTGCGGGGTAGGAAAGTTGGGATGGAGGGGCTTTGGCTTGATGCAGGGTGTCGACGGGTAGAGAAGGCGGTGTCGCAGCCGCCTGGTCGGTTGCGACGTTTTATATTGGCCAGCTCACGGCTTTTCTGCCAAAAATGACGGGGATGTGGGATTTTCAGTGGATTTAGGGTCTCTGCTCACGTCAAACTAACGATTTTGTGACACTTTTGACGACTGTGCGGTCGCCGCCACCACATCCCCGTAAAAAGTGGGCTGAAAACAGCCTTTAGCCATGCCCGGCAGCCATACGGAGGGGCATTCAACCACATCCCTGTAAAAAGTGGGCTGAAAACAGCCTTTTGAAGGTAAACGCCGATGAGAGGTGTCGCTGCCGCCCAGGCAAAGCGACGACTCAAATAAGGAGCGGTGTCGCAGCCGCCCAGGCAACGCGACAATTCTAAGCGGCGTCGCAGCCGCCCAAGCAGCGCGAAGACTTAGAGCCCTGCGGCACTTGCCTCGCGCAAAGCTTTGATACCCGAACTTGCGCCGATGCGCGCGCAGCCCGCTTCGACATAGGCGCGGATGTCGTCGAAGCTGCGGATGCCGCCAGCTGCCTTGATGCGCACCGCGGGGCCGATATGCTCCTTAAACAAGGCGATGTCAGCGAGGGTTGCACCACCGCTACCGAAGCCGGTAGAGGTTTTGATGAAGTCGGCCCCTTCGTCAGTGATGATTTTGCATAGCGCTATTTTTTCTTCCTTATTTAAAAAACAACACTCAATGATGACTTTGAGAACAAAAGGCTCGTCCGAACAATGGCGTATGGCACGGATTTCGGCAGCGATTTTGTTCCAATCCCCATTTTTGACGTCGGTGAGATTGATCAACATGTCCAGTTCGTTGGCACCTGAAGCCAAAGCCTGTAAGCTTTCTTGCACTTTCGTTTCCGTGAACGTGTAACCGTTGGGAAAACCAATCACCGTGGTAATGGTTAAATCCGGAAAGGCTTGGCGGATGCGTTCGATATAAGTCGGTTGCACACAAACAGAGGCACAGCCATATTCTTGGGCTTCCTCACAGAGCTTTTGAATGTCTTCCCAGGGGGCATCTTGCTTGAGATTGGTGTGGTCGAGGTAGGCGTAATAATCCGAAATATTCATACGATTCTCCTTCGTTGATTGCTTTCATTGTAGACCAAAGTGGAATAATTGTATCAATATTTCCAGCGCATCATGTGTTAATCTTTTGAAGGACAAAGTTTTGGCAAAACAAACGTATAAGAAAACCCGTAAAACCCGTGAAGAAATAGATAAACCATAAAAGCAGGAGAACATATATGAAAAGAATCATTATTACGAGCTATACCGACGTGTTGTGCAGCTGGTGCTGGGCCACCGAACCCGCTTACCGCGCCTTGGAAACGCGCTTTCCCGACGAGATTGAATTTCGCTATGTCTATGGCGGCATGATCAGAAACCTCGACGACTTTAAAGAAGGCGGCGCTTGGGATCAGGAGCTGACGCCCGCTGATGCGAACCGCCTGACCATGGGACATTGGCAGGAAGGGGTGCCTTTGCACCATATGCCTATTCAGGCGGAAGGTTTTTCTCTCTTTACGGAAAATCCCACATCGCAGTCCAGTATGCCGCAGGGCTTGGCTTTTAAGGCTGCGCAGGTGGCGAATCCGGAATTGGCCAATCGCTATTTGCGCCGCATTCGCGAGGCCACCGTGGCAGAGGCTCAGCGCACCCATGAGCGGGCGGTGCAGTTGCAGTTGGCGGAGGACGTCGGGCTGGATGTGGCAGCTTTTAGCGCGGCACTGGACGACGGAAGTGCGCAACGTAAGCTGAATGCGGATTTGATGTTGACCCGTTCGCAGGGGGTGGCGGTTTTCCCGACCTTCAATATTAAGACGGAACGAGCCAGAGAAGGGATATTGACGGGCTTTAATCGCTGGGAGGATTTTGCCAATGCGATCAGTCACCTGACAGACGGTGAACTGCAGCCGGTGGCGGCACCCTGGGATGAGGCGGAGCTGGAGTATCTCTTCTATAAAACGCCGCGCCTGACGCACGAGGAGCTTTTTCAGGCTTTTTATTTTGAGAAGCGCAGTGACTTGGACGAGAGGCTGGCGGATCTGCAGGCGCGCAATATCATCAGCAAGCGGGCTGTGGGTGAAAGTTTCATCTATCAAATGAACTAGCTTTCAGGTAGCGCAGGCTCAGAAAAAGAGGAAATAGCGATGTTGGAAATAAAGCATTTGACGAAACGTTACGGCAATGTGGTGGCGAACAAAGACATTTCGCTGACCGTACCGGATCACAGTGTGACGCTTTTGGTCGGTCCCAATGGTGCGGGCAAAAGTACCCTGCTGAAAAGCATCATGGGTTTGCTGCGCTACGAGGGAGAAATTCTCATCGGCGGGCAAAACAACAAGTCGGTAGAAGGCAGGGCGAAACTGGGCTATGTCCCGGAAATCCCCCAGCTCTACCCCTTGCTCACGGTGCATGAGCACTTGGAGCTGATTGCCCGTATCTATAAACTCCAGAACTGGGAGCAGAAGGCAGAGGCGCTTTTGCAGCGCTTTGAACTGGTCGAACAGGCGAAAAAGTTGGGTAGCGCGCTTTCGAAGGGCATGCAGCAAAAAACGTCCATTTGCATGGCGCTTTTGCATGAGCCGGAATTTATCCTTTTCGATGAGCCGCTGGTGGGCCTTGATCCGCACGCCATAAAGGAGCTGAAGCTGGTTTTTGCCGAACTGGCCGCTGCGGGTAAGTCGATTTTCATTTCCACGCATATTTTGGACAGTGTGGATGAGCTGTGGAACTACGCCTTCGTGATGAAAGACGGTTTTATCATTTCGGGTGAGAACCGCAGCACTCTGGATCAGCATGGTTTAACATTGGAAGATTACTTCTTCCGTGTCACTGAAGGAGGACAAAATTCATGAGCGCCCTGGTCTTCCTCAAACTGAGGCAGTGGCGCAACGCGATCATTCGGGCGATAAAGACACCGGCAAAATTAGCCCTGATTGTGCTCTATGCTTTTGCCTTCATCATCATGCTGTTTTTTATGGTCTTTGGCTCCAATTTCAGCAGTCGCATGGATGTTGTCTCCGGTAACGGACCGCGTGTGGTGGTGGGCATCATCGCGATTTTATCCTACTTCTTCAGTTATGCAGCGGCAAAAAGCGGCAAGGACGGCGTCAACCGCATTTTCAGCGAAGCGGATGCGCACATCCTGTTCGCCTCGCCCATGAGGCCTCAGACTTTATTGATTTATGGGCTGAGCAATCAGCTGCTTGCGGGCATCTTCAGCTCGGTTTTTCTGCTTTTTCAAGTGGGGAATTTTTACAATTTCGGTATCACGGGCACACAGGTTTGGGTGATTTTTGTGGCCTGGATTATGGTGGCCATCAAGTATGCGCTAGTACGCATGCTCTCATATGTCATTACGGATCGTTGGCCTCAAGGCCAAAAGCTGGTCACTGTCTACGCATTCGTAGCCATCGGCATTTTGCTCCTATCGGGCGTTTTAGCCTACAGCGGTGGCGGCAGTTTTTCGCAAATGCTTGCGCGTTTTATGGGCATGCCGCAGCTGCGTTATTTCCCGCTGGCTGGTTGGGTGCTGGTGCTCATCGAAGGCCTGATGCTGGGCATGCAACTTGAGCACTGGCTAATGCTGCTTTTGCTTATTGCGACGATTCCCCTGACCTTTTATTTTGTTTATAGGAAACCGGTTGATTTTTATGAGGATGCGCAACTTTTTGCCAAGCCGCAGAATCTCACAGGCAACAATAACAATGTCAGTTTGCAGGACCTGATGAAGCCAAAAAAAGACAAAAAAGTCAGCTATGTGGGGATTGGTGCTGGACAAGGGGCGAGCACCTTGTTCTACAAGCAGGTTTTGGAAAAAAGGCGTCAGCGCAAGTTTTTTCTAGGCTTTGCCTTTTTGATGTACTTAGCCTATGCTATCCTACTTTCTTACCTCAGCTTAAAGTTGCACGCCTTTCCGCCGCGCTGGTTGGGAATCATCTATGCCGGCAGTTTTGTGATGATGCGCTTTACCATGTCTTCGATTAACCCTTTAGCTTTTGAACTGAACAATCCATACTTTTTCCTCTATCCGATGAAAGCCTTCGAAAGAAGTCTCTATGGTCAGTTGGCAGGTGTCATGTTTATGGCTGTAGACGTTCTGCCGGGCTACTTATTATGTGTCATTTTAGGAGGGATCCCACTGATTCCGGCGCTACTGCTCTTTCTCATGATGCTCTCCGCCAGTATGGTGACGACCGCAGCCTATCTTCTGACTTACGGCATTGCCGGCAGACCGGATAAGGGACTCTACGCCCTCTTGCTGATGGCCATTACCGCGGCACTCCTTACGCCTTCGGTCTTCGGTGTCATCATTGTCGCTGTGGCGGCAGGGCTCAGCACGAGCTGGACCATCGCGGCGGTGGTGCTGTTTGTGATGATTCTGGTGAATTTGGGCATCGCGATGTTGGCCGTTCCCGGTATTAAAATGATCATGGAAAAAGGCCAGGATACATAGTAAGGTTCTAGGATTTCTGCTATATTTACCAAAAGCTTGTTTCATCTTTGTTAAGCACAACACTCAAATTATTTTGTAAATTGGAGTACGATGAAAACAGAGCAACTTTATTTTTCGACGCGTCTTACGAAAAAAATGCATGAAATATTACACAAACCCGTGACGATTGTCGAAGCGCCGGCCGGCTATGGGAAAACTTCTGCGGTACGCGAAGCTTTAAATGATTTGCCTGCTCAGCAGGTGCATTGGTTTACAGCTGTCAACGAATCGTCGGTGGTGAGCTATAAGCGCCTGTGTCGCGAACTCAAGAAAATGGATGCCGCGGTCGGTGCGGCCTTGGAGAATCTGGGTTATCCCAACCGCAGTAATGAGGAAGAAATCACGCTCCTCATCCAGCAATTGGAGAGCGAGCGCGATGTTTATTTGGTACTGGATAATTTGCAATTTTTACAGCGGGATTTGTCGCCGCAGATTTTTAGAGCCTTTACGGAAATCTTCTCTGAACACTTCCGCATCATCATGCTGGCCTATGACTTTAGCACTTGTCTGCCACAGTTGAAGGAGAATCATTACATCAACTATATCGGGGCGAGTGATATGGTTTTGCAAAAGGCGGAGATCAGGGATTATTTTGCCCGCCATGATATTCATCTGAATGGAACCGAAGCGGAAACGATTTTTCAGGCGACTCAGGGCTGGGTTCTGGCGGTCTCCTTCCACCTGATTAAATTGCAGTCAGGGGCGGAAGGCACGGTTGAACCTTCACTTTTTGCCCTGATGGATGAGATGTTTTGGACGAGACTCGATGTATCCGAAAAGCGGCTTTTGTTGCCTTTTGCCATTATGGATAGTCTGACCAGAGCGCAGCTGCAACGTATATTGGGTGCCGGTAGCATTAATGAAAACAACCGCATGGTGCTACAACGCACACCGCTGCTGCGTTTGGAACAAGGTCAGCATCGCTATTATCCTCACCTGATTCTCTCGACTTTTCTGAAGACGAAACTTGATCAATACCCTGAATTGGAGCGCAAGGAACTTTATCGCCGCTTCGGGGAATTCTATTTGTATGAGCTGCGCTCGTTTGATGCTTTGGCTTGCTTTTATGAAGTGAAAGATTATGAGTCAATTCTGGCCAGCCCGCTGGAACTTTTGGAATTTGCGGAGATTGGCGGCAAGGCTTTTGCCGAAATTATTGTCGAGCTGCTGGAACATTGTCCAGAAACAACGCGTGCCAAGTATCCTTTTGCCCTGCTGAAACTAGCCTATTACTTATTTAACGCCATGAATTTTAAGGCTTTCGATCAGTTGATGAGAGAGGCACATGCGGTGATTTGGGCGCTGGAAGATGAGCATTTGAAGGGTGAGTGGTACCTGACCGCCGCATTTTATGATTTTCCCAAGCCGCTGCGGATGTGCGAGAAATATCGTCTGGCTGAGGCTCACTTGCAGCACGCTTCTGAGATTTATTCTTCTAAGATGCCTTACATGTTTGGCAGTCCTTCGCAGTGGTTTTTCTTTTATACGGAGCCGGGCCAGGGGGATTTGCGTGCTGAGGAGCTGACGGAGATGCTGGAGCTTTACGGCAAAATGACCAACGGCCACGGCCATGGCACAGACCTGCTTTACAAAGGAGAACTTGCGGCGATGCGTTGCCGTTTCAATGAGGCGGAGATTTTTGCCTACCAAGCCGCTGCAGCCGCTGAAGCCTACCAAGGTGTGACGGTTTCATACGGGGTGGCGCTTTTGCTTGGACGTATTGCGATTTCCAAAGGAGATATGGACCTCCTGGATAAAGCCATTGCCTTTTTAGAAAACAAGGCTTCTGCTTTTCCTTATTTGAGTGGTACCCAAACCAATCGGACGCTATTGGAATTGGTGAGAAGTATGCTTTTATCCATGCTGGAAAGGGTCTCAGAAACCCCTGCTTAGGCGAAGTTGGGGCAAAGCGAAGGCCGCAAACATGCCCTCGCTACAATCCAGTTAGCGTATGTCGGAGTGGTGGACTTGCTATTACGCGGAGAACTGACCCGCGCGGTCGGTATTATGGAATGGTTTGAGCGGAGCAATGAATTTTATAGTAACTGCGTGATGCGCTACTTTGTTAATATCGGCTTATCCATGGCTTACCTGGGCTTACGCGAAGAGGAAAAAGCTCTGCATAAGTTTGACCAGGCCTTATCTCTAGCGGAACAAGATGATGTACTCTCTACCTTTATCCATTACCGCAAACACCTGACCCCTCTGTTGAGCCATCCCTTGCTCCAGGCAAAACATAAGGATTTTATCGACAAGATTTTTGCCCAGGAATTGGTCTTTCAAAGTAGCGATACGACTATTTTTGCCGCACTTGCCAGCGAAAAATTGCCCAGCACTTTGACACCGCGCGAGGAGGAAATCGCCCGCTTGATTGCACAGGGTCTGCGCAATCGCGAAATCGCCGAAACGCTGATTATTTCGGAATCGACTGTGAAGAATCACATCCAAAATATCTACTCTAAGCTGACGATTGATCGACGTTCCAAGCTCGTTGCGATGCTGAATTAGGCTTAAGCTTGATTTGGGTCTGTATCAGGCTGGATTTGGGCTGGTCTGGTTGCGCTTGGGCCGGCTGTGCCTTGGCTGTTTGGTGCCTGGATTCCCGTCAAGACCCGTCAAAGTGGACAGAATTTTCGGGGATGTGCTTGAAAGTGCCTTCGGATGGCTGTCCGACAAGTCAAAAACCTGTTTTCAGCCCACTTTTTACAGGGATGTGGTGGCGTACACCACACAGTCGAAATTATTGTCACAAAATCGTGTGTTTGACATGAACAGAGACCCTAAAAGCACTGAAATGACCACATCCCCGAAAATTTTGTCCATTTTCATTGCACTGGCCAATACGAATCGTCGCGCCACTTGGCATAGTGGCACACCGCTCAAGCCCTCATCGTAAATCCGTCGCGCCGCTTGGCATAGCGGCGAACACCGCCCAGCACCCGCGACTCAAGCGGAATCACGGAGCCGTCATCTTTTCAATTGCCGGGTAAAAACTTGCTTGCCTGCCCCCCAGAGGGAAGGGACAGGCAAGACAATTCGGAGTCGCATCATACAATGACACGACGGACCTAATTTCATAATTACTTTCTGATGGGCCGACTAAAACATAAAAGTGCAAAAGGGGAGAGGAGACGAGCGGTAGCAGATTTTGCAGTCAGGGAGGGTGCTGGAGTCGTCGTAGTGGTAGACACTGGAGTCGCCTTGTAAACCGCGTAAAGATCCATCGAACTGGTGATCGGAAAACGGGGTACCGGTGAAGTCTTCACATCAGGGTAAATTTTGATGCTCTTATCATTCACGTATTCCCAATGACTGAAGGTATAAGTGTAATTAGCATCTGCCGGTCGATTTGGCGAAGGAAGCGTATCCGGTAAATACACGCCTTCATTGATGTTGTACTGTTTACCTGTTATGCCGGGATTATTGTCATAATAGCCTGCAAAGGATCCGTCCAAAGCATATGCGTAAAAATACATGACGTGGATAGCCGCCCCGGTTGGTGAAATGGTTCCCTGACTTGTCGTTGCCGCAGTTGTAGTAGTCGCAGTTGTAGTCGGAGCGGCCGTTGTTGTCGTCGCCGTTGTTGTCGTGGTGCTTGTCGTTGCCGAAGTCGTTGGGCTCGTCGTCGTAGATGTCGTGGTAAGCGGTGTCGCCGTATAAACCGCGTAATAGTTCGAGCTCTGGTAATCGGTGGTGACAATGGGGAAACGGGGTACCGGCGAGGTGCTTGCATCGGGATATATTTTGACGTTTGTGTCAGTAGAGAGTTCCCAATGGCTGAAGGTGTAGCTGTTTTGGGCATCTGACGGCTTAAAGGGGATTGGCAGCACATCAGGCAAATAACTGCCCTCGGGGATGTTGTATTGTTTGTTTTGAATCGTTGGGTCACCGTCATAATACTCTTGGTACGACCAGTCGGTAGAATAGGCAGAGAGCACGACGACATGGATGGGAGTTGCCGTTGTTGGGCCTATTGAAGTCGTTGCGCTGCTTGTAGGTGCTACAGTCGTTGCACTCGTTTCCGTGGTGGGAGTTATAGTGCCTGTGCTTGTTGTGGTGCCGGTTGTCGCTGTCGTCGCAGTTGTAGCTGTAGTAGGACTGGTGGCTGTCGTTGCGCTTGTAGTCGTCGTCGTACTCGAACTTGGGCTGCTTGTCGTTGATGCCGTCGTTGTTGTCGTGTTAATGGCTTCGATATTGAAGACAGCCGTGAAAGTCATATCCTGAGCGAAGTCGTAAAAATGGGCACCGGCGGGCAATTGGTAAAGCTTACCTGCGCTGTCTTTGCCCTCCCAATACTTGAGGGTGTAGATGCTGTTGTACGCAGTAAAGCGAATATCGGGGAACCAAATGTTTGTGCCGCCCCGCACGGTCGCAATCTGCTGTGGACTCGGCCACTCTTTTGTGGTGACCGTATCATTGACAAAAGTCAATTGATGGAAGATGTTTTTCTGTTCATAGATGGCATAGTAGGTTACGCTGTCCAACCCTTCAGGCGGGACAGGTAAGCTGCTGATGCTGGGATAGATTTGTGCAACTTTCTGACCATTAAGTATCTGATAGCCCTCAGGATAAAGGCTCCAGCCTTTGAAAGGATAGGTATCGCTGAGCGTGGAAGCTTTGCTTGCTTTTTGCATTAATTCGGGTGTGAGTGCATCTCCTGCCATGCCGCTTTGGGTAAGGGTGGATTTGCCGTTAATTAAACCGTCTTGGGCATCCAGAGTCAGTGTGCTAAGTCGTCTCGTATCAATAGCGAAACGAGGCGTTTTTCCGACATATCGCAAGATGAGTCCGCTACTGTTTTTCTCAGACCCAAAAACATAGGGGAAGTTGATTTTGTATGCATCATCCACTTGGGTGATATTTCCGACACCAAAATGCGGAGAAGGCTTGTAGGCTGCTTTGAAAGCTTGCAACATGCTTTCCCAGCCCAATTGATCGCCCTTTTTACCGCTGAATGTAAATAGCTTGCTGTCATTGACGACATTGACATTTAAGGTGTAAATCACGTCACTGCTTTCTTTCAAGACGGGGACAAAACGCAGCTTGCCGCTGAAGTCGGGCACTACATCTGAACCGGTTTTGAGTCGCAGCTCGACACCGTTAACCAGGCTGGCAGATTTCCAATAGTCAACCGTGTAGTATTTGACGCCATCGGTACAGGTGAAGTTTACTGGGGCTATCGGGCGACCGACTTCCACAACCGACAATGTATAGTTAGGCCAGCTGGAAGTAACATCGTAGCTCAACTTGGCGTAGTCGAGTTTGATGTTTGGATAGTGGATAGCCAGCCACTCATTTGTCGCAAATTCCAGGGTGGGAGGGATGTTTTTGACTCGATAGGAGGCCTTGTACTCGAGTTGTTTGGTTCCTTGTGGGAATAATTTTAAGTCTAGCAAGGGGATGTAGGCGCCGCTTACCAATACGCCGGAAGTTGAGCGCATATTGGCAAAAGTACCGTCCGGCAGATTCCAGCCGTCAAATTCTCTGAGTACCCCGTCAACGGTTTTATCAGCCGTGATGCTGGGTGGATGGGGTTGGCCATTTTGCCCGAGGTACTCCCGCTTCAAGATGGTATCGCCATCTTTGTAAAGCACTTCCACGGGCTGTAAGCAGCGGTATTTTTCATAAATGCCGGTACGCGCGACGGCAATTTCCTTGTCCCAGACCGCTGGGATGCCGTTGACCGCATATTTGCTGATATCAGGCGGCGTGGGCTTCGCACCGATGGAGACCCGTTTCATGATGCTCGTATTGTCCGGCATGATGAATTCGGCAAGTGTATAGGGCTTGAAAACCGGATAGAAGTTCATCATGAGGGTGCGGATTTTGCCTAGTTCCTGATCAATTTTGGCCTGGGTTTCAGCCGTAAGCAAGGCGCTTGGCGACGACTCCCTCAAAATCGCGGACTCTATCTGAGCGGCTTCCTGGGCTGCGTAAGCATAGTAAATATTGGGGAAGACGGCCTTTACCGCTGCAGTGGAGGTGTTGTGACTGACAATGGAGAGATTGGAGTCGCTGACATAGGTGTAATAGTCCCAGCTTTCGACTGTGATGCCTTCCGGGAATTTTAAACCGACAGCGGCCATCTCTTTGGAGACGTCGGTGGGGTAGGTGTCGCCATAATTGACATGGACCATAAGACAATATGAAGTGACCCCGCATTGCAACAACGTGGATTTATCCGTTAGTCTGGAATGTGTAAAACAGCCAGCGGCATTACCGCATACAATGGAGGTCACTCAATGGAAAGTATAATTTATGTCGGAATCGATGTCCACAAAAACAGCTACACCCTGTGCTGCTTAGAGCCCAGCATGTACGGAGAGGACAAACTCTTTGCTCAAACGACTTTTGGATCCAGACAGCCATCTGATCGAGAAATATTTGGATCGTATTGAAGAAAATTTCCTCTTACAACACCCGGACAAGGACGGGTCCGCTTCGTCTGTGGCTATGAGGCAGGTTGCATGGGCTATACCCTCTATTATCAGTTACGCCAAAAAAAGGCATCACCTGTCATGTCATGGCACCAAGTAGCATGCCCCGATACCAGAAGCATCGCATCAAGACGGATCGTCTCGATGCCGAAAAAGATTGCCAAAAGCTTGGCCTATGGAACCTACAGTCGCATCTATATCCCAAGCGTTCAAGATGACATGATTAAGCAGTACATCCGTATGCGGAACGACCACAAAAAAAGAAGTTCAAAATGCTCAAGCAAGAGATTCAGGGCCTTTGTCTTCGTAATGGCCAAGCGTATGACGCTCACAAAAGCTACTGGACGGCGGCCCATTTAACCTGGCTCAGTCGTTTGTCATTAGATCCGATTCTGAAGGAGACCTTGCAAGAATACCTCTCCGAGCTATCGGCAACTGAGTGACAAGCTTGGCCTTTGATCGACGGATAGAAGAGTTTGCTCAACTCGACGCTTACCGAGAAAAAGTAGAACAGCTTCGTTGTTTCGTAGGGATTAAGACTTACAGTGCGATGACTATCCTAGTGGAAACGAGTGATTTCCAACGGTTTAGAACAGCCGCCCACTATGCCGCCTATCTCGGATTGGTCCCAGGAGAGCACTCCAGCGGAGACACACAAATTCGAACGAGCATTACGAAAGCAGGAAACACCCATATCCGAAGAGTACTTGTAGAAGCCGCTCAGTGTTATACCCGAGGGTCTATTGGCCAAAAGTCTCGCGATTTACGCAAACGACAAGAAGGAAAGGCGCCCGATGTCATTGCATATGCGGATCGTGCGAGCGAACGCTTGAAACGAAAATTCTATCGCATGAAACGTCAGTCTAAAAAACACAATGTTGCGGTAACCGCTATCGCTCGGGAGTTAGCCCGGTTTCGTTTGGGGGATGATGACAGAACACCGAGAACCAGTACAAGCACCAGCAAGATAAAAACAGATCACAAACAGCAGAGACAGCAAAAGTAAAGATCCATGACCCATGTCTGGAGGGAGGTTCAGAGGTTTTGATGGACAGACAGGTTCGAGTGACTACGAAAAAAAGTTGTTGACACAGGAAACTGTGATTCACGTCGTAAGACTGTAGAACTCCACGGCGAACCATTGACCTGCGGTAAGGATGACCGAATCCGCGTATAACAGAATGGCCAATGCCGAGAACTGTCGAATCAAACCTCTGAACCTTCCTCTAGGAAGGAAGTTTCTAAATGATTTAATCGGAACGAAAAACATACTTGACAAGGGTCACTTCATAACAGTTTTTTAGATTCACCCGTTTTCAGGCCACTATCCGTCAGGATGGGGATGTGGTAGTAGGCGATAATGGGGGTCGGTTTGACAATCAGATGGAAGTCCGTATCTGCGCGGACGGGGCCAAAGTTTTGCCAATAAGTGCTGCCGTTACCTAACTGCAGGCCGTATTTTCTCAGGATCGGATCTTCAGGAAGTGTTGCCACGATATCGGAAAAAGGCGGTTCCGTAGGCAGGGCTCCATCTAAAGCTTTCGTTGAAGAGATGAGTTTATTATCGTAGCCATAGAAATTAACATTCCACTCCTTGTCTGTGACGCTGGCGTCTTTTTTCCAAGACAAGTGGAGCAGCTTACTCATGGGCTTATTACTGCCAAAGGTAAATGCTCCCGTGTACGTCACACTGACCGTGAAGTCGATGCGGTCACGATTGATGGTGACCTTAGGTGTCGGCGTAGCTGAGTCAAGCACCCCGGCAGGCAGTGTCTCCGTTACTTCAGTACTCGTCTGCGCTGTGTTTTCAGAGATGGTAATCATGCCGTTTTTATCCACTTTTACAAAAGGCGCATCCAGAGGATTGATGTTGACGATTTCACATGCCAGATTGCCGTTAAATTGCGGAAAGCGCACGTTGACCATCGGTGCCGTGGTTGCGGTTGAACCCAGGTACAAGTAGTTCATCGACAGCAATTGTCTGCCATCGCTTTGTTTCTGAGCCAAGTTAAGCGTGCGGCTTGTAAAGCTGTAGCTTTCGTCAGTATTACTGAAGCTGATGGGTGTTTCGGCATTACCGAAGACAATGATGGGAAACTTAAATTCGGCGATAGCGACTTCGCCCTCCCAAATCATGAATTTCCACTCAAAACTGAGCCCCGCGTAGATGCCGATTTCGTTGGAAATGACACCTGAGAAATGACTTCCATCCTTTGTAGTCATGCCATAGCGGGTCTCTTTGTCATAGGTGTAGCGCATGATGCCGGTGAGCTCATCGTAGATGCCTGCTTCAATCGAAAAACCCACTGACAATACGTCACCCATACCGGTCGGACTGATCGTTAATTTTAGCTCGATGCCGACACGGATGCCGATTTTGCCGATAAAAGTCAGATCAATTGAAGTCTTGCTCTCCAATTCAATCGTGACATGCTTCACGGTCGCGGAACTGGTAAAGATTTCATATGCGTAAGGCTCAGTCGGATCATTGTCACTCAACATCGAGTGATAGGGTCGGTACGCGCAAGCTTGTTCCTGATAGTTGCGATAGCTGACTACAGTGGTATTGAAGTTGAAATTGGCACTGATGCCCATGCTGGCAACGGCTGACACTGTGAGATTAATATCGACGATGCCTAAAATATTAAAGACTAGTTTACCGATGGGAATTTCGAAGAGATCGAGATTATAGCCCAGGTCTGCCTGGCTTTTTTCAAGCTTTCGGCAAAAAGCTCACTACCGCTTTTCAAGGGTGCTGGTTGATCCCCTGTCGCTAGTTTAGCCGCTTCCTCAAGCGCTGTCGTAAAACTTTCCATTTCCGAGGTGATATCAATGCTGGTGCTGCTGCTCGCATCTTCAAGCGAGGCGCTCAATTGTAGTGTCAACACGTTTTTGATTTTGGTGCCTGAAATAGGGGCGAGGTAAAGGGAATCATCTGTTTCTGATCTATTTTCCAACTGTTCTGCCGTCAATTCAGCAATGCCGTCATAGTAGTTGCCATAGCCTATGCCTTCGGATTTCTTCATATTAAAGCTGTAATCGGAAATCTTTAGGGGTATGGCAGCTTGGTAAGACTCAAAGCTGCTCGTGTTGAGGATGTCCAGCTCAAAACTGAGTTTGATTTTATCACCTATCAGAATACTGACAGAGTCGGAGGTTAAACCGACACTCATCTCGGAGGTCTTTTTGCCGTCCTCTTTTTCTACCTCATTTATTGAAAAAACAGGCCTAAAAGGAGCTCCGATACTGTAGCTTGAGAGTTGTGCCGGTAAAGACGAAAGTTGTGTGGGATAGCTACCCTCATTCATTTGATTGGCAATCATGATATTGCGCAGTTTGTGCTCATCGAAAGCGTCCAACTCAGCCAATGCCTCGCTGTCATCCTCGAGGGCTTTACGCAGAGTTGGGTTGTTGCGAATGTTGAAGGCCAGCATCTTGATAATTTTTTCGGAAGCCCCGCCTTCTTCAAACTGCAGTGAAACTTCATTCTTCACGCGGTTTTCTTCCGACTTTAACGGTTCCAGGTCGACGGGCGCATCGACATAGTACTCGTACTGACTGTAAACTTCTTCAATTCTGGGAATAACGAGTGTAAGTAGCGTAGAGCCGGCGGCCTTTTCGACCTGAGTGATTTTGTAGTTTTGGGAACGGCCCTCGTCCATTGCCAATTGGATGATTTGACCTTTTTGGTAGGTTTTGCCATCATCGGGGACAGCAATGGAATAGAGGTCCTGGCCTTGTTCATTCTTTCCCTTGCTCTCTGTCGGTGCTTTGAGCGCGGCGGGCATGGAGATGATTTCCTGCCGTGTTTCAATTTTTGAAAAATTGTCCCGATGTACGGTGAAAGTAAAATTGCCGTCGTTCGGCTGCGCTAGTTCCTGATCACCTACCGCCAACAGACGCAACTGTTTCGGCTTCAAAACCAAAATGCCATAGTTGCCCAGCGCGTCATAGGGGAGGCTGGGGGTGAGGAGGTAATAATCAGCTTCTTTTTGAACCTTTAAAGGTATGCTGTAACGCGTCAAATCGGCAAAAGACAGGTACTCCGCAATATTCTCCTCCGTCAATTCAACATCCGCGCTCACTTTAATTACGGGGTCACCTTGCAGCTCACCGATATAGGAGACTTCATTGCTCTGCACCTCCTGTTTGTTCCAATAGGCGTAGAGCATCGTATCCGCAACAAAACGATCTTGTTCCTTCCAAGCTTTGTTGGGATATTTATCGTAATACCAGCCCGCAAAAGTATAACCAAATTGGCTCGGTTCTGAGGGGGCAGCAATGCTTTCGCCCGCTTTTATTTGGAAGGCGCTTACTTCCGGTCCGCCCTGGGTATCAAAGCTGACCGTGACCAGCGGTTTGGGTCTGAAGAGAAAATACGCTCCGACCGAGCCGCCGATGATTCCAAGGATAATTAAAAGAGCAAGCAGACTTTTGCCATGCTTGCTTTTTCGCGCTTTCTGATCCGGTGGCAGCAGCGGGTTTTGGGACATCGTTTGACCTTCGAGTCCTGCACTTTCGCCAAAAGCTGCGTTGTCCTCACGTGAAAAGTCTTCCATCGTATTTCCCTCCGTAAATAAGGCATAAAATCCCTTCGTACAATAAATTTTAGTAGCTGAAAAAGAATTGCCATATAGGAAGAAAGTACTATTATTTGGGGTTTTGAGGGGTGAAGTAGGTCGCGTTGCTTGGGGAGGCTGCGACTCCGCTTGAATTTGGCAAAAATTGCGGCTGTGCAGGATTTAACGCAGTTTGATTGGCCACTGACTCGTTTGAGAGGTCTTTTTTTGGCAAAAATGACGGCTGTGCGGGGATTCATTAGAGAGTTCTAATACACAGCTGTAATTATTGCCGAAAAACAGCGGTTCTGGCTTGAAAATGTTCAAAATATTAGAGTTTCCTAATGCACAGCTGGAAGAATTGCCAGAATAGGGGTTTAAGTTCTAAGCGAAAGTGCAACGTTTTCGTTCTGCCAAAAGAAACGTTGGCTACCCGCAAATTTTGACTCAAAGCGGTGTCGCAAGAGTGCAGTCATGCGACTGAGTTAGAGCCACCTACTGGGGAAAATCTGAGCGGTGTCGCAGCCTTTTCCACACTGCGACGATTCAAAAGAGCCGTCTCCCTGCATCAGCCGGATGCATTGGAGACGGCTCTTCATTCAAATAGATTCAACTGAAACTACATACTCTCAACCGGTGCCTGGCAGCCGGGACAGGCGCTGTACTGTTGGGCAGAAAAATCGGAACCGCAATACGGGCAACGCCGTAAGCCGGCAGCTCCGGCGTTAACTTGTGAGGAGGGGTAGCCAACTTGAGCTGGAGCTTGTGGTGCTTGTCCGAAAGCCTGCGGCTGACCATAACTTGCTTGTTGGCCATAAGCTTGTTGCTGCTGACCATATGGTGCTTGGGGAGGCGCTTGCCCGTAAGCGGGCTGTTGTCCATAGGGACTTTGAGGAGGTACTTGTCCGTAGGCGCCCTGTTGGGGGTAAGCCGCTTGTTGCTGACCGTATGGAGCTTGAGGCGGCACTTGCCCGTAAGCAGGCTGTTGGCCATACATGGGTTGTTGTCCGTAAGGGGCTTGAGGCGGCACTTGTCCGTAGCCGGGTTGTTGCCCGTAGGCGGGCTGTTGACCATAGGCGGGTTGCTGTCCGTAAGCTGGCGCTTGTGCGTAGGGAGGCATTGCGCCCGGCATGGCCGAAGTTCCCATAGCGGATGGGCCACGCAGTGCGTTTTGTTGGATGCCTTGCAGAGCGTCGCGTAAGGCTAAGGCACTGGAAGCTTTGCTTTGGAATTCGGAGGAGTTGCGTCCTTCACTAAAACCGTCACTGAGATTGAATGAAATTTTACTGATCCAATCATGGCGTAAATCCAAATCAAAGTCGAAGCGATAGCTGTATTCATAGTTGCGCTCATCGTAATTGCGACCCTGCTGGTCGCGGCCGGGCGTCAGACCCAGCGCATATTCGAGTTGGGATAGACCAGATTGCATGTTCGCGACACCCGTGAAAACCTGGCCTAATGTGCCACCACCCGCCTTCTTTTTCTTTTCTTCATCGGACAATTCGCTGCGGTCTTCGTCGACCTCGAACTGCACGGAGAGCAGTTGGTCAAAGCGGAAGAGGTCTGCGTTGTTTTTGCGATAGTCGCCGCGAGACAAGGCGAAAAGGCCTTGGCGGTCGTCGATGTAGAGTTTCATATCAGTGCCGATAGTGCGATTGGGGGTGAATGCCGCTAAAGCTTCTTCGTTGGCTTTGCGATAGGCCAAGTGGCGCTGCATTTCGTCGACGCTTTGTTGTTTGGCTGAGCCGAGCCAGGGACTTGCCTCTTTAAGGCAGTCCTTGCAAATCAAGCCGTCTTCGAGTTTTTTACCACCCAGAAGACCGTACTGTTTACCGCAGAGATCACAAACCTTTTTGTCAAAAAATCCCATAGACATCTCCTGCCTCTGATTGGGCGAAACTTTTAAGGGATGGATGCCGTGCACGGATGATGAGAATATTGCTGATTTCATACTAGCAGAGCCTGATTTGACCCTCAACCTAGTATTTCTCTAGGTTATTGTTCTTGAGGCAATACGATGGGCAAAAATCGCCCCACTATTTGCTTGCTTTTGCCGGCCTTCGCTCTGATAATGAAAGGAGTAGGTAGGAATGTCTGAGTAGGAGGGGGAGCATGGTTTTTTCGCAATCTTATTTTTCACCGCGACTGCGGAATAAATTGCGAGACGTGCTGACCAGTGCAGTGACTTTGGTCGAAGCGCCTTCAGGCTTTGGCAAAACCAGCGCCGTCCACGAAGCCTTGCGCGATGTCCCGCCCGAGGCCATCCACTGGGTAACTTTGGTCAATGAGTCGCCGAATGTCATGTATAAAAGGCTTTCTGAGGAATTAGAGAAAGTCGATCCTGCCACTTCGCAAGCCATGAAAAAATTGGATTATCCTAACCGCAGCAATGAAGCGGAGATGATTAACTTAATCAGAGAGGTCACTTGTAAAGGTCCGACCTGGTTTGTTATCGATAATATGCATTTATTGCAAAAAGAACTCTCGCCCAAGATCATCCGCAGCTTAGCCGAAATAACCGCCGAAGATCTGCACGTGGTTTTGATTTCGGTAGATATCGGCAAGGATTTGCCACATTTAAGAGTCAACCCCTACATCAATCTCATCAGCAGTGATGATTTGTATTTGCAATCCAACGAGATTGCCGAATTTTACGAATATGCGGGCATCCAAATTAACAGCGCCGAAGCAGCTGAAATCTTTAAAGAGACCAACGGCTGGGTTGTGGCGGTTTCTTTATACTTACAAGACCATTTGGCCTACGGCTCGAAGCCGCGGGATGTTGACCTTTACCAGTTGATAGATGATGTTTTTTGGAAAAAGCTGCAGGAACAAGAGCGGTTTTTGCTATTGCCTTTTGCCGTCTTTGACAGCTTGCGAGAAACGGATTTGCAAAATTTGGCGTTCGAGGAAGTTGACTCCGATCAGCTTGTGTCGGTTCTCATAAGCACCCCGCTTATCAAATACGATGCACGGCATCAAAGCTATTTTCCACACCCCATATTGTCAGCCTTTCTAAAACTGCAGTTGGATAGGCTGTCTGTAGAGCAGCGGGGATGTTTTTACCGTGCTTTCGGTGACTATTACGCGAAAATGGACCGTCCTATTGACGCACTGAGCTGTTTTTACAGCGGACAGGATTATGAGCGAATTCTGCAGTCGCCGTTGCAGCTTTTGGAGTATGAGAGCATCGCGGGCAAGGCTTTTGCCGATGTGGCTCTGGAAATTATCCGTGATTGTCCGCCGGACATTCAGGAAAAGTATCCTTTGGCGATGTTGAAATTGGCGTACTATCTTTTTAACGGTTTGTATTTTGATGAGTACCGTCAGCTGCTGGCTGTCCTGCGTGAATGGATTTGGGCGACAGATGATCCGCAGTTGATGGGGGAATGGTACCTGATATCGGCTTTTGAGCACTTACAGGACCTTGCGGCTTGTCAGCTGACTTACGAGAAAGCAGCAGCGCTGATGACGCGCAGTTCGGATATTTTTACTAAGAAAATGCTCTATCTTTTCGGCAGGTCTTCGCCCTGGCTCTTGTTTTATAACGAGGTGGGCAAAGCGGACGAAATCGGCGAGCGTTTTGCCACGATGCTGGCGGTTTATAATCGCCTGACTGACGGACATGGCAAAGGCTTTGATTTGCTCTACAAGGCGGAGGTAGCGGCGATGCGCTGCCAGTTCCAGGAAGCAGAAATCCTTGCCTATGAGGCGAGTTATATCGCAGAGCAGTATCAGCAGGTAACCTTGGCTTATGGTGTAGCGCTGCTCTTAGGACGTGTGGCGATTTCGAAAAATGATTTGGACGAAGTGCGCAAAGCGATTCATTATCTGGAAACGAAGGCCTCCAATTTTGAATTCATGCGTGGCACTCAGACCAATCAAACTTTGCTTGAGTCGGTGCGCAGCATGATTTTGTCCATGCTGGGGCGCATCTCTGAAACAAATGAATGGACGAGAGATCTCTCGCAAAAGCAAGAGCGCCGCGGCCTCGCGACTTTACCTTTAGCTTTTGTGAAAGGTGCGGATATTCTTTTGCACGGCAAATTGACAGCTGCTATCGGCATGATGGAAGCGATGGACAAGGACGAAAGCATGTTTCGCACTCTGGCGGTGCGCTACTTTATCAATCTTGGCTTGTTTCTTGCTTATGCGGGAATTGGGGAATGGCAGCTTTGTATAAAGAAGTTGGAAAAAGCTTTGGAAATCGGTGAACAGGACAATTTGCTTGCCACGATGCTGCAGTATCGGAAGTTGCTTTTGCCAAGTTTACATCTCCCTGAAATCTATGAACCACATAAGGCGTTTATTGATCAATTGCTGGCGCTGGTCAAATTAGTCGATCTCCAAGACGAGGTTAAGAATGCGCACATGCTGAGCGAGAGTAAGCCGGAGAAACTGTCCCAGCGCGAATCGGAAATTGCTGATCTGCTGGTGCAAGGGTTACGCCATCGTGAAATCGCGGATCGTCTTTTTATCTCGGAGTGGACCGTGAAAAATCATGTGCGCAACATTTATAAAAAACTGTCTATCGACAGGCGCAGCAAGCTGATTGCTTTGCTGAAATAAGCTTGCGCTTGCTTGATTTAGCGCGTCGCTCTGCCTGGTCGGCAGCGAATCCTTTAGCTTCCAATCGTCGCAGTGCATGGTCGGTAGCGACTCCTTTTTAACCAATCACGTTGCGTCGATGAGTGGTGTCGCCTGAAATTCAGGTGCGACGTATTGTATTAGCCGGCGCACGGCTTTTATGCCAAAAATGACGGGGATGTGGGATTTTCAGTGATTTGGGGCTGCCGTGCTATGTCAAATAAGGGTTTTGGTGACATTATTTTCGATTATGTGGCCATAGTGACCACATCTCCGAAAAAAATGTCCACGAAACAGCCTTTTGATTTGTTCGGAAGCCGTTTATTAGCCTGTGAACCACATCCCCGTAATAATTGTCACAAAAAGGGCCATCCGACAAAGCGAAGGCGGAGTCGCAGCCACCCAAGTACTGCGACACATTCCAAAGCGGAGTCGCCACCGTCCAGGTACCGCGACAGTTCCGCTAACTTCCCCCAACAAAAAACAAAGAGAAACCGCCCGATGAAGGTGCATACCGGGCGGTCTCTTATGCGTCTACGGAATCATTCCTCTGGTTTCAGCGGATGACTCCGCTTAGCTTCACTTATTCAGCGTGATCGCTGAGTTCCTGTTCTTCTTCGCCGCTCTTTCTTCTTTTTCTGGCAATAAAGAGCAGTGCAGCAGTTGCCATGAGTGCCAGTGCATTAAGGGTCACGTGCTCTCCGGCCTCACCGGTTCTAGGAATCGGATTGGGCTTGGCTTTCGAAGTTGAAGGAGTCGCTGTCGTTGTCGGTGTAGGCGGAGCCTCGTACTTGTTATCGAAGACCAAAGCCTCCACAGGAGTCGTGCCATTGTTCATGGTGTAGACCACATCCTTTTTCAGGAGGCCATTGTCTGAACTGATATGTACCGTGATGGTGTAAAGTGTCGGGTCGGTACTGAAGTGTTCAGCTGTCGTTGGTAGTTCCCGTAGCTCGTAAACGTAGGTCCCGGGTGCCACGAAGCTCATGATGCCAAATTCAAAGCTCCCTGATCCGGTGATTTCACGAATCATCTCACCGTCCACTGCGCCTTCAGGCATCGGGGCATAGGGCGTAATGGCTTCCATCTTGAAGCGGAAGACGGCGTTAGTCGGAGCCCCGGCACCGGTCACTTTCTTTTCGACCGGTGGGTCATGGGTAACGACGGACTCATAGAGGTTGAAGAAGTGGATACCGCCTTCAGGGTAGGTGGGGACAATGGCCAGTGTTCCGTCACCGTTATCACTGACATTCAGTATCACTTCATAGACGCTTTCGTCATAGGATGTATTAGGATCAGTCCCAATGACTTCTCGGATCTCGTAGATGGATTCTCCGATATCTGCTGCAGTGATGGTAATCGGGCTGAAGGAGATGACGCCATTGGCATCGTTGATGCCTCTGCTGACAGGTTCGACTTCACCGATCCGGTTCACTTCGAACCTATAATCACCGCCTTCCAGTGCTTTTAGTCCGAAGAGGCGCTTGTTGGCCATAGGCGTCCAAGTGCTCTCCTCCAGCACATAGCTGTTGGTAAAGTTAGGCGTTTCGGAAACAACGAAGCCCATTGTCCCGTCGCCTTTGTCAGCCAGAATGACTGTAATCGGACGCGTCAACTCTGTGTCATAGACGATGCCCGGAATCGGTGCACCGACTTCTTCTTTGATGTAGAAGACAAAGCTTTTACTGTTTTGCCCTTCTAGATCGGCAAAAGTATACGAGAGAGGTGAGAAGCTGAAGTCTTTGGTCCCGTTCTCAGTGAAGACCACGTCTTGCACATCCTTACCGTCGAGCGAGAAGGAGAAGGTGTCGCTGAAGCTGCCGTTGCGGCCGCTTAGGGTCTTTTTGGCACTGAGAATCAACTCAGCCGGTTTGGCCTCGTAACGATTCTCGAACACGGGTAACTCGTTCACGGCTGCGACAAGATTGCCTTGGCCGTCGTCCGTCACGGTGACGGATACGGTCTGTTCGGCTTGGCTGTCGTAAATCATTCCGGGAATCGCGTCATTGATTTCTGCCACTTTGTAAGTGAAGGTCTTGCTTGCTGCACCTTCCAGATCCTCCAGTTTGTACTGCAGAGGCGGGAAGTTCAGTGTCTGTTCGCCATTGGCCGTGAAGATGAGCTCGCGCTCGTATTGTCCGTCCAAGGTAAACCTGAAGACATCCCTGAAGCTTCCAGTTCTGCCGCTCAAAACCTTCTTAAGTTGAATGGTCGCAGCTGCCGTGCCGGTGCCGTAGAGGTTGGTGAAACTCGGCTTGATATCCGCTTGTGCACTGAGTGTGCCGTTGCCGTTATCCTTCAAGGTCACCAGCACTTTGCGTACGGGATTGGCATCGTAGGTGATGCCGGGGATGGCCTCCAATGTGGGTGGAACCAGCTCCGCCACGCTGTACTCAAAGGTCTTTTCGCTTGCTCCGCCCAGATCTTCCAGTGTGTAGGTGATGGGTGCAAAGGCGAAATCCTTGCTTCCATTAGCCTGGAAGTTGAGCTCTTGAGTCTGCTCGCCATTCAGTGTAAAGAGGAAGCTGTCACTGAACTCGCCGCTTCGTCCCAACAAGGTCTTGCTGCCTGAGATAATCAAATCAACCGGCTCTGCCATGTATTCATTGACATAACTTACTTCGCGGTCCGCCACGGCTGAGAGGGTGCCGTCCCCATTGTCTGTGACCCTCACGTTGATGGTTTGGGTCGCGTTTGCATCATAGACCATGCCGGGGATTGCGGGGAATCCTTCTTCAGTGACCTTGTACGTAAAGACCTTCTCGCCGCTTGGACCCAAGTCAGCCAAAGTGTAGCTGAGAGGATTAAAGCTGAAACTTTGCGTGTTGTTCTCCGTAAAGAAGAGGGCTTTGGTTTGCAGATCATCTAAGGAGAAGGTGTAGGCGTCGGAGAAAGTGCCTGTTCTACCGAGCAGTTGTTTTTTGCCTTTCAACGTAATACTGATAGGACTTGCTTTGTAGGTATTGCTGAAATGAATGTTATTGCCCTCATTGGGATTCTCACCCAGATCAACATTGGCAAGGAGTTGACCCAAACCGTTATCGGTCACGGTGATACTGATTTCGCGTACTGCTTGCGTATCATAAACCATGCCCGGAATCGGCGTATCGGGGATTATTTCTTCCAGCTTATACTTAAAGGTTTTACTGCTTTCCCCACCCAAGTCAGCCAGGGAGAACTGCAAAGCTTCAAAGCTGTGAATCTTGCTGCCGTTTTCCGTAAAGTTGAGTTCAGCATCGATGCCGATGACATCTTGTCCTGCCACTTCGGGAACTGGGCTTAGTCTGAATTGGAAGGTATCCGAGAAGGTCCCGGTTCTGCCCGAGAGCATCTTGGAAATGCCTAATGGTACGGAAACAGGCTCAGCTTCATATTCGTTGCTGAATGCCGTGTCGTAGGCTTGTGAATTATCCGTACCGTCTACGATTTCTGCCGAGAGCGTGCCATCCATCAAGTCTTTGACAATGATGGAAATGTTTCTCTGCAATCTGCTGTCATAAGTGATGCCGTCAATGCCTCCATCAAGTTCGGCAACGATGTAGTCGAATACTTTACTGTTGGCATTGCCCAAGTCTGCCTTTGTGAAGGTTAAGGCGGTAAACATGTCGCTTTGAGTTCCGTTCGCGCTGAAGTCCAGCTGTCTGATTTCCAGCGGATCTGTCTCACCCTTCTTCGTAAGAGTGAAAAGGTAGGTATCTTCAAAGTCACCGGTACGTGAGTTCAATGTCTTGGAATAGGGTATTGCAATGCTTATAGGAGTGGTTTCGTACCTGTTAGTAAAGGCGGGTTGACTGTTCAGTCTGGCGCTGAGTTTGCCCTGTCCGTCATCTGATACCGTCACAGAAACCTGGCGTGTGAGCACAGGATCGTAAACGATACCTGAAATTATCGGGTCGGCTGACTCCGTTACCGTATAGACAAAGGATTTTGTAGCAGAGCCTTCCATATCTGCCTGAGTGTACTCAATTTCTGAGAATGTGAAAGGTAATGTGCCGTTAGCGTTAAAGCTAAGTTCTTGCACTGCCATTGCCTCAGCTTTTGGCCCTGCCAGTGAAAATTTGAAGGCGTCGTTAAATATGCCGCTACGCCCACTCAGGGTCTTATTGCCGACGACACTGATTTTGATCGGTGTGGCCTCGTAACGATTGACGAAGTTTGCTGACTCGACAGCTGCCCCATCCGTATTGCGGTAGCTTATGGAAGTCGTTAGATTGCCATCTCCATCGTCTGCCACCGTAACATCCGCTAAGAATGTAGTTGGTCCAACTGGCTTAATAGCCGTGTTCGTAGGAGTGGTCTCCTCTAACTCGTAAGTAAAAACTTTAGCAGGGGCGCCGCCCAAGTCGGTAAGGGTATACGTTAACGGGGGGAATTGACCTGTTAGGGAACCATTTGCCGTAAAGATTAATGGCGCATTTTTTTGCTCATTTGGATCGCCCTCCGTTTGCGGAGTCAAAACAAAGTCAAAACGATCTCTATAGCTCCCCAGCCTGTCACGCAGCTCTTTGCTAAAATTCACTGTGGCAATTACAGGCACAGCCCCATAGCTATTCACGAAACTTGGTCTCGAATCAAAGATCGTGCTAAGGGTCCCGTCCCCATTGTCACGTAAGGTGAGCTTGACGGTGCGTGTAGGATTTGGATCATAATTTATCCCGGCAATAGGATTCGTCGTCAATTCTGTAAGTGTATATATAAAGTCTTTACTGTTTTGTCCTGCCAAATCGGCAAAAGTGAAGGGGCCAAAGCTGAAATAGAAAGGTTTAGTGCCATTAGAAGTAAATGCCACCTCCGTGGTTACCGAATCCGCTTTTTCCCCGTTTAGTTCGAAACGGAAGCTATCTAAGAATTCGCCGGTACGCCCAACCAAAGTTTTATCTGCAAAAATAGCGGCCATTGTGCTGCTTGCTTCATATTTATTGACATAGTCTGTATTACCAGTCAATGTCGCCGAGAGCGTTCCGTTACCCATGTCTTTGAGGTTTACAGTGAGTGTTCTCGTTCCTTCGGGGTCATAAACGATGCCCGGAATAGGGGCGAAGTACGTCCCTTGGTAATAATCGTCAGACAGTTCTTTAAGGATGTAAGTGAAGTTTCTTTCTGCCTGTCCGGCCAAGTCAGCGAAGGTATAGGTTTTTTCAGCAAAGCTGAAGTTCTGTGTCCCGTTTTGAGTAAAGGTTAGAACCTGTCCGTTCGCATCATCTAAGGAGAAGCGGAAGACATCGCTAAATATTCCGGTTCTGCCGGTCAATGTTTTCGTGCCGCGAATGGTCAGTTTCGTGTCCGCTGCTTGGTAACGATTGGCAAAAGCTGCCGTTCCATTCAGCGTATACCCCAAAGTGCCATCGCCTTTATCTCGGACGGTGACTCTCACCACATCGTCAAGATCGCTGTCATAGACCATTCCCGGGATGGCCGGTGTATTTAGCTCGGCCACCGTATACTCGAAGACCTTACTGACTGCTCCTTCCAGATCGGCAAGTGTATAGTTCAAGTAATAGTAGAAGTTTTTGGTATCGTTTCCGTAGAAATCAAGGCTCTGCTCATTTGCCCCATTAAGGGTAAAGGTGAAACGATCTCTGACCGTCGTACCGGTTCTGCCCGTCAAGGTTTTGGTGACAGGTAGGGGAACGGTGAGCGGGACTGTGGTGTAAACATTGGTGAAAACAGCCGTACCAACAACCGAAGCCGTCATGCTACCGTCGCCATTGTCCAGGACATTGACCGTTAGGGTCTTGACGCCCTTATCGTAAGATACACCTCCCAGTTTAGGGTCAGGCTCCACTTCTCTGACCGTGTAAGTATAAGTGTCTTGGTTGTTCCCGGAGATCAAATCTTTGTCACTGTAGCTGATGGCAGGACTGAAGACGATGTTGCCGTTTGCGTCATTGGTCGCGGTACGAATAACGGTTCCCTGATCGTCGAGCAATTCGAACTGAAATTCTCCTGCTTTTAGAGCTCTGCCATTAAGCGATTTCGTTGCGCGCAAGGTCAGACTTGTGTCTGCCGCTTTATATGCGTTATAGAATGTCGGATCCGATGGTGGGTAAAGTGTGTACTGCAGATGACCGTTATTATCGTCATAGATGTTTACGGTATAGACCAGCAGTGTTGTCAGATGGGTGACGCCATTTGCAGGATCGCTAAGGTTCTCTTTAATAGTGTAGTGATACAAACCTTCCTGCCCGTCTGTATATGTCAGATTAAAACTAACGCTGCCATCGGCGTTGTTGCTCACCGTTTGCAAGGCATCACCAACCGTCGCACCGGAGCCATCCAATGAACGATAGATAGAGAAACTGAATTCGCCCCCAAGCAAGCTGCGCCCGCTCAGTTTTTTCATAAAGGCAAAAGGCACCGTTACAGGCTGCGCCTGATATTTGTTTTCTACGCTGGCACCTGCTGCGGGGCTCATGCTGATGCTCAAGGTCCCATCATTGTTGTCCACCACGTTCACTGCGACCAGCTTTGGGGTGACGTCATAGGTCATGCCCGGCTTGCTGCCCGGGACCTCTTTAACCAGGTAATAAAAAGTACCGGCCACTTGATAAGTAATGGCAGGGAAGGCAAAACTACCGTCTCCCTGAGTCGTTGCCGATGAAATCATGGCACCCTGTGTGCCGTTGGCATCCGAAGCATACAGTTGCATCGTGAATGTTTCACCTGCTGCTATCGGCCTCGTATCGATGGTTTTTCGTCCTCGGATGACAAACTGTTTGGGTGTAAGAATATAGGTATTGGTTAATGTAAAAGTATAGGTGCGTGTAGCGGCATCGTACGTCGATGAGAAGTCGGCGTCATAACCTTGCCCCGGGTCAGCCTCGTCGATACGATAGATCCAACGCTGTCCGGCCAAATTGGTGTAGGCCAGATTAGTCCATTGGTGTGTTGCTGTCCCGTTAGTCGCACTGAGTGTGACGGTATCATAGAGTTGTTCTGTTCCGCCTTCAATTTTGCGGTACAGGTTGAGAGTAACCGGTGTCATCGGCCCACCCAACCAGGTCTTTGTTAGGTTCGCAGTGACTACAGGCAAAACAACCGTAAAATAACCGGCTATCCAATGCCCCTGTCCAACAACCAAGGTTAGCAGGAAGGAATTTGATGGATTGGCCTGCATTAAACCTAAGAAGTCGGAGAGGTTGTAGCGGAACACGGACCAATGCTCTTTCTTCGTAGAACCGCTTGTGCCGCCAACGGGGTAAGAAATTGCCGCCGTCGCGGGATTATTGTCGTGATCGATTAGCAGAGGCTCCAGAGCCCCCAATTCATCCTTACTAACTTGAGGGAGAGCGTTACCAGGCCCTAAATAAAGGGTGCTGGTGCCCATGTTGGTCAGAACGGAGACATAGACCATTCCGTTATAGGTCCACAGTTGACCGACTGAGTCAAAGGTGGACTGTCCGTTGGTGGACGTTCCGTTGAACTGGGTGGCCAAAATCAAGGAGTCCTGATCTACCGGGTAGCCGTTCGCAGGCATAATACCCATGGGTGTATATTCGTATAAAGCTAATTCGGCCTGTTTGGCGGCTTCTTCCTCGGCGGCTTTTTTGTCCGCTGCTTCTTTGGCCTTCTTATCGGCTTCTTCCTTAGCTTTTTTATCTGCTTCTTCTTTAGCTTTCTTGTCCGCTTCTTCTTTGGCTAGCTTTTCGGCTGCGGCGGTTGCTTTTTTACCGGCTTCATCCTCAATGACTTGCTGATTCGTATGGCTTGACGTTGATGTTGTTGATTCGCCGGTATTAACATTAGTTTCTTCCCCGGATTGACTTGAATCAGAAGGAAGACCATTCTCATTTCCATTGCTCTGCTGTTCGCTAGAAGTAGAACTACTTGTGGTATTTGATGCGGAGTCTGTGTTTCCAGCGCTATTTTCTTCTGAGTTTTCAACCGTCTTATCCGTATTTTGCAAACTTGGATCTTGAGAAGATGTCGTTACGTCCGATTGTAATTCCTCGCTATTGTTTTTGTCTAATGAATCGCTTTTAAGCTCTTCTTGATCAGAATTTTCAGAGCTGAGCTCTAAAGATTGCGTATCAAATAAAAGAGCAGACTGTTTGGCGTTGGCCTCTGTGTCTGCTGCACTCGTAACTGTGGTTTCTTGTGATTTCTCTGTTTCTCTTGCTTCACTGTTTTCAGCCGTGACCGTTGTTTCCGTTGGCGTCTGACTTTCGACGACATCGGCTCTTACTAAGGCCATTTGGGAGAGGATCAAGGATATGACAAGACCCAAGCTCAACAGCTTCAACCATCCTACTGTCTTCTTCATAATGTGCACCTCCTGTGGGCTTGTGGCTATCTAGCCGATTCCTAACTCGTCAAAAATAGAGTTAGGTATCACTAATTACATGGTATAGGCCACAGGTGAGGGCTAGAATAGCTATTTGTTGTCATTCTGGCTACGAAAAATAGCTATCTTTAGTAGCTAGCTTAACTTTTCATTAGCTAGGTGTTTTGTGAAGCCCGTTATTGTCGTTTACGAGTAGGTTCGGGTTTTTTCTACTCTGCTTTTTGTCCGCCCTACCTGCCGTAGAAGTGCCAAATTTGACGGGTAGCCAAGACCTCTCTTGGCTAGGCGAAAAAGTTGGTACCACAGCCAGAGAGATGTGGTGTCGCCTGAAATTCGGGTGCGACCTATTGTATTGGCCTCGCGCAAGGCTTTTCTGCCCAAAAATGACGGGGATGTGGGAATTTGAGTGGATTTAGGGTTTCTGATCACGTCTAACTGACGATTTTGGGACAATATTTTCGACTGTGTGGTCGCCGCCACCACATCCCTGTAAAAAGTGGGCTTAAAACAGCCTTTAGACATGTTCGGCAGGCGTACAGAAGCGTTTTCAACCACATCCCCGTAAATAGTGGGCTAAAAATCGCCTCCTGACTTGTGCGGAGGCCGTTTGATAGCGTTGTGGACCACCCCGTAATAATTGTCACAAAAATGGCCATCCGACAAAGCGAAAGTGGAGTCACCGCCGTCCAAGCAATGCGACGCATTCCAAAGTGGAGTCGCCGCCGTCCAAGCAACGCGACGTATTCAAAGCGGAGTCGCGGCCGTCCAAGCAACGCGACAGTTCCGCTAACTTCCCGCAACAAAAAACGAAAAGAGACCGCCCGAAAAATGTTCATACCAGGCGGCCTCTTATGTATCTATAGAATGATTCCTATGGTTTCAGCAATGACTCCAATTAGCTTTACTTATTTAGCGTGATCGCTGAGTTCCTGTTCTTCTTCGCCGTTCTCTCTCCTTTTTCTAGCAATAAAGAGCAGGACAGCAGCTGCCATTAAGGCCAGGGCGTAAGGCAAAGCACGCGATGCGTTCTCACCGGTTCTGGGAATCGGATTGGGTTTGGCTTTCGAGGTCGGCGGAGTCGTTGTTGTAGTCGTTGTCGGTGTAGGTGTGGGCGGTGCTTCGTACTTGTTAGTGAAGACCAAAGCCTCCACAGGAGTCGTGCCATTGTTCATGGTGTAGACGACGTCCTTTTTCAGCACCCCATTGTCCGAGCTGATTTTGACCGTAATGGTGTAAAGCGTCGGGTCGGTACTGAAGTGTTTCGCTGTAGTGGGCAATTCACGCAGCTCGTAAACGTAGGTACCGGGCAGGGTATAGCTCATGATGCCAAACTCAAAGCTACCGGCACCGGTGATTTCACGGATCAACTCACCGTTTACTGCCCCCTCCGGCATCGGCGCGTCTGCAGTGACCGCCAACATCCTGAAGCGGAAGACTACGTCTGTTGGTGCCCCGGCACCACTGACTTTCTTTTCGACCGGTGGGTCGTGGGTGACAACACCGGAATCGTAGTAATTAACAAAGTGAATCGCATCCCCGGGATAGCTGGGCACGAGGTCAAGCGTTCCGTCCCCCTTGTCGCTGACTGTAAGTTTCACGGTGTAAATTTTCTTGTCATAAAGCGTGTGAGCATCATTTCCGCTTACTTCAGTCATTTCATAAAGGTGGTCGCCGATATCGGCTGCTGTGACGCTAATTGGGCTGAAATGGATGACGCCGTTGGCATCGTTAGTGCCGCTGCTGAGGACTTTTGTTTTGCCTGCTTCACGCAACTCGAACTGATATGCTTCAGCTTCCAATGCTTTGAGACCGTTTAACTGTTTATTGGCTATGGGTGTCCAAGCGCTATCTGCAATCTCGTACGTGTTAACAAAATTTGGTAGCTCCGTAGCTAGAACACTCATCGTACCGTCGCCCTTGTCGAGCAAGAGTACCGTAATCGGGCGGGTCAGATTTTGGTCATAACTTATGCCCGGAATCGGCATGCCGACTTCTTCTTTGATCTTGTAGACAAAGCTCTTATAATTTTGGCCTTCCAAATCGGCAAAAGTATACGTGATGGGTGTGAAACGGAATTCTTTGCTGCCGTTTTCAGTAAAGACCAGTTCCTGGATGTCCTTGCCGTCCAGTGAGAAGGAGAAGGTGTCACTGAACTTGCCGACGTGACCGCTGAGGATCTTTTTGCCACCGAGCAGCAGCTCTACCGGCTTGGCTTCATAACGATTCTCGAAGACCGGCACTTCATTAACAACAGCATTGAGATGACCCAAACCATCATCCGTGACCGTGACGCTTACCGATTGCTCTGCGTTCTTATCGTAAATAATCCCCGGAATACCGCTATTCACCTCGGCAACTTTGTATGTGAAAGTCTTACTCGCTGCCCCTTCCAAATCAGCTAAAGTGTACTGCAGTGGCGGGAAACTCAGGCTTTGCTCGCCATTGGCGTTAAAGACCAGCTCACGTTCGTATTGCCCATCCAGAGTAAAGGCAAAATGATCCTCAAAGCTGCCTGTCCTGCCGCTTAGTACCTTCTTGAGTTGAATCGTCGCAGCAGCTGTCCCTGTTCCGTAAATATTGGTAAATGCAGGCTGACTGTCTGCCTGAACACTCATTGTGCCATTGCCGTTGTCAAGCAGTGTCACTTTGACCAGTCGTTCGGGTACTGCATCGTAGCTCATACCCGGGATGGCTTGCACTTCGGGCGGCACGAGTTCGGCTACGGTGTATTCAAACTCCATCCTTCTGTGTCCTTGCAGGTCGGCCAGTGTGTAAGTAATAGGCGGGAAGGCAAAAGTCTTGCTGCCGTTGGCCGTGAAATGCACCGTTTGCGTCTCTTTCCCGTCGAGTGTAAAGGAGAAGTCGTCGCTAAAAGTACCGGTGCGACCGAGCAGTGTTTTAGTGCCGCTGATAACGAGTTGCACAGGCTCAGCCTTGTACTCGTTCACGAAAGCAGGTTCTAAATCGGCTTCCGCAGAGAGCGTTCCGTCACCCTTGTCCTTAACCGTCACTTTGATTTCCTGAATGGCGTGTTCGTCATAGACCATGCCGGGCAGGGCGGGGTAGCCTTCCTCAGAAACCTTGTAGTTATAAACCTTTTCGCCGCTGGGTCCCAGATCTGCCAAAGTGTAGCTGAGCGGGCTGAACTGGAAGTTCTGTGTCGTGTTTTCGGTAAAGAAGAGTGCTTTCGTCTCCAGATTGCTCAGATCATCTGCCAAGGTAAAGGTATAGGCATCAGAGAAGACCCCATTGCGGCCTAACAATTGTTTAGTCCCTTTTAATACAAGGCTCACCGGTTCGGCTGCGTAGGTGTTCGTGAAATGGACGTAATTCCCTGCACTGACCTCTTCGCCCGAGTCGACGGAGTAGCCAAGGGTTCCGTCGCCGTTGTCCCTTACAGTGATGCTGAATGAACGTATAGGCTTAGCATCGTAGATCATGCCCGGAACGCCCGGATCAGGTATGATTTCTTCAATTTGATACTTAAATGTTTTACTGCTTTGACCATTGAGATTAGCTAAGGTGAATCGTAAAAGGTGAAGCCTGGAGAGCTGTGTTTCATTCGCAGTAAATTCCATGGTGTTTGTTTCGATTATATATGGGAAACCCATGTCTCCTTCGGGTAGCGAACTGAATATAAAAGAGAATGTGTCTTTGAACGTCCCTGTACGCCCAGTTAGAGTCTTGGAAAAGCCGGGCAGTACTAAGAGCGGCTTTGTGCTGTAGCTGTTTTTGAAAGCGGTGTTAGCGTCTAAAGTATGGTCAGTCCCGTCAACGATTTTTGCCGAAAGGGCGCCTAGCCCGTCGTCCGTGACGACAATGGCAATTTTGCGTTCAGCCAGTGGATCGTAGACAATTCCGGGGATTTTGCCATTAAGTTCTGCCAGCGTATAGTTAAATACTTTACTGTTCGCTCCGGCAAGATCAGCTTGCGTAAAGCGCAGAGCAGTGAAGGCCTCGGTCTGAGTTTCGTTGGCGCTGAAAAGGAGCTCCTTGGACTCAAGCGGCGCGACATCTCCGTCTTTGGTGAGCGTAAACTGATACAGGTCATGGAAGAGTCCGGTACGTCCGCTCAGCTCCTTCGAAAACGGCACAGCAAGACTGACAGCTTTGGCCACATACGTATTGGCAAAAGCCGGCAAACAATCCACCGCGGCAGTCAGTTTCCCTTGCCCGTCATCCGTCACCGTGATGGTCAGATCCCTCGTCAAATCGGCGTCGTATACCATTCCCGCTATGGAAGGTGTCGCGACTTCGGTCATGGTGTAAGTGAAAGTTTTTCTGGACTGCCCCTCCATATCCGCCTGGGTGAACTCAATCTCGGGGAAAGTGAAGTTCTGTGTTCCGTTAGCGGTGAATGTAGACGTTACCTCTAAAACGTCGTCAATCTTTGGTCCTGCCAAGGTAAAATTAAATGTATCGCTAAAAGCTCCGCTGCGGCCACTTAAAGTCTTGCTCCCAACCACCGCTACGGAAGCCGGCGTGACTTGATAGGAGTTAGCAAAGCGGATGTCGTTTGGGCTGACGATAGCTCCGTCTAAAGTATAAGAGACGCTAGCGACCAAATTTCCCAGACCGCTGTCTGATACAGTGATGTTAACCGCATACATGGACGAATCGAATATAAAGCCCTCGCTAGCCAAGACCATCTCATAGATGGTAAATGCATAAGTGCCCGCTTCAGTGAAGACTAGAGGCAAGAACTGGGCAGCTTGAGTCCCATTGGCTGTAAAGCGGAGTTTCATCTCTTGAGAAGGAAAGCGGGGGTCGACAAAACGGGGAGCCAGACCAAAAGTAAATTCGTCACTAAATGCGCCCAGCCTACCGGATAGGCTTTTGCTAAATCCAAGTGTGACTACCGCAGGCTTTGTACCATAGCTGTTGACAAAAGCAGGGCTGCTGTCGGCCGTTGCACTCAGGCTTCCGTTACCGTTATCGCGGAGGGTGACTTTGACCGTGCGTTCGAGTACCGTGTCATAGTTCATGCCTTCAATAGGAGGTGTCGGCACGAGTTCCCTGATCGTATAGGCAAACTCTTTGCTATTCTCCCCAGCCAAGTCGGCAAAGCTATAAGTAATAGGAGTGAACTGTAGCGTTTGTGTACCGTTTGCAGTAAAGCTCAGAGTTTTCGTTTCCGTCGCTGTACCGTCACTGAATTCAAAGTCGAAAGTATCCGTAAAAGGCAGGCTTCTACCACTCAGCGTCTTTGAAGCGCTTAATGTAATCGTGGTATTGCCCGTGGTGTAGCGGTTATTGAAGGCGCGGCTTTCGCCCCCTATGGTTGCCGTCATGCCTCCTAAGCCGTTGTCTCGTAGCGTGACCGTTACATTGCGACTGAGATCGCTGTCGTAGCTGATGCCGGGAATAGCAGGAAAATAGACCCCGTTTACGGTCTTATTGACCAGTTCTTCAAGGGTGTACGTGAAAACCTTTTCCGGAGCCCCGCCCAAATCGTTAAAGGTATAGCTGATGGGGGCGAATGCGAAATTCTGTGTCGTGTTGCTTGTGAAAGTCAGAATTTGCGGATCTGCCCCGTTTAAGACGAAGCGGAACACATCGCTGAAATTACCCGTTCTGCCGCTGAGGGTTTTCGTGCCGTCAATGGTCACCGAGGTCGCAGCCGCCTGATAGTAATTGTTAAAAGCCGCGGTGCCAGATAGGGTGTAGCCCAAAGTACCGTCACCTTTATCACTGACGATGACGTTGACCACATCGTCCGAGTCACTGTCATAAACCATGCCGGGGATAGCCGCTGTATTCAGTTCCTCAACGGTGTATGCGAAGCTTTTACTGTTCGCCCCGCCTAAATCTGCGAGCGTAAAGTTGAGATTGTAATTGAAACTCTTCGTGGCGTTGCCATTGAATTCTAGGGTATAGGGATTGGCTCCATTCAAAGTAAATGTAAACTGATCCGTCACGTTTGTACCGGTTCGGCCGCTGAGCGTCTTTGTGACCAGCAGGGGAACGGTCAAGGGCGCCGTCGTATAAACGTTGGTGAAGCTTGCTTGCCCTACTGCAGTGGCGCTCATACTGCCATCGCCATTGTCCTGCACGTTGACCGTCAGCGCCTTAATGCCCATGTCGTAGGAAACGCCGCCCAGTTTGGGATCGGGAACCACCTCACGCACCGTGTAGGTATAGGTGTCAAGATTGGTGCCGGAGGTGAGATCCTGGTCGCTGTAGGTGAGGGCAGGACTGAAGACAATTTTGCCTTCTGCATCGTTAGTAGCTGTACGTATCACACTGCCGTTATTATCCAAGAGTTCAAAGCTGAACTCGCCGGCTTTCAGTGCCCTTCCGTCTAAGCTTTTTGTTGCCGTGAGGAGCAGCGTGGTGTCTTTTGCCGTATAAGTATTGCAAAAGTCAGCCTTCTGCGGAGCGATGACCTGAGCCTGCAATTGCCCCATATTATCGTCATAAATCCACACGGTGTAGACGAGTAAGTTCGTACAATACGTGATGCCGGCGCTGCCGACAGCCGGTACGTTTTCCTTGATGGTATAGTAATACAGCCCTTCCTCGCCATCGTTATAAGTCAGCGTAAATGAGGCCTGCCCCTGGCTATCATTGACGGTGGTTTGCAGTGCATCACCGCTGATGGTGCCGCCGGCATCGGTGGCACGATAGATCGAAAAAGAGAACTCACCCTCTTGTAAGAGACGTCCGTTGAGCGTTTTGGTAAAGGCAAAAGGAACGTTGACTGATTTCGCCGTATAGTGGTTCTCGATAACGGGACCTGCCGCAGGACTCATGCTGATACTCAAGGTTCCGTCGTTGTTGTCTTGGGCGCTCACGGTGAGCAGTTTAGCGCTCGTATCATAGCTCATGCCGGGATTTGTACCTGCTACTTCTTTTAGCAAGTAGTAGTAAGTGCCGGCGACTTCGTACTTGATGGCTGGGAAACTGAATGAACCATCAGGACGGGTCGTCGTTTCAGCTATAAGCGCCCCTTGTGTCGCGTTTGCATCAGAGGCATAGAGTTGCATGCGGAATGTTTCACCGCTCGCAATGCTACGGGAATCGATTGTTTTCGTGCCCTGGATGACAAAATCTTTGGGCGTCAGAATATAGGTATTAAGCAAGGTGAAGGTATAGGTGCGTGTGTCCGGATTATAGCTTGAGGTGAATCCGACATCGTAGCCTTGACCGGGGTCAGCCTCGTCGATACGGTAGATCCAGCGCTGACCGGCGACGTTGGTATAAGCCAGGTTCTTCCATTGATAGCTTGCCAAGCCGTTCGTGGCGTTTAGCGTGATGGTGTCATAGAGCGTTTCTGTGCCACCCTCCACTTTGCGATAGAAGTTGATGGTGACGGGGGTCATGGGACCGCCTAACCAGGTTTTACTGAGGTTGGCGGTCACGACGGGCAATGTGACCGTGAAGGTACCAAAGATTTCATGACCTACGCCCACGATCATGGTCAGCATAAAGCCAGTCGAAGGCGTGGCTTGCATCAAGCCCAGAATATCTGAGAGCCTATAACTGAAAACGGACCAATGCTCTTTTTTGACTGAACCGCTCGTGCCGCCGATTGGATAGACAAGGGGAGCAGTGGCCGTGTTATTGTCATGGTCAATGAGCAAGGGTTGCAAAGCGCCCAATTCATCTTTGCCTACCTGAGTAACGGCGTAGTTTGCCCCGAGGAAAAGGCTTTCCGTCCCTTGGTTAGTTAAGACAGAAATATAAACGCGTCCGTCATAGGTCCATAATTGACCCACTGAGTCAAAGGTAGACTGACCGTTGGTCGAAGTACCGTTGAACTGTGTTGAGAGAATAAGTGAGTGCTGGTCGACTGGATAACCACTGCTCGGCATGGAGGAAATGGCGATATAATCCGGTGCTGCAGCAGCCAGTGCCGTCGTGAGGGAGCGGGCTCCCAACTTATCAGGACTGAGCGTGGGGCTAGTGGTTTCTGTAGTGGAACTCGCCGTAGTTGAAGTACTGGTACTCGTTGACGTTGCTGTGGTCGAAGACGCGGCCGAGGTAGAAGAACTGGCTGCGCTTGTGCTTGTTGTTGTACTCGTACTTTCGCTCAGACTTGCTGTTGTGCTTGTTTCAGAAATAGAGCCGGAATCTGATTCAGATACTGCGCTTGAGCTCTCTACAGACTGACTTTGATTCTCAGATATTTGAGTGGATGTCGTAACGTCAGATTGTAAATCATTATTTTCTGAAAAGCCATTGGAAAGAGTGTCTGAGCTCAGCTCAAGCGACTGCGTTTCTTGGAAAGTGGAAGCCTTAGCGGAATCCAAGCTAGAACTGTTATTACTCGATTCACTCATGGGATTCGTTGTGCTTGTGAGCGTTGTCGTGCTCTCTGCTGTGCTACTTGCTGAAGCAGGAGACGTTTGTTCTATTGGGTCGGTGGATTGGAGTACTGCATTCGCATCAGGCGACGTATTCTCCGCACGGATGATGGCGGTTTGTGAAATGAGCATGGCCAGCACAAGACACAAACTCAGAACTTTAAAGTAAAGGCTTGACTTTTTCATGACAGATCCTCCTCTGCTTGAATCCGGCATTTGCTTAGTCGAAAGTGGCTAAGATATGTACCCAAATTGCATGCTACAATGGGTGGACTCGGAGTTGAATAGGTATAAATAGCTAATTATTGATATAAGACCTATGGATTGAGGTGGATATGAAGATTCTCGTCATCGGAGGGACCGGACTCTTAGGCAGCGAAGCCGTCAAAGTCCTGTCTGCAGAGGGTCATGAGCTCAGCGTATTGGCAAAAGACGCCCAACAACTAGGTCATCTTTTACCCCCAGACACCAAATTACTGGAATACGACCTCTATGGCCTCGACGAAGCGGAGTTAGCCGCACTTTTGCAGGGTCAGGAGGTGGTGATTTTTGCCGCGGGTATTGATGAACGGCTGAGCGCCAAAGCCCCCATCATCGAACTTTTCCGCAAGTACAATAACGAAATATTACGAAAAATCCTCCGTGTCATCCCTGCGGCCGGTGTTAAACAGCTGGTCGTCTGTGGCTCTTACTTTACCTACTTCAATCGCAGAATGCCCGAATTTCAGTTGGCAGAAAAACATCCCTATATTCGCAGCAGGCTTGAACAGCTGCAGCTATGTTTGGCAGCCGATAATGGCTGTGAGAACGTGGCGGTGCTGGAACTGCCCTATATCTTCGGAGTACAGGAGGGGCGCAAACCGGTTTGGGTTTTCCTGGTTGAAATGCTGCGCAAGATGCCTCTGGCCACGTACTTTCCCAAGGGTGGGACGGCGATGCTGACTGCGCGCCAGGTCGGTAGGGCATTGGCCGATGCCGCGCTTAACAATTGCGGTAAGCATGCCTATCCGGTGGCTGCAGCGAATATGCACTGGAAAGAAATGCTGAGCCTGATGCACCGGGGGATGGGCCAGGCCAAACGCAAGGTCATCACCATCCCCGATTCCTGGTTTCGCATTGGTACCTATTTCATCAGGGCCAAGCAAAGACGACAGGGGATTGAGGGGGGTCTGGATTTGCCGGCTTTTGCCCCCTTTATGTTTAAAGAAGCCTTTATTCCCTTGGACGAAGTGAAACTGGACTTGGGTGAGGATGATATCGCAACGGCGATTATCGCTTCGACGACGCAGAGTCTGGCTTACATTAAAGGTGAAACGATGGTCGAAATGCGCGCCTGATTCTGTGGTATGATGGTGCCCGCGGTGCGTGTTCGCCCGCTATTTTTATTGTGCAAGAGTTGAGGATTGCGTGTGTTTCATCGCTTATTTCGATCCCTGAAAAACGCCCCACGCGTAGACGTGCAAGACGATGATTTGGTCTCTGCCTACGGCATACTGATGCCGCAAAGCAAAAAACGTGATCTTTCTCTGATTACAGCGGCAGCAACCATCGGTATTCTCTTTACGGTCATCACCGGCTTTCCCTCAGCCAGCGCCATTCTGACCGCCTTTTATAAAGATCAGTTACAAATGAGCAATGGCTTGCTGAGTGTGGTTTTGGCGATACCGCAGCTGGCTGTTGTGGTGCAGATTCCGATTTCAGTCGTGCTGAGGAAAAGCAGGCACTTAAAGCGTTTTGCCGTCGTCAGTGGCCTCTTAGTACGCGTTAGTTTTATCGTTATGGCCATTCTGGCCTTTCTGCTCAGCCAAAATCAGCTGGCTGTGACGCAGACCCGACATCTCGTGATTCTGATTGTCATGTTGAGTTCACTGGGGCTTTGGACCGCCGACCTCTCCGTTAACACCTGGCTAGGCATCGTGATTCCGTATCCCTGCCGCGGCCGTTACCTGAGCCACCGCCAATTGATTTACACGCTCAGCTCGCTGATCTTTTCGCTTTTATTACTTGTGCTGGCTTCCTTTTTGGCAAAATCCAGCCTGCAATACATGATCTACTTCCTCCTGGCCGCCGTGCTGGGCATCACGGACTTTCTGCTCCTGGCTAAAGTCAGAGACCCCTACGCTGCGGAAGCGCAAAATGAACAGGAAAGTCTGCAGCCGGATCAAGCCGCGGCAGAGCAGGTAACGCTTTCTGAAGAAGCGGCGGAAATCAGCCAGGAGGTCAAAAAGAAAAGCGCGGCGCTGCTTTTACCGCTGCGCGACCGCCAATACCGCACTTTTTTGGGCTTTGTGTCGGTCTGGTATTTTGCCGTAGCAATCCCTCAGCCATTCTTTAATGTACATATGAATGGTTATTTGGGAATGTCGCTGGGTATGCAAACGGTGATAAACACGGCGGTGGCGGCCGTCGGCACAATGCTCAGCGCCAGACCTTTGGGGCGTCTCTCCGATCGCTATGGTTATCGCAACACTTTGCTTTTGAGTTCGGGTATCGCAATCTTTTTGCCCTTAATTTGGACAACGGTGACGCCCGCTTCGATTTGGATTACTTTTGTTGCCAACCTTTTCTCCGGCATGTTCTTTGTAGCGACGGACATGAATGTTTTCAGTATGAGCATTTTCTGGCGCCGGAGGAGCAGCGCCCCAGTTTTTTGGTGGCTAAGACATTGGCTCAGGCCTTACTTGGGACCGTGCCGGGTATGCTGCTGGGCGGTAGTCTGATGGAGGCGCTGGCCGCGCCTTTGGAAGCGGCGGCTCTGCCCTTTGTATTTGGTCAGCGGCTATTGCCATTTCATGTCCTGCTGATCGCATCTTTTGTGCTGCGCACGTGTGGCGGTGCTGCTTTTTGCCAGAAGCATCAGGATTAACAAAGGGGAAGAGGCGTTTAAGACTTTCCTGGCGGAGCTGAGTCTCTGGCTGCGACAGCGACTGAGTGGTTTTCATCACCGCTTGAATGTCGCCCTGTGGTTTAAACCGCGCGGCCAAAACTACGTCGCCCTGTCTTATGGTCATCGTTTCGGCAAGCTGATCTGGCGTATTCCGCTGCTGCGCAAATGGCGCAAAAACTTGCTCCTACAACGTAAACAGCGTATTGTTAAATTACCGGAAAGAAATAAAGCTGTGGAGCAACAAAACAAAGGAGAAGACCAATGAAAAAAGTGCTTTTTTATGCGATGCGCGGTCAGCTGATGTGCTTTTTACACGTGCTGATGAATGCGTTGGATTTACATGAAGCAGGTTACGAAGTGCGCGTTGTTTTCGAAGGGGAGTCCGTGACTCTACCTCCGCAATTGGCCGAGAAAGAGAACAAACTCTACCTGCAGGCTCTGGAGAAAGGCTTGATTGCCGGTGTCTGCAAAGCCTGTTCTGCGCAATTGGGTGTACTGGAAGCGAATCAAAAACTGGGGCTGCCGATGCTCGCCGATATGAACGGACATGCGGGGATGAAACCCTTTGTGGATCAAGGATACAGCGTCATCAGCATGTAAGAGAGCAACACTAAGTTGTGGGCTCCGGCTCAAGTATTTCTTTGACTTTGCGAATATGGACTGGATAGAGACCTGTCACCGGGTCTCTTTTTTCGTAGTCCGCCCAGGCCAGACGTTTTTCGGGGTCTGAATAAAGCAGGGCGAGCGCGCGGGTGGCTCCGGGGCGGCGAGGGTACTGCCGGGCCAAATGGCGCTTGGCCGTGGCGAGTGCACTGTCAGGCACACGCAATGACGGCGGTAGGAAGTTGGTGGCGGTTGAGGCGAGACGGTCCAAGACAAGCAGGTCACGCAGTTTGGGCTTTTGCTCGGGCAGTAGCAGGATTAGTTCACTGAAAAAGAGCTCCGTGAGTGCTTCCAGAGACAAATGCTGCCCTTGGGTGTTTTCGGCGCGGAGTATTTTTTTGCCCATACGTTCGAAAAGCGCGAAAGGGCTTTGGCTCAAGTCTTGCGTCAGATAGCGCAGAGTTCGCACAAAACGTCCGCTGTTGTAGAGCTTGTCCAGACCGCGTTCCACATGGTGCAGGCGTGTGAAATCCTCGGGACTCATACCAGGCGTTTCATAGACCTCGTAGGGCGCCGTCTCAGCATACTTTGCCGGAAATTCGGCGGCTTCTTCGCGCATCGCCGAGCCATGCAGCATTTTCAGGAAACCCAACTGCAGGGCATGGGCTTGCAGCGCATAGGCCTGATTAAAGCTTATGGCAAAATCCTCCAAGCCTTCCCCCGGCAAGCCGGCAATCAGGTCCAGGTGCACATGGGCATTGCCGCCCGCAATCAAAGCACTGACCATCTTCCGTAGCTTCCGCATATCCGTCGTGCGCCGCACCCGACTCAGCGTCTCCTCATTCATCGACTGCAGCCCGATTTCAAATTGCAGCAGCCCCGCCCGCGCCGTCTTGACTATTTTCAAAGTCTCATCGTCCAGCAAATCACCCGCAATCTCAAAATGAAAACAGCGCCCGAACGGAAAAATCTGGCCATCTTCCCGGATAATAAAGCGCAGAATTTCCTTGGCTCTGCGTCGATTTACATTGAAAGTACGGTCCACAAATTTTATGGTCTGCGCACTGCTGCGAGCCAGTTTCACAATATCGGCAAAAGCCTCCTCCAAGGGCCGCTCCTGCAGTCGCTCCGATCTTCCTGAAAGGCAAAAGGCGCAGTGATAGGGGCAGCCCCGGCTCGTCTCCAAATAGGCGATGCGTCCCTGCAATGCCGCA
Source organism: Oscillospiraceae bacterium (assembly GCA_040766665.1). Taxonomy (GTDB): domain Bacteria; phylum Bacillota; class Clostridia; order Saccharofermentanales; family Fastidiosipilaceae; genus JAXGQD01. The sequence goes on from JAXGQD010000006.1 coordinate 48,163, forward strand.
AAATAGTTCTCGCTGTAAGGCGAGTGCGAAAAGTCCGCCTCCGCCTGCTCTTGCGCAATATGCAGCGCCGGGTTTGCTATTGTTTCGACCTTTGTTTTGCCACTCTTTTTAGCTAAGGGAAGACGATAAGAAAGCCCCGGAATAGCCGCGAAATCACCACCATTAAGCAGGGCAGCGGCCAATTGCACAATGGCTGATTCCCCTTCGCCTGAAATGAGGAAGTCGACCTCTGTGAATTTATGCAGCACTTCCGCGGCGTTGTAACTCACCTCGGGTCCACCCAGAACGATGGTACAGTGGGGCAGGGCTGCTTTGATGCGCGGCAAAATCCTCGCCAGATAATTGATGTTCCAGATATAAGTCGAGAAGCCTAGCAGATCAGCCTCACTGGCAATGATGCGCTGTATCACCGCCTCTGCCTTTTCATTTATCGTTCCTTCAAGAATTTCCGTCCCGAAATTCGCTCTATCTTGCTTCAGTGCTGCGGCGTCCAGAGCCGACTTGAGATACCAGACCGCGAGCGAAGAGTGGACGTATTGAGAGTTGAGCGAGACCAGGACAATTTTTAATGGTGCTGTCTCTTTTGCCTGCTTGTCCATGATTTTCGCCTTTCTCTGTGGATTCAGTCTGATACGTTGGGGCAGGTGCGGCTCTGCGCCAGGAGTTTATTATAGCTTAGATGGTCGGCATATAAGCCTCTCAGATTGTCTTCTAGTTGCCGGCTTCCGGAAAGCATCGTTTGACAGCCGCTTCCATTAGTTCTTATAATCCTCTTTATATGCGGGTGTAGTTTAGTGGCAGAACTTCAGCTTCCCAAGCTGACTGTGTGGGTTCGATTCCCATCATCCGCTCCAATTCCCCAAAGCTTGAGAAATCCGGGCTTTGGGGTTTTTCTTTGTCCCTTGGCGGTTCGGTCGATCAAATGTCTCGCAGGGGCGTCGCACAGCTTGGGCGGTTGCGACACCGCTATTTGTATCTGATCGTCGCGTGGCTGGGGCGGTTGCGACACCGCTATTTGCATCTGAACGTCGCGCTGCATAATCGGCAGCGACACCTTCTCATCAGCTCTCCGTACTACAAAATTTACGTTCTTACAATTAACATTAGCTGTAAACAGGTTTTTTCACGGGATTTCAAGCTTTCTACTACACTTATGACGAATTTACAAACTTGGTTTTGTTATAACGGAAATAGTGTAGTAAATCTTGGCAAAACACGCGCTAAACCCATGTTTACAGCCTCTCTGATTTGCATAAACGTAAATTTTGTAGTCGTAGCCAAACAGCAAGCCACAAAACCACCGCTTGTAACCTTTAGCCGAAAACTTTCGTATTATAAGCGTAAGAGGGTAAAACGCTATACAATGAAATATACGGAGGAATCAATATGAAAAAGAATCTTACGCTAAAAATTGTGGCTTTGTTCTGTGCCTCGATCCTCATCGGATCCACTGCCGTCGCCTGTGCGAGTGGCAACAGTAAAGTGGGCCAGGAAACCATGAGTACAACGGCTGCCATGTACCCGAACGAAGCGGCACCAGGAGCTAACGGCGGCGTCCCTAATCTGGATTATCAGACGACCGACAGCATCGAGCCCATGCCGACGGTCACAGGACAGGGCAATGAGCCGATCGCCGTGGCACCCCCCGATACCATCAGAAAAATTATCAGCACCGTTAACACGGATTTGATTGTTGCGGATGTCCAGGAAGTCGTGGCAAAACTCAAGCTCGCGACTGAACAAATGGGCGGCTACATCTCCCGTGCTTCGGTCTACGAAAGCAACGGCTACTACTACGCCGATATCAGCCTGCGCATCCCTTCGGAAAAAGTGGAAGGCTTTACCACCGGTCTCTCGGACTATGGCAAAATAACCCGCTCCGAAACCAGCACCGACGACGTGACGGACTCTTACTACGACATCGCCGCCCGACTGAAAAACGCCCAACAGCAGGAAGCCAAGTTGGTTGAAATTATGGACAAAGCCAACACGGTTGAAGATATGCTGCGTGTGCGCGATGAGCTGGACGCGGTACAAGAAAGAATCGAACAATTCCAAGGCAAGCTGCAGATGTGGGATCAGCTAACCGCTTACTCCACTGTGAACTTGAACATCACCGCTGAGGAGCGCTTTACCGCGAACGATGATCCCGGCGTCAAGCCCATGGGTTTGGCTGCACTCTGGGAGAGCATTAAAAACGGTTTCAGCAACTCCTTGACCGGTATCGCCAACTTCTTCAGCGGACTGCTGATAGGCCTATCCTATGTGCTGATTCCCTTGTTGCTTGTGGCGCTTTTTGCCCTGATTATCTTCCTCATCGTGAGAACCATTCTTAAGAAGCAGGCAAAAAAGAGAGCCGCACAGCTGAAAAATACCCCGGCTTACCCCACGCAATACTACGGCGTTCCGCAAGAGCAAAACTCGGTCCAGCCGACGGAAGAACCGCTTAACACCGCCCTCGAAGCAGAGAAGAAGACGAATGAGGATGTGTTGAAGCAGTAAGCTTTTGCCGAAAAAATTTGAAAAACAGCCCTCAAAACAGGTTTAGAAAATTAAAATCACTTAACAATCGCGCTAAGGCGCTAAATGAAATCGAATTGCAACCAAAAGTCTCCTTATATACGCTATGATGGTCGGTGACGTACCATCGTAGCGAAGGAGATTTTTTGGTAGATGACGGTGCTGCAGGAGCTGTTCAAGGATTATTGTTCCGCCATTGAAGCTGAAGCTTTGCCTGCTTATGCCCTGACTTTGGAAAATCTCGCGGGGGAGCGACACCACAAGGCTTGGCGCAGCTCGGACCCCTGTCCGCTGTATTCCGCGACAAAGACGATTACATCGCTGGCTGTGGGTTTTACCCAGGCTGAGGGACTCTTGCAACTCGATGATAAGGTGCTGCAATATTTCCCTGAATACGAGGACGAGGCTGAAGCAGGCAATGAGCAAATCAGCATCCGCCAGCTGCTCACGATGAGCTCGGGGCACCGCTGTTTTCTGTATGGCAAAGGTGACCGCCGCATGCATGAGGAGGATTGGGCACGGCTCTTTTTTCAGCTACCCTTGCGTGACGAGCCGGGAAAACGCTTCTTTTACTCCAATTCCGATGTGTATCTGGGTGGCAGAATCGTGGAAAAACTGAGCGGCCAAAGCTTGCGTGAGTATTTGATGCCCAGGCTGTTTTTGCCTTTAGACATCATCAACCCGCTTTGGGGGACCTGTCCGCGCGGCCACAACAACGGGGCTTCGAAGCTTTTTCTGGAGCCCAAGGAGTTCGCGCTATTGGGACATTTGCTTTTGCATGAGGGCCAGTACGAAGGGCAGGACCTGCTACCCAAGCAATACTTCGAGGCGGCGCGCTCCAAACAAATCGAGAGTGCGAGTATCACGTCGTTTAGGAGCATGGCGGAAGAAGAGCAGGCGCAGATGCGCCAGGGTTATGGCTACTGGATTTGGCTGGGCCAGGCGGGGAGCTTCCGCGCGGACGGCAAGTACGGGCAGTTCCTAGCAGTTTATCCGGAGGCGGGTGTGGTTTTGAGTTTGATGGCGCATGAAGAGCGCAAACCTTACCGCTTTATCCTACTTTTTGAGTCGCTTTTGGAGCGTTTAGGCTTGGCAAAATCCGGCGAAAACCAGGCTTAGGCGGGTGTTTTGCCATGAATAATAAAAAAACAGAATGATTTTGCAGTAATCAAAATTAAATTGATTGCTAAGCAACAAAAGGAATTGCTAGAATAAGCTCTGCATTTGGGCCTTGCCCAATGCCGGAACATTGAAAAAACAGCTTATTCTACCGGACATCTTGCGAAAACATTTAGGGGGTAGTCATGAGTACATGTAAGCATCAGATTAGACCGACGGCGATGGAAATCCTGAGCCTGCAGGCGGCTTTTTACTGTGAAAACTGTGACAAGTTCGTTGAACCGATGCGTCCCTGGCGAACGATAAGGGCACTGATTAATGCCTTTTGCCTCATTGCCATCTTGTATGCGGCTTTCAGCAAGCTGCAAGGGACTTTGCAAGCCTTAGGCTGGATGATCGGCATCATCCTCGCAGCGCTGCTTCTGTTTTTCGCTCTCAACTATCTGATTCTGACCAAAGCGCCTCTGGAAGAAGCCAGGGCGGATGTAAATCCTGACTATAACACCGAGTATGACGATACGGATGACGACATTGCTGCGGATCAGATTGAAGATATCGAGGCTGAGGATCAGGACCTGAAGTTTGAGAGTTTCGATCACGATAGCGACTGGATGAAAAAATCCTAAACCAGCTGAAAAGCTGTCAATCAAAAACTTACTGAACCGGCAAAGTCACGCGAGGCTTTTGCCAATAAACTGCAGGCGTGAAAAGGCCTGTTAACGGAGGAAACATGAACGCAAAAGAATACTTGCAAGAAATCAAGTTAGATCTTGAACGCAAAAACGGCCACCAAGCGGAGTTTCTGCAAGCGGCGACGGAAGTTTTGGGCACTCTCGAACCTGTTTTCGAGGCGCATCCCGAATTCATCGAAGCCAATATCATGGGACGTATGGTCGAGCCTGAGCGTACCATCGAATTTCGCATTCCCTGGGTCGACGACAAGGGCAAAGTACAGGTCAACCGCGGCTACCGTATCCAGTACAACTCCGCCATCGGACCCTACAAAGGCGGCATGCGTCTGCATCCTTCCGTTACCCAATCGGTCATAAAATTTTTGGGTTTCGAGCAGGTTTTCAAAAACGCCCTGACGACCCTCCCTATGGGTGGCGGCAAAGGCGGTTCGGACTTCGATCCCAAAGGCAAAAGCAACAACGAAGTGATGCGTTTTTGTCAGTCTCTGATGACTGAGCTGTATCGCCACATCGGCCAGTTTACTGACGTGCCCGCCGGCGACATCGGTGTGGGTGCCCGCGAGATTGGTTACCTCTATGGCCAATACAAACGTCTGACCAACCGCTTTGAAGGCGTTTTGACCGGTAAAGGCCGCAGTTACGGCGGTTCTTTGGCGCGTCCCGAAGCGACCGGTTTCGGTCTCTGCTATTTTGTCGAGAAAATGCTGGCACATAAGGGCACTTCTTTTGAGGGCAAAACCGTCTGCATTTCCGGCTCCGGTAACGTGGCGTATTTTGCCGCCAGAAAAGCGACTGAGCTGGGGGCTAAAGTGGTCACGCTCTCCGACTCAAACGGCTACATCGTCGATCTGAACGGTGTCAATTTGGATGTCGTCAATGAGATCAAAAACGTGCGTCGTGGTCGTATCTCCGAATACGTGGAAGAGGTCACGGATGCGCAGTATTTCGAAGGTACCGGTGTATGGTCCGTTGCCTGTGACATCGCCCTGCCTTGTGCAACGCAAAACGAACTGCATCTCGAAGACGCCAAAAACCTGGTCGCCAACGGCTGCAAGTTTGTCGGCGAGGGCGCCAACATGCCCACGACGCTCGATGCAACCGAATACCTCATGGAAAACGGCGTCTTCTTTGCTCCGGGCAAAGCAGCCAATGCCGGTGGTGTGGCGGTTTCCGGTCTGGAAATGAGCCAAAACTCGCTGCGCTTGTCCTGGACCTTTGAAGAAGTCGATGCCCGCCTCAAAGTCATCATGAGCGACATCTTTGAAAATGCTCTCAGTGCAGCGCAAAACTACGAGCAAGGCGAGAACCTGGTCGCCGGTGCGAACATCGCCGGTTTCCTCAAAGTCGCCGAAGCGATGCTGGCTCAAGGCGTGGCCTACTAAGCTATAGCTGATAAGCCATAGCAGATTTTAGTTGAGCAGAAATAGTGAGCGGAGTTTGGCTGTGCGCCAGACTCCGCTTTTTAAAAGTCGCGTTGCCTGGGCGGCGGCGACTCCGCTTCGGATCGGTCGCATTGCCTGGATGGCGGCGACACCGCTCTGAATCAGTCGCGGTGCTTGGGCGGTTGCGACACCTACTAAACCCAAGCGAATCATTGAATCACGTAGAATTTCGGCAAAATTTCCGCTAATCCAAGCCGAACCCTCTTCAAAAGCTCAAAAGACAAGTCGGATGCCAAAATTGCCGTAGCTTTTTCCGCTAATCCATGCGGCCGCGAAATTATATTTGGATTTGCGTAAAAAGTGTCGCGAAATCCCAAAAGCGACGTATGAGAAGCCCAAAAATCGCGACTCGAATTGGATTAGCGCAATTTTTGCCACAAGCCCTCCGACACCAAGTCTTTACTGCCGAAATGAGGCCTATTTTTTCGAGCAGACTAGCCCTCCTGCAATTTAGCAATGGCGTCGCGCCAGACGGTGGCTGAGGCATCGCTGGGCATGCGCCAACTGCCGCGCGGCGAAAGCGCCACCGCACCGACTTGTGGGCCATCCGGCATACAGGAGCGCTTGAATTGCTGACTGAAGAAGCGGCGGTAAAAGGTATCTAACCATTTCAGAATGGTTGTGTCGTCAAAAACCGGTACAGCCAGTGAGGGATCACTGAGTGATTCGGCAAGCGGGCGTTGAGCCTCGGCACCAAAGGCAAGTTTGGCCAGAGCGAAAATTTTCTTGGGGCCATAGCCGTGGCGCAGCAGGGCATTGAGGAAAAAATCGTGCAAAATATAAGGCCCGGTGCTGTCTTCTGTGAGTTGGGCGATTTTGCCATCCTTATCAGGGGGCAGTAGCTCAGGAGAAATCGGAGTTGCCAGAATATCGCGCAAAACAGCGGCGGTATTTTGCATGACTGAATCTTCTGAAACTTCGAAGAGGCTGGCTTGATAGGCGACAAGATGGCGTACCAAGGTTTTGGGCACGGAAGCGTTGACGCCGTACATCGACATGTGATCGCCATTATAGGTGCACCATCCCAAAGCCAGCTCACTCAAATCTCCGGTTCCGACGACCAGGCCACCGACTTTGTTGGCGTAGTCCATCAGAATCTGCGTGCGCTCGCGCGCCTGACTGTTCTCATAACTGGTGTCGTGGATGGCGGGGTCGTGACCGATATCTTTAAAGTGTTGTTCGACGGCCGGGACGATCGAGATTTCTTTGTAAGTCAGACCGAAGAGCTGCATCAGTTTCACAGCATTGTTGTAGGTGCGATCTGTCGTGCCATAACCCGGTAACGTGAGCGCGTGAATATTAGAGAGCGGCCAGTTCAGGAGTTGATAAGCACGCACAACGACTAATAGAGCCAGCGTGGAATCCAATCCGCCTGAGATGCCCAAGACAGCATGCTTGATGCCGGTGTGCTCGAGCCTTTTGGCTAAGCCGTAGGTCTGGATTCGCAGCACTTGGTCGGTTTGGGTGTCGCGTTGGAGCGGGTTTTGAGGGACAAAGGGGAGAGGATTGACGGAGCGCTCTTGTAGTAGTTTGGTCATATCCGGGCGAAAGCTCTCCTGCAGTGTAATCTGAGGGTAAAGAGGGGGGGCGTCTTGCGAGAAACCCACGTTGCGCTGACGCTCGGCATTAAGGAGCTGCAGGTCAACGACGGCTGTAGTCAGAGCGGGGGCTTCGTGTAGGGCAGGGCGTTCGGCGAGGATTTTTCCATTCTCTGCTAGTAAACAATGACCGCCAAAAACGAGGTCGGTGGTGGATTCATCAGGACCAGCCGCAGCATAAATGTAGGCGCAGTTGAGACGGGCGCTCTGCTGGCTGATGAGCTGTTGACGATATTGCGCTTTGGCGACCAGCTCGTTACTGGCCGAAAGATTAAAGATGAGCTGAGCACCGGCTAGGGCCAACTGCGTCGAGGGGGGAGCGGGCATCCAGAGGTCTTCGCAGATTTCGATACCGATGGCAAAAGTCTGACTTGCGCCCGGAGCACCGAGGCGGCAGTGGATGAGGGTTTTGCCAAAAGGAAAATCCTGATCGCCCAAAGTAAGGGTACTGACGGTGTGTGAAAGCTCGGAACGCTGTGCCGGAGCAGCTGAGAACCAGCGCGTTTCGTAGAATTCATGGTGTCGTGGCAAAAAACTCTTCGGAACGGCAGCTAGGATAAAACCATTGCGAATGGCCAGGGCACAGTTATAGAGGCGTGACTTGTAAACCAGCGGTGCACCCAACAACAGCAACATTCCCGGCCAGTTGACAGAGGCCTCGGCCAGACGCAAGAGCGCGGCATCGGAGGCTTCCTGCAGGCTGCTTTGCCCGAAAAGGTCGGCGCAGGTGTAGCCTGTCAGTGCGAGCTCGGGAAAGCAGAGCACATTGACATCCGCCTGATGCGCTTCCTCACACAGATGCATGATTTCCGTACTGTTTTTCTGCGGATCCGCGACGACCAATTTCGGCACGGCTGTGGCTATTTTTAGCAGTCCCCAATCTTCCATTTTCATACCTCAATTGCTGTAAAAGTTGATATTAAGGAAAAATTAATCATTGCTTATGCTAATAGTTTACAACAATAATGCTAAAATCGAGCGTGTATAGGAAAACGCTTCGGCAAAATCAAACCCAAGCACAGAAAGGATTAACTATGCAGTACCAAATTATCGGAACCCCACTACCTGTCGTCCAATGTGACCTTTTGGCCGGTGAGACCATGGTGACCGAAGGCGGCGGTATGTCCTGGATGTCCCCCAATATGAGAATGGAGACAAAGGCGGGCGGCGTAGGCAAAGCCCTCGGCCGTATGTTCTCGGGTGAGAGTATGTTCCTCAACTACTACACCGCGCAGGGCGGACCGGGCATGATTGCCTTTTCCTCCAGTTTACCCGGCTCCATCAAACCCGTCCAAATTACACCGGGTGCTGGCATCATTTGCCAAAAAACGGCATTCCTCGCATGTGAAACGGGTGTGGAACTGAGCATTCATTTCAGAAAAAGACTGGGCGCCGGCCTCTTCGGTGGTGAAGGCTTTATCATGCAGCGCCTGAGTGGACAGGGTTTGGCTTTTATCGAAATCGATGGGCACGCGGTTGAGTATAATCTCGCCCCCGGTCAGCAAATGGTGATAGACACCGGCTATCTAGCCATGATGGATGAATCCGTATCAATGGACGTTGTGACTGTGCCCGGTGCAAAGAATATTCTGCTGGGTGGTGAGGGACTCTTCAATACAGTCGTCACAGGCCCCGGTCGTATTGTTTTGCAAACACAACCTTTGATAAAACTTGCCCAGATTTTTGTGCCCGGCACCAAATAGCGCACTGCGATTTTTCGTTGCTTTTTTACATTAAAAACTGTCCCTTACATCCTGCGGGTGTAGGGGACAGTATTGTGTTGGGGTTTTCTCGTCAGGATTTGTGGGTTTGGGTCGCAGTTATAGGCGACGCTTGAAGGCAGCCAAATGTTTTTGAGAGGCAGCCTCGAGTTTTTCGATGACGTCGATAAAGCTTTGGGGGAGATTGGGCTGTAGGAGGAATTTTTGGTACATATCGATGTTGAGAATTTCAGCGTCGACACCGGCTTGGTATGCTTCATTTAAAGTGCCAGGAAAAGGGCTTGTGTCCGGGACATAGTCGGGTAGGGGGACGTTAAATTCTTCAAAAAGGGGCAAAGCCAGCTCGATATGGGTCTCTTCGGAAGCCTTGATATTGACGAAAGGACGCGTCTCGCCAAAGGCATTCATAACACTGATATAGGTGTCTCTCGCCAGGTATTCATCTTCGAGGGTATAGGTAATCATTTCAGCCAATTCCAAATCGTCATCGGCGAGTGCGGCTTCAGCTCCTCTCAAACCGCTGTCGTTAGCGGGGGCGATTTGAGTTTCTGCATAATCGCTGTCTTTTTGGGTTTCCGAGCTGTCATAATCGCTCGTGTCATTTCCGTACGCGTCGTCTGCATCGTCCGTGACATATGTGCTTTCGCTGGCTTTGGGGCTGGCAGAACTGATGATGGCCTCTTCCGTACTCACTGCTGTTGTAGTCGTTGTGATGCTCGCCTCTGTGGCTTTACTTTCTGCGGAACTGACCGCGGCAGTTGTCTGCACTGCGGACGTGGCGGGATTAGTGATTTCTTGCGTAGTTTCGCTTTGCGTTTGAACTGCGCTGCTTGTAGCATTCTGAGCGGGGCTCGCAGTTGCTGCCGGTGCGCAGGCTGCTAGTGCCATGGCCAATAACAGACTCGATAGCATTATTGATATACTGCGTTTCAGTAAATGTTTCATAAGGTTCTCCTCTCGTGTTGGCGGCGTGTTTGCATGTTTGCCGGCTTATACTACCAATACGAATGAGCGTGGCCAAACCTTGCACTGTCTCTAACGCTCTCGTGGTTTCTGTGTTTTGCAGCTGGCTGCAGCTCGTACGGGGAGGGAGGCGGAGTCGCTGCCTTCTGGGCACTGTGACAGATTAGAATTTGGCAATTATTACGGCTGTGCAGGGAAGCATTAGAACTTGCTAATACACACACGTCATTTTTACCATAAAACTGGCTGATAACAGTTGTTTCCGACTCTATATTAAAGATCTCTAATGAACGACCGTAAAAATTGTCGAATTTCGAATAAACCACAGCCTCAGCTCGCTCTAAAAACGCCACAGCCCAGCTCGCTCTCAGAACCGCCAAAACCCACAGCCCACAGCCCACACCACACTCCGCTCCCGCCCCCGCCCACAAAAAAGACTGCCGCACCGCATCCAAAGATGCAAAGCGACAGCCTCTGTCTATGATTCAGTTGTTCGAGTTCAGAACCGACTCGTCTCAGAAACGGCAACCGGGCTCAATAAACTCTAAACTCAGCCTCTACGGCCCATTTCGCCGTCGACGATCATCAGGGCACCAACTTGGTCGTTGCATTTTTCAATACGCTTGACCCAGTACATGCTCTGCTCTTCTTCTTCGACTTGTTCAGTCAGGAACCACTGCAGGAAAACGGTGGTGGCATAATCTTTGTCGGCGTTGGCCAAATCAGTCAGCTCGATGAAGCGGGAGGAAACATATTCTTCGTGCTTCAGAGCGGCTTTCATGACATCCAGCATGCTGTCCCATTTGCCTTCGGGTTTGTCGATTTTATCGAGAGTCACGTCGGCATTGCGCTCGTTGATATAGTTGTAAATCTTTTCGGCGTGCGACATTTCTTCGTTATACTGATGTTCCATCCATGATTTCATTCCGGGCAGGTCTTGTGCATTGGCCCAAATGGCCATGTTCCTGTAAATGTAAGCGGAATGTACTTCGATGTTGTACTGCTTGTTGAGCTCTTTTAGCATTTTGTCTGACAGTTTCATAATTTTCACCTCAATAATTAATTTATCTATTCATGTGCTTCGGAACTTAATTCATCATAAGCCAAAAGCACTGTGATTGATAGGTTAGCTTTTGCTAAGTATAAACCTTTTGCCAATGATTATCAATAAGATAATTAAAATATTAGGATTTATTAATGAATAAGAATATCCGCAACAAGAAGGGTCAGTCCTAGCGTTCCTGAGTGCTCTTATGAGTGGCAAAACCCTCCCAGAAGCCCTCAATATCGGCTAAAGTGACGACCTGCGCCGCCGCGCGCCGCAGTTCTGTGGCATGTGCTTGCCCTTTGGTGTACCAGCCCAAGGTTTTGCGCAGTTCGCGGCAGGCGACGGTTTCGCCTAACTGAGCCACGAGTGCGCGGCTGTGGCGCAATCCGACTTCGGCGATTTCAACCGCAGTAGGCTTTTGCAGATGAGTCCCGCTACGCAAATAATGGAGGATTTCCGGAAATATCCAGGGATTGCCCATGGCAGAACGGCCAATCATCAAGCCTGCCGCTCCGCTCGACCGCAGCACCTGCAGCGCGGACTCACCGTCAACAATATCACCGTTGGCGAGTAAAGGAACACCGCCCTTTAATGGATCGCCCAATGCAGCCCTGACCTCAGTAATAATCGACCAATCTGCCTGACCGGCATACATCTGACTGCGCGTACGGGCATGCAGACAAATGGCGTCCGCACCGGCCGCGGCCAGCTTCGCACAGAACTCGGCGGCAATGTTTTGACCTGCATTAAAACCGCTGCGGGTTTTGACCGTGCAGGCTTTACCTAAGGGGGCACAAATGGCTTTCACTGCGGCAACGATGGCAGTCGCTTTGGCAGGATCAAGCATGAGGGCAGCGCCTGAACCGGACTTAACGACCTTGGGAACAGGGCAGCCCATGTTGATGTCGATGATGGCGACTTTTGCCAATGTTTCATCATTGAAAATTTTCTCCAGGGCAAAGACAAAGTCCTCGGGTTCGGAGCCGAAGAGCTGAATCGCCGTAGGATAGGGTAAGCCGTCAATGTCAAGATAGCGTTGCTGCTTGTCTGCCGATTTGGCATATCGCAGCCCGCGGGCGCTGACTAATTCCGTGACCACCAAACCGGCTCCTAAATCCGCGCAAATCTGGCGGTAGGCGAGTTCCGAAACCCCTGCGAGCGGGGCAAGGCAGACACCATTTGGCAAGTGTACGGGACCGATGGGCAAGGTTTGAGTGGCCGCTTGCACAGGCCAAGCTTGCTGATTGCTTGCTGAGTTTTCCATTGGCACAGTGTAGCATTTATCGTGCGTGATGGAGAAGATGTGCTTAGTCTTTCAGATCTGCGACTTCGCCCAGATCCGGCAGCCAGACACTCGAAGCATCGACGAATTGGCTGCGGTCTGCGTTTTGCCCTTTGATGGTAGAAGGAATGACACCATCCAATTGCAGGCGTACGCTTTCGGCGCGCAGCAGACAAAAACGTTTTATGGTTTCAACCGCCAGTTGATGATCGGCAAAAGAACAGAAGGCGGTCGGATCTTTTTCGACATAGGGGGCTATCATTGCCGCAGTTTCGGCTAAGCGCTTTTCAAAGAGACCGCTTTCAAAGTAGCTTTGGATAAAGTAATCAAAGAGCTCGTGATAGCGGCGGAAATTCTGCCGTTGCAGCATGAGGTTGTGGTAGAGCGGACGCTTGCGCATGACTTCACCGGCAGCCGGGGTATCGATGGGGTAGTTGATGTAAAGCTGCGCGTCGTTGATGGGGTTAGGCATGCCCAAGGAATAGGTGGCAAAAGCCAGGTTGTAGTCCCAGGGAATCATTTGCATGAGCCCATGTTCTTCATAGAGAAAGTAGTTGTGGCCGTTTTTGCCCAGATAACTATCGAGATTGACGACAAAAACCTGTACCGTGAAATAGCGCAGAACTTCCTCGATATCGACAGCCGAGGCGAGGTTCTCGCCGCTTGCCAGGGTTTTAAGTGATTCAATTAAGCGCTTCTTGTCTACCTCTGTCGGCGAGAATTTGGCATTACGAAAAATGTTGTCATAAGATGCGGGGTCGTCGTCCGTGTAACGCAGAGCGACATCCGCGTTTTCCGCTTTCAGCGAACGAAAACCGGGCTTATAAAGCTGACCGTGGTTGCTGCCAAAATTTCTGCGCGTAAAGGCTTCTTCCGGTTCTTCAACCGCCAGAAAAAGTCCCCAATCTTCTCCGTTCACCCGCAACCAGACATAGCTGCAGAGCGGGGTGGGAACCTCCATGTGCCGCATCATATCGAAACTAAGAAATGTTTTCAGGTAGCTGTTGTCTTGAAAAGACGAATCCAAAGTGAATTTATCTAAGCCGAAGTAACTGCCGGGCTTGTAATGATCGAACTCCAACTTCAGACTGAAGCGCTGATGACCGTATTTCTCGGTCAGGCGCAGGGAATTATTGCCTTTGGTGCGTAAGCCCACATCGCTAAAAGCCTCGCCGTCAACGACCACCGTAGCCGGCACGTATTCCTCCTCCATGGCCATATCCAGGAAGCCTTCCCAGTCTTCAACCACGATGTCGATGGTGTGCACGCGACTGTCATCAAAAAGGCGTTTGCTGTACTCCGGCTCGCCAATGATATTGCGCATGCCCAAGCGCTCACCGTTCATAAAGAGGACGGTGACGATGAGGGCCACAATCATGATGGCAATGACGAGTCGGTCAATGTAGCGGTGTTTCAGCATCTTTAGCTCATGTAATCCCCGTTATATGAAACCATAACGGTATGGCTGATGCCCGGCAAAGCGGCCAAATCCTGCACAAAATCCGAATCACCGTCTTTCAGGCGCAGTTCGTAGTTCAGTTCAATCAAATCCGCTTGGACAGCTTTGCTTTTCAGGGCAAATTTCCGTGTGCGCTGCCTGAGCAGCTCTTGAGCGGCTTTCTCGCTTTTCTGTGAGTCGCAGTGCAAAATCAGAATGAAGGCTTGGTCGCTCTGACCGCGAGCCGAAAAAACCAGGAGCATCAGGCCGAGGAAAATCGAGCCGATAACTGCCAAGGGGATAAGACCGGCCGCCAGCACGATACCCACGGCGATGCTCCAAAAAAGGAAGGCGATGTCGGACGGCTCCTTGATGGCCGTGCGGAAGCGCACGATGGACAAGGCACCGACCATACCGAGCGAGAGGACGATATTGCTCGTCACCGCCAGAATTAATAGGGTGGTGATCATCGCCAGGGCAATCAGTGTCACCCCAAAGCCGGCAGAATACATTACACCGGCGTAGGTTTTGCGATAAATAAAGAAGATGAAGAGCCCAATGGCAAAAGACAAAAACAAGGCTAAAACCATGTCGAATAAAGGGATGCTGTTAACGTTTTGCAAAAAACTCGACTTAAAAATATCCTGAAAAGTAGTGGGCATCTTTATTCTCCTTTGTCTGCTGAGACGGCTGCCGCTTAGTCGTAACGCCGACAAACGGCGTATTTCGAATAGGCAGCAGCCCGGCGGTTGGGGGTTTGGACTAACAATTGTACGAGTTCCGGCAAAAAGCGGTCGTACTTCACTTCAAGGACGCTGAGCCCGTCATGCACAGGAGTGAGAAGACGCTGCGGATCCAGGAAGTCCCGGCTGCGCAGCCCGCTTTGCAAGTTGCGGTCGAGGGTCACACGCACATTACCCGGCTCGTAAATAAAGGCTTCGCGCTCGTAACTCACGATGGTTTGGGGGCGCAATAACTGACTTTGCAGCTTCGCATAAAATTCCTGCAGGAGGGGCTGTTCTTTATATACAAGAAAAGCCACATCGCCGCTGAGTATGCGTTGTACTTCTTCTTGGCTGAGTGGAGCGCTGAATTTTTTGGAGAGCCCCTTAATCTTGAACTTCTTCTCTAAGCGGATAAAGTTCAGATTGTCGTTGTAGTAACGAATGCGAAATTTTTCACGTTGGTTGATGCCGTCGATTTTTTCACGCAGGGCTTTGTCGTAAAGATTGTCAAAATAAAGGCTGCTCACACGGTAGATACCGTGTGAGTCAGCGTGCAGATCGTGTTTGAAGCATTTGCGCAGTCTCATGCTGAGTTGTAAATCTTCGAGGGCTGTGATGCTGTGCTTATACTCGTGTCGCAATGGTAAACCTGCTTTTCTTTACTTCTTTTTGATTCTTGTTTCCGTTTGCTTAAACTGTGTTCACTTTAGTTTAATTTAGTCGTCGTAGTCAGAGCTGTCGTAGTCGGAGGTGTCGTAATCTGAAGGGGCATCGTAGTCGCTGACGTCATCATAGACGGGTTCTGCATAATCGGATACATCGTCGTATACGGGCTCAGCATAGTCTGAGACGTCGTCGCTGTAATCGCTGACTGTGTCGTAGTCGGAGGCAGGATCGTCGTAGTTGCTGACGGTGTCATAATCGGAAACGGTGTCGTAATCGGATGCGGTGTCGTAGTCAGAAACGGTGTCATAGTCAGTGTTGTTGTCATCGTAATCGGTGTCTACGCCGTCATAGTCGGTATCGTCGTAGTCGCTGGCGTTCATGGGGATGACTACAGAACTGGGTGCTGTGGTCGTGGCTTTGGTGGTAGGAGCAGTTGTTGCTTTGGTGGTTGTGGCTCTGGTGGTTTGCTCCACGTAGTCGGTGTCGTCGAAATCGGTGCCGTCATCTTTTAAAACGACCGGGTTCTTGAGGTTGTTGCTTTTTACATAGGTCTGAATGTCGGTCACGATGTCATCGAGGAATTTTTCGTAGGGGATGGAGGAACCCATTTCGATTTCGAGGGTGATTTGTTTGCTTTTGCCATCGATTTCTTCTACGAAGTAACCGGCCTGACCGATTTTTCTACCAGTTCTTTAACAACCTGGCGGCTTTCTTTACCGGCAAAAGCGGTGTAGTCTGCAATGATCTTCTTGGCGTCGTCGTTGTCTGCTTTTACGTCTACGACCTTACCGGCTGCATCATAATTGACCGAGATTTCAGGGTTGACTCTGATTCTGAGTATGCCACCTTTAGCAATGGGTGCTGCTGTTTCTGTGGTGACTGCGGTAGGAGTGGTGGCGGCTGTTGCTCCGGCGCATCCTGCGAAAAGGCTTAAGATGAGGACGAGGGCCAGAACCAAAAGGGCTGATAGTTTGAAATTTCGTTTCTTCATGATGTTTCTCCTTGTATGTTTTGTCTTGTCTGTAATTGCTTGTTTGTTTTTGCCTTACACTAGTAGTTTACGGAGGCGCTTCTGTGAAATCGGGGTCGCCTGAAAATTTTTTCAAAATTCTTTTTTGGTTTGTGTTGTAAATGTCAATCGGGCTTGATATCAGGGCTTTTAAATCCGCTAGTAATTCATATTTGTGTGAGGCTTTTGCCAATATTTCTTATAAATATTTCTTATATAGGTATTAGAGAAGTAGCACGCTTTCTTATGAAAAGAGTGGGATTAGTCATCCCACTCTGCGCCGTAATCACTCACATCGTCCCATTCGCCATAGGCACTGTCGTCATAGTAATCGATGCTGTCTAAGTCATCATCGATTTCGTAATCAGAGGCATCGTCGACCGCTGACAGGGGGGCATCACGGTGGCGATGTTGTAAGGTGGCGTGCTGGTGACGGCATAATCTGAGAAATCATCGGCAGAAGTGTCGTAGTCTGTGAAATCATCATAGTCGCTGATGTCATCGTAATCACTGTCATCGAGTGGCTGCGGGACCGAAGCCGGGGTCTGGCTTTGTTGGCCATAGTCACTGTCCGAATAGCTTTTGGGTTCGGTGTTTTTATTCTCTGTAATCGAAGCATGGGACTCCGCCGTCGGAATGGGGATGACTACGGAATGGTTGCTTTCAATGGTTTTACTGATCTGGATGGTCACGCTGAGCTTTTCTCTGAGGGTGTTTTCCAGATGCCGGCTCAGTTTGTCCTCGGTTTGGCTCTGCCAGACTTGGTCAGGCGCATCAAAGCTGAGGGTGATTTTGCCACCGTCATAGAGGTAACCCATCTCAATCGCGCGTTCGACCAGTTCGTCACTGACCAGATCCAAGTTCTTTTCCTGATAGGCATAACCGGCGATCAAATCCTTGCCATCCTGGTTGACGCCTTGCAGTTCGAGGACCATTTCACTTTGGTCGACATCGATACGGACTTCGGGGTTAATGGTCAAGAAGATACTGGCAAAAACCTGCGGCGCAGTGGGGGTCTTAACCATATTCGAGAAGAGGGCGACAAAGGCGATGACCAAACAAGCGGCTGCCACGGCGAGTCCACCAATCCAGCGTCTGGCTGAAAGCGAAATGACTTTGCTTTCCGAGTATTCCACAATCTCCGTCAGGGTCTGGCCCGGTACGTAACTCTGATTTTCCGCCTTAATAAATCTACCTAACTCGTCCAAAACGATGACGTAACGCGGATGGCATTCCAAGACCATATACTTCATCGAGTGGTCCCCCCTTTCATTTGTAGCATCGGCCGCAGGTGGCCGCGAATAATTTCAAAGCCGTTTGTCTGTATCAGCAGTAGTGCCATGATGTATTTGCGATGACGTTCCAAGGTTTTCCTTTCTGCTGCTACGGCGCCTTTCAGTTTGGCTAAGGGCAGTTTCTTTGTTCTCAGCAAGTCTTCCAATATCTCCGGGTTGTCGATTGCGTATTGCACCACTTCTCGGCAAGCGGCCAAGGTTCTTTCCTGTTTGGGGCAGTTATCGGCCACATCGCTGAGGCTGATACCAAAATCGCCCAGGACATCGGTCAGCTCGAAAATTTCTTGCTGGGTGGCTTCCCTTTGCACCGCATCCCCGATGGGGTTTGAGGGCTCAACAAGCTTGTCACCGATACTGCTATCATCGTCCCCTTCGACCAGATCCAGCGAGAGGGCGCTGTTGTGGCGCACTTCCTTGCGCAGATGGTCTATCAGGCGATTGCGGATGAGTAGGGCGGTGTAGCCAAGGAAGCTGCCGCGCTCTCTTTCGTAGCCACGAATGGCTTCATAGAAGGCAATCATGGCGATGCTGTATTCGTCGTCTTGCTCGCTGCAGGGACGCTTCATGAACTTCGCTGCTTCTGATTTGATGAAGGGTAAATACGCACGGATCAAGTCATCCGCCAGAGACGAATCGTCTTTTGCCGCATATACTTGCGTGATGATGGCGTGCTCTTCGTGCATTGAACCCTCCTTCGTTAATAGAATACGTAAGGCCTGCGCCAAAATTGGGGTCGCAGGTTTTACGGTTATCGCAGGTTTACTGCTATTGATAAGTTACAGCTCTTATTTAATTAGTTTACTATAACCGGACGCCTATCTTGTGCCTATACTGTTGGGTTAGGGCTTAGGTTTAGTAGGAAGAAGTGGGAATCCGGCCATTTTTTGGCTTTGTTTTCGTTGATTTTAGGGCTGGGCTGGATTTCCTGCTCCGTTCGGTGTAGGTGCAGAGTTCGGGAATTTTGTTTGTCGAGGCTGTGAGTGGCAAAATTTTCGCTAATCCAAGCGGGGGTCCCCAAAATAGGGCGGAGAGCAAGTCGATTGAGGATTTTACCGTAAGTTTTTCCGCAAAGCCAAGTTGAGATTTTGTCGCGCTTGGATTTGCGTAAAAAATGTCTGAATTTCGGTTTTTGACACGTATTATTGTCCCTGAAACGGTGCTTGAGTTGGCTTTGCGAAAATTTTGACGGGTTTTTAGCGGCGTCGCCCGAACCCGGGTGCGACGGATCAGATTCAAAGCGGAGTCGCTGCTGATCCAAGCAACGCGACTAGTTTATTTCAACTACAGAATTTACGATTTTACAAATGCGGAAGCACTAGAATATGGATCTGTGCATGATTTTCGACCGATTGACTACACTATTTCCGATTTTGCAAACGCAGATTTGTAAGTTCGTAATAAATGTAGTAAAAACCCTGAAATGACCGAGCTTTGAGGAAAAATCCACAGCCAAAATTTGTAAAATCGCAAATTTTACAGTACTGACTTATCATAAGCGGAGTCGCCACTGGCCATAGCACCGCGACAGATACCAAAACGTTGTTACTGCTACAACAGCACCCGAAAGCAACACTACAAACCAAACCGCACCACACCCACTCCTTCTTTTTTTATCGGAAATTGATACAATGAGGCATCATGAAAAAAGTGATGGAAGCCGTCCATGAATGAAAAGCTAAACGAAACGCACAAAAATCACATTATCATCGTCGAAGACGATAACGACATTAACCTGCTCTTATTCACCTATTTTATCCAGGATGGGTACCAGGCCACACAGGCTTATTCAGGCACGGAAGCGCTTTTGCTCCTGGACCATCACATTGACTTGGTCGTCGTGGATTTGATGCTTCCCGGACTGAGCGGTGAAGCCTTGATTGAAAAAATTCGTGAAAGCTCGAACGTGCCGATTTTGGTGCTTTCAGGCAAAGCGGCAGTAGGAGATCGCGTCAACGCTTTGGGTTTGGGCGCCGATGATTTTTTGGTGAAGCCTTTTGCCAAACAAGAGGTTTTGGCCAGAGTCGCAGCGCTTTTACGCAGGGCAAAAGTCTACCAGAGCCAGGAAACGGCAGCGGAGCAGACCCAGTGGCGTTTGAAGGATCTGCTGCTTGATACCGCGTGTATGCAGGTGCAGTGGCAGGACAAAGCGATTCACCTCACCCAGACCGAATTTCTGATTTTGCATGAAATGATGAAAAAACCGGGACAGGTCTTTAGCCGGGACAGCCTTTATCGCGCGGTCTGGAACGAAGATTTTATCGGAGATGATAATGCCATTACGGTGCACATCAGTCACCTGCGCCAGAAGCTGCGCGAAGCCAGTGGTGAGGAATTGATTGCGACCGTCTGGGGCATCGGCTATAAAATGAGCTAGTTCTGCAAATGAAAGCTCGCCATTTCGGTAAGTGTGTCAAAAGACATGCATTTCCCGCTCATCTTTAGGGTTTCTTAAGACTTCCTACAGCTTCTCCAAAGTATTTTTGCTTGGGTCCTGATTTAGAATCATGCCCAGGAGGTACGCTTATGCAAAACATTTTACAAACCAAAGACCTAAGCAAACGCTATGGCAAGTTTACCGCTCTGAACCGTGCCAACATCACGATTCGTAAGGGTGATATATATGGCCTGGTCGGAAAAAACGGTGCGGGCAAAACGACCCTGATGAAACTCATCACCGGTCTCAGCCAGCGCAGTTCAGGTGAGCTCAGTCTCTTCGATGAGACGACACGCAGCGAACAAAGCCGCTCACGTATCGGCGCCATCGTGGAAACACCGGAATTCTTTCCCTATCTTAGCGGCGCGCAAAACCTCGAATATTTCCGCATTCAACGCGGCATCGTCGAGCGCGACGCGGTGGCGACAGCTTTAGCTGAAGTGGAACTAACGGATGCCGCAACGAAAAAATTCAAGACCTATTCGCTGGGTATGAAGCAGCGCCTCGGTCTGGCTCTGGCACTGATGGGCAGCCCGGATTTTCTGATTCTGGATGAGCCAATCAACGGGATAGATCCGGAAGGCATCGTCCACATTCGTCAACTGCTTAAAAAACTGAACGAGGAAAAGCACATCACCATTTTGATCAGCAGTCATATCCTGACCGAATTGGCCAATTTGGCGACGCGTTTTGCCATCATTGACAAAGGGGTCATTTTAGAAGAACTGACGGCGGAAGAGCTGAGTGCTAAATCGCAGTCCTACATCGAAATTGTGGTGGACAATCCGAAGCTGGCTTTGGCACAGATGGAACAGCAGCTGGGGATTAAAAATTATTTTGTCGATGCCCAGAACCACATTATTCTACATGAAGGTTTTGAACGCACGGCTGAAATGAGCCGCCTCTTGGTGCAGCAGGGTTTTAACTTGTATGAGATTAAACAACGTAAAACCACGCTTGAAGAGTATTTCATGAGCGCAATCGGGGAGGGACATCATGCTTAATTATTTGAAATCCGAATTTTATCGCAGCTTTAGGCAAAGAGCCTACTATATTTTTCTTCTATTATGTTTTGCCTTGATCGTTCTGGTTGCCGTCATCGCTAACACGGAAATCATGGAACGCACCTTGGACAATTTTTTGGACGTCATGCGCGTAATCGTCATTATCGGTAGTGTGATTTTCCCGGCTTTTTTCGTCTCCTTGAATCGTAAAGAGACAGGCATCCATGTACAGATGAATTCTTTTGGTTTGAGACGTGGCACCATCTTTTTCGGTGACTTCCTTATGATTGCGCTGAACATGCTGATTTTTGCCCTTATGTTATTGGCTTTTGCCATTGGAATTGGCTTGCTGGTCTTTGGTCGACTGCCTTATTCGGGTAGCGCGATTCCTGATTTCATGGTCTTTGTGGGACGGGTGTATCTCTTGCTTTTACCCTTGCTGGCGCTGGCACAGGCCTTCGGATATCTGTTCAGCAATAATGGCTTGGCCATATCGCTGTACTTTATGCTGGCTTTTATTTTGCCGGGGATCTTAATGAACTTCGTAAACTACAAAGCCATCGACATCATCTGCAAACTGATGCCGACCAACTACTTGATGACAGACTTAGGTGTTTCAGACCCACGTTGGTTTACAATATGTATAGCTTTTAATCTCGTGTTGTGGTTGCTGCTGGCAGGAGTGACTTATAAAAAGAAAGAAATTTGAGGCATGATTTATCTCGCCTTGGGCCTGGCCTTATTGGCTCTCATCAGCATAAGTGCGTTGCTTTTAGTCCGGCTGCAGATTAAGTCTGTAACCGGACAACTGCGCTTAATGCGCCAAAAACCGTTCGAGAACATGATTGTGCGTACGGACAAGGGCAGCCAAGCAATGGCAAAATGCGCTGCCGAAATGAATGCTTTACTGACGGAAATGCGCGAGACGAATCGCCAACTGGAGACCCTGCGCCGCTCTTTTAGCGCGCAAATCAGCAGCATCTCGCATGATCTGCGCACCCCGCTGACCTCCATTCTGGGCTATATCGAACTCGCTGAAGGGGAAAGCGACGCACTAAAACGTGCCGAATATCTCAGTATCATCCGCAGGCGCTCACAAATCCTGCAAAGCTTAATTGTCGAGTTTTACGACCTTTCCCGCATCGACGACCCCTCCTACCAATTGGCTTCCTCACCCCTGTTCGTGGAGCCCATTCTGGAAGACTGTGTTTTGACTTTCTACGATGACTTCGAAAAAAATGGCCTCCGTTTAAGCGTGGACATCACGAATGGCCCGAAAATTTTGGCTGCGCGAGAAGCCCTGATACGTGTTTACAGCAATCTTTTGCATAACATCCTCAAATACGGCTATGAAAAAGCGGAAGTTCGACACTTCACGACGGGAGGACGCAGCTATAGCGTTTTCTCCAATTTCCTGCCAGCGGAAGCACAAATGAATACCGAGCGAATTTTTGAGCGTTTTTATACGGGCGACGTCAGCCGCAGCAAGCAGAGTACAGGCTTAGGTCTTTACATCGTGCGGGTGCTTCTGGAAAAAATGGGACACACAATCACTGCGAAACAGGTGGGGCAGCAAGTTTTAATCACGATTGCTTATCAAAATGCGGAATGAGGTTTGGGCGCGTTGCTTTTTTAGCGATTGGCAAAATACAACGCCCCAGCCTTCTGCTCTCAGCTCAGCGTGTTCACGTTTCTTTGCTTGTTTCTTTCAGTAGCGGTTTCGGTTCTAATTCCGGATGAAAGAGCACCCTTAAATCCATGGCTTCCGTTGTGCCCATGCGCGTTTGACGCTCCAGACTACGCAGGTAGACAAAACCCAACTTTTCATTAACCCGCTTTGATTGCTGATTGAAGAGATAGTACCCACAGGCCAAAAAATCACAGCCGACCGTGTTAAAGCAGTAGTCAATGACGGCTTGCACCGCTTCCGGCATGTAACCTTGGCCCCAGTAAACTTTATTGAGGACATAACCAATCTCGCGGCCGAGGAGTTCGCTAAAGGCGGGACCCAATTCGTCACGCAAGGGCTCAATGCCCACAGAGCCGATGACCTTGCCGCTGCTTTTCAGCTCCATGGCAAAAGTCTTTTTCTCGGCGATGAACAGTTGCAAGATTTTCGCAGATTCCTCTTGGTTTTTATGATGTGACCAGCCCGCCATCTCACCAACGCCCGGCACCGAGCAATACTCATAGAAGTCGGCTAGGTCCGATAATTGCCAAGGCCGCAGAATTAGGCGTTCAGTTTCGAGCCTGACTGTAGAAAGATCGATGGGTGCGTTTTTGGCCATGTGCTTTTGCCTCCGAAACGGGCTACGTCCTTCTTGTGAGAGGATTGGCGGGTTAGTGGGTTTTGTGACCATTTTAATTTATGGCGCTCGTTTCGCAAAGCTTCCTTCGGGGAGCTCGGTTTGTGAGCGGTATGGAAAATGGGAGTTCGATTTGTGAGCGCTCTAGAAAATGGGAGCTCGATTTGTGAGCGCTCTAGAAAATGGGAGCTCGATTTGTGAGCGCTCTAGAAAATGGACAGAAATTACGGGGATGTGGTCATTCTAGTAGTTTTAGGGTATCTGCTCACGTCAAACTGAGGATTTTGGGACAATATTTTCGACTGTGTGGTCGCCGCCACCACATCCCTGTAAAAAGTGGGCTTAAAATAGCCTTTAGACATGTTCGGCAGGCGTTCTTAAGCACTTTTAACCACATCCCCGTAAAAAGTGGGCTAAAAACCGCCTCTTGATATAATTCAGTGTAGCGGAGTAGCAGCCGCTCCAGGCAACGCGACGTTTATAGGGTAGAGCGGAGTCGCAGCCGCCCAGGTAATGCGACGATTTTGTTGGTAGAGCGGAGTCGCAGCCGCCCAGGCAACGCGACGTTTATAGGGTAGAGCGGAGTCGCAGCCGCCCAGGCAGTGCGACGAATCCCGGAGCATCGTCACGTCCGACGCTTAAGCCTGTTTTCTAATTCTTAGCATATAATAGGCTTAAGTCAGGCGGTTTCAGGTCTGTGTAAATGAGGAGCAAGGAGGCAAAATCATGAACGGATACGAGCGCGTTAAAACAGCATTGGCCCATCAGGAGGCAGATCGGGTGCCGGTTTGTCCGATTTTCGGCGGCGTAACGCGGCGATTGGTCTGAGCCAACTACGCCCAATGGAGCCAGGATGCCGATGTTTGCGCCGCGGCTTTCATCAAAGCTTCCGAAGATTATGAGGTGGATGCTCTGATTACCATGATGGACTTCTCGATCGAGGCCGATGCCTGGGGACAAGTGGTGCTCTTTCCGGAAGACGAAACGGCCCGCCCGGATTACACCCAATCCGTGGTTCAGGACATAGAAGAATACGACAAAATACAGAAAGTGGACTATCGCCAATCCAAGCGTATGCAGATGCATATCGATGTCTGCAAAAAACTGGTGGAGGCGAAGAAGGGCCAGGTATATTTGGTCGCATTTGTCATCAGCCCGCTGGCCGTTTTATCCATGTTACGCGGCCAACAAGACCTGTACATGGATCTCTATGACGACCCGGATGTCATTACCGCAGCCGTGGGTAGGATGACTGAAACTTTGAAGGAATATGTGGCAGCGCTCTGTGCGACAGGTGTAGACGCGGTGATGATTGACACACTGATGGCCTCCGCGACGATTATGTCCAAGGAGCAGTGGTGTGAGATTGAGGCGCAGGCTTTAGGAGAGTTGGCAGATGTGATCAGAGCGCAGGGCTGTACACCGATGCTGCATAATTGTGGCAAAAACGTCTACTTCGACGCCATGATAGAAGCCGCTGAGCCGGCGGCGATATCTTTCCTGTATCCGCCTGATGGCTGTGAGGATTTTGCCACGGCGAAAGAAAAATATGGGGACAAGATCACGCTCATCGGAGCGGTGACCCCGGCCAACGCGGTGCTGGGTACGGACGAAGTCTGGGATACGGAATGTAAAGAGCAGATAGCAGCCATGGCTAAAGGTGGTGGCTATATATTGGCCACCGGCTGTGAATATGCGGCCAATGCCGGCTTTGAAAAGGCGCAGCGCATGATTGACATCGCTAAAAATGAAGGCCGCTATTCCTGATGGCTGTCATTGACCTGGTCACAGGTTTTCTGGGAGCCGGTAAGACCACCTTCATCCGCCGTTATGTGCAGTGGCTGAAGGGTAAGGGGCTTCGTTTTGCCATTATTGAAAACGAGTTCGGACAAGCCGGAATCGATGCCGCACTCCTGCAAGAAGACGGGGCCAGCATCCGCGAAATTTCCGGAGGTTGTGTCTGCTGCACCCTGAAACTGGGGCTGCACGATTTGCTCCTGGAATTAAGCGATGCCGTGGAACGCATTATCCTCGAGCCTTCCGGCCTCTTTAACGGAGCGGATTTTCTGGATATTCTACATAGTCCAGAGCTAGAGGGTAAAATCAGCCCTGGTATTTGGCTCGGCATCGTTGATCCTCAATCTGTGACGAATCTCGATGAACTTGAACGCCGGATCTTACAAACGGAACTCATCCATGCCGGAAGCGTAGCGCTCAGTAAGGCGCAACTTAGTACCACTCAGGAACTGGAAGCGGCGCAGCGTTTCGTGGAACAACTGCTGCCACTTGATCCGCCTATCATTTTTAGCGAGGCCTGGCCTGATGGTGGTACTGATGCGGAGCGTTGGTTTTCGGCCATCCAGACTGCAGGCACATGCGTGCGTGAACATACAAGGCAGATCATCGATCATAGCCTAATTTATCAAAGCACGACCCTGCGCATCGATTCCAGTTATAGCAAAGAGCAGTTGCTGCGGATTTTGTCCTCTTTGGGGCAGGCGCATTTTGGCAAAATCCTCCGCATCAAAGGCTTTCTCAAGGCGGACACGGGCGTGGCTTTTGCCATTAACTTTGCTCCGGGGAGTATTAGTGTGGAAAAGACGCAACAGACTTTGCCTTTCTATATCAATGTCATTGGTAAAAACCTCCAGCGCAAAGCCATAAAAGCGGCTTTCACGCAGAGTCATCTTTAAAAAAAGATAGGGTAAACAGTGCTCCCTTAGCTTTAATTATTCTCTGGTAGCTCGCTGGGCTTGGGCGGTCTGACATGTGGGAGCGCCGATTCGTAGTAAGCACCGATGCGCCGGTAGTTTTCTCTTGCTTGATTGAGGCTGGGAATGTTGGCGCCACCATCATAGTCGGGATCCAATAGCTGGATGGGATCATCTTCCCAGTAGCAGACGGAGCAAATATCATACGAGTCTCTAGCTGGCTGATCGTAGGTGTAGTTGCCACAACAGGGACAAGGGGATTTTGTTTTTTTAGACATCTTTTGCCACCTCCTTTGAAAGCTGCGTTCTTATTATTTTTCGGGTAAAGAATTAGTGGAAACCGTTTCTCTTGTACCGCTTTGAGTCAAACCGTACTCTGAGCTAAAAAGAGGGCACCCTTTGTAGCAAGAGTGACCTCATTTTTGGTGTCCCCGGCGAGAATCGAACTCACATCAGCAGCTTCGGAGACTACTGCCTTATCCATTAGGCCACGGGAACCTGTGTAACCTCCTGAATTATAAGGAGAATGCCGCGAGACTGCAAACGTTGGGAAGGAGGGGGCGAATTAATGATAACTCGAATATCGAAAATTCTGAAAATCTTGTTTCCTTTTAGCAAAATAATATAATGATAAAGAACTTTCATTTAATTTAATGCAATCATTCCAGTAGTGTAGTATTATATAAACACTTTATTAAATAGACGAATAAAGAAAACTGAGCAGATAGGAGGGACCTCAATTGCCCAAAAAAACCATTAGTAATCTTGAGGTAAAACGAATCAATCGAAATCAGATATATCGTTTTATTAATCGAAACAATCGCGTTTCAAAACCTGAGATATCTGCCGCTTTGCGCATCAGCATGCCAACGGTTTTACAAAATGTAAATGAGCTGATTGAAAGAGGATTAGTCTCTGAGGTGGGAGCCTTTGAATCTACCGGGGGGCGCAAACCAAAAATCATCTCACCTATCTATGATGCCAAGTTTGCTATCGGCGTGGATATAACAAATAATCATGTTGGAATCGCACTTACCGATTTGTCAGGCGAATTGCTGAAGCATACACGCTTGCAGAAGGTATTCCAAAATAATGAACAGTACTATATTGATTTGGCACAAATTCTGCATAAGTTTCTCTTGGAAACAAAGAAGCCTTTGGATCGCTTTTTGGGCTATGGGATTTCGATACCAGGAATTGTGACCTCAGATAATCGCTTTATCACACGCTCACATGCACTGAATATTTCGGATGTTCTAACGGAAGATTTTTCAAAGTTTATACCATACAATTGTCTGTTCACTAATGATGCCAATGCTGCAATGATCGCTGAAATGTATCGTTCGCCTGAAAACTATGATGCCATATACCTGTCTTTGAGCAACAGTGTCGGCGGTTCTTTGTTTTTTCCAAAAACATCTGGCTATGAGTGGCTACCGACATATAAAACAATTTTCCTAGGAGAAAATTTTCGTGGTGGTGAGTTCGGACATATGACACTTTTCCCCGGTGGCCGGGAATGTTACTGTGGAAAAACAGGCTGTGTTGACTCTTATTGCTCGGCAAAGCAGTTATCTCAATACACTGATAATAAGCTCGAATTGTTTTTTGCCCAATTGGAAAATGATAAAAAGCTTTCAAGCATTTGGGATGAATATCTGGCCAATTTGGCTATTGCACTCAACTCACTAAGGATGGCTTTTGACTGTCCTATTATTGTGGGTGGGTATGTTGGTAGCTACATTGAACCATATCTCAACAATCTAAAGAATAAAGCAGAAGTATTGAATACGTTCGAAGCAGATGCCAGCTATATTAAACCATGTCATTATAAAGTGGAAGCTTCTGCTCTTGGTGCTGCTTTACGTTGTATGGAAAAATTTATTAAGAACATATAGCTCGCTAAATTATATATCGCTAATTGCCAAGAAGATCTAAAAAATTTGCTCGTATTAGCTTAACTAATCAACTGCGCGTCCCAATTATAGCGTAATTTCTTATCGTATAAAAATATATCTAGTCTTGTAAATAATGTATAAATCCCGCTCGCTAGAAATGTGAATAAAGTCAATTATTCAAAAACAGATTGACATTAATCTTGAATCCGTGTAATTTTGAAACAACTTTAGTAAAGAGAATATAAAAGTAAATACACAAGAATCGGATTGCTTAGATATGCATTTATAAAAAAGTCACATTCAGCCCCAGACTGGAACATCGAGGCAGTGCGATTTGGAAAGTATTGAATTTTATTTCTCTTGAAAAAGTTAATCAGAATACTTTTGGAGGAAATGAACAAATGAAAAAAAGTCTTTCAATATTGATGGCTATGTTGATGTTATCTGTATTCCTTTTCGGATGCGGCGCAGTCACGACAACAACAACCGGAAATGATGTAATGACAGCTGCTGTGCAGCAGACCGGTGAAAGCCCTGTGACCGAAGCCAGCCAAGCAGACCCTAATAAACCTGTGAAAATCGGCGTTTCGATGGGCACGACACAAAATCTCTTCTATTCCAAGATGGCGCAAATTATTCAAGATTATGGTAAAGAAAAAGGTGCAGAAGTCATCGTTTCAGACGAAAACCATGATGTAAGCAAACAAATTTCAACATTTGAGAATTTCATTTCTTCAGGTTGCACCGCAATCATCGCAGTTGCTTTTAACGCTGATGGTATTGAAGACGTTGTTAAGAAAGCAGAAGCCGCTGGTATCTTTGTAATGACCTACGACGGATTTGTCGAAGGCGCAAGAGGCTCGTTGAATTTAGATAACTATGTGTATGGTTATCAAACTGGAACCATGGCAGCCGATTGGATTAATGCCAATCCTGAGCTAAAGGCACAAGAAGTCATTGAAGTCGGCATATTTGACTATCCTGATATTACACTCATTATTGATCGCGCCAAGGGCATCGCTGATGCATTGGCAGAAAAAGCTCCGAACGCCAAAGTAGTAGCCCAACAGAAGGCCGGCATTGGTGATGAAGGCAATATTCAGGCTGAGAATTTCCTTGCCGCATATCCGAATATGCAAGTGATTTGTGGTATCAATGATACCGGTGTTTTAGGTGCTTATGAAGTATTCAACACTATGAATAAAACGGGTGACAATATTGGACTATTTGGTGCAGATGGAGATCCCAGAGCTTTAGAATTAATTTCTGAGAACACCATTTATAGAGGCACTGTTATGTCAGGTGCTTACGATGCGCTTCCCGGTGCTGTTGATATTTGTATTGCAGCCAGTAAAGGTGAAGAAGTAGACGGCCACATCATTTATGATACCGTTCCGGTAACCATAGAAAATGTTCAAGAATTCCTGAACGACTAATTTACTGCAAATACGCTTTGATGGGCAACCGTGTGAAACACAGACAGTGGTGAACTGTTTGGTTTCACATGGTTACAAATCTGAAACGACAAGTAAGTAATGGGAGATTTCTAGCATGAATGAAAAAACAGATTACGTTTTGTCTGTACAAAATATTTCAAAACGCTATGCAGGTATTCAGGCTTTAAACGATGTCTCAATTGACTTTATCAAAGGTGAAACACATGCATTAGTTGGGGAAAATGGTGCCGGAAAATCCACACTTATTAAAATTATTTCCGGAGCAGAAGTTCCTGATTCCGGAAGACTTATTTTTGAAGAAAAGACATTCGATAAAATGACCCCGCACCTATCACAAATGATGGGTATTGCAACCATTTACCAAGAATTTAATCTTTTTCCCTCCCTTTCTGTTGCGGAAAACATGTATATGGGTGATGAGTTGACTTCAAGTGAGAAGAAACTTATCTACAACAAAAAAGAATATGTAGAAAAAGCAAGAGAAGTCCTCTCGAAAATGAATGTAGATATTCAGCCGGAGGAGTTGGTCGCAAACATGACCACAGCGAAGATGCAACTGGTTGAGATTGCCAAAGCAATTGCCAAAGATGCAAAAATTCTTATTATGGATGAGCCGACAGCTCCTTTATCCACAAAAGAGACCGAGGACTTGTTTGAACTGATAAACCTTTTAAAGCAACGCGGTGTAACAATTATCTATATTTCCCATAGGTTAGAAGAACTCTACCGCATTGCTGATCGATTGACCGTACTAAGAGACGGAAAGCATATATCAACTTCAAATACGGACGAAGTGACAAGACAAGAATTAATTTTCCAAATGGCAAATAAGAAGGTAGAGGAAAAACGCTACACTTCAACGTGGGCAACAGATAATGTCGCCATCGAAGTGAAGAATCTCTGTGGTAACGGACTCGAAGACGTATCCTTCAAAGTGCGCAGCGGTGAAATCTTGGGTATTGGCGGATTACTTGGCGCCGGAAGAACAGAACTTGCACGCTTAATCTTTGGCGCAGACAAGCTCACTTCAGGAGAAATTCTGCTCGACTCTAAACCTGTGATTATTAAGAACCCCAAACAAGCGGTGTTAAATGGAATTGCGTATGTTCCTGAAGACAGAAAGCAGCACGGCGCTATTCTTAGTCTACCAATCAATTGGAACATTACATTACCCATTCTCAAACGCATCTCGCGCAGTATTTTCATAAAAAAACAAGATGAGAATAGCATTGTGGATACTCAGAAAAACAATCTGAGAATCAAAGCGGCCACAATGACACAAAATGTCAGTAGCTTAAGTGGCGGAAATCAACAAAAAGTTGTCCTTGCAAAATGGCTCTCCAGTAAACCCAAGATTTTAATACTTGATGAACCTACCAGAGGTGTTGATGTAGGTGCCAAACAAGAAATCTATCAATTAATCGATGATTTTGCCAAAGAAGGCATCGCAGTCATACTGATTTCTTCTGAATTGGATGAGCTTTTAAATGTTTCCGATCGACTCATCGTACTGAACGAAAAGCGAATCGTCGGCTTTATTGAAAAAAATGAATTCTCTCAAACGGCTGTCTTGGCAATGGCCTCAGGACTAAAATAGGAGTAAAAAATGAACTCGAAATTTGCAAAATTTGCACGTGAATATGGAATTATCCTTGTTTTCTTGGCACTGGTCATTGTTTTTACTATTCTTTCACCTGCATTCTCTTCGCTGATTAATGCCATGAACATCATTCGACAGATTTCAATGATGGGCATTGTGACCGTAGGATTCACATTCGTTCTGCTTGGTGGCGGGCTCGATCTTTCGGTTGGATCCCAAATAGCAATTATGAACATTACCGTTTCATACATGATTGTAAATTGGGGTGTGCAACCTATATTAGCAATTATTTTGGGTATCCTGTTGACCACCGGAATAGGTTTCTTTAATGGCTACATGATAACCAAAACAGGAATCCCTCCGCTGATTGCCACCTTAGCCATGCAAACGGCTTTACGCGGTGCGACCTTCCTGATTTCAAAAGGTTATCCGATATATGGCATTCCTGACAGTTTGAAAATCATTGGACAAGGAAACCTGTTCGGTATTATTCCTATTCCCGGTTTAATCATGATTGTTGTCATAATCCTAGGAATTATTCTCTTAGAAAAAACATACCTCGGGCGTCACTTTTATGCGCTCGGCAGCAATACGGAAGCCACCAGATTATCAGGTATTAATGTACATTTCACCCGCACTTTAACCTATACCTTGCTTGGCTTTTTAACAGGTATTGCCGGCATGATTATGCTCTTTAGAGTCGGTTCGGGTCAGCCTAATATCGCGGATGCTTTTGAAATGAATGTCTTAACTGCAGCTGTCTTGGGTGGTGTCAGTGTTAATGGTGGTAAAGGAAATATTCCCGGAGCAATCATTGGTGCAGCCATCATCGGTGTATTGAACAACGGCATGTCTATCATCGGTGCAAATGATTATTGGCAAAAAGTTATTACCGGGGTCGTTCTATTCTGTGTGGTCGTCTTTGATGGTTTAAGTCAGAAAAAACGCAAAGTATAAGCTGAAAATCTATATGGAGTAAATCTGAGGATTAATCGAAATGAAAAAACATGAGATTGGTTATGACCGTAAGAATATTGAAGCAGGAATCCTTCATTTTGGTGTTGGCGGTTTTCATAGAGCACATCAAGCCTATTATACGAACTTACTCTTAGAACATCCGGACCAATCATCGTGGGGCATTTGTGGTGCCATGATCAGACAGGAAGATGAGGCTTTATTCAAGAAATTAAAGAAGCAGAACATGAAGTACGGTCTCACGGTATTCGGTCGTACCGGTTTCGACGAATACTACGAAATAGGTTCGATTGTAGAATTACTGTGGGGGAAAGATTCACCTCTGGAAATCATTGATAAAATTGCTGATTCGGGCATTAAAATCATTAGCTTAACAATCACTGAGGGCGGCTACAAAATTGAAAAAGATTCGGGCGAGTTCGATTTAGAGAATGCGGATGTTTTGCATGACTTAAAGCATCCTTCAGACCCTAAAACAGTATTTGGCTATGTAGCTGCCGGACTTAAGAAAAGACGCGCGATGGGCAACGGTCCTATCACAATTATGACCTGCGATAACTTACCACACAACGGAGATGTTTGTAAGAAAGCTTTTCTTTCTTTCATTAAAGCTGCTGACCAGGTTCTATTGGAATGGGCTGATACAAATATCTCTTTTCCCAATACAATGGTTGATCGCATTACACCTGCCACACATCCGGAAGACGTCACCCGATTAAATGATTTGAGTAAGAGCGAAGACTTAGCCCCGGTTTTTTGCGAGGATTTCGTGCAGTGGGTTATTGAAGATAATTTTTTGGCTGGTCGACCAAATTGGGAACGTGTTGGTGTGGAGTTTACACAAGATGTCTCGAAGTTTGAGCAAATGAAACTGGGTTTTGTTAATTCAACTCATCAAATGCTTTCATTCTTAGCGGTACTTGCCGGATATAGAAAGGTGGATAAGGCTGTATCCAATAATATTTTGTATGAGTTGCTTGATCAGTACATGAGATTTGATGTAGAACCTCGCTTGGTACCACCCGAAAAAACGGACTTTGCTTTATACAGACAAACGGTTTTAGAAAGACTGGGCAATAAAGCGGTCAGTGATCAGGTGCTCAGACTCTGTTCTGACGCGGCTAATAAAATTCCGGTTTATATGCTGAATATTATTAACGGTGTGATAAAAGAAAAGCAAAACTGTAACCGTATTGCGTTATTCGTTGCTGCCTACCGTAAATACCTACGGAGCAAACAAGACGATACCGGTCAGAGCTATGAAATTTTTGATCCGGCATTGACTGAGGGCGATTTAAAGCTCGTTCATAGCGATAATGCTACAGATTTTTTTGATCTTAAATGCTTCACCGGATTTTTAATGAAAGATTCTAAAGATTTCATCGAGGCATACGAGAAGATGATCCGTTCATTAGCTGAAAACGGAGTTCTAAAAACCATTGATTCCGTTATTTAATTTCCAGATGAAGATTTAGTAAAAACAAAAAAAGAAAGAGGATACAACTATGACCCCCAGAGAGAGAGTACTAGCCAGCTTAAACTTCAAAACACCTGACAGATTACCGACTGAGTTCGGTTCGACAAACTGTACATCAATCGCGAGAAAGGGATATGCAGAAGTAAAGAAGCTATTAGGCGTTGAGAAACCTGATGTGTTATTAATGGAAGACTTTCAACTCAGTATGATTGATGAAGAAGTACTTGAGCTGCTCGATACGGATACCCGTGGCGTTCCGGGAAAACCACATCGGTTTGACAAAACAATCATTGATGAAAACAGCTACTATGACAATTTTGGCATTAAATACTTGATGCCTGAAAATGGATTGTATTTCGACATGGTGGAAAATCCCTTGGCCAAAATGGAAACCTTAGAAGAAATTAAAGAGTATCAATGGCCGGATCCCAATAAACCTGAAGTCGTAGCCGGTCTAAGAGAACAGGCAAAAAAACTAAAAGAAGAAAACAAATACGCAATTGTCGGAGATATGGTCAATACCGGCGTCTTTGAGCCTACCCACTATTTACGTGGGTTCGAAAACTTCCTCATGGATCTGATGGTAGACCAAGACATTGCTCACTACCTATTAGAAAACATGTTGGCTTACCAATCCAAACGCTATGAAAACTATCTCAATGAAGTCGGTGAATACCTCGATATTGTGTTTGTTGGAGATGACCTTGCGAGCACGCAAACCACACTCATTTCTCCTGAAATATACCGAGAGATGGTCAAGCCATACCAAAAGGCATACTTTAAGTTCATTAAGAGCAAAACAAAAGCAAAACTTCTTTACCATTCCTGCGGTAATGTCACGCCTCTCATTGAGGACCTAATCGAGATTGGAGTTGATATTCTTAATCCCATTCAAGTAAATGCAAATGATATGGATACCAAAAAACTTAAAGAGTTATATGGTGACAGGCTGTGCTTTATGGGGGCAATTGATACCAATACGGTTTTGCCTAATGGAACAGTAGAAGAAGTCCGAGAAGAAGTAAAAAGAAGAATTGAAGATTTAGGACCTTCGGGATATATCTTGACAGCCGTTCATGATATCCAAGCGGATGTACCTGCCAGAAATGTCATTGAAATGTACAAAGCAGCGAAAGAGTACAGATTTTGATTAAAGAAAAATCGATTTTAGTGTACGGAGATTCTAATACCTGGGGTTATATCCCGGGTAGTAACGGGCAACGCTTTGAAAAACATCAGCGTTGGCCCGGAATCTTGCAAAAAGAGTTGGGTAAGGATTATCAAATCGTTGAAGAAGGCTTGTGTGGTAGAACCACTGTGATGGATGATTATGCAGAAGGTGAAGGCAGAAACGGATACGCCCTACTAGCTCCTATTTTGGAATCGCATTTGCCTATTAATATCTTGATCATCATGTTAGGCACAAATGACCTGAAAAATCGTTTTGGCAAAAGCAGCTTGGATATCGCATTGAGTATTGCCTCTCTGGTAAAAAAGGCGAGAGAAGTCTTTTTCCAACAAGGTACACCAAAACATGAGGGACAAGAACCCAAAATTCTTGTTATTGTTCCGCCCCCGATTATTGAAACGGGTGATTATAAAACGACCTTTATTGGAGGCGCTGAGAAGTCAAAAGAGTTTAAACGAGACTTTGCTTTTATTGCCGAGCGCAATGCGTTTAATGTTTTCCAGACAGACTCATCCATTAAATCCAGTAATTTAGACGGCATTCATTTACCTCTTGAGCAGCATCAGATCTTAGGTAAATGCATAGCAGACTACATTAAAACATTGGGCTGATGCGATAGAACGGAAAAATGAAAGGACCTCATCCATGAAAAAAATGATGCAGCAAGTGGTTACTGCACCCCACAAAATTGAATTCGTCGAGACAGACCTACCGGAAATGCGTGAGGGTTGTGTATTAATAAAAGTGATGCGGATGGGAATTTGCGGAAGCGACATTCATGTTTTTCATGGGCAACATCCATATACCAGCTACCCTATCACACAAGGACACGAAATTTCCGGCCTTGTCGTTGAAGTGGCTGAAGATGTCAAACACATAAAAGCCGGTCAAAAAGTAACTATCGAGCCTCAAGTGGTCTGTGGAGAATGTTATCCATGTAGACATGGAAAGTATAATCTTTGCGATAATCTGAAAGTCATGGGATTTCAGACAACCGGGGCGGCTAGTGAATACTTTTTAGTACATCAATCAAAAGTTGATGTCCTTCCTGATAGCATGACTTATGACGAAGGGGCGCTTATTGAACCACTTGCCGTTGTAGTACACGCGTGTCGTCAGGCCGGAGATGTTAAGGATAAAAATGTCATTGTCATTGGTTCAGGACCTATCGGAGTGTTACTTATACAAACACTAAAAGCACTAGGCACAAAAACAGTGATGGCAACAGATATTTCAGACTATCGTTTGCAACTGGCTAAATCGAGTGGGGCAGATTTCGTATTCAATACTGAAAATGAAGATTTTGGAAAAGCGGTAATTGAAACCTTTGGTAAAGATAAGGCCGATTTGATTTTCGATTGTGCCGGTACGAACACCTCTATGGCTAACGCGATAGAGCACGCACGTAAAGGCAGCATGATCATCTTGGTCGCAGTCTTCGCAAAAATGGCTGAGGTCGATTTGGCAAAACTAAATGACTCAGAAATCGATTTAAACTCGACTATGATGTACAGGCATGAAGATTACATCGACGCAATTCGCTTAGTGAGTGAGGGCAAAATCAATCTTGAATCAATCATAAGTAAACATTTCGATTTTAAAGACTTTCAAAAAGCTTATGAGCATATCGATAATAATAAAGAAAGCACCATGAAGGTTCTAATCGACATCAATCCATAAAAGCTAGAAATTTTTACGGAAAATAGTAAAAAGCGGATAACACGTAGCTCTCAAAATACGATTTTGAAACGCTCGATTATCCGCTTTTCTTACTGTTGCTTATTCCTTAAGGAACAAGTCCCCCAAACAGTAATCAGAACTTATCTTTGTCCTTTTTTCATGCCGCTGCCGTCGAGAGGACGAACACCGTCGTTGACACAATCAACACCTGAGCCATCACGCAGGCGCTGGCCGCCGCCATTCATACCGGCACCTCTTTGTCCTTGGCTGCCTTTTTGTCCTTTGCGTCCGCCTTGCATCTGGCCTGAACCGGCTCCTGCACCAGTGCCGTCAAGCGGTCTTTCTTGATTGAAATTCGGGCAATCTTCATTGACACAAATACCTGTGCCTGTACCGTCACCAGGGCCGTTACCATAACCTGCAGCAGAAACGCCGCTGATGGAACCTGTAACTAAAACTAACGCTAAAGCTAAACTAACTAAACCTTTTTTCATGATAATAACCTCCGTAAGGAATTTTGTGTTTTTAAGGCCTTCACCTCTAATACGAAGCAGAGACGCTTTTCCTTGCACTCATGTAAAAAGATTTTGTAGGACTAATACTCTAATACGTCTAAGTCAAAACTAGATTCTTACCATAGATTTCCCGATGTATCAAAAGGAATGGGTTCAGCGCTACCGATAATCTCAATATTCGGATTTTCCATGGCTTCATCTAGTAATGCTTCTGATATCCAGATGTGTTCGATATCTCTTGTATTCACTATGCGGATAACCCGAGCTTTTTCGGGTTTTTTACAAGAAGCGGTAATCAAACCCGCTGCTATGGCATCTTTATCACATTCCATAACCATGGGAATTTTTGCAGCGATGGGTTCCAGACTGGTTAAAACATTTGGATAAGTCTTGGAAAAAATCATCTTTTTGAATAGACGATTAGTTGTAACATCAAAAGTTCCTACCCCGGTCGCGTTTCCCTGTGTTTCATCTGAAAGGTCTAAAACAATACGTCGAGTTGCTTTAATTCCACCTTTTTTGTATTGCGTAAGGAAAGCACCGGTAATGTTCGGATCTGCCCCATCGCCAGAGAAGTTTTTTCCGATTTTATCTACAATAAGTAAGTCGATTTCTGGAAATAGGATTGAACCCATAAGTGATTTTGCTTTTTCGAGCAACTTGGGTTCTTCAGATTCGATTTTTTCGGGTGGTACTATCTGAATGAATGCTGTTTCATCATAAGCGTTTTCAATTATTCCAACACCGAATAGGACTTCGGATTTCTCCAAGATGCATTTACCAATGTCATGGACCATATCAGACATGATGTCATAGCCTCCACCATGACAAATGCTGGCTCCATATTGCTTGCCCATTCCAATAGCCATCATTTTCATAAGACCACTCTCATATTTGCCAGTAAATGCTGTATGTGGCTTTATCCTTCCGACAACTATGATTCCTTCTGCTTTTGCCGCATGTTCATCGATAAAGACCTCTATACCTTTTTCGGTCTTGCCTATTTGAATAACATTCATAGATGATTTAATGGGACATCCCATGGTTTTTTCGTTAATGGAATACCCCTCAAGAATATCTAATTGACCTTCAGCAGTTGCCCCGCCATGGCTACCCATTGCCGGAAAAATGAATGGCTTACATCCCTCAGATTTGCAATAGTCAACAATGATTTTTAATATCTTGCTGATATTTGTGATGCCTCGACTTCCACCTGTAATGGCGATTGTTTGGCCTGTCTTCAACTTATGGCTGATTTTTAGATCCTCAAGCTGGGTAATCATTTCATGTTCATAATCAGACACACGTGGACGGGAAAAGATTTGCTTTACAGCAATCATTTTTGGAAGCTTAGTTTTTTGAACCAACTGAGAATAGTACTCCATGATATCCCTCACGCTAAACTGTCGTTTTCGTTAAGAAAACCAAACACAACTTTCAATGATTATATTATAAGAATCACCTTATACTACATTGGTGCATGTGATTTTCATTGGTTTTTAATTGGCAAAGTGGTATAAAATAAACCAAAATGACGATTAAAATTTATTGATTTTAGGAATATTGCACTAATAATTTTGAATAATTCTGACAAGATGACTTAATTTCATTTTCAGGAACTCCATGACTGAGTTAAATTCAATTGACGAAAAAGACGCATCAACTGAAAATATTACTAGTTGTAATTTATAAATTGGGACTAACAAAATTGCGTTTTTGTTGTCAAATAGTCTAGATATCACTAAAACGATTAAAAGTTGTTCAGGCAAAAGGATTATTATGACTACAAACAGGAAGATTAAAAAGAAGAAGTTATCAGACGAAGTCACGATAAAGTTTCGTGAGTTTATCGCCAGCGGTCGATTTGCACCGGGAGAAAAAATACCATCTGAAAGAAAGCTGGCTGATGAGATAGGTGTAAGCAGAACCGTCATTCGAGAAGCTCTTGTAAAACTTGTTGACCAAGGATATTTAAGAAAGGCAAACAGTTACTACTACATTAAAGAATCCAGTATAGAGACTTTGCTCAATATAGCATTGCTGGATTTTGAGCTTAATGATGATCTTGTGGTAGATCTTTTGGCTGTTAGGACCTTACTTGAACTTTATATAGCCAGCAAGGCGGCAGAACGAGCTACCCATGAAGACATTGCTCAAATGCAAATGTGTATCGACAAAATGAAAGAGCAATTGACGGAAGGTCATCTTGATTATGAAACTGAAACATCCTTTCATTATGCATTGACTAAAGCAGCCAAAAACAGGGTAATCGATAGCATTTATAGTCTCTGCGGAGAAATTCTATATAGCGCAGGTAAAAGCTCCTTTACGCAGCACAGAAAAAGGTATCACAATCAGCGCAGTTGAGGAGCACCAGGCCATACTGGATGCGGTAAAAGCCAAAGATGCAAAGCTGGCAGAAATGCAAATGCAGAATCATTTGCGCTATGCATCACACAATATCATCTCAAATTTTAAGAAAAGCAAGAATGAATAAATCTGGAAATAAGGAGGAGTAATTTTTAGTACATTGGCAAAATCAACAAAATAGACGGAGGATCTTAGAATGAAAAAATTTAAAGGATTAAAAAAGACCATTTCACTATTATGCGTTAGTACTTTATTGGCAGGTGTTTTAATGTCCTGCGGTGGAGCAGCAACGACCGTTACTACAACATCAGCAGCCGCCGCAACCGCAGCTGCCGGTGAAACTACAGCCGCTCCGGCAGCAGCTGGCGAAACAACTGCAGCCCCGGCAGCCGAAGCTGAAACAACCGCAGCTCAGGCAGCAACAGGTGAGCCTATTCTCATCGGTGTTTCAACAGCGATTACCGGTTCATCACCTTTAGACGGTGAGCGTACCAAGCAAGGCGTAGAGTTGGCAGTAAAAGAGATCAATGAAAAAGGTGGCGTTTTGGGTCGTCCCTTACAGCTTTTGATTGAAGATGACTAAAACCTCGCAAATATCTCGGTCAACGTTGCAAATAAACTGCAAAGCCAAGATATTGTTGCACAACTAGGCCCACAAAAATCCGGAAATACAAAGGCGATTGAATCTATTAGCAAGAAGAACGGGGTTCCTTCCTTGTTGGCTCAACAAGCCCTTCATTGCTGGATTTCAATAATGAATATTTCTTTAGAATCCGCGCATCTGACAAATTAGTTGCACAAACTGCAGCGAAGTTTGCGGTTGAATCGCTCGGTGCAAAGAACATTGGTATTCTTTACAATAATGACGACTATGGCATGGGTGCAAAGAATGTTTTAGAAGCTTACTTGCAAGCACAGAATATCCCTTTCGTAGCAGAAGGCCATAATACCGGTGACAAAGATATGACCGGTCAAATTATGAAAATTAAAGATGCAAATGTTGATGCGATAGTATTATGGACACATGCCCCTGAGAGTGCAATCGTTGCTCGTCAGCTTGATGAATTAGTTCCTGATATCCCTGTCGTTGCAAGTCCAACTTACACAAACCAGGACTTCTTCAACTTGGTTGATGCTGCTGCAATCGAAGGTGACTACTCAATAGCGGATTTCTCTACCGATGAAGACACACCAGAGATGCAAGATTATGTTGCACGATTCAATGCAGCTTACAATGTTACCCCTGAACTCTTCAGCACCACATACTACCAAGGCATCTATATTTTAGCTGACGCCATTACGCGTGCAGGTAGCACTGACCGTGAAGCGGTTCGCAAAGCACTTTCAGAGACCACAGGTTTCAAAGGTGTTATGAGTAATGTTGACTGCAATAGTAAGGGCGAAATGATTCACGAAGTAACAATTGTTCAACTCAAAGACAAAGTCCCTGTAATGAAAGAAAAAGTCACTTTTGATATAGAAGAATAATGTTTCTGGTATTCGGGCAGGATTCTCCTGCCCGAATATTCATTTTTCGGAGAAAACATATGGAGAATTTCCTACAGTTACTAGTGAGTGGAATTGCTTTTGCATGCATATATTCACTTGTTGCTATCGAATATTCCGTCATCTACCAAGCTACAGGTTTGGTGAACTTTAGCCATGGTCAATGGATAACATTGGGAGCTTTTGTTTTTGGCGGAACGATGATAAAACAAGTGGGTTTAGGATATGGACTGGCAATTGTAGCCGCTCTTCTGCTAATGGCAGTCTTTGGTGCCGGTGTAGCCAGGGGCATTTTTAATCCACTGAGACACCTGCCTTCTAATTTGTTTGTCGTTTTGGGGACTGTCATGCTCGGGAAAATTCTAACTGAGCTATGCAGAATTATTTGGGGTGCTTCGTCATTCCGAATAGAAGGATTCCTAAGCGGAACCATTAGGATCGGTGGGGTAATTTTCCCTGAAGTCTATCTTTGGGTTGTTGCTGTTTCAATTGTCTTTTTAGTCGTGCAAGCTTATCTGTTTAGCAGTACGAAACTAGGCAAAGCGATGCGTTGTGTGGCCTCAGACCAAACAGCAGCAGCAATTATGGGGATAAATGTAAATCAGAATATTATGATTACCGTTGCGTATAGTGCGGTGATTTGCGGAATAATCGGTATTTTGGTTGCGCCTATCTTTAATATTGACATCAATATGGCCAATAGCATTTCGCTCAAAGGTTTTGCTGCGGGTGTCGTAGGTGGTTTTGGTACCATCGGTGGCGCCATTGTCGGTGGTTTGGTTATCGGAATCCTTGAGAACATGTATTTATTAGCTGGCCCGGCAATTTACAAAGATATTGTTGCTTTTGTTGCTCTTATTTTCTTCTTGCTCATTAAGCCAACGGGCTTATTGGGGAAAAATCAACGTAGAAGAAGTTAGATTACGAGAAAACGAGAAAGGAAAAAAGATGAATAAACGATTCAAACAAGTGCTTCCTATATTACTCGTGCTTGTAGTCGCATTGTTAATCCCGGTTATGACGAAGAACAATTACTATATTATGTTGGCTGATCAAGCCATCATAAATATCATTGCTGTGCTGGGATTGAATTTTATTACTGGTTTGACTGGTCAAGTGAACTTGGGTATGGCAGGAACTTTTGCTGCAGGTGCTTATACGAGCGCGTTAATGTCGACACAGCTCGGCTGGAACAATTGGATAGGCGTATTTTGTTCTGTCATTGTGGGAATAATCGTAGGTTATGTTTTAGGCTATCCTAGTCTTCGCATTCGTGGTATTTATTTAACCTTAACGACGATTGGCTTTGGAGAAATAATGAGACTGCTTTTAACAAACTTGGCAGACATTACCGGTGGAACCCAGGGCGTCATTAGTATTCCCTCATTGAGTATTTTGGGCTATGAACTAAATACCTCATCAAAAATGTTTTACTTCTTGTTAGCTGTTTTGCTCATTATGGCGTGGATGGCTTCGAGAATTATTAACGGAAAATGGGGTCGCGCATTTAAGGCTGTCAGAGACAATGACACTGCAGTTGAGAGTGTGGGAATAAATATTTCAAAAGTGAAGCTCCGTTCATTTATCCTGTCATCAGCTTTTACTGCATTTGCAGGAGGTTTATATTCTCACCTTATGGGATATATTAATCCTTCGGATTTTACCTTTGATATGTCAACAAAATTCCTCATGATGTTAATGCTGGGGGGCATCGGATCAATAGCGGGCTGCATTATTGGGGGAACTACCATCACCGTGCTACCGGAATTACTCAGATTCATGCAGGATTATTATTGGCTTGTGTTTAGCGTAATTGTATTGTTCTGCATCATGGTGCTGCCTTACGGTATTGTATCAATCAAAGATTTGCCCATATTCAGAAAGCTCAGAAAAGGCGAAGAAGTGCTAGTCGCAGAAGGAGGATCCGATGAGGAAAGAAATCTTAAAAATTGAAGGGCTGACTAAACACTTTGGCGGTTTGGTAGCTGTCGACAATCTTTCCTTTACGGTCTATGAAAAGAGTATACACGCATTAATTGGACCCAACGGATCCGGAAAAACGACAACTCTTAATATGGTCGCGGGAGAGTTAAAGAGAACGAGTGGCAGTATATATTTTGAAGGTCAGGACATCACCGGGCTCCCTTCATATCAAATTTCCAGATTGGGTATCAGCAGAACGTTTCAGAACATTAGGCTCTTTAGTAGCATGACTTGCCTGGAAAATTTGATGATTGGCTTACAGAGGAAGTACGATAGCGGTGTTATTGACTTTATGG
This sequence comes from Oscillospiraceae bacterium, assembly GCA_040766665.1. Lineage (GTDB taxonomy): Bacteria > Bacillota > Clostridia > Saccharofermentanales > Fastidiosipilaceae > JAXGQD01. The sequence goes on from JAXGQD010000006.1 coordinate 91,082, forward strand.
TCAATATTCCAAGAGCAAATAGAGAAGAAAAAGAGTTGCAAGAAAGAGCAGACGAGATGTTAGCTTTTTTAGGGATGTCTCACTTGCGCGATGAACGTGTGCGAAATCTCCCATATGGAAATCAGAAAATTCTCGAGCTGGGTAGAGCACTCATGCCTAATCCGAAACTTATATTGCTTGACGAACCGGCAGCAGGCTTAAACCCTGTTGAGCGAAGCGGTTTTATTAATTTGCTAAAAAGAGTCAATGAAAACGGAATCACGTTACTACTTATCGAACACAATATGGACGTTGTTATGTCGATTAGTGAATGTCTTACGGTATTGAACTTTGGCAAAAAAATCGCAGAAGACGGACCGCGTGAAATACAGAACAACGATACGGTTATTCAGGCGTATCTTGGTTCGCGCTACAAAAAGAAGGATTAGGTGGCAAGATGTTGAATGTAAAGAACGTGAACGTTTTTTATGGGCAAGTACAAGCAATACATGATGTCTCTTTCAATGTCGGTGAAGATGAGATTGTTTCGATTATTGGTGCTAACGGGGCCGGTAAATCTACTTTAATGCGTACCATACTTGGCTTGAATAAAACGGTTGGTGGCAGCATCGAATTTAACGGCAAGGACATAACAAATTTACCAACACACGATATCGTTCGAGAAGGAATCATTTATGTTCCTGAAGGAAGAAGAATATTCTATGACTTAACGGTTGCAGAGAACCTGGAAATGGGAGCTTATTCAAGGAAAACAAACAAAGCCGAGATGGCCGAAGACATGGAAATGGTCCACAAAATGTTTCCACGCTTAGAGGAGAGGATGAAACAATTGGGTGGTACTCTCTCCGGAGGTGAGCAGCAGATGTTAGCTATTGCCCGTGCGCTCATGGCTCGACCTAAGTTGCTAATGTTCGATGAGCCATCCTTGGGACTGGCTCCGGTTATTGTCGAAGAAATGTTTGCAATCATCGAAAGAATCCAGGCTGAACAGCACATTCCTATGGTTTTAGTTGAACAAAATGCGCAAATGGCAATGTCCATCAGTCAGCAAACCTATGTTATGGAGGTCGGTAAAGTTCGCTTTAGCGGTCCAAGTTCAGAGCTGATTGATATGCCTGAAGTTAAGAAAGCTTATTTAGGCGGGTAATCTTAGGAGATAGAAAATGATTGGAAGACTAGACGGTCAAACAGCGATTGTCACTGGTGCCGCAAGGGGAATCGGACTCGCTGTTGCAGATTTACTGTGCTCTTTTGGGGCAAAATGCTATATCGCAGACATCCTTTTTGAAGCAGCAGAACAGGCTGCACAATCATTAAATGCTAAGGGGTATTCTGCAAAACCATTACTAATTGATGTAATAAGCCAGGACTCAATAAACACGGCCATGGCAAGCGTGTTTGAGGAAGACCGACGTATCGATATTTTAGTCAATAATGCCGGAATAATTGATAACACACCCATACCTGATATGACCATCGAGCTCTGGGAAAGGGTCATTCAAATCGATTTGCGCGGGACTCATCTCTGTTCGCAAGCTGCTTTAATCTATATGAAACAAAGAAAGTACGGACGCATTATCAATATGGCTTCCCAAGCCGGACAGCTTGGTGGTTGGAAAGCAGGTGTGGATTACAGTGCAGCAAAAGGGGGTGTCCTTGCCCTAACAAAAGCATATGCTAGGCACGCAGCTCCCTATGGAATCAACGTGAATGCGGTCTCCCCCGGCTTTATCACAACCGAAATGACTGCCGGCAGAAATGATGATGCGGAATCAGTCCCATTAAAACGGCTTGGTACAGCCTTAGATGTTGCGAAAGCGGTTTACTTTTTGTCAGGTGATTTGTCGGATTATATTACCGGATTCACTCTTGATGTAAACGGTGGTTATTTTATGCATTGAACAAAAGAAATTTGAACTACTGGAGAAGAGGATGCATATGAAAGCGCTGAGAAAAACACAAAAAGGAATAGGGTTTCTGGAATTGCAGGATATTTCCCCACCGGAAATTAATGCTGGAGAACTCCTTGTAAAGGTCATGGCAACAGGCATTTGTGGCACAGATTTACACATAGAGGCAGACGAGTTTATGGTGAATCCTCCGGTGACTGTGGGACATGAATTTTGCGGAACGGTTGTACAGAAGGCAGACGATATCACAGAGTTTGAAATCGGTGACCGTGTTGTTTCCATGACCACCGTTTCGTCTTGCGGGAAATGTGACTATTGTTTATCGGAACGAGCATATCTCTGTGAACAACGGACCGCGATTGGGTGTTTAGTTAATGGAGGTTTTGCTGAGTATATAAAAGTACCATCCTCCACAAGTTTCAAGGTCCCTGACAATATCACAGATGACACAGCAGCGCTGACGGAACCACTGGCATGTGTTTGTCACAGCCTTCTTGTAAGAAACAAAATAAAAACTCAAGACCGAGTTTTCATTTCCGGTCCGGGTCCTATTGGACTGTTGGCTGCACAGGTATGTATAGCAGTAGGCGCTGAAGTAATGATTGCCGGGACAAATAATGATCAATCGCGTCTTAATATTGCACGAGAAATTGGAGTTAAAGAGACAATAAATGTCCAGACAGATGAGATTCAAAAATATCTCAATGCTCCGTTCTTTGATCATGCGCTTGAGTGTAGTGGCCATGTTTCGTCTTTAAAAAACTGTTTGCTCGTACTAAAAAAAGGCGGACACTTAACTCAAATTGCACTCTATGGGCAAGACGTTCAATTTGATTTCGATTTATTAGTGCGTAAAGAAATAACAGTCCATACAGGTTTTACTTCTAGCCGAAAATCTTGGCGTTATGCTCTGGATTTACTTAGTAAAGGAAGTATAAATCTGGGCAAGTTGGTAAGTCACAGATTAGCTTTATCAGAATGGGAAAGCGGATTTAACTTGGTCAAAAGCAAGCAGGGATTAAAGATATTATTGCTTCCTTAAATGCGTTTTTTTGGCTTTTTTTGAACCGAAAAATGTCTAAAAAGCCTTATTTATCAGTATTTTTTGAAATAAACCACTTAATGCTCGAGATTAGCATAAAAAGCTTTGTCACAGCCAATGCTTTATGCAAATAAACATCCTATGATTTAGCTAGGTAAGAAGTTTGCATCAATTTTTCAAACTAAAAAAGGAGATATATTTATGCACGAATTGTTCTTAGATCTCAGAAAAAAACTCTTGTTTATCGACGCTCCCAAGTCTTTTAGTGCGGAAGCCGTCAAAGTACAAGACTTATTAAAAGAGAAGATTAAAACGGATAGCAAGCATGCTTACGACTATTCCCTCATTGCTTCAGATTTATTTCTAGATCTGAACTCTTACCTTTTGCAATGGGTCATCAATCCGGCAATTGCTAAAGATGAATTAAAAGAAGAAGATTTGGAAATTGCTCGTAACGGATTTTTAGACCTTGCTTCACATTTTGGTGGCAAAAGGCTGAGAGAAGCGACTTTGGAGGAATTAAAGAATATCCAGAAAAGCCAAACCCGCCGATTTAGCGAGCTATATGACAAAGGCGAATTAAAAACCGTGTATGGACATGATTTTGCCTATGGTTTGACATTTGGAATGCGTCGCGGAGCGCGTTGGGTAACTTCGAACCCTGCGAAAATCTGTCTTTACGAGAAGGATTTACCGAAGGAATATAATCGTGTTTTAAGTGAGATTAAGGCAGAGAATGAATCCATTTCTGTAGAGGATTTCACCTCAATGATTTTCACAAAGATATGTTCTTTATCGGCAAGAGAACTTAGACCTATTTTTGAACTAACCGATGGTGAATATGGTTTTGTCTGTGTGCAGGTTTCACCTCTACAGTATAAGAATACCGAAAAAATGGTTGCACAGGCAGATTACTGGTGGGAAGCTTTTAAGAAAGAGCTCAAAACCGACAAGCCCAATATCGTGTTCAAACTGCCTGCAGTACCCGCATCAAAGGAAGCAGCAGAGGCCCTTATTGAACACGGCTATCGTATCTGCATGACGCTTGATTTCTCTGTTTCACAACATGAGATTTTTGCAGAAATTATCCAAAAAGGTGATAAGAGAGGCTACGTTGTTTTTATGGGCGGATATTTGGATGATGCTGTTAAGAAAGAATTAATTGCCAAAGGCTGGCCGGAAGAGGAAGCTGTTATGGTTTCCAGGCACGCGTCTGAAGCGGTGATAAGAAAATCTTACAATAATTTAAAGAATAAGGGCTATGACAAAGTTTCTATTATGACAGCAGCTGTGCGTGGGCCCTGGTCAATGATAAATTCACTCTCTCCAGGTGACGGACAGACTATTCTTATTACAACCACAAAAGAAAATATCGACCTATTTGACAGTGAAGAACGTATTTTGGAACCTGTATTGGATCAAGCTACGGAAAAAGAGTATATGGATAAACTGGTTCAGAGTGATGTGTTTAACAAGGCATACGCTGACTTATCCAGCGGGGATTTTGGATTCGATAATCCTTATGACTATCCTCCTTTAGTCAACGTTCAGAGTGGTTTTGAAAATAATTATAGACAAACCAGCAAGACAGCCGAAGACATGCTCGCATATTAAGTAAGGAGATATAAGGTCATGACAGCACAAGAAACCGTTCAAAGTATGGTTGACAAAGCCAGAGTCGCACAGTCAGAAGTAGAAAAGTATAGCCAGGAACAAATCGATCAACTGGTTAAGGCTATTGCTAAAGCCGTTTTTGATGAAGCGATACCCTTGGCAGAAATGGCCGTAGAAGAAACCCGCATGGGTAGAGTAGACCATAAAATTAAGAAAAATCTAGGCAAGGCAAGAATCCTGTGGTCACATTTAAAGGGCAAGAAGAGTGTGGGCATTATACGTTACATTGAAGAAGAAGGCATCGTGGAAGTGGCTAAGCCAATGGGAGTCATTGGCTCTATTACACCTACAACGAATCCTATAGTGACACCGATGTGCAATGCGATGTTTGCTATTAAAGGTAGAAATGCAGTAATTATCAGCCCTCACCCTCGTGCCAAAAAATGCAGTTACCGTACAGTAGAGCTCATGAATGAAGCATTAGAGAAACTGGGTGCACCTCAAAATCTTATTCAGTGTATTCAAGAACCATCGGTTGAACTATCATCCAATGTCATGAAACTAACGGACGTGTGCATTTCTACTGGTGGCATGGGAATGGTGAAGGCGGCATATTCTTCCGGAAAACCAGCATTCGGCGTGGGTGTTGGTAATGTGCAGTGCATCTTAGATAGAGATATTGACCTAGATAAGGCCGTCCAAAGTATCATTGACGGCAGAGAATTTGACCATGGTATCATCTGTTCGTGTGAACAAACGACCATCACACCTCAGGAAGATATGGATAAAGTAAAAGCGCTTTTTACCAAGTATGGCGCCTATGTTGCAGATAAAGTCGATGAAGTTAAAAAACTTCGCGAAACGCTGTTCCCTGACGGTGTAATGAATAAAGACTGTGTAGGAAAATCAGCCTACGATGTTGCAAAACTTGCTGGCATTGATGTGCCGCAAGAGACTCGTATCATTGTAGTCCAGCCTGAACAGTATGGCGATTTAGACCTACTATCTAAAGAAAAAATGTGCCCAGTTATCTCTATCTATCCATACTCTGAATGGGACGAAGCGATAAAAATTGCAAAAGAAAACTTAGAATTTGAAGGAAAAGGCCATTCGGTTTGCATTCACTCTAATAACAAGGAACATATTGAAGCAGCTTCATTGGTCTTGCCTGTCTCACGCTTTCTCATCAACCAAACATGTGCCACTTCAAATGGCGGGAGTTTTGCGAATGGTTTGTCCGCAACGACGACCCTAGGTTGTGGCAGCTGGGGTAACAATTCCATTTCTGAAAATCTGAGTTATAAACATCTCTTTAATGTGAGCAGAATTGCTTATGTGAAATCTAACGCTCATGTTCCCAATGATGACGAGCTTTGGGGGGACTAATAGATGAATCTACTCGAATATCAAGCCCGGGAGCTCTTTAAACAATTCGCCATACCGACAATGAAGGCTGCTACGGTTTCGAGTCATGACGATTTTATAGTAGAAGTCAAAAAAGCAGGCTTAGAGTATCCTCTTGTAGCTAAGGTTCAAATCCCTGCGGGTAAGCGTGGCAAGGCTGGCGGCGTTCGTTTTGCCGATAATGAAAATGAACTCAGTCAACACCTGAAGGATTTACTCCATAAAGAGATGCTCGGTTTTACCGTTAATGAAGTCATGATAGTTGAAAAAGCACGATATGAGAAGGAGTTCTACTTATCTATCATGCTGGATCGACTCAGCAAGATGCCTATGCTTATCTTTTCAACATCGGGCGGTATGGATATAGAAGAGGTGGCTAAAGAAAAACCCGACCAGGTCATCAAGCTTACGATTGACCCCTTAATCGGTGTTAGCGATTATCATGTGCGTTACCTCAGCTCACAAGCGAAGTTAGGGAGTGAGCTACAGAAGCCACTTTTAAGTCTCATAAAGAAGCTTTACGCATGCTTTATGACCTATGACTGTTTGCTCTGTGAAATAAACCCTTTGGTCGTTACGGAAGAAGCGGATTTTATTGCAATTGACGGGAAAGTTCAAATAGATGACAGCTCTTTGTTTAGGCATCAAGATATGCAGAGTATTAAAGAGAAAGCACATGAGGAACCCTTGGTAAAAGAAGCAGAACTTTATAACTTTTTATACATCCCAGTAGAAAAAGGTGGGAAAGTTGCAGTCATGTCGAACGGATCCGGCATGCTCATGAGCTGCATAGACTTAATTTCAAAAGAAGGTTATGCGGTAGCCGCTGCTCTAGACTTAGGTGGTGGTTCAACCTCCGATAGAATTAAGGAAGCTTTGAGGATCTTGTTCTCTACCGAAGGTGTGGAATCAGTCATGATTAACATCTTCGGAGGGATAACCCGTTGTGACGAAGTGGCTAACGGGATAGTTAAGGCATGGAATAATTTAGACAAGACAAAATCCATCATTGTTAGATTGGAAGGTACAAATAAGGAACTTGGTTTGGAAATATTGCAGCCACTTAGCGCCAATATCATCACAGTACCGGGTTTAAGGGAAGCCGTTAGCACATTGGTGGAAAGGCTGAAAAAATGAGTATTCTTATTGATCAAAATACCCGTGTGATAGTTCAGGGCATAACTGGTAGAGAAGGTACATTTCATACAGAGCAAATGTTGGAGTATGGTACGAATATTGTTGCAGGAGTAACCCCCGGGAAAGGCGGACAAGTTGTTTTAGGTATACCGGTGTATGACACTGTGCTGGAGGCAAAAAATGCAACTGGCGCGAATGCGAGTGTTGTGTTTGTCCCTGCAAAATTTACCGCAGCATCAATTAAAGAAGCAATTGAAGCGGGCATCCCCCAAATATTTACCATCGCGGAACATGTTCCGGTTCATGACATGATGCATTGCTATCACTTGGCAAAGGCACGCAACATTCGCCTCTTCGGTCCCAACTCATTTGGGGTCATCTCTCCCGGAAAGTGCAAAGTCGGCTTTATGGCGCATCGCATTTTCAGTCCGGGTCATGTCGGTGTAATGAGCCGCTCAGCTACGAATTGTTATGAAACGGTTTTTATGTTGACGAATCATGGCATTGGTCAGTCTACTTGTGTCGGCAACGGCGGGGACATGATACCCGGTTCTGCTTTTGTTGATGTGATACCGGACTTTGAGGCCGATCCAGAGACTGACTGCATGATCATCATCGGTGAAATCGGGGGCAATGAAGAGGAGCTTGCTGCTTCTTATATCAAAAACTATGTGAAGAAACCGGTGATTGCGCTTATTGCCGGGAAGAATGCCCCGAAAGGCAAAAGCATGGGTCATGCAGGTGCAATCGTGTCAGCTGACGGAACGGGTAGTGCCGAGAGCAAAGAAAATGCACTACGTGAATCCGGTGCCATAATTGCTAACAGTACTCAGGAAATTGTTGAAATTATTGCCCAGTTAAAAGCTGATGGGAAGATAAGATAATTTTCTTACCTCTGCACTAACTTGGAATCAACATTTCAGTTATCGTTTTGCTCTTGGGTTATCACGAAGATTACAAAATCAGATTAGTTTGGGTCCAAGTGACTAGCCTAAGAGCATTTTTTATTCTTGCTGCTACTATCAAGAAATCTAGAATCATGTAAAGTATCGCTGGTTGACGCAATTGAAGGGGTCATGACCTGACAGTACGTTAACGACTTCTTCGGCAACCTTTCTTTGTAAAGAATTAATAGCAGTTTCGCTATACCAAGCGCTATGAGGTGTAGCGATAACATTATCCATTTGTAGCAAAGGATTGGTCTGCTCCACCGGTTCGCTTTCATATACGTCGAGGCCAGCTCCTGCAATAATTTTTTCGGAAAGAGCTTCAATTAATGCCTGTTCGTTGATAATGCCTCCTCGCGCAGTGTTAATTATGAATGCAGTCGATTTCATTTGCTGTAGTTCTTTTTTGTCTATTAGATGATGTGTTTCTTCCGTTAGTGGGCAATGGATGGAAACAAAGTCACTAGTTCTCAGTAACTCTTCTAAGTCTGTTTTTCTCACGTTCATTTTTGAAGCTGATTGTTCATCCAAGTAAGGGTCATAGGCCATTATTTTCATACCAAAAGCTTGCATCTTAGCTGCAAGCATTTGCGGTATACGTCCAAAACCGATCAAGCCCAATGTACAATGGGAAAACCTAAATAAGGGAACAACGCTTGAGTAACCCCAATCCCCGTTCTTTAGGGCCTTGGTTAAGATTGGCAATTTTTTCCCCAGTGCAAGAATCATGGCACTTGCCTGGTCTGACACTTCCTCTATGCAATAATCAGGGACGTTACAGACAAAAATCCCCTTTCTGCCGGCTGCCTCACTATCAATGTTATTGTAGCCAATTCCATATCTGATGATTATCTTGCAATTCTCCATTTGTTCAATGACTTGCGCATTAATATCTGCGTATTGGGTGATAACGGCATCAGCATCTCTTATTACAGAATATAGTTCTTTGGGTTCTTTGAGCTGATAAGTTAATAATTCGTGCCCCGCTGTTTCGATGATGGATCGCTCAGAATTGACATCTTCATATTGATAATCTGTAATTACGACTTTCATACTTTGTTTGTTCCTGCCTTTCAACTGTTTATTCTCTTCAACTTATCAAAGTAAGTGCTTTTTTTCCGCTACGAGATAGGCGCCCAATGCTGAAGCTGAAAACCCTTCTTGTGGTTCAAAAGTTTCGATTTTTGCAAATACATTTTCATACTTCAGTATTTCTAGTATTGCTTCTTGTAAAGGTGCTTTACCGCAGACGACAACATGTGTTTGAGGAGTTGCAGAAAGTGCGGACGAGTTTTTAATTGCTTCTATGTCACCCACCAATGACGCACCAAGTATATAGTTTGCAATTTTAACCGGATTTTTCTCGTTGAATAACGAAAGAATTCTTCCTGAAAAACAGGCTCGACCTAAACCAACTTTCTTAGCATTACTGTAACCCAGAAGCATCCACTGTAAATCAAACTCGGTAGCTGATACGAAATTTTTATTGACGGACTTTGCAATAATTGTTTCATTTGTGATTGCAGATAGAATTTCACCAGATATAGAAGTCAGACATCCGGTAATTTGGCGTTTCTCATTTACCGCAACGAACTTATTATGTGAACCCGGTAAAACAATTATCAGCGGATTGCCTTCATGAACTGCCTCAATAATCCCTAAACTTTCTGTTTCTTCACCGCGCATGATGTCCATTGCTTCATAATTTTTGAAATTGAGCGCAAGTTCGTCAAAATTTTTAATACCAGGAATGAAATAAATTGGGAGGGGACAGATCTCCGGCAAAAGAAGAGGCTTGGTGGCATTAGCAATATCATCTAAAGATGCAGGTGCCAAAAGATGCGGCACAACGACCAGTCCTACGTCAGAAGTAATCATCCCACTGGCAATAATTAAAATGATATCAGAATATGTCAAAGCGCTACCACTTAACAATTCTTCCAAGCTTTGCTTTACTGCAGTTTTTAGGCGACTATTGTTACCATCTATTGCTGTGTTTCTAACTCCCACATCTTTTCTGGTTTCTGCTATTTTATTTTTAGACGTGTCCCATAGTACTGCTCGAGTATTCGTAGTGCCTCCGTCGATCGTTATAATGTATTTCATCATTTTTGTCCTCCTCATGGTTATAAATGACAAATAAAAACTTAGAAATTAATCAATTAGTTTGTATGTTTTAAATGCATTTCTAGTCTCATGTAATTGCTTTATGGTATGTTTGGCATATCGAATACTGATCATTGTAAAAAGAGCATCGATCAAACAAAACTGAGCAATACGCGAGTTCATCGAATCTGTAAGCGATTTCACTTCTTCACTATCAATGCTTAATACGCAGTATGAAAGATTTGCCAAGCTAGACTGCTCACTCCCTGTTATCAGAACCACTTTTAATCCCTTCCCCACGGCTAAATTGACTTGTTTATACACATCAGCTGTTTCCCCTGACTGAGAGATACACAGTACGACATCAGTTTCATTTGCGTTGGCAAGGAGAGCGACATTGAAATGTGCGTCCAAATTGTATACGCATCTGACTCCAACTTCAGTTAAACGGAAATAAGCATATTGACACAAGGCAGAAGAAGCCCCGTGGCCAATGATGATAACCTTGCTTGCTTCATACAAAAGCTCCTGAGCGGTAATGCATTCCTCAATCTGATTTGATGCATTCTTTAGTAAGGTATTGACGGCTCCCATAAAAACCTTACTTTTAATTTCACCGGCACTATCATCAAAAGTTATGTCTGTTTCTGAATGATAGAATGTTCGGCTAGCAAGCTCTTGGGTGAGTATGAGCTTGAATTCCTTGAACGATTTATAGCCCAGCACCTGGTAGAAACTAACGATAGAGGCTTCGCTTTTATAGTTGGTGTGTGTTAATAATTCGCTAATGGTCTGTTTTACTACCTCAGCAGCATTTTTACTTATGTAATTAGCCAGTTGTTTTTGGCTTTTAGAGAGCGTGGGATAAGTTTGTTTAATTCTGTCAAGCACAGAATTGTCTTTGTGAGAATCATCCATAGTTGTACCTCATTAAAAAGATTCACCGGAAGATTTATTAACAATAGTATAATCGAAAATCATTATAAAATAAAATTATTTCGAAAATATTGAACAATTCGTTAAAGACAGAGTGAAATTTAGGCTGAAACTAGAAAATAATAAAATTATTTCATTATTTTCTGTATATTTAATTATGATGTCATGGTTTAATGATGAATGGAGCCATGTCTTTTGCATTAATAGAGGTGATTAAATGAATCTACTGGAAATTATTAGAGAAAATTCAATACTAGCTATTTTAAGAAACGTACCGACAGACGATGCAACTAACTATGCGGAAACCATTGTTAATGGAGGAATCTCGTTTTTTGAAGTGGCTTTGAACAGTAAAGATGCCCTTTTACAAATCAGCATGCTACGTAAGCACTTTGGTGAAAGAGCATTAATCGGTGCCGGTACTGCTATTAGTATTGACCTTGTTAAACAAGCCGCAGAAGCAGGGGCACAGTTTTTTTTAACGCCCGGAACCCCTTTAAGTGTTTTGGAATATTGTGCGAAAAAGAATTATGCACTTCTACCCGGTGTCTATACGCCCTCAGAAATTGCCACGTCACTAGATTATGGTTTTAAGGTGATGAAGTTTTTTCCAGCAGCGAATACACCAACAGGATATTTGAAGGCAATGAGTGGCCCGTTTGATAACGCGAAATACGTTGCCATAGGGGGAGTGACTCCAGATAACATCAATGAATACTTTTCAGAGGGCTATTTCGGAGTAGGTATTGCAAGCAATCTTTTGCCGCCACAGATTCTTCAAGAGAAGAAGTGGGAAGAAGGAAGTGAATATATCAAGGGTTTTTTAGGCAAAGTGGATTATAACCTGATAAAAAATTAACAGGAAAAAATTAAGTAAGGGGGGTGCGGACAAAAAGTTGGACGGTTTTACGCGCAATAACCTTTTGACCGGCGAAATTCTCGTGGACTCATTTGGTTCAAGCTCACTTTGATTCGCGTGTCGTTATACCAATCGATGTATTCATCGATATATCGGATGAATGCTTGAATGCTGTATCCATTAAAATCCTCACCATAAAAACACTCATTTTTCAATCTTCCAAAGAAACCTTCACAGGCTGCATTGTCAGGAGAACAGCCCTTCTTCGACATGGAGCGTGTTAGGCCGTATTTCTTTATGCGTTTTAGCCATCCCGGCCATCGGTAGTGTGCTCCGCGGTCACTATGGATAATCGGCTTTGCTCCTTTTGAAGACAACACGGCTAAATCAAGGCTCTTGTTAGCCAAGTCGGCATTAGGGCTCACACCCATGCTTCGTGAGACCACCAGACCATCATAACAATCAATAATGGGGCTCAAATAGACCTTGCCTGCCGGTATGGCAAACTCGGTGATGTCTGTGAGCCAGACACGGTTTGGCGCATCCGCATGAAAGTCACGTTCCAATAGATTAGGGGCGGGAGGACTGACTTCTCCGAGATAAGAGTTATAACGGAGACGCTTATGTCCTTTGCAACCAACCTTTCCGCTTTCATCAGACGTCGGATAATCTTCTCCGATATCCGAATTTCCTCTCGTTGCAACAGCACCTTGAGCCGTCTGTAACCGTACCTTCTATGGTTTGCTTTAAACAGTTCTCGCAGTCTTCCTCTGACCATTTCGTATGGATTCGATGAATCTTTTCTGCTTTTGTGGTAATAGTAACTGCTTCGTTTCAGCTGGAGTTCTTCTAGTAACTCCGGTAGTGAATACTTTCCCCGTATGGCATCAACGATCACTACCTTTTCCGAGTTCTTCAGTTGACTCGGGATGACGCCGGGGCCTTTTTTTAGCACTTTGAGTGTTTCATTGAGAATGTCGATTTGCATCTGCATGTGACGCATTTCAGCCTTCATCTGCTTCATCAGCTCTGCATCAGACGGAGTAGCTCCATTTGCTTGGGGTGGTTTTTCTTGGGCAATGCTCCCACCAATCCTTCCTCTTGTAGTTTTCTATGCCAAGTATAGATTTGTCGGTTCTCTACGCCAAGCTCTTTGGCGACAGCAATAGGGGATAGGTTTTGTTCGATGCATCGTTGAATGGTTTCGCGTTTCATTTCAGCAGTGAACTTGCGTCTCTTCTTTTTGATGCGAATTTCTTTGATCTCCGGAAGTGTTCCTGCCTCTCGACGTTTAATCCAGCCTTGTAAAGAGCCTCGGCTGGGATACTTCAATGTCTTTACCGTCTTATTTACATTCCCAATCTCATCGTAAACACTTAATACGTAATCCATGACTTCTCGACTATACATGCAGATTTACCTCCTGCATCTATGTCCAACTTTTTGTCCGCATGCCCAAGCTCAATAAATGTTTTTTTAATGAGCCGTTTTTGGATGTGTTACTTAAATGGCAAAAGCCCACTCGCCGTTTTCCATGATGAGATACTTTTGCCCATCATAGCCAATTGCGGTGATTTTCATGTCCTCTGTACCAATCATGAAATCCTCATGAATGGCCGAGTCATTGACACCCATCTCATAGAGCTGTGCACGTGACAGCTCTTTATAGCCTTCAACATTGGCTGTGTATGCTTCACCCAGAGCCAAATGGCAAGCTGCGTTTTCGTCGAAAAGCGTGTTGTAGAAAAGCACGCCGCTCTGCCTTATTGGTGAACTGGCAGGAACAAGCGCAATTTCACCCAGGTAGGAGGCTCCGGTATCCGTTGCGAGCAGTTCGCGCAGAATATCCTCTCCGGAACGGGCGCCGCAATCGACGGCCTTGCCTGCGCTGAAACGAATCCAAAAATCTTCGACTAAGGCTCCGCGAACGGAGAGGGGCAGGGAGGCGTAAACGATGCCATTGGCTGTGCGGTAGTCAGGTGTCGTGAAACATTCTTCCGTGGGCAAATTGGGGTTGTAGTAGATGTCTCGCAAGCTGAGTTCGCCCCCGGCTGCCCAAATGGAGCCAGGTAAAAGTCCGATACTTAAGTCAGTCCCCAGGCTGTTGCTGAGCTGCAATTCTTTTAGTTTCATCTCGTTTAGAGCGGCGCTGCGCTTGAGGAAGTTTGCATTGCGCTCTTCCCAAGTCGCATTAACATCCTCACCTTCTTTCAGATAAACGGCTGATAAAATGAGCTCCCAAAGCTTATCGACTGCCTCTTCAACAGCAAGAGCAGGGAAGACTTTCTGAGCCCAGGCCTTAGATGGGGCGGCTATTACGGTCCACTGGTACTTGTTGTCCATCTGATCTTTGTATGGCTTCATGACCTGGTGTCTGGAACTGATAACCTGCATGAGCAGTGCCGGATCTATGCCTTTCAATTTTTCCGGGTCCGAGCTGTCCACATGGATGACGGCAGGAAGAACCTCAACTTCACGGATGAGGCGAGACTTTTGCCATTCTTTCACTTCACTGAGTCGTTCTGCACTGACATTTTCATAGGCCATACGCTCGATGCTGTCGTCACGCCATTCTACAGAGACTTCTGCAGCGCCTGCTGCATAAGCTTCGGCGACGATGAGGTGGGCCAGTTCGGCTTGCTCCACCGAAATAAAAAGTTTCAGTTCCTGCCCTTTTTGCAAGTTAACGCCACTTTTAACGGCGAAGCGGGCATATTCTTTGAGTAACTCTTGATTCATGTTATATCCTTCTCTATGTTAATTAATATTTTCAGTCGAGTTCGATGGACTTGTTTTGTTTTTCAGTCCGTAAAACATGGCCGTGCCGCTCGCTAAAATATCTGCATTTTCCGGATTTAATATCGTAGCATTGGCATGCACCAAACGCGAGCCTCCTTCAAAAATTTGGACACTTACCGCCAGCTCTTGTTCTACCGGAACAGACTTAAGGTATTTAATACTTAGCTCAATTGTAGGTATGCGCAAATTCTCATAATAACTTAAGGTGACAGCAGACATCGCGATATCGATAATCGTCGCAATAATTCCACCATGAACGAAACCCGACATGTTACTTGTCCAGGCCGGAGCTGAAAAGCGAAACTCTGCAGCCTTATTGCGATAGTCTGTTGACGTGACACATAAAGGTAAAGCACTGTTGATGCTTCCTTCTAAAGACTTGCGGTAGTCAAGATTCTCTTGTAAAGCAAGAGTAAAGTCAGCTTCAGAGTGTACTTTAGGCATCATTTTTCTCCTCCTCCTGAACGGTATAGGCATATTCTATCAATTTGTCAGCCGTATGCCGAGTAGAAAGTCCTAGCTTCAAACAACGAGCTACATAAAACAGTAGCTACCCTTAGCCGCGTAAATGCGCTATGATTTGGCAAAAGCCGCGCCGCAAACCGCCAAAGAGGAGAAGAGAGCATGTCTAAAAAACCGGTCTTAGTGATCTCCGGCGGTTCGTCCGGTATCGGTCAGGCGACGGCCTTGTATTTTGCCCAGCGTGGCTACAGTGTCTATGAACTCAGCAGACGTCAGATCGAACAAAATGGCATCATCCATCTCCCCTGCGACGTGCAGTCGGAACCTCAGGTACAGGCGGCCATCAACGAAGTGGTGCAAAGGGAAGGGCAGATTGACCTACTCATTGCCAATGCCGGTTTCGGTATCGGAGGAGCATTGGAAACCAGTCCAGAAGCAGCCTACCAGAAGCAGTTTGACGTCAATGTGTTTGGGACCGTGCGTCAGATGCGGGCGGTCTTGCCGCAGATGCGAATGCAGGGTTACGGTCGAATACTTTGCCTGTCCTCGGTTGGCGGAATTGTACCCATCCCTTATCAATCCTTTTATGCGGCAAGTAAATCGGCCATTATCACGCTTGCCCGCAGTCTTGACTTAGAGGTCAAAGATTTGGGGATACGCGTGACTGTATTTTGCCCGGGTGATATAAAGACCCCTTTTACAGCAGCTCGCGAAACACTTCTCGATTCGAACAGCCCATATGCTAAAGCAGAGCTGGCCTCGATTAGACGCATGGAGAAAGACGAAGAGAATGGTTTGCCTGTCGAAAGCGTGGCTCGTGCTCTATGGCGCTTAGCGAACCAACGGAATCCCAAAAGTCAGGTTGTGGGTGGTTTGGTTTATAAGGTTCTGGTCTTGGCGAATCGGCTTTTGCCCTTACGTTTAGTTGATTTCGTCTTGGGAAAAATGTACTCGCCTCCGAAATGAGAGATAGTATCTACTTTTTATAACCAAGCATTCGTGCAGCTTTCGTGTAAGCTTCCATCGCTAATCCATGCTTTTTACCAAGCTCTACGACATCGAAAATCTGGGCTTGGAATTCGGTTTTCCTGCCTTTATTGTAGTCAATTTTGAGAGAGGTTTGGTAATCGGGATGACTTTCGTATACTGCTTTAATCGCTTCATTGAGCGGTTGCTCATCTAAAGGTTTTCCGATAGCTTTTGATATCTGAAGGAGTTCACGTCCCATGGCTTCAAAAAGCTTCATGCGCTCCGGGCTCTCGGCGATGCCTCCGGCTGAACAGTTATAAGCACACTCAAGAGTGGATAAAAGAGAAACCCGGAAGAACTTCCTCAAGGCAGCTTGCAATGAATCTTCACTGATGATGGCATCGATTCCACTGCCAGCTAAGTCTTCTTTTACCGACAACATCATTGGAGTAGGTTCTTTTTTATCCAAACGTCCGAACACTATGGAATAAAAATTCAATTGCTGTTGGATAACGCCTTCTTCTTTTCTTGCGACGGCAACATAAGCGATGCCGGGAGCGACCATACCCTGACCATTTAGAGCATCATCGAGTCTTTGACCTGCCGTCAAGGAATTGAGCACAGGTATAAGCAAGGTCTCTTTGCGACTGATTTTCTTTATAAACGGAAATATTTGATCCAACGAGTAATCCTTCACACTTATAAAGATCACATCAGGTTTATCATTGTAGGATTCTTCGTCAAATGCCTGAACCATCGCAACGATATCTTTCTGGGGAGGAAGAATGTCGTGATTATCACCCAACAATTCCGGACGCCCACTGTTAGCATAAGGATTATCTGGTGCCAGTACCTGTATTCCTCGACTAACGATAGTCTGCAGATTTTTTCCTCTTGCAATTACGGAAACATCATATCCCGCATGATGTAAATAAGCTGCTAATGTACCTCCTACGGCACCCGCTCCGATAATTAGATAACGGTGTTTCATTTGTTCTGCTCTACCTTTCATATCTATATTTTGTTGGATAACGCCTCCGAAATAGCCCTTACACCATCTCCTCCGGCTTAACCCAGCGCTCAAAATCCTCAGCGCTCACTAAACCCAGTTCCATCGCCGCCTCTTTCAGGCTCATATCCTTGGCAAAAGCATACTTGGCAATCTTGGCCGCATTTTCGTAACCGATATGCGTGTTTAACGCGGTCACCAACATCAGCGAGCGCGCCATGTTCTCAGCCATTTTCGCCTCGTTGACCGTAATACCCGAAGCGCAGTGCAAATGGAATGAGCACATGGCGTCGGCCAAGAGTCGGGTGGATTGCAGAAAATTGTAAGCAATTAACGGCATGAAAACATTCAGTTCGAAATTACCCTGCGATGCGGCGAAACCCAGCGCCGCATCATTACCCATGACCTGCACGGCCACCATGGTCAGCGCTTCGCACTGCGTCGGGTTGACCTTGCCCGGCATAATCGAACTGCCCGGCTCATTTTCCGGAATGGCAATTTCTCCCAGGCCGCAGCGTGGACCGGATGCCAGCCAACGCACATCATTGGCGATTTTCATCAGATTCGCCGCCAAAGCTTTCAAAGCCCCGTGGGCGAAAACGAAGGCATCTTTACTGCTCAGCGCATGGAATTTGTTGCGCGCGGTGTAGAAGGGTGCTTCTGCCATTTGCGAGAGCTCTTCAGCGACTTGCACATCAAAACCCGGTGGACAGTTCAAGCCTGTACCGACTGCCGTCCCCCCCAAAGCCAGAGCACAAAGGGGTTCCAGCGTCCGCTCCAGCATCGCCCGACTTTCTTCCAGCATCGTGCGCCATCCCGAGACCTCCTGAGAAAAACGTAGCGGTGTGGCGTCCTGAAGATGAGTCCGCCCCGATTTCAAGACCTGAGGATAGCGTGCTTCTAACTTGGCAAAATCCTCAATCAAATCCGTAAAAGCCGGTATCAGGCTGTTCTGCAGCTCCAGCACCGCCGCGACATGCATGGCGGTAGGGAAGGTGTCGTTCGAGCTTTGCGATTTATTGACGTGGTCATTGGCGTGCAGCAGCTTTTCTCCCGCCAGCTCATTGCCGCGATTGGCAATCACTTCATTCATATTCATATTGGATTGCGTCCCGGAGCCCGTCTGCCAGACCACCAGCGGAAAATGCTCATCCAGAGAGCCACTCAAAATCTCGTCACAAACATCGGCGATGATCTGAGCCCGTTCCTTGTCGAGTACACCCAAGCTTTCGTTACTGCGCGCAGCCGCTTTTTTGACCAGGGCAAAGGCGCGGATAATGGGCAGCGGCATCTTTTCGCTGCCAATGGCAAAATGCTCCAGACTTCTTTGTGTCTGTGCACCCCAATAGGCGCTTTGCGGGACCTTCACCTCACCCATCGTGTCGTGTTCGAGCCGGAAGTTTTCCATCGAATGGCCTCCTGATTTGCTTTTGCCCTTATTTTAACAAAAATGCTGTGGCAAAAGCCTCTCTTGCGTATCCCTCCGTTGAATTGCCAGCGCTACGCTGGCCCGTTAGAATGTCAATAGTAGAACTTAAGAATCAAGCTTTAAGGGGGGGAGGGACAATGATGACTTGCAATGCATGTGGAGCTGCCAATCAGGAGCAGGCGCGCTTTTGTGCGAACTGCGGTGCGAAGTTGCCCGAAATTCAGCCTCATCAACAGCCCCCAGCGGGCGCAGCGGCAGATCCTCAACAGGGGGTTCCGGCCTTTTACAACCCCTGGCTCAATCCGAATCAGGCACCGGTGCAAAACCAGCCGCGAAAAATCTGGTATTGGATTCTCTTTCCCATCTTGGGGCTTATTTTACTGGTAGGAACTCTCACGCTCCTTTATTTCCTGCTCATTAGGCCGGGGATGGTTGAGGACAGTCAGGTCCGGAATCGGGCTACGCATATAAGTGAAACCGTTTGGACCGAGCCCGGTACTGCGCTGGGGATTATTGAAGATGCTCAGTCTGACCCACATGAGACCTCAGCTCCTCCAGCGGTCACCAGCAGCCCCGTACAAACGGCTTCGACCAGTGATTCGGCCACTGTCGCGCCTTCCGAAACGACTGTGAGTGCATTGACGGAAACAGGCCCGCCAGCCGCAGTTGTAACAGAGACAAGTCTGGTGACCACTGCAACGCCAAGCGCTGTGACTGTGCCGGAGCCGCAATATCCACC
This sequence comes from Oscillospiraceae bacterium, assembly GCA_040766665.1. Taxonomy (GTDB): domain Bacteria; phylum Bacillota; class Clostridia; order Saccharofermentanales; family Fastidiosipilaceae; genus JAXGQD01. The sequence continues at coordinate 110,444 of JAXGQD010000006.1, forward strand.
TCGCTTTTCCGAGTTTGAGGCGTCATCAACTTTACGTGATACGGACTTCGGTACCTATAGTGCCTTTTATGCCTTTGACGGGAACTACGATACATCCTGGGTCGAAGGCGCCACGGATGATGGCATAGGCGAGTGGATTGAATTGCGCGCCACAGAGCCACAAGCTGTAAACGGTTTGCGGGTGATGGGCGGTTATAACAAATCCCAGTGGCTCTTTGATACCAATCATCGACCGGCATTATTGCTCATTCAGTTTGACGATGGCGCACGCTATGAGCTGGAGCTGAACGATGGTATGCGGGTCTGGAACGACATCCGTTTTGACAAAACACATGCCACGCAAACAATTCGCCTTACGATTCTGAGCACCTATTACGGCGACGATATGCTGGACACCTGCATCAGTGAGATTGAGGTGTATTAACTTTGCTCTTTTAGACAAAGTCTAGTTTCAAGCATTGTTTGGCGACCCCATTTATAGCAATGATTCTCTTGTCAGATTGCAGTGAAAACGTCATTGGATTTTGTCGATTTGTCGCTAGTGTTTGTTCAAATTGCATAGTATAATTTTTGGGCAGTGTTATTACTGACTTTTTGTTTCGATTGGGGGAACAGGATATGAAAAATTATCCCACTACGCAGATTCGTAACGTCGCCATTCTCGGCCACAGCGGATCAGGGAAGACATCTTTTGCCGAGGCTTTGCTTTACAATGCAAAGGCAATTGATCGCTTGGGCAAGGTCAACGATGGCAATACCACGATGGACTTTGACAGTGAGGAAACCAAACGTAAGATTTCGATCAACACCTCTATGGCTGCCTTCGATTGGCAGGGTACCAAGGTTAATCTCTTGGATACACCGGGTGATTTTGACTTTATGGGCGAAGTAGTCGAGGCTTTGCGCGTTGCTGACAGCAGCATGATTATCCTCTCGGCAAAAGACGGCATGTCTGTCGGTGCGGAAAAATCAATCCGTTACTGCAACGGCCGCGACATTCCTTATATTTTCGTGATTAATAAATTGGATGAGGCGCACACGGACTTCAACAAAGCCCTGCAGGAAATCCAAGAGTATGCCGGTGATGCAGTCATTCCTTTTATGCTGCCTACGGTTGAGAACGAGAAAATTACTTCCTTCATCGATGTGGTGAAGAAAGAAGCATATAAAGTAACCGCGAACGGCAACGCCGAGAAAATGGCTTTCCCGGCAGAGCGCGAAGATGAAGTGCAAGAGATTCTGGATGTCTTAAAAGAAAGAGTCGCGGAATCCTCTGAAGAACTGATGGAAAAATTCTTCGCCGATGAGCCCTTCACTGATGAAGAGTTCAAGAACGGTTTGAAAGCAGCGATTCGCCAAGGTTTGGTGAAACCTGTTTATGGCTGTTCCGCTACGAACAATGACGCGATGCAGTTCGTCATCAGCTCCGCCCTCGAGCATCTGCCCTCACCGGCAGAAGCACCCGCTCGTGACGCGACTTTGGCGGACGGCACGAAATTGGAACTGAAACCGAATGCGAACGATCCTTTTGCCGCTCAGGTCTTTAAGACCATCGTTGACCCCTTTGTGGGACGTATTTCGCTTTTCCGTGTCTACTCCGGCACCATCAAAGCGGGCGACACCATTTTTAACAGCAACCGCGATAAAGAAGAGCGTGTCAACGGTTTGTCGGTGATGGTGGGTAAAAAATCCCAGCCGGCGGACAGCATCGTTGCGGGTGACCTCGGCGCCATGACCAAACTTCAGGTGACGATGACGGGCGATACCTTATGTAAAAAGGATCATCCGATTTTCCTGAGACGCATTGAGTTCCCGGTGCCCAGCTTTGAACAGGCGATTTTACCGGTGAACAAAGGTGAGGAAGACAAGATCATGTCCGGCCTCAACCGCCTGCGTGACGAGGACCCGACCTTTGATATCGTGAACAATGCGGAGACCAAGCAAATGGTCATTTCCGGTCTGGGTGCTCAACACATTGACGTTTTACGTTCGAAATTGCTTTCGAAGTACAAAGTGGATTCCGTTCTGGAAGACCCGCGCGTACCTTATCGCGAAGCCATCCGTAAAAAAGTAAAAGTCCAGGGCAAACATAAGAAGCAATCCGGCGGCCATGGCCAGTATGGTGACGTGTGGGTTGAATTCGAACCGGGCGAGACCGAAGCCCTGACCTTTGAACAGAAGATTTTCGGTGGCTCCGTGCCCAAAGCCTACCACCCGGCCGTTGAAAAGGGCCTTTTAGAAGCCGTTGAGAAGGGTACACTGGCTGGTTATCCGGTGGTGAACCTCAAAGCGACACTTGTAGACGGTTCATATCACGACGTTGACTCGTCGGAGATGGCCTTTAAACTGGCGGCGCACGTCGCGTTTAAAGCGGGTATCCCGCAGGCTAGCCCGATGATTCTTGAACCGATTAGCGAAGTCAAGATCTATGTGCCTAATGCTTTATTGGGTGATGTCATGAGTGACGTTAACCAGAGACGTGGCCGCATCCTCAATATCGAGGCAAAAGCCGAAGTGCAAATGGTCTTAGCTGAAATTCCGACTTCTGAAATGGCTTCCTATGCCACAGATCTGCGTTCCATGACCCAGGGTCGCGGCTGGTACAGCATCAAGTTTGCGCGTTACGAGCAGGCACCCCAGATTGTTCAGGACAAGGTGATTGCAGACGCTAAAGCGAAGGCTGAAGAGGAGTAAGTCAAAATGTGCCCGAATTCTGAAGAACGGCAACAGCAAGGCTACGTCAACATCATTCGTAAAGGGGTCAACAAGGTCATTAAAACCGATGACGGTTATCATGTTGACGACGAATACGAAAAATTGTCGTCGCTGGAAAAGATGCAGCTGATCATGACGGAGGGGGCGGCGGATTTGCATATCCACACCAACGCCTCTGACGGCTTTGACAGCCCTCCGTCCGTGTTGAAGCTGGTCATGCAGTTGGGCTTGAAGACCTTTTCCATTACGGATCACGACACGCTCTGGGGCGTCAAGGATGTACAGATGATTCTTGACAAGCTGAGACAGATGCGCGTGAAGAATCTGCCGCGGTTTTTGCCCGGAGTGGAGTTGTCTGTTGAAATGGACGGTCAAGAACTACACCTATTGGCTTACTTTCCGAGCGGCGGCCAGCAAAAGATTCAGGCTTTTCTGGACAAGTCCAAACAGGAACGCATCGTACGCAACAAGCTACTCTGTGACCGTCTGACCGAGTTGGGTTTCCCGATTTCATACGATGAACTGAACAAAGAGGGTGGCCAGGTGCTGGGGCGAGTGCATGTAGCCACCGTGATGGCGCGTCGTGGCTTTGTCAGCAACATTGACGCCGCTTTTGAACAGTATCTGGGTGAGGGTAAACCGGCCTTTATTGACCGCAACCACCCGAAGATTGAAGACGGCATCAAGGCAACGATTGCGGCAGGCGGCATTCCTGTTCTGGCGCATCCGGCCTTATACGATTGGCTGAATGGGGCAAACGCACGCAAAGACACCTTGGCGAAACTGAAACGTCTGAAAGCCATGGGTTTGGTCGGTGTCGAAGTGATACACGGCGAAACCAGCCTGCAGCAGTCACAGCTGCTTTCGGAACTTACCAAAGAGCTGGGCCTTTTGCGCACCATCGGCAGCGACTATCATGGCAGCAATAAAACGGACGTCAAACTCTATCGCGCCACTGATAACTTTTCGGAGTATTTGTTGGCCTAGTTTGCAAGGATGTCTACAGTTATCGTAGCAGAATAAGCTATACTGAAACCGGCAGGCAACTGACCGGTTTCTTTTTCGACTTATAACGGTGTTTTAGACAATGGCAAAACACTCCCCCAATCGCCACAATAGGAGGTCACCACATGAGTACAGCACAAAAAATATCATTTCAGACTCTAGGAACAACAGACATAGAGGTCCCGCGCATCGTACACGGGCTGATGCGGCTGGGTAAACAGACGGAAGCGGATGCGACGGCGATTCTGAAAAACAGCTTAGACCTGGGCATCAGTTTTTTTGACCACGCCGATATCTATTGTGCGGGGGAGTCGGAGCGGCTTTTTGCCAAAGTGATGAAGAAGCTGGGCGTCAAGCGTGAAGACCTGATTCTGCAGAGCAAATGCTCGATTGCTAACCAGCCTGAGCAAGGGCCTAACCTATCCTACAATCAGTCCTATGATTACATCATGAAAGCTGTGGACGGCATCTTGGCGCGGCTCGAGACGGACTACCTCGATATTCTGCTTTTACACCGTCCGGACACACTGGTTGAGCCGGAAGAAGTGGCGCGCGCTTTTGATTAGTTGGAAGAATCGGGCAAAGTCCGCCATTTCGGAGTCAGCAACTATAATCCTCTCCAAATCGAACTTTTGAAAACCGCGGTGCGTCAGCCGTTATTGGCCAACCAACTGCAGTTCGGTCCGGCTCATGCCGACATGGTGACCGCCGGTCTCAACGTCAACATCCGCTCGGACGAAGGTAATTCCAGAGACAATGGCATTTTGGAATACAGTCGTATTCATAAGATGACGATTCAAGCCTGGTCGCCTCTGCAGTACGGTATGATCGAAGGAGCCTTCATGCAACCTGATGATGCAGCGGTAACGGCTGAACTGAATCCCCTGAATAAAGCATTGGCGGATTTGGCCGAACAGTATGGAGTCAGTAGCGAGGCGATTGCCATTGCCTGGATATTACGGCACCCGGCACAGATTCAGGCGGTCGTCGGTTCCATGAACGTAGAGCGCATGCGCCGCATTGTGGATAGTTGCGCGATTGAGCTGAGCCGCCCGGAGTGGTACGGCATTTATATGGCGGCGGGAAACACGCTGCCCTGAGTGAGGGGAAGGGAGCGCCGTGTCGCGTCGCGCCGCGGCGCGCCGCGGCTGCATTTCGGCATTGACTGCGACAGCGCTCGCTGCCGAAACGTCGCAATACCCGCCAATGGCCGCGACACTGCTCAAATCTGTCGCAATGCTTGGGCGGCTGCGACTCCGGTATGAATCTGGTGACATTATTTTCGATAATCCAAGATTACTCCGGTCTCGAGCGTGATTGGTCAAGTGATTTGGCTAATATACCGTCACTTTTTTCGATAGTCCAAGTTAGCATGTGGTAACAAATTGGATTAACGTAAAATCTGTCCCCAAAATCCGCTTTTTATAAGAATTTTACCTCTAAATTAAGCCCACACTTGGATTATCGAAAATTTTGCAACTCTTCCACAAAGAGCGGAGCGGAGCGCGTCTAATCAAAGAGTTTTTCAACTCGACGACGCGCGCATTGAAATTCGTCGCCACCCTGCCTTTGATGCGACTCCACTAAGCGGAGCGCGTCAGTCACCCACCGCAGGACGCGCGATTTTGATCCCATCGTAGCCCGCTCAGTCCACTAAATACGGACGCAGGTCATAAACCGCGATTCCTTCACGGTCCTTAAACTCAATCAACAAAGGGAAATGACGGATAAAAAAGTCTTCGTCCAAGTGCGGACTATTAATGCGCATATCGTTGTCTATCAGCGCATAGGCGATGCGGTCCCGGTTAATTAATTCCACAAAACTCGCCAGATCGCCGCCAAATCCGCCCAGCAAAGAAAAATACTCCTGCTCGCGTTGCACGGAATTGTAACCTGCAGACCAGGCATAGTACGGATAGGCGTACCAGGACTGACGCCCCGTATAAAAAAAGCTGTTGTAAAACCAAGTCGGGGTGAGAAAAATCGCGCGTTCATCTGTGTTTTCTTCCAACCATGCCACCAACGCTGTTTGGGTGTCCAGGGCATAGGGCTCACGGTTCTTATTGATGTAAGGGAAGAGATCCAATATACCGCTGAACATCAAAAAGAAGCCTAATAAAAAAGCAAGAGCCCGGCCACCAAAGCGCTGCCATGCAGCAGCCCATTTGTTATCCGACCATAGCCTGATCAGACAGGCGACCAGCGGTAAGCAGAGCAGAAGGCGCGTCATGATGATGTATTTGTGATTGACGTTGATATCAGGCGTAAGACTGACACTTAAAGCGAAAACCAAAGGCAAAACAGCAGCAATGCAAAGGCTGCGCCGAACACGTCCGCGCATGACAAAGGGCAAGAAAAAGAGGACCGGGAAGCTCGGACCGAGAAGCACCAGGAGATATTGCAGCATACCCCAAAAACTTTTATCTTCACTCAGAAAACCAAACTGGAAACGAAAGCTCACGACCTTATCGGCACCACCGGCAAAGAGGCCGCTGTAGAAGAGACTGGCAAAAAGGGCGCTGCAGGCGGCCAAAAGATAGAGCAGTTTACTTCTCGCTGGAAATGCCAGTGCGAAGAGCAAGAGCAACAGTCCTATGGTGACGGCACCGTGCCAATAAGGCAGGCAGATCAAAATCAGCGCCGCTGCAAAAAAATGCTTCCAGAGACAGCGATTTTCAGGCAACCAGGCCGTTTTACTGAACCAGCGACTTTGCCAATAGTTTTGCATAGCAGGCTTGCCATCTGCTTTGCCAAAACTCCCTTGCAGCGTGGGCAGAAAGATGATGACGACAACCAGAGCAGCGGCAAAAGCAAAGAGTAAGTGGCGCTGATTGGCGTAGACGTTCATGTTCCAGAGCCCCCAGGCGTCGTTCATCTGCCCGCCGATGAAGTTTTTGTTCGCGAAGATTTGGCTGAGGAGGCTTTTGCCTTGATACACTTTCTTCAGCAAAGCATCACCCAAAAAGTTAATCCAGGCAAAAGAACTCTGAAAATAGAGTAAAGGCTGAATCCAGAACAAAGCTGTTTTGTTTTTACTAAAGTAAACAGCCAGGACGCCCATCAACATGGAGAAGGCCAGCAGGCCCAGCGCCGAAGCGAGATTCAGAGCAGCGGTGAGGCTCAGACCGAGGGCGTGCAGGGTGGCGCAAAAGAAAAAGAAAAAGAAGTGGTAGCGCATGCCTGCGCCGCTATAGACCGGGTAGTCCGTCGGCGCATAATTATCACCGCGCACAAAAGAGGAGATATTGGCCAGGTGCGGACCGTAGTCACTGACGACCGAGCTGCCTGAATAGATGACACCCTCCTTCATGTAGAAAACGTAATAAAAGAGCAGGTAAACGCTCAGTAGAATAAAGATCCAGAAGGCAAAAACATACCACTTCTTCTTCAAAGTAATAGGATTAATCGCTGCCATAAAGCGACTTCGTAGATTTAGCACCCATTGTTTTATCTGCGCAATGTGAAAGCTCTGCAGCGTGCGCTGCTCCATCCAGGCAAGCAAAGCCAAAATAAGCAATGTGCTAAGCGCTATCCCCGCCAGCAAACTGCTGCCCATAAGACCCAAGCGGAAGTGACTGAAGGCACTGGTGATAAAAAACAAAAGGCTGCTTGCGGGAATAATACCCAAAACGATGGCAAAAGGCAGCTCCAAAAAATAGGCGGGGACATCTCTATCTATTAAAGAGCCCGTTGCGGCTCGTTTTCTTCTACCTCCCAAAAGAACAGACGCAGCAGGAAGGAGCTTTTTTCTGATGCGGTAGCCCAGGAGGAGGAGTAAACATAGCCAAAGTAAGGCTATCATGGAGCGCTGTCACTCTTTTGCCGCTTGGCTTCATGAGCCAGAGCTGCCGGTGTTTGCGGTAATTGCTGGCTGAGCAAATAGCGCGGCCTGTCTTTGATCTCCATATAGATGCGCCCGACGTAACTGCCGATGAGGCCTAGCGCTAGCATAATGCTGCCCCCCACGATGAGAAGCAGCAGAATAACCGTGGTAAAACCGCTGGCCGCCTTATCAAGGAAAAAGTTGACGATGGTCTGAATTCCCAGAATGAGGGCAAAAACCCAGAACAGCACACCCAGCCCGCTGACCAGGGCCAGTGGCGCAGAGGAGAAGGAGGTGATGGCTTGGGCGCTCAACCTAAAAAGTTGCTTGGGTGACCATTTGGAAACACCGGCCGTGCGCTCGTCTACTTCGAAAAGCAGCGGTGTGCGCTTGAAGCCAATCCAGGCTGAAAGGCCGCGGAAAAAAGTATTGCGTTCGTTACATGAGTTGAACGCATCAATGGCTTTGCGGTCGAGCAATTTGAAGTCGGAGGCGTTTTGCAGATCCAGATGGCTCAGTTTTTTGAAGACTCGATAGAAAAGTTTCGCGGAGAGTCGGCCGAGGAAGCTTTCCTTTTGCCGTTCTAACTTTACGCCGTCAACAATGTCCCAGCCTTCTTCGCGCCAGAGTCTGACCATTTCCGGTATGTAACGGGGTGGATGTTGTAAGTCGCCGTCCATTAAAACGGCGCAGTCCCCTGTGGCGTGCTCAAGCAGTGCGCAGACGGCAGCTTCTTTACCAAAATTGCGCGAGAAGCGCAGTGCGCGGAGTTTGGGATAGCGAACTTGCTCTGCTGCAATCACATCCCAGGTTTTATCCCTGGAACCGTCATCCACGACCAAGATTTCATAATCACAATCGACAATTGTTGACAATATTCCGTCAACTGTGGCAATGGTCAGCGCAGCTTGCTCTTCTTCATTATAAAAAGGTATTAATACCGATAATTTCATGCTTTACTCCCGAAGAATATGGCTACTGAAAGCAGTCTAAACTGCAATGATTTTACCATAGGCAGAGATTCACTTGGCAAAATGTTAAGAAAAAGCCAGCGCACCTCCGCTTTTTCGTACATTTCCATGACAAACGCTTCCCTTAAGGCTATTTAAAGTTGATTTAATATGCTCTTAACAATCTACTTCTAAAATTCAGAAGTGTCGGGCAAAACAAATTGACCCGCTCGGCCAAAAATGAAAATACCCAAATTTTGGAGGATTAAGAAATGAAAAAAGTAATGGCAAGTGTTCTCGCATTAGTCATGGGCTTCGGCCTGATGGCTTGCGGTACAACGGAAGCAACGACAGCCGCCGCTACGACAGCCGCCGCGACAACAGCCGCCGCTACGACAGCCGCAGCCACCACTGCAGCAGCAGAATCGACGGCCGCCGCTGAAACGAGCGCAGCTGCCGAAACCAGCGCTGCCGCTTCTAACTTATCCGGTAAGCTGGTCTCATCCGGTTCCACATCAGTGCAACCCCTATTTGAAGTTTTAGGCGAAGCCTTTATGGTTAAATACCCCGGTGTTACGGTTGAAGTTCAAGCCGGTGGTTCATCGACCGGTTTCTCTAACGTCGTAGGGCAAGTGACGGAAGTCGGTAACCTCTCCCGCGAACTGAAACCTGAAGAAGCAGAGACTCCTGATTTGCAGCAACACGTGCTGGCGATTGACGGTATTGCCGTAGTCATTAACCCCGCTAACGAGGTCAAAGACTTGAGCGTCGAGCAGATTGCCCAAATTTTTAAAGGCGAAATCACCAACTGGAGCGAAGTGGGCGGACAAGATCAAGCCATCCAAGTGGTCTCACGTGAAGCCGGTTCCGGTACACGTGGTGCATTTGAAGAAATTCTCGATATCGTTGACGAAGTCGCAGCTCAGCAAGAAGTGAACGAGACCGGTATCGTGAAAAACACAGTCGCCGGCAACCCTAACGCCATCGGTTACATCTCCCTGGGTTCCTTGGACGATACCGTGCATGCACTCGCAGTTGACGGTGTGACCCCTGAAGAAGCCACTGTGGCAGACGGTACATACAAAATCACCCGTCCCTTTATCGCCTGTAACCTCGGCCAGCCTTCAGAAATCTTCCAGGCATTCCTGGACTTCACCTACAGCTCCGAAGGCGCCGCCATTGTTGCAGATAACGGTTTCTTCCCTGCTAAATAAGCCTGAGTAAAACTGCATTGCAATACGCATCTCCGATGCTCCTGTGCCCAAACGTACGGGAGCATCTCGAGCGTTTATGAGAGTGAAAAACTATGGTACTTAACAATACGGCACAAACAGCCGAGCGGCTCTCGATAGCCAAGCAAGAGGAGAAGCCTCACCACGTCCTCAAAGCCCTGACCCTGCTGTCCGGACTGGCAGCCTTGGTTTTGCTGTTCCTGCCTTGGTTAGAGATTAATATCGCCGGCTACGGGCTGAAAGCCGGGCTTTTACAATTGATACTACAAAGTTTTAGCATCGGCGGCGTGGTCGTCTCGGTGCCTTTTTTGGCAAAAGCCAGCCTCGTCATCAGTTTGCTCGCCTTGCTGCTCGGTCTGGTATTCTTCCTGTTGAAGAAATACCTAATCAGCGGTTTCGCTGCTTTGGTCGCAGTTTTTGCCCTTATCATAAGTGGTGCCGTATTAGCCCCTCTAAACAGCAGCCTTCAGGAAGCCGCGGGTGTAAGTTTGGGCATCGGTGAAAAGGCTTATCATATCGGGACCTTTCAGTCGCTGGCCTTTCTGGCGCTCTTGATTTTCACGGTTTGCGCCTTTTTATTGTATTCGGCTGAGCGTTTTGCCCAGAAGCTCTTCATGGTCTCCGCGCTGATTTCCATCGCCATGGTTTTTCTGATCACCGCTTATCTGCTCGCCTTGGGCTTGCCCGCCATTCTGAAAATCGGACCACTGGATTTCCTCTTTGGCACGAACTGGGCACCGACCCATTCCAAGAACCCGCAGTTCGGGATTTTGAACATGGTGCTGGCCTCCATTTTCGGGACTTTCGGCGCGGTTTTGCTGGGTGTGCCTATCGGTATTTTTACGGCCATTTTTTTGGCGGAGATTGCGCCCAAATGGTTGCGCAACATTGTGCGGCCTGCGGTTGAACTTCTAGCCGGTATCCCCTCCGTTATTTACGGCTTTTTCGCTCTACAGCTGATTGTGCCGGCGGTGCAAAAAATCTTCAAGCTGCCTTCCGGTGCGACCTTGCTTTCGGCTATTCTGGTTTTGGCCATCATGATTTTGCCGACGATTGTCACCACAGCTGAGACCGGTCTAAGAGCCGTTCCGGAAATTTATAAAGAAGCCTCGCTCGCTTTGGGCGCCTCGCATATTCGCACCATTTTTAAAGTGCTTTTGCCCGCAGCCCGCGCCACGGTCCTGTCCGGGGTAATCCTGGGTGTGGGCCGAGCCATCGGTGAGACGATGGCCATCATCATGGTGGCGGGGGGCATGGCCAAATTCCCGACCATCCTGGGCAGTGTCAGACCTTTGACTGTCGGTATCGTTATGGAGATGTCCTATGCCGCAGGCTTACATCGCGAGTCGCTTTTTGCCATAGGCCTGGTGCTCTTTGTCTTCATTATGATTGTCAACATCAGCTTCACCAAGCTATCCAAACAGGGGGTACAGATGGATGCAAAAGAATAACGATACGGTCAAAGCCGTCCCTTTCAAGCCTTCGTTTGTAGGCGGGCAAAGACATCACCGCGCGGCTGAAAACTTCCAAAAAGCGCTGATTTGGATTTCCGCATTTATCACGGTGGCAATCCTTGCGGCTATCCTGATTTATATTTTGGGAAATGGAATTCCGCAGATTAACTGGACCTTCCTCAGCACGCCATACAGCCCCAGTGGCAGCGAGCAGGGGATTTTGCCGATGATCATCAACACCCTGTACATGGTCATTTTGACCCTGCTGATCGCGACACCGCTCAGTCTGGCCACAGCAATTTATCTGACGCAGTATGCCAAGCCCGGCAAAATGCTCGACGCCATCCGTTTCACCACCGAAGTCCTGGCTGGCATCCCCTCCATTCTTTTTGGTTTGGTCGGTTTCGCGGTCTTATCGGTGACCTTCCAAATGGGTTACTCCATTCTCGCCGGTTCGCTGACCATGACGATTATGGTTTTGCCGCTGATTGTGCGCACCACGGAAGAAGCTCTTCTGGCTGTCCCCACGACTTACAGCGAGGGAGCCTTGGCTTTAGGTGCCAACAAGTTGCGCGTCATCTGGACTATCCTCTTGCCCTCGGCCATGCCTGGTATCCTCACTGCCGTCATCTTGGCGATGGGCCGTGTGGTCGGTGAATCCGCGGCACTGATATTTACCCTGGGCATGGGTTTCCGCATGCCGGAAGCGGTGCTGGGTCACATCATGGATTCCGGGCGCACGCTGACACTGCACCTCTACACCTTGTTCAGTACCGGTCTTTCGCTCGATCAAGCCTTTGGCACAGCCGCAGTTCTTTTGATCCTGGTCTTCCTGCTCAATCTGGCTGCAAATTCGCTGACCAAACTTTTTAAGAAAGACTAAACTGAGCATACAAGCGTGCGAATCAGCACGAAACAAAAGAGATAAACCCCGTGCCCGGCGTAAGCGGGCACGATGCACGAATAATTGGGAGCAAAACAATGACGCAAGTGACGATGCAGCAAGCGAGCAATTTTGAGACGGCCACGAAAGCCGTTGAAATCGAGAAGCTCAATCTTTTCTATACCGATTTCCAAGCTTTGAAAGACATTAGCATGGATGTGGCCGAACACCAGGTCACTGCCATGATTGGGCCTTCCGGCTGTGGTAAATCGACCTGTCTAAAAACCATCAACCGTATGAACGACCTCATCGAGGGATGTCGCATTGAGGGTTTGGTAAAGGTCGCAGGGACAGATATCTACGATCCGCAGGTCGATGTTTCGCTGCTACGTAAATCGGTCGGCATGGTCTTTCAGAAGCCAAATCCGTTCCCCATGTCCATCTATGAAAACATCGCCTATGGACCGCGCACCCACGGGATCAGCGGGAAAGAAGAGCTGGATCAGATCGTTGAAGAAAGTCTGAGACAGGCTGCTTTATGGGATGAAGTCAAAGATCGACTCAAAAAATCCGCGCTTGGAATTTCAGGCGGTCAGCAGCAGCGCCTTTGCATCGCCCGTGCCTTAGCTGTGGAACCCAAAGTCTTGCTGATGGACGAACCGACCTCCGCTTTGGACCCAATTTCGACCCTGAAGATTGAGGATTTGATGCTTGAGTTGAAGGAGAAATACACCATCCTGATTGTGACCCACAACATGCAGCAGGCCGGTCGTGTCGCCGACCGCACCGCCTTCTTTTATTTGGGCGAACTGATAGAGTATGATGAGACGGTAGTGATGTTTAACAATCCCCATGACAAACGCACCGAAGACTACATCAGTGGTCGTTTCGGCTGAGTTTTGCCCCTGATAAGATGAGCCGGTCAGACCGGTATTTGAAAGAGAAGACGGAGCGGCTTTTGCCCCTAATATAAGGGCTGGCCCTCAGCAGATTTGATAAGAAGAGGTAATACATATGACCCGTATGGCATTGGACCGAGAGATGAACACGCTGCACACCGACATCGCGATCTTAGCGGCAAAAGTGGAAAGTATCATGCAGGATACCATCCTCACCCTCAAGCACCAGGATAAAGAACTCGCGATCAGAATTTTTGAGAATGATTCCACCATCAATGCTTCGCAGAACCGCATTGAGCAGCAGTGTGTCAATATTATCGCGCTGCAACAGCCCCTGGCTTCCGACCTGCGCGATATTACCGCCAGTCTGAAAATGGTGACGGATATCGAACGGGTGGCGGACCAGTGCGCCGACATCTGCGAAATCGTGGCGACTTACCCCGAATTGAACCGCATGGCCACGCCCGCCGATGTCCTGACCATGTTCGACAAGGCCAGAGAAATGTTTTCCGAAGCGGTTGATTCTTTTGTGAGAAAAGACAATATGCAGGCCTCTGATGTACGTGCCAAAGATGATGCGGTGGATGCACTCTTCTCCAAGGTCATCATGGAAATGTCCGGGCTCTTGGCTGAGGACAAGTCATTTATCTCGCAAGCCACCGACTATATGTTTATTGCAAAATACATCGAGCGCATGGCCGATCACGCCACGAACATCGCCGAATGGACGATTTACGCGGTGACCGGTGAACACAAAAACATGAGCAGCAAACTGCTGGGCAGTCAGCCAAAGCTCGGCTGATTATTGAACGTTCGCACAGATTCGAGACATCCTCATGGATTACAGACAGCGCAGTAGTGGAGGGAAGACGCTATGCCCTTGGTTTATATAGTAGATGACGAAGCCAATATCAGGCGCCTGGCCTCGTTAGCCTTACAGGACTTCGGTATGGAAACGGAGACTTTCGGTGACGGACAGGCCTTTATGACGGCAGTGAAACGCAAACTGCCGGATTTAGCCATCATCGACTGGATGATGCCGCCACCCGACGGTCTGCAACTTTGCCGCGAACTGCGCGCTGCCCCCGAAACCCGTTCTTTGCCGATTATCATGCTGACAGCCAGAACCGATGAAACCGACAAAGTCCTGGGCTTAGAGATGGGCGCGGATGACTACATCAGTAAACCTTTCGGTGTTAAAGAATTGCCTGCCCGTGTCCGAGCCTTATTGCGCCGGCAAAAGCTGGCCCACGAATCAGGCACGGATCTGCTGGAACAGGGGCCGCTGAAGCTTTATCCTTCGCGCCGCCGCGTCAGCAAACGCGGTCAGGACATCAATTTGACTCAAAAAGAATTTGATCTCTTGGCTCAGCTGATGCGTTACCCCGGCCAGGTCTTTACCCGGGAAATGCTTTTGGATCGCATCTGGCAAACCGATTTCTTCGGAGATACCCGCACTGTAGACGTGCATATCCGTTATCTGCGCCAGAAACTGGAGGATGAGGCCAATAACCCCAGCATGATTTTGACCGTGCGCGGGGTGGGCTATTGTTTTGCCGAGGATCTGGAACTTGAAGACTAAGCGCTCCGGCAGTTACAATCAGAAAAAAGATACGTGAAGGCTAGGATGCGCAAACGTATAATCAAAACTTATATGTTAGCAATCGGGGCGAGCTTTGTGCTCTCCCTTTTAATAAGCGTGCTCCTGCTGCTCACCTATTACGAGCGTGGGCGCACTTTTTTGATTCAGACTGTATTGTTGACATTTGTCTTCTGCACACTTGCGGGCCTCTGGGTCGCCTATCTCATCGGTGCCAATCTCGCCAAGACGTATACCTTATCCATTCGCAGTATCAGCAATAAGGCGCGCGATATTACCACTTCAGCGGCAAAATACTCCGCCATGATCGAAAGCGAAATCCGCTGGGAAGGCTTAAATCTACCCTCCGAAGATCTCCTCCAATTAGAGGAACAGGATCCTGACGACGAACTGCGCAGTCTGGACCGCTCCTTTCGCCTGATGGCGGGCTATCTCCAACAAGTGAACATGGCCTTGCTGCGCAGCAATGCCCAATTACAGGCGGTCTTGCGCAATATGGAAGAAGGCATTCTTAGTTTTGATAATGACGGCAATGTCTTGCTTTTAACAGACCGCAGTCTTGCCTTTTTGGGCGAGGCACAGAAAAAGAAGCAACGCCTGGCTTTATTAGGGCAAAACTACGCGCGGCTGGATCAGGAAATCGAGCGCCTGCGTGAGCGGGACTTGCCTTTTGCCTTTGAAATGCAGACGACCTACCCCGAAGAAAGGGTGCTGGGTGTATATGTGACGACCCTGCAAGGGCTGAAGGAACTGCCTCAGAATCACGCAGGCATGCTCATTGTGCTGCAGGATCTGACGCGCCTGAAACAGTTGGAGCAGATGCGCAAGGAGTTTGTGGCCAACGTGACGCACGAGCTGAAGACACCGCTGACTTCGATCTGCGGCTATACGGAGCTCCTGCGCAGTTCCGAACGCGATGCAGAAACGCGGGCAGCCTTCTATGAAATCATCTCCATTGAGGCGGATCGTCTGATGAGCCTGATTCAGGATTTGCTGGCCTTGTCCGAACTGGAGCAAAGGCCGAATCTTGCCGCGGTCAAGGAGAGCTGCGCTTTAGCACCTGTGGCTGAGGCGGTATTCGCGAAACTACAACCTCTGGCGGATGAAAAAAAGATTGAGTTGATTCTTGACCTGGCCGATGATCTGCGCGTTCCGGGTAAGCCGGAGCAGCACCATCAGATTCTCAGCAATTTGATCAGTAACGGCATTGTTTACAACAATCCCGGCGGTTTTGTCAGGCTCAGTGCCTATGTCGAGCGTGATTTACTGATTTACAGGGTGGAGGACAACGGTATCGGTATCGCCAAACAGGATCAGGAGCGCATTTTCGAGCGTTTTTACCGTGTGCACAAGGAGCGTTCGCGTTTTCTGGGTGGCACGGGCTTGGGTTTGTCGATTGTGAAACACATGGTGCAAATGCTGGGCGGTACGCTGCGCCTGGATTCGGAATTTGGTCAGGGCTCCAGCTTCAGTATTCTCTTTCCGCTGGTGGAGGAACCGTGAGTTTTGGTGTGGCTCGTCGCGTTGCTTGGGCCGGTTGCGACTCCGCTCAGGAATTGGATCGTCGCAGGGCTCGGACGGCTGCGACTCCGCCTTTGCTCTAGTGGACTAGGGATTTTGGCTACAGTTTTTACGTTTGTTACAAAAATTTTATTCGAAAAGCTCTTCAAATCACATGATTTCAGGGTTTTTACTACATTTTTGACGATTCTGCAAAGTGACGTTTGTCGAAACGAAAAAACTGTAGTTGAAATCCCAGACTGACAGTGCGAGAGCCTCGATTCAGACTCGGGTGTTTGTACAAACGTAAAAACTGCAGTAGCGGTAGGGGGTTCTGAATCCTGTCGCAATGCTTGGGCGGCTGCGACACCGCTAAAAGAACCGTCGCATTGCCCAGACGGCTGCGACACCGCTCAATTCTTCCAGCAATCACGGTGGAACACGGCAAAATTTTGCCGAATCTTGCCCCGGGCAGTTTTTGCTGACGCGCATTGTCTACTGGTCCGAAAAACAAAGCTCAGCGAATGAAAGTCACAAACAGCAGCAAACGAAAGCCACAAATGCAGTAGCGCAGAAGCTGCAGAAATTCGCTAGATTAACGCTGTTTTTTCCACGTAGAGGCCTGCCGATTTATGATAAGATGAGTGTTAGCAAACTCGAGGGGCTTTATTTGATTTTGCCATTGTGCCTCAGGCTTGCGGAATGAGAAGAATGTGAGGGCTGAACATGTCTGTACCGACATTGGAAATAAAAGAACTAAGCTGTAAAGTGGAGCAGAAAACCATTATCAAGGGCGTCAACTTGACGCTGCGCGGTGGTGAAATTCATGTCATCATGGGGCCGAATGGCACCGGAAAATCAACGCTGGCTTCTGTTTTAATGGGACATCCCAATTTTAAAGTGACGGGCGGCGAGGCGCTGTTGAATGGCGCGGACCTCTTGTCCATGAGCGTTGATGAACGTGCGCGAGCCGGCGCTTTTGGCTATGCAGTATCCGGCGGAGATTTCCGGCATTACCAATGCGGAATTTCTGAGGGCGGCTGTGAATGCCGGCAAGGATGCCGAGCAGAGCATGGGGCTTTTTCCTTTCAGACGCGCGATGCGTGAGGCGGTTGAGCAGCTCGAGATGAACGAAAGTTTACCGGAACGCTACCTGAATGAAGGCTTTTCCGGGGGCGAGAAGAAGCGCAATGAGATTTTGCAGATGCTGATGCTGAAGCCGGCTTTTGCCATTTTGGACGAAATCGATTCGGGCTTGGACATCGACGCGCTGCGTATTGTGGGTCAAAACGTGACCCGACTGGCGCAGGAGCAGGGTGATGCGATGGGCGTATTGCTGATTACGCATTATCAACGTCTTTTGGATTATGTCCGGCCACATTTTGTCCATGTCATGATGGGCGGCCGCATCGTCTACAGCGGTGGTCCCGAATTGGCTTTGAGACTGGAACGCGACGGCTATGATTGGCTGCACCGCGAATTGGGCTTACCGGATGATGTAGGTGACAGTGCTTTTGAAGATGAGATTGAAGACCCGGTGGCGGCACCGGCGGCTGATGCCGCTGAGACGGCAACGCTGAGCGAGGAGAAAGAAATCTTCTCCGACGGTCTCGATATTTTGTTTTATGTGCGCATATGAAAAAACTGCAAAATATTCTCGAGGAATGGGAGCTGCAGTGTGCGGCCGGTATCAGCCTGAAGATGGGCGTGTCCGGTTTTGATGCGACGCTTTTGCCCTGTAGTGACGAAAAAGGACTTTTGCCTTTACATCGCCTTAGTACATTGAACGAAGTGAAACTCGGAAACGATAACCTGATGTTAATCGGTAAACTGGCTTACCGTCGCCTGAGTGACGGCAGTCAACCGACGGCTGAAGAAGTGGCGGAAAATCTGCGCCTCTTTACGCAGGAGAAGGTGGAAATCAAAAAGCCCCAGAGCCCGGTTTTGCCGGTTTCAGGGGTCTACGCCAAATCCGTTTTACAAGTAAAAACGGAGGCGAATATTGATGACCCGATTGTGGTCATGATGAACAGTTCCCTGAAAGGGGAACTGCATCTAAAACTCAGCATTAAGAAAGGGGCGCGCGCCAAAGTGGTGGTCTTCAGTCAACTGGACGTGACTTCCGCACAGTGCATCCAGCTTGTACAAGAGGCCAATAGCCGTCTGGAGCTGGTGTGGATTCCTCTGCAGACAACCGCTGAGTCCTATTTGGCCTTGAATGCGCAGTTGGATCACGACGCGAATCTGACATTGCATCAGCCCTGTCTCGATCAGAATGTGTACTTCAGCAATATCATCCATCAGCTGGGCGACAGGAGCAAGGTCGTCACCTATGCGGCAGCCTTCGGTGAGGGCAGTGATCGCAAACGTATTGAGACAAGTATTAAGTCGAGTGGCAAAAAGTCCTTCTCACGCATCAACAACAAGGCAGTTTTAGCTGATCATGCGGAATGCCGTTTCTACGGCCGCCAAATCATCGAAAAAAGCGCCACGGATGCGGACTCCTATCAGGAAGCCCGTTTTCTGGTCCTGGATGAAAGCGTGAAAGCGCACAATCACCCCGTCATGGTGATTGACAATAACGAGTTGGCCGCCGGTCATGCCGCTTCCGTGGGCAGTCTGGACGAAGAGCAGCTTTTCTACCTCTTAAGCCGCGGTTTGAGCCGTGGTTTGGCAGAACGCCTGATGTCGCAAGCCTATCTCAAGCCAAGCATTGAAGAAATCAGTATCGGAGCCCTCAGCAGCTACCTTGCGGATAACCTAGTAAAGAAAGTCGAGCAAGCTTAATGACAGAGCTCAATTCCGTTGACCGTTATTCACAACGCCAAATCACGCGCGACGGTCAGCCTTGTAAAATCAATATGAACGCAGAAGATTTTGACTGCGTCACCTGTACCAGCGGCCTTGCGGACGAAACCGTTGAGGCTTATCGCGCAGACTTTCCTATGCTACGGCAAAAGGTGCACGGGCGTGAGTTGGTTTACTTCAATTCAGCCGCCACCTCCCTCAAACCGGAGCCGGTTCTGGCCGCGATGGACGAATACTACCGCGACTTCGGCGTCAATGTCTTTCGTGGGGTAGACAGTGTGTCATACCGCGCCACGACGGCTTTTGAGGAAGCCAGACAGAAAATTGCCGATTTTCTGGGTGCGAAACAAAAAGAAGAAGTGGTCTTCACCCGCGGCACGACAGCGGCCATCAACCTGGCGTGTAATGGCTATGTAGCCCAGAAACTCAAGCCTGATTCGGAAATTGTTGTATCGGTCGCTGAGCATCACGCAAACTTTATCCCATGGCAACAATTGGCTAAGCGCAGCGGTGCCAAGCTGGTCTTTATCGAACTGGACAGTTGCGGACGCGTCCAAGAAGAAGCCCTAGAAAAAGCGGTCAATGAACGGACGGCTGTGGTTGCGATTTCGCAAATCTCCAACGTGATGGGAGCGCAGAATAATTTACCGGCGCTGGCCAAAATTGTGCATCGCTATCCGGGTGCTGTGATTGTCGTGGACGGTGCGCAGGGCATCGTGCATGAGCAACCGACCCTGGCAGATTGGGACATCGATTTCTACGCTTTTTCCGGACATAAGCTCTATGGGCCGACCGGTGTCGGCGTATTGTACGGTAAAGCAGCACTGTTGGAACAGATGCAGCCCGTTGAATTCGGTGGCGAGATGATTGATCAGGTCTCGCTCTATGACACGACTTTTGCCAAGGCGCCTCACCGCTTCGAAGCGGGGACGCCGATGATTGCCGAAGTGATCGGTCTGGGCCGGGCTATCGATTATGTGAAAGAAATCGGTTATACACCGATGCAGCGCCAGGTTTGCTTTCTGGCGGCTTTGTTGCGGGATAAGCTGTTGGAATTGCCTAATATCGAAATCTATAATTCCAATAACAGTGCTTCTGGCATCGTTAGTTTTAATATACAGGGCGTTCATGCGCACGATGCGGCTTCGGTCTTTGACCGGGCGGGTATCAGCCTGCGTGCCGGCCAGCACTGCAACCAGCCGACCATGGATTGGCTTTGCCAAGCGGCGGTGCTGCGTGCTTCTTTGGCCTTTTACAATACGCAGGAAGAAGTGGAGTACTTCGTCGAAATTGCAAAGAAAGCGGGGGACTTTCTCGATGTCTTCTTTTGAGCAGAACCTATTTAAAGAAATCATCCAGGAACATTACAAAAACCCGCGCAACAAGGGTCTGAAAGATGAGCCTGGCTATGTCAATGTGCATTTTCGTAACCCCTCCTGCGGCGATGACCTGACTGTGCAGGTGAAGGCGGAGGGCGAGCGCATCGTCGACATTCGTCATCAGGGGACAGGCTGTGCTATTTGCTGTTCCTCAGCCTCGGTCATGAGTGAACTGCTGAAGGCTAAAAGCTTGGATGAGGCTTTTGCCATTATTAAGGAATTTAAATTGATGGTGTCGGCGGAACCTTTTATCGAGGAGCTTTTGGATGAAGCGGTTGCTTTCCAAGGTGTAGCCCAGCTGCCCCCGCGCATCAAATGTGCCACACTGGCCTGGTTGGCCTGTGAAGAGGGTTTGGAGTCTTATCATGAAAAAGAATGAAACAGTCAAACGCGTCGCGATTACCGCGGCAGCGGAAGAGAAGGAGCGGCTGGAACAGAGCAAACCGCGCAAGGAGATTCGTCCGAATCCGCTGGCTCCGGCGAGCGAAAAAAGCAGCACTGATAAAGTCAGCACAGCCGAGATGACGGAGCTTTTGGATCGCAGTTATCAATACGGCTTTAATGACGGGGAAGTCGGCCTGCTGAAGCTTGACAAGGGCATCAGTGCTGACGTTGTTAGGCAGATATCGGCCATCAAAAAAGAAGAGCTGTGGATGACGGAGTTTAGACTCAAGGCCTACGAAAAGTTCAGTCAGATGCCCATGCCTTCTTTCGGTCCCGACTTGTCCGGCGTTGATTTTGATGAAATCTACTATTACATCAAGCCTTCGGAAAAAGCGGAGTCGGATTGGGAGAACGTGCCGGAGAAGATCAAGGACACCTTCGATAAGCTGGGCTTGCAGGAAGCCGAGCAAAAATACCTGGGCGGCATCGCGACGCAGTACGAGTCGGAGATGGTCTACCACAAGATCAATCAGGAACTGGCCGATCTGGGGGTCATCTTTCTGGATACGGACAGCGGTCTGCGTGAGCACCCGGAATTGTTTAAGAAATATTTCGGCAAACTCGTGCCGATGGGCGACAACAAATTTGCGGCTTTGAACAGTGCGGTTTGGTCCGGCGGTTCCTTTATCTATGTGCCGAAGGGCGTCAAACTGACGCAGCCGTTGCAGTCGTATTTCCGCATCAATTCCGAGCGCATGGGGCAGTTTGAAAGAACGCTGATCATTGTTGACGAAGGGGCCGATTTGCACTATGTCGAGGGTTGTACCGCACCCAACTATTCCAATGACGCCTTGCATGCCGCGATTGTTGAAATCTATGTTGAAAAAGGCGGACGCTGTCGTTATACGACCATTCAGAACTGGTCGGACAATGTCGACAACCTGGTGACCAAACGCGCTTCCTGTGCGGAAGATGCCCAAATGGAATGGATTGACGGAAACCTTGGATCGAAAGTCACGATGAAATATCCCACCGTTTATTTACGCGGTGCCAGGGCAAAAGGCACGACCGTTTCCATCGCTGTGGCTGACGAAAACCAGATTCAGGATGCGGGTTCGCGCATGATTCACCTGGCGCCCGATACCTCATCCACCGTAATATCCAAATCAATCGCGCGTAACGGGGGTAACGCGACTTATCGTGGCACTATTGAGCATAACCCAAAAGCGACCGGCGCGCGAACCAACGTTGAGTGCGACACCTTGATTTTGGATGCTGCGTCGAAGTCGGATACCTTGCCGACCAACCGCATCAATAACGGGAAGACTTTCTTCCAGCATGAGGCGACGGTTTCTAAGATCTCCGAAGAGCAGCTCTTTTATTTGATGAGTAGGGGCATCAGTGAAGAACAGGCCACAGAGATGATTATTATGGGCTTTATTGAGCCCTTCACACGCGAGTTGCCCATGGAATATGCCATTGAGCTTAATCAGTTGATGAAGCTGGATATGTCCGACAGTGTGGGCTGAGTAAGGCATGAGCTGCAGTCGTCGCTTGGAGGAGGCTTTTGCAGTGATAAAAAATAAAACGACATAAGAGGGGGCTTTATGTTAAGTAAGGAAAAAATCAACGAGATTTTGACACAGTTTGCTTTTGAGGGGGAAATTGACAGTGTTCAGTATCCTTTCGGGGAAGGGCATATCAATGATACGATAGCAGTGACCTGTCACGCTGCAGAAGGAACGAAACAGCGCTATATTGTCCAGAAAATTAATAAATTGGTTTTCAAAAAGCCGGATGAGGTGATGGCCAATATCGCCTCGGTCACGGCTTTTTTACGTGAGAAAATTGCCGCGGCCGGAGGGGATCCAGAGCGTGAAACCCTAAGCATTGTGCCGACTAAAGCAGGCGGGCTTTACTACATCGATGCCGATGAGGAGTATTGGCGAGCTTACCCCTTTATTGAGGACAGCATCACGTATCAAAATGTGGAGTCGGTTGAGGATTTTGCCAAAGTGGCAAAAGCTTACGGGCAGTTCATGCTTTTGTTGCAAGATTATCCGGCGGTGGATCTCTATGAAACCATCGTCGATTTCCATCACACGCAGAACCGTTTCAAACGCTTTTTAGAAGTGCTTGAGCAAGATGCGCTGGGTAGGGCGAAGGATTGCCAGGCACAGATACGTTTTATCAAGGATCGTGAAGCGGATTGTGCTGTTTTGGTGGAGCAGCAGGCGGCGGGGCTTTTGCCGACACGCGTGACGCATAACGACACAAACTGAACGTACTATTTGACGCAGCCAGCGGTGAAGGGCTCTGTGTGATTGATTTGGATACCATCATGCCGGGGTTGGCCGCATACGATTTTGGCGACGCGATCCGTTCGGGGGCGACGACGGCGGCTGAGGACGAAGCGGATCTGAGCAAAGTACAGTTCGTGCCCGAATATTTCCGTGCGTATGCGCAGTCTTATCTGGCGACGGCCGGTAAAATCCACGACCAACGTGAACGTGAGTCTTTGGCCTGGGGCGCGCGCCTCTTAACGTTGGAGCAGGGTATGCGCTTTCTGACGGATTATCTGGAAGGGGATGTCTATTTCAAAATCCATCGTCCGGGACAAAATCTGGATCGTAGTATCAATCAGCTCAAACTGGTCGCCGATATGGAAGAGCAGTGGGAAGCGATGTTGGATGCGGTTCGCTAAGTAAGCTTATTGCATCAAATAGCCCGGGGGTCGACGGTGTTTTATCGCGCTACCCGGGCTTTTTGGTCTTTGTAACAGTTCTCTTAATAAGGCTTCCAGATGGCGCTGCTGTATGCCGGCAAAACACTCCCGCCCCCAAAATCATGGGGCTGCTGCGTGATAAGGTTCATGGCGCGACCGCATTGGGCGTCGAAGTGAGCGACATAATCCTGGGCCTCGGCATTGATAGCGACCATGATGCGCTCTTCTTCAAAGCGGCGTTCGAAGATGAATTGCTTGTTTGTCAGCAGAATTGACTTGTAGTCACCGTAACAGAGCGCCTTGGAAGAAGCTCGGGCTGCCGCCAAAGCAGCAATGTGCTCGGAGAGCGCATTCCACTGCGGCTCTGCCAAAGCAGGCCGTATGGCGTCATCGCCGCTTGCGCTGTTTGTCTTTAGGCCGTTGATACCCCATTCGCTGCCGTAATAAATGGAGGGGATACCGGGCATGCCAAAAAGCAAAGTGTAGATGAGCGGTAAATGCTCGGGTAACAGTAGAACCGAGGCAATGCGGCTGACATCGTGATTGTCTACAAAGTTAAACAGGTTGATGCCGCGGCAGAGTGCCCAGTCTTCGGGACCGTTTTGCCGTTGAATGGCATGGGCTACTTCAAAAAGATTCATGCTGTTAAAAGCGGAGTACGCGGATTTGTAGACACTGTAATTGGTGGCGGAATGTAACATTTGCGGGTTGACGATTTGCTTGCAATCGCCGTGGATCTGCTCCCCCAGGAGAAAGAAATCAGGCTGTTTCTCCAGGCAAAACACGCGCAAACTGCGCATAAAATCGTGATCAAGCATATAGGCGACATCGAGGCGCAGGCCGTCAATCTTGAATTCATCTATCCATAAACCAACAGATTCAAGCAGGTATTCGACCACTGCAGGATTGAGCAAGTTGAGCTCGACCAAGGCATTGTGGCCTTCCCAAGCGCGATAGCTGAAACCGTCGTTGAAGTGATTGTTTCCGCCAAAATCTATTTTGAACCAATCTTTGTAAGGGGAATCCC
This sequence comes from Oscillospiraceae bacterium, assembly GCA_040766665.1. Taxonomy (GTDB): domain Bacteria; phylum Bacillota; class Clostridia; order Saccharofermentanales; family Fastidiosipilaceae; genus JAXGQD01. The sequence continues at coordinate 134,828 of JAXGQD010000006.1, forward strand.
ACTTTTGGGCGAGGACGTCTTGAAAAGCCCAAAAGCCCCGACCCACATGATTAAAGACGCCGTCGAGCACAACCTTGATTTCCGCCTCATGCAAGGCCGCAACGAGAGCCATGAAATCCTGATTAGTCCCTAAACGCAGGTCGATTTTCTGCAAATCGCGCGTGTCATATCCGTGATGGTCCGACTCGAAAAGGGGATTGAAAAGCACGGCGCCAACACCCAGACTCTGCAGGTGTGGGATCCAGTCATGCAGCTGGATAAGGCGGGAAACGGCGATGCCGTCGTTGCTGCGCGGTGCCCCGCAGAGACCGAGGGGATAGATCTGATAAAAGAGCCGCTCGTCATACCACATAAACTGCCTCCGTGAACCGCGCTGAAATGCCGTCAAATCATTCCGATTATAGCATTTTTGTATTTTGCCAAGCTTAGATGCTTAGCCTATAATTTAAACAAGATTATCTCGCATGAAGGAGCCGGAAAATGGGAACTTTAGCTGTTGTTGGAATAAATTGGGGTGACGAAGGTAAAGGCCGTATGGTCGATTTGGTCTCTCAGGACTTTGATTATGTGGTGCGCTATCAGGGCGGTAACAACGCCGGCCACACCGTCATCAACGAATACGGCAAGTTCATTCTCAATTTGCTGCCTTCAGGTGTGTTTAACGCCAACGTCATTAATGTGCTGGGCAACGGCATGGTCATCGATATCGAGCACCTGGTTAAGGAACGCCAGCGTATGCTGGACGCGGGTTTTAACCTGGACCCTGCCCACCTGATTATTTCGGACCGCGCCATTATTTGTTTCCCTTTTCATCGTGAGCAAGACGAGTTGCAGGAAATTTATTTAGGTGGTAAAAAATTCGGCTCGACCAAACGTGGCATCGGCCCGGTCTACGGCGACAAGTACCTGAAAAAAGGCATCCAAATCGGTGAATTGCTATACAATCCCGAGCGCCTCAAAGAACGCGTCTACGAGCTGGTCGAGTGGAAAAATCTGACTCTGACCAAGGTCTACGGCGGTGAAGCTTTTGATAAAGAGGAGATGCTGCAATGGCTCCTGAGCTACGGCGAGGTCCTCAAGCCTTTCATCAAAGACAGCGGTTTGGTGCTACGTCAAGCTTATAAAGCAGGCAAAAGCATCATGTTCGAAGCCCAGCTCGGCGCCCTGCGCGACATCGACTACGGCATTTATCCTTACACCTCTTCCTCAACGCCCCTGGCAGCCTATGCGCCTCTGGGCTGCGGTGCTCCCGCACTGAAAATAGACAAGGTTCTCGGCATCATGAAAGCCTATTCCAGCTGTGTCGGCGAAGGCCCCTTCGTCGTAGAGATGTTCGGCGATGAGGCTACTCGTCTGCGCGAAGCCGGTGGTGAATTCGGTGCCGCCACGGGTCGTCCGCGCCGTGTCGGCGGTTTTGATGTTGTCGCCTCGCGCTACGGCGTTGCCGTCCAGGGCGCGACGGAATTGGCCTTTACCAAGCTCGATATCCTTTCCGCTTTGGAAGAGATACCTGTTTGCACACACTACGAGATCAATGGTGAGCGGGTGGATGAATTCCCCTTCCCCAGTGCTTTGGACGAAGCCAAGCCGGTCTTCGAATACTGGCCGGGTTGGAACTGTCCGATTGACCACATCCGCAAATTTTCCGATCTCCCGCAGACGGCGCAGGATTATGTGCTGCGCATCGAGAAGCTGATGGACTGCCCGATTACCTACGTTTCGGTGGGTCCGGACCGCGACGCAATCATCCGTCGCTAAGCCTGAGCTGAGCGGGGGATTTGGCTTCGCTCTGGGGGGTGGCTTGGTTTAGCGGGACTCGTTCTGGGTTTAGCGGGCTTGAGTATGAGTTTTGCGGGGTGGACTGTGAGTTTTGCGTAGTGGCTCAAATTGCAGGGTGGACTGTGGGTTTTGCGTTGAGACTCATATTGCGGCAAAATTTTCGATAATCCAAGATGGGGTTGAAAAAGTGCCGTAAAATCACCTCAAATGAGGAAAATAGCGACAGTTTTTTCGATAATCCAAGCGTCAACCCTTTTCAACTTGGATTAACGTAAAAAGTGACGGTAAAACCTACAATCGACGATGAAAAATCCGAAAAATTGACAGTTCAGGTGGATTAACGAAAATATTGCTAAAAAAGAACGAAACTACCAAACTGAAGCCGAAAAACCGAATCCAAACACCCAAACGAAGCCGAAAGACCAAATCACAAAGCGATTGAAAACGGAGAGCCTGATGCCTATGACACCGACTTCCGTACCGAATACAACACAGACGCCACAGCATCCGCATCACGAGTCGCGATTGGAAGTCTCTGATCACGAGAAACGACTGCGGATTCTTTTTGCCTATGCCGCCTACCTCTTTATTTTTTCCTTTTATCTCGACACTCCCAAAGCGCTCTACGAAGGCATGCTGCAGATTTTGACGCATCCGAGCAACCTGCTCAGTGACTATATGGTCATCGGTGGTCTCGGTGCCGCCGTCTTTAATGCCGCCCTGATGACCCTGCTTTCGGCCGTGATGGTGAAGGTTAACAAGGTGCCTGTCAGCGGTTCGATTTTGGCGGCGATTTTAACCATCAGTGGTTTTTCTTTATTCGGCAAAAACCTCTTCAACTCCGTCCCCATCACCATTAAAGTGCACCTTTACAGCCGTTTCAGCAAGGGCGAGTTCAAGCAGCAGATCCTGATCGCGCTCTACGGCACGGCACTCGGGCCGCTGGTCAGTTATATCACTTTTGCTTTCAAATTGCCGTTTCACCTGGGGATGCTCTATGGCTACCTGGTTGGGATTCTCTGCGGCTTTCTTTTGCCACCTTTAGCAGCGGCATTCATCCGTTTTCACCAGGGCTTCCCAGCTCTACAACGTGGGCTTCACCGCCGGCATCATCGGCATGATGATGGCCATCGGTGCCCCTGCGCTTTTGAACTGGGAGATCAGCAATCAGCAAATCACCTATGTGGGAGACCGACACGGCTGGTTTTTGCTTTTTGTCTGCTCTTTTTCCTGATTGGTCTGGCGGGTTTTTGGCTCAATGGCAAAAGTTTCCACGGCTACCGTCAACTGCTGAAGAGCACCGGCCGCATCGCCTCCGATTTTGTCATTCTCTACGGCTTTCCCTTGGCGCTGCTCAATATTGCCATTATGGGGCTCTTGGCGACTGCTTATGCGCTCTTGGTCGGCGGTCAGCTGAACGGGCCGATCCTGGGTGGCATCCTTACGGTGGCGGGTTTTGGGGCTTTTGGTAAGCATCCTTACAATGTGCTGCCGATTCTGCTGGGTGTGCTGACCATCAATCTGTTCACGACTTTTGACCACACCTCGACGACGGCTGTACTCGCGGGGCTTTTCGGCACCACCTTAGCCCCAATCAGCGGTCAGTTTGGCGTGCTGCCGGGTATTCTGGCCGGTTTTATTCATATGACCATGGTGCTCAATGTGGGGGCTTTACATTCGGGTGTAAATCTATACAATAATGGATTCTCGGGAGGCTTTGTGGCCGCTATCATGGTGCCTTTGCTGGAGATGGTGCAGCAGAGGGAGCTTTTGCCAAAACAGATCTGGAAAAATTACAGCAGACGCCGGAAAGCACAGCGTGCTGCACAAAAGCTAGGAGAAGGGGGACAGGGCGATGTATAGGGAACGTGAACGAACCGCCCACATGGTCAACGAACTGATCGGTTATTTTCAGCATTATGGAATCCTCGATTTCACGGTGCAGGTATTGCAAAATAACGAGCGCAGTCGCATTGAGATTATCGGCCGTTGTGAGAAGCCGCCGAAAAGACTTGCTGAGCTTGAGGAGGCCTTAAATAAGGGGCGCGCACCGGCGATGGAGGAATACTACGACCAGTTGATGAGCATTTATGACGAAAACAGTGAGCTGCATCTGCTGTCGATGATGATCGATGCGGGGGAAGTCAGATATGAGCACGGTGTGCTGAAGATTGTGATTGAGCGGTATTTGTAGCGTTTTGCCACTAATTCAGAAAATAAAAAGTGTTTGATTTTACCAAAGGGAACGGATTCAATCTCCTTTTAGAAAACTCCCAATGAATTCAATAGTTGAAGTCAATTTTTTCTAATCTTTTTTAGCGTTTCAAGCTATAGTATAGATAGATTTATGCTGGGGGGAAATTCTATGATTAAGTTCGGTACCGGCGGTTGGCGCGCCATCATCGGTGATGATTTCGTTAAGTACAACATTCAGCTTTTAGCCGGCGGTTTACTTGAGAAAATTCGTAAGGACGGCCAAACAGCACAAAACTTTGTCATCGGCTATGACAGACGTTTTCTTGGCGTACAAGCTGCGGAATGGATAGCAGAAATCATGGCAGCCGGTGGCGTACACACGCAGATTATCAATCGTGCGGCACCCACCCCTCTGGTGATGTTTTATGTCCTGAGCAATCATTTGCCCTACGGCTGTTCGGTTACGGCCAGTCATAACCCGGCGATTTATAACGGTATTAAGGTTTTTATGGAAGGCGGCCGCGATGCAGATGAAGTCTTGACTGATGAGTTGGAGCACTACATCCGCGTACTGGAAGCGCGCATGCAGGACGGTGAACCGCTCACCGAAGTTTTACCCAGCGTCGAATTTGAGGAAGGTCTGAAAAACGGCCAAATCGAATTCATCAATCCCATGAATGCTTATATTGATGCGATACTCGACACCGTAGATGTGGAAGCCATCCGTAAAGCCCATCTCAAAGTGGCAATGGACCCCATGTATGGTGTCTCCAAAACCGCTTTGCAGACCATTCTTCTGACCATGCGCTGTGAGGTTGATGTCATCCATGACCGCCACGATGCCCTGTTTGGCGGCCGTTTACCCGCACCCAGTGAAAAAACGCTTTCCGGCTTGACCAACTTTGTCGAAGAAAACAACTGTGATATCGGCATTGCGACGGATGGGGATGCGGACCGTCTGGGCGTCATTGATGACAAATCACAGTTCTTACACCCGAATAAGATTCTGGTTTTGCTCTACTACTATCTCCTGAAATATAAAGGCTGGCGGGGAGCCGTTGTGCGCAACGTCGCCACGACCCATATGCTCGATAAAATCGCGGCTCATTTCGGCCAACAATGTCTGGAAGTGCCGGTTGGCTTTAAAAATATTTCTGCCGGCATGGAAGCCAGCGATGCCATCATCGGCGGCGAAAGCTCCGGGGGACTGACCGTTAAAGGCCATATTAAAGGCAAAGACGGGATTTATGCCGCCACGCTGCTCATTGAAATGCTGGCCACGACTGGACGATCACTTTCAGCCATTTGGAAGGATATTCAGGATGAGTTTGGCATTTTGGAAATGGCTGAAGCGGATTATCGCTTTACCGCACAGCGTAAAAGCGAAATCAACGAGATCGTCATGGTGCAGCAATTACTGCCTGACTTTGGCTTGGAAATTGAGCGCGTCAGCTATATGGACGGCTGTAAGGTTTACTTCAGTAATGGGGGCTGGCTGATTTGTCGTTTCTCCGGAACAGAGCCTTTGCTGCGTATCTTTAGTGAGATGACAACCATGGCAGAAGCCCAGCGTGTCATCCAAGTGATGGCTGACTTTTTAGACTTGGAGTAAGCTCTGCATAAAACGGCAGTGCCGATCGAGTTTGAGACCAAAGTGCATAGCGTCTGATTGCTGAGTTTCGGATTATCTCATTTATATTGCTACTTAACGGTGTACCGGGATGCCCTTTGCTGTCAAAAAGTCTTTTAATTCGGCTATGCTGATGATGCCAAAATGGAAAAGCGAAGCAGCCAAAACGGCATCACAGGCACCCTCTGTGATGGCGTCATAAAAGTCTTGCAACTGACCCGCTCCGCCCGAGGCGATCAGGGGGATACCCACCGCATCAGAAACCAACTTGTTCAAAACATTGTCATAGCCGTCGCGCGTGCCGTCCTTATCCATGGAGGTCAGGAGGATTTCTCCGGCGCCCAAAGCTTCGACTTGTTTCGCCCAATCGACCACATTTAATCCGGTGGCCTTGCTGCCTCCGGCGGTATACACTTCATAAAAACCGCCGCTGCCGTCCGCTGCAGCCACATAGCGGGCGTCAATGGCGACGACGATGCACTGACTGCCGAATTCGGTCGCGGCCTCTTTGATAAGTTGCGGATTATAGACCGCAGCAGAGTTCAAGGAAACCTTGTCGGCGCCAGCCAGGAGCAGCCTGCGGATGTCATCGCGATTGCGTATGCCGCCGCCCACAGTAAAGGGAATAAAGACTTCAGCCGCCACTTTTTTGACCATCTCGACCGTGGTATCACGTTCTTCAAGCGTTGCAGTGATATCCAAGAAGACCAACTCATCCGCCCCTTCGCTGTTGTAGCGCGCTGCAGTCTCAACCGGGTCACCGGCATCAATCAGATCCACAAAGTTTACGCCTTTGACCACGCGACCATTTTTAATATCCAGGCAGGGGATGATTCTTTTACTCAACATAGTTACCTCCTTTATGGCGACTCGCGCAGTTCCGCGACGAAGCCCTCCAATATGGCCAAACCGACCGCCCCGCTTTTTTCGGGATGAAACTGGTAAGCCCTGATGTTCTGATGCTTGATAGCAGCGGGAAAATCGATTTCATAATGGCAAAAGGCTGAAGTCACAGCCTTATCCTGCGGTTGTACAAAATATGAGTGCACGAAATACAATTCACTGCCATCCTCTAGCAGCGGGTCACTACAATCAAAGACCTGATTCCAACCCATATGCGGAATTTTTGCGTGCGAAGCGGCTGAAAAAGCATCCCTAAAAGCGAGTACTTCGCCAGCCAATAAACCCAGGCCCTGCTCCTTACCCTCTGCACTGCGCTCGAATAAGAGTTGCATTCCTAAACAGATGCCCAGGAAGGGTTTTCCGCTAGCGGCAAAAGCACGCAAAGATTCGTCTAATCCGTTGCTGCGCAAGGCTTTGACGGCATCGTCAAAAGCTCCCACGCCGGGCAAAATCAGGGCACCACAAGCCTCCAAGTCAGCAGGCGTGCTGACGACCTGAAAGGGGGCGTTGAGGTAATTGAGGGCATTCGCCACCGAAGCCAAATTGCCGCGTCCATAATCAATCAATGCAATCATGCCCATCATTTTAACTTGAGCGCTTCAAAGTGCAAGCGCTATTGCAGTATAAAGCGTATTGCTTTTGTGTTTTTTGCCCCTATGAGGCGAGTTCCCATGAAGCTTACGGAAGCATAGCGTAAGCGCTGCAAGAGGGGGTGGCTGTGCTATACTCGGCATATGCAAACAGCGGGAGGAATATATGAGAATAGGTATTTTTACAGATGCTTACATCCCTCAAATCGGCGGCGTATCCACATCTTGTCTCTTGCTAAAAAACGAATTAACCAAACTGGGCCACAAGGTCTACGTTTTTACCACCACGGACCCTGGCGCACCCAGCGAAGAGCACGGTGTCATCCGTGTGCCGAGTCTGCCTTTTGTCAGCTCGAAACGCGTCGCGGTGAACTATAACCCCATGCTGAGTCGCAGGGTAAAAAAATTGGAACTGGATTTGATCCACACCCAAACGGAGTTTGGTTTAGGCATCTTCGGGCGCAGTATTTGCCGCCAGACCGGGATACCGCATGTGCACACCTACCACACCATTTATGAAGACTGGCTGCACGGCCAGCTGAAAAAAGGGCCAATCGACCTCATCGCCAGAAACGGTGCGCGTCGCCTCAGTGCTACTTTCTGTAATTCGGCTCAGCATATCATCGCTCCCACCGAGAAAACGCGCCGCCTGCTCATTGATTATGGCGTGACCAAACCCATCGATATCATTCCGACAGGGATAGAATTGGCAAAATTCAGCCACGCCCGCCAAGACCACGAAAAAATTGCGCAAATCCGCAGTAGTTTAGAAATTGCAGCGCATGAGAAAGTCTTGCTTTATCTGGGCCGCATTTCCGACGAAAAAGGCCTGCGCGAGCTCTTTCAGGACGTCATGCCCATCTTAAAAGAAAAGCCCGAGCTGCGCTTTGTGCTGGTAGGTGAGGGGCCTTTGCGCGGTGAACTGATGCGCATTTCTGAGTCGAGCAAATTAAACGGACAAATCTTTTTTACCGGCGGCGTTGCCCTTGAAAAGGTGCCCTATCTCTACGCCATCGCCGACGTCTTTACCAGTGCCTCACGCAGTGAAACCCAGGGTCTGACCTACATTGAGGCTTTGGCCACGGGTGTACCGATTTTGGTGCGCCGCGATGAAGCCTTGGAAGGAGTCGTGCAGGAAGGCCATAACGGCTACTACTTTGAAGACGATGCCAGCTTCAGGACAGGCTTGGAAAAGCTCTTAGCCCTCGGGACAGAGGACTATCGAGCGATGTCTGCAGAGGCGGTGAGCTCAAGCGAAAAGTATTCGGTCGAGGGTTTTGCCAAAGCGATTGAAGGGGTTTATGAAAGGCAAATTGAAGCGGGCGGTCGTTTCGGGAAACAGCGCCAGTCTTTATAGCAGGCGGATACCGTGTAGATTGCTGCGTTGCTGCGCAGCGCAGACTCAGCGTTCCGGGACGATTTCTAACCAGTAACCGTCGGGATCGGCAATGAAATAGAGCCCCATGGCGGTGTTTTCGTAGACGATGCAGCCCATTTCTTTATGTTTGGCATAGGCGGCCTCGTAATCGTCGACGCGGAAGCAGATATGACTTTCATTTTCACCCAGATTGTAGGGGCGGTCTGCATGGTCACGCAGCCATGTCAGCTCAATCTGGAATTGTTCGTCTGCATCGCTCATAAAAGTAAGTACAAAGGAGCCGTCATCGGCTGCTTTTTCGCGCATGACTTTGAGACCCAAGGCTTCCTTATAAAAAGCGACGGCCTTTTCGCGGTTTTGGACATTGATATTGCAATGGACAATTTTAAAATTCATCGGGAAATCTCCTTTTGCCTTTGATCTGCTGATAAAGCGGCACTGCCTCTAGGGCTTGCGCTCGCCCCTATTCAGCTTATTCCGAGATGTAATTCGTCATGAGTTTACTATAGCGTACTTCCTCACCCTTAATCCAGAGCGCGGCCACCCCGTCCAGGCTGTCGATGAAGGCCAATCCTTCTTCAAAACTCATGTTAAAAAGCGCTGTCGTCAAACTATCGGCAAAACCCGAGCTCGGCGCAATAATCGTCACCGCATCAAACTCAAACTTCGGAAAGAGGGTTTCCGGGTGAATAATGTGGTGGTAACGCACCCCATCGACGTCGTAATAGCGCTCGTACACGCCGGAAGAAACAACGGCCATGTCGTGCACTCTGACAAGGCGGATGTACTCTGAATTCGTACTGTCTGCGGGATCCTGAATACCGACATTCCACGCTTCGGCTTTGCCATCACGGTAACCGATGGCGCGCACGTTGCCGCCTACACTGATGAGGGCGTTCTTCAGTCCTTTTTCTTCAAGTTCCTGAGCGACAAGTTCACAGCCTAAACCTTTGGCACCGGAACCCACGTCCAGGCTCATGTGGCTGTCGGGCAAAAAAACCGTGCTCTGCGCTTTGTCGATCTGGATTTTGTCAATATCCGTATATTGATCGGCCTCCTCCAACTCACTCAGCGCGGGAAGTTTCGCCAACTGTGGCTGGTCGATGCCTGCCTCGCGGTAATCATGCCAAATCTCCAGCACCGGCCCAAAAGCGACGTTGACATAGCCTTTACTGAGGCGGTTGGCTTCGATGCATTGCTCAAGCAATTGAATGATGGCCGGATCCACCTTCACGGGCGCAAGGCCTGCCTGGTCGTTGATGGTTTTGATGTTGTTAACGCCTTCATAGTTATTAAAGCTGTCAAAGAGCTGATGGTAGTGGGTTAAGCGGTTTTTGATCTCATCGAGATAAGCTTTGAATTCTGTTTCGCTGTCAGTCAATGCGATGACCGTGGTGACCGTATCAAAGACACCCAGAAATTGGCCGCGGAAACGTTCCGCCTGTGCCGGGCTATTGCTTAGGCTAGTGTTGCCGCTCTCTGAGCTCACCGTCACCGTTGTATTCGTCTCGGCACCGACGCTTTTCACTGTGCTGCTGTCAGTACCGGTATTTGCAGGATTGCAGCTCACCAGAATGAGGGTCAGTGAGAGAAGTACGGGCATGATTAAGGATTTCAACTTGGTTTTAGTGTGATTTTTTTTGGCAAAATACATGGATTTAGGATTCTCCTCCACAAGCTTGCAAGCAGACTCGAGCCAAGCGCTGTGCGTGCGGGGAATCTGTTTACAGCAGTCAATTATAACGGATTTGAGAGCGCTCTGCTCGGAATTAACTTGTCGCGTTGCTTGGGTGCTTGAGAATCCGCTTTGGAGTCCGATCCGTCGCAGCGGGTTTCGCGCGACTCCGCTTAGTTTGAAGGGCTCGAGGGGGTTTTAACTACAATTTTTACGTTTGTACAAAGTTTTTATTCGATAAGGCCTTCAAATCGCCGCGTTTTCAGGGTTTTTACTACATTTTTGACGATTTAACAAATTGGAGTTTGTAGAATCGAAAATAGTGTAGTTGAAATCATCGAATGATAATGTGAGAGCCTCGATTCAGAGGTACGTATTTGTACAAACGTAAAAACTGCAGTAGCGGAAGGAGTTCAAATTCGCTGTGGTGCCGCGGTCGTCGCCGGCTTGTGACTTTTGCCCGCGTGCTTTCGCATATACAAAAAAAGAGGCTGCCATTCCTGACAGCCCCTCATTAAGGCAGAAGCAGTGATAGATTATTTCGCAGACTCGAAAGCCTTCGCTGCTGTGGTGATGAAATCGTTGACGTGAACGGTGACGGAGCTGAGCAGGTCAGCATCGGTCACATGGCCGGTATCGTCGAGCGTAGTGCCGGCGATTTCTTCAGCAGTTTTGCCAACAAAATATTGGGCAAAAGCATCAGCCTGTTCATTCCATTCTTTGCCGATAGCAGAAGCTTTCTTCATGCCATAGCCTTCGCCAATCACATTCTTGGAGCTGAGCACAGCAGTGGTGTCACTGGTGATAGCGCCGGTAGCGTCGAATTTTACTACGCCTTGTGCAGCGTCATTGATGGCGGAAGTGACTTTGCCTTCGCCGTTAACGGTCAAAGCAGTGAAGTATTCGTAAACTTGGACAGTTCCGACTTCGGGATTTCTCTCGTCTTCACCAACACTCTTGGTACCGTTCAAGCTGGCTACGGTGCCGAGACCGAGTTTGTCGCCTTCGCCTGCGCCAATAGCTTTGGCATTGTTCACAGCCAATTCAATGGTGTCGATGGTGTCGTTGATGTGGATCGAAACGCCGGCCAGCGCGTCAACTGCATCGGGTACGCCTTCAGCGGTCAATTTGGTGGCTTTGATTTCTTCGATGGTCTTGCCTTTGGCATATTCTTCCAAAGTCTTGGCTTGATCCATCCAGTTCATGCCATAGTCAGCACCCAGTTCCTGTTTGGTCATAAAGGTGGTGGCCATGTCGGTGGTCACTTTGCCGGTGGCATCAAAGTTAGCATCGGCGCGCAGTGCGTCAATCTTGATGTCAGCAATGGTGCCGTCTTCAGCGACGAGCACAGCAACGATACTGGACTCGATGGTCGCTACGCCGGGTTCTTCAGCGGTAGCCGCTTTGGACTTACCGGTGACGGTGTTGACGGCCAAACCGGTTTTCATGCCGCCAGCTGCGGGAGCCGCGGTGGTTTCTGCCACGGTGGTTTCAACGGCAGCTGCTGTGGTTTCAGTCGCTGCGGCTGTGGTTTCGGCTACGGGAGCCGCGGTGGTTTCAACGGCTGCTGCCGTGGTCGCTGCTGCAGTGGTAGCAGCCGCTGTGGTTGCTGCTCCGCCACAGGCAGCCAGACCCATGAACAGAGTCAGAGCTGTTGCGAGAGCAATGATTTTCTTGTAATTACGCATATCTTTCCTCCTGAGTTTTTATCAATGGTAAGTGACGGAATAAATGTGTCCATTCGTTGCCGACACGCATTGATTCTATCTGCGCTTTACGCATCGTCATATTATACAGACTTACTAGGTTGAAATCTATATTATTTTTCCCGAATTAGCAAAATTATTTTCTGAGAATTTTAGCGATTATAGAGAAAGCATTATGAGGTCTTTTTCGCGGTACACTCCGGGCAAAGACCGATGAATTTCAAGTCAGCTCGTGTTAGATGAAAATCTGTCATTCCTTCAATATTGGCAAAATACTCGCTGATGCGATTCTGCAGGCCTTGATCGAAGATGTCCATGATTTTTCCGCAGTTTTCGCAGACGGCATGACTGTGCTCTCCGGTATGTATATCAAAATGAGTAGGCTCGCCGTCGATAACCACGCGCCCCAATTCACCGTTATCCGCAAATTGATTGAGGTTGCGATACACAGTAGCCAAACTGAGTTTGGGATTGCTCAATTTCAATGACTGATAAACCTCATCGGCCGTGGGGTGTTGTCCGTGGCCATGGACGGTTTTCATGATTAGGTCTTTTTGTTTCGTGTTCCTCAAGTGGCTATCCCCTCAATTGACGCATCTCTTTACCGGAGCTCCGTTCACTACTCGGCAGTAGCTATTAGTAATCAATATCAATAAGGTAACACGTTTGACAGGCTTTGTGAAGATATTCAGGTTAAGCATCAGAGGGGTAAGGGCCGATTTTAAGCTTAATCAGAGTCATCTATACTCTCTTCAAGGCTTTCATGACTTGCCTCAGGCGTGAGTTCCGCGGCGACTGTCGCAGGGGAACTTGATTCTCCTGCCACTGTAGTTTCGACTGAAGTATCACTACTTTCAATAGAAGAAAGATCGGTCCCAGAAGTGGCTGTCACGCTTTGTATCGTGCTGTTTGTTGCGCTTGTGACAGGCGTGGTGGCGACGGTAGACGCGCTCGTCTCACTAACAGCGCTCGTGCTCGTCGGAACAGCACTGCTTGACGCGGAACTATTTGGACCTCCGGCTTTATCGTGAGGAACAAAGTAGAGGCGACTGAATTCATCTTGTGTGAGAATCTGCAGATATTGTTCAGTACTGAGTTCTAAACAAAGATAAGCAGACGCTTTATCCATGGCTAAAACGCGAATGTACTGTAGATTTTCCAAGGTAGTGGGAGCGCCTGCGTTTTGGCTATAGGCGCTCACAAACTGGCCGAGTCTGTAATTGTCCGGCAGAGCAGCTTGTGCTTCTTTTAAAGCCACCCACTGCGCCTGCTTTCCTTCAGCGGGCTTAAGCGGAATGCTCTCGCTGATGTCTTCCAATCGGACAGCTGAACCAGCAGCGCGGTCATAACGCAGATAACGCCCACTGACTGAGAGTTTCGCCTCCTGCAAGTTCGCTTCTTGCAGTGCTTCGTCCTTTGTTGCTACCGCCTGCGCAGAATAAAGAAACATCTCATCATGGATTCTTTCACCTGCACTGACAGCTCTGCTCCAGATAAAGGGCAGTGGTTTAACAAGCGTCAAAGGAGTACCGGAAGCGGCTTCGGCAAGAACGGCCACATCTGTAGTCGACATTTGAGCAGGTATGGAGCTTTCTTGCCCGCGCACAAAGAAAATGTAAAAGCTCAGTCCGGCTAAGAGCAAGATGATGAGCAAATAAAGGCGTTGACGGCTTGCTTCGGCTTGCGGTTTTTTCATGGTTTTACTCCGTTCCAGTAATCAATAAAGACAAAGGGTAAACTGCTGATGATTAAGTAGGGTAAAAAGGCAAAAGTCACCTTCCTCCGTTCGAGTTGCCGCGACTTCCAGAATTCAGAGGCAAAAGCCCATAACGCCGCCATCAGTATCAGCAGCGTGGCTTTTCTAAAATCAAAAACCAAACCTAAGAAAAAGCAGTACTTGATATCAGCCGGGCCGGGCTGACGACGCAGGCGGTAGAGGAGAAGTAAGGGAAAAGTGAGTAGGAATGCGTTAAGCAAGATATAAGTCAAAGCATAAAGCAGGCTTTCGAGGTCAGTGGCATGCACGCAGAGCCGCAGTCCGCTTAACAGGAAACCCAGTATTAGTAAAGCGAGAGTCAGGGTCTTTGGCACCCTCTGCCTGAGATAGTCCTCGCGCATGAGTCTTTCAGAAACAAGCAAAATAGCGAGTAAAAGCACCTTCCCGATCCACATCGACCGCTGTCCTCCCTTAGGCTTTTGCCGAGATTCTAGCTTTAGTCGTCGATATAAGGGGGCACTAGCTGAGACGAAAATTTCGCTTTATTTCGTGTTTTTTGCCAAAAAGCTTGTTGACATTTGTCAGAGGTCAAATAGCAAGACGAACAAACAATTCAATCCCATAAAAAGATTAAAACGTGAAGCATGTGCTTAAGCTGAACGACTTATCCACATTACTGTTCACGTCTTTTATGACGAGGCCTTTACATGTCATTTTAGTAGTCATTGGCTAATATGAGGGCAAAAACCACCAAATAATAATGTAAAGACAATGTTAATCGAGGAGCGAAAAAAGATCTGTTGTAACAATTGTGAAATCTGTGAAACACCTATGAAATAAGGGATTTACGTCAGTGTAATGCGTGAAACAGCGCTCCTGAGTTAATCACAAACTTATCCACATTATCCACATATTCTCCATCCACAAGTGCAGACGAACGTAGTCGAAAAAATCTGCGCTACGCCTGCTGTAAACAGCTTTCACATGCCGTACACAGTTTGCCTGTTTGAAGGTGATATACTGGACATATCGTAAAGCGATACCTCTGCGCTGACAAAACAGGGGCATTTTACTGTGTTTTCCAACTTGCCGATGAGACAACTTGGGACAGAACACACGGAGGAAATATGGATGTTTGTGCACTTATAATGGCCGCCGGCGAAGACAAACAGATGCATTCGGAGCGTACGCGTTTCGTGCATGACGTTTGTGGCAAGCCCATGATTCGTTGGCTCAGCCTGGCATTGGAAAATGCCGGCGCAAAAGATCAGTTATATGTGGTCGGATACCAGCAAGATCTGGTCAGACACACTTTGGGAGAAGATAAGATTTATGTGCTGCAGGAGAATCAACTGGGCACAGGGCATGCCATACTCATGGCTAGTAATTTTTTGGAATCACGCAACGGTTGTACTTTGGTCTTGCCGGGTGATGCGCCACTCCTAACCAGCCAGACCATCAGCGCGGTCATCCGTTATTTTGAGAAGGTGAAACCGGGCGGGTTGATTATCACCGCCGAAACGCGCACACCCGGACATGCCGGGGAAGTGGTACGTGATATGGAAGGAGAGTTGGAGTATCTTTCTGATCCTCAGTTTGAGGAATACGCACAGGCCGGCATGCATGAAATCGATACCGGCATCTATTGCTTTGACACGGCGCTGTTGCTCTCGTTCATGGGCCAAATCGATCGCCAAAACACTGAACAATTACGCATTTCGACCATCATAAACCGCATGCTGGCCGATGGCCATAAAGTGCTGACCTATAAAGTGCCTTATGAGGAGACCGTGGGTGTAGACGACCGCGTGCAGCTTGAAACGGTGCGGCGACGCATGAACCGGCGCATCTGTGAAGGTCACATGCTTAATGGCGTCACCATTGAGGATCCGGACGGTTGTTACATCGAAGCGGATGTGGTTCTCGAGAAAGATGTACACATCTCATCGGGTTCAAGGCTCAGCGGGCAGACACACATTAAGGGTGGTAGTTTTTTAGGCCCGCGTTGTCACCTGCATAACGCACAGATTGGTCAGAACTGTCGCTTGGGGGGCGGTAATTTTTTTGATTGCCGGCTCGAAGATGAAGTCAGCATCGGGTATAATGCCTTCCTGCATAATCATGTGGAAATCGCTTATGCCGCGAAGATTAAAGACAATGTAGAACTTTCGGATTGCCAAGTGGGCAAGATGACGGAGATTGAAAGCCAAACCTTCATCAACTGCTGTGCCATCGGGGAGAGTTGCTTCATTGGACGAGGGGTCATTACGGTCGATCCGCTGGTGGTAAGCGACACGGGCGCTGCCGCGAGCGATGAAGAAAAAAGAAGCTATTCGCATATCGGTAGTGGGGCGGAAATCGGCGCATTGAGTCGCCTTTTCAGACCCTTTGTGATTGCGGCCAAAACCGACTTAGCGCCGGGCAGCATCATCAAGCAAAGCAAACGCTCGATTTTGCCCTGGGGTAAAAAATAAACGGCAGGGAAACGGTGTTTTTCAAAAAGAAAAAATCTTTTAACGACAAAGAAAGCTGGCTGATTGTCGGCCTGGGTAATCCCGGCTCACGCTATGTCAGAACATGGCACAACTGTGGCTATATGGCGCTGGAGCGCTTGGCCGCACATTTGCGTGTGCGCGTCAATAAAGCACGTTTTAAAGGCGCTTACGGACAAGTGGATTATAAGGGCAAAAGACTCATCCTGCTCAAGCCGGAAACCTACATGAACCTCAGCGGTGAGAGCGTGCAGGCCGCCATGCGCTACTTCAATGTCAGTCCTGAGCACCTGCTGGTATTCTACGACGACATTGACCTCAAACTGGGTCAACTGCGTTTGCGCGGTCAGGGCGGTGCAGGAACGCATAATGGTATGAAATCTTTGTTGCAACACCTCGGAGGCGGGAATTTTGCCCGCTTGCGCATCGGCATCGGTCCAGTACCGCTGGGACGGGAACTGGTCGATTTTGTTTTGGACAATATTCCTAAAAGTGCAGAGGACACGCTGACGGCCAGTTTAGCGCTAGCCGAACAGGCGGCCTTACTCTTCATTGATGAGGGCTTGGAAGCGGCCATGCGCCTGGTTAATTAAATGAGTGAAACAGACAAAAACATCGATATGAGTGTTGAACTTTTGCAGTTGGCGGCGAGCGACGAGACTTTTGCCGCGATTCTGAACAAGCCGGAACAACGCTTCAATCTCTTCGGTCCGCAAGACAGTCAAAAAGCCTACTTGGCAGCCGCCTTAGCAATGCATAGTGGCAAAGCGCTGGCGCTTGTTGCTGCGGATGAACTGCGTGCGCGCAGTTTGGAAGCCGGGCTCAAAGCGTTTGTCGCTCATCCCGAAACGGTCGCTGTACTGCGCCCCCGCGAATTGAATCTGAGCACGGCTGACGCTGCTTCCCACGAAGCTGAACAGCTGCGTTTAGGTATTTTACAGGCTTGGCTTAGGGGTGAGCTACGGGTGCTGGTCGTTGTGGCACCGGCGCTACTGCAACGTATGCTAGCCCCCGGTAGTTTCATCGGCGGAATGCTAAAACTGCACAAAGGTGAGCGTTACGAGCCGGAAGCCTTGGAAAAAACTCTCGTTTCCCTGGGCTATGAACGCGTCAAGCGCGCCGAGAACAGCGGTGAATTTGCCAGACGCGGTGATATTCTGGACGTTATTTCGCTGAATTACCTGAACATGCTACCGGCTGAGCGAGATGGCGGTGCGGAGGCCGCGGCCGAAGAAGGGCAGGCTTTTTCCTATCGTCTCTCCTTTTTTGATGATGAAATTGACGATTTGCGCAGTTTTGATCCGCTCACACAGCGCAGCGTGCAGGCGGTGGAGACGGCTTATTTTGCACCGGTACGAGAGTTACCGCCTTTTGCCTATGATAAGGAAAAACTGGCTGAGGCGATTGAGGAATATGCTATTACGGGCGTGCAGAAACTGCGTAAGCAGGCGGCTGCATCGGAGGCGGTACAGGCTTTACAGAGCAGTTTAGCCAAAGAAAGCGAGGAACTGCGCAACGGTTTCGACTGCCCTAGCCTGGAGCGTTGGATGAGCCTGATCCTGGGCGATGAGGTCCACACCGTCTTGGACTACCTGGCCTATAAAGAAGCCCTCATTCTGGTCGATGAACCCTTGCAGCTGAAGCATCGTCTCGACGGAGCTCAGGCTGATTTCGAACAGCGCTTCAGTAATCTTTTGCTAAAAGGACAAACCGTCACGCCTGCGCTGGAGATGCAGGTTCAGACCGTCGATGTGATGAAGAGCCTCGATGCGCGCCGTCAGTTGCTGGCGCTGGCCACAATGCGCAGCAGTGGAAATGGCGTCCCGCGTGCCCAGGATATCAGTATTAGCGGGCGCGATGCCGAGCATTTCCATGGCCAGGACGAGAAACTCTTGTCGTGGTTACGTACACAAGCCGCGGCAGGTGAACGTATTCACCTCATCGCACACAGCCCCGAGCGCCTCAGTGCGCTGAAAGCCTTCGTCGCCAAGCACGGCTTGGCCGTGCGCATCATTGAGCGTGCCCTGAAAGAAGGCTTCGTCTACCCGGGAGCCCAGCTGATTGTCTGCGGCTCTCAGGATCTTTTCGGCATGCAGAGGAAAACGCGCAAACGCAAGGAAAACAAGGGCTTGCGCATCAATTTCTTCTCCGACCTGCAGCCCGGGGAAAAGGTGGTGCACGAAGGCTATGGTATCGGCTTGTATGAAGGCATTACCAACACCACGGATGCGGCGGGTACCCGACGCGATTACCTGACGGTGACCTATGCGAACAACGAGCGCCTTTACCTGCCCATGGAGCAGCTTGGCTTGCTGCAAAAGTACGTGGGCAGCGAGGGCAAAGAGGTGCGTCTCTCGCGTATCGGCGGCGCTGAATGGGGCCGCCAGAAAGAGAAGGCGCGCAGTTCGATAAAGAAACTGGCCACGGACTTGGTCAAGCTCTACAGCCTGCGCAAGGCCAAAAAAGGCCATGCTTTCCAGCCGGAAACGCTCTGGGACAGAGAGTTTGCCGATGCGTTCCCCTATGAGGAAACCGATGATCAACTGCGCTGCATCAGAGAAATCAGTGCGGATATGGAGAGCCCGCAGGTTATGGACCGGCTGCTTTGCGGGGATGTTGGTTTTGGCAAAACAGAAGTCGCTTTCCGAGCTGTGTTCAAATGTGTGCAGGACGGCATGCAAGCCGCCATTCTGGCGCCCACGACAGTCCTGGCGCAGCAGCATTATCAAAACTTTATGGAGCGCATCGGCTCTTTTCCGGTGAAGGTGGGGCTTTTATCGCGTTTTGCCACTGTTAAAGAACGTGCCAAAACCGTGCGCGGTCTCAAGAGCGGTGCGATAGACGTGGTCATCGGCACCCATCGCATCTTATCCAAGGATGTCGCTTTTAAAAACCTTGGACTTCTAGTGGTGGATGAGGAACAACGTTTCGGTGTGGACCATAAAGAAAAGTTAAAGGCGCTGACGCCCAGCGTTGATGTGCTCAGCATGTCGGCGACTCCGATTCCGCGCACCTTGCACATGTCGATGTCCGGTATCCGCGATATATCGGTGATTGATGAGGCGCCCGAGGACCGCCGCCCCGTGCAGACCTATGTCATGGAGTATGACGAAGCTCTGATTCAGGACGCCATTCTGCGCGAGATTGCGCGCGAAGGCCAGGTTTTTTATCTGCACAACAATACGCATACGATTCTGGAGAAGGCGGTGCAACTGGAGCAGCTATTGCCGGGGGCACGCATTTTGGTGGCGCATGGGCAAATGTCCGAACGTGAGCTGGAAGACGTGATTATGGCCTTTATCCGAGGCGAGGCTGACATCCTGGTTTGTACGACCATCATCGAGTCCGGTATCGACATGCCCCGCGTCAATACGTTGATTGTTGAACACGCCGACCGCATGGGTCTGGCACAGCTTTATCAGTTGCGCGGGCGCGTGGGGCGCTCGAACGACAGGCCTATGCCTATATCACTTATCAGCGAGATAAGGTTTTAACAGAGGTGGCGGAAAAGCGCCTGGCGACCATCCGCGACTTTACCGAATTGGGAGCCGGATTCAAAATCGCCCTGCGCGATTTAGAGGTGCGCGGTGCGGGCAATCTGCTCGGTGCGGAACAGCACGGGCAACTCAATGCCATCGGCTACGATCTCTATACGCGCATGTTGGATGAGGAAATTCAATTGGCAAAATCCTCCCCCGAAGGCGCCGCTGACGAAGCCGGCCTGAAACCTTCCTCACGTGTCGACTGTGTTTTGGAGCTCAGCCTCGATTCCTATATCAGCTCTGACTACATCGAAGACGAGGGCGAGCGCATGGACATTTACCGGCGCATCGCTCAGATCAGCGATTTGGAGATTTATCGCGATGTAGTAGACGAGCTGCTGGACCGCTACGGCGACCCGCCAGCGACAGTCACGACTTTGATGGATGTGGCCTATGTGCGGGCGAGAGCCGGGGCACTGGGCTTCTCCAAAATTTCCATCGTCAAAGACAGCGCGGTCTTTAGCTACAGTACGGAGATTCGCCCGATATGGAGCAGCTCTCGCGGCTCATGAATCTGTCGGATTACAAAGGGCGCTTGCTTTTCAACGCCGGAACCAAGCCTTTTGTCGTGCTGCGCGGATCGGAGGGGATCAGGCGACATATCCGGCCAAGCTGAGGAAGCTTTTCCAAAAGCTGGAGGAATAGGGGTGGCGGCGGGTGACAGGGCTTAAATTTGTCGCGGTACTTGGGCGGCCGCGACACCGCTCAAATTCGTCGCGGTACTTGGACGGCTGCGACACCGCTTAAATTAGTCGCAGTACTTGGACGGCTGCGACACCGCTAATAATTAGTCGCAGTACTTGGACGGCTGCGACACCGCTAATAATTCGGCAAAAATTGCGTTAATCCAAGCGTGAAGGCTTGTTTTTAAGCGGAAGTAAAGTGATTTGAGGATTTTAGGGACATTATTTTCGATAATCCAAGCGGGATGCCCGGGCAAGTTGGATTAACGGAAAAAATGCCGAGATTGTTGCTAAAAAAGACGATTTCAAAGGTCTGTGGGAGCTGAATCTTGGATTAACGAAAAAATCTACGGTAAATTGACCGATTCGCAGTACTTGGGAGGCTGCGACCCGCCAACCCAAACCCAAACCCAAACCCAAACCCCAAACCCAAACCCAAACAACCCAAACCCCAACACCGGCACAGGAGGAAAAATGAAGATCATCGCACGCCTGCATAGCGACTTTCCCGAAAAATTCGGCATCCCCCGGCAAAGCGGTTTGGTCAAGAGCCTGCAAGGCCGCATCGTTTTTGAACCGGAGTACCGGGATCTCAACGCTTTACGCGGTCTGGAAGACTATTCGCATATTTGGGTGATTTGGGAATTCTCGGAAGCTAAACGTGAGCGCTGGTCCGCGACCGTGCGGCCGCCGCGCCTGGGTGGGAATACGCATATGGGGGTTTTTGCCACGCGTTCGCCCTTCCGCCCGAATCCTCTCGGCTTATCCTGTCTGGAGTTGGAGCGCATCGAAACGGATACCTCAGAAGGTCCGATTTTACACGTGCGCGGAGCAGACCTGATGGACGGTACGCCCATTTTTGATATCAAACCTTATTTGCCTTACGCGGACAGCCATCCTGAGGCGCGCGGCCCCGCTTTCATAGAATCCAATGAGCGAGAAATAGAAGTCCATATTCCTGAACTTCTTATGGCAAAAGTCGCGCCCGAAAAACACGCGGCACTGCTGGGCGTCCTGCAAGCGGATCCACGGCCAGCATATCGTGATGACGCGGAGCGGGTGTATGGGCTGCATTTTGCCGGGATGAACATTCGCTTTCAGGTTATCGACAGAATTCTGCAGGTCGTGGAAATCAATAAAACCTAATTCTGACCCAAAGACAGCTCTTTATTGAGGCTACTGAAGGCTTTGGTGTCGCCCAATAAAACAAAACCACTGAGGCTTTCGCCGGTGTAGATTTTTTTTGCGTATTGGAAGAGCTCCAGGTTTTCTTCAATATAAGCGTGGACTTTGGCTAAAGTCTCGCTGTCCAGATTCTTTTCCTCAATCAAACCGGCTGAGGCGATACGCGTGCCCATGGTGTTGACCATGTAAGGCGGAATCGGCATTTCGTAAGCCTTGGAACCGCCCACAGCGTTCTCACCGGCGATGGCGCCCTGCTGTTTACCGATCATCCAAAGTCCGTACCAACGATTGTCATAAATCGCACAGTCACCGGCGGCGTAGATGTCGGGCACGTTGGTGCGCATCTCCTCGTCCACAACAATGAAACGATCGACCGTCACACCGCTGTCTTCCAGCATTTCCAGACGCGGACGGACACCCGTGGAAATCATGACCAGGTCGGCAGCGTAGTCGTGACCGTCCTCAAGACGGACGCCTTCTACTTTGCCTGCTTCATCCGCATAGATTTCAGCGATGTACGCGTTGGTCTCAACTTCTGAGCCTTCCTTGCGCACCTGGTCCGTGAAGATTTCCGCTGAACGTTCGTCGAGCTGGCGCATCATCAGGCGCGGCAGGCGCTCCAGGACTGCGGTGTGGACGCCTCTTTTGCCAATGGCAAAAGCCGCCTCCAAGCCCAAAAGCCCTCCTCCGACCACAACAGCCGACTTCACCCCGTCGAGCTTTGCAGAGATACGCAGGGCATCTTCCATGGTCCAAAGGGTTTCAACGCCGTCAAACTCCGCACCTTTCGTTGGCGGGATGAAGGAATAGCTACCCGTAGCAATGATCAGTTTGTCATAAGCGAGGCTACTGCCGTCTTCCAGCAGGACATCCTTGGTGGAAGGCCTTACACGACGGACTTTTTGGCCCAAGCGCAAATCAATACCCAAATCCGTATACCATGACTCGGGATGCAAATAGAGCTTGGAAGCATTGTGTGGATCTTCCAGAACCTCGCAGAGGCGTTGGCGGTAGTAGGGAGGGTAGGCGTCCTCGGAAAGGATAGTGATTTGACAGTCTTTATCTTTAGCGCGCGCGGCCTCTGCAGCCGACAGACCCGCAATCGATGAGCCGATGATCAGTATACGTAATTCGGACATGGTACTCTCCCGTTCTGTTTCTGGTTTTATGATATTTTTTTACGCTTTAGTTAGCATCAGGATATTCTTCACGAGAAAAAACGTCAATCGCCTTGCTTATTTCTCTCTTTTTCGCCCGCTTTCAGCCTTGAAAAAAGCAGTGCAGTAGGATAGATTTATTTATGTTTATGTGAAAAAGAGTTAAACGGTTTGAATGCTTGACTCATACGAAAAGGGGTAGTTATGGCAAAGTACATTTTTGTAACAGGCGGCGTTGTTTCTTCGTTGGGGAAGGGAATTACAGCGGCATCCTTGGGTAAATTGTTAAAAGCAAGAGGCTTCAAGGTCGTCTTACAAAAGTTTGATCCTTATCTCAACGTTGACCCCGGCACGATGAACCCATACCAGCACGGCGAAGTCTTCGTCACCGAAGACGGGGCGGAAACCGACCTTGACCTGGGTCATTATGAGCGCTTTTTAGACCAACCTTTAAGCCGTAAATCCAGTGTCTCCTCCGGACAGATTTACCAGTCCGTCATCGATAAAGAACGCCGCGGCGACTACAACGGTAATACGGTTCAGGTCATTCCGCATATCACCAATGAGATTAAGAGCCGCTGTCTGGCTGCCGGCGAAAATGCCGATATCGTGATTTCAGAAATCGGTGGTACGGTCGGTGACATCGAGGGCCAGCCCTTCCTGGAAGCGATTCGCCAATTGCATTTCCAACTGGCACAGGAGGACTGCCTCTATATTCATGTGACGCTTTTGCCCTATATCGCAGCCACCGGGGAATTAAAAACCAAACCTACGCAACACTCAGTCAAAGAATTGCAAAAGTCGGGTATTCAACCGGACTTTCTGATCTGTCGCAGTGACCTGCATGTGCCCATGGGCATGCGCGAAAAAATCGCACTCTTTTGTAATGTGGCTATCGACCACGTCATCGAAAATACCAACTGCGATTCCCTCTACCAGGTTCCGCTGATGCTGGAAGAAGCCAAGTTGGCTGATTTGGTTTGTAAGGACTTACGCCTGGAACCGAAGACCCCGATTTATCGAGCTGGAATGAAATGGTGCGGCGCCATCTGCACCCCGAAACCACGGTGAAAATCGCTTTGGTCGGTAAATATGTCCTGCTACGACTCTTTCCTGAGTGTTGTGGAATCGCTGACCCATGGCGGCATCGCAAACAATGCTGCAATCGACGTGAAGTGGGTCTCATCAGATACACTTACCGCTGAAAATATCGAACAGGAACTGGGCGATGTCCACGGCATCTTGGTACCGGGCGGTTTCGGTACCCGTGGCATCGAAGGAAAAATCCTTGCTGTACAGTACGCCCGTGAGAACAACATTCCCTTCTTCGGGATCTGCCTTGGTTTGCAAATGGCTGTGATTGAGTTTGCCCGCCATCAGGCCGGACTGCCCGATGCCAATTCGACTGAAGTGGATTCGGAAACCCCATTCCCGGTTGTGGACAGAATGCCCGACCAGACCTCCGTGCTGCTAGGTGGCACTATGCGTTTGGGCGGTTATGCCTGTGAAGTGCAGCCGGATACCAGGCTCTACAAGGCCTATGGGAAATCCGATATCCGCGAGCGCCACCGTCACCGCTATGAACTAAACAATGATTACCTGCCTAAGCTACAGGAGGCGGGTTTGCGCGTTTCCGGTGTGAACCCCGAATCCGGACTGGTGGAAGCCGTTGAGCTGAACAATCATCCCTGGTTTGTCGGCGTGCAGTTCCATCCGGAATTCCTTTCCCGTCCTAACAACCCTCATCCCTTGTTCAGAGACTTTGTAAAAGCGGCCATCGATCACGCGAGCCAAGCCTGAGCCTTTTAATTACTTTATAATAGTGAATGTAATGGCGTGAAATCTAAACCTTCCCGCTGAATGCCGCTTCTTCCTGCAAATCCTGCCGTGATTTCCCAAACCTTTTGCGTAAGAGGGCGCGGACTTTCTCTGTCCTGAAGAGGGCGTAGAGCAGTTCGGTGAGAACGATGGTGCCGGCGAGTAAGAGGCCTACATAAAGCAGTTTACCGCTAGGAAAAGCCAACATGAACAGCTTGGGGAAGACGGCGATGGCAATAAAGGGCACCGTCACACAAATCACATAAAGCAGGCGTTTGATCCAATCGAAGGGCAGACTGGCGTAATAGAGCGCGCGCAGACTGATATAGATCAGAATGAGCATCGATAGTGTCGACAGCTCGGGGGGGGTCATGCCCATCAGACGATTGAGTAAGGTCGTTCCGAGCAGCATCAAAGCGGCGCTGATTCCGGGGGGCAGGGCGAGCGGGAAGACGTTGGCCAAGAAAGTACCGCTGACCCTCTCCTTATTGGGTTTTAAGGCCAGGAAAAATCCGGGAATGCCCACGGTGACAGAACCGATCAGTGAGCCTTGGATGGGAAGAATCGGAAAACTGATGGGCAAAAAGAGCATAAAAAGGGCAAAAGTCGAGGCATAAATGGTCTTGATCAAGAAGAGCGGTGCAATGCGCTGTATGTTGTTAATGACACGTCTACCTTCGTAAACGGCATCGACCATTACACTCATTTTATTGTCCAGCAAAACGATATCTGCCGCCGCACGTGCAGCTTCTGAACCCGATGCCATGGCTACACCACAGTCCGCATCTTTCAAGGCTAAAACATCGTTCACCCCATCACCGGTCATGGCCACCGTGTGTCCGTTGGCGCGTAAAGCTTTAAGCAGGGCTCTTTTCTGGAAAGGAGAGACACGGCCAAAGAGCTGATATTCTTCCGCGACCTTTGATAAATCCGCATCCTCAGCAAGTGTACTCATATCGATAAGGCGCTCGAAACCTGCAATACCGGCACGTTTGGCAATGCCTTCTACGGTGTACGGGTGATCGCCCGAAATGATTTTTATGTCCACGTTCTGCTTACGGAAGTAGTCAAAAGTCTGTGCGACGTCCTTGCGAATTTCATCTGCCACGATAAGCAGAGCGACCGGCTGCAGATCACTTAAGGGTTCAGCTTTGTCTAAATCTGCCTCCGTAAGGGCGGTCGGACTCTGTGCCAAGAGCAGCACGCGGTAACCCAGTTTGGCAAAAGTATCCGCCTCTTCCTTCACTTTAAGCAAGGCGGGACCGTTTAACAATTTCTCTGTTGCCCCGATGTACCAGGTCCCTTGCCTCGCAAAGCTGATAGCGGACCATTTGCGCTGTGAAGAAAAGGCCATGTACAAGGCTTTTTCCCAAGTTTGCGGTGCCGTTTGCGTTTGAACTGCAGCATTCAGGAAATACTGATTCAATGCTTTTTGCGTGGCATTGCCACCCGGCGAGTTTTGACAATAAGCCTGTAAGGCCTCTAATAGTTCAGGAGAGAGTGTAGCGGTTTGCGTGTATTGTGAAAACTTACGACTAAGCAACTGCGACTCCGGACTGGGCTCTGTTATGGTCAATTGCTGCTGTTTCAGGTCTAAGACGGCAAAGAGCAGCATCTCACCGCTGGTGATGGTCCCGGTCTTGTCCAGACAGAGCACATCAACTCGCGCCAAGGTTTCGATGCTGGGCATGGTCTGTACCAGTGCGCGCTTTTGCCCAAGAATGACGATAGAAGCGGCCATCGCAATCGAAGTCAGCAGAATCAATCCTTCCGGTAGCATGGAAATGAGCAAACCAACGGTCGTGACCTGCTCTCGGACCAAGTCCGCCGGTCCGGCAAAGAAGAACAATTTAACAAAGAGCAGCAGACCCAGAGGAAAGAGGATGTACGAAACATACTTCAGGAGCTTGTTCAAGCCGCGCATCAGGGCAGACTGCTGGTTTTTTTCCGCCTGTGCTTCGAGCGTAATACGAGCGGCAAAAGTATGGCGCGACACTTTATCGACCACCAATTGCGCCGCACCGGCCATGGCCACTGAACCGGAAAGCACCGCGTCACCGGGCCGTTTCCGAATCGGATCCGATTCACCGGTCAGCAGTGATTCATCCACCTCCAAACCTTCCGAAGCAATCACTCGTCCGTCAATGACGATCTGCTGTCCCGCATTGATGAGTAAAAGATCCCCCGGCACAATTTCTTCCACCGGTATCGTTATCACTTCTGCACTGCGTTGTACCTGGGCGTGGGGCTCGGTCAGAATGGAGAGTTTATCAATGGTCTGTTTCGCCTTTATTTCCTGAATGAAAGAGACCGCCGTATTGAAGAAAACGACGCCCATGAAAAGCATGTTTCTAAAATAAACGGGATTGCGGATGCTGATGACCAGGACAATGACGCCCAGAACCGCGTTAATAAAGTTGAAGTAAGTAAAGACATTGTCAAAAAGAATCTGTGCCGTGCTACGTGTCGGTTTTTTTAACGCGAGGTTACCCTGACCAGCCTTGTTTAACGCATCCGCTTCAGCCTTGCTTAGCCCTGTGTAGCCTTGCAACGCCTCATCCGAGATAGGTGTCGGCACCGTCTGGGTGATTTCCTGAATCGTCCGCGCTTCAAGCTGTTTCAGCTTTTTATTGCGAATACGCAAGGGCCTTCTGATACGGGCAGAGCGCAAAAGCCGCTGCCTGGCCCTTCTGCGGAGCTGGATTTTTTTCATGCATCGACCTCAAAGTTGAGGCTAATGCTCTTGAGATGAGGTTCCAGGCGGCGCAAGCGCACATCCGCACGTTCCAACATGCGTTTGGAAACCATGTTGGCGGGGGTACCGCTGTATTTATCCGAAAGATAAACCACTTCACTGATGCCTGATTGGATGATGGCTTTGGCACACTCGTTGCAAGGAAAGAGCGCAACGTAAATGGAACAGCCGGCCAAGCTGGTACCCAGATTATTTAAAATTGCATTGAGCTCCGCATGGCAGACATAGGGATATTTCGTCTCGGCATAATCCCCCTCGCGTTCCCAGGACACATCGTCATCGGACGTGCCGCGCGGCATGCCGTTATAACCTGTCGAAATAATCTTCTTGTCCTTATTAACAATGCAAGCACCGACTTGAGTGCTGGGATCCTTGCTACGTTCGGCAGCTAAAAGGGCCACGCCCATAAAATATTCGTCCCAACTGATATAGTTACTGCGTTTCGGCATTGACGTACCTCCGTGGCGCGCAGATTTGCGCGTCTACCACACATTATAACGGTCGTGTACAGACTGAGAAAGGCAAAAAGCCCGCCGTTTACCGAAAAGCATTTAAGAAAGTATTAAGACTTGCATAAAACAGCGGCTCTCTTGACTTGCTTTATTTTGCCTGCCTGATTATCCTTGCGTTTGAAGAAGAAATACAAAGGACAAACGAGAGCATGGAACGAGCACATCTGACGGAAACCAAGCGCCTGGTGGTCAAGGTCGGCACATCGACAATCACCCATCACGACGGCGCGCTGAACCTGGAAAACATCGAACACCTATGCCGCATGTTGGTGAATCAGAAGCACAAAGGCCGTGAGGTAGTGCTGGTGACATCGGGTGCGATTGCGGTCGGTCTGCATCGTCTGCGCCTGCGCCAACGCCCCGAAAGCCTGCGTGAAAAACAGGCCATCGCCGCCATCGGTCAGGTTGATTTAATGAATATCTACAGCCGTTTTCTGGCTGAATATGACCAAAACTGTGCGCAAATCCTAATGACCCGAGGTGATGTGGATGACCCGCAGACGCTCGAAAACATCACCAACACTTTTGACGCGCTGTTGGAACTCGATGTCCTGCCCATCGTCAATGAAAACGATACCGTTTCCACAACCGAGGTGATGTTCAATGGCACCTTCGGCGACAACGACAGCCTTTCTGCTATTGTGGCGCGCATCGTCCATGCCGACACTTTGATTTTGCTCTCGGACATTGAAGGCCTCTATGATTGCGACCCTCATCTCAATGAAGACGCCCGTTTCATCTCGACGGTGGAAGCAGTCGACGAAGACATCATGCTGACCGCAGGCGGGCAAGGCTCTTGGCGCGGAACTGGAGGCATGATTTCAAAATTAAATGCGGCAAAAGTCGCCAGCGCGGCCGGCATCGACATGATCATCACCCACGGCAACAAGCCCAATGACGTTAACCGCATCCTGGACGGCGAAGAAATCGGTACTTGGTTCATTCCTAGCAGAAAAGAAGTTATTGAAGAAGACGAATTCTTGAATGTTAACAGTGAAATATTAGAACAGTAGAAATCTCTAATACTAGCAAGATACAAAAACCAAAATCCAAAATAAAAATACGTCGTTTACTGTTTCAGTAATTATTTCGGAATGATTTTCGACCTGTTGACAGTCAATAGTAGCGGTGCTAATATATTAATGTACAAACGCTTTTGTGTTAAATATGTGTTCCGTGCCCCTATTTCATTAAAAGGAGAATCGACATGTCAAAGAAAGTTTACCAGGAATTACTCGAGTCTATTCAAAATAATCCAAAGACCACACCAAAAAACAAGGAGTTTTTGGAACAGTTTTTAACCTTGGAACACCCCGGCGATGTTTTATTTACGAAATGGTCAAATCCACCAATTATGAAGCGTGGGGAAGGTATCGATATATGGGATGTAGATGGTAAACACTATATTGACTGTATTACAGGTATGTCTTGCATGAATATAGGTCATTCAGATAAACGTATTGCAGATGCAATGCATGATCAGTATATGAATGAATTAGATAACTGGTTCGACTTTCCTTCACCGGAACGATTGAGACTCGCACAAAGATTGATTGATTTAGCTCCGGGAGATTATCGTAAGCGTGTTCGTTTTGCCTTGTCCGGATCGGACGCGGTTGAAAACGCTATTAGAATTGCGCGCTACCATACAAAGAAGACGCAAATTATCTCCTTTTATGGTGGGTACCATGGCCAAAATACGGCAACGATGGGTTTGACCGGTGCCGGTAGCATGCATCGTTGGTATAATCCGGTCCCTTCGCAGGATAATGGCATTGAACGTTTTGCTTACCCGTATTGCTATCAATGTGTTTATGACAAGGAACCTGAAACATGTGAGTTCTTTTGTATGAAAGCCATCGAAAAGCTTATGGATTCTTCACAAACCAGTTTGGGTAATCCGTCTGCAGGAGTCAATAATATTGCTGCAATGATTGTTGAACCTTGTCAAAGTTCTGCGGGATATGTTGTTCCCCCACTTGGTTTCTTGAAAAAGCTGCGTGAGATGGCAGATAAGTATGGATTTATCTTGATTTTTGATGAAATACAAACCGGAATGGGTCGCACGGGTAAGATGTTTGCTTGTGAGCATGAGGGTGTTGCTCCTGATATTCTCCTGATTGGTAAGGCGTTGGGCGCCGGCATACCTATGAGTGCTGTTGTGGGTCGCGCAGAATATTTCGAGGATACTGCCCCCGGATTCATTTGTTCGACGTATGCGGGTTACTCAATGGGCTGTCGTGTAGGCAATACGGTATTAGATATTATCGAGGAAGATAATCTTCTTGAAAAATGCACCGCTTCGGGTGAATATGTAGAGTCATTGCTTACAGAGTTTATTAAAAAGCATCCTAGTTTGGGCTCTTACTCAAGAAGAGGGGTGTTCCTTGGTCTGGAATTTGTTATGGACAGAGAAAAGAGAACGCCAGCCAGAAAACTCACACCAGAATTAGTTGACAATCTTCGTGAAGCGGGTTTGTTGGCACAACTCAATGGCTATTACGGCAACCGAATTTCGTTCATTCCTCCGATTTCTGTAACGCCTGAGAACTGGGACGATATTTTTGCCATCTTGGAAACAGAAGTGTCAAAAATTGAAGAAAAATATGGACTGACTTCCTAACGAGAACAAGTTTTAATAACAACCCCCGAACCTGAGTACTTACTATAGGCTATTTTTAGCACGTCAAAATTATGAAGGAGAAGAAGTATATGAAAATCGGAGTCCCTAAAGAAATCATGAAAGATGAAGCAAGGGTAGCTGCCAGTCCTGAGACGGTAAAAAAAATGAGCGATGCAGGCTGGACAGTCTATATAGAAAATAATGCTGGATTAGGTGCCCATTACACGAACGAAGAGTATGTGACAGCCGGTGCAACAATCATTGATGATGCCCAAGAGTTGTATGATCTATCCGAATTAATACTCAAGGTCAAAGAACCGCAATTCAATCAAGAAAAACAAAAAGATGAAGTTGATATGATGCACAAGGGTCAAATGCTGATTACCTTTATTCACCCTGCTTCTCCGATAAACCATAATATGGTAAGAAAAATGGCAAACAACGGTGTAAATAGCATTACACTTGATGGGATTCCGAGAATTTCTAGGGCACAGAACATGGATGCTTTAACGTCAATGAGCACTTGTGCTGGCTACAAAGGGATTTTGATGGCTGCAAATTATTTGCCGAAGTTTATTCCTCAAATCTTTTCAGCGGTCGGTATGATGAAACCTCTTAATGCATTGATAATTGGCTCTGGTGTTGGTGGTTTGCAAGCCATCGCTACAGCAAAACGTCTTGGTGCCCAAGTTTATGCCGCTGACATAAGACCGGATGCCATCGAACAGGCAAAATCGCTCGGTGCGAAAGTAGTAGACCTAAGCATTCCGGCTTCAGAGGCGGTGGGTGAAGGTGGTTATGCCCAAGAATTATCCGCCGATTTATTGGCTGTGGAACGCGAGCAACTCGCCAAAGTCTTACCCGATATGGATATCGTATTCTGTTCCGCCCTCGTTCCGGGCAAAGAAGCGCCGATATTGATTAGTCCTGAAATGCTGAAAACAATGAAATCAGGTTCGGTCATCGTAGATATTTCCATTGACCAAGGTGGAAACTGCGCTAGTACGGTATCCGGTGAAATAGCAAAAGTTGACCAAATCACAATTATTGGGACAAAAAACATTCCCGGTCTCCTCCCTGTCAGTTCTACTTGGATGTTTGCACAAAACATGTTTAACCTGATCAACTATTTGATTAAAGACGGAGAGCTGGTTTTAGATCGAAGTGATGAGATTATCGAGAAGTCACTTTGTACCATAAACGGAGAGATTGTCCATAAAGGCGCGCTGGAAGCGATGGCCACTCACAAGTAAAGGTGAAGTCATGCAACAACTGTTTTTAGTCTTGATTTTTTTGGTGGCGACTTGGGCGGGATATAAAATCATTAACAGAGTCCCGAGCTTGTTACATACCCCCCTGATGTCAGGTATGAATGCCTTTTCCGGTGTGACGGTCTTAGGGTGCTTGCTTGTAACCGCAACGGCAGTCCATTGGGAGAGTAAAATTCTCGGTGTTATTGCGATTGTACTGGCCATGATTAATGTGGCGGGTGGCTTTGCTGTCACCCATCGAATGTTAAGAATGTTTCACAGAAAAGGAAATCAGAAGAGCAATGATGAATAGTTTTTTGCCACAGTTTACTTTACAAAGCAGTAAGCTGTTAAGCGTGATGGGGATACCACTGCGCTCTGCCCTCTATTTCACGGCAGTAGCAATCTTAGTGGCGATGGTACTTTTCGGTATCTCTCGTATGTCCAAAGTAGAAACGGCAGTGAGCGGAAATCAAATCGGGACCGTCTCTATGCTTTTAGCGATCGTCCTTACTCTATGGTATTTTGACATTTTTCGCTGGGCGGAATTATGGATAGGTTTGCTTATTGGTAGCGCTCTAGGCTTGTTACTTGCTAAAAAAGTCAAGATGATTGAAATGCCAGAAATGGTGGGCTTGTTCAATGGCTTTGGTGGCTTAGCTTCGATGATAGCGGCTATTCTGGTCTTACAGCAACAAAACCTTCAACTAAGCGGTGGTTGGGAACAGATGTTTGCTATAGCAACATCCGGTTTAGCGATTTTTGTTGGTGGTGTTACTTGGTTAGGAAGTGTCATAGCTGCTGCGAAATTGCATAAGCTGATTTCTCAGAGACCACGTGTTTTTAAGCATCATCAAGTTTGGATGATTTTAAGCCTTGTGATTTCTCTAATAACAATCGTTTTAATGATGATTCCATCTTTTAATACCCCCTTAGGTAAAACACTGAACATTATTGTGGCGGTAGTGAGCTCTCAAGTTTTCGGTTACTTTTTTGCCATCCGCGTGGGTGGAGCGGACATGCCCATCACCATATCCCTACTTAACTCCTTCTCCGGGGTAGCCGGCTCCATAGCCGGTATGGCAATAAT
Source organism: Oscillospiraceae bacterium (assembly GCA_040766665.1). GTDB lineage: Bacteria > Bacillota > Clostridia > Saccharofermentanales > Fastidiosipilaceae > JAXGQD01. Next base: position 167,509 of record JAXGQD010000006.1, read on the forward strand.
GGACCCTTTGCTGGTTGTGGTGGGTGGTATCGTCGGCGCATCCGGTATTATTTTGACGCAGATCATGTGTCGAGCCATGAACCGCAAGCTTATGGACATCCTGTTAGGCAAAACCACAGCGCTAGCTCCGGCTAAACCTACCATAGTAGAGGTTGTTACGGAGACTACGGCAACAGTAGAATCAATAGCTGTTGATCAAGAAAAGGTAAACTCTGACACTACTGTAAATACGGTTGAGGACTCGATGCAGTTAAGTGCCGATTGGCTCTCGAAGCAGAGAATATTTTTATCGTACCCGGTTATGGGATGGCTTTGTCTCAAGCTCAAAACAGTTTGAAAAATTTGGTCAGTTTTTTGGAAGATCAAGGCAAAACAGTGCGTTACGCCATCCACCCTGTGGCAGGACGAATGCCCGGTCACATGAATGTATTGTTAGCAGAAGTGGACATTCCCTATGATAATCTCTTGGAAATGGACGAAGCTAATCCTATGTTTAAAGAAACAGACGTAACACTGGTAGTTGGCGCAAATGATGTAGTGAATCCCGCAGCGAATACAGCGGTTGGCACACCAATCTACGGCATGCCGGTGCTCTCAATACAGGACTCTAAACATATCATTATCTGTAATATGGACGATGCTCCTGGCTATGCAGGCGTTGATAACCCTCTGTATAAAGAGGCTCAGGATTCTTCTGAACAAGTGCTCTTTGTTAAAGGTGATGCTAAGGATAATTTGGATAAAATTTCCACTAAGTTATCTGAGCTAAAGGCTACAGCACAGAGCGATGAAAGATTGCCTCTTTCTGATAAAGATTTTGTCCATGAAGCCGCACAATGGTTACAGGAAGCAAAGCAACTTATTGTGGTGCCAGGCTACGGTCTAGCGGTTTCTCAAGCCCAAAGTCATTTAAAAGCACTTATTGATCAGCTCGAGAAAAGTGGCGTTGAAGTGGAATATGCCATTCATCCGGTTGCCGGTCGGATGCCAGGCCATATGAATGTACTCCTAGCAGAGGTCGATGTGCCTTATGAAAAACTAAAGGAGATGGAAGAAGTTAATCCCAAGTTCGCTGAAGCCGATGTCGTTTTGGCTATCGGAGCAAATGATGTGATTAATCCTGCAGCAAATACCGAAGTGGGAACACCGATTTATGGAATGCCTGTTTTACATGTTGATCAAGGCAAAAGAATCATTATCTGTAATTTTGACATGAACCCCGGCTATGCAGGAGTAGATAATCCGTTATATAAAGCAGCAAACCAAGCGGGCAGTAAAGTACTTGCTCTCATAGGTGACGCGAAAGAATCCATTCAGCAATTGGCTGCTGCTCTGTAGGATTCGGGAGATTTGTAACTTAAGTTAAATCCCACAAATTTGAGAGCCACTTAGAATGTACTACTTTGGTATAATGCAAATAATGATGATTTTAATGATAATAAAAAGTGGTCATAGTAGCTTTTGCAAGAAGTCCATATTGCTGTAAATGTTATCGCTAAACCGTCAAGCAAGTGTAACGAGGATGAGGAATGATTAATCGCCAAGGATAAGGAGAATCAGCATGTATATCGAAAAAAAAGTAACTAGAGGGTACAACGAGTACACAGATATTGATGTAAATGATGGGTCAGGATCTTTAATGGATGTGGGACTATTGGTATTAGAAGCTGGAGATAGCTATGAATTCTATAGTGAGAACAAAGAGAGTTCTTGGTTGATGTTTGTTGGTCAGGCAACAGTCGAGTATGATGGCAAAACTGTAGAAATGAATCGTCCGAACCCATTTGATTACAATCCCTGGTGTATGTTGATGTCAGCAGGCCAACGTTGCATTTTAAGAGCACAAAGTCATTCAGAGTTTTATGTTCAGGCAACATATAATGACAATAAGTATGGCACATACCTCTATACTCCTGAAACAACCGATACATGGAGGCGAGGCGCAGATGGCGAACTCAACAATCTGATGAAACGCGACGTCAGGACTTGCTATGATTACACAAATGCACCATTCTCGAAAATGGTTTTAGGCGAAGTCGTTAATTTACCGGGCCGTTGGTCGAGTTACCCTCCCCATGCCCATCCTCAACCCGAAGTCTATTTCTATTATTTTGAGAAACCAATGGGCTTTGGTGCCGGTTGGGCTGATGGAGAGCTTCATGAGTTACACCATCATGGAGCACTTATTATCACAAAAGAAGTGCATCCTCAGGTTATGGCTCCAGGTTATGCATGTTGCTATGCATGGGGAATAAGACATTTTGATGATAATCCCTGGGAAAAGACCAGAGTTGACGATCCCGTCCATTCATGGCTATTAGATAATCCTCAGTATTGGGGTATGAATGATTAAACTAATGCAGTTGAGCATGTAAAAGGCATAACTAATGAATAGAAAAGGCAGAACTGCCTTAGTTACAGGTGGCGGGCGAGGGATTGGCCGTGCAATTGCAATACAGTTAGCTAAAGACGGTTATGACGTCATCGTCACCTATAATACCTCTGTGCAGAAAACCCAGATGTTCACCAAGTCTTATGCTGAGCAAGGATATTCATTGCTTGCTGAACATTGTGATATTTCGCAAACCTATGCCATCGAAAAATTGTTTTCAACCATCCAATTTAAACATCCACCATTAGCTGTATTGGTAAATAACGCCGCAATTTCGAATACTCTCAGTATTGATGAAATTGATGAATACGAGTGGGATAAAATGTTGGATACTAACTTAAAGTCTGTTTTCTTTTGTAGCAAAAAGGCTTTTCAGCTGATGCGAAATGAGAATTATGGCAGAATAATCAGCCTTTCGTCTATAGCAGGTCAACGAGGTGGGCATTATTCGGCTGCCCATTATACTGCAGCCAAAGGTGGAGTCATGAGCATGATGAAATCTTTTGCATTGTCCGGAGCGCCATTTAACATAACCGCCAACTGCGTTTCACCGGGTGTTGTAAAAACAGAAATGTCAGAGCAGGAAGGAATTGGAATTTCCGGCATTCCCTTGAACAGGATGGCTTATCCTGAAGAAATAGCCCACGCCGTTTCTTTTCTTGCAGCAGAAGAATCTGCTTATATCACAGGTGTTACTCTTGATGTCAACGGCGGACAACTTATGCGCTAAGCAATGCTAAAACAGCAGAGGAAAGAATCATGAACGAAATAAATGTCGGTATTATAGGCTGTGGACGGGTAGCATTAGAAAAACATTTACCGGGTTTGACGGCTATTGAAGGAGTCAACGTAATTGCCTTTCATAATACCAGCAGAAGCAAGGCGGAACACGCTGCTGCTCAGTTTGGAGCACCCGGAGCACAAGTTTATGACAGTCCTGAAGCGCTCTTTAGAAATAAGGATATTGATGTTGTGCACATTTGCACTAATGCCAATACACATGCTGAGTTGAGTATCATGGCAATGGAGGCAGGTAAGCACGTGATGTGCGAAAAGCCCATGGCATCCAATATGGTTGAAGCTCAGAACATGCTGGATACTTCCCAAAAAACCGATAAAAAATTATCCATAGCATGCCAAAATCGCTTTAGAGAGGATAGTTTGTTTCTTAAAAAAGTCTGTGAAGAGGGTGATCTAGGTGAAATATATTTCGCCAAAGCTATCGCTTTGCGGCGCAGGGCAGTTCCGCAATGGCTCTTGCTGAGCGAAGCAGAACAAGGTGGCGGACCATTATTAGATATTGGTACACATGCATTAGATCTCACCTTATGGATGATGGATAACTTTAAGCCTAAAATGGTTGTTGGCAGTCATTATCGGAAACTGGCTGGAAGGAAGGATGAACCCAATTTATGGGGAGCCTGGGATCCCCATAAATTCTTTATCCCGGAGTCTGCTTTTGCTTTTATTCAGATGCAAGACGGAGCAACCGTAATGCTCGAGTCAAGCTGGGCATTGAATATTCGCGAAACTGGCGAAGCCAGAACTTTGCTCTGTGGAACCAAGGGTGGGGCAGACATGTCTGACGGGCTTTGGTTGAATGGTTCTACTCATGGAAGCTTATATGAAAAACATATGAGTTTCGATAAGCATCTCAATTTCGGTATTAACAAATTTGATTACTCAGATCATAGCTTTTATGGATATTCAGCTTACGCAGAAGCACAGTCATGGATAGATTGTGTAAGAAATGATACGGAACCTGTAGTTAAAGCCGATGAAGCCTTTATTGTTTTTAAAATATTAGAGGCGATAAAAACGTCTGCTCAAACCGGTAAGCCAGTATATTTTGAATGACGTAATAAGAAGGATTAATACAGAATACTCGGAGCTAGTAAAAATTTAACAGAGTTAACTGATAGCCTGTTACTCTTCAATAAAGGTAGTACCGACTTTTTAACTTCAAGAGCGCTTATTATCATTTGAAAGAGCTGAGTAATGCTCAAAGAGTTTTGTATCACTTACTTAATTACAAGTGTGAGATTTGAATAGAATTATATTGACATAATATTTAATGGATTAACTTGTTCTAATACAACTGGTTCATATATCATTTACTTGTAAAAAATAACAAAAGATTCGCAAATTGTGTGTTTTGAATTGTGAAAATACACTTGACAGACATCTGGTATAGTAATATATTAAATAAAAGTCGTGTATTCTTTTTTGGTTTTTCTTATGGCAGGAGGATGCAATATGGGCCAACCTTACAAAAATCTTAAAGATAGGATCTTGCGTTCAGACCAAGTTACTGAAAATAACAAAGAAGCATTGTTAGATTTTTTAGAGGAAGACCATCCGGGTGATGTGCTATTTACTAAATGGGATTTACCGCCTGTGATTGGAAAAGCAGCCGGTAGCCGTTTATGGGATTTGGATGGAAAGGAATACATTGATTGTTTAACAGGCATGTCCTGTATGAATTTAGGCCACGGTGATAAACGAATAAGTGAAACAATTGTTGAACAGTTTTCGCTATTGGATAACTGGTTTGATTTTCCGACACCAGAACGTATAAAGCTGATTAAACGATTAATTGGTATTTCACCGGGTACTTTTAAAAAAAGAGTGCGTTTGGCGTTGAGTGGTTCTGATGTAGTTGAACTAGCCATTCGTGCAGCACGAAATTACACAAAAAAAACACATATCATCTCTTTCTATGGCGCATATCATGGGCAAAGTGTTGCGACGGTAGGATTAACCGGAGCTGGTGCTATGCACCAATGGTACAATCCTGTTCCCCCTGCTGATCAATGTATAAAACACTTTCCATATGCCTACTGTTACCGTTGTCCTTATCAAATGGAATATCCTTCATGCGACGTCCACTGTGTAAAAATAATTGATGAAATGATGAGCACAACACAAACTTGTTTCGGTAATCCTTATGCTGAAGTTAACAATGTGGCAGCGATGATAGTAGAACCGATGCAGAGTTCTTCCGGATACATTGTTCCTCCAGACGAGTTCTTGCAAAGACTAAGAAAATTAGCAGATAAGTATGGTTTTCTATTGATAGTAGATGAAATACAAGCAGGAATGGGCAGAACCGGAAAATTATTTGCTTCAGAGCATAGCGGTATTGAACCTGACATCGTGCTGATAGCAAAGGCTCTTGGTAATGGCTTGCCCATGAGTGCCATGATCGGCAGAGCCGAGATTTTCGAGGATATCGCACCGGGGTATGTTGTCAGCGCCTATGCTGGCTATTCCCTAGGATGTGCAGTCGCTAATAAGGTTCTGGATATTTATGAAGAGGACCAGATAGTAGAAAAATGTGCTGCGAGTGGAGAGTATCTAAAAAAACTACTTGCGACATACAAAGAAAAACACCCGATGGTTGGCAGCTACTCAAATAAAGGACTATTTTTTGGGATAGAGTACGTTCGTAACCGTGAGACAAAAGAACCGGCGTCTTCAGAAACCAGAGACTTGATTAACCGCATGTGCCAAGCCGGGCTTCTCGCTCAAATAAACGGTTATCACAGTAACCGCATCTCCTTTATTCCCCCTCTGAATATTTCAATTGCCGACCTCGACGAAGTATTCTTCATCTTAGACGATTTGACGACGAAAATAGAATCTGAATATTTTGAAAGATAATGGAAAATAGACGAATACAGAATTACTAAAGCCAATAGACAGGAGAATATTATGACAAAATTAAACGTAACTAACCCCCAAAACAACGAGTTGCTGTCTGAATTACATCTTTCTACTGCAGCAGAGATTAAGGAGATGGTAAGCAAAGCCAAAGCCGCTCAAAAAGATTGGGCGCGTAGAAGCTTGTACGAACGAGCACAAATCCTTTATAGATTTGCGGATATCTATGAGTCTAATATCGATGCGCTTGCAAAAACCTTAGCATTAGACATGGGTAAACCCATAAGAATGAGTATGGATGAAATTGCAAAAGTGCCTCAAAATATTCGCAGCACAATTGAGTATGCGAATCATATGTACGGAGCCGTTTTACCAGACAACGATTCAGACGCAGTTAACGATTTAATTTTCACTAAAAGGGTACCACTAGGAGTTATTGCTGGTATTATACCCTTCAATTATCCTGTGGAAGCGACAATTCTGAAGTCAGTGCCTGCCCTTATCATGGGTAATGCTGTAATTATCAAGGCCCCCTCATCCAATCCCTTAGCTGTTTTGATGGTTAAAGACTATTTTGTGGAGGCGGGTGTTCCTGAAGAAATTGTTCCGTTTATTGTATGTGAACGATCCTCTTCTGACGAGGCAATTACGACAAATCCCGATATCGCCGCGATTTCACTTACCGGCAGCACCGCTGCGGGAATTCAAATCGCGCGCGACAGTGCGACTTACCTCAAACCACTGTTCTTTGAACTAGGTGGCAATGATGCATTCATCATTTGTAAGGATGTGGATATTGATGAGGCTGTGGAAGAAATCTATTCAGGACGGTGCTATAACACCGGTCAAACCTGTATTGCACCCAAACGCTTTTTGGTTGAAAGACCTATATATGATGAGTTGCTCAATAAATTGGTTGATCGATTGCGTCAGATTAAAATTGGAGATGCGCTTGATCCGGAGACCGAAATGGCTACTTTAGTCAGCGAAAAAGCAGCTATAACAATCGAAGAGCAAGTTAATCAAACTTTGGCAGAAGGTGCGGAACTGGCATTAGGTGGTAAACGCGAAGGAGCGTACTATGATCCAACTGTTTTGACTAATGTAACGCGTAATATGGAAATTGCAAAAGATTTGGAAGTTTTCGGTCCTGTCTTTCCGTTAATCGCTTTCGACACCCTGGAAGAAGCCATCTCGATCGCAAACCAATCGTCCTACGCATTAAATGCCGGAGTCATGAGTAAAGATACTCTATTGGCATTCAGAATAGCCAACCAGTTAGAAGCCGGCACTGTTGTCGTAAACGGAAATGGATCATTTAGACATTTAGAACAAGCACATGGCGGAGGTAAGTTAAGCGGTTTAGGACGTGAAGGTGTTAGCAGTAGCCTCGAAGAGTTTAGTCAAATAAAAAATTACGTCGTAAAGGGCGCCATGTCTATGAGCTTGTAAGTTAATATTTTGCATCTGATTTTAGTTTTTTACAAAAAAACAAGTGCGAGAATCAATCATGTGTATTAATAGGAGACCAGTATGTTAATTTCTCCACGTCAACTGTTGAGTGATGCAAAAAGCAAAACAATATGCTGTTGGGGCTTTCAATGTTTACAATTTAGATACATTAAATGCTGTCGTTCAGGCTGCGGAAGTAGAGCATTCGCCAGCAATAATCCAGCTCTATACCGCCGATTTTGTCAATCAGGGTCGGAGTGTTTTTGCTTCAGCAGCGCTTGAAGCCATCAAAAATCATCGGTTTCACTTGCACTTCACTTAGACCACGCAAATGATTATGAATATATTGTTCAAGCAATCCATAGCGGATTTAACTCCGTGATGTTTGACGGCTCAAAACTTTCGCTTGAAAAAAACATAGCTACAACAAAGAAAGTAGTTGAACTAGCGCATTATCTTGATGTCTATACCGAAGCAGAATTGGGACCGATACTGCGTGTCGGAGAAGACAGCGGTTCAGTACAAGATAATTTAGCAAATGTTGAAGATTGTGCAGAGCTAGTCTTAGAAACAGGCGTCGATTCGTTAGCCCCAGCTATAGGTACGGCACACGGTGTTTACACCGAAACACCAAAAATTGATTTTGAGCGCTTAGGAAAGATTCAACAATTAGTTAATATCCCCTTAGTCTTACATGGTGGTACAGGAATACCTGATGAGATGATACAAAAAGCTATATCGTTGGGGGTATTGAAGATAAATTACGGAACAATGTTGAAACATACTTGGTCAAAAACAATGAAAAAAATCTTAGAGCAAGGTGAGTTAGAAATCCGTAAAATGATTCCTTTAGCCACAGAAGCAGTAAAAGAAGTCGCACGTAAACAAATGCGCCTTTTTGGTTCTTCAGATAAGTCATAAGTTATTCTTCACAAAGCTGTGAAAAGGTTTAGTTAGTCATGAGGAGTATGACAATGCCGGGTAATTTGCTAGTCGCACATGGTGGTGGTCCAACAGCGGTTATTAATGCTTCGTTGTATGGTGTCATAAAAGAAGCTGGCTTGTCACCACAAATAGATCGAGTAATCGGTGCTTTTCATGGAATTGAAGGTGTGTTAAACGAACAGTTTATTGACTTGTCTGCTCAAGACCCAAAACAGATTGCACTATTACCTTTTACGCCGTCTAGCGCCTTGGGTTCATGTCGTAGAAAGTTGAGCGGAGATGATTATCCGGAATTATTGAGGATTTTTAAGAAACATCATATACGCTATTTTCTTTATAATGGTGGCAACGATTCGATGGATACATGCGAAAAAGTCGGATTATTGGCAAAATCTGAAGGCTTGGATCTACAGGTGATTGGGATTCCAAAAACAATAGACAATGACTTACCTTTCACGGACCACTGTCCTGGTTTTGGCAGCGCTGCCAGATATGTTGCAATGAGCACTCGTGACCTTTGGATGGAAGTCCAAGCGATGCCCTTGTATGTAACATTTTTAGAAACGATGGGGAGAAATGCCGGGTGGCTAGCTGCGGGGGCAGCTATGGCACGTCATGGAGGAAAATCATGCGCGCAGCTTATATACTTACCGGAAACGCCCTATGAGGAAGATAAATTCCTTGCCGATATTGATAATGCACTTTCAAAAAGCAGAGCGCTACTTGTTGTTGTTAGTGAGGGCTTGGTTCATAAAGATGGCCGGAGCATTGCAGATTTAGGAATGGTGGATGGATTTGGTCATACCATACCAGGTGGAGTAGCAAAGGCTTTGTCCGATACGGTAATCAGTAAACTCAAAGTAAAGGCGAGGGCTGAAAAACCTGGCTTTCTTGGGCGCTCGTCCTTTTTAATGCAGTCGACTTCTGATCGAGAAGAGGCAGAAGAGGTGGGGAGAAAAGCAGTACAAGCAGTGCTGGCAGGAAAAACAGGCTTAATGATTAGCATTAAGCGAATTTCCAGTCAACCATATCGAGTAGAGTATGGTGAGGTTCCGTTGGGGGATGTAGCAAATGTGGAACACAAATTCCCTCAACAATGGATAAATTCTGCAGGTAATTATATTACTGAAGTATTTTATGACTATTGCATGCCATTGATTGGTGAGACTTTTCCAGAGTATGCGGATCTCCGTTATAGTTTTTAGAATTTGTTGTTATTGATAACTATAAGCACTTCCAACTTAATATGAGTGCTCGTAGTACATGAAGTGATTGACGGAAAATATGAGATATATTAGTATTACATTGTTGAAATTGTAAATATTTTTAGCTGAGAATGTATAGAAAGGATTAATTGCATGAAACTAGGCTTGAATTGTAATACTTTTTCTCAGTCGGATAAGCTGGAGTCTGTTTTGCAACTAGCAAACGAATTTGGTCTAAAATACCTTGAGTTGTGGGCTAGCAACCTGGAAGAAACCGATTTATCAATCAATAAGTATGCGTTTAAAGGCAAAGATACATCTACTGCGTTAAAACTAGTCAAAGATCATGGTTTGGAGATATGTTGTGTTGCTTTTGGTGGCGGCTTAGATCGCTATTTTGTCAACAACAGTGATGTTTTTGTTGAAGAGTTTAAAAGGGCGATTGATTTTGCCAAAGAATCCGGCGCACAGGTTATCAATCATTACATAGACGAAATATATCCTTACCCCAACATGAATTTTGATTACTTAGATCAGTTTTTAGCAGAACCACTGCGTTATGCTGAAGAAATGGGCATTGTTTTAGCGTTGGAGAACGAAGCTCATGATTATACTCAGACTCCACAAAATATGTTGGAGCTAATTAAACATTACAATTCCGACAATTTCAAAACAAACTTCGACGCGACCAATTATTATCAAGCCGCAAACGAAGCTTTTCCTTTTGCCTATGAGCTGTTGAAAGATCATATTGCTTATGTCCATTTTAAGAATGGGCGCCGATTCGAGGCTGAATTCTGTAAAGACGAACAGTGGGTGGGCGGAAAACTGGCAAGAGAAAATTCTAATAAAAGAATTTACTATGTCGAGTCTAGCGCTGGAGCTGTCAATATTAATGGTTTAGCGCACCGACTTTATGAAGATGGTTATCAAGGTTACTGTTGTTTGGAGCCACACACCAGTAGACAACGCGCCATTGATACAATAAAAAAAGAGGTTCAGTATTTCAAAGGGATGTCAATTTTTTCAGAATAACATTAAGGAGAACGGCAATGGGTACACAAGAAAACAAAATGGACATGACAGGTAAGACAGTTTGTATTACGGGTGGGGCTAGTGGTATCGGTAGAGCCACATGCCTAGAATTTGCAGAAAACGGTGCTAATGTTGTAGTCTGCGATCTTAATATCGAAAATGCTCAAAAAGTAGCTGACGAAATCAATGCTATGGGAAAGAAAGCCATTGCCTTTAAAATGGATGTGACAAGCGAAGCAGATGCCAAGGCAATGGTTGATTTAACAGTAGAAACCTTCGGAAGCCTTGATGTAATGGTTAATAATGCAGGCATTATTGACGGCATGAAAGCCACAACTGATCTGAGCTTGAAAGAATTCGAAAATACATTCCGAGTCAACGTTACGGGTGTGTTTATTGGCTGTCAGGCTGTTATTCCACAAATGAAAAAACAAGGGTCGGGACGCATCTTAAATGCCGGCTCACAAATGGGTAAGACACCCGGCACAATTATTGGACATTACAGTGCATCAAAGGCTGCGGTAATTATGCTGACCAAGGCATATGCAAAAGAGTTGGCAGCAGAAAATATTCTCGTCAATGCTATTTGTCCGGGGTCGGTTGATACAGAAATGACAGCTTGGGAAGCAGAGCAGCTGAGACAACAGTTTGGAACCCCCGTCGAAGAGAGTTATAAAAATTGGGAAAGTGCAATCCCCATTAAGCGATTTGCTAAACCGCGCGATATAGCAAAAGTTTATGTGTTTTTAGCGTCAGAATATGGCGACTATATGACCGGCCAAGCCGTCAACGTGTGCGGTGGACAGGAAATGCACTAATCGTTAAGTCTTTGATTTGGACAAAGCGAACTAAGCCGCAACTTACTTTAGAGGAGAATCACAATGAACAAAGAGATTTTAAACTATGTAGAGAGTGTTAAACCCGGACCGCACCCGAATGGTATGGAAGTGCTTCAAGAGGGAATTGAGATGGGCAAAGCTTTAGATATACAAGAAAGTCGCTTTGTCCGTGAGACCGGATACAAAAGTTTCCTGGATATGAAGAAACAGCTAACCAAGGAAGGCAAGATTTATTGGAATATTTTGATGGGTTTGTCCAGCGTTGAGCAACAAGTAGAATCAATCAAGAAAATCTATGAATTTATGCAAAGAACCGGTTTTGATGTGCACTCAATTCAGCCGATTTGTAGTGGTAAAGTTGCATTACCAGCAGAATATAGGGACCAGGCTCCAAAAACCACCAGCTTTATGATGGAAACTTACGAGGACTATCTTGCACAGACTGAAGCGGCACCAATTGAGAATTGCTTTATGGATTATGTTCTGGCAACACCAAATGCACTTGAGACCACTATTTGGAGTTTGCAGACCGGGGCTTCTGTAGTTGGGGTATTCTCTCAGATTATTTGGAGCTTTCCCCCTTTTGATGATGATTTGACCCGCTTTACAGATATGGTGAAATGCCTGGGTATGATGGCGGCTCATTATGACAATGACAAAATCGTATTAACATATCTTGAAGATGGAATCTCAGGTTATTTCTTAGACTGTTGTTCTTTCATTGCTCATGCAATGCTAGAACATTACATTTGCACTACACTTTGTGGTGCGCGTTATATGGTTGCCTTCGGTGGACTATTAAGCGATGTAGATTTGCGTGCAGCCACTGCATTAGCTTTACACAAAGCCTTGTCAACAGAAGAACAGCCAATATTGCATTATATAAACAGCTCTACCAACATCCAATGGGATCATGACATTCATGGCAATTATGGGATGAGTGCTCAGGAATTCTTGTTTACAATCCTTATGGAAAGAAAATACCACATGGGTTTAGGTTGTAATCCAGTCTCTATTACCGAGAAAATCGCAGTACCAACACTGGAAGAATTAATCAATATTTTCACTGTAGGTAAGAGGATTGAAGAGAAAGCCGCGGATTGGGACGGATTAATTGACTTCACAAAAATTGAAGAGATGAGTGACGTCATGCTAGAGCAAGGAAAAAAATTCTTTGAGAACCTGATGACAGGATTCAGAGAAGCAGGTATCGATACTGAAGACCCACTAGAAATGATTCTGGCTTATAGGAATTTCAATCCTTTGAAATTCGAACAATGTTTCCATCCTTCAACCTGTAATGAAAATCATGCTGAAGTTCAGCCGTACTATCCAACCATCTTAGGAAAACAAACTGTCATTATGCGAGATGAGATAGTAGAGAAGATCAAAGCAAACGGCTTGATTGATGGTTGCAAGGGCAAAAAAATTGTAATCGGTTCCGGTGATTGCCATACTTATGGGCTCTTATTAGTTGAAGGTGTCCTTAGTATCTGTAGCGCTCAAATTGTTAACGGAGGCGTTGATTTATCTGCTGCTGAGTTGTTGGATTTGGCAGATGAGGCTAACACAGACATTGTGGCAATCAGTGTTCATAATGGTCAGGCTCTTGACTACGGACGTATGCTGGTTAAGTTAGCAGAAGAGCGTGGGAAAAAGTATCATATGTTTATGGGCGGTTTATTGAACACGATTTTGCCAGGTCACAAAGAACCGGTAGATGTGTCTGACATGTTAAGTGATATGGGCATTAATGCACAGAATGACATGGCGAAAATGGTGGAGCTTGTAAGCCAATATTGAGAAGGAAAAGCGACATATGTCGTTGATACTGGGTATCGACACTGGTGGCACATACACAGATGCGGTAATTTTTGATTCTGAAAACAAATCAGTATTGTGTAAAGCCAAAGCATACACAACCAAGCACGATTTACTCATAGGCATTAAGAATTGCCTTGATGAATTGGGGAAGGATGAACTTTCTCAGGTCGGGTTAACATGCCTTTCAACCACACTCGCAACCAATGCAATTGTTGAAGACCGCGGCGGTCGAGTCGGTTTAATATATTGCGGTGGAACAATAGATGTGAAAACGCCTCAATGTATTAGCGTTGAAGTCCAGGGAAAGCTTGATATCAGGGGAAAAGTTTTAGAGGATCTCAATGAATCGGAAATACGTGATGCAGTCAACCATTTGCTGAGCCAAGAAGTCGAAGCGATTGCTGTTTCTGGCTTTGCTAGTGTTAGAAATCCGATTCATGAGTTAGAAATTCGAGAAATTATTCATTCAATGCGCACATTACCAGTGGTTTGTGCGCACGATTTATCATCAAAATTAGGTTTTAATGAACGCAGTACTACGGCAGTCCTCAATGCAAAATTACTGCCCATCATCAGCAATCTTATCAAAGCCAGTCGCGACATTCTCATTGAAAAAGGTTTAGACACAAAAATAATGGTCGTAAAAGGTAACGGAAGTCTGATGGATGAATCATCAGCACTTAATAAGCCTATTGAAACAATTCTTTCAGGACCAGCAGCAAGCGTTATTGGTGCGAAATTTCTTTCCGGCAAAGATAATGCTCTAATCATTGATATAGGCGGAACGACAACCGACATTGCTAATCTTGAAAATGGCGATGTCATAATCCGTAAGGATGGGGCGAAAGTAGGAGGCTGGCATACTCAGGTAAAGGCTGCTGACATTAGAACATTTGGTTTAGGGGGCGACAGCTATATTCAGCTTGACAGTCAAGCACGAGTGAAGATAGGACCACTGCGTGTACACCCATTAAGCAGAATTGCGACTAAGTATCCCTATCTTACAGCAGAACTATCTTCACTTGCTCACAATACAGGATTTGAGTTATACGCTGAGCAAGAAATTGATTGTTTCTTTAATCCTAAAACTGAAAAGTCAGTTGCGCTAGTTGGTCGCGACGCGGAGATCGTGGAACTATTAAACGGAAGACCACATTCCGCTCGCTATCTTGCTTCGGCTTTGGATACAGATATTGAGCTCTTGGGGCTTAGCAGTTTAGTTGAACGGGGGATATTAGAACGCGCATCATTGACCCCGACAGATGTTTTACTCTATTTGGGAAAATACAATATTGGAAACAGTGAAATTGTAGAATCTGCTATCCGTTACCTTGCCCAAAAGCTAGGAATGGGCGAGGAAGATTTTGCCAAATATCTGTTAAGTTGCATTGAAAAAGAGTTTGTTTTGGCTTGTGTCCAAAGTGCGATTGAATTTGATCAGCATGATTTTGATATGAAGAACAATAGCGTAGCAGCTTATTTTTTTAACGCATCGTTTGATTCAAACCATAATGGCTTGCTAAGTACACAATTGCAACTGAATAAACCAATTGTCGCTGTCGGCGCACCTGCAGAAGCATGGGTTAAGGAGCTTAGTCTTCATCTAAACACACAAGATTGTGTACCTCAGCACGCAGAAGTTGCAAATGCAGTGGGGGCGGCAATCGGTCAAATCATAGAAAAAGCAGAAGCGCTTATCAGACCTATAAAAAATAATAAAGTTTTTTGCCTGCATTTACCTAAGCTAAAGCGGGAGTTTGAAAGCATAGAGGAAGCTAAGTCATTTGCTGTTGAAGTATTACGAGCGTATGTAATTAACCGTGTTATGGAACAATGCAATAACGTAATTCAGTCCTATGAAAGCGTAGACGATGTGTATATCGGAGCTAGCCATGTAAATGAAAAGGTATACATAGAAACTAAAATTATAGCAACTGCTATTGGTCAACCAGATTAGAGAATAATCGCAGTTATTATTAGGTGGATACAAATGAAAAATCTTATCGGATTACATTGTGGTTATTGGTTAGGTTCCGGCATCACCGGTGATATGTCGAAAATCATTTCATACACAAAGTCTGCCGGTGCAGACATTATCGAACTATCTATGGGCGACCTAGTGAAGTTGGACGATAGAGAATTACTGAGATTACGCAACGATGTTGAATCAGTAGGTTTGAGTATAAAAATAAATGGCGGACTGGTTACGATCGATAACGATATCTCTTCACCAGATATTGTTACGCGAGAGAGGGGCTTTGCCCATTGCTTAAACATGTTGCGAATTTGTTCCATAATGGGTTCCAAAACCTGGTCAGGGCTTATACACAGTGCTTGGTTACTTAGACCGGATCCCGTTAATCCTATAGCGGATAAAGAAAAACGTCTGGTTCAAGCCATCAATGGCATGAAAAGAGTTACGGAAATTGCAGAAAAAGCAGACGTACGTTGTTGTTTGGAAATTGTGAATCGTTATGAACAATTTCTTTTCAACACTGTGGAGGAAGGTGTGTTATTTTGTCAGGCAGTTGATAGTCCATATTGTCAATTGTTACTCGATACATTTCATATGTCAATTGAAGAAGATAACCTTGCTGCAAGCATTTTAAGAGCTCAAAAAGTTGGTCTAATCGGTTACATTCATATTGGGGAAACTAATCGACGCATACCTCTGGATCAATCTGGAAACACAAACTGGTTGGCATTCAAAGATGCTGTAAATGGCAGCGGTTATGTAGGCCCACTCGTTTTGGAGCCTTTGGAATTGGCTAATTCGGATTCAGCAATAAAAACGTGCACATGGCGTAGTTATGTTGACGGTAAAAATATCGATCTAATGCTTGAAAGAGCAAAGAGCGGAATAGCGTTTTTAAGATCCTTGTGAGCGGTTTTTAAGACAGAAGATAGCATATAGTGGCTTTCATTCATACGCACACTTGGATATATTGTCCTTTTACACTGCAAACATTTTAGGCTCTTAAGTAAAATCTTCACGCATTCGTATGCACTTGCTTATTTTTCTACCTATCCAAACCATATAAGTTTTTATCAACAATAATATACAATGGAGTAAATGATTCTGTCTGTTATTTGACATTTTTTTGGCGATATATTACATTTGTAGCTCGATTTAGTGGCATAATTATTCATGAAATATCTTGTTTTATTATGTTGAAGACAAGTTTAGTTGCTGAACTATCAATAAAGGTGCTTTGTTATGTTACCAAGATTACAGTATTCAAATGTTCGTATCGGGAAAATCGATGTATATAGTTCATTAAAAGATGCTATTCAATTTTTGGAAATGGCCCCCGGAAGTGTTATCCATGAAGCAAAATTAGCAGAAAGCATGGGCGTAAGTAGGACTCCGGTCCGTGAAGCCCTGCTTAGGCTTGCCGATGAACACCTCGTGAATATATTTCCTCAGAAAGGGACCTACGTTTCAAAAATAAGCTTCAAACTAGCTAAAGAAATGAATTTGATGCGACACATACTTGAATCACAAATTTTTGGTGAGCTTTGCTCCATGAAAGCTGATTTAACTGAAGCGACCTCCGAGAGTATGTATTTCATGAAACAGGCTGTGGCGAAAAATGACGAGTATAATTACTTAATCAATGATGGTGCTTTTCATGGCGCGATTTTTGCCTTTGCACAACATGAGTTAATCTGGGAAGAAATTGTTAAAACACGGGTACATTATTTACGGCTGTTAATTCTGGACTTAGCTTTTCCGGATATATTACAGGAATCATATCAACAGCATATCGAGATTCTTCATGCCATAAGAGAAGGCGATCATGAGAAATTGGAGAATGTTTTGCGTGTTCATCATGACCATGAACAGATGACCCGTGAAGACTTAATTCGCCAGCGTTATGAAGATTACATTGACTAACTTATCTGCAGTACTAGCATATTACGAATAATGCAATGTACAGATTAATCCTCTCTCCTAGCATCTGGTTTCTGTTCATGAGCTTAATAATTGATTAGCATTAAGCCCCGAAAGAATTAATTTTGAATTTGATCAAATGGTATTGAAAGCGCTTTTTTATACATAAAATGCGTTTGTCATTTTTCTTGAGCCTCCAACATACTGATTAATTAGCGGTCCACCTATATTCATAGAGTATGGCATCGTTCAGTTTACTGAGAAGATTTGTTAATTGTTGGATTTATTCTATCTATATTCTGTAGCCTATTTACATTCACATAATTGTTAAGCGGAATTACGGTTTAATAGCTCACCGATATAATTTGTGCATTTTGGCATAGAACCAAAAAAATAATTCATCAATATGATAAATTGCGCACAAAGGATTGACACTAGATTTTTAATATATTAGTATGTATCTATTGAGGGTAATGTATTTAACATTATCTACAACGTAGTAAAGATATTAGATATTTTTTCGCACGTTGGTAAAAGCTGTCACAGTACATAAAGTGTTACAAGTATTTTTAGATTTGCATTAATCAAAGCAGAAAACTGTATTTCGATTACGGAGTAGTTAAATGATTGTCACTAAGCAAATGAAAGCTGCTGTATTTGAAAAGAAAGGCTTATTGACAGTTAAGACAGTCGCACGACCTCAAGTTCATAATGATAATGATGTACTCATTCGAGTTCAAGCCATCAGCATCTGTGGAACTGACGTGAGAGCTTTAGAGGACCCCCCAGCTTTTCTCTTTACTGAAGGTGTCATTATCGGACACGAATTCACTGGAGTAGTTGAAGAAATTGGGAATACAGTAAGCCACATCGCTGTTGGTGATAAAGTGGTTGTTCATCCTAATATATGGTGCGGAAAATGTCATTATTGTCGAATTGGTCAAACAAATTTGTGCACTCAGCTTGAACATATTGGTGACCGCATTAATGGTGGTATGGCTGAATATGCATGTGTTCCTGAGAGAATGGTATATAAAATCAATAAATCAGTTCCTTCGCATGTTGCATGTCTGGTTGAACCTCTCGCCTGCGTTTTAAACTCGACTGAATCAGTACGAATTCATCCCGATGAAACCGCAGTAGTTTTTGGTGCAGGGCCAATTGGTTTAATTTTTCTAATGTTGTATAAAGCGGCAGGAGCTCAAGTTATTGTAGTGGATCTTTCGCCTTCCAGACTGGACTTAGCGAAAAGTCTGGGTGCTGATCTAGTAATTGACCCAGCTAGGGAAAATCTCGAGGAGATAGTTTTCTCACAAACAGAAATTGGAGCGGATATTGTTGCAGACGCGGTAGGTGTTCTTTACCCGATGCAATAAACATTTCTAAGAAAGGAGGTCATATTGTTCTTTTTGGCTTAAATGATGTTATTCCTGTGCAATTGCATCAGGCACCCATCATTTATAAAGAACTGAACATACATGGAACAGTTTTGGCAAAAGGTACATTTCCATTAGCAATAAAGCTTATAGAAGAAAACCGTATTCCAATTGAACAATTAGTAACACATCGATTACCAATAGAGGAGGTAAAAGAAGGCATCAAATTAATGAGAGAAGGTATCGGATCAAAAGTAATCATTGAAATGAAATGAATTACTTGAATCAAACTCACACACCTAAAAATTTATCTAAATGAGGTATAAATATGAAAAAGATTTTCTCTTTATTAACAGCATTAGTTTTATTAGCAGCACCGTTGGTTGCATGCAGTGGGACAAGTACAACTGCCGCTCCGGCAGAAACAAGTGCTGCAGCAGTTGAAACAAAAGCAGCAGCTGAGACAACTGTAGCAGCAGCGGTTGAGACAACCGTGGCCGCAGCAGCAGATGCAACAAGTGCAGTTGCAAATACTAGTGGTAAGAAATTAAAAATTGCATTTATTCCAACATCTAATATCGATGAATCAATGCTTTGGTTTAGAAAGAATGCTGAAGAAGAGGCTTTAGCACTTGGATGCGAGTTCGTAGCGTATGATCCAAATGGCGACATTCAGAAACAAGTGAACCTGGTTAGCGATGCCGTTGCTGCCGGTTGCGATGGTATTGTCATGCAAGCCATGGATCAGAAAGCCGTAATTCCAGCCTTCCAAAAAGCAAAAGAAGCCGGGGTCGTCATCACCCTCTTCGGTGCTGATATTGATCCTTCTGGGCAACAGTATCGTGATTTCGTTTGCGCTCCTGACGATACCGCAGCAGGCAGATTAGCTGGTGAGTCCATGATCAAGCATTTCCCGGATGGAGCTAGCGGAGTTGAAATCATGGGTGCACCCGGCTCGGATCCCGCGATTAAACGTGAAACCGGTTTTGAAGAAGCCATTGGCGGGTCTAACATTGAGTTATTAGACAAACAATATGTAACAAACTGGGATCCTGCGATCGCAATGTCAATTATGGAAGACTATATTACTAAATATGGTGACAAGATTCAGTATGTCTATTCCCATTGGGATAATGCTTCAACCACAATCGTTCAAGCATTAGAAAATGCAGGAATGTTGGAAAATGTTTACATTTTAAGTGTCGATGGTGCACGTGTAGGTTTTGACCTCGTTAAAGAAGGAAAAATTGCTGCAACAATGGCACAGGACCTTGGTTTCCAGGCGAGAGAATGCGTTAAAGCTGTAGTGAAAATTAAAAATGGTGAAACCGTTGAACCATATTTAGAAGACGAATTTGTTGAAATTACAGCTGATAAAGCAGACTATGATCCAGGTTGGTAAGTATCTATATTGATAGATAATGTTGATACTAATTTTCCTCCGCCGTCATGCGGCGGAGGAAATGTTTTTCAATCAATAGTGGAATGGTGAAATATGAACCCAGAGAAAAACGCTAACATTTTAGAAATTAATGGTATATCGAAATCCTTTCCCGGCGTGAAGGCCTTAAAGAATGTTTCATTAAGTGTAATTAAAGGTCAGGTGCATGGAATTGTTGGTGAGAACGGTGCCGGCAAATCAACACTGATGAAAGTTCTTTCGGGGGTCAATAAGCCAGAAGAAGGGTACTTCATCTTTGACGGCCAGAAAGTTACAGAAACAAATCCGGTGGATTCGTTGAAAATGGGGCTCAGTATCATTTATCAGGAATTCAATCTTGTAAATATGATGACTGTTGGCGAGAATATTTTTCTGGGTCGTTTTAAAGAAATGAATGGTATGAAGGGTACCCATCGTAAAGCCCGAGAGCTTTTGGACAGCATTGGTAGTACTATAAGTACACATTCGCTAGTCAATGATTTGAGTGTTTCAGAAAAACAAATGGTTGAGATTGCTAAAGCCTTATCCTTTGATTCAAAACTCATCATAATGGACGAACCAAGCAGCAGTCTGACCCAAGGAGAAATGGATCGTCTGAAAAAAATAATCCATAATTTACGTGAGCGAAATATCACTGTTCTCTACATCAGCCATAAGCTTGATGAAATTTTCGAACTCTGCGATACCGTGACAATCATGCGTGATGGGCATATGATAGATACAAAACCGGCAAAAGACTTGTCTCGAAGCGAGATGATTACAAAGATGATTGGGCGCTCCATTGATCAGGAGTTTCCGGAGCGGCCAAGAGCTGTCAGTAGCCCTCTCATGTCAGTATCGAATATCACAACTAAAAAATTACACGATATCAGTTTTGAGCTCAACCGAGGAGAAATTCTGGGCTTGGTTGGCTTGGTAGGAGCCGGACGTACTGAGTTGGTGCGCGCAATTTTTGGGGCAGATAAAGTTAAAAATAAACATATCATTATTGATGGTAAAGAAGTAAACATAAAAACTCCAAAAGATGGAATCAAAGCAGGTATGGGTTTTGTTACTGAAGATCGAAAACTATTAGGTTTAGTGCTTAAGTTTTCTGTTGAAAGTAATGTGGCTATGGCAAACTTGAAAAAACTAAAAAAAGGGCAATTTATCAACAAGAAACTCGAACGCAGTATGGTTAGTCGACAAATTGAAAGCCTCAATATAAAAACACCTGCCCCGACTACTAGAGTTTCAACTTTGTCTGGAGGTAATCAGCAGAAGGTCGTTGTTGCGCGTTGGCTAGAGACCTCGCCTAGAATATTAATTCTTGATGAACCGACTCGCGGAATTGATGTGGGTGCTAAATATGAAATTTACTTACTCATGAAAGAAATAACTGAAGCAGGTGGAGCCATCATCTTTATTTCTTCCGAACTCCCCGAAGTATTAAGTATGAGCAATAGAGTATTGACAATTAGCGACGGCAGGATCACCGGAGAATTTGATCCTGAAAAGGTCGATGCCCATGGAATTATGGACAGCGCAATCGGTTAAGGGGGCAATGGAATGGAAAAAAGTACTGAGAATCTTATGAAAAAAAGTAATCTTGGCTTAGTTAGCGGTAATGGTGACAATGAGCTACCTGAAATTCCGGAAAATAGTAGGGATAAATTGAGCATCTCTTCACTTTGGAAAACCCTGAACCCCTATATTATCATTATCGCAATTGTGATTCTTTCAATTTATACAGCAATTATTGAACCTCAGTTTCTTACTTGGCAAAATTTCCAAAACATTCTCAAGCAACTAGGCGTACTGAGTTTAACTTCAATTGGTATGACGTATGTGATAATTGCAGGATACATTGATTTGTCAATAGTAGGCATGTTTTCATTTGTCACAGTTAGTTTACTAAAAATGATTCCAATCATTGGTGAAGGACCTGCAATACTTATTGGCATTCTACTTGGAATATTATGCGGGCTTCTAGATGCAATCATTTTGGTTATTGCAGGAGCACGAAATGATGCAGATGCTGTCTTTGTTACATTCGGTATCAGTACCTTCTATTTCGGCTTGGCCTTAGTCGTTTCTCAAGGTGCGACGATGCGCATTCCTTCGGGATCCACCATATTTAGCTTTATTGGTAAAGAGTTAATATTATCCTTACCTATTTCGATATACGTTTTTTTAGTTGTTATGATTCTCGCACACTTGTTATTAGCGAAGACACAAACTGGACGTGAGATTCGCTATACCGGTGGTAATCGCGCAGCGGCTCGCTTAGCCGGTATTTCATCTGCAAAGAGCACCATTATTGCCTATGCCGTTCTCGGTTTAACGGTAGGGATTGGCTCTGTTCTTTTCGCCGGTCGAACGACTGCCGCGGGTCCTATGGTCGGCACGGGGATGGAGGTCAACTCGATTCTTGCGGTAGTAATCGGTGGAACAAGATTAAAAGGAGGATTGGGTAGCGTTCCGAGAACTTTTATTGGTGTCCTACTGGTTATTGTCATGGAGAATGCTCTGAATCTTATCGGCATACCAACTACTGTCAGGGATATTTTCAAAGGGTCGATTCTAATTCTTGCCATATGGCTAGATTACCGTAGACGTTGAGAGGTGCAATATGAGTACGGAAGTAAAAAGCATGAACGCTAAATTAAAAATGGCACTGGGCAAGCAAAAAGCATTGGTTGCACTAATACTTATTGCAATCGTGATGTCTATTGCCACACCAAGTTTTCTCAGAATCGAAACCCTAACAGACTTGTTATATAACTCTTCTGTATATGCAATTATTGCTCTTGGTGTCACACTAACCATACTAGCGGCAGCCTGTGATCTATCAGTGGGTGGGGTGATGATTCTAGCCGGAGCTATTACGGTCATGTTGCAAGCTTATATGCCGACATGGTTAGCGGCATTGATAGCAATTTTGGCAGGAGCGTTTGTAGGTTTCATCAATGGTTTCTTTTCAGTGCACCAACAAACGGAACCTTTCATTATTACTCTAGGTATGGGAATACTCCTAAAAGGTGTAGTACTTTTCATGACCAATGCCGCCCCTGTACCGGCAACAGACATGGCATATAGGGACGTTCTTGGAAATGGAGGTATCACACTATTCTCGGGATTCACAATTCCTTACCTTGTGATTATTGCAGCCATCTTTGTGGCCTTCTTTTATTGGCTAACAACACGTACTTCGTATGGAAGGAACTTGTACGCTATTGGCGGAGATTATGATGTCGCTGTATATTCTGGCATTCGTGCCATGCGTGAAAAGTGGTTTGCGTTTATTATAAGTGGCATGATGGCAGCCATAGGAGGCATCCTTTTATCCGCACGATTTGGTACAGCCTCAGCGACGTATGGTGACACAACAGCCTTAATCATTAACTGTAGCGTTGTTGTAGGTGGTACTTCGTTTGCCGGTGGTGTAGGAGGAATTGTTCCTTCAGTCGTAGGCATAGTGCTTTTGCAAACCATTGAAATGTCCATGAATCTTTTAGGTTTAAGCTCTTACGGACAAAAAATCATTGAAGGTGTGCTAATCGTGTTTATTATTTGCATGGACTTGTATATCATCAAAAAGAAAAGAGAAACCGTGCAGTAGTCCTTTCAATAATACTAATCAAAATTCGTTAATTGAGTCAACTACCTCCAGCTTTTTAGTTGACTTGAGTATATCAAAAAGGTGTCCAACAACTGTTGTGGGCACCTTCTTGATATAAAGAGAAATATAAATTTGAACTGTTTGTTAAGCAAAAATAACTATGATTTGTTTAACTGCTTGTGCCGACGGACTTTGTCCAAGAATTGCCGAGATAAAATGTCCATCAATAGCCGATAACATTGTCCATGGTATAGCATGAAGAAAGCGACCCAGAGATCGCCTTCCTAATCAAATCAGTTCTTGCTCAATGACATACCGCGCAAGTGCGTCGTCCAGAATTTTCTTGTTCTGCTGCGAACCATACATCAAACAATGTGTGCAGGCCTTGTTAATCAGGCGAGCGCTACCAGCGGAGTATCGAAAAATCTCGCTGATTGCCTGGTCGGAGAAGATTTCGGACTGAGACTTTGCAAAGTTCAAATGGTGGAGGATATAGGCTTTTGTCTGAGCCTCGTCCAGATAGGGGTTGTAGCATTTGAGATTCACGCGCTGCTCGATGGCAAGATACGCCTGACGCCGGAGCTTGTCGGATAGTTCCGGCTGACCGACGAGAAGTAACGCCATAGGACTGTCGGAATCAATCTTGAAATTCAAGAGGAATCGCAATTCTTCCATCGTTTCCCGGTCCAGAAGATGTGCCTCATCGACGATTACGACGGGTTTGACGTGTTGGATGCTCTGCAGCACTTCGATCTCGCGGTGCAATCTTCGCTTGGCGTCGCCGCGATAGAAACAGCCTTCCGCTCCGAGCTGTCGAAGGATTCCGTTGTAGAAGTGCCGAGGCGTCGGCTGCGAATCTGCCAGATAGAGTGTCCGATAACCACTACTGTCCAGCTTGTTCGTCAGTTTGCGAATCAGCGTGGATTTCCCGCTGCCGCAGTCTCCGGTAAGGACGGCAAACCAGCGACGCTCCGCCGCATAGGCAAGACGCGCCAATACTTCTTCCTGTTGCGGTGTGGTAAAGAGACGATTCACCGGAAGGTTTCGTGTGAAGGGTATTGAGGTAAAGCCATAGTATTCTTCAAACATGGCCGTTATCCTCCATAAACCCGCGGAAATTTGTCGCGCCCAGCCGGGTTTTCTGTTGGTCGTGCTTCTTTGCCGCAGCATCGAGAACCCGGGACGTGGTAACCGTGGTATCGCTGAGGATTTTCTTCTTCCGGGAACAAAAGGAACTGGGGCGGAGTTCGTGAATCACGCGGGGTTCTATGTTTGGATGAGAGACCATCAGTTCTTCCGGGTTCTCCGGGCTGTACTGTGTTGTTACTTTCAATCCGATCAGATCCGGTCCCACATCCCAAAGCCGTGAAATGGAAGGAGATACAGCCGGTCTTGTCGACCAGTCGTTCTTCGGTTGTGGTAAAGGCGAAGTTCAACGTGTCCGGGGTGACAAATCGAAGTTCTTTGCGATTCTCTCGGAAGGCCTGTTCCGGTGTCCTGCCATGGAGAGCACTGTGGATCTTCTGTTGGTAGAATACGGAAAGCCACAGATCCAGTTCGTGCTGGACTTCCGCCACGCTCTGCGGGTGCTTCAGCTTCACTTCCGCAACAAACTTATCGAGGTATTTGTTCAGTGCCTCCACTTTGCCTTTCGAAGCGGCCGCATAGGTTTGGCGTGCATCAGGCGGATTCCGAGCTTGTGGCAGGTTTGTTGAGCTGTTTCCCAATGTACTGCCGGCCATTGTCCGTGTAGAGTTCTTCCGGCACGCCGTTCGTCTCGATAGCATGGCGGAAACAGTCCATGACGCAGCGGATATCCTGCCGCTCATATACGCGAAGTCCCGTTACCAGGCGTGTCGCGTCGTCGAGAAAGACCGAAGTGTACAGCTGTACGGCGGGACGCTTGGCCGTTGCCGGAAGGACCAGAAGGTATTTAATATCCGCCTGCCACAACTCGTTTCTGCCGGTTCGTTCAAATCGCCGGGAGGCTCCCGCACTTCCGGTGTTGTACATCGCGATCTGTCTGGCTCCGTATCCACGCTTCTCCAAGTGATCCTGCAGTGTAGATCGCTTCACCTGTCCATACGGAATTCTTCCTTCCAGCTCCAGAATCCGGATCAGGTCGGAGACGCTTCTTGTCGGAACTTCCCGCCGCAAGACCACAGCGGCATCCACGATCTCCTCGGTCACGGAACTCGAACGATCGTGCGCGGGTTTCGGCTTTGTCATGAGGCCGCGAAACCCGTCCTCCGCATAGCGCGACAACCACCTTCGGACGGTTCTTTCTGACAATTGGTGTTGCTCGGCCACCTTTCGGATCTCGTAGGCGCGCTTCGCCGGATCCATCTCCGCTTGGAGCAAGGGACCTAAGATCTGGCACCGGGCATAGGCAATCTCTTCGGCATTCTTCGATCGATTCATGGTTTTTGCCTCCTTCTTATCTCTGCTAAGAGGAGGCTATCGGTTCTGTCACTGGTTGAACACGCCCGTTCGGGTGGGTTGTCCAACATCCGCTGTTTACGGCAGCGGTGACCATCGCAAGAAAGCTGGGGATCTTCTTCGGGGACGCAAACGTCTGGTTTACAAGTCGCTTCCAGATTCCGTCCAGATAGCTCCGGATTTGGCGATACCATCTGCGAATTTTGCCCCGTGTCCGCTCATCGTCCGGAGAGCCGGTTCTACTTCCGGCAAGCACATCTTCGATACTTTCTCGGCTATATCGCTTGTAGGGCACGAGGAAATCCGGCAGTTCCGTGTGGAGCTTCTTGCAGTGCGTACAGCGCAAACGGCGTAGGAGAAGGATGATTTTCCCGCTGGATCGAGTGTGCACTTTTCGCTTCTTTCGATCGTAGGCGGCAAGATTTCCTCCACAAATCGGACAACTCAGAGGCTCCGTCCCCGAAATAACAAAAATTCCTTCTCCCGTTTTCTTGTAAAACTTGATACAATAACCACGTTACAATGATTAAGAAAGCCTCGGGATGTCCTGCTGGTAACAGGACTACAACACCCGGGGCTTTCGCCTTTCTGTTAGAATGTCATTGACAAGTATATCCGGCTAACGACGGACAGGCAATTCCGTCAGCACAGAGATACAGTCCGTCGGCACAAGCAGTTTAACCACTCTATGTATTCCAGGACATTGTTATCCGGATCTTTGATATACAGCCAAGTTTCCTCATCTTCAAGTAGGTTTGGCCCACTCAAAATAGAGATATCGTTTTGTTCCAGATCCGCAATTACTGATTTCAAATCGTCAACTTCTAGACAAAAATGAGGACAGTAATGTTTATTAATCTCTGGTTTTTTAAACTCGCCATCCATGTCTTGTATTAGTTCAAGCCTGGCACCATCAAATTCCAAAAAGGCGTAGTATTCACGCACTGCTTCATTCGTATGCAGAAATAAGAGTTTGAATCCGAGTTTATCTGTATAGAACTTAATAGCATCTTCAATATTTGACACTTGAAAACTGCAATGATCAAAAGCCATGTGACACCTCGTATAAGTTTTAATAATCGGGACAGATTGGATTAGTCGTAGATAATTTATGAAATTTCAACAATAGCTTTGAGCGCCTCACCTGATTTCATCAATTCTAAGCCTGTTTTAACGTCCTGAATCGGCATACGATGTGTGACCAACTTTTCAATAGGAATTGCTTTTTCTTCAATTAATTTGACCGCCATAGGCATCGTTCCCTTAGTAATGAACTTCCCATGGATTGTTAATTCATTAAAAACAATAGGTGCTTCATTGAGCTGTGCCTGTGCGATTTCGTTGATACCAAAAATAACAACATCTCCACCTTTTCTCGCCAACTTTATAGCTTGGGGCAAAAGCATACCTACTGCATCGACAACGATAGCCGCACCGATTTCAGTATTATCTTTGACAATTTCTTCAAGATTTTCTTTAGAAGGATCAACGACAATATCGGCTCCTAATTGTTTGGCAAAGGCTTGGCGTGTTGGCATGATATCCGAAACGATAACTTTAGCGCCTGCTGCTTGATAGAGCATCATAAAGATTAAGCCGATTGGACCTCCGCCAAGAATAACAGCCGTCTCGCCTGGGTGAATACGTACACTCTCAGTAGCATTTAAAACACACGCGAGCGGCTCTGCTAAACATGCGATGTAAGAAGGAACTTGCTCACTTATTTTATAAACCATTTTTTCCGGAACGCAGGCATATTCAGCCATTGCACCGTCAATTTTGTCTCCAATATGAGTAAAATTGGAGCACAGATTGGTGTGACCTGTTCTGCAGTAATAACACTTTCCACACCAAATATTGGGATGTACGACTACTTTATCACCAACAGCGACATTAGTAACACTTTTACCAACTTCTTTTACGATACCCGTAAATTCATGTCCGACAACAATACCTTCGTTAAAAAGAAAAGCAGGCGGATCCGTTAGAGCTCGAACATCTGTACCACAAATACTCACTGCCTGTACTTGAATCAGTACATCGTCATCGTTTTTGATTGAAGGAATTTGGATCTCTTTGACATTAAGGACCCTTTCCGTTCAAATACTGCTGCGGTCATCGTCGTCTTACTGTTCATTGATTCTCCTCCAAGTTTTGTTTTTGCTTATACAGAGCGTTAAGGCGTTATTATTATTAGTTTGAATAATGTTTGCCATGACAATGTATATGGCATGAAACGATATAATATATTAATATTATATCGTTATTCCATTAAAATACAAGATATATTTTGACCAATTAAGAAGTGTTTCTAAGAATTAAAAAGGCTACCTTGGTCCAAAGTAGCCTTAAGCAAAGTCGAATACTAACCTCACCCATCCATCACTGACTCGGTGCCGGTTCCGCCGGAGGAGCTGCCGCAGTTGTCGCCACCGGTTGTGTTGCCACCGGTGCCGGTGCCCGATAATAGTGAATATTGCAGTTCGTATTGGGTGTTCGTGGGCTGTCCACCTCGAAGACCTCTGTCTGCACGTTGTTGCCGCATTGCGGATTGGCCAGCAAACCCGACTGGTTACAGATATCCAGTGAGATGATGGTCGCTGGTCGCTCAAAATCACGTGGTTCCAAGTTGGCATGAATATCATTCATGGTGTCGCGGAAGACGTATTCAGGCGCGCGGTAGTCATAACTGTTTTCGTTCAAGACAGTCGGCGTATCAAAACCGTACCAAATCGATGTGGAATAATAGGCCGAATAACCGGAGAACCAGCGGTCCCATTGGTACTCTGTTGTTCCGGATTTACCGACCGTGTAGATGTCTTCGCCGTTGGCGTTACGGATTAATCCGATAGTGCCTGCGGCTGTACCGCCATAACCGAAGCTTGAGTTAGCGGGCAAAAGGGTCTCGCGCAGGATAGAAGTCATCATGTAAGCCGTTTCCGGTCTGAAGACCTCCCTAAAGTCGTGTTTGGCTTCCAGTAAAACGGTCCCATCATGAGCCAAGACTTTGGTGTAAGCCAGGGGTTCGGAGTACAAGCCGTTATTGGCCAAGCAGTAATAACCGCCCGCCACTTCAAGCGGGGACATACCGACGTCGAAGGAGCCCATGGCCATAGCCAAGCCAACGCCGTCTGTACGGCGGTCCATACCCATTTCATAGAGATATTGTTTCGCTCGTTCGGGTCCGATGGTATTCAAGACCTGAGCGGATTCAATATTGAGTGACCATTTGACGGCGTTACGCACCGTGACGCGACCATAATAGGTGCCGCCCAAGTTGTTGGGCCAGGGCTTGTCGCCGCCCAGTAAGAAGACCGGTTCATCGACGAATACGGTTGCGCCTGTGACCGTGCGCTGATCGATGGCCGGCGCGTAAACCGCCAAAGGTTTGATGGTCGAACCGGGTTCGCGGTGTATGTCCGTGGCGCGGTTTAAGACGAGGTTGGCGGTCTTGGCGCCGGTGCCGCCGCCCATTCCGGCGATGGTGCCGGTCAGGTTGTTGATAATGACCTGACCCAACTGCGGTTTTTCGGGACTATCTGCGTATTGATCCGGATTGGAGTTATAGATTTCCTCGCGGTTCATGGCGCGGTCGATGGCCCCCTGCACCTCGGGTTCCAAAGCGGCATAAATTGTTACACCCTTGGAAGTGACCATGTTGTAGGCTGCTTCTGTGGTGATATCGAGTTTTTTGGCCAAGTGTTTGACGACCTGTTCAAGCGCGTACTCGGAATAATAACTGTTAACGCTGGTACCGCTGACTGCAGGTGGTTTTTCGATGAATTTGAGCTCCGTGTTCAATGCCTGGCGGTACTGCGCCTGGGAGATCATGCCCAGATTGTACATGTTACCCAGTACGATACGCTGACGACGCAGGCCGTTGCGCAGGCCGGATTCTGTACGCGGGTTATACAATGAAGGACCACGCGGAATCGCAGCCAGATAAGCACATTCTTCTAGCGTCAAGTCAATGGCGGATTTGTTGAAATAGCCTTGCGCCGCCGCTTCGATGCCGACATAGGAGTTACCCATCGGTACGAGATTGAGGTAGGTACCCATGATTTCGTCCTTGGTCAGACTTTGGGTCAGCTGGATGGCTTTGTACCATTCCTGGATTTTACGTTGAGCCGAAACATCGTCCTCACCGGTGACCAGTTTTACCGTTTGTTGGGTGATGGTGGAACCACCGTGGGTGGGTGTACCGCCATTGGCCAAAGCGGAAACGATGGCGCTGCCGATACGTTTGGGGTCGATGCCGATGTTGGTTAAGAATCTTTCGTCTTCGATGGCGATGAAGGCATCATCGATGTAGGTGCCTTTGACGGAATCGTAGGTGATGTCGACGCGGTCAATGTTGCTGGGGCCGGTGTATTTTGCCATTAAATTCCCGCTTAAATCGTACATGTAAGAAGTTAAGGGGCCACTCTTGAGCTGGGACATATCGACAGGAACCGTGGTGTTGATGTAACCCATCAGCACGCCGACACCGGCGCCGCCGGTAAAGAGAATGGCCATAATGACGATGAAGATGGCGATTTTGATGGCTCGGCCGATGCTGCGCCCAACAATTGCAGGGATGCTCATCATATGTACCGGGCGCGAGGGCTTGCCTTTGACATGGCGTTTGAGTTCATTGTGCAGATTGCTTAATTCGCGACTGCTGCTTCTTTTTGTGCGCCCGCCGCCTACCTTGCTGTCCACCAGTCCAAAGACCGGATGTGCTCCCACATCAGCCTGACGCGCGGTTTGACGCGCATTCGGTTTTTGATAGAGGAAGTCACTTTGCTCTGTGTTCTGAGCGGATTGTGAAGGGCGCTGCTGCGGCTTAACGGACTGAGGCAAAGCCTGGCGATGTTTTTGGGGACGCGCGGCACGCGTGGTCGTTACAGAGTTAGCGGCTCTAGAGGCCACTTGAGACACAGCGTTCGGAACATGATCGTTCGTTCCGGCATCGATTTGAGCTGTGGTAATTCTCGGGCTGCGACGCTTCTTTTGTGAAGCGGCAAAAGGCGACAAGGGTACGGAGGGTTTTTCCATCTCGCGCTGCGCGATGGCTTCCTCGGCGGCCGCCTTGCGTTTAGCCAAGGTTTTCGCCTGCGAATCCGCCATTTTTTGTTTCACGGACGAGGAAAAGCCTTTGAGCGAAGCTTGCATTTTGGCAAAATCAAATTTTCCGGCTCCCGGAGATTTCCCGTTAGCCGGTACCTGAGCAGCTCTGCTTTGTGGGGTTTCGGCATCGGCAGGTTGAGCGAGGGCAGATGAGCTTTTCCCGGAGCGCACAAAAGGCTTGGGTTCACGTGGTAAAGCACGCTGCTCTTGGGCAGTGCTTAGCGCAGGCGTGCGAATCTCTGCTTGTTCCGTCGCTTTTGGGGTTTGGATGGACAGTGGCCTGATTTGTGGGCTACGCGTAACAGGAGCAGAAGAATCACTGAGTTGGGGTATCTCAGGTTTACGCATCCCGGTAGGACTGGGAGGCGCAGGTGTTCGTGTACTTTTCTTGATATCAGCCTCTGACTTTCCAGAGGAAGGTCCCGGCGCATTTTTCTTCATTACTTTTCCTTTTGGACTATAAGCCGTGGTGTTCTGCACGCGTGATGAATTGGTTTAAATGACGGCGTTGATGTGCAAATATTATAAAGTATACCGCCATAAATTCAAAACGTGAAGCCTGCACAATGAAAATAGGCAGGCTTCAATCCTTGATTTTAAGCACTTACCAACTAGCGCCACCACCGCCGTGTGAGCTGCCGCTGGAGCCGGTGTGGAAGCCGCCGCCACCACCACCGCCACCGCCGCCACCACCACTGGAACGGCTGATGACGCTTTGACTGACGTGGGAATCAATCAAGTTGTCTTGTATCACATCATAATTCGCGATGGCCTGCGTTTTCATGTTGATCTTACGGTCACTGCCTTTGGGCTGGCGATATGCGGTACTGGTGATGCCGAAGAAAATGAGGAAGACCAGCAAAGCCGCACCGACAGCAATGCCCACATCCAAGGGTTTGAGACGCGGGCGGGTATCCGCCAATTTATCTTCGATGCCGTACATGAGAGTGTCCATGGCACCGGCGTATTCCTCTTGGCCTAAACTATTTTTATCGACGACATTCTGTGCAATGCGGTCAAGGGTGCTGTTTGGCAAAAGCTCCATCGCCGTGCCGGCGGTGGAAACCCAGACCGTGCGGTTATGAATGTCTATCAGTCCGAGTACACCGTTTTCGGAGTAGTTGCCGTAATCGTAAAGGTCATCGGCATTGGCCATGGCACTTTGGCCAGTCTCTGTCGTCATGATGGCCAGGACCACATCCACGCCATATTTTTTACCGACTTCCAATGCTTTGGCAGAGAGCGATTCCTGCTGGCTGACACTGAGGATGTTTTCCGGGTCAAGCAGGGTGGGTCCGCCGCTTGCGGTAACGGCAATATTTGCCGTCGTATTGTTTCCGGTGGGCAGAAGGTCTTTCGGTGCTAATGTGGCTTTAACTGGCGCGAGCGTCGTTCCCTCGGTCTCCAGCGGAGCCTGAGTTTCTACTGTTTCGGGTGCGGCACTTTCGCTGACCGTACTGAAGGTCGCTTCGATGGAATTGGCCGGCGATTCAGTGGCTTGGACCGTGGCCAGCGCTGCGCGGATCTGCTCCAGTTCGGCAAGTTGTGCCGCTGTTGCTTCAGCTGGCAGGAAGGGGTTTGTTTCGATGGAGCCGCCGCTGCGTTTGGCCAAAATAAAATCGTAGCTGTAGAGGACCTGGCGGATTAATTCGCTGCCTTTAAGGTAGTTGTAGTTGTTATTGACATCGTTGATGATATCGTAGATTTCATCATAAGTCGGAGGAGCATCAGGTGTGACGACTGTTTCAAAATCAAAGTTACCCAGGGGTTTGATGCGCAGATAGTTCATGTTGTCGAGCAAGAGCACCGCACCGGCCTTCTTTTCACCAAAGCCATAGGGCGCCGATCCGACCAAGCGCGTCATTTCATTGTCCATCTTCGCTTCGTCGCCGGCGAAGTTGGTGATTTCGAGTACGACGTCGTGTTGATACTTTTGCCCGATTTTTGCGGCTAATGCTTGAGCCGCCCTAATTTCGTCGGCCGGAGCTTCGCCCGTTAAGTCGATGACGGTGGCTTGACCGGAGGGCGTGAGTAATTCAGCTGCGCTGAGGCCAGGAATCGGCAAAAGACTGCTGAAAACAAGTAAGAAACTCAGCAGAAGCAGCGAGAATGTCAGTGGATTTTTTTGTTTTTGCCTTACCATAAGAAGTACCCTCCCAAAAGCAACAGCACCAAGACGATGAAGCTGATGATCAGGCCGTCTCGCCAAATACTGCTACGATGCACCGGCAATTCACCGACGATTTCGGCGGTTTGACCGTTCATGGCAAAGGTATAAATTTTACCCATGAACTTGTAAGTCAGCATCCAAGTCGGCAATAGCGTGTACAAAGGTTCATGCAAAGTGATATTGATGTTTTCGCCCTTCGCATCGACACGCTCCGGCACGCCCTGGAAGGACTCCTGAATCTTGTCTAAGGTGTACTTGTAAGCCTGCTTGGCAATTTCCGGTTTGCTTTCTTCTGCACCGACTTCGTACTTATCTGCAAAGAAGCCAGACAAATAGGGCATGGCAAAAGGCCGCATCTGATCCAATGGATAACGCGAGATGGTATTGAGCAAGTCCGGATCCACCTTCTTGTAAGCCGAGACCGAGGTATCGTCCAAAAACATGCTACCGCTACGCACATGCTCATACTTTTTTGTTTCCGTGTAGCGAATCGAACCGGAAGTCCAGGATCTGACGGATTTACTTTCACCCACATAGTCAAATCGGCTGTCTGCATCCGCGAACCAATAGGGGATATAAATACCGGTCATTTTTTCGAGGTGTGATGGTTTGGTAAAATCCTTCGGCACATAGCGCTTGCTACCCACCCATTTTAGGAAAGCCTGCGTCGCATGTTCTTTAGATACGGCAAAAGGAATCAACTGATCCGGTTTAAACTCACCCGCCAGCCGCTCACTGATGACCACGGGGTTGTGACAGTAGTAGCAGAAGGTGGCAGTCGTCGATTCGTCCGTCACGACCGTAGCCCCACAGCTGTCGCAGTGGTAACCGTTAAAATGCTCTTCAACGGCGGTCCCGGCCGCTTCCGCTTCCTTTTTCTCTTCGATAATCTTCTTGTTCTCGGCGTCCTGCTCCGCTTTGGCATCCTGTTCTTGGAAGTGCGCGATGATTTGCTCTTCCGTAAAAGAGCTGTGACAGTACTCGCAGGCAAAAACTTGCTGCTCGGGACTGAAACCGATCGGCGCACCGCAGGCAGGGCATTTATAACTACTGGCCATGGCGTTCTCCTTTAAAAAACATCCCCACTCACGTTGATAGCGTAAGCTCCGCGAGTAGGGATGGTGTCAGCAGATTAAGTCAGGGGCTTACGTGCTCAGAATGCCGTTCCGCATTCGGGGCAGAATTTCGGCTTCGCACCTTCAGGGGTAAAGCCACAGTTGGCACATTTAGCGGCTGCTGCTGCCGCCGGACGGGCAGTGCCGCACTCGACGCAGAATTTTCCGCCTTGGTTCTTATGGCCGCAATTGGAGCAGTAGAACTGGTCGCCGCTCACCGGTCCAGTCGCAGCCGCGGCTCCACCGCCTTGTGCCGCCTGTTGTGCGGCTTGCTGCTGTTGCTGCATCTGCATCTGTTGGAAATTGGTCGACGAGGCCTGGCCCATGAAACCGCCACCGGCATTCATGCCCAATCCGACGCCCATCATCGCGGCACCAGCACCGGCTGTATTGCTACCCGCTGCTTCCACACCACGAGCGATGGAGCCTTGGACATAACCTTCGCGAATCGTGGCGTCCTGGAGCATGGCGCCCTGGCTGCGGATGCTGATAATCTTCTTGGACTCATCGTCATAGGAAATGCTCTGAATACCGACATGCTTCACTTGGAAGCCACGGTCTGCGTTCCAGCTTTCATCTAAGACGTCTGCCATATATTTACTTAATTCAGGCGAGCGGGAAGCCACTTGCGAAACGCGCACGCCATCCACGGACATCTGGTTCATGGAAGCCTGCAGCGCACCGACGAATTCAGAGAGGTACTGCTCATTGATGTCGTTGATGTCCACTCTCTCCTGATTACGGGGCAGGGCTTGTTTGAAGAAGAGCAAGGGGTTGGTCACTTCGATGGAATAGTTACCAAAAGCCCGCAGGAAGAGCTCGGCATTGTAGAAGTTATCAAAATAGTTAACCGCATTAGCTGTGCCAAACTTAATGCCCTTAATCTCTTGGAGATTGATGAAATATACTTTTTGTTTCTGAGGAGTGCCGCCACCAAATTTGAAACGTTCCCAGGCATCTTTCAGCACATCGCCGAACTGCCCGTTAAAGAGTGAGGGCTGAGCGCTGTTATCGACGCGGTAGTAGCCTTCATCGGCAGTATAGTCAACGATTCTACCGCCGTCTGTCAGCAGCATGAACTGCATCGGATTGACGTGGATGACGGAGCCGTTGCTGATGATATCGGCCGTACCCTGTACATTCTGATTACGCCTGTCGTCAAGACGCACGCGTACGCCACCGGTACATACGGTGGTTTGTCCCATATTGTCAGCTTCAATGGCTTCTTGCCATTGTTCGGCAAAAGTCCCGCCGATTGCACTGGTTGCTGCTTTAATTAAGCCCATCTGTTTTTCCTCCGTTAACTTATTTTGCCACTGAAGAAAGGCAAACTACATTTATATTTTATGCGATAACCACCAAAAAAGGTAGCAAATATCTTAATAAACGATTAAAAATCACACGTGAAAACAAGAAAACCTGCCGCGAGACCCATTTGTACGGGCAGGTGGCAGGTTTCGGAATGTAAATTAATGACTAAAATCTCTTAATTAGCCGTCTTGGTTCCGAGCACACGCTTGGTCGACTCGAAGATTTCTGTTTCGCTGGTCTGCGGGCAATAACCCGGTTCACAGCCGTTCATTTGCGTTTTCAAAGCCTCAAAAGACTGGTCGGAAATGGCGTGTTCCATGCGACACGCGCCTTCAGCTGCGGTTTTTTCATCGACACCCAAGGCCATCAGATACTGCGTCAGGAAAAGATGACGTTCGTAAATTTTCTCGGCAATGTCCTGACCTGCTTCGGTCAATTCAATGGTGCCGTCGTTTTGAATCACAATATATTTTTCATCTTCAAGTAGATGCACAGCCCTGCTGATGCTGGGTTTGGAAAAATTCATTTCAGCTGCCAGATCAACCGAACGCACCCTGCCCAGACGATTCTTCAGAATCAGAATATTCTCCAAATAATTTTCGCCGGATTCTTGTAACTTCATAAGCGGTCCTACCTTTATATAAGCTGGTGTGGCACTATAATAACACAGAAACGTGCTTTTAGTTAGCCTAGGGTCACTAACAAAATTTGTAACTTTATCTTAGGCCATCGTTGCGGCAAAAGGAGCTCCCTCATGACAGAACTTTACACCCAGGAAATCATCGCAGAACGCGCCATCGTGGCCGGCTTAAGCGGCGTCTACAGTAACACGGACGAAGGCGAAGCCAGCTTAGCCGAGTTAGGCGAGTTGGTCGAGGCGGCCGGAGGCGTCTTTGTGCGCCAAATTATGCAGATGCGCAGCAAACCCGAAGCCGCCACTTTCTTAGGCAGCGGCAAGTTAGAGGAGTTTAAAACGCTGGCCGAGCAGGAGGACTGCAATCTGCTGGTCATCGACTCTGAGCTGAAAGGCAGTCAGCTGCGCAATATCGCGGAACAGACCGGCTTAAAGGTGCTGGATCGTAGTTTGCTGATTTTGGATATTTTTGCCAGACGTGCGGTATCCGCCGAAGGTAAACTGCAAGTTGAGCTCGCGCAACTGCAACTGCGGCTCAGTCGTCTGACCGGTATGGGCGCCATTATGTCCCGTTTGGGTGGCGGTATCGGTACCAGAGGCCCGGGTGAAACACAGTTGGAGAGTGACCGCCGCCATATCCGTACACGCATTGATCATTTGAAGGAAAGCCTGGCCGATGTCGAAAAGCGCCGTGCTGCCGGCAGTAAGCGCAGGGCTCAGGATGGGGCGAGGGTGGTCTGCGTTGTGGGCTACACCAATGCGGGCAAGTCGTCATTGTTGAATCGTTTGTGCGATGCCGGTTTGTGGGAGATGGACCAGGTTTTTGCCACTTTGGACCCGGCCGCGCGGCGCTTGCGTTTGCCCAATGGCGGTGAAATTGTATTGATTGACACGGTTGGCTTTATCAGACGCCTGCCGACGACTTTGATTGAGGCTTTCAAGTCCACTTTGGAAGTGGTGCTTTCCGCTGATTTGCTTCTACATGTTTCCGATATCGCGGACAGCTCAGCGCAGGAGAAAGAGGCGGTCGTGTTAAATATTCTGGACGAGCTGGGTGCGGCTGAGATTCCGACCATGCATCTGCTGAACAAGACGGATCTTTTACCCGATGCTAGTTTGTTGACGCCTTGGCTGAACGGCAGAGATGCAGCGCACTATACGCATGTGATTCCGCTCTCGCTGAAAACAGGGGCGGGTTTGGATGATTTGGTTTCGGCCCTGCAGGCCTGGTACGAAAGCCTGGATCAGGTTTACGAGCTGCTGATTCCTCATCAGGAGGGCAAGTTGCTGGCGCAGATTCATCGTGAAGGCCGCATCTTGTCCAAGTCGCTTGAAGATGAAGGCACGCGCCTGCGCTTCACGATGCCGGCTGACAAAACAGGTGAGTTGCAGGCATTTTTGAAGCGGCAGGGCTAAGCGGAAAAGGCTTTGGATTGGGTTGCTGTGGGTAGTATCGTGCTGAAATGCTCTCTTGGAAGTACTTCAAATGACGTCATGCGACAGATTCGTTTTGGCCAGAGTAATAAAAAATGGACAAAATTTTCGGGGATGTGGTCATTTCAGCGATTTAAGGGTCTCTGCCTACGTCAAACACAAGATTTTGTGACAATAATTGCGACTGTGTGGTCGACGCAGCCACATCCCTGTAAAAAGTGGGCTGAAAACAAGCTTTAGACTTGTCCGCCAGCTGTCTATAGCCGCTTTTAACCACATCCCTGGAAATATTGTCTACAAACACCTTCTGACGACAACGCCGATGAGAGGTGTCGCAGCCTCCCAAGCAATGCGACGACTCCAGAGCGGTGTTGCAGCCGTCCAAGCTATGCGACGACTCCAGAGCGGAGTCTCAACCCAGCAAAAATCAAGAAACCCTTAATTCTTCAGTATCTGCTCCGCCAACTGCCAGCCCACGGCAACGTCCGGATTAAGCGCCGCAGCGTTCTTCTCGCTGTAGATTAATCCTGCAGTGACCGCGTCATCCGACCTGTTGAGAGGCGCGTCCTTAGCGCTGTCGTAGAGAATGTAGGGCACCGGTGCGGAGGTGTGGGTACGCAGAGCCAGAGGCGTGGGGTGATCGGGCAAAACATATATGCGGTACTCTTCCCCACGGGCTTCTTTTTCACCCTGTAAGTACGCCAGAAGCGGGGCTAAAATCTTGCTGTCCACCAGCTCGATGGCGGAGATTTTGCCTTTGATATCACCTTGGTGACCGCACTCGTCAGGGGCTTCCAGGTGCACGTAGACGTAGTCCTGACCGCGGCGGAAGGCGTCGATGGCGGCGGCTGCTTTGCCGTCGAAGTTGCTATGTAAAGTGCCGGTCGCACCGGGGACTATGAGGACTTCCATTTCCGCGACGGCGGCGATGCCTTGGACCAGGTCGACGGCCGAAATGACGGAGCCTTTGCGGCCGGTGCGCGAGACGAAAGAGGGGAAAGCCGGGCGGGTGCCCAGACCCCAGGGCCAGATGATGGTGGCGGGGTTTTTGCCGGCGGCGATGCGCGCCTGGTTGACGGGGTGCTCGCGCAGCACGGTGCGGGAGGCTTGCATCAGGCTGAGCAGCTCGGCGGAACCGGGGCCTGTGGGGAGGTAGGGGGCGAGGTTTTTGCCAAAAATATCGTGGGGTGGGGTGAGCTGACAGTTCAGCGGGCCATCCGGCCAGACCATGCAGTGGCGGTAGCTCTTACCCGCATAGAGTGTGCGGTTGCCCCAGTTCAGGGCGTTTTGGAGGGCAGCGATGAGCTCTGCGGCTTCGGCGGAGGTGATTTCGCCGGCGGAGTAATCGAGCATTGTACAGTCGGATAAATCCGCTTCGTCGGAAATTGTGACGAGGTTGGTGCGGAAAGCGACGTCATTGTCCTGCAGGGTGATGCCCATGCTGACAGCTTCGATGGGGGAGCGGCCGGTGTAGTAGGGCTCGGGGTTGATGCCGAGGGCGGACATGTTGGCCACGTCACTGCCGGGACTCATGCCGGGCGGCACGTTGAGCACCAGGCCTTGTTTGCCGAGGGCAGCCAGACGGTCCATGGCCGGTTTGGTTGCGAGTTCGAGTGGGGTTTTGCCCTCAAGCTCGGGCAGGGGGAGATCGGACATCCCGTCACCCAGTACGGTCAAAAATTTCATGGCGGCCTCCGTGATTGATTCGTGCTATATTTTGCCAATTAGCATATAATAAGTTAAACAAAGCTAACCGGCGAAATCATCTGTTTCGGGAAATTATAAATGACAATGAAAAAACTGGCAAAATCCAAGTCCCATCGCATTGACGATATTAGAATCCAGAATATCCCGCTCTTCAGCAGCCTGAGCGAGGCAGAGGCCGAGGCGATCCAATCGGGTCTGCAGTGCCGCCGTTTTTTGCGCGGTGAGGACATCTTCAGGACGGGTGCGAGGGCGGACAAGCTCTACATTGTGCTGAACGGGCGGATGAAGATTTTTAAATTTTTACCGGACGGGCGCGAACAGATTCTTTACATCTATTCTTCTGACGATTTTGTCGGTGGTTTTAACCTGATTAAGGCGCACGCCTACCTCTATAACGCCCGCGCGCTGGAGACGACGGTGATTTGCACGCTGGATAAGGAAAAGTTTGACCAGGTGGTCCTGCAGAATCCGGAAATTCTTTTGAAGATTGTGGATAAAGCCTTTGAGCGGGTGCGCTGGGCGGAGGCTTTGGTGGAGCGCCTGAATGCTTCTTCGGCTGACCAGAAGGTGGCGGGTCTGCTCCTGGATTTGATGGATGATTTTGCCGAAGAGGTGGCGGAGGGCTGGCAACTCAAGCTGAGCATCAACCGCGAGGAGATGGGTAATTACACCGGACTTTCGCGGGAGACCGTGACGCGGAAGCTTAAACAGCTGCAGGAACAGGGCTTGCTCAGTCTGCATGGCAATAAGCGCATCGTGCTTCTGGACGTGGACGCCTTGAAAGAGATGGCGGGTCGCGCTTAGTATAAAAGAAGAACACTGAAAGAGGTTGACTGAAGATGAAAAAACCCGTGGTTTGTGAGACTGCCCCCGAGGCGATTGGCCCCTATTCTCAGGCCATTGCGCTGGATTTGCGCGAAGCCAAGACGCAGCTTTATGTGAGCGGCCAGATTCCGATTAATCGCGCCGATGGGACGATGCCGGAAGGGATTGTGGCCCAGACCGAGCAGGTTATGAAAAACATTGAGGCGATTTTGGAGACTGCCGGGCTGAGCATGAGCGATGTCGTCAAGACCACGGTGCTGCTGCAGAATATGGCTGATTTTGGCAAAATGAACGAAACCTACGCCAGCTTCTTCACCGAGCCCTACCCCGCCCGAGCCGCCTTCGAAGTGGCCAAGCTGCCCAAAGATGCGCTCGTCGAAATCGAAGCCATCGCAGTCAAGTAAGTCGGCCCATGGATTATTTACAAGCGGCGGAGGCTCTCGCTCCGCAAATCATCGCTAACCGGCGCCATCTGCACCAAAATCCAGAGCTGTCCCTGCAGGAGTCTGAGACCGCGACCTTCGTTTGTGCGGCTTTGCAGTCATACGGCCTCGACTTTGTGCGCTTGGCAGACCATTCGGTCATTGCAAAGCTCGTGGGTAGCGGCATTTCTGAGCAGTATCGTGGTGATTCTGCGCAACATCGTGGCAAAAGCCTCGCTCTCCGAGCGGACATGGACGCCTTACCCATCCCAGAGGAAACCGGCCTACCCTTCGCCTCCAACAACCCCGGTATCATGCACGCCTGTGGCCACGACGGCCACACCGCCATCTTACTGGGTGCCGCCCAAATTCTGAGCACGATGCGTGAGCGCCTGCAAGGCACATTGTATTTTTGTTTTCAACCCGCCGAAGAAGTACAGGGCGGGGCCAAACTGATTCTTGACTATCTCGAAAAAGAGGGCGGCGTAGACTGTGTTGCAGCCATCCATCTGTGGGCGGATATCCCCAGCGGCTCGATTTCCCTTGAGTCCGGTGCACGCATGGCAGCCGGTGACTTCTTTTCTTTAGAGGTATTCGGTGCGGGCGGCCACGCTTCCCGTCCTGATCTCTGCGTTGACCCCATCAAACCACTTTGTGAAACGGTGCTGAAACTTTCCTCTCTGCCGGTCAACCGCATCGCCGCACATGACAGTTCTGTGGTCCATATCGGCAAAATCAGCGCCGGCACGGCCGGCAATGTCTTCCCGGCTTCCGCCTCGGCAGAAGGCGGTATCCGCAGTTTTTCCAGCTCTTCTCGCGAAAAACTCAAGGCATTACTTCC
Source organism: Oscillospiraceae bacterium (assembly GCA_040766665.1). Classification (GTDB taxonomy): domain Bacteria; phylum Bacillota; class Clostridia; order Saccharofermentanales; family Fastidiosipilaceae; genus JAXGQD01. The sequence continues at coordinate 209,184 of JAXGQD010000006.1, forward strand.
CGAAGTCGCCGCCGCTACTGCCTCGAGTTATGGTGCGAGCGCCAAACTCACACTCAAAAGCGGCACCCCCATGGTCTATAACGAACCTGCACGTGTTGCCTTCGCGCGTCGTACGGTGGAGCAGCAAGGTTTGTTTGAACTGGATCCCTTTGAGCCGATTTTTGCTTCAGAGGATTTCGGTTTTTATTTAGAAAAGTATCCCGGCTTTATGGCCTTTGTCGGCATTCGTAATGAAGCCAAAGGCTTGGTTTACACCCAGCACCATCCACGTTTTGACATCGACGAGTCCGTACTGGCGAAGACGGCGGCTTTCTTTACGGCTTTCGCCTGCGATTACCTGAGCTGAGTTGGTCGTTTGATTTGTGCACAATATTTGCATTTGTCCAAATTCAGCGCGGATTTTGGTTAAACGCAAATGTTGTATATCCAAAGTCGCGTTGCTTGGCGGGCTGCGATACCGCTAATCAAACACGTCGCATTGTTTGGACGGCTGCGACACCACTCATCGGCGTTGTCGGCAGAAGGCTGTTTTCAGCCCACTTTTTCCAGGGATGTGGTTAAAAGCACCCATAGACAGCTGGCGAACAAGTCTAAAGGCTGTTTTCAGCCCACTTTTTACAGGGATGTGGTCGCGGTGACCACACAGTCGTTAAAAGTGTCACGAAATCGTGTGTTTGACGTGGACAGAGACCCTAAAACCGCTGAAATGACCACATCCCCGAAAAAATTGTCCATTTTTCATTGCTCAGGCCAGTACGTATCCGTCGCATCGCTTGGACGGCTGAGACACCGCTCAAAATCCGTCGCATCGCCCAGTCGGCCGCGACTCCGCTCAATCCCCGAACTCGCGCCGCACCAAAGCCAGCGCCATGGCGATTGTATCGTCCATGTCGTAATAGCGGTAATCGGCGAGTCGTCCCCCGAGAAGCAGCTTCGGTTCTGCTTCAGCCAAGGCCAAGTAGCGCTGGTGTAGAGCGTTGTTCGCCGTATTGTTAATCGGATAGTAAGCTTCCTGACCCACGGTCCAAGCCTGCGGGTATTCGCGTGTCATGACCGAGTGAGCAGGCGCGGCGGCATTTTGCCTGGATAAGCCTGCATAAAAATGACGGTGCTCGATGATGCGGGTGAACGGCGTCGCCCCATCGGTATAGTTCATCACCGCGCAGCCTTGTACATTGGCGAGTGGGAAGCGTTCATGCTCAAAACGCAGACTGCGGTACTCGAGAGCGCCGTAGCGGTAATCGAAATAGGCATCGAGCGCACCTGTGAATAAGATCTTTTCGGCCAGATCGCTCAAGACGGCGCGTTCGCTGAGGAAATCGCAGTTGAGGCGGAGGGAGGCTTTTGCCAGCCAAAAATCGAAGAGCTCATTGTAACTGCGCTGCGGCATGCCCTGGAAGGGATCGTTGAAATAATTGTTGTTGTAGGTGAAACGCAGCGGCAGGCGTTCGATGATGAATGCCGGCAAATCCGTACAAGGCCGTCCCCACTGCTTTTCTGTGTAGTGGCGGATGAGTTTTTCGTAGATTTCGGGACCGACCAAGGCAAGGGCTTTGGTCTCCAAGTTCGCAGAAGCATGATCCGTGACGCGGACCTGCTCCAGCTTCGCACGGGCTTCTTCAGGCGTAACAACGCCCCAAAGCGCATGGAACGTGTGCATGTTGAAAGGCAGACTGTAGAGCTCGCCCTGATAATTGGCGATGACGTTGTGCACGTAAGGCTGAAAGGCAGCGGCAGCGTTGACGTAATCCCAAATCTCGCGCGAGTCTGTGTGAAAAATGTGCGCCCCATATTCTTGGACCGGGATGCCGTCCCAATCTCGGCAAAAGCAATTCCCGCCGACCTGGGCGCGCTTTTCGACAACAAGGCAGGTTTTGCCGCGCTGACCCGCTTCATAAGCAAAAACCGATCCAAACAGACCGGCTCCCACTATCAAATAATCATATGCTTTCATCCGCTAACTCCTGCGCTGAGTCAATGACGGCTTGCGAAGGTTCACAGCACTCAAAAATTGGTGATAAATAAATCCAGCGCAGTGGCAAAAACCTTCATCTCCTGCGTCCAGCGTGCGCCGAATTTGTCGGAGGCGGAAGCCCTGTCAATGGCTTCTTTAAGCTCGTTCAGGTCGCTTTGCAACTTGTTTTCAACGCGCTCCGGTTTGGCCTTCATCAAACCCATGAAGGTCGAGGCGTACTGTCTGTCGTTGCGGCAGGTGTGGACGTAGTAGCCCAGCATCTGCATGCACTCACCGAAAAAGAGTTCGCGGCGCAGTTCGGGGGCTTGGGCTGACTTTTGCCAATTGACCAAAGGATTCTTCTCAAAATATTTGGTGATTTCTTTATCGGCGCGACTGCTGTTGGACATCGCTGCATACATGAAGTTTTCGATCAGCAAGCTGAGAAAAGTGTCAGCATAGACGATGCGGGAGTCAACTTTTTTATAACGCTTTTCGAAGAAGTCTTTTAGCAAAAGCAAAGCTTCATCTTCCGGCCAATAGTTCAAGCCTTCCGTCAGCAAAGCCATACGCTCGCGCGGCTCATAAACCGAAATCAGCGCGACCATCAGGGCTTGCGCACTTTCCGCCGGAGGCCCCTTTTTGACGGGCTCAGCGACGACTTCGGGCACTGTTTCTTTCTTTGTAAATAAATCACCGTAAACCATAGGATAAAGCTAAGCTATCACGCGCCTGCTGTCAAGAATCGAGGCTGCATCGCCTTTCCCAAGCACCACACATTTTAACAAAAATGTGTCCGCGTTGAGGTGAAAAAACGTAATCGCGGTAAATTGTTGTGAGAATTTAACACGCGGATAGGACGCAAGCGTGCTAAACTGTAGAGCAAAACTCAGCCCGCCACCGTCCGGGACTGCCCACAGGAGATTGATTTTGACGATAAACAAGAAAATTAAACAACATAAAATTAAACGTTCGCTAAGTTTCTGCGCCGCTACGCTCAGCCTGGGCCTGAGCCTTGCTGCCTGCCAGAGCGCCCCCTTGCCGGGTGAAGCGACGGACAGCAATATCAGGAGCAGCGAATTAGTTTCGGTTGTGACCTTGAGTGAGGCGGAGCAGACAGCCGTGCCGACAGGCAGCAGCGGGCAGGGGGAGACTTTTGCCACGGATATCCAAATCACGCAAACCACGCCCATGACAACGGTAAGTAGCTCGCCTGTCGTGCAAACAGAACCCACGGCGACGCCGGCTGAGGGGGAGCATGTCAGTCCCGACGGACGTTTCGGCGCTCAGCTGGACACGCCGTATACCGTAAACGGCATCGTGCTTGTAAACAAGCAGCATCACGTCAGTGCGAATTACCAGCCGCCGGTGAGCGATGCCTATCGACCGCTGGATCCTACGGCGGAGGAGGCGCTGGAGCAGCTCAAGTCCGCTGCGGCTGAGCTTGGTTATTACTTCACGACCAATAGCGGTTATCGTTCCTATGAGCTGCAAAGCGAGATGTTCTGGGCCGAGGCCAATGCCATCGGTGAGGAAGAGGCGAATAAGCTGACAGCGCGGCCCGGTGAGAGTGAGCATCAAACCGGTTTGGCGGCGGATCTGACCGATGACAACAACACCTGGGCCAGCTTTACCGACGATTTCGGTGAACTCGATTCGGGCAAATGGCTGGCAGAAAACGCCTATAAGTATGGTTTTATTTTGCGCTATCCCAAAGGCAAAGAAGCCATCACGGGCTATCTTTATGAGCCCTGGCATTTTCGTTACGTTGGCAAAACCATCGCCGCCCAATTCGGCCCCAACTCCACTTTGACGTTGGAGGAATACTTGGGCGAACAGTAGGGCTGTCTGCTGGTTTACGTCTGATTGCTTTGGCATCAAGATTGCTTTGATTAAATTATTGCTTTGGTTTAATGATCGCTTTGTCAAAAATGACGGCTGTGTAGGAATTTTTCCTCATGCTAGCTTACCCTCTTAATAAAAAGTGGTTTTTTCTGGCAATAATTGCGGCTGTGCGGTGAAATATTAGAAGATGCTAATGCACGTCTGGCATTTTTGACGAAAAAATGCTGTTCCGACACGCGAATCAGAAGCAATATTAGAATTTGCTAATGCACAGCCGCCAAAATTGCCGGAAAACTCCCTCAAAAGTGAATCGTCGCGTTACGAGACATAGCAGCGACTCCACTAAACGTACGCATTACGTCTTTAGCATGCCGATTCCCAGCGTCCTCAACCGTCCAAAGAACCGGTGACGCTCAGCAGCACCTTCGAAATGTAGTCATACAACACCGAGATGCCTTGCTGAATCATTTCCACATCGTCATCACCGATGGAAAAACGTTCGTCATCCATGTCGTTCAATAGACTGATGGATTCGGAAATTTCGTCCATCATGTCAAGCGCGGTGTCGGTCAGGCTGACGTAGACGACGCGCTGGTCTTCGTTGTCACGGACACGGGTAATGAGACCGGATTTTTCGAGTCTTTTGCATAAAGGAGTAATATTACTAGAACCGATATGCAAAATCGAAGCCAACTGTGAGACCATTAATTTTTCATACTTCACCAGCGCCATCAGAACGGGTATCTGAACGGAGGTGATATTGTACTCCTGGAAATAATGGTGAAAGAGGCGGTCCAACATGCGGTGGACATCGATAATCATGCCGATATTTTCTACCGATAATCTGGGCTTATCGTGCGGGTAGGTGGCGTGGCGTTCCTGTTGCTTGAGCGGGACGGGATCAATCGGCACGTAATTGCTGGATGATCTGGTTTTTCTGGTCTTGTTTTTCGCAGTGCTGCTTGTTTTTTTCTCCGGCATGGTTCTCCCCCTGATGCATAACTGCTGTTCAGATAGTTGAGTTACTCTCTGAATAGTTCAGTTGATAAAAAGCTAAGAGATTTATTAACTATATGATATAACTAAATTTTCATAAATAGAATATGAATTTCCCATACATGAATCTATGAAATTTTTAAGTAGGAATTGAAAGATTGCTGGACAGGAGCTCGAAGGAGAGCGGTTGTCCTAACATGTTAGCCAAAACAAACCCACAAAATTTGGATTTTATGTGGCAAAATGTGAACAAAGTTGTTGACTTTGTATTTTGCCAAAGTTAACATATGAAGCAGCAGAGCTATTTCTTTTCTCGAAGTAAAACGTTTTTGCTAAGTGTTTTTTCGTGAAAGGCATAGCCCAAAGAAATCATCCTGATTGGGAGGTAGAATTCATGAAAAAATTCATCAGTCTTGCCCTCGCTACTGTTATGGCGCTCGCTTTAACAGCCTGCGGCGGTGGTACAACCACAGCGGCAGCAACCGCAGCTGGCGGTGACGGTACAGCCGCAGCCGGTGGTGACGCAGTCAAAGTTTGCGTTGTTTATTCCGGAAACCTCGGTGACAAATCCTACAATGATTCCTGTAATATCGGTGCACAAAAAGCCGCTGCCGACTTCGGCGTGGAAATTAAAAACCTTGAAGGTACCAATGCTGAAGAGTGGAAGGCCAATTTCCTCGCTGCTTGCGAAGGCGGTTATGACTTGGTTATTTGCTCCTCATCCAACTTCCAGACCTATATGGAAGAATCCTGTGCGGATTACCCCGATGTAAAATTCGCGGTTATTGACACAACGGTTGCCGGTGACAACATTCTCTCCGTCAGCTTCGCCCAGAACCAAGGCTCCTTCCTGGCCGGTGCGGCTGCAGCCATGTTTACCACTAAAACAGATATCGCAGGCGTTAATAGCGATAAGGTGATTGGCTGGGTCGGCGGTATGGACATCCCCGTTCTACATGACTTCTATACAGGTTATGAGCAAGGCGCGAAGTACATCGATCCTGATGTACAGATTTTGCAGTCTTTTGCCGGTACCTGGAACGACCCCTTGAAAGGCAAAGAACTTACTTTGGCACAATTTGATTCCGGCGCAGACATCGTCATGAACGTTGCTTCCGGTACAGGCCCGGGTATCCTTGAAGCCGCGAAAGAAGCCGGCAAGTACGCCATCGGTGTTGATCTCGACCAGGATAACGACCAACCCGGTTCCGTGTTGACCTCCATGGTTAAGCGCGTCGATACCGCTTGCTACACCATCATCAAATCTGTCGTAGACAACACCTTTGAAGGTGGCGGCAGTCTCTATCTGCAAGTCAAAGACGGCGGCGTCAGCCTGACTGATTTCTCTGTCATCAAAAAAGCCCTGGGCGACAAATTCCCTCAGGATATCGTTGACAAGACCACTGAACTTGCGAAAAAGATTACCGACGGCGAAATCGTTGTTGAGAACTACGAAGGCTTTGGCCCTGCGAAATAAGGTGCTCACAGATCATAAGTGATTGACGAACTGCCGGCTGCCCTCGTGGTATCTGGCAGTTTGTTTTAAGAAACAGATGAAAGGGGTGCAATGTGGATAATTACATTGTCGAAATGAAAAACATTGTCAAAACCTTCGGTCCTGTTGTTGCGGTAAGAAACGGTCAGTTTACCTTGAGGGAGGGTGAAATCCACTCCTTGATCGGTGAGAATGGAGCCGGCAAATCCACAATGATGAAGCTGCTCTACGGCATGTACGATTTTGATGAAGGCGAAATCGTTTTGCGCGGCGAGAAATTGAGTAAGCTGACCCCTAAATACGCCATCGAGCATGGAATCGGTATGGTGCACCAGGAGTTCATGCTGGTTCAGGAACTGACGGTTATTGAAAATGTCATACTGGGTTTTGAGCCCAAGAAAGGCATGCGCATTGACTTTGAAAGCGCCAGAAAAGAAGTACAACAGTACATCGACCAGTATCACATGGACGTACAGTTGGATAAGCGCATCAGTCAGATCTCCGTCGGTGAGGCGCAGCGCGTGGAGATTATTAAAGTCTTAATGCGCGGTGCGAAAATCATCATCCTGGATGAGCCGACCGCCGTTTTGACACCTCAGGAAACCGAAGGCCTCTTCAGAATTCTGGAAAAACTGAGGAGTGACGGTCGATCCATCGTTTTCATCTCGCACAAATTAGATGAAGTCATGGAAATCTCAGACCGCATCAGCGTTATGCGCCAAGGGGCTTATATCGGTACCGTCAATAAAGTCGATACGAGTGAAGCCGAATTGGCTCGTATGATGATCGGCCGTGACGTTTTTCTTAATATTGAACGCGAAGTCAGCGAAGTCGGTGAGAAGGTGCTCGAAGTCAAGGAACTCTGGACCTCTTCCGAAAAGGAGATCTCGAAGATTCGCGGTCTGAGTCTGCACGTCTGCAAAGGCGAAATCGTGGGCATTGCCGGTATTGACGGCAACGGCCAAAGTGAGATGGTCGAAGCCATAACCGGTCTGCGTGCAGTCGAAAAAGGTGAGATTATCATGGACGGCCAAAACATCACCAACCTTTCACCCAAAAAAATTCGTGATTTGGGCTTGGCGCATGTCCCTGAAGATCGCAATACACGCGGCTTGGACAGACTCATGTCCATTGAAGACAACCTGGTTTCGGTCTCCTATAACGATGAGCCCTATTCCAAAGCCAGCATCATTAATCGCAAAGCCATTCATGAACACGCGGGTGAGCAAATCGAGAAGTTTGATATCCGTCCGACCGATCCCAAGCTTCTAACCTCGGCGATGTCTGGTGGTAACGCCCAAAAGGTCGTCGTAGCCCGTGAGGTTGAAGAAGCGGCCAAGGTGCTGCTGGCTGCCCAGCCGACCCGCGGTGTAGATATCGGTGCGATTGAATCCATTCGTGAGATTTTGCAGACCGTTAAAAAAGCCGGTGTCGGTATTCTCCTGATTTCCGCTGACTTACAGGAAATTATGTCGCTTTCCGACCGCATCCTCGTCATGCATGAGGGAAAAATTACCGGTGAACTGACCACAGATGAGGCCAACGAAGAAGTCTTGGGTCTCTTGATGATGGGCGGTAAAAAAGATACAGAAAAGGAGGCGATGTAAATGTCACAAAGTAAAGGACAGGGACTCTTTCGAATTCTCTTTACTCTGGTGCTCGCCCTGCTGATCGGCGCACTGGTCATTGTCGCCATTGGTGAAAATCCCCTGGCGGCTTATGGCGCATTGCTGAGCGACGCATTCAAAGGCGCACGCGGCTTTGGTTCCACCCTGGCGATGTTTACCCCCTTGCTTTTGACCTCGGCGGCTTTTGCCGTGGCTGCCAAAGCAGGTATGTTCAACGTCGGTGTAGAGGGCGCGGTCTTTCTGGGTGGCTTGGCTGCTGCCTATGTCGGCGTG
>JAXGQD010000007.1:0-181088 GCA_040766665.1 Oscillospiraceae bacterium
TCGTAGTCAAGCGGTAAGTCCACCCAACCCAGATAATCCGAGCCGGGGCCGGTCTTGTCCAATAAATTTCCCAAGGCGGGTTCTAATTGGGCCTGCATCTGTGCCACTTCGTGCTCGTTAATAAAGCGAAGCGCATTTTTCTTTGAAAAAGTAAGCATACAAGAGTCCTCCGAAAAATTATTGCCACTGGCTAGACTTATTCTACCACTTAAGATACTTAGTCGGTCATTCCTGGCATGATAATTTCTTCGGCATCTTTTCCGGCCGGCACCATGGGATAGACATTTTCGTTTTGTCTAATGTTGATATGCAAAAGGCGCGGCTTTTTAGCTTGAATCGCTTCGGCAAAAGCCTCCTTTAACTGCTCGGGCGTATCCACTTTACTACCCTTCACACCATAAGCTTCGGCAATCTTCACAAAGTCCGGATTGTTATTCAGCATGGAATGACTGTAGTGCTCCGAGAAAAAGAGTTCCTGCCACTGTCTAACCATGCCTAGTGTCCCGTTGTCCATGACGAGAATGATAACAGGTAAATCCAAGGCTTCGAGCAAGCCCAGTTCCTGTAAGGTCATCTGGAAACCACCGTCACCCACGACGGCAATGGTTAAGCGCTCGGGATAGGCTTTTGCCGCACCGATAGCGGCCGGGAAACCGAAGCCCATGGTACCCAGTCCGCCTGAAGTTAGGAATGAACGCGGGGATTCCACATTGTAATGCTGACAGGCAAACATCTGATGCTGACCTACGTCGGTAACCACGATGGGATCCATGCCTTCTGTCATTTTGGAACAGGTGCGCATCACATACTGTGGCAATAAGGGCACTTGCTCTTTGGAAAGCTCATCTACCTTGGCATTGTAACGCTCGCTGAGATCTTGGATGTCCGCACGCCAGGCATCCCAATTGGGCTTAAAGTCTTTTTCAGCGGCCAAACTGCTATTGAGGACGCGGAAAAAGTCATAGGCGTCGTCTTCGATTTCGATAGTCGGGGTGACGTTTTTACCAATTTCAGCCGGATCGATGTCCACATGGATGATGGTGCGACCCTCTTTTTTAGAATAGCGCTCGGGATTGGCAATCAATCGGTCACTGAAACGACAGCCGACAGCCAGGAGCAGGTCGCATTCCACAGTCGCGCGGTTCGCCTGTAAGGTACCGTGCATACCGGACATGCCCAGATTCCAAGGATGAGTATCCGCCAAGGCGCCTTTCGCCATCAGGGTCATCGCAGTCGGGATATTGACGGAATCAATAAACTTGGTCAACTCTTCGGGAGCACCCGGTGAAATCACGCAACCGCCGCCAATGACCAGCAAGGGCTTACGGGCTGCTTTTAAACAGCTGATGACTTTGTCGACTTGTACATCAGATTTCAAGGGTTTCGGACGCAGCGGAACATACATTTTGGCAGGGTTGGGCCGTTCTTCGATGGTCGCAGCCATGATGTCCTTCGGTATATTTACCAATACGGGTCCGGGTCTGCCGCTGGTGGTAAGCTGCCAGGCTTCTTCCAAGATCGGCAAAAGCTGCTCCGGTTCCATGACCAGATAACTGTATTTCGTCACCGGGTCAGTAATACCCGTAATATCCGCCTCCTGGAAAGCGTCGCGGCCGATGTCTTTGCGTGCCACAGCGCCGGTAATGGCCAAGAGCGGCACGGAATCCAAATAGGCATCCGCAATACCCGTGACCAAGTTCGTCGCGCCGGGACCGGAGGTCGCAATCACTACACCGGGTTTACCGGTAACACGGGCATAGCCCTCGGCTGCGTGAACGGCACCTTGCTCATGACGGGTTAAAATATGCGGAAAATCCAAGCGGTAAATGGCTTCGTAGAGAACCAATACCGGGCCGCCCGGATAACCAAACGCGGTGTCCACATTTTTGGACTGTAAAAATTTCACTATTGCTTCTGCACCGTTCATAAGCAATTCTCCTTAATACTTCCTCAGCCTATGGCTGCCGGTCAGCGGGCGCTCCTGCGCCGGACCGCTCTCAACTGCTCAGCCGTGCGCCGCCTGAAGCTTTACCGACCTGCTGCGCATAACGTGACAGTACCCCACTCAATTGGCGTTGCGGTGCCGGAGCGTTTTCTCGTGCCGCCAAAACCGCTTCATCAACCAAAAGTTCAATCTTCCTATTTGGGATATCGATGGAAATCTGATCTCCATCCATTACTTTAGCGATAAGTCCCCCCTCAGCCGCTTCCGGACAGACATGTCCAATCGAAGCACCACGGGAAGCACCGGAAAAACGACCATCAGTCAGAAGAGCTACACTTTGGGCCAAGTCCATGCCGGCTAAGGCCGAGGTCGGACTGAGCATTTCAGGCATACCGGGACCGCCCTTAGGTCCTTCGAAACGAATGACGACAACGTCACCGGCTTTAATTTCACCGGCAAAAATCGCCTCAATCGCTGCATCCTCTCCGTCAAACACGCGTGCCGGACCTTGATGGACCAACATTTCCGCATCGACGGCACCCTTTTTAACGACAGCGCCTTCCGTTGCCAAATTGCCTTTTAAGACCGCCAAACCACCATCCTCGGATATGGCTTCGGCTAGACTATGGATGACGCGTTTCGGGCGTTGCGGCATTTTAGCGATGCGCTCTTGGATGCTGCCGTCAACCGAGGGATTGGCCTCATGGATAATGCCCTTTTTACTCAATTCAGCCATCACGGCAGTGATGCCGCCCTCCGCTTCCAAGTCGATGATGTAATCATCGCCGGCAGGATTCAGTTTGCAGAGTTGAGGTGTGGTGCTGCTGATTCTTTCGATGTCATCCAAGCTCAATTCGCAGTCAGCTTCAGCGGCGATTGCCAGGATGTGTAAGACCGAGTTCGTCGACCCGCCCAGAGCCATGTCGACGCGTAACGCATTTTCGATGCCTTCTTTTGTCATAATTTGTTTGGCCGTTTTGCCCTCATCCACCAGCTGCATGATCTGCATACCGGCACGCTTGGCCAGACGTTTGCGTTCTGCCAAGACGGCCGCAATTGTGCCATTGCCCGGCAAACCTAAACCCATGGCTTCTGTCAGGCAGTTCATAGTATTGGCCGTGTACATACCGGAACAGGAACCGCAACTGGGGCAACATGATTTTTCATATTCCTTGAGTTCTTCGTCAGTCATTTTTTCGGCGGCATGGGCGCCGACGGCTTCAAAAATATTGCTGAGGCCAATGCGATGACCGCTTGGATTGACGCCAGGCAGCATGGGGCCGCCTGAGACGAAAATGCTGGGAATATCTACCCGTGCAGCAGCCATCAGCATTCCCGGTACAACCTTATCGCAGGAAGGCAGGAAAACCGCGCCGTCAAAGGCGTGAGCGCGCAACATGATTTCGCAGGAATCGGCAATGTAGTCACGGCTGATCAGGGAATACTTCATGCCGATATGGTTCATGGCGATACCGTCGCATACCGCAATGGCCGGAAACTCGAAGGGCACACCGCCGGCCATGCGGATACCCGCTTTGACCTGTTCGGCCAGTTCACGCAGATGCACGTGTCCCGGCACAATCTCATTAAAGGAATTGATTACCGCGATAAAGGGCTTGCCGAATTCTTCTTCGCTGAGGCCCAGCGCATATAATAAAGAACGATGCGGGGCACGGCCGGCACCTACTTTGACCCGGGCACTGCGTTGATTCTGCTGTTCTTCATAAAAGGAACCTGACATATCGTCCTCCTTGATGTATTTAAGTTTTCGAAATTTCGTCATCTCACTATGTTTTGCAAAAAACTGTAATTAACTGGCTATTCTATCATTTATCGCTGATTTAGCGAATGTTTTCTATCACCTTTGCACCCATGGCGCTGCAGGTAAGCACTTTGTCCTCTGCAACTGCCCCAGCCGCACGCAAATCCGCACAGCGGTAACCCTCGTTCAGGACCTGCTCAACGGCTGTTTCGATCGCGTGGGCCGCTTCCTCTTCATGCAGGGCAAAACGACACAACATGGCAGCGGAAAGGATACTGGCCAAGGGGTTGGCGATGTTCATTCCGGCCAGATCGGGTGCGGAACCGTGAATCGGTTCGTACATGGAGCAACTGCCTTCCAGACCCAATGAGGCGGAGGGCAAGAGGCCGATTGAACCGCTGATTTCAGCAGCTTCATCGGAGAGGATGTCCCCAAACATGTTCGAGGTGACGATGACATCAAAGCTGCTCGGACGGCGAATCAGCTGCATGCTGGCATTGTCGACATAGAGGTGTGAAAGCTCAACTTCCGGGTAGTCCTTGGCCATTTCTATGACGATTTCGCGCCAAAGTCTGGAGCTTTCCAAGACATTGGCCTTATCCACCGAGCAGAGTTTTTTGCGGCGTTTTTGAGCGCTTTCAAAGGCGATTTTGGCAATGCGTCTGATCTCGCTTGCGGAATACTTTTCCGTATCATAAGCACTCTCTTCACCCTCGCTTGTGGAACGCCCGCGTTCGCCAAAATAGATGCCGCCGGTCAGTTCCCTGACAAAAAGAATGTCCACCCCGTCTTCTATAAGGGCGGTCTTAAGCGGTGAAGCCTCTTTGAGTGCCGGATAGAGCTTTGCCGGACGTAAGTTGGCAAAAAGTCCCAGTTCTGAGCGTATGCTCAGCAAAGCCGTTTCCGTGCGTTCAGCACCCGGCAAGTGGTCCCAGCGCGGTCCGCCGACAGCACCCAAAAGCACGGCGTCTGCAGCTTTGGCAGCAGTCAGCGTGGATTCGGGAAGCATTTTGCCACAGTGATCGTAAGCAGCACCACCGATTAATGCATCGCTAAAATCCAACGCAAACTGCTTTTTTTCCGCCACTGCACGTAAAACCGCCACGGCTTGCTCCGTCACCTCAGGACCGATACCGTCTCCGGCCAAAACACAGATTTTGTAGCTTTTCATCTCCTCATCACGCTTTCTATCAGGCTTCTTTCTGAGCAATATAATTAACTAAACCGTCTGCAGCGATAATTTTTTGAATAAATTCGGGAAAGGCCTCCGCCTGATACTGTTTAGCCTGGCTGCGGTTGTAGATGATGCCTTGGTCGAAATCGACTTCCACTTCATCGCCCTCGGCAATTTCAGCTGCCGCTTCTTTAGAGCTCATGATCGCCAAGCCCATGTTAATGGCGTTGCGATAAAAGATACGGGCAAAACTCGCCGCTATCACACACTTCACGCCACTGGCTTTAATGGCTACCGGAGCATGTTCGCGCGAAGAGCCGCAGCCGAAATTCTCACCGGCTACTATGAAGTCGCCTTCCTTCACGCGCTCAACAAAGCTTTTATCGATATCTTCCATACAGTGTTTAGCCAATTCCGCCGGTTCCGAGGTGTTCAGATAACGAGCCGGGATGATGACGTCTGTATCTACATTATTGCCGTACTTGAAAACCTTGCCTGTTTTTTCCATCTTCTTCTCCATCTATATAAAGCGTTGACATAAACATTGACGCTTGCTCTCTACAATTATTCCGGTGCGACAATTTTTCCGGCTATGGCTGAGGCTGCGGCAACGGCCACACCACTCAAATAGACCTTTGCGCCCGGGGAACCCATGCGTCCCACAAAGTTGCGGTTGGTGGTGCTGATGCAGCTTTCACCTGAGGCTAATACACCCATATGACCACCCAGGCAAGGACCACAGGTGGGTGGAGAAAAAACTGCACCGGCGTCAACAAAAATTTCAGTCAAGCCTTCCTGTAAACACTGCTTAAAGATTTTTTGCGAACCGGGGATGACAAACAAGCGTACACCCTCTGCCACCTTTTTGCCGCGCAGGATTTCTGCGGCAATACGCATGTCTTCGATTCGACCATTCGTACAGGAACCGATGACCGCCTGGTCAATCGCGACATCACCAAAACTGCCCAAAGCACGGCCGTTTTCCGGTAAGCTGGGGAAAGCCACCATTAGCGGCAGCTCGTCCAAGTCAATTTCCATGCTCAGGCTGTATTCCGCATCTTCATCAGCAGTAAAGACCTGATAGTCCCCCGCGGCATAACGCTGCGGTGCTTTTTCCCTGATATAGTCCAGACAGACCTGATCCGCCGGGAAGATGCCATTTTTGGCTCCAGCCTCAATTGCCATGTTACAAATCGTCAGGCGGTCAGCCATTTTGATGCCTGCTACACCCGGACCAGTAAACTCCATTGACTGATATAAAGCACCGGAAACTCCGATCTTGGAAATAATGTAAAGAATAATATCTTTGCCACTCTTCGGTGCTTTTAGCTCACCCTTCAGCACAAAACGCAGCGCTTCTGGCACTCTGAACCAGGTCTCACCAGTCGCCATAGCACAGCCCAGATCCGTACTGCCCACACCCGTGGCAAAAGCCGCCAATGCACCGTCTGTACAGGTATGCGAATCCGCACCGATCATGGCATAGCCCGGCATGCACAGGCCGTTTTCCGGGACGATGATATGCTCAATACCCATCCCTGCTTCACCCTGTTCGTAGTAATGCGTGATTTCCTGTTCTTTGGCAAATTCGCGCATCTTTTTGCAATGTTCGGCTGATTTAATGTCTTTATTCGGGGCAAAATGACTGGGCACCATCACGACGCGGTCCTTGTCAAATACCTCTTTTTTACCTGTCTTGCGAAATTCATCGATGGCAGGCGGCACCGTCACGTCGTTTCCCAGCACCAAATCAAGCTTGCAGGAAATCAATTGTCCGGCCTTGACTTCGTCCAGTCCGGCGTGAGCGGCGAGAATTTTTTGTGTCATGGTCATACCCATTCGTATGTCCTCCATTTGCTATTACGTGCTACTAAGCATAGTTTGAGCCTTCTTTTCTGCCAAGGATAAAGGGGGGCTGAATTCTTATCACTTTCTGCTTTTTGCGCTTATCTGTGAGGCGTTTTGGCTGTGTTGTCGAGTTTAAAAAGGCTGGATTATATATCGTCGCGTTGCTTGGACGGCTGCGACTCCGCTTTCTATCTCACTATCACTATCACATAGTCATTTTTGTGTCACTTTTTTCGGGAATGTGGCTGAGAACCCCTCTAGAGGGGCTTTTGCAGTGTCAAAAGGCTGCTTTCGTGGCAATTTATCCAGGGATGTGGTGTCCGTTACCACATCGTCGTAATTTCTGTCACGAAAACCCTCATTTGACTTGAGCGAAGACCTAAAATCTACTTGAATTTCCACATCGCCGCAATTTTTGTCGGATTTTTAGCGGTGCCTCTGAGTCCACGGAAACCACGACGCCGCTCCCCGCTTGCCAAGCGCCGTCTCCTGGGGCAAAATCAATTGCGTCGAGCATGATGTGAAAGGAAAGAGCGGATTGAGCATACTCACAGTCAATAATCTGAAGAAACTCTACTTCAGCCACGAAGTGCTGGAGGATGTTTCATTCACGCTGGACCGCAACGATAAAATGGCGATTGTGGGCGCGAACGGTGCCGGCAAAACCACTTTGATGCGCATCTTGACAGGCAAAGAAAGCGGACGGAGGATCGTTTCATTTTGCCACGAATCTGGTCTATGCCTCGCTATCGCAACAGATGGAGGAGCTCGATGACCTCTCCCAAAACAGTTTGGATGACCGCAAAGACGAGGACCTGAACAAGGATTTACAGCAACTGGCGAAAAAAATCGCCGAACTCGCTGCGCTAAGCGAGACGGATAAAAGTGCGCACAGCGCCTACCTTCAGGCTCTTGAAGACTACGACCGCATTAACTCTGCGCTGCAACGCCACGATGCCGCGGCCAGAAAAGCCGAAATGTCTGCCATTTTAGCAGGACTCGGTTTGGCCGGCGATATTTTGGAACGGCCCTTGGCGACGCTTTCCGGCGGCGAACGTATGCGTGTGGCACTGGCTAAAATTTTACAGAGCGAGCCGGACTTGTTGCTCCTTGATGAGCCGACCAATCACCTCGATATCCGTGCCATCGAATGGCTGGAAGACTTCCTGCAACGCTTCTCCGGTGCCTGTCTTTTCATCTCCCATGACCGCAGCTTTATCGATCATTGCGCCCGCAGTGTCGGCGAACTGCAGCATGGCCGCCTGAATGTGTACAAGGGCAATTACAGTGCTTTTATGGAGCAACGAAATATTGCTCAGGAATTTGCTATCAAGGAAGCCGAGCGTTTAAAAAAAGAAGTGGCTTACGAGGAAGCGATCGCCCAAACCATGCTCTCACATCGAAAAATGTCCTCTTTCCATGCGCGCGAAAAGAAAGTGGTGAAACTCTCCGATGCGCTGCAGCTTGCCCAAAACAAAATTCGCCGCGACCGCAGTTCCATGCATTTTAAGTACATCGCAGACAGCTTCGTCGGTGACCCCAATCGCGTCATCATCAAGACAGAGGGACTTAGCAAACAATTCCCGGACAAAACGCTGTTCAGTGACTTGAATTTTGAACTCAAAGCACGGCAAAAGATGGTCTGTGTCGGTCCCAACGGTTGTGGAAAATCCACATTAATGAAAATTCTTAACGGTAAAGATGAGCATTTTTCCGGTGCTATCTGGCTCTCGCCCAATATCAGCCTGGCTTATATGGACCAATATACGAAATTTGACGATGAGAACCTCACACTCATCGATGAGGTCATGCAAACCGTTGAACTCACGGTCGCCGAAGCAAGGAATTTATTAGCGGCTTACGGCTTTAGGGGCAATGATGTTTTCAAAAGCATCCGTGTCTTATCCGGAGGTGAGCGCTCACGCCTCTACCTCTGTTGTCTTTTGCTGGAAAAGCCTGAACTGCTGTTCTTAGATGAGCCGACCAACCATTTGGACATTGATTCGAAAGACATTTTGGAAAAGGCCTTGGCTGATTTTCCCGGCGCCATTTTTGGCATTTCACATGATCGCTACTTTATCGATCGAATTGCGGATCGCATCCTCGGTTTCAGTGCCGGACAGGCAAAAAACTATTTCAGTTACAACGAGTATCGCAAAGATGCACGTAAAATGGAAGACGAAAGCAAGGCGATGGCTGAGGCCACGCAGCGCAGCGAAGCCGCAGGCAGCGAGCGGGGCATGAACAAAGCGCAGTTGCGTAAAGAAAAGGCCAGGCTAATGCAGCAAATGGCTGAATGTGAGAAAAACATCGCCGAGCTGGAAGATGAGAAAACTGAACTGGAAAAAAGCTTTACTCATCCGACAGAGGCAGAGCAGGCTTATCGCCGCTATGCCGAATTGCAAAACGAAATTGAACATCAATCGGATTTGTACCTGGACTTTGGCGCGGCGCTCGAAGCGCTGAGTGCACAGTAGCTTTGGCGAGCGCGGGGCTTTTGCCACTAAACATATCTTTCAAGTGACTGATCTACTCAAATGTAATTTCCGTAATGCGAATAGCCGGGCTTAAACGCTCACCCTCGAGCTGCTGTGCCGCCACAGCCTCTACCACATCCAGGCCTGCCGTAACCTTGCCGAAGGCAGCATACTCACCATCGAGATGCGGAGCGCTACCCAGCATGATAAAAAACTGCGAGCCTGCAGAATCCTTGGAAATGCTGTTGCGTGCCATGGAAAGCACGCCTAGTTCATGCTTGAGTGTGTTCTCGACACCGTTGCTGCGAAACTCCCCTTTGATCGTATAACCCGGTCCCCCACTACCATCGCCATTGGGGTCTCCGCCTTGAATCATGAAACCCGGTACGGCGCGATGGAAGGTCAAACCGTCGTAAAAGCCTTCCCCTACCAATTTCTGAAAGTTGGCTACGGTCAGGGGGGCTGTTTCCGGGTAGAGCTCCACATGAATATCACCTAAATCCGCTACCTTAATGAGCACACGATTGTTGCTGCCTTCGCTGGAAGCCGTGGGCGGTCCCTGAACAGCAGGATTGCTGCTGCTAGGGGTGGTAATAGGTATCCCGGAAGGTGAACTAGAGGGACTACAGGCGCTCAGGGTCAATAACAAAAGCAACAGCAGACTCATTATAATTTTCGGTCTAGTCATTTTTCGCGACCTCATCGAAGAGACCACTGAAGTCAAAGGTGGCAAAATAGTCAGCCGCCGTTTCGGCCCTGCGTATCAGTTTGGCTTTGCCGTCCGTCTGCAAGAGCACCTCTGCACTGCGCAGTTTCCCGTTGTAGTTGTAGCCCATGGAATAACCATGTGCACCGGTATCGTGCAGGACCAGTAAATCACCGACTGAAATTTCAGGTAAGGCTCTGTCAATGGCGAACTTATCATTATTCTCGCAAAGGCTTCCTGTCACGTCATATACATGGTCGTGAGGGGCATTCTCCTTCCCCAACACGGTAATGTGATGATACGCCCCGTACATCGCCGGGCGAATCAAATTGACGGCGGATGCATCCACGCCTACGTACTGCTTGTAGATATCCTTTTTGTGCAGCACACGGGTAAGGATATGGCCATAGGGTGCCAACATAAAACGACCCAACTCCGTATAAATCGCCACATCCCCCATGCCCGCAGGCTCAAGAATGCGTTCATAAGCTTCACGGACTCCCGCGCCGATTTGGGCGATGTCGGCCGCTTCCTGTTCCGGTCGGTAAGGAATGCCCACACCGCCTGAAAGGTTAATGAATTGAATATGACAGCCCAATTCTTCATGCAGTTCACGTGCCGTCTTAAACAGCAGTTCTGCCAATTTCGGATAATAGGCGTTCGAGGTCGAGTTGCTGACTAAAAATGCATGAATGCCAAAATGCTTGACTCCTTTGGACTGCAGGATACGGAAGGCTTCGCTGAGCTGTTTGCGTGTCATCCCGTATTTTGCGTCACCCGGCGTATCCATAATGCCGTTTTCAATGTCCACATAAAAATGTCCGCCGGGATTGAAACGGCAAGACATCGTTTCGGGAAAAGCCTCTATCATCTCTTCCAAAAAAGCGATATGACTGATGTCATCCAAATTGATACAGGCCTGCAATTTGTCAGCCAAAACAAATTCCTCGCGCGGTGTATTGTTGCTGGAAAACATGATTTCCGCTCCGGAAAAACCACAGCGATCCGCCATCAGCAATTCCGTATAAGAAGAGCAATCCACACCACAGCCCTCCTCCTGCAAAATTTTCAGGATAAAGGGATTGGGCGTCGCTTTAACGGCAAAATACTCCTTATAACCCTTATTCCAGGCAAAGGCGGCATGGAGTCGCCGGGCATTCTCACGAATACCCTTTTCATCATAAATATGTATGGGGGTCGGAAACTCGGCGGCAATCGCTTCAGCCTGCTCAAGTGTAAGAAACGCTTGTTTCATCGGTTTAGCCCTTTCAAAATTTTGTTCCAATCATAACACGTCAGCCGGATCTTCGGCATAAATGACATCCGCCCAATAAGCTGTATCAATGTCGAATGCGGCGTAATCAAATCGGCTGTTCGTCGGGACTTCGCAACGGTAATCCCCGTATAAATCAAGCAACACTTCATGCGCCTTGCCCGGGCAACTGTAAGCCCTTTTACCCAGGGGAATGGTGGCCGTCGGAAAGACTTGTTGGGTTTTACCGTAGCTGACCGCAATCAGGCCCGACATCGGCATATAAATGGCAAAATCCTCGCCCCGATCCGCCTTGCCCCCCCGCATTAAAGCATCGCGACGTCTAATCGCCCAGCGCTTGGGCAACAAGGATTTCAGCCAGACTTCCGCTACGCTGACCGCCGCTTCAGGTCCGGCATTTGTGTAGGTGGAATGCAGTTCCTGACTGCCGTCGCCGCTGCGCCCCACTTCACTGACACTGTCAACACTCGGTCCTTTCAGATTGAGTGCGGCCGTCCACGCCCTGATGCGTTTCAGGCGCCGGATTTGTTTTTCCTCCGTCGCAGCGACCGTATCAAGGGGCAAAATACTCAGCGAAACCGGGAAAAAGTGATTGTGCAACGGCAGTTCCGGCACGCGATGTACGTCGGTGTTCCTGCAATAAAGTCTTGCATAAGGGCGTACGCTGCCTTCCTCTCCCCCCGGCAATTCCAATCCCAGTCGTGGGTAGGCTTTTAAATCCGCTAAAAGTGCGAGTAATTGCTCGTAATCGTCGCGCTGCAGAACTAAATGCGCATTTTCACTGCCCGCACTGAAGTTGCGCTGGCAGACGGCGGAACGCAGGCTGTCAAAAAAAAGCGCATAGTTTAAGTTATGGTGTCGGCAAAGTCGGTCGACAACTGAAAGCATAGCCTGGATTAAGGCCTGTGCTGCGGCAAATCGCGCATCGTTGCTGCTTATTGCTTGTATCTTATGCATTGGCTTTTGCCACTTCCTATCATGTAAAGACCTGCAGGAGGTCTGCTGAAATTTCAAACGAGTACGACTGTAAATCAGACCACTCATCTGTGCTTGGCGCACTTTCAATCCAGTCTAACGCTTCCAGCGGCATGCGGGTTGCGGCGTAATCTTCCGCTCGCACAGGGAAGATCTGGTAGTAGCGCTTGGGCTGAACCGACTCTTCCCGTTCCATCAGTTCACGTCTTTTTAGTAAGAGTTTTTCCAGCTGTGCAGAATCGACACCCGCAGCATTCGAGCCGGACAGCAGTTTAAGGATATTACTTTGCACGGCTTTGAAAGACTTTTCATGCATGGCAGCCAAAAAGCCCGGAACGGCCAAGAGATGCAGATCGATAAAAATACCCTGGTGCATGGCATAGTCCGCGCTCTCTGTGTGCTCCATCGCGGTTCCGTTGACGCATACACGCATTTGCGGATATGGGTACTCGCTTTCGCTAAAGGGTGTCGCCAGATAGAAATAGCGTTTATCCAAAAGTTTGGGAAGTTCGTTTTGCAGTTTTTGATAATCCGGCAAAAGAAAACCCAGCCCTGAAAGACTCAGCCCTTTAATCGCGGTTTTATTGAGGTAAGCGGCTTTTATGCCTAAAGCGGCACTCAAGCCCAATACTTCGCGGTATGCGGCTTGCCTGATGATCTGCACTTGCTCTGCTAATGTGGCTTGAATCGCTTCCATGGAGAAAATTATAGCAGTAGTGCAAAATTTCTTACACCAAGGACAAGGCGGCTTGCTGTCCGGCTGTCGTCCCGGAGGCAAAAGCCCAGTGCAGGTTGTAGCCGCCGCAAGGGCCATGCACATCCAGAACCTCACCTGCGGCAAAAAGCCCCGGAAGCAATAAAGATTCCAGAGTATAGGGATTAAAATCTTTGCTGTCCAAACCGCCGGCAGTCACCTGTGCGAAAGCAAAGCCCTTCGTGCCGTTGACTTCCACCGGCCAAGCTTTGGCGGTTTCAATCAGGCGGAGGATTTCCTCTTCGCTTAGTTGTCCCAGTTGTTGATCGTCTGCACCGGAACTGACTTTACGAGTCTTATAGCCGCGGGCTTTATTAAAAGCGAGGAAAACCTGCTCGTAGATGACGACCGATAGTTTTTCGGATAGCAGTCCCACAGCCCAAAAAGGCGCCGGAGTCAGAGGTTCGTTTTTACACAGGGCACGTACAAATTGAGCGGCCTTTTCGCTCGTCATATCCGGCAAAAAATCCACCAGCACATGCAGCTTACTGTGCTGCTCCAACTCACGTTCCACCCATTCGGAGAGATTCAAAACGCAAATACCGGATAGACCGTAATCGGTAAAAAGGAGTTCCCCGCTTTCACGCCTCACGGCATTACTGCTTAACTTCAGGCGCAAATCAACGCGGCTGCGGGTCCCGGAGAGACGTTTGGGTAAACGCGGGCAAGTCAGCTGTACCAAAGCCGGTCGGGGTTTCAGCAGGCGGTGGCCGAATTTCATATATAGGGCGTAGGCTTCCCCGGTGCTGCCCAAGGCCGGAGCGGCCATGCCTCCGGCACAGAGAATCACCCGCCGCGCCGAGTATACGCCTCCGCTTTCCGTATGGACCTGAAAGCCGGGACTTTGGTTATGCTCAGACTCATGCAGTTTGAGCGCCGGACGATGGTCGATGCGACTGACCTTTTCTCCGGTCGCGATCTTGCAGCCACTGTGGAGGAGCGTTGCATTGAGAATGTTTAAAAGTGATTTCGCCTGCAAACTATAGGGATAAACACGGCCTTCCTCGTTGCGGGTGGCCAAACCCAGCTCATGCCAAAACTTGAGCATTTGCTTGGCAGTCCAAAGATTGAGAATCGGCTCGGTGAAGCGCATGTTTTCGCCACCGTAGTAGGATGGACTGATGCTCTGATTGCTCATGTTGCAGCGCCCATTGCCGGTAGCCAGTATTTTTTTACCCGTGCTGTCCTGACTTTCCAGAACCAGGGTTTTTGCCCCCCGTGATGCGGCAGCCAAAGCCGCACATAAGCCCGAAGCACCGCCTCCGATAATCAAAACATCATAGACCGGGACGGCCTTATGAGCCGTGTATCCTGAAGCACTTGCCTTCTTCATCAAACCCTGCTCCTTTTTTCTAAAGCCAGGAGACGGCTGAATTTGCTGAGTCGTATGGCTTGTAAAGCGTAACGTTCTTCAAGAATCTTGCAAAAGGCCATTAAATCCCCGGCTTCTCCTTCGAGCAGCTCGATTTCCAATTCACTGAGCGCTTCTTCGGCTTGTGCCACACGTAAAAAGCCTCGGTCAATCGCACATTCCATAACGGAATGCCCATACGCAAAGCGTCCATGGCAACGCACAAAATCCGCTGTATAACGCAGGGTGAGCGTTCCGGCTTGCAGTAAAGCGATTAAAGCCTGCGGCACTTGCGCGTAGAGTTCTGCCCGGTTCAGGGCTTGATTTTGCCAATCTTGAAACTGCTCATCTTGTAGATGCAGATTGAATTCACCGCGAACACTGACGGCCTCGTTAGCCGCCTGATGCGCTTCTGACAGCGCTGGCCATTTCAGGGTCAGCATGGCGTCAGGACCCTCTTTTCTGAGCCTGACACTGGCCATGAGGGCAGCCACTTCCGCCTCGGGCGTGTCCAAATATTGTGCGGCAAAGTCCTCACAGACAAAAGGCTCAAGCAAATAAGGAGTCCAAAAGGCATCCGCCATGATAGCGGCCGCTGTCTGCGCATCACTTACGGCATATTTCGCTTCAATTTCCATACTTAAGCCTCAAAACCGCAGTCGTTTAATTTCATAACGTGTCATGTAAATGATGCTGGACTCTTGGTTGACACTGCCGCCGATGAGATTATCCCGTAGCGCCAAACTGTGCTGTAAACGCAATGAAGCAGCCGAATAGATGTTGATGTGCTGATTATCTCCAATGGCAAAATACGCCCCATTGGTGCTTAAAGCCGTTGCCGCCTCACTATAAGGCTCTTCTCCAAACGTTTGGGCATCCTGACTGCTGCCATTCCAATTGTATAGCTGCAGGGGATCATTCTCATTTTTCGCAGCCAGGATAATGATGCGGCTGTCCACAGCAATGACGGACTTGATGCGCGAAAACTGCAAATTGGCTTGAATGCCTGAACCATCCAAAATACCCACTTGAGTGCTTGAGGCAAAGAGCATGCGTTGCGGCCCCAAGGCCTTCATATAGGTAATCGGCCCGAAGCCCTCCGGTGTCAATGATAAAAGCTTTTCCCCCAGGGTCTGGGGATAGAGACTGAAGACATTCACAATGGGAAAACTGACGTCGCTGTCAGTATTCAGTAATGAGACCATGATTCTGGAGTTATCGCTGGAAAACTGCGCCCCGAGGATAAAACCGGACTGCACCCTGTCCTGCGAAAACCAATCAAAAAGGCCGACCCCCTTGGGGTCAATCACACGCAAAACACCCTTGGTCTCGCGTCTGTCTAAAACCAGGGCGGCATGCCCGTTTGAACCGACCGCCGCAGACTTAATAGGGTCTTCGGTCTTCCCTTTATAGACTTCACCGTTTGTGGTCAATACGCAGTACTTAAAGCCGTCAAACTCCGCCACCAGCGTATACTCACCATTCTGCACGATGATCGGATCCGCCATGATGTAGTCGATGCGCTTCACCTCTGCCCCGGCAACGTTTAAGATTGCCAAACCACTGCCGTCAATCCAAAGCACATGGTCGACACCCATAGGCAGATAGTTCCCCGCCTCGGAGGTTTTGATATCAAAGCCGATCTCGTTCAGATTGACGTTTTCCTCGGCCGTTTCTTCTTGGGGCGGAATAAGAAAGACGGTCAGGAGGCTCAGCAGAGCGACTGCCAGAGCCACTAAGATGATGCGATTAACCGTACTGAGTCGTTTTTTCTTCTGTAAGCCTTGAGGCTCAGTTTCCATGCAGAGGCCTTCCCCTTATCATCAGAGCGGCAAAAGACTCAGTCGCTTTCAGGCGCTTTATCATAAATGCCGTCGTTTTGTTTTTGTTTCGCTTCGGACAAATAAGCCCAGGTTTCTCTAAAGCCTTTCAAGCCATTGTTGTTCGTTTCCAACTGTGACTTTTTCATATAGAAACCGCTTGCCTGTCCATTCAAATAGACATAGTAGCTGTTTGCATTGCGCTCGGCAAAATCCAAACGTATCTGCCAGCCGCCTTCTTCGTCAGGCAAGGCTTTTTGTCGGCAGATCTTGCATATTTGCTTTTCAGAGTATACATGATTTTAAAATCCGCTGCATAATCTTCCGGGGCTCTGCGATCAACGCCGTCTATCTGTAATGCAATCAGGCTGCGATAAAACTGTTTGAAATAATGCTCCGAACCGGAGCTCGTGATGTCGGCATTCCAGCCGTTCACACGAAAGCTCTCTTTTATTTCCGGATCAGCCGTCATTTCTTCTTTCGTCGGCACCATGATTTCGGCTTTGATCTCCTCCCCCGCATCATTAATCTGCAGCGCTTTCACCGCGTTGATATTGATACTGGCCAGATAAGGATTTAGTAAGTCCATGAGCTTCTGATCGAGCATGCTACTGAGACATGTTCAGCACAAAAACCAAAGGATACTGGGTCAAGCGCGCATAACGCCTGCCGACCCCCGCTGCAGCGCCGATCTGCAGAGTGCTTTCATCATAATCGGACTGCAAAACAATCGTGTAAGCCGGCTTATCCAAGCCATATTCCGCCCAGTCCACTTCACCGTAAGCGACATACTCCTGCGGGTAGAGCAGGGCAAACTCACTGACCATGCTATTGATATCGCTGCTCTTGGCATCCCAGAGCATCGGAGCAGTCAGTTGCCATTTGCGCTCAGCCAGGTTCAAGGGCGCGGGTGTCACACTGGGGCTTACGCTAGGACTAAGCGTCGGGCCGGGTGTTGGACTGGGAGTCGGCTGTAGCGCTTTATTGATGACGGCAAAACTCAGCTCACTCTGGTCAGAGGCGCGCATAAAAATCAGCTGTTTAATGCTCTTATTGTCCTGGACTTGGATTTCTCCGCTTAGGTAAGACAAAAGGCCGCGCTGCAAACGTTCAGCCGGTGTGCTGAGCAAATACACCTTGGGGTCACCGCTGACTTGCGCATAGGCCTCACCTCCGGAGAGGGTTTTGCCAAGCTTAAGCTCCAGCTCAGTCTTATCACTGAGCGTATAAAGCACCTTAGCTGTGGGATGCTCAAAACCTACGTCTGCGGGCACATCGGCCGCATCGAAGGCTTTTTTATAGCGGATCGTAAGAAGACTTTGGACCAGGGTTTGAATTTCAGCTTGATTGACGATATCCCAATCCGGATCCTCTAAAGTGTAAACCGTTTCTGCAGCGGTCTTAGGCTTTTCACCGGGAGCTTTGACTTCTGCAGGAGTAAAAAACATTTCTCCGGCGGCATTGGTTAGCCGCACGCTGTCCACCTGTTCTTCACCAAGATTAACCAGGTAGACCGTCGCCGGGTCGATGTCCTCACCCACCGGAATTTCCTGCGTCGTAGGCGCGACGCTGCTGCTTGTGCTCAACTGCGTTTCATTTCCCGGATAGTAATCATCGTGATAAAAAATGCGCGAACCCGCAAAAAGACCCAGTAAAAACACCAAGACGATAAGCAGCACTAACAGCAGCTTTGTTTTACTGATACCCTTATCGTTGACCAAAATTGTTCCTCGCCATATGAAAAAGCGTCACTTGCGACGCTGAATAAAACAACGTATCTGTTTCAGCCTTATTATAGCGCCTTTATGATTGAGAGACAGTCACAAAATGTGAGGAAAGACAAAGTTTCACAATCGTTCAAACTTGCTTCAAAAAGCCGGCCTCTTCACGTTCCTGGAGAAGATTGTGACAAAACAGCTGCGCCTTAAAACAAAGCGAGCCGTCCTCCTTCAGCGCATGGATATAAGCATCGGCAAAAGCCTCCCCCGGATCTGTCTTCTTCTGCCCTAACCAAGCCAGGCTTTGTTCCGGCGTCACGTCCGCGCCCTTAGTCAGATAAACATCGACCAGGTCACCGCTGTATAGCTCACTCAGAAAATTAATATCAATGCCCAGCACCGCTTGATCCGCCATACCGGCAGCCTGCATCACGTCCATGCACCAAGCGATATAGCGCGTATTGCTCATATGTCCGTTGATGTCGCTGTCACTGAATTCTGCGCGTTTCTTATAGCAAAGAGTGTATTCAGGCATGAGGTAGGAACCGCGAAAACGCTTGGGTTTCATGCCGATGGCGCTCTCCTCCACCCATTTGCCCAGGATGCCGTTTCCGACGGTCTCCAAACGCAAGGGTCTATGTGTTGCTGCGTCCGCAACAAACCAGGACGCACAGGCCCCGCCCAGCCATTCTGTGCCACTGCTGAAGCTATATTCACGATTAATAAAAAGCGCGTTCTGTAAGCCCGGCCAAGAAGTATAAGTCAGCACTTCTCTGGCCAGAGGCAGGCGCTTTAAGCGAATCGAGATGCCGTTCACGATCCAGGCGTAGCCGATTTCCCGGATGTCGGCGTGATCCTTTTGCAATTCATAAAGATTGACCGAGGCGACTTCCTGCATGTATTGAAAAATGCGGTCCACATGCATTTGGCGGTAGGGGTTGATTTCACTGTCCAAAACACGCATATCGATGCTGCTGACCGGCGTGTCATTGACATAGCGATGTCGTTCATTAAACATGGCTTTTCCTTCTTACGCTGATTTGATTGGATTGGCTTGCTCCGCTGAGCTTAGATTTGGCCTTGATATTTGACCTTGGCAGGAATAAAACGTTTGAGATTATTAAGAATTTTGGGATTGCCGTCGATGATGACGAGCACCTGTTTGTCCCTGAATTTGCCGCCGCTGCTTTTGCCACTGACACACCAGAGCGCAGCCGTTTTCTCCCTGGACGAACAATCCATCACCTTGGCCTGTTTGCTCTGATTTTTAAGCGCTTGCGCCTCAGCCACTGCAGCGACCTCCTCAATATCCGAGGGATTAAAGGACAACAGACGTTTGCGCTTGTTTTGGGCAATAATGCAGTCGATATCAAGGCTGCCGTTGGTAGCGATATACTCGTATTCTTTGCGCAGACCTTTAATCAAAAAGTAAACGCCAAATCCCAAAGCGACTAAGAGTAAAGGGATAAAGGGCAAAACATAATCAGAAAAAACAGCATAACAAACAGAATAAAAAAGGTCCCGCTGATGATGAGCCCCAGCAAGGCATACTCATGTGCCCCCCAACGTTGCTTGACCAAAACCTCGTTAAAGAGATCTTGTTTAGCCTCATCCGTGTAGTCTCCGTTTGCATTCTGGATCATTGCTGCCATCGGTTTTTCCTCATTTCACTGCATTGCTTGTGCTTGGCTTTGATTCGCTAACAGTTTAACAAATGCGCGCCGGACTTGAAAGTTTGCGGGATTGTTGTGCGGACATAGCAAAAGCTGCCCTCCCGCCGGTGCTGTTTTGCACTTTTGAGAGAGCAGCTTTCATCGTTCGTATTTATCTGTACACCGAATCACTCGTTATTACACATGCAATGAAGCGGCGCGCAGTTTATTCGTTAGCTAAGCGTGAAGCTTAGTACATTCCGCCACCACCGGCCGGCATTGCGGGCTCGGGTTCGGGAATATCAGCCACGATGGCTTCTGTCGTTAAGAGAATGGAAGCAATGGAGGCTGCGTTTTGCAGAGCGGAACGGGTGACCTTTGCGGGATCGACGATACCTTGGGCAATCATGTCCACATATTCGCCGGCCATCACATCATAACCGTAGTGATTCTCGTTCTTTTTCACACCTTCACAGATAACGGAGCCATCCAAACCGGCATTGATTGCGATTTGGCGGACCGGCTCTTCCAGGGCTTTCCAAACGATTTGGATACCGGTTCTGACATCCCCTTCGTTTTCGGCGAGTAAGGCTTCGACTTGAGGCTGTACCTGAATGTAGGTTGCACCGCCACCGGGAACCATGCCTTCTTCAACACCCGCGCGCGTTGCAGCCAGGGCGTCTTCGATACGCAGTTTTCTTTCTTTCATTTCGACTTCGGTCGCTGCACCGACTTTGATGACTGCGACGCCGCCGGACAGTTTGGCCAGACGCTCCTGCAGTTTTTCGCGGTCAAAATCAGAGGTGGTTTCGCTGATTTGATTGCGCAGCAGTTTGACACGCGCAGCAATCTCGTCTTTGCCACCGGCACCGTCGACGATGATGGTGTTCTCTTTGTCCACTTTGACCTGGCGGGCGCTACCCAGTTGCTCCAAGGTCGCTTCTTTGAGGTCGAGGCCGAGTTCTTCGGTAATCACTTCGGCACCGGTCAGAATCGCGATGTCTTCGAGCATGGCTTTTCTGCGATCGCCAAAGCCGGGGGCTTTAACAGCAACACAGTTAAAGGTGCCGCGCAGCTTGTTGAGAATCAGCGTGGAGAGGGCTTCGCCTTCGACGTCTTCTGCGATGATGAGGAGTTTTTTGCCCGTCTTAATGACTTGCTCTAAGAGCGGCAAAAGTTCCTGAATGCTGGAAATCTTCTTGTCGGTAACCAGGATGTAAGGCTCTTCCAGAACGGCTTCCATTTTGTCCAGGTCAGTTGCCATATAGGCAGAGATGTAACCGCGGTCAAAACTGCATGCCCTCAACAACCTCGAGCTCAGTAGCCATGGTCTTGGACTCTTCAACGGTAATGACGCCGTCACTTGGTGACTTTTTCATTGCTTCGGCAATCAGCTCACCCACTTCGGGATCACCGGCTGAAACGGAACCCACACGGGCGATGTCTTTGTCGGTATTAACGGGCTGGGCAATCTTTTGAATGCCTTCAACCGCTGTATCAACGGCTTTCTGGATGCCCTTACGCAGAATGATGGGGTTAGCGCCCGCAGCGATGTTGCGCAGGCCTTCACGCACGATGGCTTGGGCCAGGAGCGTAGCTGTGGTGGTACCGTCACCGGCGACCTCATTGGTCTTGGTGGCGACTTCTTTGACGAGCTGTGCACCCATGTTTTCGAAACGGTCTTCAAACTCGATTTCTTTGGCGATGGTCACACCGTCATTGGTAATCAAGGGAGCGCCGTACTTTTTGTCCAGAACCACGTTACGGCCTTTGGGGCCCAGGGTAATTTTAACGGTGTCGGACAATTTGTTGACGCCGGCTTCTAAAGCCTTACGTGCGTCTTCATTGTATTTTAAATCTTTTGCCATGATGATTTTTCCTCCTCTATATTTACAACGCCAAAGGCTTACTCGACGATAGCGAGCACATCACTTTGACGCAAAATGGTGTATTCAATGTTGTCAATCTTCACTTGTGTTCCGGCATATTTGCTGATCAGAATGCGATCACCGACTTCAAGTTCCATGATGACATCTTTGCCATCCACAACACCGCCGGGGCCTACGGCAACCACTTCGGCTACCTGAGGTTTCTCCTGTGCTGAACCGGGCAAAACAATCCCGCTCTTCGTGGTCTCTTCACTCTCAATCATTTTAATGACGATGCGATCTGCTAAGGGTTTGATGGTCATATAAAGCCTCCTGAATAGATTTTTAGAAATTAGCACTCAATCGACTCAAGTGCTAACTACGACTTAGTATAAGCTATTGTCAAATAAAGTCAATAATGAATTATGGCAAAACTTTGACATTTTTGTCTTTCTTTGCCCTTCGCGTTTTAGCGGAGATTTTGAGGCTTGAAGAGAGTCGGTTCTGAAAGCGCCGCGGTGCTTGGTCGGCTGCGACTCCGCTTTGAATCCGTCGCAGTACTTGGTCGGTCGCGACTCCGCTTTGAATCCGTCGCAGTACTTGGTCGGTCGCAGCTCCGCTCATCGGCGTTTCCTTCAAAAGGCCGTTTTAGCCCATTTATTACAGGGATGTGGTTGGAAGCGCCCATGGACTGCTGGCGGACGTGTCTAAAGGCTGTTTTCAGCCCACTTTTTTTACAGGAATGTGGTGGCGGCGACGATCAAGTCCATAAAGTGGTGTAAATTGATCCATTCCAGTAACACCTCCACTTTACTTCGTTTCAATCATCTGATTTTTTGTACGTTTGTCGGTTATTTAAATATTCTGTCATATCGAACACACGGTTTAGCATGGACCAACTTTCATGGTGATCTAAAAGAATCGCTCCAAGTAAACGCTCTACAGAAGCGACGTGGGAATATGCGAATCACTTTTTCTCTTCTGCGCTAACTCCTGGTTTTCTCGCTCAATAATGTTGGTGGTCCTAAGGCTCTTGCGATACTTTTCAGGTAAGCACATCACATTCATTGCATCGTCAAAACCTTCTTCGGCATCTGCATAGCTTTCGCAGAGATGTCTTTTTGTATTCTTCGATAATCTGATTCTTCTTGTCCCGCGCTGCATAGTGTTAATTCGTTAAACATCTCACTGAGTTCACTGGCTAGGCCCACGCTTGGTAGCGTTTGGGAACATGGTTGACGATGTTTCTGCTGAAGTGGAACTGACAGCGCTGCCAACTGGCGTTTTTAAGAAACACTTTCTTTATAGCGCTTACCAAACCTTTATGGCTATCCGATGTCACCAGGTCAACCTGCTTTAAGCCTCTTTGTTTAATCCCGTAAAAAAGCGCTCCCAGTGATACGCTGTTTAATTTTCATACCTCAAATCCCCAAGACCTCTTTACGACCATCGTTATTCATGCCGATGGCCATGAGCAAGCCTTTTGAGCGTATCCGGTGGTCCTCTCGGACCTTTACATACATCGCATCCGCCATAACAAAGGGATAGTCTCCTTCTAGAGGGCGGTTCTTAAAGCTTTTCAGCGTAAGGGTCTAATGCCTTGCACAGACAGGACACATTGGACTTGGGGGAACTCCACACCACAGGGGATTCTTTTGTAATCCTCTCAACATTTCGGTGGCCACATAAGCCAATACCATTTCCATAAGAACCTCAATGAGCGCTTGTTCATTCCTTTTGATAGTTTTTCAAGCAAGGTCGTATGGAAGGCTTCGTTACGATGCCTAGGTACGGCCAAGGTAGGTTTTCGTGCAGGTATTAACCTGTCGATGCCTCAGACCATTTCGGTAATCGCTTCCAGCTCTTCTTGCCGCTCATGGGGTTGTGCTCCTAATTTCTCTGTGGATTCCGTTAATAGAAATTGGTTTAGGAGTTTTCCATTAACTTCCCAAAGCCTTCCTTCGCGCCTCCCATTTTGAACAACTCTGCAAATTCGTCCATACCTAACGTAAAATGTAATTGAGTCATGATCTTTCTCCCTTCGTCTGTACCACTGAATCGTTAATTCAAATTATGCCGAAGATGGAAGGCTCATGTCCTTTCTTTTTACACCACTATGGACTTAATCGCGGCGACCACACAGTCGTCAAAAGTGTCACAAAATCGTGTGTTTGACGTGAGCAGAGACCCTCAAACCACTGAAATGACCGCATCCCCGAAAATTTTGTCCATTTTTCATTGCTCCGCTCAGGTCAATATGAATCGTCGCAAGCCAGGCAAAGCGCGACTCCGCTTAGAATCCGTCGCAGTACTTGGACGGCTGCGACTCCGCTTAGGAATACCGTAAAAAATTGCGAGAATCCAACTTCACTTAACTTTATAAGCGGAATAGCAATCAAAACCCGAGATTTTATGACATTTTTTACGCAAATCCAAGCTCATCAAAATCCAATCTTGGATTAGCGAAAATAGTGACGGTAAAACCCATGAACGACTTGATAAAAGCCCCGAAACCAGCGTTGTCGCTTGGATTTGCGCAATTTTTGCCAATCAGAAGGGTCCGTCTGCCCGGGGCACAAGCGGAATTTATCACCAGATCACCAGACGACACTTCCCTAGACGCCACATCCCCGACGACACATCCCCAGACAACACATGCCCTCCGACTTATTCTCCCGGCACGGCAGTCCCAGCACTCGTCAGCTCAGTCATCGTCTCTGTGCCAATCGTCGTTGCTTCCGTTGCTGCTGTCGTGCTGGGTAGCGGCGTAGGGCTCGGGTCCGTACTTGGCTGCGTGCTCGGCTCCGGAGTCGGCGTGGGAGCAGGACTAGTCGCCGTTGTCTCTGAACTCGTCGGAACGGGTGTCGGACTCGGTGACGGTGCTGTCGACGGGGCCGTACTCGGCTCGCTGCTGGGCATAGTTGTGGGTGTAGGCGTTGGACTGGGCTCCGTCACAGTACTGCTTGTCGAGCTAGTCTCCGTAGTCGGTACTGTCGTAGCCGTTGTCGGCACCGTTGTGGCAGTCGTTGCCGTGGTCGCCGAAGTCTCCGAAACCGTTGGCGTTAGCGTACTCGGCGTCGTCGAGGGCTCCGTTACGACGGCCCAAGCCGTTGTGGGGCTCGGACTGGGCGTCGGGCTGGGTTGGGCAAGCTCGGTCGCTGCGCTGCTTTGTGGCGGGAAACGCTTTAGGCTTTGGTAATAGTGCTTGATGCTTCGCGCCGGAATGTCCGGATTCTCGGCATCGCTCGAAGCCTGATCGCTCGAGTCAGGATGGAGGACCGCCCCCTGATTTTGCCCGCCATGAATCTGCGCGTCATTTAACTTGTTCCCCGGTTCCTTATCGGGCAAAGGGTTCTCTATGCCCCTGCCCCAGGTTTGATAAGTAAAAATCAGCCCCGCACTCACCAACAAAAAGAATATCAGGAAGGAAAGCAAATAGGCTTTAACCGCATGGCGATTTTGCATATCGGCAAAACTGATATCCAGTAAACTGTGACGGGGTTCCTGTCGCACTTTCGCTTTTGCACTGCTGACAGTCGCCAGGGTTATTTCTTCACCGAAGAGTTCGCCGAGACTTTTGCCCTCTTGCGCTTTAGCCTTATCTCCCATGGTCATTTTTTTCAGTTTGAGCTGACGGCGACGATTCGTGTCTGAAGTGAAAGGAGTTAAGCTGCTGATAGCCTTGTGCTTACGTTTCTTCGCCTTAGCCAGACGCTTCGCCTGCTCGGCATCGGGCTGCGTCACACGACGTTCCAGCTCCGCGTTTTCGGACGCAAGAAAAGCGGCATTCTCCCCATGGAAGCCGTAAGCACTCTCATGCTCGTTCAAGGCACCTGGGTCTGAATAGCCGCTGTTTTTTTTCACAATATTCTCTAGACTGCGATTTGGTACTTAGTGTCCGAACCGAATTCAATATCCTTTCGGGTTATTTTTTTGGAAATTCCAGCCGTCGTTGCACATGTCATCCAAGTTCTTTTCAGCTTCCCAGTGCAAGAGCTGACGCGCTTTCGTCGCATCGGCAAAACAAGTCGCGATGTCCCCCGGTCTTCTCTCATCGATCACATAGGGGACCTTGGCGCCGGTGTTGCGCTCGAACGCCGCCACCAGTTCCAATACGCTGACGCCGTTACCGGTGCCCAGATTGATTGCTTCGACGCTTTGATGCTGCAGGGCGTAGTCGAGGGCGCGGCAGTGGCCTTTTGCCAAATCGACGACATGGATATAGTCACGTACACCGGTCCCGTCCACCGTGGGATAGTCGCTGCCAAAGACATGTAGTTTCTCCAGCCGACCGACCGCCACTTGCGTGATATAGGGCATCAGGTTGTTGGGTATACCCTGCGGATTCTCGCCGATTAAGCCGGAAGCATGGGCACCGATCGGATTGAAGTAGCGCAGTAATATGACCGACCACTCCTTATCGGCGACCCAGAGGTCCGACAGAATTTGTTCATTCATGAGCTTGGTCCAACCGTAGGGATTGGTGCACGAAGTCGGCATATCCTCAGTCAGCGGCACCCGTTCCGGTGTACCGTAAACCGTCGCCGAGGAGCTGAACACAATGGTTTTCACCTGATGTTTGCGCATCACATCGCAGAGTACCAGCGTCGAGTCTATGTTGTTTGCATAGTACTCCAATGGTTTACTCACGGATTCCCCCACCGCTTTCAGCCCGGCAAAATGAATCACCGCCGCAATCTCATGATCCGCGAAAATCTTATTCAGCACCGCTCGGTCGCGCACATCACCCTCATAGAAGCTGATATTACGTCCGGTAATTTTCTCCACACGGCGTATTGCTTCCATGTCGCTGTTCACAAAATTATCAATCACGATCGGCTCATAATTTTCTGCCAGCAGTTCAATCAGGGTGTGACTGCCGATAAAGCCGGCGCCCCCTGTTACCAGTATTTTTTTCATAGTACCCTCCCTTAAATCAAAGCTTGTCTCACTTTTAATTTTGTACCGAATCATGCAAAGCCCTATCTTCACACGAATCGACTAGTCCGCCTTCATGATGAGCTCCTGGACTTCGCTTTCATCCGGCAAGGCCGGAATGCCCCCGCGTCGTCCCACACAAATCGCCGCAGCGGCATTGCTGTAGCGGGCGATATCTTTCAAGGTCACCAACGAAGCCTCGAGCGGCTTGGGCAAACGTAAGAGCTGGCTGACGAAAGCACCAAAGAAAGTATCCCCCGCACCGGTCGTGTCAACGACCTTTTCCACTTTGAAAGCATTGGCGTGTACTTCGCCCTCTTTGGTCTTGATAAAGCAACCGGAACCACCCAGTGTGATGCAGACAATGCTCGGGCCGCTCTTCAAAAGGATGTCGGCCGCCTTTTCCAGATCCATCGTTTCGGTGACCAAGGCCGCTTCCTCATCGGATATTTTCAGCACGTCCGTCTTGGCAATCGCCAGCAGGCAGCGTCCACGATAGGCACTACGCGCCTCCCACAAAAAGTCGCGGTAGTTTGCATCGTAGCAGACGATGGTCCCTTGCTCTTTAACCTTATCCAAAAGGTCAAAAGTGGTCTCGCGCATGGGATTGGCGTTCAGTGCAAGGGCCGAAAAATGAATGGCTTTGGCCCCTTTCCAGGTGCGCGACTGGATTTCCGTTTTTTGTAGGCAGGTATCTGCACCCGGTTTTCTGGCAAAAGAAAAGTCCCGCTCCCCTTCTTCAGTCAAACTCACAAAACCCAGTGTGGTGTACTGATCCGGGTCAAAAACCATACCGCTGACATCCACCCCGCATGCGGCAATGCTTCTCGACAGGAGACCGCCCTGGGTATCCGCACCGACCTTGCCGATGAAGGCTGTTTTCAGACCGAGCTTCGCTGCGGCACAGGCCATGTTGGCACAGGAACCGCCGGGATTCTCTTCGTAGAGGTTGTAGCCGTTGGCCGATTTTCCGGCAGGGGTATAGTCAATCAAGGCTTCTCCGATGACGATTAAATCAAACATAGTTCTTCCTTTCACTTCTCAGTTCGAGCGCTCTGCCCTTTTATCAGGCACGTACACCGCCCGGAGCCAATTCGCTAAACACTTGTTTCAGTCCCAATTCATCCATGAGGCGCGCCGCGAGCAAGAGCACTTGGTGCTGCTCGTCCACGTAGAGCGCATAGTCTGTTTCTTTTATATAATAGCGCAGCAAAATCTGATAACCACCGTAACGCAGATTCTGTACAGCCACGAGTGGTTCCGTGCCCTCGATTAACAAGCTTCTGCTTTTGATTTCCATACGCATGCGTTCACAGAAGAGATTGATTTTGTCTTCGGCTCCTTCGCCGCCGATGTCAAGGTTGAGGTTGACGCGTCTTTTGCCCATACGCGATAAATTCACAATATTACTGTCCATCAGCTTGGCATTGGGCAAAGTCACGACTTCATCATCGAAACTGCGCAGCCGCGTCGAACGCCAGCCGATCTCCTCCACCGTCCCGCTCAAGTCAGCGAGTTTCACGCTGTCACCGATTTCAAAAGGCTTATCCAGCATCAGCGTCGCCCCGCCAATCAGATTGGAAAGCAGGTTCTGTGCCGCCAGGGCAACCGCCAGACTGCCGATACCCAGACCAGTCAGGATACGTGAAATATCAATATTCCAAACCGAAAGAATGGCCGACAGCCCCAGCAAAAAGACAAAAATCCGCAAGAGCGCCTGCCAGACCCGGTTCAGCGTCGCACGCTTCGCCGCAGTCAGGTCCAGGTGCTCGGTACTTTTATTCCCCAGTTTAAATAAAATGGGCAAAAAGCCATAAAACATCATGCTCAGGCCCAACAAGGCCAGGCTATAGACCAATCTCAGGAGAATCAGTTGATAATGCGCCGCCAGCTCAAAGTCGGTGACCCAGTAATAAGCCGCGCCCCCCAAAAGCACGAGCGCCGCCCCCCAGGTCGCATAGTTCCAGGAGCGTTTATTTTCAAGGCTGTGTTCGGTGCCCTTGAGGCGGGAAAAGACTTTGCGGCTCAACAGATGCAAGAGGGCGATCAGGAGCAGCGCGCCCAAGAGTACGGCAAAACGAATCAACCATTTGAGCAATGTTTCGTCCAATGTCTCTCCTTTTCGCGCCACAGCCGTATCCCGAAACGCTGTTTAATTACCACCTATTGTAGCGTTTTTCGAGATTCTTGACAAAAGCTTTGGCCCTTCTATAATAAAAAGAACAATTGTTCTTTTTGCGGAGGTTTGGCTTATGGAGCGCGTCATCTTACATGTCGATATGAATGCGTTTTACGCCTCGGTCGAATGCCTGCACCGCCCGGAAATACGCGAGTTACCGGTGGCGGTCGGCGGTGACGAAGCGCAGCGCAACGGCATCATCCTGGCCAAAAACCAAAAGGCCAAGAAGGCCGGAGTTAAAACCGGTGAAGCCTTGTGGGAAGCCCGGCTCAAGTGCCCTGATTTACATATCGTTCCGCCCAACTACCCTCTTTATATCCGTTACTCCCGCTTAGCCAGACAGATTTACAACACTTACACTCAGCAGGTCGAACCTTTTGGTCTGGATGAGGCCTGGCTGGATATCACGGGGCGCAACGGCCCGCGCGTGGCTGAAGAAATCCGCACGCGCATTAAGGACGAACTGGGAGTCACGGTCTCAATCGGTATTGCCTGGTGCAAGGTTTTTGCCAAACTGGGCAGCGACATGAATAAGCCCAATGCCTGTACCCACATCACCAAAGAAAATTACCGTGATTTGGTCTGGCCCCTGCCGGTCGATGACCTGCTCTATGTGGGACGTGCGACCGGGCGCAAGCTGCGCAGTCTGGGCATCAGCAGGATAGGAGAACTGGCCGTCCTGCCGGAGTCTTATCTGCGCGCACGTTTCGGTAAGATTGGTAGTTTGTTGCATCATTTTGCCAATGGGACGGAGGATGGTGCGGTCAAAGACTACGTCTATGAGAATCCCATCAAATCCATCGGCAACAGCGTCACCACGCCCCGCGACCTGCTCAATGAGCGGGATGCCAAAATTGTTTTTTATGCGCTCTGTGAAAGCGTGGGCGCCCGCTTGCGCGAGGAGGGCCTCTCCGCCTCGGGCTTGGGCATCGTGGTGCGCGGCAACGACTTGGTCTATGAGCAGTACCAATGCATGCTGCCCCGCGCCAGCAACCTGACCGAAGAGCTGATTGAAGCGACGCTGCTGCTCTTCCGCGAAAACTTTTACTGGCCTTCACCAATCCGTAGCTTGGGGGTCAGAGCTTTTGCCCTACAGGCCGAAAACCCCGCCCAGATGGCCTTTTTCAGGGATGAACGCACACGCGATAAAACCCTCTATCTGGACCGCACCATCGACCAAATGCGCGAGCGTTATGGCTATGGCTCGCTCAGCCGCGCCCTGATGCTCTGCGACCCTCTGGGGCGAATCGATGCCAAGGGCAGTCATACCATCGCCCCCATCAGCTATTTTAAAAATGGAGAAACAGTCGGCTAAAACAAAGACTAGCGATATGAAGTCAGGCAGAATACGAGAATACGAGGAGAAAAAATGCAAGAACACATTAGACGCGAATATATCCATGAAGGCAAACGCTATGTGGAAGTCATCGCCCATTTCAATACGGTCGGCGACATTCGCCCGATCAGTATCAGCTTTGACGAACGCAAGTGGCCGATAGACCATATCTATACGATTAAACAGAAAGCCAGTCAGAAGGCCGGTGCCTGCGGCATCTGCTACGATTGCCGCATCGGCAATCGCCGCTGTTTCCTTTTTTTAGAAGAAAGCCGCTGGTTTTTGGAACTCTGAGTATTCTTAGTTTTGAGCGCTTGTCACAGCGCTGGGGAAAGGCAAGCACCGCTTCGGAGTAATCCTCTGCGGTGCCTGTTTCAATGCGGCTTAAAGAGCCATCTTCTTACTTAGTTTTTCTTCTTGCCTTTTGCTGTTCTCTTCTGCAAGAGCAGTAGGCCGCCTCCGAGGAACATGAGGAATGTGGCAAGAGCCCAGTCATCCGCCCTTTCACCGGTTCTCGGAACACTCGTTGCGGCTGTACCGGCTTTCGTGGTGCTGGTCGTCGTTGTCGCGAGCTGCTGTCTGCCGGTAATAATAATGGTGTCCTCGGGGTTTGCACTGCTTAAGCTCACCGGATCGCTGATGCTGACTGTATAGCCGCTGCCTTCACCTGCTGCCAGTTCGACGCTGTAAGTTCCGCCTAGAAGTCCGGTCAGAACCGCGTCTTGATAAGTGAATACCGAAACGGTTTGACCTCTTGGGAAACTGGGTCCGCTTACAATGACTTTAAAGTTTTGCGGATCCTGTACCGCGTTGCCGTTGGCGTCATAAAGGAACTTCTTGATAATCAGCGTAAAGTCTTCGGCAGGGACTGTTCCGGCCAGCTTGTTGGTCAAGACGAATCCTTCTTGCTCATTACCGCTCACATCAACTTGCTCAAAGCCGTTAGCGACGGTTTCACTCAAAGTGTAAGTGACCGGCTCCGATTTTGTGTCATAGGCTGGCAAGTTGCCGTATACATGTTGCCATCCTTCTTTGGCAAGCAAGGCATACGGATAGTTCTGCTTGTCGCTGCCTTGCAGTTCTACATTGAGTACTGCCGGCAAAAGACTAAGCTCCGTTATGGCTTGCCCGTTTCCATCCAACCAGCGCTTGCTGACCTTAATCGTACGCAACTGACCCTGTCCATCTTCACCTGTGTACTGGTTGGTCAGTACGAAACCGTCGGCTTGGTTGCCTGTCAAAGCAGTCTGCTTATAGCCTAAAGGTTTTGTCTCAGTCACACTGTAGTTCATAGGCTGCGACTTTTTGTCTACCGCGTAAACATCAGTGAAGGTATGCGTCCACTTTTCGGCGGCTGTGAGTTGCTGTTCATAGCTATTTCCGTCCGAATCCTGCAAGGCAAGCGCTAGGCTGGCAGGCAATCGGCTCGCGTCACTTAAGACCTTCCCCTGCCCATCCAACCAGACTTTTGCGACATCGACAGACGTGAGCTTACCGTCGGCATCTTCTCCTGTATATTGGTTCGTCAGCATGAAGCCTACGGTTTGATTGCCTGTCGTGGCATTCTGTTTATAGCCCAGCGGTACGATTTCACTGACCTTATAGCTGACCACCTGCGTTTTCGTATCAATGGCATGCATATCAACAAAGAGATGTTGCCAGTTGCTATCCGCTGCCAAGCTGGCTTCATAGACATGGCCGTCACTCCCACTCAGGGAAATGGCCAAATCTTTAGGCAGATTCGCTGCGTCGCTCATCTTAAGCCCGTTTTCGTCCAACCAGGTCTTCGCGACTTTTACAGATAGTAAGTTTCCGTCTGCATCTTTACCGGTGTACTGGTTGTTCAACACAAAGCCTTCCGCCTGAGTACCACTTGTCAAATTTTGTTTGTAACCCAGTGGTACAGTTTCCGTCACCTCGTAAGTGATAGGACGTGAGGCCATATCCACCGCAAAAAGATTGGCAAAATGCTGTCTCCACTCAGCAGTCGCAGTCAAATCAGCTGGGTAGCGCTTAGCATCCGAACCGATTAAGGCAACTGCCAAACTTTCCGGAAGCTGAGCCGCATCGACGATTTCAAGACCTGCTTCGTCCAGCCAGGTCTTTGACACGTCAACAGCAGTCAGATTGCCATCGGCATCTTTTCCTGTGTAACGGTTCGTTAAGACAAAACCTGTGTTTTGCGTACCGGTGCTTTCGTTTTGCTCATAGCCCAAAGGAACGGTTTCTTCTACCGTATACGTAATCGGCTGTGACTGACTGTCTGTGGCATAGACTCCTTCATAAGTGTAAGTCCATTGGCCGTCCGCAGTCGGTGTCATGACCGCCGTGTAAGAGCTGTCATCCGTTCCGTTGAGACTGATGCTCAAATTCTTCGGCAGTTTAGAGACATCCGTGATCGGCTTCCCTGCCTCGTCCAACCAGATTTTTGTGACTTTCACCGACAGTAAATTGTCATCACTGTCGTGACCGTTGTATTGATTCGTGAGCACAAAACCGTTTGCCTGGTTACCTGTCGTTGCATTTTGTTTGTAACCGATCGGCTTTGCTTCCGTTACCATATAGCTGATGGGACGCGAAGCCATATCAATCGCGAAGAGACTGTTAAAACCATGTCTCCAAGCTACTTCGGCTGACAAGGTCGCTGTATAGCTCTCACCATCCGAACCGTGTAGCACGATGTCCAAGCTTTCAGGCAACTTGCTCGCATCCGTCAGCGCTAATCCTGTTGCATCCAACCACGTTTTTGACACATCCACGGAAAGCAAATTGCCTTCTGCGTCTTCACCGGTGTATTGGTTCGTCAACATAAAGCCGGTGGTCTGATTTCCACTGGTCTCCTTTTGCCTGTATCCCAAAGGCACACTTTCTTCGACCGCGTAATTGATCGGCTGCGATTTCGTATCTACAGCGAAGAGCTCAGTAAAGGTATGCTGCCAATCAGCCGTAGCACTCAAATTCTCAGTGTAGGCCTTCCCGTCTGTTCCCTTAAGCGTGACGGCTAAGGAGGTCGGAAGTTTGCTGTCATCACTGATTTCGACGCCTGTATCATCCAACCAAGTTTTTGCAACTGCAACGGAGCGCAAATTCCCCTCTGCATCTTTACCGTCGTATTGGTTGGTCAACACAAAGCCATCTGCCTGATTACCGCTGCTCGGATTTTGTTTGTAACCCAGAGGGGCAGTCTCAGTTATCGAATAGCGAATCGCTTGTGACTTGGTGTCGACGGCGAAGAGCTCTGTGAAGGTATGTACCCAATCGAGATCGGCTGTTAGCGTCATGTTATGACTACTACCGTCCGTGCCACTTAAAACGACATCCAAAGATGCAGGCAGCATCTCAGCATCAGTCATAGCAAGTCCGTGCTCATCCAGCCAAATCTTTGCAACATCGACGGAGAGCAAATTGCCATCCGCATCCTTGCCGTTGTATTGGTTGGTCAAAACAAAGCCATCTGTCTGGTTACCGCTCTGCGCGAGTTGCTCGTAGCCCAGTGGTACAGTTTCTGAAAGCGTATAAGTGATGGGCTGCGATTTTTTATCAATGGCAAAAACATCCGCAAACGTATGCTGCCACTCACCCGCTGAGCTAAGGCTGGCGGTATAGCTCTCGCCATCCGAACCACTCAGCTCGACCGCCAGGGAGGCAGGCAAGTTCGTAGCATCACTGATTACTTCACCTGCTAAGTCCAACCAGGTTTTTGATACGTCGACAGAAAGCAAATTTCCGTCTGCATCTTCACCTGTATACTGATTTGTCAGAATGAAGCCTGTTGTTTGATTACCGCTAGTGGCATTCTGTTTGTAGCCTAAAGGCTCAGTTTCCGATATCGCATAAATAATCGGCGTTCCATCCTCCAATGTCGAAGGTAAATCCGTAAAGACATGCTTCCAGTTCTCGTTAGCTATTTCTGATCCTTGCAGTGTCTCGTTATAAGTACTTCCGTCACTGCCCGTTAATTTGATAGCTAAGGATTCGGGAAGATTTGCAGCGTCTGTCATTGGCTTACCTTCTTCATCCAACCAGACTTTACTGACCGGTACATCAATGAGGTAAACGTTGTTAAGACTCAATCCGCTACCTAAGCGCAGGTAGCCTTCGGGTGCGCCTTCTGTATAAGTATCAGCGTTCTTCACAAACTCCCGCACACTGTAGTAATACCCAGCACCGGACTCGTTAAACATATCTTGGTTCTTCCAGATCGCCGTATTGGGAGTATCACTAGCTGTTAATGGGAGGTCGATGTAAGCCAATTCTTCTATGGGTGTATGGCTTGCAGGGTCCGCTTCTAAACCACGATAGAGTCTCACGCTGATGGGAGGAATCTCTTGACCTTCTGGTACCCCATACCAATTTTTCGTTACTTCGATATCCTTGACAGGGCTGTCAAAACGGTTGGTGACTTTAAGGGGATTAGATTCATCGTACTCTACCCGATAAATGTATTGGGGACTCGTTGATGTGTCTTCCCATAAGTCAATGCGTTCACCTGTACTGTCCGTCTCGACGACACTATATGTGTAGAGTGCTCCGCCTTCGGTCGCTTGAGGTAAATCCGACCAGGTCAGACTCGTGGCCGTTCCCAGCGGACGTGTAGCTTTTTCATTGTTATTAAGCTCGTTATCCAGTAGCGCAACGGGTTCTTCTTGATTAATGGTCTGACGATACAATGTCAGGTAAACGTCCGGTCCGATGCCAGCAGTACGCTGTGCTTCCCCACCAATCCATTCCTTACTTGCTGTCACATCTTGTGTATAAACATTGATGATACGATTGCTGTCATTTCCATATGCGGTGTAATCAGTAGGTGCAACGACGTTACCTGAGGCATCCACTTCGCTCGCACTGTAAATGTAGGGTATGGTATGGGCATCATCGGCAAAACGCTCCAGATTTTTCCAGGTATAACGCCATGCTTCTAATTCGCCGGACTCCGTAGCTCCAACTGGATCTACCGTACCTTTAAGTAAAACAGGTACACCGACCGGTTCTTTTGTAGCGGCATCACCATTTTCTGTTCTGCTTAGCTGGAAGTAGATTTGCGGTGCCGGACCGCCGCCCCAAAGTTTTTCAGCACTAAATTCCGTTTTCAAAGCCACATTCGTAATTTTCAGACTGGCGGAAGAATTGACGTCGACTTCAAAGCCAGCTCCCAGATCCAGCTCTTCAACAAAGTAAGTGTAGTATACCGGTTTGGCTGGGTCGCCATCGCGATTACCGTTTAAAGGTAGGTTTTTCCAAGTATAGCGCCAAGGTGCCG
This sequence comes from Oscillospiraceae bacterium, assembly GCA_040766665.1. Lineage (GTDB taxonomy): Bacteria > Bacillota > Clostridia > Saccharofermentanales > Fastidiosipilaceae > JAXGQD01. Next base: position 35,037 of record JAXGQD010000007.1, read on the forward strand.
TCTCACTGCCGTGCAGTCCCTCTGACGTATCCGTTGTACCGTTCATAACTCCGTTAAAATCTGCCCCCATCGCTTCACGTGTCGTAGCACCGGAACCGGATACCCAGCGATGGAGTGTAAAGGTCACACTGGCAGCAGCCGGTGAGGCGCCTAGATTCCAGTTCTTTAATGCTAGTAAAGTGCCTTCGTTATATGTGTTCGTAATCCTAAATCCGATATCCGCTGTTTCGCTTACCATAGGGCTGATCACCCGTTGATAAGGGAAATTCTCCGGAATCTCTTCACTGACTGTGTAGACGGCAGGGCTGCCATCTAATGTCGTTTTCGGAAGATTTGGCCAAATGATTCTGCCTGGGGCATATTCATAGGGCTCTCCCTGAACAGGGCTGTCAGCCACACCATCTAATCGATAGCGATCAAATTCATGGCCGTTTTGGAATAGGACAATCGTAACCGGAGGTCTTTCTGAGGTATTCTGATAAACCTTATAAACCTCAACCGAGGTATGCTCGAAGGTATTCGTGATGAGCCAATCACTACCGATATTTTCAACTTTAGAAGTATAACTCTTAGGTAAATTAGATTCTTCTACCACATAATTTAACTCAAGATTGTTGCTATCGAATTTAGGCAACTCAGACCAAGTCTTGCTCCAAGCCGGCGATTCATTACCATTGAGTGTCACTTCATCCACTTTAGTCAGGACAGTTGCATCCGTCGTATAACTGGATAAGGTCAGGGTGACCTCGGGCGCTGGCAATTCATAAGCTTGAGACGGAGCGCCAGCCCATTTTTTGCTCGCAGTCTTGCTGACCGTCAGCCAAGTATTGGTTACCGAGTTTTCCGTTTCCAGCTTCGCATAATTGCTCGGCACGCTGCTCGTGAATACACCACCTGCATAGCTGCCTTCGGCTACACGGAAGAAATATGGGATACCCGACTCGTCTTTCAAATCGATGTTTGGCCAGCTCACTTCATTGCTGACACTTGCACCGATTTCTGTCTCCACTTCTGTAACCGGCGCATTGGGTACTGCGGTCCAGGGCTGAGTAGCACTGGTTCTGCGTTCTAAACGGAACCAGATCTGTGGATACGGTGTCGGTCCATTGCCTGCCCACTTTTTGATGGCCGTTTTAGTAGTCGTAGGACTCTTATAAGTATTGATCAAGCTTAATTGATCATTGCCGTAGGAGACTTCGTATTCAAATGATTCGGGCAAGCCAGGCTCAAATACCCCTTCCTGCATCGTACCTTCAATGACACGGAAGGCATAGTCCCTAGCGTTGATATCGGTTAATTCAACATCCTGCCAGCTGGCATTCCCTGCACCGTTAACAAGCTCGACCGGCAATAAACCCGGTACCGCTTCATCCACTGCTGCGAGTTCACCACTCGCTTCTAGTGAGCGCCACAACTGCAGATAAACAGTAGGTTTCGCTGTGGGACCTTTTTGCCATTCTTTACTGGCCACTATCGTGTCTTTTGGAATGGAATAGCTATTCTTAAGACTCAGGCTGTTTTGCCCGCTGACACTGTAGTTTGCCGGTGCACCCGGGCTAAAGTTCCCGTTAACCATCTGCCCTTCAACAACACTGAAGAGATAAGGGTTACCGTTGCCGTCGGTTCTCTCTAAGCCGGTCCATTTGGCGCTTACTGTACCGTCGCTCAGTTCTTTGATTTCTGCATCCAGAACATCTGACCATCCAGGTGTGGAAGAAATGCGTCTCTGTAACTTGAACCAGATTGTTTGACGCGGTGAGGCGCCGTTTTCCCAAGTTTTTATAGCCACCTCAGTCTTGTCTTTGGGGATGACATAAGTGTTGGTCACTGCTTTTCTCTCTGAATCGTACGTGACTTTGTAGGTACTACCATTAACGAGCACTTCTTGATCCGAGTTTTCCGCCGTTTCCTTGACCGTGAACGTATAGTCAGCACCTTTAAAATCTTTTGACTCTAAATTATTCCAGGTGTAAGTAAAGCTGGGGCTGCTACCCGAAACGACATATGTTGGTGGGTTAGGTACTTCTTCACGCGGAATATTCACGCTCTCGCGATAGAGGGTCAAGGGCACCGCTGTCTGATTAACCGGAGGTCCACCAGCCCAGGTTTTTGTTGCCGCAAATGTACCGTCTTTTGGAGGGACATAAACGTTCTCTATGGCTTTGCTGAATTGTCCATTAACAGAATAATTGCTTGGGGCTCCAGGGGTAAAACTCGTACCGGCCAAGATTCCTTCAACAGCGGCATACTCATATGGATTGGCAGAGGTATCCGTTGACTCTAAATTGCTCCAAGTCAGACTTAATGGAGGCTGGCCAGTCGGCACCTGTTTCACCTCTACTCCGGGGACTTCGCTCCATTCACCATATGTCTCACCGATTACCGTACGACGATACAGTTTGAACCACACCGTAGGTTTACCTGTTGGCCCATTGGTCCAGGTTTTCGTTGCGGTCAGTTCGGCATCTTTAGGTATCTCATACGTATTGGTCAAATCGAGACTGTCTGCGCTGGGGCTGAGCACATAATGATCAGGCGTTTTGACCGTAAAGGTCTCGCCAATGAGCTGTCCTTCTTTAATAAAGAACGTATATGGATTCGCAGCTCCATCCGTTGTTGCTAAATTTTCCCAGGTATGACTGGTATTACCGGAAGTGTTGGCTTTAACAATTTCAGCACCGGGCACCGCCTCGTAGATATCACCGCTTCCTGTCGTCGTTTTACGCCAGAGTTGTAACCATAAATCCGGGTGTGTTGCACTGCCGTTCACCCAAGTTTTAGTGGCGGTTTTGAACCCATTCGTCGGGATAATGTAGCGGTTGCTGACCACAGCGTGATAGGTTTGACCATTGATTACCTGATTGTACGCGTAGGTTGGAGCAGCAAAATTCTCTAAGCTCGTTGTTTCCACCACGGTATAAACATACGCATTCCCCTGAGTATCAGTCAAAGGCAGATTGCGGCGCGTGATAACCCATGGCTCGCTCTCCATCGTGTCATTGACCCAATCAGTGTCCGTTACACCGTTTATGGTGAAACCGGGACCCACAGGTTCGGCTTCGGTCATGGCTTCCGTCTTCCTATAAAGTCTTAAAGTAACCGGGCTACTCTTTCCGCCATCCCAAACTTTTTTGGCTAAATAATTAATGGTCGGCGCTTGATAACGATTGCTAACCGTTTGAACACCGTTGATGACTTTAATGTCTTCAAGAACATATTTTTCAGGAACATGCGCTGTTTTTTCACTAATCTTATAAACATACTCTCTTTGTACGCTTGGTTCACTCGTGGTATCGTCATAAAAACGCGTAAGATTCGTAAATTGATAGTTCCAGGTCTGACCATCTGCTGAGGGGCTCAGTTCACCGTTTTCGTCTGCAACACCATTGAGCACTGCCTCCATAGCCGTAAATTCATTATCTAAGGTTGTACCATCATAGCGATAACGCTCAAGTGTTAAGGTAACCGCCGGTCGGATAAGCGTATCGCCATCTAGCCACTGTTTAGCCACTGTCACATCAGTAGTCATTGATTTGTTGGTTATGACAGTACTGGCAGATGACATGATGTCAAAATCCGGAATAGCGAGTTCTTCAACATAATATTTAACCGTTTGTCCGTCTCTGGTAGTCGGCAAACCGGTCCAAACCGCCTGCCAAGCCTCTTCTTCATAATACGTAGGCTGGTTAGGTTGAGGATCTTCGAGATTATCTGCTATGCCGTTAAGCACAACATTCATACTCATATCTAAGGCACTGTTCGGTACCTCTAAGCCTGCATCGGTGATTTGCACTTGAATTAATTTAAAGGTCACCGGAGGGGTGCCAGCCTTCGTATTCCAATATTTAAATGCCCTAAACGTATCGCTGCGATATGTGTTACTAATCGTAAAGCCGTCAGTCATATTGCCGTTAACACTGGAGCGCACATAGCCTGAGGGAATATTGGGTTCCGTGACCGTATAAACAAATGGGTTTCCGTTTGCGTCTTTGGCTGGTAAGTTTGTCCACGTGTAATGTCTCGTTACATTACCACCCGCATCTGTGCCCGGTGCCGTTTCTCCGGAACCGTCTGCTTTCAGTAAATCGATGTCGGTACCATCAGCTGTGTCTGCAATACCGTTGAGTGTTACATCTTCAACATGGTTGCCGTTACGTAATAGCTTAAAGCTAAAGTCAGGATATTCTGCAGGGGCTGTTGCACCTTCGGGGATAATAATGACTTTTGTTGCATCCACTGTGACATGTTCATAGTGATTATTGATGACTTGTACACCATTATCATCAACAGGGTTTGAAGGCGTATAACCGATTAGGCGCGTTTCAGTGAAGCTGTAACTGTACTTATTCCCGTTGCTATCGTGCTGAGGCAATTTTTCCCAGGTGTAGGTCCATGCTGTGTGCTCGCCCGAAGTTTCGCCGGCAATGCCGTCTGTCGTACCGTCCAACTCAACAGGTAAGAGGTAATTCACAGGTGTACCACTGTTTACACTGCGCTGAAGTTGTAATGTCACTGCAGGACGCACTTGCCCTGCATAACCGCCCGACCAGGTTTTCCTGACCGAAAAACTTTGGATCTGCCAGGTGTTCGTTATTTCATATCCCAAAACACTGTCCACAAAATTGGCGGGGACAGTCTTTTCCTGAACGTAGTAAATATACGTAACTCCATTGCTATCCGTTTCATCCAAATTGCTGAATTCATAGCTCCAAGGCGTGAGCTCACCAACTGCATCAATTTCACCATTTAGTTCTTTTTCACTGACCAACTCGGGTTCAGCTGTTGTCCCGGCTTTGCGCCAAAGCTGGATTGTAACCGGTGTTTTAAGGCTGTCATCATCAACACCGTTCAAATCCCAGTGCTTAACCGTCGTAATATTATCCCTTAGTGGTGATTTATAGATATTTTCAATAGCTAAGGTATTAAGTGTTGAGGGGTTCTGGGGATAATTGCTCGGAGATCCGGCAGTGAATGTCGTGCCTGCATAAGTACCTTCAATCACACTAAAATCGTATGCCTTAGCCGAAGCATCTGTTCTTTCGAGACCCGTCCATGTGACTGAAAGGACACCGTTCGTCAGTTCTTTTATCTCTGCGCCTGGTACATCTTGCCAAGCTCCGTTTTCTATTCTTCTTTGCAGCTTGAACCAGACCGTCGGCTTTGTTGAGGGACCGTCCGTCCATTTTTTTGTAGCTGTGACTTCTCTGTCCGTTGGAATCGTATAGGTGTTGATTAAATCTAAGCTGTCTGTCGTTGGGCTCAACGCATACTGAGAGGGAACCCCTTCAGTGAAGGTAGTTCCGTTCCACTGTCCTTCTTTTGCAAAGAAAGTGTATGGGTTGCCATCGATGTCTGTCTCATCCAAACCGGTCCACTCGTGGCTTGTGTCGCCTAGTGTATTAGCTTTGATCGGTATTAGACCTGGTACCGCTTCTCGCACTTCGCCGCTTGCAGTTGTCGTTTTACGCCAAAGTTGCAGCCAAAGTTCAGGATGCGTGCTAGTACCGTTCACCCACTTCTTCGTCACAGTTGTTTTGCCGTTTTTCGGAATGACATAGGTGTTGGTGACCGTTAAGCCGACTTCTGTTTTTGTGTAATTTTGAAGAGTCAGGGCATTGCCTGCTGCATCCACTTCCCGCACGCTGAAAGTATATGGATTGCCATTGCTATCTTCTTGGGCAAAACCACGCCAAGTGACAGAGGTCGTGCCGCTTGTCAGTTCTTTGATGGAGGCGTTAGGAACTTCCTCGACCGAGCCACCTTCCACTTGACGATAGGCTTTAAACCATACGGTGGGCTTCGTTGCGGGACCTTTTTGCCAAATCTTCGTCGCAGTCGTTTCAATGACCTTATTCGTAAAGTTTTGACCATCATCGGCGGTTTGTTCATAACCGCTCGGCACCGTCTCAGCTGCAGAGTAAACGATTGGATAACCGTTCTCGTATTTGACTAAATCTGTATAAGTATAGGTCCACTGGTCGCCATCTTTTACCCATGTAGCAGTAGGTTGCGGATTCAGTGCTTGCGGGGTACTGCCGTTCACACTCTTATAAAGCGTGAGTTGTAAGGTCGTCGGACGAGGATCAAAACCGCTATCCGGGTCGATGGAGTCAATCCAGGTTTTAATTCCACTGAATGCTGTCGTTCCACCGTTTAAGGTGTTTGTGATATCCGTACCTCCAGGTGCTGCTTTATCTCTATGTTTAGCCGTATACAGTGCCGGTACGGTTTCTGTAATCGTGTAGTTGATGCCTTCATTATTGGCAGCGGCTGGAAGATTAATATAACTGTAAGTCCAAGTGTTATTACCATTATCTGTCCAACGTGGAATCGGTTGCGGATTCAGCGCATCGTTGTTGCCATAGATGGTCAAACTTAAGTCGGTGATAGCCGGTCGAAGCGTTAAAACATTGCCGTTGTCCACCCAGGTTTTCACACCGCTGATTTCGATATATATTGGAACATAGTAGAAGGTGAAAATTTGCGGATTATCAGAATCCGGATCAATCACATAAAGTTGTGAGGAAATGTAGTTGTTGTTACCCGCCACATTGTACTCAGGACTGGGGTAGGTACTTTTATAAGAGGCAGAAACATAGTTGGCAATCGCTTTGGGATATTCAACCACGTTATTCTTAGCTGTGATTACATACTTTTCTGTAGCAAGCACTGTTTCACTACCCACTTCAAGATAGCGTACATAATAGTGGTTCTTAATAATTTTCTCGTAATAGAAAGTGATGATGTTTTGGCTCGGATCGGAAGTCAAATCAATGGTTTTGCTCGCCTGATCCGGAGTAAAGTTGACGATGACCGTGTTTCCATCAAGCATGGTATATTCGTAATCTTCAATGACGAGAGCCGTTTCAGTCACCGTAACGGATTGGCTTTCCTTTGTTACCGGTTCCCTTAAAACAAGATTGGTCCCCCGCTCCAGGTACTGTACCGTATAATCGACCGGTAGAGCTTTATAGTAAAAAATGATTTCATTGTTATCTGCGGCAATGACTAGATCTTTTGTTCTTGAATCGGGAATATAGCCCGAGACTTGTACAGCGTTTTCTGTCACTGTCGTACCTGTAGTTTGATCCGTCACGGTTTTTTGCGGTGCACGTACTTCATAAGTAGTCGCGTCAAGATACTTAACCGTATATGTTCTATCGTTGAGGGGCAAATAACGCCCGGTCAAATCAAGATTATTAAAAACCTGTGCATCAAAGACATAACGGGTCAGAGTACCACTGTAGTACCAAGCATCAAAGGTATAGCCGGGAATGCTGGCCGGATCAGTGGGGCGTGTAGCTTTCAGGCCTTGTGTCACTTGCTGGGTATCGTGGAGAACTAGCTCACCAGTCGGAGTTGTGTACGTAAAGCGAACCGCGTGGGTAGGCGGGTTCCACTTAGCATAAAGCATAATATTATTGGCCGGCAGCCTCGCACTGCTCCAGACAAATGCAGTGCCTGGAACTGCATCCGGCGTTGTATACCAACCTCCAAAAGTATAACCCGGTAGGTCTGAAGGTAAATCGGGGTTAAAGTTTGCATTAGTGGGAATTAAAGCACCAAATTTAATGGTCTGAGTTTTGCCAGTGACGATACTGTTATGGTTATAAAAACTTAAATTGTAGCTGTTTCTTGTGTAATAAAAGTAGACATCAATGTCTCCGTCTGTACCGGGCGCACCATCTCGTTCAGTCCCAACATTATCAAAACCGGCCAGATTTTTGGCTGACCAAGATGAGTTTTGCGCTGCATTAACCACACCGCTTAAACCTGCATCTTGTTGATAATTAATACCATTATACGGTATACCGGTACCATCGAGGCTTTCCAACATGTAATGCAAATCATATGATGTTGTGTTAGTACGCCACTCTGCGCTGTAAACCGTTGTTCCGCTGGTCAGAAACAAATCCGGTGTTAGGTTGATTCGTGCTGAAGCATAAGTTGAATTGATTCCGGGTCTTGTCCAACCTACAAAATAGTTTGTTGCATATGGCCACGAGGAACTTGTAACAGGGGGAACATTACTGGCAGTTGGCCACTTCGCACTGATGTCTGAGCTATACTTCGCTGTGAATGAATAACGCGTGCCACCGTTAGTATAAGTCACGCCAGCGATTGTCAATGTCGCGTTAGATCTATCCAAATCAAACTCAATTTTATAAGAATTGCGCGTATAGTATACATTGATTTTTGTACTGCCATCTCCGGCGATGGGCGTCGCATTATCATAATGGTCATAAGTGAAATACTGAATGTATTTTTGATCGTCAGTAGATAAAACAGCCAACTGTCCCGCTGTACCACTTCGATTAGCGGTGCTATGGAAGGTGTAACCATATACATCTGTACCGGGATTGGGATCGGCATTTTCAATCCAATAAACAAGGGTATATGGCACATTACTCAGTGCCGTCCAAGAAGCAGTAAAATTAATACTTTGAGTCAGCGTTGTGGGTATTGTCCCATCCCATCCGGCAAAAGTATAACCGGATCTTGTCGGATCGCTAACCGCAGGAACAGCAGCCCCATATCGGCCTTGGAATGGAGCAATATAATTTCCTCCGTCTGTATCGTAATTAATGATGTATGAGTTGCGATCATAATAGAGTTTGACAACAGTCGTACCATCGGCTGCAATAACCACATTCTGTGTTGCCGTTTTTGCGGTAAAACCGAAGACCGTCTGACTACTGACGCTTACGGTTGCGCCTGTGGTAGCCGTTAGATTTTCCGTCATTCCGGCGTCAATGGTGTAATTGTCATCTGCGATGTTCTGAAAATAATGTTCGACCTTATAGGGAGTTCCGGTGCTTGCTACATAGGTCACAATGTAATTGAGAGCCGTTGCCCCCGCCAGACTGGTCCCCGCTGTTCCATCAATTGATGATGAATCGGCCACGTAACCCACGATTTCAGGAGAGGCAACACTATAGCTGTCACCGTAAATATAGGTTGCCGTATGTGCAAGCGCTGCCTGTGAGCCATTTGCATAAACATACTTGATATTTAGATCATAAAGATTGGTCGAGCGATACTGTGCAGTAAAGGTGTAAGTTTGAGGGCTATCCCCCGTGATATAGCTTTCAGGAGGCGTCCAGTTGAGAAATGTGAAACCTACTCGTGTAGGCGCGGGTGGTTGTATATCTTGTAAACGGGTTCCGTCTAATACCAAAGGATTGGCTGTACCATCATAAGCCTTTAATTGCGTACCATCCCAGTCATTAAAGTACACCGTATGGTAAACAGGATCCGTGGCCATAGGGGCCATCTCTATTTGGTCTTGCAAAGTCAAGCCATCGGAGTAAAACATGTCCGCATAGACTTGTAGTGGCAGTACTTGTGAAAGAATGAAAAACGCTAATACCAGCGCAGTGATTTTTTTAATTCGTTGACCCATTTCTTCTACCTCCGGTCTGTCAGCAGCGTCGCTATAGCCTTGCTCTATGGCTTTTCAGACTAATTTGTTATGGTCACGCCGGCGCGCCAATAGCCGAAGCAATTTTGTGGAGTGAGTAAAATGGTTAATGTACTGTCGTTTGCTCCTGCAATATTTTGCCAATGTACGTTATCAGGTGAAAATTGCCATTGAATCAGGGGCGCATCCCCACAATCGCTCAGTTCTGCACTGAACTCTATCTCATCCCCAAAGGCTAGTTTTTGTCCCGGGGTAACGTTGGTATAAAGCTTTATCATCGGAGTCGGTGCAATCGGAGTCGGTGCTTGATATATGTTCAGGAACTGTGCTGTTTTCGGATACTCAATCACCGCAGTCATAGCAGCATCTGTATCCACACTGAAACGGACCTGAACCGGTAGAATCGTCTCATCGTACACGATATTTTTATCTGCTCCCTTTTGCTGATTGATGAAGAAAGACTGTATTTGATCGCTTTCAGCACGATCTAAAACAATCGGAGCAAAGACAATCTTACCGTCCGCTTCGTTACTTACCGTTTGCAAAACTTGACCTTGCTCATCTTTTAATTCGAAGAAAAACTGCTGATCTTCTATACTCTTCCCGCTCAGGGTGACATTAGCGGCCAAATTCACCATAGTCGGTTGGATCTCAACGATTTCTGTTTCGGGGTTCGTTTCAGCTGCCGTCGCATTCGTAAGAGACGGTTCCGTACTCGCAGAATTTTCAGAGTCGGCACTTGTATTAGGAGTGATAATAACGTCATTACTATTCGTCGAAGTTGTCATTTCGGGAGTAGACCTAGACTCGCTTATCGGAGTTTCCAAAGCAGGTGTTTCGACATGGTAAAAGGTCTTCAGACGAAGAGCTGCTTGAACCGTTTGTTTTTCATCAAACTTAACGTCGGAATCACCTTCGAACTTATCATTGACCAAAAACCAATGCTTAAACTCAAAGCCAGCCATTTCCGGTGCTTCTGGGAAATCAATGGTGCTACCTTTTTGAACACTGACTTGCTTTATTTCTTTGTTATTCATGTCAAAAAATCGCACAAGATAAGCAGTGACCGGAGTTTCTGAAACCAATTGTTTTTCGAATTGTTTTTCGATCGGATCTGAAACTTTGCTTTCTAAAACTTCACTATCAGTTCCAGCTTCACTATTAGAAACTACCAAGCCTTCAATGGATGTTTCTTCAACATCTGATGGCGATGTGCTTGAGGAGGTTTGACTTTCACTCAGTTGAGACTGAAATGGCAAGTCCAGAGTTTCAACTGTAGCGTTATCCTTCACCTCCGTTGGGGCTTCCAGCGCTAAAACCGAACTACTTAAAGTGCTAAGTAGAAACAATGCACTGAGAATAGCGGCAAAAACGTACTTCATTTTCATCTTTTTCATAAAACACTCCCCTATTAGATTGGCTTAAAGCTCAACATCGTACCCTTGTCTGATTGACAAAATGTTCTTTAAGTTAATCCTTCACTGTATAGACTTTACTTCGCTCCATATGAATTATTTATCAACGCATTCAGACACAGCTCGCTTCTAGTCTCACACCACATTCAGTTTGTCTCACCACAAATAATTTACGGCTCAATCCACTATGATTTTGTCATCCTGTTGTGCGGTTGTTCTGTCATCTTTCTCACCTGTTGTAAGAGTCTCCTTTTGCTTCACCTATTTATTGTTTGTACATATTTCCTAAACATAACGCATACATAAAACCAAAGAGCGACATGCTAAGATTTCAATTTTCTACGAAAAATAAAGGGATTGTAGATTGGCTATGCTCTCTGTGCTACGAGTGCTGGTGAAACAACAATGGCAATGATACCCCCTTCTTCACTCTTGCCGTTGTTGCCTTCCCCCATCTTTAAACTAGAACGAATCGCTTATTATAGTGCCTTTGTGCGTATAGCCCGTGTATGACCAAGGGATACTTTTTGCTTGAGCAAACAAGTGCATCTAAGCATGAAATTGAAATGTTACTTATCTTTATATTAATTATCACTTATTGATTATAATTGCTTCATCCCCAGGGATGAGTTTTCATTATTTCTAATATCGATTGATAAGTATTCACTTTTGTCATACGCGCAAGAAAATTGCCTGAATATCAGCATCGATTTAGAACTCATTCATGAGTTTCAAAATATGAGCCATCATTTCGGTTCTGTTCTTTACGCCATACTTGTTGAGAATATTTCGCACATGTGTCTTGACCGTGTTTTCGGAAAGTTGCAGTGCTTCTGCAATTTCAGCGTTTTTTGCCCCCTTTAATACTAAGAAGAAGATTTCTTTCTCACGAGCGGTCAAGATTTGGAACACTTCATCATGATTGCTTAATGTCAGAATTCGTTTTTCCGATATCTCGCCGTGTGTAGATGGTATCGATTCTGCAACTCCCATATGGATGTTCTCAGCCAGTAATTTAACATGAACGAGTGGATCATGGACGGCTTCTGCTTCCAATTTACCCAGTTCACGTCGGACTTGAGGTCCAATAATAAGCAAGAAACAAAGCGTCACCAAAGCAGAGACAGTCAAGTAAGCTGAGGGCACACCCCCACGCATGAAGAAGGAGCCAAAGGATAAACCAAGCGCCATTCCCAGAGCTGCCGGCACGAGACAAGCAATAATAACTAAAAATAGTTTCTTAGAAGCACCGATGAGCATCACAAAAGCGGCCCAGGCGTATAAACAATAAATCGCTTCAGCAATCAAGAGGAAAACATTGGCAAGCAAAAGCAGTCCCACGGCAAGATCCGCGCCCAACATAAAAAAGATGGAAGCCAAGAGAATTAATATGATAGAAAAATAGAATGCCTGTGTTGTTCTAGGCCAGTTCTTAAAGCGCAGTAAAACAAGTAGTGAGAGTATAAAGGGCAAAAGCCACAAAACACGTATGAGGGTAGGCATCTCAGTATAGAGATCATGCATCGTTATATGCATTAAACCAATGTTATAAAGCATTAACGCATTAAAAATGCCAATTAATAAAGTGAGTTGTGTGATATTGGCAACCCTTGGCTGCTTTTCTATAGTTAAATCATTCCCGCCTAATTCAACCGCTTCTGTCGCTAGCTCAGATACTTTTCCGTTTTTGTCATCAGATAAGAGCATAACATCTTTACCGCCAGTAACGAAGTAATATCGCAGACGAATAAACATTGCCAGGAACAAGGCTAACAGAGCAAATATTTCACGCATGCGGGGGGCAATCAATTGTTCACAAGATCCAATGAAGAGTTCAATGAGCAAAGAAAGCAATAACACTTCCGCAATATTCCGCATTCGTAGGTGTAAGTCTTCAGTGGTATCAATGTATTTACATAACGTTGCGATGACTAGACCAACAGCGAAGCCTTGGGCTAAGTTTAAGGATAATCCTTTATTCATTATTTGAAGTACTTGTACAAGCGTCGAAAAGAAACTCAATATAAGGGCAAGCGCAATGATAAACCTGTCTCTTCTTTTGGATTTCTTGAATAAACCCGAAAATAATATGCCTAGACATAAACCAAGCAAGGCTAAAAGTAAGCCGCTATGGTTTACGGTGTACACGGTGCTTCTTTCAAATACTTTCAAAACCAAGCCTTCAAAAGGAATGGATAAAGCCCAAGCTACAAACAAGGAAATAAACAGTAACTCAGTTTTTCTATTTACATTCTTTTTCAATTAATACCTTAATTTTCCCCTTATTGTTCTCATTTCAGATTTCCTTTATTATACGCATCAAGCTTATGATAAAAAATAGCTATTTTGGTCCATTTATGCCCAATCTTAATTTAAAAAATCCCCCGGCTATTAGCGGCGGGGGGATTTATTGTGCACTAAAGTTCTAGGAGCTTACTCGATGATGGTTGAAACAGTACCGGAACCGACGGTCTTACCACCTTCACGGATAGCAAACTTCAGACCTTGCTCAAGAGCAATCGGAGTGATGAGTTTAACTGTGATGGTAACGTGGTCACCGGGCATGCACATTTCAACGCCTTCGGGCAATTCGGCAATACCGGTAACGTCCGTTGTACGGAAGTAGAACTGCGGACGATAGCCGTTAAAGAAAGGTTTGTGACGGCCACCTTCAGCCTGAGTCAGAACATAAACCTGGCCGGTGAAATGAGTATGGGGTTTCACAGAGCCGGGCTTGCAGATCAACTGGCCGCGCTCGATTTCGGTACGGTTGATACCACGGAGCAGAGCACCAATGTTGTCGCCTGCTTCGGCTTGGTCAAGCAGTTTGTGGAACATTTCAACACCGGTAATAACCGAGGTCTTTTTCTCTTCAGCGAGACCGATGATTTCAACGGGGTCACCGACTTTGACAACACCGCGCTCGACACGACCGGTCGCAACAGTACCACGGCCGGAGATCGTGAAGACGTCTTCGACAGGCATTGCAAAAGGCTGGTCAACGGGACGTGCAGGTGTGGGAATCCATGTGTCAACAGCATCCATGAGGTCCAGGATGGGTTTGTAGACAGGATCGTTTACGTCTGTAGCGGTGCTTTCCAGAACTTCGAGAGCAGAACCCTGTACGAAGGGGGTGTCATCACCGGGGAATTCGTATTGGTTCAAGAGGTCACGAACTTCCATTTCGGTCAGTTCGACGAGTTCGGGGTCAGCGATATCGCATTTGTTCAGGAAAACGACGATTGAAGGAACGCCGACCTGACGGGCAAGCAGGATGTGCTCGCGGGTTTGAGGCATGGGACCGTCAGCAGCGGAAACGACCAGAATTGCGCCGTCCATCTGCGCAGCACCGGTAATCATGTTCTTGATGTAGTCGGCGTGCCCCGGGCAGTCAACGTGAGCATAGTGACGTGCGTCGGTCTGATACTCAACGTGTGAAGTGTTAATTGTGATACCACGTGCTCTCTCTTCGGGAGCTTTATCGATATGCGCATAATCGGTGTACTGTGAGCCACCTTTCATTGCTAAGACTTTTGTGATAGCGGCAGTCAAAGATGTTTTACCGTGGTCAACGTGGCCAATTGTACCGATATTGACATGTGGTTTATTTCTTTCAAATTTCGCTTTTGCCATTTTGAAGAATCCTCCTTATTGTCAGCCCCTTGCTGACACATTTTTCGTTAATTGGCTAACGCCTGCAATCCATTGTACACGACATTTGCGAATTTTCAACCAGGACTTTCTCATTATCGCGAGGCTTGCAGTCAGCCTGACTTATTTTTTCAATATATCTTCCATCAAACTCTTGGGCACTTCTTCGAAGTGACTGATCTGCATGACGAAAGTACCGCGACCTTGCGTTCTGGAACGCAGAGCCGTAGCATATCCGAACATTTGGGACAAAGGCACTTTGGCCGAGATTTGCTGGGCACCGGAAACGGCTTCCATACCTTCGATACGGCCACGACGCGAGCTGATATCGCCCATAACGTCACCCATGTAATCTTCGGGTACAGTGACATCCACGCGCATCACCGGTTCAAGCAGAACAGGATCGGCTTTGCGGCAGCCCTCTTTGAAGCCCATGGAACCGGCAATCTTAAAGGCCATTTCCGAAGAGTCCACATCATGGTAAGAACCGTCTACCAGTCTCACCTTGACGTCAACCACCGGATAACCACCCAAGACACCACTGTTCATGGCTTCCTGGATACCTGCATCAACAGGTCCGATGTATTCCTTGGGCACCACACCGCCGACGATGGCATTCTCGAAGCTGTAGCCCGCACCGGGTTCTTGAGGTTCAAGTTCCAGTACAACGTGACCATATTGGCCGCGACCACCGGACTGACGCACAAATTTGCCTTCTGCAGTCACCTTCTTGCGAATGGTTTCCTTATAAGCAACCTGAGGTGCACCGACGTTAGCCTCCACCTTGAACTCACGCAACATACGGTCGACAATAATATCAAGATGTAACTCACCCATACCGGAAATAATGGTTTGCCCCGTGTCCGTATCCGTGTGGGTACGGAAAGTCGGGTCTTCCTCCGAGAGCTTTTGCAAAGCAATCATCATCTTATCCTGTGAGGCTTTGGACTTGGGTTCGATAGCAACCGAAATAACCGGTTCAGGGAAATCCATTGATTCCAAAATGACAGGATGGTCGGCATCACAGAGCGTGTCGCCGGTCGTCGTGTCTTTTAGACCGACAGCTGCAGCGATATCACCGGAATAGACCTGATCGATTTCTTCGCGGTGGTTAGCGTGCATCTGCAAAATACGACCGATACGCTCGCGTTTGCCTTTGGTTGAGTTTTGCACATATGAACCCGAGGACAATTGTCCCGAATACACACGGAAGAAACACAACTTACCGACGAAAGGATCCACCATCACCTTAAATGCCAGAGCTGAAAAAGGGCCGTTGTCGTCAGAAGGACGCTCGATTTCTTCTTCGGTCTGGGGGTTAATGCCTCTGATTTGAGGAACATCCAGGGGTGAGGGCATGTAATCGATCACTGCATCGAGCATCATCTGGACACCTTTGTTCTTGTAAGAAGAACCGCAGATGACCGGGGTGATGTCGCAGCGAATCGTCGCCAAGCGCAAAGCTTTCTTGAGCTCGGGTACACTGATAGCCTCGCCTTCAAGGAATTTTTCAGTCAAAGTCTCGTCGGATTCGGCGATCTTTTCGACCATGTTTTCATGCCATTCCTCAGCCAGAGCGAGATACTCCTCGGGAATGTCACTTTCCTCAAACACGGTTCCCATATCGTCTTTATAGATTTCAGCTTTCATCGTCACCAGATCAATGATGCCGCTGAAAGTGTCTTCTTTGCCGATGGGAATCTGAATGGGCACAGGATTAGCCTTCAGACGTTCCTCAATGGTCTTTACGGAACGGAAGAAATCGGCTCCGGTAATGTCCATCTTGTTAACGTAAGCAAGGCGCGGTACGTGGTAATGATCCGCTTGTCGCCAAACGGTTTCGGTTTGCGGTTCAACACCGCTCTTGGCATCCAGAAGTGTCACAGCTCCGTCCAGAACACGTAAAGAACGTTCCACTTCAACGGTAAAGTCCACGTGGCCGGGGGTGTCAATGATATTGACACGATGACCCTTCCATTGGGCAGTCGTCGCAGCAGAGGTAATCGTAATTCCGCGTTCTTGTTCCTGAGCCATCCAGTCCATCGTGGCAGCACCTTCGTGCGTCTCACCGATTTTATGGATACGACCCGTATAGTAAAGGACACGCTCTGTTGTCGTTGTTTTACCGGCATCGATGTGTGCCATGATACCGATATTTCTGGTGTTTTCTAAAGAAAATGCTCTTGGCATTCACTGACTCCTTCCGCGCTCGTTACCATCTGAAGTGGGCAAAAGCTCTGTTCGCGTCTGCCATACGGTGCATTTCTTCTTTCTTTCTGTATGCACCACCGGCTTCGTTCGCAGCATCCATCAGCTCACCGGCCAGACGTTCCTTCATGGTGCGCTCACTTCTCTTTCTCGAGAACTGAACCAACCAGCGCAATGCCAGTGTTTGACGGCGTTCCGGGCGCACTTCAATCGGCACCTGGTAGTTCGCACCGCCCACGCGGCGTGCTTTGACTTCTAATAGGGGCATGGTGTTATCCAATGCCTTGTTAAATACTTCCAGAGGATCTTCCGATGTTTTAGCCTTGATAATATCGAAGGCATCATAGCAAATCTTCTGGGCGATTCCCTTCTTCCCGTCCAACATGATGTTGTTGACCAATTTGGTCACACGCACATCGTTGTACATGGGATCTGGGAGAATTTCTCTTGTTGGGACATGGCCTCTTCTTGGCACTTGTCTTCCCTCCTCTCATGATCATGCGGGCAAAACCCGAAATCACAGGTACTCATCTATTCCATATGGAATTCATGTCAGTGTCCCACCATGTCTATTCATAGAGGGTGTACTGATCACAGCGAGTCCAACCTAAACGATTAATTCTTCACTTTTGCTGTTTTAGGTCTCTTAGCACCGTATTTGGAACGGCCTTGCTGGCGATTTGCCACACCTGCAGCGTCGAGTGTGCCTCTGACGATGTGATAACGCACACCGGGGAGGTCTTTAACTCTTCCGCCTCTGATGAGAACGACCGAGTGCTCTTGCAAGTTGTGGCCGATACCGGGAATGTAAGCGGTCACTTCCATACCGGAGGTCAGACGCACCCTGGCAACTTTACGCAGAGCCGAGTTCGGTTTCTTCGGGGTAACGGTCTTAACGACGGTACACACGCCGCGTTTCTGCGGTGAAAGTACTTCCGTGGAGCGTTTGGTCAAGGTGTTCATGTTGACCTGAAGAGCCGGTGACTTCGACTTGTAAGCTTTCGATTGACGTCCTGCTTTGACTAATTGGTTGAACGTAGGCATCAATACATCTCCTTTCATTCGTATTCGTCTCTTTGTGTCTTGACGACACAAAAACAGCCCTTATCGGGCAAGACAACTAAGTTTATCAAATAATTTTGAATTTGTACATAGAAAGCACGAAATTTTTCTTGTGTCATAGAGTGAAAAGTTAAATTCAAGAGTAGGCGGTCTATGATGGGTGCTGCTAGTCCGTCGCGTTACTTGGGCGGCTGCGACACCGCTCAGAATCGAATATGTCGCATAGCTTGGGCGGCTGCGACTCCGCTCATAATCCGGAAAAATTTCCAGCAATCCAAGCCAAACCTTCATTTAGAGCTTAATTGAAGAGTCAGATGCCAAAAATACCGTAGTTTTTTTCGATAATCCAAGCAGGCGAAAATTTTAAATTGGATTAGCGTAAAAAGTGTCGCAAAATCCCGCTTGCGACCGATTTTTAGCCCAAAAATTGCTATTCGAATTGGATTGGCGCAATTTTTGCCTAATCGCTGATTTGAGCACGATATTTACGTTTTGACCCGTCCCAAGAAAAATCTTGGCTAGGCGAAAATGTTGGCACCACAAGCACCGCACCGCCCACCAAAGAAAACAGAGCTCCCACTACTCCTCCGCTGCGTCTTCCCCACTGCCGTACTTGATGTACTGATCCAGGCCTTTGTAGATGTCTTTGCGCCATTTACCGAAGAAGAAATAGCTGCTGGAAATAATCAAACCGGCAATCCAACCGATGGGATAAGAGTAATAAATGAAATCTTTGCCGAAATAAGTAACCAGTAAAGTCGCTGCCGGTACACGCACCAGCCAAAGCGAAATAAAAGTGGAGGTCATGGCAATCACTGTTTTGCCGAGGCCACGTAGCACCGCATTAACCGAAAACAAAGTGGCCAAGAGGAAAAAGAAAGGTAATACGCTGTGTAGATAGGTTACACCCGCTGCAACCACATCTGGGTCAGGGGTGAATAAAGACATCATCCATGAGGACAGAGGATAGATGATGAGACTGATGGCTGCGGCGACCGAGGCCGTGAGGATGGTGCCGGCTTTTGCCCCGTGGAAAATACGCTTCGTTTTCCTGGCACCGAAATTTTGTCCGGTATAAGTCGTAATAGCTGTGGCAAAACTCTGCGAGGGCATAAAAACAAAGGTGTCGATTTTATTGGCCGCATTAAAACCCGCGGCGAAGACCGAACCTTGCGCATTGACCAGACCCGTTATGACAAAAATTCCGATAGAAAACAGGGCTTGCTGTATGCCTGAAGGAATACCCAAGCGCATCGCTCGTTTAAAAATTTCGTGGTCATAGACCAAATTACGAAAATCGATTTTCAGGTATTTGTGTTTCTTGTTGATGTAAATGATTCCGACAACCCAAGAAATAAACTGCGCGATGATGGTTGCTAAAGCCACACCCAGCACACCCATACCCAGTGTCACACCCATAAAAATATCAAGTACGATATTGATGACCGTGGCAAGCAGAAGAAAGAGCAACGAGGTCATCGAATCGCCGATTCCTTGCAGCAAACCGGCGTTCATGTTGTAGCCCATTTGGCCGATCAATCCAGCGAAAATCACCTGCATATATAAGACTGAAAGATCCAGGGTGCCGTCATTCGGCACACTCATTAACATAAGGATCGGTCGCGCCAACAAAATACCTAAAATACTCAGTGGAATCACGCCGATTAACATGCAGCGATACATCGTGCTGACGGTGCGTGTGAGGTCTTCGTATTGTTTTGCCCCTGCATATTGGGAGATGATAATCATCGCGCCTAAACCGATACCGATGAACAGCGAGGTCAGGAGCATGATGAAAGGAAAGCCATTGCCAACCGCCGCCAGCGCTTTATGTCCGGAAAACTGTCCGACCACGATGCTGTCCACTGTGTTGTAGAGTTGCTGGAAAATATTGCCCAGCAAAAGAGGAACGGAAAAACGGGTCAGCAACTTGTAGGGACTGCCCTTCGTCATGTCTTCAACGACAAAAAAATCCAATACTTTTTTGACCGGCGATCGCTTTACAGCAGTGGTCTGCACCGCATCCTCAGCGAGCCTCTCGGTCTCGAAATCACTCATAAGTCACCATTTAATCATGCGCCGTGTCAATCACGCACGCAGATGGGTCATGCCGTCCATGTATTTCTGCAGGACTTCAGGAATACGTACAGAGCCGTCGGCTTCCTGGTTTTGCTCCAAAATAGCCGGGAAAATACGTGAAGTCGCCAGTCCCGAGGCATTCAAAGTATGGGCAAAAGTCAAGCTACCATCCGCCTTGCGCATACGGATATTACCCCGACGCGCTTGGAAGTCCATGGCATTGGAAGCTGAACTCACTTCTTTATAGTCATTCATGCTGGGAATCCACACTTCGATGTCATAGGTCTTAGCCATCGAAGCACTGCAATCCTCAGCCGCCAGTTTACTCAGTCTAAAATGCAAGCCCAAACCACTCATCAACTCGCAGGCTTTTCTCACCAGCTCTTGGAAAGCTTCTTCAGAATGCTCGGGCTGTGCATATTGGAACATCTCAATCTTATTAAATTGGTGTCCGCGTATCATGCCCCGTTCTTCTGCCCTGTAGCTCCCCGCCTCTTTGCGGTAGCAGGGCGTATAGGCAAAATACTTCAACGGCAATGCGGCTTCATCGAGAATTTCATCGCGATGCAAATTAACCAAAGCGGTTTCAGCCGTCGGTAGCACAAACTGTGCCGCACTGTCGGCATTGTCCTTTTGGAACCAGAACAAGTCGTCACGGAATTTCGGTAACTGCCCCGCAGTAAAACCACAGGCTTCATTGAGGATATGTGGCAAAAGCATCATCTGATAGCCATCACGTAAATGCACTTCCGTGAAATAATTGAGCAAAGCCCATTCCAAACGCGCGCCGAGATTCTTATAGACCCAAAAACCGTTACCGGATAATTTCACACCGCGGGTATAATCAATCAATCCCAGACGTTCTGCCAAATCCACATGATGCTGTGCCTGAAAGACAAATGCCGGACGCTCGCCAAAGCTTTCAACCACTTGGTTGTTCTCTTTTCCCCCGGGCAGAACATCATCTGCCGGCAGATTGGGTAAAGAGAGCATAAAATCCATAATCTCCGTATCCAAAGCGGCAAGCTCTGCATCGAGCAACTTGATTTCATCGGCAAGATTTTTCATGGCAGCCAATGTCTCAGTGACGTCCTCTCCGGCTTTTTTCATTTGCGGGATAAGTGCGGAGGTGCGATTGCGCTCGGCTTTTTTTGTTTCAACCTTGGCAATACATTCACGTCGCGTTTTATCCTTCGCTAAAAACTCCGCCAAATCGATCGAAAAACCCTTGATTTTCAGTTTTTCTTCCACATACTGAGGGTTACTGCGCATCAATTGAATATCTAACATAGAAGCCTCCACTGGCTATTGATTTTTTAGCTGCGACGCTACGGAAAGTTCCGTATGCCGCAGTTATTGTAAGCATTTAAGCGCTTGAAAGCAAATAAAGCCAACAGTTACACGCTGGTCAGACTGATCAGTAACGCTCTACCGCATCCTTGCTGATGCGCGCATAAATCAGCTTTTCAGCCTCGGGTTCCGCTTCGGAAAACTGCAGTGCAGCAGCAAACCTTTCTGCAGCGGTGGCAAAGAGTGCGGTATCATCCGCATAGAATTCTGCCAATACTTCACCCGTTTTTACCGCATCCCCGGTCTTTTTATGAAGCACGATACCAGCAGAGTAGTCGATTGCATCTTCTATGGTGGCACGACCCGCACCCAAGAGTGAGGAAGCGATGCCTATACCCTCGGTATCCATGCGGCTGATGTACCCGTCTTGTTTTGCGATACACTCAAACTTATGCTCTGCTTGTTTAAAGCGCTTGTAGTCATCGATAACGTCCGCATCTCCACCTTGTGCAGCAATCATGGCGCGCAGACGCTCCAAAGCGCTGCCATCGTTTAATGTTTGCTTGGCCATTTCGAGACAAGTTTCAATTTCCCCTTTGCCTGCAAGATAGAGCATCTCTGCTGCCAGTTTGAGACTGACTTCGGTTAAATCTGCCGGGCCATGCCCTTTTAACGTTTCTATTGATTCAATCACTTCAAGACTGTTGCCTATGGCAAATCCTAAAGGCCGGTCCATATCCGTAATCAATGCGGAGGTTTTTCTGCCGTTTTCCTCGCCGATGGCTACCATTTTTTGAGCGAGGAGGATTGAATCTTCAATGGTCTTCATGAATGCACCGCTGCCGGTTTTAACATCCAAAACGATACAACTGCTGCCTGAGGCAAGCTTCTTGCTCATGATGGAAGCCGCAATTAACGGAATACTGTCGACGGTCGCGGTCACGTCGCGTAGGGCATAGAGTTTTTTGTCAGCCGGGGCGAGTTGCCCGCTCTGACCGATAACCGCTAAGCCGGTATCGTTCACTTGCGCGAAAAAGTCTTCCTGACTTAGGGCAATGTGCAAGCCCGGAATCGCTTCGAGTTTGTCCACGGTGCCGCCCGTGTGACCTAAGCCACGTCCGGACATTTTGGCGACCTTCACCCCGCAAGCCGCAGCGATGGGCGCGATGATCAGCGTCGTCTTATCCCCCACCCCACCGGTCGAATGTTTGTCCACCGTGGCACCGTGAATGGCCGAAAGGTCAATCATGTCACCGGAGCGCGCAACGGCCATCGTCAGCGCAGCGGTTTCACTGTCGCTCATCCCTTCGAAATAGATGGCCATCAATAAGGCCGATACCTGATAATCCGGTACTGCACCGGAGACGTAGGATTCAATCCACCATTTGATTTCCGCTTCGCTTAAGGCTTCACCGTGTTTCTTTTTGCTGATCAGATCGAACATTCTCATAAGTCGCTCTCCTTTTCGTCTCATGTATAAGGTTCAGACATCTCTAGTGCTTGGCAAAATAATCACTGGCACCGCGCAAGCCCTGAAAACCATGCTGTCGCATCACTTCATAAGCTAAAACGGCGACCGCATTGCTCAAATTCAAGGAACGATACTGTTCGTTCATTGGGATACGGATACAGCGTTCCGGGTGCACCTGCAACAAATCTTCCGGCAGACCTTTGGTTTCTTTGCCGAATACAAGCAAGCAATCCTCAGGGAAACATATATCGCTATACACCTGGGCGGCCTTGGTCGTAGCGTAGTAAATGGCGCCATGGTAGCTGCGTAGCAAGTCTTCCAAGCTGTCCCAGAGTTGTAGATCCAAGTCATACCAATAATCCAAACCGGCCCGTTTGACTTGTTTATCATCGATACTAAAGCCCAAGCTGCCGCAGAGGTGCAGTTTAAGTCCGAGCGCGACGCAGGTACGCGCGATGTTTCCCGTATTGGCCGGGATTTCCGGCTCGAGCAAACAGATCTCTAAAGGCACAGTTCCTCCTCGGCAATTTGCTCTAATTTACGGAGGCGATGATGCATACCGGATTTGCCGATGCTTTTGCTCTGCAGCGCCCCCAATTCCGCAATCGATAAACCCGGATTCGCCAGCCGGCTCTCCGCCGTTTCACGCAGCTGTGGTGGCAGAAACTCAAAACCCTTCTCTTGCTGCAGGCGCTCCAGCAAGTCCATCTGCCGCGCCGCCGTATCCGCAATCCGTCTGGCATTGGCGCTGTCACAGTTCACCACACGATTGACCGAGTTATTGACTTCCTTGTCCACACGTCCCGCCTCGAAATGCAGCAAAGCTTTTGCTGCTCCGCTTAAACCCAATACCGCCGCAATATCATCCGCATCCTTGATGTAGATGACGTTACTGCCGTAGCGCTTAATAATGCCGCAGCGCAGAGCAAATTCTTTCAGTAACAATACGGCAAAATCCACTAAACTGATGCGACGGATGGAGAATTCTAGGTGGTAGGTTTTACTGGGCTCTGCCAAAGAACCGCAGGATAAAAAAAGCGCTCTGAGGATGATACGGCGCTGGGCTTCGTCAAAAGCTGCGGGATCAAGCCCAATGCGGCCGCGCACGAAGTCGAAATGAAAGCTTTCGGCAAGCCAAGTGCGTAAGTCATTGACCGCCGCTTCTTCGCTCAGCTCGAAAGTACTGATACCCTTACCGATGATCAGCTCCGCTTCAGCAGCGAATTGCCGGGCTATAGTGTCCCGCAGAAACTCCACAAAGGGGCGGTAAGCCAAGCTGTAGCGGATGCTTTGTTGATTGATTTTCGCCGTACTCATCAGGGCAAAAGCCAAGAGCAACAGACGCTCGTCCGGCGTGACGGGCTGCTCCAAAAGTTCTTCCTTCAGCTTCTGCGAAAAGCTGCTGCGTTTGCGGCTCAACTCTATCAATAGATTTCCTCGCGTTTAAAGACTTTGGTTTTGGCTTCAAGCAGCTTCTTCTCCTGTACTTCCAGAGCGAGTTGAATGAGCGTCTGAGCCAGAATCTGTGTATCGTGGCGGATTTTGCCATCATTCACCGTCACTAAAGGCCTGGTGAGGAGTTGGATATTGAATTCTCGCAATTCCTCGACACTATTGCCAACCAGCTCGGAGTGCGTCTTTAAATATTCCTCCTGCAATCTCCCGGTGATGGGCGCGGAGTTAGCGATGCAATAATCCAACCAATGATTGTTTTCCAGCGCATTACTGTGTTTGAGAATAGCCCTGACGTGGTCGGTGCAGTTGAAGCCCAGCGTTTCAGCAGGTTGTGTCATGATATTACAAACGTAAACACAGGCGGCTTCCGTCTGGTCCAAGGCCTCAACAATCTGCGGAAAAAGCAGATTGGGCATAATCGAGGTGTAGAGGCTACCGGGTCCCAAAACGACTAAATCCGCATTCAGGATGGCTTCAATCGACTCCATCAAAGGTTCGGCATCGGCCGGTTCCATCAGCATTTGCGCGATGGGATTTTGCAAATCGGGGCGGCGGTCACCGATATTAGATTCACCGGCAATCAAGCTACCATCCTGGAGCTGCGCGACGATGTTTAAATCCGTTAACGAGACGGGCAAAACCCGCCCCACGACGGCCAAAACATGGCTGAAGTTGCGAATCGCATCATAAAAGTTCCCGGAAACGTTGGTCAGGGCTGTAAGAAAGAGATTTCCGAAGTTCTGTCCGGCCAGACTACCCTCCGTAAAGCGGTAGTTCATCAGATTTTCCATCACCGCTTCGGTATCTGCCAGAGCCAGGAGACAGTTGCGAATATCGCCCGGGGGTAAAATTCCATAGTCCTTGCGCAATAAACCGGAGGAACCACCGTCATCTGCTACTGTAACGATGGCCGTAATGTGTTCCGTATAGGTTTTCAGTCCTCTTAACATGGTGGAAAGACCGGTACCTCCACCGATCACCACAATTTCTGGACCCTCGTCAGGATTTTTCAGCATTTGCCGAATTTCTTTTTGATAGCTTTTCATTTCAAATCCTCATTCGCCTGAAGCGAAACGAGTCACAGGCTGTTTAATGGAAAAGATTCTTTCCGTACTCATCCAGCACTCTGATCTCCGGTTCCAGTACAACACCGAAACGCGCTTTCACTTCTGCTTGCACGTAGGCAACCAAATCGTAAATGTCTTGAGCCTGTGCCTGATCGACATTCACGATGAAGCCGGCATGCTTCAGGGAAACTTCCGCTCCGCCGATGCGTTTGCCCTTCAAACCTGCGTCCATAATCAGTTTGCCCGCGTAGAAACCCTCAGGCCTCTTGAAAACACTGCCTGAACTGGGCAAGTCCAATGGCTGTGTGCTGATGCGTCGGGCGTTTAATTCGTCCATCCGCGTCTGTATCGCGGCTTTGTCGTCAAAATTCAGGAGAAAGAAAGCGGCCAAAACGGTGTGCTTCTTCTCACGGTAGAGGCTGTCACGGTATGAAAAATTTTGCTCAGCGGCAAAAGCCTCCGCGAAAGTCCCCTCTTTATCCATATATTCTGTCAGTAAAGTGACATCTGCCATGCAAGAACCATAGGCCCCTGCGTTCATAAATAGTGCCCCACCGACGGTTCCCGGGATACCACAGGCAAACTCCAAGCCACTCAGACCTTGTGCCGCAGCAAAGAGCGAGAGCCCTTTGGTAAGCACGCCGGCTTCGGCGTAGACCAAGCGTTGTCGCTGCCAATCGATATCCGTTTTCACGTATGGCTCATGACTGCCCAATGTGAAAGTCTGAGCCGGAATACGATTCAACACGGCCTGACTCTCCGCTTCGTTCAATATACGCAGGCCACTGAACGAAGGTTTCAGGTAGAGGACTAATCCGCGATAACCCGCGTCGTTGATGACCAGGTTGCTACCGCCACCTAACACGAGATGCGGTAATCCCGCAGCCGTAGCGGCGTTAATCAGCTCACGTAACTGTGTCCGTGTTTCCGGTATGCAGAAATAATCAGCTGTCCCACCCACACCCATCGTCGTATAAGGGGCAAGTTTGACGTCTTTTGTTACTTCTATGTTTTGTTTATCTGTCCAATTGCTTTTGACGCTGTTCACGCGCTGCTTCTCTCCCGTTATTCTAATTATTACGGGCACCGAAAAGTCGTTCGGTCAGTGCTTGCGCAGCGTTATAGCCCATTTGTTTCTGACGGAAGTTGATTGCGGCGACCTCGGCGATAATGGCCAGGTTTCGTCCCGGTCTGACCGGTATGGTGGTGGAAGGAATTTTTATTCCGAGTATCTCGGTAAATTCCTGATTTATCCCCAAACGCTCATAGACTTTCTTCTCGTCCCAAAGCTCTAAATTGATAATAAAATTGATGGTCTCCTGCAGTTTAATCGATGAAACACCGTACATTTCTTTGACATCCATGATGCCTAAGCCGCGGATTTCTATAAGGTGGCGGATAATCTCCGGTGCCTGCCCCAGCAGAGTGGTATCAGAAACGCGTCTCACTTCGACCAGGTCATCGGCAATCAGACGGTGACCGCGTTTGACGATTTCCATAGCCGTTTCGGATTTACCGACACCGCTTTCACCCAGCATCAAAATGCCTTCACCGTATATCTCAACCAAAACGCCGTGCAGCGTGGTTTGAGGGGCCAACTCTACGTTCAGGTACTTCACAACCGAGCTGACAAAGGTTGAAGTCGCCTCATCCGTCCGTAGTACAGGGATACTGTATTTGTTGGAACATTCGAGCATTTCCGGAAAAAGATTGTGGTGACGTGAAAGAATCATGCAGGGAATCCCTTTGGCAAAAAGCGCATCAATTCTTTTAAAACGCTCTTCGGAACTCAGCCTTTCCAAAAAAGCGACCTCCATATTACCCAGCAACTGAATACGATCCGGACCGAAATGTTCAAAATAACCAGCCAGCTGCAAACCGGGACGGGTCACATCAGCCACAGTGATCATGATATCGTCCGAATTACCGAAGTCCGTAAGACGTTCCAATTTAAAAGTGTCAATAATCGCAGTCAATTTTACGGCTGACATAGTCACCTCCGCCAAGCAGAATTTCACCTCAGTTTACCATAAACCACCAGGCTTCAGACAGTCAGGCTTAGAAGCTGATACAAAAAAGACTGCCTCCGCAATTCAGTTCTGCATCGGAGACAGTCTATGGAGCGGAATACGAGATTCGAACTCGCGACTTTCACCTTGGCAAGGTGACACTCTACCACTGAGTTAATTCCGCATTGTAAAAGCACAAGTCACAGATCAGCTCTGTGACTAGCCGTGATTATAGAAAAATGTCTCAGAACTGTCAAATCGTTCAGCGCCAATATGCTCCTAAATCATCCACATTACCGCCTAAGCGTTTGATCGATGAAAGCGCCTCAGCCAGTAAGGCACGATCCTCCGAGGCTGCCCCGCGCTCGACAAAGGAACGCAATAGCGGCACCGCTCGGCCGTCCCCGTAATCGCCCAAACAAATAATCGGAATGATTTTTTCGGACATACTTTTAAAAGCGCGGCGCAGCATCTGGTAGCTTTCCTCCTCCGGCTCTGCTTTGGCATTCTCTGTGAGGAAAACCAAGAGATAGTCTACATTCGGATTCAGAACCTCACGGGTCAACGCTTCGCTGATAAATTCTCGTAGTAGTGGAACAGCGGCCAGTCCGAAATACTGACAAGAGGCTTTAGCTGCTGTAGCTATGCGCTCATGCAATAAATCACTGCCTAGGATGTGTTCGAGAAATTTGGCTAAAAAATTCAAATCCTGCCATTGCCCTAATAATTCGATCGAAACACATTGAATATCTAGTTCTTCCTGCTTTCCCGCTTCCTCTTCTTCCTCCAAATCCAAAGGCAGAGCGAAAGCCCTTGCGATGATGGCGGGGCGCACTTCTGCGATGTGTTTGCCCAGATGAATTTGGAAGTACTCCGGTAGCAGCGCATCACAGCCTGCAGCGAAAACGTCATAGGCCAAGATCAGTTGCTCTGGTGTCTCGAGGCTGTCGATAAAAGCAGCCGGACTTCCCTCCAAACCCTCTAGCGGCTTATCAAACCAGCCGGCCATGGCGTTGAGCGACTCACGTTGGAGTTCTTCGGCAAAATCCGCCCGGTCAAAATCTTCAGGCTCAGCTGCATCACTGAGTATATCGAAAACGTCAGCCAAGGCATTGTTATAAGCGCGGCAAATCAAAGACGCGGTATCGTGTAGATTGGTTTCTTTCATGCAATCAAGATCTTTCTAAATTGATTCGCCCATGTAGCGCAAATAAATAGCGGAAAGCGGGGGCAAGGGCATCTCCAGCTCAGGCACAATCTCCGGAATTAGCACCGTTGCATCCTGTATCGTCTTCTCCAGCATTTCGGAACTGAGTGATTCAGGCTCTTTGTCAGCAAGGCTGATGGCGCCGATTTCGTAAAGACTCCTGATTTCGCTGTAATAGGTTTCCAGTTTGTCGATTAAGTCTTTGCGTGCCGCAGTGAGTTGTTTTTGTTTCATCTTCAAGCTGCCGTAACGGCGTTCCATCATGGTAAAGGCCGCCGCCGCATCAGGCACGGTGGTGGTCAGGACCCGCCCTTTCGTATCGGCCGCCACATAGCCGCTGCCGCCATACCGCGAGTCATCGCTGTTCAGTAAAACTTCATAACGCCCAAATGAGGGCACGGTCAGTTTATATACAGGTAGGGTGGCCGGGGTCATGTTTAAGATACAGAGTACGTGACCGCCATCGTTGTCATAGCGGGCAAAAGCCAGTACCGAGTTTTGGTAATAGTCTACTTTTTGCCAGGTAAAACCGCTCCAACTGTCGTCTCTCTCCCAGAAGGCGGGTAAATCGAGATAGAGATGATTCAGTTCGGCCACAAATGCATGGTGCTGTGCATGCGCTTCAAATTCCAAAAGGAACCATTCGAGTTGTTCTTTAAAGCGCCACTCAATGTATTGCCCGATTTCATAACCCATGAAGTTTAGCTTGGCGCCCGGATGTGCCATCTGATACATCAGCATGAGGCGCAAAGAAGCAAATTGGCGCCACTGGTCCCCAGGCATCTTGTTCAAAAGCGAACGTTTTCCGTGCACAACCTCATCGTGGGAAAAGGCCAGCACAAAGTTCTCACTGAATGCATAGGTCATCGAGAAGGTAATCTGGTTATGGTGGTCCCGGCGATAGAGATAATCGAGGCTCATGTATTTGAGCGTGTCGTGCATCCAGCCCATGTTCCATTTGTGGGTAAAAGCTAAACCACCGCTGGAGACCGGATGTGTGATGTAGGGATACGAGGTGGATTCCTCGGCTATCATCATGACAGCCGGATACTTTTCTTGAATGGCTGTATTCATTTTCTGTAGAAAATCCACCACATCTAAGTTGATGTTACCGCCGTCTTTATTTCGCACGAAGTCGTTTCGTCCATAGTCCAAGTAGAGCATGGAGCTGACCGCATCAACTCTCAGGCCATCAATATGGCATTCTTCAATCCAAAACATGGCGCTTGACCAAAGGAAAGAGACCACTTCTTTTTTACTATAGTCAAAGACCAAAGTGCCCCATTCCGGGTGCTCGCCAATACGGGAATCGGCATATTCGTAAAGCGGCTGTCCGTCAAAGCGTGCCAGTCCGAATTCGTCTCTGGGGAAATGCGCCGGAACCCAGTCCATAATGACGCGAATGCCCGCTTGATGTAGCATGTCCACCAATTGCTTAAATTGAGCCGGTGTGCCGTAACGCGAGGTAATGCTGAAGTAACCTGTCACCTGATAACCCCAGGAGTCGTCTAAAGGATATTCCGACAAGGGCATGAACTCCACCGCGTTGTAGCCCATCTCCAGGAGATATTCCACCAACTGAGGGGCGATATCCACATAATTCATGACGTTGCCGTCTTCGTAGCGTCGCCAGGAGCCGAGATGCATCTCATAAATATTAAGCGCAGCCGGAAAACGCGCATTGCCACGCGAATTCATCCAGGCCTCATCAGCCCAAGTATAGTCATCCACGTTATAGAGAATCGAAGCTGTACCCGGTCTGGTTTCCTCATGTCTGGCAAAAGGATCTGACTTTAAAACCAACTTGCGGTCCTGCCCTTTGATGGCATATTTATAGCGCTGCCATTGCTTCAGACCCGGAAAAAAGCCGTACCATACGCCCGTTTGCGCGTCCAGTGAGAGGGGCATCCCCTCCACTGCCCAGTCATTAAAATCACCGCTCAGATTGACCGAAAGCGCATGCGGCGCCCAGACGGTGAAGCGGTATCCTTCAACGCCGTCTCTGGTCTCCGGAAAAGCCCCGAAGAAATTGTAGGCTTGGTAGTTTTCACCGGTATTGAAGAGATAAACCGCATCCATAAAATACTCCTTCTCTCGATAAAAGGCGAGCGTTTACTTTCTCTATTATACGCGTTTATACAGGCCAATACAGCCTTTTCGTACCGGATATTAAAGCGGTTAAATATCCTGTGAATCAGAGTCTTCCGCATACTCAGGTTCAGCACTGTTTTCTACAATATTAAGTGTTGCGGGCGAGCTCGGTTCAACATCCTCTTCTGTATTTACCACCGTATCTAAGCTTGTCATACCTTCAGAGTCTTCTTCAACAGTTTCCACCGTTGCGGAGATTTCTTCTGTGATGTCCGAAAAGGCGCTACTTCCTTCCTCTGCTTCGACCACCTCTGTTTCTTGTTTTTCGATGCGGCGATCTTTGGCCCAGTGGTAGCCCAAAAAAAGCAATCCGGCCACCACCATCAGGGCGGACAGCAGCATAGAGACACGTATGCTTGAATTACCAAGGTAAAGCGAATCCGTGCGAATACTTTCGACAAAGAAGCGTACCGCCCCATAAAGCAGGATATACCAGGCAAAAGTCTCGTACTTCTGTTTTGACTGTTTACGGATACGCAGCAGTATGGCAAAAATCAAGAGGTTTGCGATAAATTCATAGAAGAAAGTGGGATGCACCGGTAAGTCCGGGTTGAGTTCAGCTTGGCCTAATCCGGCTAAGTAGCTCCTGGTGCGGTTCGAAATCATGCCCCAGGGTAAGCTCGTATTTGTTCCGAAAGCCTCTTGATTAAAAAAGTTGCCCCAGCGACCGATCGCTTGCCCCAGAGGAATGTAAACAATTAAGAAATCCACAAAACGGTGGAACTTGATTTTTTTAAATCTGGAGATAATAAAGACCCCCAATACACCGCCGATGACCCCGCCATAGAATGCCAGTCCGCCTGAGCGTGTATCAAAGATTTTTAGCAGATTGCCCTTAAACATGTCCCATTCAAAGATGACATAGTAAAGTCTGGCGCAAACGATAGCCAAAGGCACAGCCAGAAGTAAGGAATCAAGTACATCGTCCTGTAGCAAATCAAATTGTTTGCACTGGCGCAGGGCCAGCGTCATGCCCAGTAGGACAGCTGTTGCAATTAAGAGTCCGTACCAGTATACGGGAAAGCCGAAAATGTTGAAGGCGATGGGGCTGATGTCGAGGTTTTCTATGCCCAGTCCCGGAAAACTGACGATATAGTTCATGTTGTTTCTCCCTTAGCCGCGACGAGTACCGTGACACGCAGCGCATCGTTTTGCAAAAATGATAAGCTCGCCTTGGCTTCCGCAATGCTCACCTGGTCAATAATTTTAGCATACTCAGCTAACTCCAGTCCCGCCATATGGGCTTGCACCAAGGTCATACCCAAGCTGTCGACTCCGTCTATCGCTCTCAGCAAATGCCCCAGGCTGGCTTTCTTCTGAATGGCAAAAATCTCTCCTGGCTCCTGTGCAGAATTCAACTCCGCTCTAAGCAGCTCAAGGATACGCTCTGCCGCCTCTGCCGGCTGCTCGGTTTCGCAGGAGAGCAGGAAAAAGGCGAAACTGTCTTCACAGAGGTACTGAGCCGTGAAACTATCATTAATCAGACCTTCTTCATACAGCTTCGTGTAGAGCGAAGAGCCCTCACCGATGATGCTGTCGAGATACAAGGCGGTGGACATGGTTCTTTTACCCAAAGCAATCGGATCAAGCGGAGCCTTCGTAAAGGGGTATGGATCTTTGATGCCCAAAATGAAGGAGGGATTTTCGACCGCCAGCTCCAAACGCAGTTCTGCCACCTCTACCGCTGCGGGTTCTTCGGGATGTCGGTATCTCACAGCTGCTGCCCAGTTCTGAGCGCTTAAGACACGATCCAGTTCACGGAGCAACGTTTTTTGTTCATCCTCAGAAAAATCGCCCACCACGACAATCTGCATCTGAGACGGGCTGTAAAAGCGCGCCCAAATCTGTTTCAGTGTCTGCGCATCGATCGTTGCTATGCTTTCCCGGGTTCCGCCGATGTCGTCTTTTGCCCCGTGCAAAAGATAAAGCTTGTTCATTAAGGAATGGAAGGCAAAAGAATCCGGATCATCCTTGTACATATCCAGTTCTGCCCCGATAATGCCTCGTTCCGCTATGACACGGTCTTCTTCCAGGTAGGGATGCAACAAAGCATCCAGGTAAATATGAAAAGCCTCTCCGAAAGCGGCAGTACCGGAAAAGTAATAGACGGTTTGCACATACGAGGTATAGGCGTTGGCCTGACAGCCGAGAGCGGATAATTTGCCCATCAGTCCACCTTCATCATCGCGGCTGAAAATACAATGCTCGAGATAATGAGCGCTACCTGCCGGAATAGCCCTGCTTTGCCCCTCTTCATCGATATAATTCTTATAAATCGAGCCGAAGGGAATGCCGAAGGCTGCAAATTTGCGCACGAAGCCCGGCTTGGGTTGGAGTAAAAGACGCAATCCGCAGCGATGTTGATACTCACCGTAGCTTAAGCCCGAAAACGGGTCTGTTTTGATGTCTAAGTTAAAGGCGTCATGTTGAACCAATGCTGCTTTGCTCATTATTCCACCCCCACTTCCGGCTGCACTAAAGGCAAGAGCTTGTAAACAAAGGCTTCGCGTAATCCTGACGCCATCGTGCTTACATCTTCAGGGCGTACCGTAGCTAAAGCTTCCAAGGCTTCTTTGCTGTCCTGGGGATGCCCGGCTTCCAGGGCATTCATTTGATAGAGCAACTGGCCGTGAAGGCTATCACTTAAGGCTAAAAGCTTCGACTCCACCATGGCCACCGAACTCTGGAAATGGCGCTCCGAAAACTTACCCTCGCAAATCGCTTGCAGCTGATTGCGACAGTCCTCGATGGCTTGATCAATCTGACCGCCATTAATACCGGCACTAACCATAAGCATGGAGAGGTGACGCAAGACCTGAGAATGGATGCTGTAAGCCAGACCGTGTGTCTCCCTGACCATTTCAAAAAGCAAGGAGTGTGAATCCGCTCCGTATAGGCTATTCAGTACATTAAGCACGGAACCCTTAATCAGCGGAAAGGGCTCTAAACCACTCCAGTACATCACCAGGCGGGTCTGTTCGATGTCCTTATATTCACTCGCTTCGCGAGCTTCCTCTAATTTAAGACTGCTGGGTAAGAGCCGCACTTGGGATTCTGCCTCGACTTTGCGGTTTAGAGTGGCAAAAGCCTCCAACTCATGCAGCAGCACATCGTGATAAGTTGTCGGCAGATTGCCCGCCACATAAACTGCGGCACGCGCTTCACGTAGAAGCTCGAACCAGGCTTGCGTCACCTCCTCACGCGTGAGTGTCGGTATCACATCCGGGTCGCCTTTGGGGCTGATGCCTTCACGCAAACCGTCCAGGAGCAAAGAGAAACTGCGATCGTAGGCATATTTGGCTTTGTTTTGCATGCGTGATTTGAGTTCAGTCAGAAGGTTATTTTGTTCCGTTAAAAAAAGCGACTCATCGAATAAACCATTTGCATCTAAAAGTGGTTTGCGTAGGGCATGAAAAAGCAAGAGCGTCGCATTCTGAAAGGGCGTTTCATCGTGCATGCCCCGTGTGATACCCTCAACGGTAAATTCGAAAGCCTGGCGCTCGCCCTCATTATCATTGTATGCATCCAAGCTGGCCCCATATTGCTCATCCTGAGCCAGACTAAAGGCCTGGCGGCCGGGATATGCGGCGCTGGCTTGCAGCACCATGCGCATGGCCAGTGAACGGGCACTGTTTTTTCTGGAGTCAGCAGGAATACTGAGACAAAAGTGCAAATAGGCTTGCGTAAAACGCGTCGTTGCCAGGTGGTAATAAGGAATACCACAGGCCTTACCAACAGGCTGCAAGCGTTCCTGCTCGGCCAAATAAGTTCTGGAGTCACTGATGTCATCGCGCATCACTTCAACCATTTCCTCCAGTTTGGCAAAATGACTTTCTTCGCGCTGGAATTTCAGAATAAAGACTTCCAATTCCTGATCATATAAATCAGCCGACATGTCAAAGAGATAAGTCTCTAACAAAGGCTCTTTTTCGTTGGCGTTAAGGGTGGGGCGCAAGCCAATATTACTGATGGAATTGTAATAGCGCCGACCGATGCGCGTCCTGCTGGCATAGACACCAAAAGGCAGAACCAACTGTTCCGGGTCCAAACGCATATTACAGGTCGGCATCCCCCAGGTTCTGGCCAGACCGCGTCCGCGAATCACGGTTCCTACAATTGAGAAGGGATGACCCAGTAAGCGATTGGCTTCCTCGATTCTGCCCTCTTTCAAAAGTGCCCGGATGCGAGAACTGGATATGGCTTGACCGCCACCCTGCACTTGGGCCACGGCCTCAACCAAGGTGCCGTGCTTTTCAGCCAGGCTTTTGAGCAACTGACTGTCCCCTTTGCGCGCTTTGCCGAAGCGAAAATCATCACCCACGACGATGTATTTGATTCTGAGACGCTGACATAAATAATCGACAAAGGTTTCCGGTTCAAGGGACTGAATGGCTGGCGTAAAGACTTGCTCGAACACAAAATCAATACCTTCATCCAGAATATAAGCCGCCCTGCGCTGTGCGTTTTGGATGCGCGAACCGGATCCGGCTGTCCCAATGAGCGAGGCTTTAGGCAGTTCATCGAAGGTATACACTGCAGAGCACAGCTGAGGTTCTTTACAATGCCATAGAAGGCGGTCCAAAAGGGCACGGTGTCCTTTATGGACGCCGTCAAAGAAGCCCAAGGCAAGGCCAAATGAGGCTTGCTCCGGCAGTTCTTTATTGCCCCACACGGCAAGTTCCTCGGTACTTTGCGGGATAATGCCCGCTATTTTTTTTAGCTTATCGGGTAAAATAGCTGTCACGATCGCTAAACATCCTTTCAACAACAAGAATAAAACGGCCTTCATCCGTGGGTCGCAGCCTGCAAACACCGGCAACACCCAGTTCCGAAGTCATCAGATATGGTTTAGCTGTTTGTCCGTAGGCTGCCATTTGTTCCGCATAGTCACTTGCGGGAAGGCTTAAGCCGCAAAGCAGCCTGTCAATATCTGCCAGACTGCATTTTAGCACAGGAAAATCCGTCAGAGCCGCTTCGAGAGCTAAGAGTGGCGTATCCGTACTCAGTTGCTCCAGAGCAATGGCTTCTTTGACATTGAATGGCCCGACCTCGCTGCGCCGTAACTGTTCAGCATAAGCCGGGAAGCCCAAACGTTCACCCAAATCAGCACAAAAACTGCGGATGTAAGTCCCTTTACTGCAAGCAATATCCAAGTCCAGATAAAGCGGGGCTTCGGTATCTGTAAGCGCATCCACCCCATAGTCGAGGAGCAGAGCATGCTTAATCTGAACGCTACGGGAAGGAATGGCCGGGGCTTCTGCGCCTTGATATGCGTAGTCGTAGAGCCTTTTGCCTGCTACCTTAACTGCCGAATAAAGCGGAGGGGTCTGCAACAATTCGCCTTCCATCGCACGCAATGCCGCACGTATCACGCCGGCGTCATTTTTTAATAAGGCATCAAGATCAGCGCCGTTTGGTTTCTTGACTTTCGTTGTCACACCGCTGCCGTCCAAAGTCGTGGTTGATTTACCCAAACGGCAACGGACCAGATAGCGCTTGTCAAAATCATCCATGTAGCGCACCACGGCGGTCGCCCGTCCAATAGCCATGGGCAAAAGTCCGGAGGCAAAAGGATCTAAAGTGCCCACGTGTCCGACTTTCTTAACCCCCAAAATGCGCTTGATGCGGCTGCCCACCCAAGTCGAATTCATGTCAGTCGGTTTATCAATTAATAATAGTCCGGATTTCATGCGGAAAATTGCGTCGCTGCCGCCTCCACACTCTTGTTTAAGGCCGCTTCGGCTGTCATTTTACCCAAAGTGAAGCCTGAAGAACGAATATGCCCGCCTCCGCCAAATTGCATGGCGTAGGACTGTGCGTCGAAAGCAGAGCCGGAGCGCACAGAAGCACGAAAGGTCCCGGCTTGTGTCTCTCTTAATAAGACAGCTAGCTCAACGCCTTCCACATCACGTAAAAAGGAGGCCAAACCTTCCACATCGCCTTCTTCACCGCCCATTTCACGATAAACAGCATAAGGCAAAAGTGAAATAATCATTTTGTCATCGTAGAAATAGCGCGCATGGGTATCAACGTAACCGGTCAGGGCCAGTTTCGCTTTAGTGATGCGATCAAACAGCTGCAGTGAAAGTTCGCGGATATCAATCTTGAAACGCAGGAGCTCCGCGGCCATGCGCAGGGTTTCAGCCGTCGTGTTGGAGTATGTGAAGCGCCCGGTGTCCGTCATCAGGCCACTGAATAAATTGACGGCAATATCATGGGTGAGCAGTTCTTTGCCAAAGCGTCGCTCGAGAAAAAGCACAAATGCGGTGATGATTTCGCAGCTCGCAGCAGCCTTGACATCCACTAGGGATGTCGTTCCCAAATCTTCAGTGGGGATATGATGATCAATTGTGATTTGACGCGGTGCCGCCTGAAACAAAGGCAGCCGCCTACCGATACGAGAGCCGCCTGGGCTGTCAATGACAATACCCATACCCTGTTCATCGCCATACTGCTTGATTAAGTCTTGCCCCTCTGAGGTGCTCACAATCAGGCGATGGGCTTGGGGTAGGATGGCCAGTTTGGGCGAAAGCTCTTCCTCGCTCAAGATGAGCGCGTCTATGCCCACCGCTTCAAGCAGCAGGGCAAAAGCCAGCGCCGAACCCAGGGCATCCCCATCGGCATTGATATGCGGATAAAGAAAAACCTTCTTACCTTCAAAAGGCAAATCAAAAATCGCACTGCACAAGCGGCGAAAAAAGGCATCGTACCTGTGCTCGCCACTCATACGCTTAAGATCTCCCCATGGCCTGGTCAATCAACTTGTCCAGCTTGTCGCCGCGCTCGATGCTATCGTCCAGAATAAACTGCAGTTCGGGTAAGACACGCAGGCGCATTCTTTTGCCGAGTTCCGTACGCAGAAAACCCTGGGCTTTCTTGAGTGCACTCAAACAAGCCTTCTGTTCTTCCGGACTGCCCATCACGGAGATATAACATTTGGCAAAAGACAGGTCCCCGCTCACCTGCACTTCCGTCACGGAGGTCATCAGGGGAATACGCGGGTCCTTCATTTCATTACTGATCAGCCCGGCCAAAATGCGGCGCATTTCGTCGCCCACCTTGGCTTGGCGAATGGCTTTCATTATCTTTCAACCTCTTTCATTTCGAAGGCTTCAATGACGTCACCGATCTTGATGTCGTTATAGTTCTCCAGCGAGATACCGCACTCATATCCGGCGGCGACCTCTCTCACGTCATCTTTAAAGCGACGCAGGGAGCCGAGTTTGCCTTCGTGGATGACCACACCGTCTCGCACCAGGCGCACCTGGCTATTACGGTGTACTTTACCGTCTGTCACATAGGCACCACCGATGGTACCCACGTTGGAAACCTTATAGGTTTCACGAATCTCGATATGACCCGTCACATGTTCCTTGAACTCCGGATCAAGCATGCCCTTCATGGCGGCTTCGATGTCTTCAATCGCGCTGTAAATGACGCGGTAGAGGCGCACATCCACACCGGATTCCTTGGCCATTTCTGCGGCGCTGTTCACCGGTCTGACGTTAAAGCCAATCACAATCGCATCGCTCACCTCGGCCAGACGGATGTCCGTTTCGGTGATGGCACCGACGGCCTGGTGTATGACTTGCACACGCACTTCATCGTTGCTCAGTTTTTCCAAAGATTGGCGCACGGCTTCTACCGATCCGACCACGTCAGCCTTTACGATAATATTCAGGTCTTTGACTTCACCGGCAGCCATCTTACTGAAGAGGTTGTCGAGAGTCATGCGCGAGCTGCCATGGATGGCGGTTTCACGCTGTACAATACGACGTTTTTCAGCCAGCTGACGGGCAATCTTTTCATCTTCAACGACATAGAAGAGCTCGCCTGCTTCCGGTACATCCGGTAAACCCAAGATTTCTACCGGCACGGAAGGTCCGGCTTTCTTAACTGTATTTCCGCTCGCATCGGTCATCGCACGCACATTGCCGACAATCGCTCCGGTCACTAGAGTGTCACCCTGATGGAGCGTACCTCTTTGCACCAGAACGGTCGCCAAGGCACCGCGGCTCTTATCCAGTTTCGCTTCAATGACAATACCCTTGGCCTGTGCATTGGGATTAGCCTTGAGGTCAAGAATATCTGCCGTCAGCAAGAGCATTTCGAGCAACTCTTCGATGCCCTCACCGGTTTTCGCCGAAACAGGGACCATGACGGTCGAACCGCCCCAGTCTTCCGAAACGACATCATGCGCCGCTAATTCTTGCTTAACACGGTCAACATTGGCGCCGGGTTTGTCCATCTTGTTGATGGCGACCACAATGGTCGTATTGGCAGCCTTCGCGTGATTAATCGCTTCAATGGTCTGAGGCATGACACCGTCGTCCGCCGCGACCACCAAAATCGCAATATCCGTCGCTTGTGCACCACGGGCGCGCATCGTTGTAAACGCTTCGTGACCCGGGGTATCCAAGAATGTGATTTTTCTGTTATTAACCCGCACCATATAAGCACCGATATGCTGTGTGATGCCGCCGGCTTCTCCGCTGGCCACATGGGCATGACGGATATAGTCGAGCAAAGAGGTTTTACCGTGGTCAACGTGACCCATCACCGCGACAACGGGCGGTCTTTCAAGCAAATCGGCCTCGTTTTCTTCGGTATCGTCGAAGAGAATATCTTCTTCCGTAACCTCGATGATTTTTTCGGTTTTAATACCAAACTCACCGGCAATAATACTTGCCGTATCGTAGTCAATATTCTGATTGAGCGTGGCCATTTCGCCAAATTTAATCAAAGATTTGATGACTTCTGCTGAAGTCTTCTTTATCGCTTCGGCAAACTCTTTCACGGTCAGGACCTCGGGGAGACTGACCTGAGTCAGCACGGCCACCGGTTGCAACTTGCGCGTATCGCGTTTGGGCCTTCTACCGCCCCTGCGATTACCGAATTCACCATCCATGTCCTGGGTAAAGCTGGTTCTGCGGCGCTGTTGTTGCATGCCGCTGCGCGGTGTTCTACCGTCGCGGGCTTTATTCTTATCGATTGCATCACGCGCAGAGAAACTGGAAGCAGGTTTACTGGATTTCGGCGCAAATAAATCAATACCTTCCGGACCCTTTTTCTTGGCCGGCGCCTTGCGCGGGCGTGAAACGGGTTTATCCTCGTCTTTGTCCTTATCAAAACCACCACCGGTAGCAAATCCCTGCCCGGGTCTACCACGATAGCCACCGCCTTCGGGTCTGGGGCGCTGCGTGTAGCCACCCTGACCGCCACTACCGCCACCGCGATTGTAGCCCCCACCGGCGTTATAAGCGCCGTTGCTATAGCCTGGCCCGCGCTGGAAGCTTCTGCGTTCCCCTTCGGCACCACGGTTTTTCTGATCTTCCTGTCGACGGGCAAAAGCCGCCGCCGTCGCCGCCAAACCGCTTTTTTCAAGTTTGCTCGGTCCGCCGCTCGCTGCGCTGCCGGCTTTGTTCAGCTTCATCTGATCAAAAATATTACCCAGCTTACGTGGACCCGCCGGTGCCGCCGTTTTCGGCGTTGACGCCTGCGCTGCTGGCGCTTTTGTTGCAGCCGGAGCCGCCACAGTTTTTTCTGCTTCACTCGCGGCGCTCTGGGCTGCAGGTGCAGCCTTGGCCTCGCTTGCCGGACGTTTGACCGGGCTCTCTTCCTTAGGCGGACGCTGTGTTAAGGGGCGCTCGGGCGCTTTCTTGACTGTACTGACTTTTTCTTGGGCAAGAGCCGGAGCCGCGGTATCGCCCTCTTGGCTAGTCGCAAGAGGTGTTGCATCCACTTTAGTTTTAGCAACTTTCTGCGCTTGAGGGGGCAAAACTTTTTTACCGGGCAACTTGCGTGGCATGGGCTCGGAGCTTGCCTCAGCAGAAACTGCAGGTGTTGCAGGGTCAGAGCTCAGCTCTGCCTTTGCCTGTTTGGGCGCAGCAACATCAGCTGCAGCAGGGGCTGCAACTTTTTGTGTTGGCGTAGTAGCAGTCGCCTCAACAGCATTCGGAGCAGATCCTGCAACTCCGCCTTTTTGAGCGGTTGTAGTAGTGGTTTGCGCTGTTACAGACGGTGTGACCGTCGCAGCCGGCGCAGCTTTGCTCTCATCTTGTGTCTCGACAGGCTTCTCGCGCTTGTTTGCTTTAAACACCTTCACTTTTGAAGTGATTGTTTTACCGGAAACCCCTTGCATCGTTACGGTTGATGCATTGTCCTCCGTCTTGTTCACTTCCTCAATCTTTTCCTCGGTGTTCTTCATTGCCTCTTCTTTTTTTACCATCCGTCGCCTTGACTCCTCTAAAATCGCTGAATGCCTTGTCTTTCAGCACTCAATCATTATACACAAATATTTATTTCCTGCTTGTTCACGAGGCCCTGTATCCGCCTGTTCCGCTATTTCCAGCCGTCTGGCATATTTTCTTTGGCCGAAATTAACATCCACCAACGCCAATACGCACACGTTCCCGACCTACGGCTTCACTTGAATTCTGCTTTGCAAAGTCTTGGAGTCAGCGGTAGCGCAATCCTCAGCCAGCCTCACAAATAGGCTTTGCGTCGAACGACCCGCGTCTTTTGCCAAAAACAAAAGCGCAACGCCCCCGCGTCTGGTGATTTTTTCACAAGCCTCTGTGCCGAATGCCGGAGCATTGGCTCTGCGCTAAGCCGATGAGGCGCAGGACTTTGGCGGTTTTTGCCTCGGCATTCATAGGAGTTAAACCCTCTTCACGCTTCTTCGCCACTCGTTGCTGCCTTTGTCTTTACTTTAATAACGCGTTTCACCCGTTCCGGCTCATATCCTTGCGCGGGCTCTTTTCGCCGTCGGGCTGGCTTTTAACCCGTGAGGCTTCTGCGATTTGTTCCTGCAGTACCGCGCTTTCTTCAGCGCTCACCTTGCGTTGCATGACTTTACTTAAGCTACGTGGCTGCTTAAATGCCGTACGTAGGCTTCTGAAGTTGCAGAGATACATACCTCTGCCGTGCTTTTTGCCACTGGGATCAGGGACAAGCCCGGTCATCATCAATAATCTCAGCAGATCGTTTTAGCCTGCATTTCTCTGCAGGACACACATGCGCTGCGGGATTTTTTGTAAACTCGTTTTCCTCATCTTGTGCTACATCAGCGCTTTTCGGCTCATCCGATTTCCGCGTCTTCTGTTGCTGTTTCTGCATATTCTTCAGCCGCAGCCTGCTCTTGGTTGGCCGCTTCAAAACGTGCCATCAGCTCTTCTTCCAGAGCCTGACGGAACTGCGACTCACTCTTGATATCAATCTTACAACCCACCAGACCGGCAGCCAGTTTGGCGTTCTGACCCTCACGGCAATAGCTGGGAAGCTGCTGGTCGGGCACGATGATGGCAATGGTAGCCGGGGTCGGAGAATGGACACGTAAAACTTTCGCCGGTGAGCGCGGCTGATAAGGCTTCCGGATCGGCGTCCCATTCGATAATGTCAATTTTTTCATTAACGAATTCGATTCATGACCGCCTGGACGCGCAGACCATGCTGGCCTACCTAGCGCAGTGGATCTGCATTGGCGTCACGTGAAGCAACTGCAATTTTGGTACGCACACCCGCCTCACGGGAAATAGAGACAATTTCAACGGTGCCATCCTGAATTTCGGGCACTTCCTGCTCAAAAAGCTTCTTGACCAGGCCTGGATGTGACTGCGCGAGACAAAGATGACCGGACGGTTATGCCTGTCATCCACTTTAAGAATAAAGAACTTCGCTTACGCTGATTGAAGTTGTAGCTCTCGTTACGCACTTGCTCATTCGAAGCCAAAATCGCTTCGGCACGGCCGATATCGACCACGACCTCACGTTTGTCCTTACGCTGCACGACACCGGTCGCCAACTCCACCGATACGGTTATTGAATTCGCTTTGGATGCGCGTCTTCTCCGCATCCGCCAGTTTTGCATGATGACAGCCTTCGCCGACTGAGCCGCTAAACGCCCGAGTTTGTCAGGGTTGGTCTCGGCCAGCATATCGCCCAATTCGACGTCATCGGGGTGGCTTTGGCCTCCTCAACGATATTTCAGCGTTGGGATCCGCTTTGACCTCCTCAGCGACCTCTTTTAACAAGTAGACGGTCATTTCACCGGTCTCACGGTCCGCTTCGGCCTGAATGACGGGTAGTTTTCAGGTCGGTAAACTCGCGTTTATAAGCCGCCACCAACGCGCCTTCTATCGCTTCAAAAAGGGATTCTGCCGGGATCATGCGCTCTTTCTCGATCGCTTTAATGGCACTGATTAATTCTGCATTCATGCTCTATCCTTTCCGGTGCTTGCCACACCCATCAGCCGCAATTTTGCGGACTTTGTATCTTTATTAAAATCGAATAACGCGACTGATTTTGGCACAGTCCGCTAAAGCCACATGTGCTTCCTCACCCGTTGCTTCGCCCTTGCTATCGGTTAGGTCAAGTATTACGAATTCACTGTCTGCTGACTTCAGGAGACCGCGGAGTTCTTTTTTGCCATCGATACTCTTATAAAAACGCAACTCCAGTTCTTCACCCTGATGACGTGCAAAATCCGCCGCCGTCTTCAGCGGTCTATCCAACCCGGGCGATGAAACCTCCAAAAGGTAAGGACCTTTCCAAGAGAACTGCTCATCCAACGCATCACTGACTGCATGGCTTGCCGCACTACAGTCATCCAGGCCGACACCACCACGTTTATCGATATAGAGCCGCAGAATCTGATGCTTGCCTTCTTTTATGAAATCAGCATCAATCAATTCCAAGCCCAAAGCTTCGATGAGAGGTGTACATATTTGCAGGGCTTCTTCGGCCAGTCTGCCACCTTTTGCCATTTTTCTGCCTTTCAAAACGAAAGAGCGGGCAAAACCCACTCTTCAGCGTCCAACGTAATCAACAACGGAATTTTAGCACGAGAAGCCCTTAATTGCAAGCGTTCGAGCAAATTCACTTCGTAGTAGATCGCGCTACTTGGTCGGCTGCGACTCCGCTGGGGATCCGTCGCGCTACTTGGTCGGCTGCGACTCCGCTGGAGATCTGTCGCTCTGCTTGGGCTGGCTGCGACTCCGCTGGGGATCTGTCGCGCTGCTTGGGCTGTCTGCGACTCCGCTTATTTCATTTGGCAAAATTTTCGATAATCCAAGCAAAGTTGAATTTTCACACAATAATTCATGTGAATTACGGATTTTACCGTAAGTTTTTTCGTTAATCCAAGCAGTTGCTCTTCGCTAACTTGGATTATCCGAAAATATTGTCTTTAAACCGGGTAAATCGCGTGTATGCTCGGATTCAAAAACCTGGCATTCTTGGATTAACGAAATTTGCATCGGTTCATCACCGCTTTTTTGCATAGGCGCTTTTTAGAAGGTGTCGCAGCCATGAAAACAACGCGACGCACTTTGATCGGTGTCGCAGCCGCCAAAACAATGCGACGCACGTCCCGAAGTGTCGCTACCATCCAAACAACGCGACGCATTGAGCAGTGTCGCAACCGTGCAAAACAACGCGACGTAGTTTGAGCGCAGTCAATTGGATTAGCGCAATTTTTGCCGGTAAGGAACGGGGTGCGGACAAAAAGTTGGACAGTTTTACGCTGCAATAACCTTTTGACCGGCGAAATTCTCGTGGACTCATTTGGTTCAAGCTCACTTTGATTCGCGTGTCGTTATACCAATCGATGTATTCATCGATATATCGGATGAATGCTTGAATGCTGTATCCATTAAAATCCTCACCATAAAAACACTCATTTTTCAATCTTCAAGAAACCTTTCTGAGCTGCATTACATCAGGAGGAGCAGCCCTTCTTCGACATGGAGCGTGTTAGGCCGTATTTCTTTATGCGTTTTAGCCATCCCGGCCATCGGTAGTGTGCTCCGCGGTCACTATGGATAATCAGCTTTGCTCCTTTTGAAGACAACACGGCTAAATCAAAGGGCTCTTGTTAGCCAAGTCGGCATTAGGGCTCACACCCATGCTTCGTGAGACCACCCGGATGCATCATAACAATCAATGATAGGGCTCAAATAGACCTTGCCTGCCGGTATGGCAAACTCAGTGATGTCTGTAGGCAAGACACGGTTTGGCGCATCCGCATGAAAGTCACGTTCCAATAGATTAGGGGCGGGAGGACTGACTTCTCCGAG
Source organism: Oscillospiraceae bacterium (assembly GCA_040766665.1). GTDB lineage: Bacteria > Bacillota > Clostridia > Saccharofermentanales > Fastidiosipilaceae > JAXGQD01. The sequence goes on from JAXGQD010000007.1 coordinate 79,599, forward strand.
ATAAGAGTTATAACGGAGACGCTTATGTCCTTTGGCAAAACCAACCTTTCCGCTTTCATCAGACGTCGGATAATCTTCTCCGATATCGAATTTCTCTCGTTGCAACAGCACCTTGAGCCAAATGTAACCGTACCTTCTATAGTTTGCTTTAAACAGTTCTCGCAGTCTTCCTCTGACCATTTCGGCTATGGATTCGATGAATCTTTTTCACTACTTTTGTGGTAATAGTAACTGCTTCGTTTCGAAAGCTGGAGTTCTCCTAGTAACTCCGGTAGTGAATACTTTTCCCGTGGCATCAACGATCACTACCTTTTCCGAGTTCTTCAGTTGACTCGGGATGACGCCGGGAGCCTTTTTTTTAGCACTTTGAGTGTTTCATTGAGAATGTCGATTTGCATCTGCATGTGGCGCATTCAGCCTTATCTGCTTCATCAGCTCTGCATCGAACCGGAGTAGCTCCATTTGCTTGAGGTGGTTTTTCTTGGGCAATGCCCGCAATCAACTACTCTTGTGATTTTCTGCTGCCAAGTATAGATTTGGCAGCCGGTTCTCTGCACCAGCTCTTTGGCGACGACAATAAGGGGATAAGTTTTGTTTCGGTACATCGTTGAATGGTTTTCGCGTTTCACATTTCAGCAGTGAACTTGCGTGTCTCTTCTTTTTTGATGCGAATTTCTTTGATCTCGGAAGTGTTCCTGCCTCTCGACGTTTAATCCAGCCTTGTAAAGAGCCTCACGGCTAGGATACTTCAATGTCTTTACCGTCTTATTTACATTCCCAAATCTCATCGTAAACACTTAATACATAATCCATGACTTCTCGACTATACATGCAGATTTACCTCCTGCGTATGTCCAACTTTTTGTCCGCATGCCCTTGGAAAATGGTCAGAATTTTCGCTTGTACCCAAAAAGTCTGCCACCGCCGCAATTATTGGTCAGCTTGCCTGGGAAAATGGTCAAAATTTTCGCTTGTGCCAAAAAAGTCTGCCACCGCCGTAATTATTGGCCAGCTAGCCTTGGAAAATGGTCAGAATTTTCGCTTGTGTCAAAAAAGTCTGCCACCGCCGTAATTATTGGCCAAACCGCCAACACAATGGACAACTATTTCGCCTAGCCAAGATTCTACTTGGCTACCCGAAAATCTTGGCACTATCTCCTCATCGTTTAACCAAGCACTAACATACGGCCTATGGTAAGTTCATGCAATAGAATGCAAAGAAGAAACCCATCATCCCTGTTAAGACAACGATGAATGTGACACCCTCAGAAGAGTGAAAGATGAAAGAAAGAAACTTTTAATCCGCACGCTGACCTGTAGCATGATGAGCCTTATTTTATTGACGGTGAGCGCCTGCCGGGAATTTTATTTCCGAACAGCACAACGAGCGGCAGCCAAGCGGCAACTTCGGCTGCTACAAGTGCTGTTACAGAGCCAGGCACCGCAAGTGCAGCCACCTCAAACGTAACAACAACGACAAGCACGTCCGCCCCAACGACTAAGGTAGCACAAACCACAAAAGAAACCACAGCAGCGGCTAGTACAAGTACAAATAGCACCACGACCCAAAGCAGCTCCAGCACAGCACAAAAGCCCGACATCAAGATTACCCTCGAGAAAATCGAAGAGAATTTCGTTGTTTTGGAAGGCGAAGAAGTCATCGATGAATTCAGCGGGAGCTACTATGACCAAGCCCAAATTGACACAAACAATCCGGAGCTGAAGAAAGCACTGGAAGAAGCCTTAGATTTAGAAATGAAAAACGTCCTCACTTACTGGGAACGTTTTACCAAAGAAAAAGCAGATGCCCTCGCTAACGCCGGCAGAGTCAGCGTCGTCTTGCACCATAAGATGGAAGTGACTGAAGGGGCAGGGATTTTGAGCCTCTTTTCAACCTTCAGATATGGTGGATGGCGCAGCGAGTATAGCCCGGCTGAGTATTTTGCCATCAATATAGACATACAGGACGGACATATTATCAGCCTCGACGAGCTCATGCTGCGTATGAATCTCAAGCCCGCGGACCTCGCCAAGAAGGCCAATGAAGTGCTGAAAACGCAGGGCATCAGCACGACGAGTGCCATGGTCAAGCCCGGTGATATCAATAAAAACACCCTCTTTTATAATGGCAAAACCCTCCAACTCCTTGTCATCGTTCAAGATCCCAATTTTGGTAAGCTCAATCAGCTGCTTGATTTGGGTGAGCCGCGTTAAGCACGCACCAAGAGAGAAACCCAGACCCCGAGATGCAAAAGAGGCCGCTCACGCAGCCTCTTTCGCGTCTAAAATTTGTTTATATGCGTCTGGAACTATTAGTCCTTGCCACCGAAGAGGCCGCCGAACATGTCTTTCAGATCATCGATCACACTGCCGTCTTTGTCCTTATCCAGCATGCCCGTGATACCGGATAGCAAACCGCCGCCTCCGCCCAATTGTTTGGTCAGCGTGCCGGTCAGGTCGGAAAGTCCGCCTGCATCGATGCCTTTGCTCTGTTTTTCTTTGCCCAGCAGATTCATCAGCAGCGGAGCCAGCATGCTCAGTAAGCCACCGGTCTGACCTGCGGAGAGACCGGAACGGGCGGAAAGGGAATCCGCCACCGCCGTGTTTTGATTGCCGAAGATGTGGCCTAGAATTTTGCTCCCGTCTACGGTATCGAGACTGCCGATATCAAAATTAGACAGGTCAGGCTCTTGTTTTGTTGCGTGATAATCCAAGGCGTCCGCCAGGGAACGTGCACCCGCTTCGTCTTGGGCGTTTTTGTTAAGTCCTTGCAGCAGTGCCGGGATACCCAATTGGGTGGCTTTGCCTACCTGTGCGCTGTCTGCGCCAACGGATTGACTCAGCTTGGCAAGCAGATCGCCGTTGCCTAATAAGTCTTGAATGCTTTGCATGAAGTCCATAATTCCTCCTCTCGAATCTGCGTGACTTTTGCCCGCAAACTCTCGCTTCTTACTACTATTTTAAGTTATTTATTAGTTCGAAGAAAGCTAGGTAAAGCCCTATTTTTCCTGCGATTCGAGTTCGGGAATGTGACATGCGCTGCAGGAACCACTGCAACCGGAGCAACTGCCTTTGCCGCTCTTTTCGTCGCGATAAAGTTTGTAGATTGCCAAACCCACGATGATGAGCAAGAGCAAACCGACCAGAATGCTGCCGAGATTGTTTTGGATGAATTGGATCATTTTGCCGTCTCCTTTGTTGTCTTAAGCCTAAACTGCGGCTGGATATCCTCCCCGTAGGGATTCTTTCTGAAGATGAAATACAGTAGGACCGCGAAGCAAGCCAGCGCAATGCCCGACCAGAGGGTAAAGGGTGAGCCGCCCAGCAAGAGGCCGAGTTGATTGATAATCAGGGCAATCACATAGGCAAAAAGCGTCAGATAAGTGATGGCAAAAACCGTCCACTTGGGGCTATTCATCTCTTTTTTGATCGCACCGATTGCCGCGAAACAGGGGGCACAGAGCAGGTTGAAGACCAGGAAGGCAAAAGCCCCCAAAGCCGTCAAATCCGTAGCCAGCACACCAAAGCCCGCGTAACTGCCCGACTCGACCAAGTCTAGCGCATTTCCACCGATGCCGTAGAGCACACCCAGCGTACCAACGACTTGCTCCTTGGCTAATAAGCCCATGAAAGTCGCCACGACCATCTGCCACTGTCCAAAACCAAGCGGGGCAAAAATCCTTGCCACTGCACGGCCAAAGTAGGCCAGAACCGAGTTCTCCTGTGATTCCACCATACCGAAACCGGCTTCATCGATACCGAAGGTGGACAGGAACCAAATGGCCAGTGATGCCAGGAGGATTACGGTACCGGCACGTTTGACGAAGTCCAGAGCCCTGTCACCCGTCGCACGTAAAACATTTTTCGCTGAAGGCAAGTGGTACGCAGGCAGCTCCATAACGAATGGAGAAGCCGTTCCTGCAAATATCTTGGTTTTCTTGAGCATGATGCCGCTGATGACCACCGCAGTCACGCCCACAAAGTAAGCCAGAGGCGAAACCCACCAGGCGCCGCCGAAGACCGTCCCTGCCAGCAATGCAATAATAGGCAGCTTTGCACCACATGGGATAAAAGAGGTCGTCATTATCGTCATCCGGCGATCGCGCTCGGATTCGATGGTACGACTGGCCGTAATGCCCGGCACCGAACAGCCGGAGCCAATCAGCATCGGGATAAAGGACTTGCCGGAAAGGCCGAACTTACGGAATAGTTTATCCATAATAAAAGCGATGCGGGTCATATAGCCGATGTCTTCCAAAATAGACAGTAGGAAAAAGAGCACAATCATCTGCGGCAGGAAGCCAATGACCGCCCCTACCCCACCGACAACACCGTCGACGATTAATCCGCTGAGCCAGGGTGCAACGTTTAGACTTTCAAATAAGCGTGCCAAACCTGGCAAAATCCAGCTCCCAAACAACACATCGTTAGTCCAGTCCGTCACCAGTGTCCCGACCGAGGTCACAGAAATATAGTAGACCACGAACATCACCAGCATGAAAATCGGCAAAGCCAAGTAACGATTGGTGACAATCAAATCGATTTTATCCGAATCGGTCAAACTGCCTGCGGGCTGACCTTTCACCACGGACTGACGAATCACGTCCTCCACAAAGCGGTAGCGTTGGTCAATGATGATGCTTTCCGCATCGTCGTCCAACTCTTTCTCGCAATCCCCAATATGTTCTTCGATATGGGCCAATTCCTCGCTGGTTAAGGCGATTTCCTCCAAAGCTTTGGGATCGCGTTCGAAGACTTTGATGGCATAGAAGCGCAGTAACTGCGGTTTAACTTTACTCTCAATCGTCTCTTCGATGTGAGCCAAAGCGTGCTCGACCGAGCCCTGAAAGACATGGGGCTGTTCCAGTTTCGGATCCTGTCGAGCGGCGGCAACAGCCCTCTCAGACAGTTCTTCCAGGCCTTCCCCTTTGGCGGCGGAGGTTTCCACCAGCTCACACCCCAGCGCTTTACTGAGCTTCTGTAAATGGATTTGATCACCGTTTTTACGCACGATATCAATCATATTCAGCGCAATGACCATCGGTATGCCCAGCTCCAGGAGCTGCGTGCTCAGATAAAGGTTACGCTCGATATTGCTGGCATCCACAATGTTAATGATGGCATCGGGTTGATCGTAGACCAAGTAGTGACGTGCGATGATTTCTTCTGTTGTATAGGGCGAAAGCGAATAAATGCCCGGCAGATCCTGCAGCACCACCGACTCATCGGAAAGCAAATGCCCTTCCTTCTTGTCCACGGTGACACCCGGCCAGTTGCCCACATATTGGGTGCTACCGGTTAGGTCATTAAAGAGGGAGGTTTTGCCACTATTGGGATTCCCCGCTAAAGCAATTTGTACACTCATGCCTTGTGCCCCTCCTCATTTGTTTCGACTTCGATTTTTTCCGCATCATCTTTGCGCAGAGTCAGCTCATACCCACGCAGATTAATCTCGATCGGATCGCCTAAAGGAGCGGTTTTACGCACAAACAGCGTCGTGCCTTTGGTAATGCCCATATCCATAATATGGCGGCGTGTAGCACCTTCACCATGCAGTTTTTTGACCACAGCGGTCTCTCCCACTTTGACATCATTGAGGCTGCGCATGCTATTCTCCGTTTCTAGATTTGCTTTTGAATGGCTGTTACAAACAGGGCTTGTCGCCCATATTTGCCTATAGTTTGCGCTGGCTAACTAAAATTGTCAATAGCTAACTGATAGTTTTTTATAAATATTTTTACTGAGTATTTTTAGGGATCTGATTGGCAAAACGAGCCAAGTACTCCCCCATCCTGAGCTTCTGCCCAGCCACCACCGGCTCCGTTATATGGCCCTCTTCAAAGAGCAATATCACGGTAGAACCGAACTGGAAGTAGCCCATTTCGGCTCCCTTTTGCCAGCTTTTCGCATCATCACAAATGATGGAATTGACGTTGGTCGCGCCGACGAAGACGATACTTGTGCCGTCCGTTAGACGATTAATGATGCGATAGTTTGTACAAAGTGGCCTGGGTCCGTACTTCAAACCCAGCTCATTCACCGGCCAGGATTTTTCGCCCAAGTGGTAGCGCTCCGCCAGGCTCGCTTCAAAGGGGGCGTGAATGCGGTGGTAGTCCGCGGGGCTAAGGTAGAGGACAAAAAGCTGACCTCCGACATACGGCTTCGCCCGCTCTTCGGAACCGAGTAATTCCGTGAGCGTGAGTGCTTGACCTTTGACCGAAAATTCCAAGTCTTCCGTTATCTTATTTGAAGTCTCCAAGCGCGCATCAACAGGCGAAATAATCACGCTCGGCTCTGGGTTTACGGGTCGGGCTTCCCCTTTCAGTTCTCTGATAAAGAAGGCATTCAGGCTTCTAAATTCCTGCAGCGGACGTTTGACTTCATCCGTATTGACACGATAGTGGCGCACATAGGCAGGAATCAAATGACGACTGAAGCGCGCATTGGCAAAAGACCGCAAGAGGCGATTAAACCCGCGTGTGTTACAAAACTTTATAATTTGTTTAAAAAACCAGCCTCGCATTATGCTATTATACGTTCAATTAAGCCTCAAATAAACGGAACGGACGAAGCGCATTTTGATGGACTTAACTTTTGCGTTTTCTCTTTGCGTCAAGCAGTATTACTGCCTGACGACCAAGCGGTAAAGGATATCTCATGTCAGAAGAAAACCAAAGTTTTATCCGTCGCAACGCGGCAAACTTTTTAACACTTTTAAATGTCATCTTTGGTACCCTCTCCATTATTCTCTCAATCAATGGCCACTTTCGCTGGGCTATTGCTTTTATCGGCTTAGCCTCTGTCGCAGACCGCTATGACGGCCATGTGGCACGTAGATTAGGCACAAGCTCCGAAATTGGGGTACAACTGGATTCTTTAGGTGATAGCGTCAGTTTCGGCGTCGCCCCTGCCCTCTTGGTGTACATGAGTCTGATTCGACCCATGCCGCCCGGACCGGCCAAAATTGCCCTGACTGCGACTGTAGTCATCTATATTGTCTGCGGCATTTTCAGATTGGCACGCTACAATACCCAAGGTTTATCGGAAGGCTCATTTGAAGGCTTGCCCATCACCCTAGCCGGGATGACCCTGGCCTTCCTCATGCTGCTCGCCAAAGAGACTTCCGTCTACGTCTACGCGGCGCTGATGGTGATCTTCGGTGCGCTCATGGTGTCGAAATTCAATATAAAAAAGCGCTGAGCGGGTTCTGAATCCGTTGCAATGGATTGGTTGGCTGCGACACCGCTTGGAAATTAAATCGTCGCGCTACCTGGTTGGCTGCGACACCGCTTATATTTTTCTTTTAAGTTCACTTCCACTGAGCAAATAATAAGCAATTTCTCTGCTTGTACGGAATTTGGAAATTATTTCGGCTATGCAGATTTTTGGCAATTTTTCCGGCTGTGCATTATGAGCTTCTAATATAGGAGATGTTTATTTAGTCAATGACTACTTTTCTCGGCAATAATTTCGGCAGTGTATTAGAAAATACTAATGGATCACCGCACAGCCGTCAAAATTGTCGAAAAATATAAGCTTTGGCAAGAAAAATAGTCGAGGCGGAAGGAAATATCCCGCACAAACGCAAATTTTGTCAGAAAACGACCTACTAAGATAAATTATCAAATTAGTATCACTAAAATGCAAAAGCCCCGATTGACGGGGCTTTCAGCATATTTTGGCGGAAAGAGCGGGACTAGAACAGTATGCTTTAGACACGCTCTTTGCGGACTTTTTAATGCACTACTTAATGCGTCTAACAGCTTTCACGCCCAAATAAAACAATTTCATAACCGCAATAATGCATGTTATTTCATATGCGTAATGTACCAAAAACGGGACATGAGATAAGGTAATTTTGGAGGTGTAATCATGAATTTAGACAAAATAAAAAGTGACTTATCACTGATTGAGGAATTGCTTGAGCTGATTTTCAAGCTCTATGGTGACTATGCCGCAGCATGCACATTGGCGCAGGCATCGCAAGACAAAATTAAGGATATTCGGAATGAACTTAGTAGAGAATAAGGTATATATCGGAGGCGGATATCATCTGTATAGAAGAAATGGTGACCGCTTTTACGAGCGCCGCTATGAATGGGTTGGCGAGTGTTATCCGGAAGCATGGCGAGAAACTACTCTTGAGACGATTATGGCCACTGAATGGCAATATGGAATTAAGCTACAGGCGTTAACCAAAGATGGACTGACACCGGGCATGTATTTGGACGAGGGAAAAGTTAAACTTTGGGTAAGAAGTAAGAGAGATGAGTACTAATTAACAAAAAGATCAACCAGTTTTTTTTGACTTTGGATAGATTTTAATTAGGTTTGTATAATCACCTTGATAAATAACATTCTTGAACGCATCACATGGATCATTTCTCTTGCAACATTTAGTTTTACCACAATGAGCTTTTTCCTCTGAAACTATCTTTTCAATGCTTTTTACAGCAATTGAAACAATGGTTCTTGGTAAATTGCATGTAAAACATATCAGTCCAGAATGATTGTGTTTTCCATTTGGGGAACAAGTACAACAAAATCCCTTCCATTTGAGGTAAGGAAGATTCTATCGAAACGTATCGCCCAGTTTAAAACATCAGCATCTTTCATTCCTGGTGCTATCTCTACGACGCACTGAATATCGTGACCGTTATTCTGTAAGTGTTGGCGAATTTTTGTTGAAATGTTTTCGTCTACAAGAAATCTCATATGCAATTTTGGTCAACTACATCGGATGTATATGCTAAAGCAACTCTTACTTGTTCCTTGCTTAAACTATAATCCTCGCATATCTCTTCGATTTTCATACCATTCGCCAAACAATCAACGATTAAAGATACATTTATTCTAGTACCAGTAATGGTCGGAATTCCTTGCATAATCTCATTATCGATCGTTATTTCCGCATATTTACTTGCGATTGTTATGTTTTCATTAATAGTTATGAACTGGTCTAAAGATTCGTTGCCCAAAATATTATGCGGGACTGACTTAATAATGTCGTCTCTGAGTTTATAATATTCTTTAGGCCTTTTAAAAATCTGTGAGGTATTATATGACCAGTCTGTCAACGCAGCATTCATAATTATTCCTCCACTTCTTGATTTTCGTCAGGGGTATCTTCCATTGAAACGTGTGCATTTTTAAATCCAATGTCTGTCTCTATATCTTTTTGCATTATAATACCAGAGACAATAAAGTGTTTTACAAAGCCTTTATACATTTCATAACTCATAGTTGCTCTAACTTGAGCTTCTGGATCTTCGGACCCCTTCTTGTTTTGATTTATTGTCGCAAACTCAATAGATATGCCGTTATTAAAAGGTCTTATTCTGTAAGCATTCGGACGAATGCTATATGCTCCTTTTTTAATGCGTTCTATTTTCCGAGGTTTATCTTGGGCCATTTTTACCTCTTCTCAATATCTGTTCCAATTGTTACAAAAACATTACTGTAAAATTATAATAACACATTCTAACAACTCTACGCTAAATGTAAATACTGATTATACTCCAATTCTAACAAACGAGTCTTTCGTTGAGGTTAATACATGCTTACAAATAAAAAATAGACCGAGGATTTCTCCCCGGCCGTTCAATAATTATTCAGTTTTTGAGAAGGTGACTTCGTATGCTCCCATACTTGCGGCTGCTGCTACAAAGCTGTTTGCAATCGCTAAAATGATTGGTTCTAGCTGTGGGCTGACCACTAGAGTCAAACCCAACTGTATTACCAAACAAAGCAATAATACGAAGACTCTGATTGGTAGTTTTTCTGGTAGTAGGCTTTTAACATACTGCGTAATCAATGTGACTAGCGCCACTGTTCCTGCTGTGCTTAGCAAATAAGCTAAAGATGTAATTTGTTCCATCATCTAATCCTCTCTGTTTCCCACGGTTCGTCATGATGCTTAATGGGTAAGTTACGGCAACGCTCAACTCTACTCTTGGCTGAGCCGTTACCGCCCTTTTTTACGTATGATTCGTACATTTCATTGATGTCGTCCAGCTCTTCAGACCATAAGTAACCACGTTTCAAAGAGCGGTTACACATCTCCTTGATGTGGTATTTCATCAACATGAGGTTGCTTTTCTCGTTGTCATTGCTTCGTTCGACAAGCTTCTGAATCGGCTTAACTATTTTGAAAATCGTAGCCCAGATTGTGCCTAGCGCAGTCAGAATGGATGCTACTAGTAATAATGTTTCTGTCACTTTGCTCACTCGCCACGCGCCCTTTACGCCTTATATGCATCAGCTAATAGTATTTTGCCTGTCACCGCACCCGGTCCAATACCAAAGATTACCTCGGTATTGCCTACACTTAATGCTATATATGTATTTTGGTAAACCTCAGCATTGAAGCTTCCTTTGGTATTTAAATCAATTGCTCCGCTTCTTATCTTAATTTTGTCGCCATTTTGAATAGGAGCACTAACACCAGTACCAACAGGCATGCCATTCTCTGAAGTTATAAACACGTCAAAGCCTTTGCCTTTTAATTCAGCTGCTAGTCTATCGGCATTTTCGCGTTTGCTAAATGCGCCTGTCTGCACCTTATATAAGTCGCCAACAGTCACCATATATGTAGGGTAGCCCAACGCTTTCAGTTCGGCTTCCTTGCGGTCTGCGTTTGCCCTTATGGAGAATGCACCGACTTGGACGCGGTACAACGTGCCAGCAGGGAATGTGCTACCACCTGTCGCTGTGTTTTTTAAATTCAAATTGTATTCAGCTACAAGACATCCGGCAATGGCTTTTGCTATTGCTGGTAAATTTTCAACGATCCAGCGCGCCTCTGTCGGGTTATCATGAAACGCAACCTCAGCCAGCAAAGACGGTATGCCCAATTCGCCAAACTTATAAACATCTAAATAACTGTAATCGTCCACAATTCGGCTTGCGTTTTTTCTATTTGGGTTGATTGCATTAATAGCGTCTACCAATTTTATGGCAATGTTTTTTGATACAGGATAGTAACGATTGTAATAGCCTTGTGTGCCGCTGGCGGTACCATTTGCCGCGTTCGAATGAAGCGCAATAGCAAAATCAGCACCCCACGCTTTAGCTTCCTTAGCCTTGTCTTGTATATAGTACGCAGTCGCTATTTTTGTTTCGCAGTTGTATTTGTCTAACTCGTCCTTTAGTAAGGCGGCTAATTTTTCCATTTGTACGCGCTCGTTTGTTCCTGCATAAGCGTATGGATTGCCGGACTGGTTAGATGCGTTAATAAATAGTTTTGGCATTGATGCTCCTTTCGCCCGATTTTGGGCATAAAAAAACCGCCCTGAGGCGGTAGGTTGTTAGATTGTTGTTTGCAGCAAATATCGGTTTGCTTGGCTTGCGATAGGTAATTAAGCACTCCCGGATATGGCAATCCCACGCCATGTGAAATTATTGTTAACGATATATGCATTGCTTCCGTCTGCGTTGCTTAGTATTTGGAAACCAGAATTGGTATCTCTAATTACTGTCTTTACAAATGGGCCAACCCCGAAACGGCTAAGAAGAACGACAAAACCATTTTCTTCAGTATTCACTGAAACGGCAATAAGCTTTGTTGTTAGCAAAGGCATAGGAATTAAATACTGTACCGATGCTGGTGCTGTTATGTATTTGACGTTACCTTTTGCAGCATCATTTTGTAGCAAACTGACGTTTGTTGCTATCTCTTCTAAAGCCTTTTCTACAGTTGTGGCCGTTATTTTTCCTGTAGGGTCTTGTATCCCAACAGTTGAAGCTCCTTTACCCAATGCATTACTAGCCAAGTCTGTTTTGGTAACAACTGCATCATCCAGAGCCTGTATGGTTTCAAGAATGTCTGCAACAATTTCAACTGCTGTTATCACAGTTCCTGACAATTTGACTCTATACAAAGCCTCTTGTCGTGTAACTCCTGTACCATTTATATCTTGCTGAGTTAGAGCAGGGTCAGCTGCGGTTCCAGTAGTGGAAGCCCCTTTGACTACTCTAAACTGCAAAGTGTCTATGCCGGTTCCGCCACCATTACGCACAAATTCTGCGGCAATAATATCGTTTCGATTCTGGCCAGAAGTACCTGAGTCAATAGCAATGTTCTGGGTTGTGCCTTTGGAAACTTCCAAAAGATAGCCGGAGAGATTGTAGACTCCAGCGGCTAATTGAACGGTGTTATCGTTAACTTTCGTAGCTGATAGATTGGAGTACACCTTCATTATCCCTGACTTGCCAATCATGCTTTGAAAAATTGACGCCAGTTCAGGCGCGCCAACATCAGCGGTTTGTGTGTTTCTAATTATTCCTTTTTGTGCCATTGCTAATCTCCTGCCTTGTAGTTGACCATCTTGCCGTTGTCGTCAATTGTAAGAATTTTTCTTGTTACTGGCTGCTTCAATTTCATGTTGGTGACTCTATCATTGCCTCCAACTACGTCACCTATTTGAAGCGAAGCATTTACCTCAGACAAGTCAATGTTGATTTCCTTTACAGGTGCGTTATCAATCAGAGCCGCAACTGCGCTATTAGTGAGTTCTTCTACTGATTCTGCGTTTGGATAATCAAGTACAAACTGTTTGTCCTCAAGTCCAGGCGGCTGAGGTGTTGAAGTAATCGTCCCGGCTTCGGTGCGCCACATCTCTACCACGGTTCTGTTTATTAACTGACCGCCACCAAGCGCTATAACATGGTTGTAGGCCTGGCCATTTTTCAATGAGCTTTCTAGCGGTGCAGCGTAGTCTTGATCTAGCTGAATTTCTTCGGTGTAATCAACTACTGGTTTCGCGGAAAGCTTCACCTTTACACCATCAAAAACAATATCCAGCCTTGCACCATACTTCTGAAGCATGTTGTGAATACCGGCTAATAAGTTGGTGTATCTAAATGACCCTGAGACCATGATTCCGCTTGCTTCGGTGCTGACTTCGAATAAGCTACCGAGAGAATTACCAATTAGAAGCGCAAGAGCAGCATTGGCGTCTGTAGAGGTAATAATAAGGTACGCTTGTCCCGGTGGTGGACTTATGACTTTTCTAGATAGCATCCCACGCCAAGTGGGTCCTCCGCAGTAAACGGTATTGGATACATGCCGAATGTCTTCTACTCTACCGCCCCACTCCGAACCTTCTTCATATAAGAAATGTCCAATCTCTATGCGCTGGTTCAGCCAATCCATTTCAGCAAGCGAGAGCTCAAAGTCATTATCTGAGTAGCGCTCACCAAGCCCTGATACTGCGTCATATTGCTCAAAATGCGGAGCGATACCTATTTGAACAAAGTTATTATCAGCATGAATTAACTCCATTGTGGCGCACTCCTTTCTTTCAGTAGTAAGATGTCTATCGCAAATTCACCGGAGTAGTAAACCTGACTCTCTCCTACCGGTATTGGCTCAAAAACAGAGTATTGTTTTCCCCTCTGGTTGAAAGCGTTAATGACTTCACCGGGCTGAGTGATTTTGACAAGCGTGTTTGCTCTTTGGTCTATGACAAAGCGCTCTCCTGCTCCAAGCGCACCATTTACCGTATAGACGTGATCTCCAATCGTGAATGACGGATTGACCGCAGGACCAAACATGGTAATGACCGCCTGAGAAGGCGCGTAGTGTTCATTGACTATTCGTGATGTGCCAAGCGTAGTACCAATATTGAAAGGCAAAGCTGTCGGCAGGATAAACCCTGTAGCTGCACCTGTAGAAAACGTAGCAAAAGAGTTCAGTTCTTCTGTTGTCCAAAAAGGATAGAGCGTAAATATCGTTAGTTCAAAAGATACAAAGTTACCTTGAATGTATTCTTCGTGTACTGACGCGGTGACAAAGCAATTGATGTATTGCTCACCTAGCCAGAGCTGGCCTTGCGTTTTGCTTAAGAGGTCTACCTCAACTACCGCATTGAGATGATTAACTCCTTCTGCTACTTCCTGCGCTGTGCCTTTAGCAATGACTAGTATTGCAAACTCTCTATAGCTTTTTGATAGCCTGATGAGTCTAGAGCCATTGAGAAAAGGCCTAGCCTTTACATTTGGAGTCCAATCCCAATCCAAAGGCTCAAGGCCATTCCAACCAAAAGGGGCAACCGTGAAGTCAACCGTTTGCCCCTGATGATTCTTATAGTAGAAAGGCTGATTAAGCATGTGTGAGCCTCCCATATTTTCTGTTGTCAATGTAGAAACCCATTCCGTCTAAAGCCGTTTTGAAAGCTTCTACTAGATTTCCTGTGCTTCGGTCTTCACTAACAAGTGCTTGTTTCGTGTTTGGATGTACACCAAGTTCATACGAATTATTCAGTTCAGGTATAGAAGCTTGAGCCATTCTTCTAGTGGCTGACTTGACTAATCCGATACCTGACAAAACGCCTTTAGCCAATCCTCTAGGGCTTTCAAAACCTATCTTTGTCATTACTTTTGACGGTGAAGCCGTCTGCAAGACAGCTCTCGTCCTCTTTGGGATCGAGTAAGCAACATCTTCGGCTGCATTAACAACTAATTGCTTCTTAGCCTTTAAACCTCTAGCGATACCAGCAGCAGCGCTTTCGCCAGCCGCGTAAGCATCAGTAGCCATGCCGTCAAATTCTATCTTTGCCGCGTTTCTAGCGTCTTTCGCTTTGCCTTGTGCCGCACTCTTCAGTCCAGCCAAACTTAAGCCAAGATTAGTAGTCGTGTTGTTACCAGCGGTCTGCGCTGCACCCGGCATTTGTGCCAATTCATCTTTAGCCGCATTAGTAGCTAAGTCAGATTTGGTCTGCCAGACTTTCACCCACTCGGCAAGCTCTTTTTCAGTCATGCCGTTGAGCTCATCAAGAACAGGAAGCATACCCGGTCCAAGCTTTTGTAGCTCAGTCATGACGTCAATAGGAACTCTCTTAGATAAGGTTTGGATAGATACGCGCCAATTAGTCCAGTCTAAAATTTGCTGTTCAAGATTTGCTTTAATCTCAGCAGCCGTGAGCTTCGTTTTCTGGATACCAGCATCCTCAATAGAGCCCATTGTGTTTTTGTGTTGTTCAGTTCTTGTCTCTAGAGCAAGTAGGTATTCTTCACGTGACTTCTTCTGTTCTTCCTGAAGTCTAATGCGTTCTTTGTTAGCGTCATTGGTTTTCTTCATCCACTCTTCAAGGCTTAGGCCCTGTTCTGTCATGGATTTTTTAACCGCTGTAGCAGTAGAAGCCGCATCCTTAGAAACGCCACCAGAGAAGACTTTATAGGTTTTAGCGACTTGATTATATTGTTTATCAGTCGCTTGCATCTCCTTATTGTTGTCTTCAATTTGCTTTGTTAGGTTTTCAATATTCTGGTCAATCTTGAAAATCTCTTTGGTGAGACTGCCTGTAGAAGTAGTCCATGAGTCGCTGAGCTTTATACCGTTCTTCTGAATGTCATTAAGTTTGGCTTGTTTATCTGCTCTAAGCTTCTGCTGTTCTGCTACTTGTGCCTCAAGGTCAACTTGAGCGGTGAGTAAATCTGTGTATTTCTGCTCATAAACCTGAAGAAGAATCTGGTCTTTCTTTGCAGAGATAAAGTCTCTAATTTCAGCGGTGGAAAGGTTAATAGCGCCTGATTGACGTTCTATCTCAAGGTTCAGTTCAGGGTAGATTTTGGTCAGAGATGCAACAATCATCTCCATACGTGACTGCTCTGCTGCCGTTCTATTGGTTTTCTGTCGCAGAGCGTCTAATTCGCTTGTCAGCTTATTGGCGGCTCTAGCGGATGCTCCTGCTTCGCGCTCTGAGTCTCGGTGCTTTGTAATTAGATCATCACTTGCGTCAATTAGCTTTCTAACTTCAGCGGTTCCGGGCTTGAAGCTGTCTACCATCTTCATGATACCGGCAGTAAGCAATGCAATGGCACCAATAGCTAAAACGATTTTGCCCCCAGGACCGATCAAGGAAGATAAGAAACCAGAGAAACCACCTCCGGCTTTTACAGCACCAGCAAACTTGCCAACAATACCGCCTAAGCCTGTGGTGAGTTTACCAATGCCTGTGGTCACAGGACCGATACCTACAACCGTAAGCGCCAACATGTTGACCATCTTGCGCTGGTTATCGTTTAGACCGGAGTACCACTTGATAACACTTGAAATACCATCAGCCAACTTCACAAAAGCCGGTACAATGGACGTTTTAATAAGCGGAGTGATCTCTTTAATAGCCGGAGTGAAAGCACCAGCAATCTCCATTGTTCCTGCTTTGAACTGCGCTTGCATGATTTGAACTTCATCATCCAGCTCACCCAATGACTTCACAGTGCTATCTTTCACAATAGCGCCCATTTTTTCAGCTTCAAAGCCGAGTGTTCTGAGCTCATCACTTCCTGCTTCTATCAAGGGATTTAGCTCTTGCGCTGAACGTCCAAACAATCGCAAAGAGATCGCGTTGCGCTCGGTCTCATTACTCATTGAACCCAAAGCGTCAATGACGTCATACCATACTTCTGTTGAGTCTCTTAGTGTGCCGTCATTGTTTTTGTACTGCACGCCAAGTTTCTGAAAGGCTTCTTCTTGGTCTTTCGTGCCTTGTTAGCGTTATCCATTGACTTTGTCAGCTTCACCATGCTACTTGTCATGGTTTCTAGCTCGGTATCAATGAAACGCGCAGCATACTCCATTTTCTGGAGCTCTTTCGCTGATATTCCAGTCTTAGCAGAAAGAGTCAAAAGCTCATCCGCGGCTGCGCCAGACTTTACCGCTAATGCAGTCAAACCAGTCACAGCGGCAACGGCAGGCATGGTGATACCTTTAGTCATGCTTTCGCCAGTTGAAGTGATAGACTTGCCAGTGGATTTCAGGTCTTTGGAAAGTTTTGTTAAACCAGAGTGAGCATTGGAGAGGTCTACGCCCACTTTTATCACAAGGCTTCTTAATACATTACTCATCCTTTAAGCCCCTCCAGTTGCTTGTTCATTTCACTAATTATCATTTGATTTATTTCTTCTTTGGATTCGTCTGCTGCCGGACGAAGGAAGGGATAAGGCTGAACCTTACCCCTCACCTGACCATCTATAACAAGCTTGTGTCCTAGTTCCAAGGTACGGCATGCTCGCCACCCTTCTTGAACGTGACTCTTGCTAAGGCAGACTTCTTGCCGCCTTTTAGCTTCGTAGTCCTTCCCTTACGTGATACCAAGAGGTCTCTCAGATGAGTCTTGTCTTCATCTTCGCTGACATGAACCTTTGCTTTCGCTCTGTGGAGAATCACATCAGCTGCTCTATTGGAAACATCTTGAAGTCCTGGCATTGACTTGTCTCCAAACTCAGCCAAGTCTCTAATCAGATCATCTAATCCTTCAAAGTTCGAATCCTGACATAGAACAACCTCCGTTCCACCGTAAGCCGCGTTTATCAGCCTCGCTACTGCAAGCATCTCTTCAGGCGTTTGTTCCTTTGGTTCAGTTTGATAGGGATCAATCAGAAGAGCGTTAAGAGCTGGCAAAACCTTTTGACGATTGAATAAAGCAACATGCCAAGCAATATAGATGTTTGTATTTCTTTCGTGCCGTTTGTTGATGTTATAAGCGTTAACCAATTCCGAAAACTCAGCATAAGTCAGAGCCCAAAACTCTTCAGGCTTTAATCCGATTTCACACGCTACTTTAAATTCATTTGTAAAATCAATCCGGTGCTCTACACCGGTTTCAAGTTTTTTGCTTTTTTACCTGTATTGTAGGCAGCTACAAGTGCCTCACTGACTTTCGTGTTAACTTCCAACATAGAAGCCGCATGTTCATCAACAATTGCCATGCACTCTTCAAAAGTCATGTCTTTGTTTCCATCAGCGCGCATCATACAAAAGAGCATCTTCGCACCTTCAGTGGCTGTGAGTTCCCTAGTCTCTAACTCACCTATATTAATACCAGTCAGTTGTTCAAATTCAACCTGAGTCTGCATCCCGAATCTCAAGCGATAAACTTTATCCAGTTCGTAAGTAACAAAAGGAATCATTGTTTCACCCCATTAAAAATGATTGGAGCCGGTTGCCCGGCTCCTGTTAGATTAAGTTGAAGCAATAGCCATTACAGGCTTGCCAGACGGTTTGATAGTCGCTGAAAACTTGATATTTCCTTCAAGGTCAGCGTCACCGATTTTGATAGCTGTAATAAAACCATTGAAAGTCCATGTAGCCTTAGGTGTAGTCGGAAACTCAATGACTGTCTCCTTTTTCGCTTTGGCGTTTGCATCAGTCAACATAGCCTGTTGACCAAGCGTGTCAGCCTTGTCAAAGAAGCCTTCAACCGTCACGTCACCGGCAGTAGCAAGACCGGGGTCAAACTCGCGGAATCCGGCAACTGATTGATGAGTTGTTGAATCGATCGAATCAACTGTGATTTCAATGCCGTTAATACTTGTGAGTCCAGCCACAGCGGCTGTACCCCATTTAAGTGTAGTTCCAAATGCTTTATGTGCCATAAGTTCTCCTATTCATGCACGTATGTGATCTCAAACTCGAGATCATGGACGAAAACTCTAATCGTTCCGTCTGCTGATGTTTGCTGAGAGCCAGTCTCGAAGTTCAACATGATGTGCTGAACCTCAAGCCCTGACAATGTTCCGTGATAGTCACACAAACACGCCTTTATGGCTGCCGCGACTTCCTTTGTCTGTGATTTCCTGAGAGCTTGGATAGTGAATTGTTTTGTCGGCCGTTCCTGCTTAATCTGGCCAGTCAAGATGTGCCGTTTGACGTCAGACACGTCTATGTAATAAACGGCTGGCAAAGCGCATCCTTGTGGTAGTTCATCAGGATAAAGACGGTCGCCTATTAAGGCCTTGAGGGTAGTATCTGCTATGAGTCTTGCATATAAAGCTTGCTCTATCTCCATTACAAAACCTCCTTGCACGATACAAGAAGCTGACGTTGTGTGCCTTCGTCTGGCTGTATGTTCAGAATGTCATATGTGCGTCCTTGCCACTTAAAGCGGTTTTTGACGTCTATTGTCGTATGGCGAATTCGAAACACTACACTTGTAGACGAATGCAGTTTTTGTGCTGCATAAAACTCTGTACCTCCACCAGTAATGGCTTCAGCCCATAAATAGCGCTGATGTGCCCAATTTTGGATAGGCTGACCATAAGAGTCCTTTGCATCTGTGAAGGCTTCTAATGCGATTCTGTTTCTAAGTTTTCCTGCTCGCATCAAGTCCACCACCTAACACGGTACTGGTCTAGCAGAGCCTTAACTGAGAACTGTATCTGATAAGGCATCAGCCCAACAATGGCGGCTTCACGGTTCTCATACCAATGTCCTACTAAGAGTAAGATTGCTTGCTTGATGGTTTGCGGAACTGTCGTGTAACCGGCTGTATATCGCACCTTTACAGGCTCAATGATGTACGGCTCGAAACTTGGCCAATTAAGACCGGGCTTAAGAACCACACATCCAGCGCTGGTATCTTGTACATAACTGTTAGCATCAAGAGTCTCAGTTGTTCCGTGAGCGTCCGTATAATTCACAGCTTCAATAGAGTTAATTGGACGGTACTTCAACCCAATGAAAGGAACAGGCGGAAAGCCACTAAATGTTTCTTCTATGGTTTGAACGCCAATAGGTCTACCTGTGTAGTTTTCGCACCATTGCCTTGCAGCCACTATCAATGCTGTGATTAGGTTATTCTCTTCAGAGTTTGATTCATCAACTCTCAGATGTAATTTCACATCAGAGAGTACAACTGGCTCTGCTGCTGGTTCTGTAACTACACGTATAGCCATGATTATTACCGCCTTTTTGTTGTTTTTGGTTCTTCAGGTTCTATAGCTTCTGCATAATCACCGGCTATGAGTAGCTTTGCCTGTTTCTCATTTACATCAATAACAGAGTCCGGAAAGAAAACTCCCTCCGGACCCGCCATTGTGGTGTTCAGCTTAATTTTCATTAAGCAGACGCAAATTTCAGACGTGCAAAAGCTTCGGCCAGTACCGGCATACCGTCACCGAAGTAGTCGACCAAGTAACCTACTTGATTGTTGGCCGCATAAAGCTCGCGTAAGACTTGGATGTTGATTTCATCAGCATCACAAATCCAGTAGTAGCTGAAGTCACCGTAGACCGCGCCATACTGATTAGCAGTGAAAGTGTTCGGAGCAAACTGTGAAGTGTACACAGGAGCGCCAAGCAACATATCAGGCTGACCAGCTTGTAAGGACGGCTGCCAGATGTACTGACCGTCAGTACCTTTCAACTTAGCTACTTGTTTCGCAAAGTCATCATGAGCAACCCAGCTCGCACGTGCACGATACTGTTGTTTGACTGCAAACTTAACGTCTAAGAGACCATTCGCAGTAACAGCAGTAGCGGTGTTTTCGCCCACCACGTCACGCGCTGTGGTAATACCATTAGCATTAGCAGTAAAAACGCCTAGAGGTTTAGCAGAGCCGTCACCAGTCATGTAGGCTTTTTCAGCGGTAGCGCCTAACTTATACTGCAAACGGTCTTTGACAACACCGTCAGCCATATTAGCGTGAGCAACTAATGACTTGGAAACCTTCAGGAGTTTGTTCATGCGATTGGGCTTGAACTCTCTGCGCGCAAAGGTCAATCCAGTATCTTCAACTGCCGCAACAACTTCGCCCAGCCAGGAGAAGTCGTCAACATCTGCGGTCATGGCAGGATAGCCTAAGGTCTGGCCTTGCCCGATCGGACCAACAACGGTGCCGATTCTACGCATGAACAAATCAGCATCCAAACCTTTGATGAGCTCTTCTACAAAATCAACAGGAGCGGTCAAGAAACCGGCTGTTGCATTCGTGCCGAGATCAATAGCATTCTGGAAGGCAGCGACTTTGTTAGGGTCTCCAGACAAAGCAGCAGAGAACATGTTTCTAACATCATTGCTAGGTGTGCTGTCAGGTTTGCCTGTTTCGCCCATAGCGCGCTCACGCTCAAGCTGGCGCTCTTCGGTGAGAATCTTGTTGTTCAAGCTGTCAAAATCAGCTTCCATTTTCTTGAGGATAGCGGTATCCTCTGCACCCATCTCTTTGCCTTCGAATTTATCAATCATTTCACGGATTGACGCGGTTAGATTGGCGCGCTCTTGTTTCATTTCAAATACTTTCTTCATTTTTTCTCTCTTTCTGTCTTTTAGACATCTAATAATTTTTTGCGAATGCTGGCCGTTGGATTAATATCTGACACGGGCTGGCATTCGCCCCCGTCCTCAGTCTGGTTTGTAGTCTGTTCAGGCTTTAAGCGCTCCGCATAGACACGCATCTTCTCCGGAGAGAAGCATGCTGCCATGCGGTTCGTAAGCATGGATTGTTTAGGCGTAGTCAAAACTTCTCCCTCTTTCAGCTCGATTTCATCAATCAAACCAATAGCAAGAGCGTCCTGCGCACTCATCCACGTTTCTGCGTCAAGGTATTTTTGAAGTGTTTCTCGGTTGACTTTGTCTCCGGCTTTGGCTTCATAGGCATTAATCAATGTTTCGTTCATCACCTTCAGCATTTCTGCGGTGTGCTCCATAACGCGGTAGTCGCCCTGTGCACCTGTGGAGATGTTGTGAATCATGAACGAAGAAGTCGGTGTACCAACTACTTTGTCAAAGCCCAGCATCAACAGAGTAGAGGCAGAAGCTGACATCCCGGTGACTATCGCGGTGGAGTTTCCTGCATACTTGCGAAGCTCGTTGTACATGGCAGACGCGGCAATCACATCACCACCAGCGCTGTTGATATAGGCTTCAATGTCTTCTCCGTTTGCATCTGCTAGAAATGCTCTAATCATTCCAATAGACGAATACGGAACTTCAAAGTAGTCGTATATCCAACGGTCCTCTTCGGAGATGATGTAGCCTTCAAGATTTATTCTTTTCATTTAGTTGCCCCTTTCGGTAAGTTTTGTGGAACACTCGATAGCGGAATCATGTTTCCGTTAATCGCGTATATCTGGCCACTGCCGTCTTCAATATTGTTCATGTCTTCTAATGCCCGGATTTCATCAGCATTCATCCAGCCGTCTTGTCTGGCGTTGTGGTAATAGGCTGTCCTGGTTGCGGTATCACCACGGAGCAGACCATTGACAAAGAACTTGGCATAAAAAGACCGCTGTTCAGCGGTTGTCAGTAAGTCTTTGTATATGGTCTGTTCTATTCGTACGGCCATTGGGTCTATCGAATCTTGTACAAATTCAATGTTCTGTTGCTCAATATTTGAGAATGTTGCCCTTTCGAGATCAAACACCTTATGAGGTGGAACACCGAAAGCCCTGCAAATCTCTAGTATCTGGAACTTTCTACTCTCAAGCGCTTGACTCTTATCAAGGTCTCGCCCTACTTGAGTGTACTTTGTACCCTCTTCCAAGAATGCAACCTTGTGTTGGTTCATTACACCTGCGTAGGATTTCTCCCATGACTCTTTGAAGCGTGCATAAGCTTCATCACTTAATGTGCCGGGATACTCGATAAACCCTCCAAGATTAGAGCCGTTTTCAAAGAATCCCTTCGAGAAAGCGTTCAACGAAGCGGTCAGTCCTAAAGTATCAGCGGCTAAAGATAGGGTTTAGAGGGTCTCGCTCATCTGAAAACCGAAACCCTTGCGTGTACATGAACTGGCCTTCATACAAGGTTTCACTTGATTTCTTACCAGTGCTGACAACAATGTATCTCTCGCCTGTTTTACGGTTGAAATATTTCGATACATTCGCTGTAGGGATGTTCCAAAGCTCTCTGATATAGCCGTTTTGGTCTCGGACTATCTTGGCGTAAGCTCCACGTGTAAGCATGAGGTTAACAACATACATGTGCCAAAACTCATACGCTGTTGTATCTCGGTTTGGCATCTTGCTCAAAAGCCTGTATATACTGTGGTCTTTGGCTTTTGTCTTCCCCTTGTTGGTATCTTGCATCAAGGCCAGAGGAAGTGAAGCCATTTGTCTTAGCCACCACATCAACGCAACGGATTACAGTGGCAATCTGAATAGCCGAATTAGCCGAAACTGTAATACCTCTGCCAGACAAATATGCAGACCAGCCACGATCGTCCGAAACAGCAGGGAGATTAGTTGTGTTGCGAAACTCAAAGTCCGTCCAAACAGTTTTATTTTCATACCACCCTTATCCCTCTACTCTCGTATGCTGACCGCTTCTGTTCCAACTTCACAGCGGCCGCCATTGCGTTAATCCACGCAACTACTATGTCGCTCAATTCGTTCAAAGCTTTTATTCTTCATAGGTTTAATATTCTCGTTCCCATCCGTAGCAACAACCACATTACCGAAGCACCAGCGCGCGGCCGGATTGTCCTCATGTGTTAATTCACCCTTAAGCATGAGCTGCTCAATCTTCTTCATGCCTGGGCTCATTCCTGTAATGGTCTGCTCTATTTCGATTGACTTAATGCCTTTTCTCTGTAGGTTCTGTGTCATCATGGTGGAGTTCCATTTATCCACACATAGATAACGCACCTTGTACATTGCGTTAATGTTCTCTATCTCGTTTTGCACTCTCGCATAGTCAACAGCGTTTCCTTCTGTGGAAATGAGGTAGCCATCATCTATCCAATCGTCATAAGGGACTTTGTCTCTGTTCACTCTTTCCTTCATAGACTCGGCAGGAACAAACGTGCGAAAAATAACGCGCCAGTCGTCTAGCCCTTTCTGCGGAGGAAACACAACTGCAATCGCGGTGAGGTCAGTAGTAGACGAAAGGTCAAGCCCTACATAACAGTACAATCCTTTGAGCTCTGCTTCTTTCCAATCGCCTATTGTCTTGTCCCAAAGTGGAAGTGGAAGCCAGCCTAAGCGCTTGACCGCCACCCATTGATTTAGTCGAAGCCACCTGAAAAGCTTCTCACGTGCTGCGCTGTCTTTTGCCTCTTTGGCTTCCAATCGCACATTTTCAACATCTATCGAAACGCCAAGATTAGGATTAGCATCAAACCAAACTGACTCATCAAAGATGTTTGCATCAGTAGGCGCGCCAAATATTCGCACATGCCACGACTCATCTATTAATGTGCCGTTTTTTATACGTTCAGCCTTGTCGTGTACTTCCCAGCCAATAGACTTCTTGTCTGGATCATCACCAGCTGTTGTGATTACCCACCACAAAGGCTCTTTACGTGCAGCACCGGCACCAAACGTCATGACATCCCATAAGTCTCTATTGGGCTGTGCATGTAGCTCGTCAAAAATAACAACAGTAGGATTGATACCGTGTTTGGTGTACGCCTCAGCAGACAGCACTTTCAAATAGGTATCCGTCTCACTATTGCGTATGGTTTTATTGCTGTCGGTGATTACCAGAACTTCTGTCAGACTCTCATCTTGTTCAATCATTTGTTTGGCTGCTTTGTAGACAAGCCCTGCTTGCTCACGATCCGCAGCGCAACAATAGATTTGTCCTCCAGGCGGATCGTTAAAAAGATGATAGATAGCTATAGCAGCAGCTATCTCCGTCTTGCCGTTCTTTTTAGGAATTTCCCAATAGGCGTATCGAGTAACTCGCCTGCCAAGTTCATTGACGCTTCCGTAAACTTCTGACAATGCCTCTGCTTGCCATTTCTGAAGATTGAACTCTTGGCCAAAAAAGTCGCCAGTATGATGCAAGCATTTAATGAACTCTATGACATCATTCGCTTTATCTTTGTTGAACACATCTTATCGAGCCTCTTTTCTTGCCTTGTAGGCAGCAATGCCGGATGTTGCTTTCTTCTCTTCAGGCTTCTTAGGTATTGCCCTCATCTGAGATACAAGCGTCATGAGGTTATCCTTCTCGATCGCAAGAAGCATCCTGCGCTTGGAGTCCAATAGCTTGCTGTTGTCAAGAACTTGCTTATTCAAAGCAATCACCATATCAAAGTAATCGCTTGCATCAATCTCTTTGTTTCGTTCATATAAGTCATCAAGCAACTTGTGAAGCCTGACATCTTCTGTTTGTGCTGAGTCGCACTCTGCCAGTAACACACAGTAGCGATTAAGTACCGGCTCAAGCAAAGCATCATTCTTATCAATGGCCGCGTATAGTTTCTTCAGTCGAAGCCAATACTTATGCGAAACAGGGTTATCCCTTGTCTCTGGCCATTCACGCATAGAAGAGCCTGTAACAAGAAGCGATTCGGCTTGCTTGCGCTGTTCTATCTCGGCTTTAGTCCTGTGGCCTTTAACCAATGCAATGGGTTTAGGTCTGCTGTCTGGCATTAGAATCACTCCTTTCGGACTCCCACACTGGGAGAAAATTGTGTAAAGAGTTTGGCCCCCGGTCTAGGGCAGAAACAAAATAGAGATTGTATGCCCCCTACCCTACGCCCTGTAATTATTTATATCTGCTTGGTTGCTGTCGTAGGCTCTGCCTTCTATAACTTCATGACATTGGTTGCATAGCGCTACAAGGTTACTTTCTGCGTACTTGTCCCCACCACCACGGAGGGGGGTGCGGTGGTGGATTAGTACAGAATTTTTAGTAAAGCCATGTGATAGGCACCTTATGCAGAGCGGATGCTTCTGCAGATAGTTCTTTCTAAACTTCTGCCAGTTAGCGTCATAACCGCGTTCTGTTGATGAACCGCGCTTCTTATAGTAGGTGGCGGTTCTCTCTTGCTTTCTTTGCTGGTGTAGGGGTAGGTGTTCTTCACAGTAGCTACCCTTATCTATTAATTCATCACAGCCAGAATGCTTGCAGAATGATAATGCTCTTTGTGCCATGTTCACCTCATAATAAAAAGCGGCAGCACCGGTCCACACTGGCTGCCATGAAATCAGGCACAGCCGGAGGGAGCAGGGAGACGCTGTGTGAGTTCTTATGTCTTCAGCCTTGTCGACTGCCGGTGCTTTTACCGCAAAAGAAAAGCACCCCACCTGGTTCGCATTGCTAAGAGGCGTGTGGGGTACTGTCTAAAATAATGGAGCACTGTTGACCACTTGCCCCATGTGGCGAATATGGCATTACGCGCTGGCCATATCCAAGTTATCTAAATGGTAATGCGCCTGGTCTCCCTCGGCGCATCTATACATTTGGAGTTTACGACATACCATTGTGTTTTTCAAGGCTTTTTTATCGAATTGTGTTGTGACTTTTTCCGTATTCTTCTAGCGCTATGCGATGTTGATGCCTTGTCCAGTCGTAAGAAAGCTTAAGTGCTTTGGCAATATCATATAGCGCTCTGCCGTGTAGCCAATGATGCCGCAGAATTGTTTGATGCTGCACAAGAAGCACTTCGCTAATGTTTTCGGCAAGCTCCATGTATAAGTTTTCTCTTTCACGCTGCATACGGCGTAGTTCTTGTTGCATGTCCACAAGCTTACACATGATGTCTTCTGGTCCATTGTTCGCTGCCTGCACTTGCACATTGTCAGGGTCAAGGGGTCTGGTGAACTGCTCTGCTTTGGCTCTGAGCGTATCTATTCTTGCCAAGTAGCGATTAATAGCAATGTGCGCATTTTTATACCTGATCAGGTCCTTGCGTGCAAAATCCCGCCACTCTCGTCTTTGTAAGCTATCTATCATGCATCCCCTCCAGCTCTCTGATTTCCTTCTTCAACCGATTAATTCCGACGCCAATCTTATTTACTTCCGCGTGATACGGTGAGAGGTATGTTTTTCTGCGCTGAAGATTGAAGCAATCGTGCTTAAAGAACTCTAGCTTGTTTTCCTCCCACCGTAGCTCACACCGTGCTCGCTCAAGCGGTGTCATGGCTCAGCCTCTAGCAACTTAGTAATTCCCTTGCGCACCATTTCAGCGCTTGCTTGCTTAACAACTCTGTCAATTATTTCTTCTTTTTGCTTGTAGATAACATCTCTAACTGCTTGTTTTATCTCACTTTTAATCATTCTTGATTCGCGTGTTACGGTATCAAGATACAGTCCGCTTGCAATCTTGCTATGCAGCATATCTTTTATTTCTTTTTCGTCTAAATTAATTTCTATTTTCATTATTTAGTCCTCCACCTTTTCAACTTTGTAATCAGGATTATCATGGATGGTGCCGATGATTTCCGCGTCATTATCTAAATAATCCCATAGCGTGAAACACACGTTGTGTACCCTAAACGCACCATCAACGAACTCAACCACTGAATGAACGCTTTCACCATCGCTATTTATCCAGCGAACAATATCTCCCTCGTAAATCTCAACCCCGTTCTTGTCTTTTTGTCCTGTGTATTGTCCAACGGTTTCGCTTGACACCCAATAATCCTCTTGCTCCAGCAAATCAACCATGATTATGCTTTTGTCTTTTGAATATCTGGAATAATCGCCAAACACCCACTCCCCGTTGTCTATTCGTTTCCCTCGGAACTTAATCTCTCTCATTCTTCGCTCCTCCACCTCCAGCATCACAAAGTCTTGTCTTATCTTGCTGTGGTATTCATCCGACACAACATATTGAGCACCCTTGTTTGGTCTGCCGTTATCCCACTTTTTTACGGCATCTTCTAGTCTTTCAAAATAAATTCTGCCAAGAGGGTTTTCCTTACTTTTCAAATACCCGTTGGCTTCGTAACAGACCTTTTCGGCAAGATATAGTCTTTGTCGCAGTTCTTGTATGTATGCTTCCTGCTCGTCTGCTTGTCGGTCTGTTTCTTCAAATAGTTTCAAAATCTTCTCTTTAAGTTCTCTCTCAATATCCATCACTCAATCCTCACATATCCATTATTGATTTGCAGTTTTCGCATATCATAAACTCAACTTTGCCGACTTTCTGATAAGTGAGTTTTTTGACTTTCACTCCACACATGCCACATTCACCCGTCTTATTTTTATTGCCTAGTTCTACAGGCGGCACTTCCGATTTCAAGTATTTCTCTGCGATTCCTTTTGTCCAACTGTCTTTTTTATCCATCGCTCAAACCTCCTCCACTATTTCAACTTTGTAATTTGTCTCCATTGAATCAGACCATCGTATTGCAGAAATCTAAGCTGTAACCTGTAGATATCAAGCTCTCTTCTGGCTTCCTCAAGCGGTGTCATGGGCTATCACCTGATAGAAGTTCATTTTCTGTAATGTGCTGATTTAGGTTTAGCCATTCGCTGTCGCACAGTCGCTTACCACATGATGGGCAGAACTCGAAATTGCCTACATCAGACGAAATTTCAAATCCAAGATAATGCGTAAGTATCACTTTCCCTTTCAATGGCTTGGCACCACAACAAACATTGCACGGCTCAACGCGATAGTTCCAAGCTGCTGTAGCTTTTCGTTCAGCATCCATATCGTATCTTTCAACTTTGCTGACTTGGTAATAGCAGTCTTGGCATGTGATATCTGTTCTGTGGCTAAAGTGGCTGACTTTTCTGGTGTAGGTAATAATGTCTTTGCTACCACACATCTTGCAAGGTTGTAGATTATCTATCATCCCTCCCCCTCCAGTCGTCTACCGCAGTTCGGGCAGAAGTTATACGGCGTGTCGTATCCTCCAAGTTCATAGCCGTATTCGTCCGTCACGGTTTTGACCGCTGCGATTCCGTGCGATTCAATGCCAATACAGTACCAACAATGCCCTTCCTCGCTTGTTACTGACTGGCGGGCTATTTCTGCGTCGATTAGTGCCAATAAGGATTTATACAGCCCGTTATTAGGCGTTAGTGGTTCAGCCGTTTCTCCATTCCAATAAGCAAGTGTGCCTATTGCTCCACGCATTTCTCGTAATTCTTCAATCGTCATGCTCAACCCTCCTGTTCCATACCTCAACCGCTTCATCAAATGTTTCGCCGACCGCTCTGGCAAAACATTTCGAACACATGACCAAGTAATATTCATCATCTTTATGTCTGGCATTATGAAATGCAGCGTGTGCCTTACCGCCGCAAAACGGGCAGGGTTTTAGTTTTTCCTGTTCCTCAATCGTCATTTTTCTGTACTCCCCATAGTGTTTCTGCAATTTCAACTTTCTTTGTAAGTTCATTGACTTCTTTTTTGGCGTAAGTTAGCGAATATGAATGCATGCGCAATTCTGGATTATCTTTTAATCTTTGATGGTATTCCTCGGCTTGTTCTAGCCTAAATTTGAAATATTCCAAGCTTTCTGGCATAGCGAGGGTTATCTCCTTTGCTTTCTGTTCCCAGTATTTAGCTTTCCACTCTTGTTCCTCGGCCTTGTTCATGTGTTCGGTGGCTTGCTCAATGCGTCGCCAGTTTCTATCAATCAAGGCCCTATGCCGTTTTTCGCTATGATGGCCAGCCTTAATCGGCTCACCTAACGATAGGAATTCTCGCCCCTCTTCTGCAGCTTTAAATCTTTCGTTGCTTCTTGCTAAGCTTCTTGCCGCTGCATTTTCGTATTTTTCCGCCTTCCTTTCGGCGTAGCTTTTTTCATCTGTTCTGACAATCGAGTAAAACCACTTTGGCTCTTCCTGTGTTCCTCTTCTACCAATAAGGTTGTATACTTCACACTCGACCTCTTTTCCGTATTTAGTCTCTAGGTAGATGATGTCTCCTCGTTCGTATTCTTCCTCGCACTCTGCTATCCAGACATTCGGGCAATATTTTCTAAACTTATTCATTTTTCTCTCTTTCTATTTCCTCACACGTCAAACGGCAGCACGGTGTCATCTGCGTTGATCATTTCTTGTTCGTAACTCGGCGTATGTTTGCTTTTTTGATCGCCTTTGCTCTCGGTGAAATAAGCCTCTTCGACAACGACTTCTGTCTTATACTGCTTCTTACCTTCGTTATCATCCCAAGAACTCGTTTGAATGCTTCCTACTACCGCGATTTTTGATCCTTTGCCGAAATAACGGCTGATAAAATCAGCGGTTTGCTTCCAAGCCACGCAGTTTATAAAGTCAGCTTGTCTCTCTCCATTGGCGTTTTTAAACCTACGATCAACAGCCAAAGTAAAATTGCACACATTAGAATTGCTCGTACTTCTTGTTTCCGGGTCTCTGACCAAACGGCCGATAAGAATTGTTTTGTTCATTGTTTTTCTCCCCTTATGGTTACTTCTACTCTCGGATTCTCCGAGTAGAGTTTGATTACTGTGGCTGCGTATACTCTGCTGTCGTCTACCCATGCAAGTCCGTTCAAGGCGTCTGTGATACTCTTTGCAATATTGTCGTAGTCCGGCTTTACCGTATGCGGTATTTTGCCCTCAGCTGCTTCTTGTTGCTTGTATTTAGGCCATGACTTAGGTATCGGAAAATATGCTTTGAGTGATAGCAAAATTGGTTTGTCTTTGCTGATTTTGTAAGGCTCATTGCTTTTACTTGCATAGAAGCATTGCCGTACTAACATTTCGTACTGGACTGTTTTTACGTCCGTGTACACCCCTCCACGCTTTGTAAATCTTGGTCTAGCTTTTGGAGTTGGGCTTCCAGGTACCGTGAAAGAGAATGTCATTGTTCACCTCCAAAAAGGAGCTGTATCGAGTCGTTTTCTCTTCCTGCTGTAGATTCGGCTCTTTTGTTGACTCCTGTGCATGGAATGATGATCGGGCACATTTCACGAAGACGTGAGTTGATGCGCTGTTTAGCTAAGTCGGTCACACTATCCATTTCTTCAATGCTGATATTTGTTGTGACAATCAAAGGACGCTCAGAGTTTAGGCGCTTTTCAACAATGTTAATGACTTGTTCCATGCCGTAGTCTGAAGTTCTTTCTGTGCCAAAATCATCAATAACTAAGAGATCGTATTGCATCAGCCTTGCGACATACCCACTCTTGTCCCATGTGCCTTGTATCTCGCTAAGGATTGTCGGCAAGCTAGTGACCCTGCTTGAAATTCCCTTGTTAATCAATGCGTTGGCTATAGAGCAAGCAAGGAAGGTTTTTCCTGTTCCAACATTGCCGGTGAAGATAATCCCATAATTGTTGGAGTACATCTTTTTCCAGTTGGTAAGATACTGCCTTGCCATGATTGACGCTTCTGATCTAGGCTCGTTGTCGCTTTCAAAAGTGCACTTCTGAAACTTCTTGTCTCTGATTCCGTCTTCTCTTAGCTCTCTTACAAGCTGGTCAAAGCGTTCTTTCTTCTCCTGCTCTTTCCTAGCTTCTGCTTCAGCCCTTATACAGGCGCAAGGTACAGGCATTTTTCTCATCTCATCAAGCATTAATATCCACTCTTGTCTTGGCTCATTGCATGTATTGCAATGCCTTATGCCGTTAACATCATGTGTTGTCTCTTCCATGCCCTGAGAGGCTTGTACTGCCATTTGTTCAATAATGTCTATCATGCTTGTCGCTCCCTAAATTGTTTGATGAGCTCTGCCCTCTTTGCATCTTGAGAGGTGCTGTAATCCTTGTTAATCGTATTCACAGCTTTAATTGCCGGTCTTCCTCTGTCTTGCGTCCTAGCTAACCAGGAATTGCAGAAGCTCTTGATCCCTTTTGCTGTTTTCTTTCTCTTTGGATTTGAATCAAGCCAACCAACCATCTTCCTAAGCTCTTGAAGAACATCAACTGCTGGATATAGTCTTACCCACTCATCAAACATCTCTTGAGTAACATGCCAATAATCTCCATTGTTCAAAGGCAAGCTTTCAATTGGCGTTGAGCAACTTGTTTGCTCTGCGCTAATATCTTCTACTTCTACTTCTACTTCTCTTCTACTTCTCTTCTCTTCTAGCGGTAATTTTCCGAAAGTTTCAGAAATTTGCGGAAATTTGCGGGAATTTTCCGAAACCGTGTTTTCTGGCGGTGCTGGGTATAAATCTTTGATATATCGTATTTTTTGGTGCTCATGCCACTTAGGAAACATTAGGAACGGTTTATCGTTTACCTCGTAAATCTCTACCAATCCAATTGACGCCATTTTGTGCACAGCATTTTCGATATTCGCTATTGTTATTCCCTGCTTTGTCAAAAAAAGTTTTGATCTCAGAAATGATGACCTTGCATCAATTCTCCCGTTGTCGTCCACATTCAATATCAGCCTAAAAAAAACAGTCTCCTCAAAGGCGCTTAAGTGGTCTACTTTTTCGCTAGAACATACCGATTCTTTAATCATTCTGTCCGGCACTCTTTAACCGCCTTTCTCGATGTAGGCTAATGCCCCTATCGTGCTTTCTAGGTTTTTTTCTGACCTGCTTTGTTGTTCCGATAGAAATCGCTTGGCTTCTAATACCCCCTTGCTTCTTTCTTTAGAAGGCAGAAAATACCCTCTAACTTTGCTATTGCTTAAGATAGGCGGCTGAAGGTCTCTTGACCTGTATAGCTGAATTTCCTCTCTCACCGTTCTATCGTCAACCATTAATATTCGCGCTAACTCTTCTCTTGTTCTACTGTTTTCTTCACCTTGTCCAAGCAAGGATAAAATTCTGTTAATCATTCTTAGCTTGCCCCCATTCCCTGGCTATTTGATTTTCCAATAGCCTTAGCTGAAGCTTTGTTGAATAGATATACTCAAGAGCCACGTCATAGTTAACAACCGCTATATCACGCTTTAGGCGGAGCATAGCCACCTCTTTTTGTCCTTTTACAACGTCGCCAATGATGGTTACGGGCATTCCTTTATCACGCTGAATAAGTATCTGTTTGGCTTGCTCTGTCTTATACTCGTGTTCCGCTTCTGCTTTGTTGACACCTGCTTTTTGGAGTGCCTTTACTGCAGTGCTTAGACTTTTTGACATTCTGGTAACTTCGTTTATTAAGTCGTAACTTTCCATTGTTCAGGCTCCAAGTAATTTGTTCCAAATACACTCATGAATAGATCGTGACCATATTCGGATTCAAACTTCATTTGATAAGATCGTCTGAGCTTTTCCCTCAGCGCTTTGTCTTTGTGTGCTTGTCGGTGACATCTGTTACAAAGCCTTATGACTAGCTTGTATTTGTCGGAGTGTTTTCGATTAGGTCCACCAAAAACATGATGGACTTCTGTGCCTTGCCCTCCACACAAGGCACACGCTTTGAAGCTCTGATCAACCATGCTCGTCCTCCATAGGGAACGGGAGCCTTGTCGGGTCGTAACCGTCAATGAAGTCTAGGATCATCTTTTCGTCATCAGGAAGCTGCCTAGCAGACTTAGCGCCCATCATTTCACACAGTTCCTGGAAACATGCTTTTGCATCTTCCCCATGAATCTGCTGCGCGTAGGTCATTAGTTCTTTAAGTTTTTCGCCTGGAATGTAACCCTTTTTAACTTCTTTTTTTACAGGTTTAATGTCTTCATCACTGGCAATTTTGTCAGGGTCATCACCGGTCGGAATTGCAAAAGTTCTTAGTAGTAAGTATTTGTAGGCGTATGTTAAAGCCTTCCCAATACCTTTGTCCTGAGTGTCAACTCCTGTTCCGGCAGAAGAGATTACTTCGCTTTCTCCGGATTCAGGATCAACGATCTTATATGTGTTATTTACGGTCGTTAGCCGTTCTAGTCTTTCACCGTTCTTTCCAACAAAAGTCATGTCATCGCGCGTCATATTTATAGTGAGAGGAAGAATGATCAGGCCATGCTTTCTCATGGATTCGCCTACCATACTTGTTACTTTTTCTTCGGTGATGGCTTTATATGACTTGTTATATCCAGCATCGACCTTGTCGTCTTTTTGTAGATATGAAACGTCTTTCATGACGTTAAGGATTTTTGTGTACAGTCCCATAATTACCTCACTTAATAATCACTGAATGTCTGTCAACGAGCTCTGCGCCTTTGACTTCCTGACCAGACTTAAGCGCGGCAGCAATGGCTACCTTGTCTGCCTCGTCTGTTGTTTTGGTTCTGTGGTATTTTTCTGGAATTACTGATAAATCAAGGATGTTTACTGCTTGACTTGTTTTAACCGATAGTTTCACCCTTGCTGTTTCTAATTTGCTGTTTCCGGATGCAAACATCACATCTGTCAGATAACTTTTAAGCCGCTCAATATGATTCTCTTTTGCTTTTCTGCGGCTTGACAGATTGTCAATTTCTTCTTTAATTGCTTTTGATTCAGCCTCTAAGTTTTTTATGTAAGCAGCCACATTATCAGCCTTTGTAAGAAAATCACTGTTAAGTTGGATAAGCTGTTCTGCAACATCTTCTGCCAGTTCCCCTGTTTCAGGGTCCACTTGTTCTAGAAGGGATAGGATTTCTGCGTTAATTTCATATAAATTCATTGCTTAGTCTCCAATTCCTTTTTCAACTTTGATACTTCCGCTGACTCTTTTAAATATTCGCCTGACCAAAAGTTCTTTTCATTGTTCGAAAGCCTTAACTGCTCTGAAAGCTTTACAATTATTTCGATTAACGTATCTTTATTTGTCATTTCTTTTTCCCCTTCTGCTCCGGTGCAAACTGCTCGTACCACGGCTCACACTGTTTATCGTTTTGTCTGATCCGCTTCTCTGTGTTTTTAAGTTCTTTCTGGCGATCTATTTCGGAAAGAAGAAGGAGGAAGAGAGTTGTTGCCAGCATCAGACCAATGACTAAAAGTCCTAATAATGCTCCTGGGGTCATGCTGCTACCTCCTCTGTAATGTCTGCGGGGAAACAGATATGCAATTGATCGTATGGAATCTGTAAAAAGTCCATCACCGAGTACATTTGCGTTAGTGTCCACGGTTGTTTTCCGGCAAATCGTTGATTGATTGCTGATTCACTCAACTCGGTTGGTATACATAAATCTTTTTGGGTCATCGCATACTTGGCTAAAATGCTTCTTAAGTAGCGGTAAGTGTTTTTCCGTGTTATCATTTGTCTATACCTTTCTGCTCGGTTTCCGAGCGATATGGCCACTGGTAGGACAGTGGTCATTTTTCTTTTAATTGGATTTCATATCCTAATGCGTTTATTACTTTGAGAAGATTTCTTGCCGTAGGATTAAAGCTTGTCAGCCATCCTTCATAGATTCCTTTTTCTATACCAGCCTCCTTCCTCAACCTGTAAAAACTCCATCCTTTCTCGATGCGCTTATGTTCTAACGTCTGTAAAATATGCTCTAATGCACCCATTAATAAGCCTTTCTAGAATGTTTGTTCTTCTTCATTAATCTGTTAGTAACAACTACATCTTGTGTTTTGTAAAAATATTGCAACACAATATGTAGTTTTTCCCTTGCTTAGGTGTGCCAGCTCCCTTATAATTCAGTTAATCCAACCGGTAGGAATTCTAAAGAAAGGAGTTTTTTATGAGACGTTATGGGAACCCTTACAATGGGAAACGCTATTTGCTGAACACCAACACAAATGAGTTACATGATTTAGACAATGAAAAAACCGAATGTAAAATTGATCAAATCTTAACTTGGCACATAAAAATGTTTGACTATTTAAGTGATGGTTTAGAATATCAACGACAGACGGCTGGTTATTCAAACGGTTGTTACTGGTGTTTGCCTGCGTACCATTCCAAGTAAAATCTATGTTTTTGAGTTGTCATCGTTCTTTCCTTCAAGGGCGGTGGCGATTCTATTTAACTGAA
The DNA here is from genome assembly GCA_040766665.1 of Oscillospiraceae bacterium. GTDB lineage: Bacteria > Bacillota > Clostridia > Saccharofermentanales > Fastidiosipilaceae > JAXGQD01. The sequence continues at coordinate 114,830 of JAXGQD010000007.1, forward strand.
CACATGCCTCGATAAGTTGGTGGTATATTTCTGATAGAACTTCTTTCATGTCTCTCTCCTCCTTTCCTGATATCCGTTCGTCTATGCGCTTTAAGCGTGGATTTAGTGGATGGCCGCTATCATTTGCCGCATTTGCTTATTCATTGATAAGATCGTCTACTGTCACCCCCAAGAACGAAGCAATCTGCTTCATGTTGCCTAGCCCGGGGCGGCTTTTACCTGTTTTCCATCCAGACAGAACGGATTGACTGATGCCTGTTTCTTTTGCTACTTGATAGTTTGTGTAGCCTTTGGCATCCCTAATCCGTTCATACTTTTCGTACATAAATTCACCTCATTTTACTTGCATTATGAGAAGTATTGTGCTATAAGAAACTTGTTGATGTTTTCCTTTGGGCAACTGCTTCTCTATTGAAAGTATACTTTCCGTTTGAAAAGTAGTCAAGCCCCTTTATACTTCTTTTATAAGAAGTAATTTATTTGTAATAAAGAGGGCACTATGAATGAATCTTCGTACGATAATTACCTCAAAGTGTTAAATCGTCTGGGGTTAACAAATTATCGCGTTTCAAAAGATACCGGAGTTTCTCAAAGTGTATTTTCAAAATGGAAATCAGGATTTGGAGTTCCGGGCACAAGCTCATTGCAAAAGATAGCTGAATACCTAGGAGTTTCAGTTGATTATTTACTTGGGAATGAAGCAGAAGATGGAGATAGTGCTCCAGTAAGCTCAACTAGAAAATTTGTACTTGACCAAGTAAATAGTGCTACCGATAAAGAACTTAAGGACATAAGCAAGTACATTGCTGCCCCTCCAGAAAAAAGAAAACAGATCGATAAGATCTTAAAGATATTAGACCAAGAAGAACAGTTAAATTAGGATTGAAAAAGAACAAACGTTCTGCTATGCTTTCGCTACCAATAGTAATGGAGGCAGAACATGAAGGACCTGGCAGGATTCGCGCGCGACAACAATGTAAGAGTTCGATACACCACGCTAGATCCAGGAGTAAGGGGGTTAGCAACTAAGACTGCTGATGGCTACTTAATTCTTCTCTCTCGGAGCCTATCAAAAGCACAGGCAAAAGTTACCACACGCCATGAGGTTTGGCACATTGCGCTGGGGCATCTCGATGAACGCTCTGAAATAAGCGACGAAGAAAAGGAACGGGAAGTTCAGAAGCGCATGATTGAAGAATCAAAGGCACTGGTTCCAGAAAAGAGAGAACTAATCGCGAAAGCACTTGCGGAGGTGGCACTCCCCTCAAAAATCGAGAATTCAGCTTACCAGTTTATTCCCTTTAGGGTGGCGGGGGTATCATTCAAATCAGGCAATACACCAAGGCAAGAATACCTTCATAAAATCAAATATCATGAGGAACCTTTTGACGGGAACCTAGAGATTAATCTCGAGCAATACGATTACCAAGGCGAGCCCGCTTTAGCAGTCGTTGTAAATAAAAGGATTATCGGAAACGTGCCGCGGCAGTTAGTACAGTATTTGGTAGAAAACAACAGCCGAATTTTGGGAACAAAGAGCCTTCACGTGTATGGTGGTAATGACGGAAAGCACTATGGTTGTGAAGTAACGCTAGTATTGAGTGTAAAGGAGCAAAAATGGGATTTCTAGATAAACTATTCAAGAAGACTCCTGAACAAATTGAGTTCAATCGCAAAGTCAAAGAACATCAGAAAAATATAGCTGTTGAATGGAAACGATCCGAAACTTCCTCTGTCCAAGTCACACGCCAAGCAGGGACCAGACAGCTCCACTCCTACGTAGCCGGAACAAGGTTTAATAATGAGGACGGAACAAGCAGACAGCGCATTATTAACCGTCTTTCTCCAGGTGATGAGCTCAGAATGATTCCATATCTTTATCAAGGCGAAACCGCAATCTATATGGTTTCGGACTTCGGTACAGTGGGCAATCTTCCGAAAGACTTAGCTGAAGAGTTCACGTATAAGCTCCAGAGAGGGCAAGTGCACTCTGTTGTGATAGATAGAATCACAGAAAAAGAAGGCATTAACTATTTAGATATAGTCATTAATATAAACAACTAAAAAAAGACCGTCTCCCCTCACCTGCTAAAACGATGGGAAACGGTCATTCTAATCGGCCCGGAGGCTCTGTCATATTATAGCAGACCTCCTATATTGGAGGTACTTTTATGTCCAAATTAATCACAGCAGAGCCAAGATACAATGAAAAGCTAAAACGCTGGATACTCCAAGTATCAAGGGACGGTAAGCGCTGCTCTTTCTATAGTACGAACCCTAATCAAAGAAAAGCCAAAGCCGAATGTAGAAAAAAGGCGCAAGAGTGGCTAGATGACATTAACCAACCTGAAAAAATAAGATTGAAAGATGCTTGGAATGAATACCTGGATTATTACGATAAGAACAACAAGCCAACCTCTTACAATCAAGTCAAATCGCGTGGTGCAGCTCATCTGAAGAAGCTTAGCTTAAGAAAACTTTCAGAAATAAAGAAAGTGGAATGGCAACAAATTATTTTTAATGCTTACGAAAACGGAGCAAGGAGTAAAGCAACGCTGAAAGGCATAGCGACAATTATCCGCTCATTCTGTAAATGGGCCGCCACCAAAGGATATATTCGAGATAATGATGTTCCCATCTATTTTGATTTCCCTAGAGCCGCTACTGTTAAAGAAAAAAGGATTCTGCAACCTGCTGAGATACAACGTCTGTTTGCCCCGCAAGATGATTCTGAATGGTATATCTATGCTTGGCGCTTTCTAGTAGTCACTGGATTGAGGCGTGGAGAGCTTTGTGCACTAAGATATGGAGATTTTGATGGGCAATACATCACTATTCGGGAAAGCGTAAGCCATGAAGGCTTAGTTACAAGCGGCAAGACACAAAACGCCAATAGAAAAATCCTATTAACTCCACTTGCCCTTGAGCAGATAAAGCAGCACAGATTACAAGCCCCAGAAAGCAGATATATATTCTGTGATCTAAAAGGTTACAGAACGTCTCCGCGAGTTCTTCGCAATCATTGGCAAGTTTGGAGAGAGGCAAATAATATCCAACTTACCTTACACGAACTGAGACATACCTTTATTTCCTATAGCCGACTCAAAACGGAAATAAGTCTTGAAGATTTAAAGAATTTGTATGGTCATTCCAGCGAAATGGACACAGATAGAGTCTATGTACATCAAATTGAGAAGTCTCCAGAAGAAATTAGGGCTGAGCAAGCCGCACAGAAAGAAAACGCCAAAAACATCAATTTGGTCTTTGAAAACATCATAGATTCTTCTAATAATTCACCTGAATTTTAATGCATTAATTAATGCATTTGGTGCATTAAAACAGAAATGACCAACATGTATAAAATGACGAAAACCCCCAAAACAATGCGTTTCAGAGGTTTTATCGTTACCGTAAAAACGGTATGGCGGAAAGAGCGGGATTCGAACCCGCGGAGGCTTGCACCTCGCCGGTTTTCAAGACCGGTGCCTTAAACCAGCTCGACCATCTTTCCAAAACTTGGCGAGGAGCTGACTCGCGTTGACTATCATACCTTCCGCTATTGCTTCGTGTCAAACAAGATTTCTTGAGAGGAATGGGAGGGTTTTGCCATTACTTTAATGATGAAACTCCTGTAGCATAGACGTACGCATAAAATTTGATAATTAGTCTTGGGAGGCATCTATGAAGGGGTATTCCGGCAAAACACTACATATTCACTTGAATTCGCAGGAGACGCGGATTGAATCGCACGACGAAAACTTTTATCGCACCTTTATCGGCAACGGAATTTTGGGCGCCTATTACCTACTCACAAAGACGAAAGCCCATATCGATCCCTACGCCGGTGAAAATTTGCTGATGTTTCTGTCGAGTGTCATGGCCGGTAACGACGCCCCCGGCTTGGCCAGGTATGCGGTATGCGGCAAATCTCCGATGACGGGCGGTATCGGCGAGTCGCGCTGTGAAGGCCTCTTCGCCCAGATGTTAAAAAAGACGGGCTTTGATGCCATCGTTATTGAGGGACAGTGCGAGCAGCCCACTTACATTCTGATTGAGAATGGCAAAATACAGCTCCGCCCCGCAACGAAGCTCTGGGGTCTGGTTGTCAGCGAAACCAACCGCATCCTGGAGCAGGAGCATGGCAGCGAAATTAGTGTGGCAGCTATTGGGCCGGCGGGAGAAAATTTGGTGCGTTTTGCCAGCATTATCAGTGACAAATGCCATCAGGCCGCAAGAAGTGGACTCGGCGCGGTCATGGGCTCGAAGAAGTTGAAAGCCATCGTGCTCAAGGGTGGTCAGAATGTTGCAGTATTTGACGAAAGTGCAGTGAAAAACAGATTTTCCTGGTTCAAAGAAAAGATGGAACAAAACCAGCTTTCCATGTGGCAGCACGACCAGCCCGGCTTTTCCGTTTGGGTCCATACGCACGGCTTGGATGCGTCTTTGGGCGTGGAAAATTATCGTACGGCTAAATGCGACTACACGGATGCCTATTTGCCTGAGCACTTCCTTAAACACTACAAAGGTGAGGCGCCTTGCCCGGGCTGCCCCAACCTCTGTATCAAACGCTATGCCTTAGAGGGGGATGACGAGTGTTCCGGTGGGATCCATCAAGAAATCAGCGGTGCGATGGGACCCAATTTAGGCATCTCAGATGTAGCAATGATTATCCATGCCAACAGCCTTTGCAATGAGCTGGGCATGGATCCCAACTCCCTGGGCTATACCCTCTCCTTTATCGCAGAATGCATCAAAGAAGAGCTTATAAGTGTGGATGATGTCAATTTGAATTTCGGTAATGAGATGGAGTTAGGCAAAATTATCAACATGATTGCTACGCGGGAAGGCATCGGAGATTTGTTGGCTGAAGGCAGTGCGCGTGCGGCTCAGACGATTGGGAAGGGTGCTGAGTATTTTGCCCTGACGGTGAAAGGGATGGAAATTCACCCCTTTGAACTGCGCTCACAAACCAATCTGGCACTTGGCGCAGCCGTCGGCCCTACAGGTCCGCGCTATGAGATCTGTGAACATGACTGGGATTTCGACTTGGAATTTGGCTGGGACCACACGCTCAACTATTGCAGAACGATTGGCATTATTGAGCGCATCCCGATGGAGTATTTAGGGCTGGATAAGGTTTTCAACTACAAGCAACTCAATAACCTTTGGTCAGCAGTGGATGCGCTGGGTATTTGCCTCTTTTCATCGGCTCCGACCCGTGTTTACAGCTTGGAAGAAATGGCCAAGCTGCTTCACGAGATAACTGGATGGGAGACTTCGGCATACGAAGTCATGCGCATCGGAGAAAGAAGAAATCATATCTTCCGCCTTTATAATAATCGCGAAGGCTTGACTGCCGAAGCTGATACCTTACCGCAACGCCTCTTCAACGAGGCCATCGATTTCGGAGCCAAAAAAGGCAGCAAGCTCGACCCGGAACTGTTTAAAGCCGTCGTCAAAGAGTATTATTCCATGATGGGCTGGGATGAAAACGGCATCCCCAGCAACAGCACGCTGCGGCAATACGGCTTGGCTGAATTTATTGTTTAGAACCCACGCTCCTTCCTGACTTAAAGAGGCTGTCTCTTAGGTGCTGATGCACGTTTGAGGCAGCCTCCGATATAGATTTGTGTTTGAACTAGAATTTTATGCTTGCAGCAAAGACAGATCCAATCCTTCCACCTTGGTCAATACCTCCAAGAGTTGATCGGCAATCAGGCGTACGCCGCCATCTTGGCGCGATTCAATGTTGAGCGGCATGATGGGATCGTGTAAAGACATACGCAAAAGGAACCACCCGTCCCCATGCGCTTTGTCAAATGAGACACGGATGCCTTCGTAGTTGTCTGGAACAACCTGCCATGCCGGGCGGGTCGCCGCTTCTTTTTGAACCAGGAATAGTACCGATTCACCGGTCGCCTTGAAGTTTTCCGAGGTGATGCGCAGGCGGAATTCGGAGGCTTCAGCGGGGTCCTGTAGCTCGGAGAGCAGGCTGGCGATGGTTTTGCCCTCGCGCTGCAACTTCGCCGTCTTAATCAGAATCTTGGCAATCATGTAAGCGCCGTCATCCAAGAAGTAGTTCTCCTCTTAGCGCCCCATGACCTGAAGTCTCAATGGCCAGCTGGCTGTCCGTGCCCGCCTTATTGAGACGGACCGATTCGTTGATGACATTGCGATAGCCGCGTTTGAAACGATGGTGTACCCCACCCAGACCTTTGATAAAGGAGGCCAATTCGTCGGAGGTAATCGAATCGGTGACGATGGTCGTGCCGGGATGCTCTTCCAGGAGAATCGCAGCCATCAGCGCGATGATGCGGTTCCGATTGATTTCATTGCCTTCCGCATCGACGGCACCGGCGCGGTCAACGTCTGTATCAAAAATGATGCCCAGATCCGCTTTGTTGTCCAAAACAGCCTGGCGCACGCTTTCCATGGCCTCACGATTTTCGGGATTGGGAATGTGGTTGGGGAAAGAGCCGTCCGGATCGAGGAATTGGCTGCCCGTGATGTCCGCGCCCAGCGGCAGCAGCACCTTATCGGCAAAATACCCCCCCGCCCCGTTTCCGGCGTCCACTAAAATCTTCAGTCCGGCCAATGGCGTCTCGTAATGCTCCGGGTCGTTCGCGCCTTTGCGAATAATTTCGACCAGGTTTTGCGCATAAACAGACATAAAATCGATGCTGTCCAGATAAAGATTTTCGATCATGGAAGGACTGTCAACTTCAGCGGCCAGATTGAGGATGCTGCTGATATCGGCCTTTTCCAGACCGCCTTCAGAGGTGAAAAATTTGAAACCGTTGCGGTTAAAGGGCAAATGGCTCGCCGTGATCATTACGGAACCGTCGAAGTCGTAGCCTTCCTGCACGGTCGCCATAAACATGGCCGGTGTGGAGGCGAGTCCGAAGCTACTGATGCGGCAGCCGGACTGTTTGAGGCCGGAGGCCAGGGCATTTTGGAGCATTTTGCCGGAAAGACGCGAATCATGACCAATCGCCACATGCAAATCATTGACAGGCTTCTGCTTTTTCTCCGCCAACCAAGTGGCAAAACCCGCTCCAATCGCATACGCCACCTGTGCGGTCAGATTGACGGCTTCACCTGCTACACCTTTAATCGCAACGCCACGAATATCACTGCCGTTCTGCAGATGCTTCCAATCTTCTTTACTCATTTCCATTTCTGAACCTCCTAATAGGCATGTGGGACCCTTCCTGCCCACGAATTGCTAAAAAACAAGCTAATACATTATACAAAAAAAGTCGTATATAAGGCGAAATTTGCACTTTCGTGCTACTTTTCAATGTAGGTCTCAGAATATATACTTGAACAACTGAGGTTATTATGAAGACGAAACAAGCACCTTCGCAACGCAACATTCTGAGTTCCTTCAATCAGGGATCGCAAGTGCCACTCGGAAAAATCAGCCTCATTGGTCTATCACTGCTCGCGCTCCTTTTGATATTTTTCTTTCAAATTTTTATGCGTAATGATTTGGCAAAAGGCTTGGACCCCGCAGCCCTACTGAGTCGCCTGGTTCATTATCCGCTGCTTGAAGATGCAAAAGATCTCGACACCACAATTTCCATTGACGATGAACTCGCTGTTTTAGAGACGGATATGAGCACTGCGGAAGATTCAGAAAGCGCACTTGAAGCCGATTTAGACATGATTGATGCGGTCGAGTACCCGCGCCTGTTTTCTGAAAAGGATGCGGATGGCGATGGCATCGATGACTTTACGGACATCATGTTGGGGGCCAGAGCTTGGGTGGAGACAGAACCTTTTTACGATTCAACTTACTATGCCGGTGGTTACCCACCTGACGAGATTGGTGTGTGTACGGATGTGATTTGGCATGCGTTTTTTGCTGCAGGCTACGATTTCAAGGCCTTGATTGATGCGGATATCGATGCCAATCGGGAGATTTATCAGATTGAGCATCGGGACCACAATATCGATTTCAGGCATACCGGGAATGTGCAGATTTTTTTCGAGCGTTTTGCCGAAAGTTTGACCCTGGATGTGACGGACACGGCTGCTTGGCAGGCGGGTGATATTGTCACCTATACGGGTCACATTGGGATTGTTTCGGACAAGCGCAATGCGGAGGGTGTACCGTACATCATCCACCAGACACGCGTACAGGAAAACAGCTACGAGATCGATCGTCTGGTGGACGCTGAAGCCGATGACGGTGGGGTAATTACCGGGCATTTTCGCTGGCACGGCTGAGTCGGAGGCGGAGGCGGAGCGCGTTTTACAGCATAACTGACGCGCGTATTTGATTCGTCGCGCCGCTTAGGCGGCTGCGACACCACCTTCGCTATAGTGGACCAGGGGTTCTGGCTACACTTTTTACGTTTGTGCAAATATTTTCTTCGGAAAGGCATTTAAAACCCAGGATTTCAGGGTGTTTACTACATTTTTGACGATTCTGCAAAGTAGCGTTTGTCGAAACGAAAAAAGTGTAGTCGAAATCTCGGAATGGCTGTGCAAGAGCCTCGATTCAGACATCCGTGTTTAAACAAACGTAAAAAGTGCAGTAGCGGAAGGGATTCCACTTATCGTCGCATTGCTTGGGTGGCTGCGACACCGCTCTCTGACGTCGCAGTTCAGCGGAGCGCGTCAACCACCACTCGGCGGACGCGCGATATATAGCCCGTCGCATTGCTTGGGCGGTCGCGACACCGCTCTGAATTCTAATAGTCGCACCGCTTAGGCGGCTGCGACACCGCCAAAATAAAAGCGGCTGATTCCGAAAAACCAACCGCATGCATCAAATACTAAAAAATACAAAAAACCTATTTCAATGAACCGTTTCCAATTGCCTCAAAAAGCCTGAAAACCGCGCCTTAATCTTGTTTTTGGAGCAAGCGCTGGAAGAGGTCGCGATGTTGGACTTCTTGGCCAACCAGGAAGTTCAAGAGCGCTTTGTCACCGTCCTCTGTGGCTTGTGTCAGCAGGTCTTCATAGAGGTCAATGCTCTTCTGTTCCATTTCCACGGCGTGTTCGAAGACTTCGCGCGTGCTGATGTAGTTCTCGTCATAGAGAAAGGCGAGCTGTTGTTCGAAAAGGTTAAAATCATAGTTCTTATCAATTTGGCGCAGGGAATCTTCGGTGTAGTTATCTTGAATACGCAGGACTTCGGCGTGCTTTTGTTCTTCGTCGGCCAGCATATTGAAAACAGCCGCGATATCTTCCGTGGGTGCCTTCATTGCCTGTTCGCGGTAATACTCTTCACCGTCATTCTCCATCTTTATGGCATAGTCGTAAATAATCATCCTTTGTTCCTTTCTGTCGCATAAAATTTACGGCAAAACAATTTGCTGATTACTAATAGAATACTCTGAAATCGGGCTTCAAGCAATCGTGGGAAAGTGGGTTTTGGGTTATTTTCTTTTGCCAAAAAGACTAATCTCAGGGAAGCAACGATGCGTTTAGAAGCCCTTTATGAGCGCCTTTATCAAAGTGGCAAAACGATCGTCGGCATAATTGTTTTGTGTCAATTTAATTCCCAGTATTTTTCTGTAGAATTTACTTATTATAGTGGCATTTTGCTATATAATGAGATGTATTGGACTAGGTCTAGTAAAAGCGCTAAAAAAAGCTCAAGTTGAAAGGAGCGAAATAAGTATGAATGCAAAAGAAAGATTCGACAAAGCAATGACCGGTAACGGGATTGCGACCACCGCCATGGACGGTGGAATTTGGGTTGTGAGACAGGCCGGGGTGTCTTTTGCCGATCTTTTTGGCTATGAAGACAAGGGCGCGTCGCTGATGATTAAAGCGGCGGAAGACTGGGGCAGTGACCTGGTCTGGTCCACCTTCGGCGGTTTCGGTCCGATCACTCAGGGCGCTGGCTGTGAAATGCGTTTCGATAAGGTTGGCGAGCCAGGCGAAATCACCAAACCGCTCATCGCTGACATCGATGATGCCGGCACCTTAAAGAAGACCGATGAACAAATTCGTGCGGACTTGCTCGCGGATCAGGGCATTCAAGATTTGGTTGAACAAACCAAGCGCATCAAAGAAGGCATCAAAGGCGAGAAATACGTCACTTCAAGTGATACAGGCCCCTTCACTTTAGCAGCTCAAATGCTGGGTGTGGAAGATTTCCTCGTCGCAGTATTCGATGAAGACAACGAAGAGAACGTGCGTACGCTCCTTGATTACGCCTTGCGTGTGTCAAAGATTTACGGCGACATCATTTTGGACGCCGGTGCCGAAGTCATGATGCTGGCAGACCCTGTTTCCTCACCTGACATGATTAGCCCTGAAATCTATGAGTCCTTCTCCCTACCTTATCAGCGTGAGTTGGTCGCACATCTCAAAAAACGCGCCAAATACGTCATTATCCATATGTGCGGCAATACCACCACCCGCCTCGAGCCGCTGCAGACGGTGCCGCTCGACGGTTTCTCCTTTGATAGAATTGAAATTCCTTATGCTTTGGAAAAAGCCCGCGGTCATTATGCTCTGCTGGGCAACCTGCACACCGTGGACGTTATGGTGAACGGCGACCAAGCCCTCATCGAAAAGGAAATCGATGCCATCGCCGATGCTTTGCAGGATGAAGACGGTTTCGTCATCGCCCCGGGCTGTGACCTGGCACCGATTACACCGGTGGAGAATATGAAGTATATGAGCGATAAGGCAAAAGCCAGAGCCAAAGACCGCGCCTAATTGCTTGGCGGGCTGCAAGTTCGTTTGCGGGCTTTAGCTTTGCAATCGAACTGCTCTAGGGTTTTAGTAGACTATCGAGCTCCTCTTGTAGTTTAGTTAGATGAATAAGTGGGGCTGTCTCAGCGATGAGGCAGCCCTTTAATTTTGTGATTCTGATCGTGTTGGTGACTGACTTACCTTTAATGGACAAAATTTTCGGGGATGTGGTCATTTCAGTGGTTTGAGGGTCTCTGCTCAAGTCAAACACACGATTTTGTGACACTTTTGACGACTGTGTGGCCACTGCCACCACATCCCTGTAAAAAGTGGGCTGAAAACAGCCTTTTGACTTGTCCGCCAGCTGTCTATAGGGGTTCTCAACCACATCCCCGAAAAAACTGTCCACAAAACAGCATTCTGACGGTAAGAAGGGAGAGGAGTCGTAGCCCGCCCAAGCTGCGCGACGATTTGATTGGAGGAGCGGAGTCGCAGCCGCCCAAGCAACGCGACGCATCGGAATAGCGGAAGCCTTTTCCGGCAAAATTTGCTGGGATGCATTAACAAGTTCTAATAAATAAGCACTTGCGCAGTTGAAAACCACTATTTTTCGACAAAAGTTACAGCTATGCATTAGAGCTTTCTAATATTTCCCTGCACAGCAGTCATTTTTGACGGAAAACCCCTCTGATAAAGAGCTATGTTCCTCATCTTGATAATGATTCCTACATAGCCGCAAATTTTGCCGAAATCACAGCAAATCAAATTTCTAAGCGGAGTCGCAGCCCGCCCAAGCTGCGCGACGATTCCAGCGGAGTTGCAGCTGATTATGCAATTAATAAAACTCTAAACACAAACCCATTCACCGCGAGTAGGTATGCTAATTCCCCTAAACTCTAAACACAAACCCACTCACTACGAGCAGGAACAGCCCCATCCCGCTAAAACTCAATTCCTTCACGACTCTTGATGCCCCGGTCATAAGGATGCTTGTGCTTGCGCATCTCGCTCACGTAGTCGCTCGCCTCCAGAATCCAGTCGCTGGGCTTATGACCTGTGATGACTAACTCCGTGCCCGGCTGACGCTCGAAGATGACCTGCCTCAACAAGGCTTCATCCAAGAGTCCCAGCTGAAAGGCATCCATCGCCTCGTCCAGAATCAGCAAATCGCAGTCACCCGCCGCGTCAAGTGCCAGCGCCTGCCGGAGATGCCCGTCCTGTTGAGCACGTGCATTCTCCAACTCCTCTGAATTCATGGCAAAACTGAACTTCGTACTGCCATAGCCCCGCAAGACCTGGACATTGGGGAGTTGTTCGAAAACCACCAGCTCGCCGCTGGGGCTACCTTTGAGGAACTGTAAAAACAACACCTTTTTCCCGTAACCTGCCGCGCGGACAGCGAGGCCGATGGCTGCGGTGCTTTTGCCCTTACCGTCACCATAATAAACATGCATCAAACCTTGATTCATTTACCGACCCTCCGTGATTTTCAGTATCTGCGAAATATCCAGCTGCTCGCGCATGCAAGCCGTCAGCTTGGCGAAGGACGACTCGCGCGACTCAAACGAAGAAAAATCCATATCGAGATAAGGCATCACACCCAAAACTGGCACGCCCGTCAGCTCCTCGATCATTTTCAGCCCGGGCAGGAGCAGCGCCACATCCCCTCTGAACTTGTTAATCAGCACCCCTTTGATCCGCGCCCGCTGCGCTTCCGGCAGCAGCATGATCGTGCCGTAAATCGAAGCGAAAACTCCACCACGATCAATATCCGCCACCAGTAAAACCGGTGCATCAGCCATCTCAGCCAGCCCCATATTGACGATGTCGTCCTGATTCAGATTAATCTCAGCCGGACTGCCCGCTCCCTCGAGCACCAATAGCTCATACTCGCGCGAAAGCTGCTCCAAAACTTGCATAATCAAGGGACGCAGCTCCTTTTTATAGGCAAAATACTCCCCCGCCTGCATCTCGCCCTGCGACTTGCCCAGGACAAAGACTTCGGAGCCCATCTCCGAACGCGGCAGCAGCATAATCGGGTTCATCTCAACCCTGGGCTCCAAACCGCAAGCCGCGGCCTGCAAGGCTTGGGCGACGGAAATCACACCACCGTCCGCGCAGGTATAAGTTACAGAAGCCATGTTTTGGCTCTTGAACGGGGCGACCTTAAAACCCTCCTCTTTGAAGATGCGGCATAAGCCGGCCGCCAGGGTGGTTTTGCCGGAACTGGACATGGTGCCTTGTATCATTAAGCGTCTGCTCATGTTTTGCCATCTTCTCCTTTAACATCGTTGATAGACGCATGCAGCGCCTCCAGCAGTTTGATATGGTCTGCATGGCGGCGCACCGCAATACGGTAATAGCCGGGCCCTAAGCCCTGAAAATTGCTGCAATCGCGTATCAAAATCCCACGCTCATACAAATCCTGCGCGAGTGTCTGCTGTTCGCTATAAAAAAAGAGGTAATTGGTCTGCGAAGGATAAACCCGGAAGCCCAGCGCCTGCAAGGCGGTGGACAAAAACTCACGTTCCTGCCTGATGAGAGGCAGAGATTCTTCAAGATACGCCGTATCTTGCAAAGCCGCCAGACCTGCTGCCTGCGCCAGGGACGAAACAGCCCAGGGTTGCCCCGCCTCGCGCATACGCACCAATAAGTCGTTGTCCGCACTCAGGAGATAGCCTAAGCGCAGACCCGCCATGCCATAGAGTTTGGTGAAGGCTTTGACAATCACCAATTTCGGGTAAGCTCCAAGCAATGGGTTAAGACTATGCACATCTGGCTCGTCAAGAAAGTCAATAAAGCATTCGTCCAATAAAAGATAAGCACCGAGCTTTGCACAGCGCGAAACGATGCGTCGCAAGAGTGGGGGCTCAATACAGAGCCCAGTCGGGTTATTCGGATTACACAGCACGAGCAGTTCGATTCCCGGCTGCAAGGCCTCGAGCAAGCCCTCATCGAGCTGAAAACCGCAGTCCTCGCGCATTAGATACGTCTCAATCACACAGTCTTCCGCCTGCAGTGCCAGCCCATATTCGGCAAAAGTCGGCACTGCCAGCAAAGCTTTACGCGGCTTAAGCGCCCGCACCAATCGCCAAATCAAATCAGCCGCCCCATTGCCGCAGATGACCTGCTCTTCAGCCACCCGCTCATGGACAGTCAGCGCTTTGACCAATTCACGGCAGAGCGGGTCGGGATAGACATCCGCCTCAGTAACCGCAGCCTTAACCGCTTCCTGTACCGCTAAGGGAACACCAAAAGGATTGACGTTAGCGGAAAAATCCAAGGGCCACGCACCCTTGTCTTCCCGGTAACCATAAATATCACCACCATGTACTAAAGCCATATCAGTAACCCCAAGACACAAAAAATCACCAGCGTAAATAGCCCCGTCGTCCAATACAACAATCGGTTGGCTCTGACCATATCCTCCGCTTCAATTTCGCGCAAAGCCTCACCGATATAGGGCTTCGAAATCATTTGGCCAAAATAAGCCGCAGGACCACCAAGCCGCAGACCCAGCGCTCCGGCACAGGCCGCTTCGCTTTGGGCGGAGTTGGGACTGCTGTGCCGATAGCGGTCGCGTTTGAAGATACGCCAGGCATTAGTGACGTTAAATCCGGCAGGCCAAGCCGCAAGCATCATGAACAGTGCCGTCAGACGTGCAGGGATAAAGTTGGCAAAATCATCGAGCTTAGCCGCGGCAAAGCCGAAATGCAAGTACCGTGCATTCTTGTAGGCAATCATGCTGTCCATGGTATTAATGGCCTTATAAAGTACCGCCAGAGGCGCTCCGCCCAATGCCAGATAAAATAGCGGGGCGATGACCCCGTCGGAGCTGTTTTCGGCGATGGTCTCTACCGTAGCCCGGCTGATTGCGGCTTCGTCCAAGCTAGCGGTATCGCGGCCGACGATCATGGACAGGGCATGACGGGCGGCGGGGAGGTCTTTTGCCACTAATGCCTGATAAACGAGCAGGCTCTCCTTCTTTAATGAGCGCAGGGCTAGACATTGCCAAGCGAGGAATAATTCGAATGCAAAAGCCAAGTAAAGACTGAGACTTTTCAAGGCCAAAATTAAGAGCCAAGGCACAAAAAAGGCGATCAGGATGACAAGGAATACCAGAACAAAACCGACTGCTTTTTCGCCCCTGGGACTGCGCGGAAAGCGCGGCCGCAAAGTTTTTTCTAAAAGAGTGATGAGTTTGCCAAAGCCGATGACCAGATGCGGAAAGCCGTGTGGGTCACCTAAAAGAAGTTCGAACATGAGGGCTGCGGCAAGCAGCAAACCGCGATACAAAAGCGCCTCAGTCATTGCAGCGGTAGGCTTTTGAACTTGGCATAGCTGTGAAAGAGTTGACGTTTTTGCCACTCGTCACGGTCCAACTCGACATGCCAGCCCTGGGCATGAGGGTGTGCCAGTCAAAATAGTCACCCCGGCGCCCTGTAAAGAGATGCATAATGGCCATCAATGGCCCGTTGTGCGCCACGATGAAGACTTGCTTTTCGCCCTGACTTTCGGCCTCCTTGATGAGGTCAATAAAGGCGGATTCGGCCCGATGTAAGAGCGTGTCCTTATTCTCACCGTTGGGACATATACCCTCGCAGTAGCCGTCTACCCAGACTTGTATGCCGTGTTGCGACCCAACTCTGCTGCGGACTGGTTCTCGAAGTCACCAAAATCCATTTCGCGCAGACCTTCGTAGACCACCTGCTCAGCCTCGGGAAAACAGAGTGCCGCCGTTTCACGACAACGCTTGGCCGGGCTGACGTAGACTTTTTTGACTTCGGGGTGGACACCCGCTGAAAGAGCCTCGGCGCGGCCTTGCTCGGCCAGGCTTTCGTCGGTTTTGCCGATGTAGCGTTTATGCAGGTTGCCCGGCGTGCTGCCATGGCGCATGAGAATGATGTGCATGCTCTATCCTTTGATTTGCTGCGCGATGCCGCAGACGAGACGTACGACAGACTGCGCTTCTTTTGCCAATAATATACAAAGTCTACCACTTTGTTCACGCATGCTGCGTTCGCGGGCATCGATAGGAATAACACCGCTGCCGACTTCGTCGCAGATCACGACTTCCTTTTTCAGGAGCTCAGGCAGCAAGTCCAAGGCCTTTTCAGGGTCCTGCATGACCAGATCCTGTAGCTTATCCAACACCGGTTTCTCATCTAAAACCGCCGCGCTGATTTGCTCGGATGTATAGCCCAAACTTTCCACGTAAACACGTTTTCCCGAGGCTGTTGCGCCAATCACAAGTATCATCTATCCTATCCCCTTTTGCAAAAATACCAAAACCGCCAGCATCAGCAGCTCGGACAACTGCAGCATGAAACCGGTCAAGTCCCCGCTCATGCCACCGAAGGCTTTCCGGCTCATCACATAAACATAAACCGCTGTCACAACAGCCACCAGCAAGAGGACGGCGGCCAAATAAGGCTGATGAATCACCATCAACGAAGTCGTTGCAAGCAGCCACAGCAACAGAAGAAAAAGCACGACGCGTTTTTTAGCCGAGTCGTTAAAGGTATGTTGCAAGCCCGTCTGCGAGCTTACCGGAAAGCTAATCCCGGCAAAAGCCGCGCCAATCCTGCTCAGCACCGGCACGAGACAGAGCAGATACAAGACCGGGCCGCTCCTGGGCAGCTCACTGCTCAAGCCCAAATAGGCTAAAAGGTATAGCCCCAGCGCAATCACGGCAAAAGCACCAGCGTGCGGGTCCTTGAGAATCGCCCGCTTCTTTTCCGGCTCGGCGTGGCTGGCCAAAGCATCGGCTGTATCACAGAAACCGTCCAGATGGATGCCCCCGCTGAACAGCGCAGGAATCAGCGTCAGCCCGGTGGCATAGAGCAAAGTCCCTAAGCCCAGCCAGGCACTAAGCGCCGCCCAGCCCCAAAGTAAGAGTCCGATGCAGACTCCCAATAAAGGGAAAGCCGCAAAGACATAGTGCATGTTCTCTTTTTTCCATTCCACCCGCGGCATGGGCACGCGCGAGAACATCTGAAAAGCCATCACAATGGAGCGCAAGAGATTCATCGTACAGCCTCTTTCCGGGCCGCATCCTGTTTTTCGGAAGAGCGCGTTGTGAAATCCACGGCAGGCAGTTCCCCTTTTAAGGGCAAAACAATCCCGCAAACCAGCTCCGCCACCACTTCATAGCGCTCAGCCAGCTCACGGTTCAGTTCACCCAATAACCGCACATAAGCCTGCGTATCCGGATCAAAGCCCATGGCATCACCACCGACTTCGTTGGTCACGACGATCAGCGTCTCCGCCTGTGCTTCAAGCGCATCCAAACCCGCACGAATCGCGGGCAAAGGATTACGCCGTTCGCCCGTCACAGTAAACATCTCATTGGCCAGCCAGTTGCACATGCATTCCAGGAGCAATGTTCCGCGCTCGGGAATCTGCAAAGAGGCCAGATCCGTGTATTGCTCGAAGGTCACAAAACCCAAATCGCGGCGCTGCGCCCGATGTTTGACTATTTTGGCTAGGCATTCCCTATCGTAGGGCTTCATAGTGGCGATGTAATAACGCGGCTCCGGTAGATTGGCTGAGAGTTGCTCCGCGTAGGTGCTTTTGCCACAGGCCGAACCGCCCGTCAGTAAAATCCGCATGAACGCTTCGCCCCTTTCCTTTTCTTACATGCCAATATCGGCAAAAGTCATCAAGTCTTTATATACCGCCAACGCCATATCAAGCAAGGGCATCAGTGCTACGGCACCGGTCCCCTCACCCAGGCGCATGCCGGCGTGGATCATCGCTTTGAAGCCCAGTGCGTCCAAAACCAGGCGGGAAGCCGGTTCAGCAGAGACATGGCTCGCCAACATGTAGGCTTGACTGTTCGGGCAAAGACGCGTGGCAATCAGGGCAGAAACTGCGCTGATAAAGCCGTCGATGATGATGGGCACACGGTAAAGCGCACCGCCCAGAAAAATACCGGTCAAAGCGGCGATATCATAGCCACCCAGTTTACGGAGTACATCAAAGGCGTCGTCCGCCTGAACCTGGTTGACCTCGATGGCACGCTTGATGGCGCTGAGTTTTCTCTGTAGGCCTTCGTCCGAAAGACCGGCACCGCGGCCTGTTACGACCTCGGCTTCCAGCCCCAGCAGCACAGAGGCGATGGCACTCGAAGTGGTGGTATTGCCGATGCCCATTTCGCCCGTAGCCAGAAGTTTATAGCCCTTTTCTTTAAATTCTTTGACCAGCTCCATACCCACACGGATAGCCTGCTCAGCCTGCTCCACACTCATGGCGGGACCCTGAGTCATGTCATTGGTGCCGTCCGCGATATGGCAGTCGCGCATACCTTCGGTCGTGACTTTACGGAAGATGCCCACATCGACGGGTAGACTGTCCGCGCCGCAGGCTTTCGCCATAATACAGACAGAAGAACGCTTGGCCGCCATAAATTCGGACATGGTCGCCGTGATTTCACCCGGTGTCTGCGCCACACCCTGGGCTAGGACCCCGTTATCCGCGCACATGATTAAAACCGCACGCTTGGCAATATCTGGGAGCGATTCGCCGCTGATACCCGCGATTTGTGTCACCAAATCCTCCATTTGGCCAAGGCTGCCGACCGGCTTGGCGATACGGTTCCACTGCTCATGCGACGCTTGAATCGCCGCCTCGTCCAAGGGCTGGATCTGTTGGTTGAGTTCCTTAAAGTCCATGTTTTGCCTCCGTTTCATGATTCCATTGTTTATGTATGGCGTGCATCCACGCGTATACGTCCATGGCGTATGCCTTATTCAGATGCTCAGCGCTGAATACAAACTCGTTTCGCCCCAGTGCCACCGACTTGCCCTTGTCCAACAAGAGCGCATCACTGCCATAAGCCTTAGCCAAGCTCAGATCGTGCACCACCGAAATCACGGCTCTACCCTTTTGTTTCAACCAGTCTTTAATTAGAGCAAAAGTCTGCTTCTGATAAAGCAAATCCAAATGATTGGTCGGCTCATCCAAGATCAGCAGTCGCGGATTCTGGGCAAAAACCTGCGCCAAAAAGGTGCGCTGCAGTTCTCCTCCCGACAAAGTCAATATCGACTGATTGGCTATCTCACTGAGCCCTGTCATCTCCAGCGCCTCTGCGACCCGCTGCTCATCATCGTCCTGTTGCTGTTTGAGCAAACCTTCGGCATAGGCATAGCGCCCTAGGCGCACCACCTCACCCACAGTAAAGGAGTAACCGACTTGATAGGACTGAGCCAGGACGGCGATTTTTCGCGCCAGTTCACGGGCTTTCATTTTGCCAATATTATGTCCATCAAAAAGCATCCGGCCTGCATAAGGAACCGCCTGAACAATCGCATTAACAAGGGTCGACTTCCCCGCCCCGTTTGGCCCGATCAGCATGAACCACTGCCCTTCTTCCAAGGAAAAACTGACGTCGTCTACTATAGTCAACGAACCATATCGCACACTGAGATTCTGCACTTCGAGGAGCTTCATGTTTGCTGCCTCCTGCTGCGATAAAAGATGTAGACGAAAAGTACGGCGCCGACAAAAGAGGTGACGACACCGATAGGCAGTTCTTTGGGGCTGAACAGCACTCTCGCTAACAAATCAGCCAACATCAGAAAACCGGCACCGGAAAATAGCACGGCCGGCAAGAGGCGGCGGTGATTGGGACCGACCAGCATGCGTACCACATGCGGCGTCACCAAACCCACAAAGCCAATCGTTCCACCAATCGAAACCGAAACACCGATCAGCGCTGAAACTGCAATTAAAATGACTAGCTTTACACGTTTCACATCGACACCAACGTGACGGGCATTGTTCTCACCGATAGCAAAGGCATTAAGCTCCCGCCCATAACGAAGAATAATAAAGGCACCGATACAAAGCGCGATGGCCAAAGTAATGACATTTTTATAACTGCTGCCCGAAAGTGAACCCATGGTCCAGAATGTAATCTGTTTCACACGGTCAGAGGCAAAGGTGATGATCAGCGAAAGCACACTCGAAATGAACATAGAATAAATCACACCAATCAAAATGATGGTGTTGGTCGACAAAGAAAAGTCCAGTTTATAAGCCAGAGAGAGAATCATGAGCAGGGAGATAAAGGCGAAAAGCATCGCCATGCCCATCGTCCCGGCAAAAGGCAAGCCCGGCACGCTCACCCCAAAAGCAATGGCCAGCACCGCACCCAAGGACGCCCCTGACGAGACACCCAAAGTCGAGCCGTCCGCGAGCGGATTCTTGAGTAAACCCTGCATCGCCGCTCCGCATAGTGAAAGTGCCGCTCCACTTAGGGCGACCGCCAAGACGCGGGGCAATCGTACCGTCAAAAGAATGGTGACCGATGCGGCATCCGCCGTTTGTGGGCGTCCGAGCAATGCGGACCAAAATACCACCAGCGTTTCGCGCAACGGAACCGTGACACTGCCGACACAGATAGACAGGAAAAAAATCGCAAGCAGAGCAAAGCTGAAGAGCAGGTAGTCGCGGAGCGTGAAGCCTTCGCGTAAAGGAAAGGAGCGCAAGGCGATGCCCTGCGCTGCTTCTGCCACGGTGCTCTGTGACTGCGTTTGCTGCAGTAGCTTTTCTTCAACCGAGTTCTCTTGCTGCTCTTGCTCCATTATTCGGCGGATTTCTCCTCTACGAATTTTCCGAGTAATTCCACCCCTTCCGCTAAGCGCGGACCGGGGCGCGACAATTCATCGTTTTGTAAATTCAAAATAGCGTCATTTTTTACGGCATTCAGCTCCTGCCAGCCCGGACGCGCTTTGATTTCTTCAATCGGAGTGGGCCCTTCACCAAAGTACATGCTGATCGTCAGAATGTAGTCCGGATTGCGCTCAATCACCTGCTCCTCGGAAATCTCCGCCCAGCCTTCGACATCATCAAAGATGTTCTTCAAGCCCAGCATATCCGCAGCCTCTTGCATAAAGGTGCCTTTCCCAGTCGTCCACAAACCATATTCCATCGGCGACACTTCGAAATAAATGCTCTTGCTGCCGTCACCTTTCACTTCCGCTTGCGCTTTGGCAAAAGTCTCCTTCATCCCATCAACAACACTTTGTGCGGCTTCGCCTTTGCCCATTAGCTGACCGATCATGGTGATGGCGTCGTACACGCCGGCGATGTCTTTTGCATCCGAAACGAGCACCTTTACACCTGCTGCTTCCAGCTGCGCGACGTGCTCTTCCGTCTGTGCCATGGTGCTCATCAGCAGCACCTGGGGTTTGAGGGCAATAATCTGCTCTATGTTGGTATCCTGCCCGGATTGCACCGACTGCACTTCAAGGACTTCAGCCGGGTAGTTGCAGTACTCACCACGTCCCACCAAGGTATCACCCGCACCGATGGCGTAGATAATTTCGCAGTCCGAAGGCGTCAGCGCCACAATGCGCGTCACAGCTTCATCCAGTTGCACTTCGCGGCCAGTCATGTCCTTTACTGTGATGGCTCCGGCGGCAGCCGCTACGGTTGTCGTAGTTGCGCTTGTTGCACTAGCTTCCGCATTAGTCGTGTCTTCAGTTTCTTGCTTGCTTGTCTCTATGGCTAACGTGGTCTGGATAACGGTTTCCGTTGCGTTCGTTACCGCAATTGCTGTTGTGGTGGCTTGAGTCGGCGCACCACAGGCTGCGAGTATCAACGCAGTCAGGGTGAGCATCACAAGCAGGCCGCTGAGTTTCTTTTTCAGGTATTTCATCAGAAAGACCCCTTTCAAAATATTCAAGTGAAAATCTTGAGAGGTCCTAATAAAAAGACCCCACTGTTAGCAGGGTCCATCAATATCTACGCTAAATCTACGCAAAGCTTGCACCCTCAACCCGGAGTTATCGCTGCGACCAGGTCTCCCGACTTTACATCATCCTCCGAAGCCCCTTCCCGCCTCGTAGCAGTGGTTTGGCTTCTTCGTCCGTTTCACGGTTACTGGAATAGCTCGGAAATTTCATCCGTATTCCCTCGGCATCCGCTTGCGCTTTTGCCGGCACATCGCTGTGCAATCACAGTTGCTATTCACTTGTGCTTCAAAGTTTAGCCATAATCGCTGTCGTAGTCAAATGATTGTGAGGCTCGCAGCTGCGGCGTGTTGTGGGCTTGATTCAAGGCAGTCCGTCGGTATACATGGCAGGAGTTTTCGGGTGATTCTATCACCAGCCCGCTTTTTTGGCAAAAATTGCGCTAATCCAATTTGACTAGCAGTTTTTGGGCTATTAATCCGTCGCTTTCGGGATTTCGCGACACTTTTTACTCAAATCCAATTTCAGATTCACGGCTGCTTGGATTAGCGAAAAAACCTACGGTATTTTTGGTATTTGACATAACTTTTAAGCCTTCAGAGAGGGTTCGGGTTGGATTAGCGAAATTTTTGTCGGATTTCCAGTGATTCAACGTATCGGCTGAGTTATTAGAAGGAGTCGCAGCCAGTCCAAGCAGCGCGACGCATCCATAAGCGGTGTCGCAGCCAGCCCAAGCAATGCGACGCATCCATAAGCGGTGTCGCAGCCATCCCAAGCAGCGCGACGCATCCATAAGCGGAGTCGCAGCCAGCCCAAGCAGCGCGACGCATCCGAATCACACCGCGAGATCCTTCCGCTTGAAAAACAGGAAGCCGAAGGCCAAAGCGAGCAGCGCATAGCCCATACCGAGCGCCATCAGTCCCCACTCCAGCCCGTACTCCGGTAAAATCACCTGCGACCTGGCGTAGGAAAAAGGCGAAATGTACTTGATAAACGAGAGCTTGTCACTGATGTTCGAAAGCAGCGTCAGGAAATAAAAAAGCAAGGTCACCCCGATACCCAGCCCCGCCATAATACGATGCGTCAGAGTGGAGAGCGCGAAACTAATCAGCGCGATTTCAAGGTGCAGCCAAGTCTGTGCGACGAAGAAAACCACGAGATCGCCCATTGGTAAAGGCTCTTTGATCAGGGCAAAAGCCAGCACCGTTCCCCCGAAGCACAGCAGCTCGAAGAAGAGGATGTAGGTTTTGAGGGCGGCTAACTTTTGCCACAAAATAGAAAAGCGAGAGTGAGGGGTGGAAAAAAGAAAATCGGCGCTGTGTCCGGCTTCTTCTTTTGCCACCATGCTGATGCCTAAGCTCGCGGCAAACATCGCACCGCCTAAGCTCAAAATCAGACCGGCTTCCACCGAATAGAAACCGATGGCCGTATCCATGGTGTTTTCTGTGAGACCAAATGCCTGCGTGAAGGGACCCATATTTTTGACAATCTCGTTGAGTTGAGTGACTTGGTCCTCGAAGCTGGGGTAAACCAAGACATAAATCATCAAAAAGACGCTGACGCTAAGGGACCAAACGAGGGCGGTCTTGAAGGTCTGACGCAGCTCATGCCTGTAAATGGTCATGACAAGTCCTCCTTCTTTGAAGCATAGCGATGCAAGAAAACTTCTTCCAAGTCCGGTTCCTGGATGCTGATGTCCGTGATGGGCAAACCCTGTAAAGCCGCAATCAGAGATTGAGCCGAGCCTTGGTATAGGGTAGTCAGCGTATCGTCGGCCAACTGAGGATTGACCAAACCCGGAATGGATGGAATCTCAGACAAACCGTGAATATGCAGCTTGCGCAAACTGGACTGGGCGAGCTTATCCATCGTATCGCAGGCGATGACCTGACCTTCGCGCAAAATGGCGGCACGGCTACAGTGGCGCTGGACTTCCGAGAGGACGTGCGAGGACAGAAAGACGCTTGCTCCGGCAGCTCTGCGTTCATGCAAAAGACTAAAAAACTCCTTTTGCATGAGAGGATCTAAGCCTGAGCTCGGCTCATCAAGAATATAGAGGTCCGGACGATGTAGAAAGGCGCAGACAATGCCCAGTTTTTTACGATTGCCAAGCGAAAGTTCCTCTACCCGTTTCTCAAGAGGCAGCTCGAAACGATCGCAGAGTGACTTGGCTTCAGCTTTTGCATTGCAACGGTGCAGGTCTGCGGCTAATTGCACCACATCGCGGACTTTCATACGCGGATAAAAATTTGCCTCTGAAGGCATGTAGCCGATGCGTGCGAGGATTTTTTCTTTTTCGCGGGCGATATCATGCCCGAGCACACGTGCAGTGCCGGAGCTACTCTGGATGAGGCCCAAGAGACAACGGATGGTGGTGGATTTGCCGGAACCGTTGGGGCCGATGAAACCAAAAATCTCACCTTCCGCGACGCTCAAGTTGAGGTCATCAATGCCCTTCGTTTTGCCATAATACTTACTCAAATGCGTACATTCAATGGCTTTCACACACTCCACCTCCGCGATTCGGATAGGCTCATTCTAACACTACAGAAAAAAACTAACAGTAGAAAAAAACAGGCAGAGCTGAGGGCTGACTGATATAATAAAAACATTCACTTAAAGGAGGACTCACACATGGATTTCAGTAAGATTCAACTCAGCAATGGCGATATAAAAAGTGTTGGTGAAAGTTACAAGGTGGTGGTCGGAAAAACCGTCAAAGACCTGAAACTGTTGGCGATTACGCTCACTACCGAAAATCCACTTCCTTTTGTACGGCTTAGTTTTGGTAAAAACCAAAAATCCGAAGAAAAAGTTCAGCTCTACCCGCTTTCGTCTATCAACTTCCTAGAGGAAGTGCAGCTGACAGAGACGGTCGAACCGGACCCGATGGGCTGAGTGAACCATCACTCCCCTACGTAAATCACCAGATTATAGTGGCCTTCTTCATTGATCACGAAGCGGTAGACGACAGCATTTGAGACGTAGTTGATGACCTCCATGGGCTGAAACCTAGGAAAGCGTTCGACGAACCAGGCTGAAGCTTCATTGGAGTCGTCTTTGGCCTGTGAGAGGTTGATGAATTGGGAGATAATCTCTTGCATTTGTGCCTTTGCATCGGTCACGCCGATAGCTTTATTCAGGTCAAAATCGAAAGCCATCGTCTCAACAGCGCCGTTTAGATCGCTGCGAAAATCGGCAAAAGCCCAAGTCTCGCCCTCCGCACTGATGTGATGCATGGACAGCTTCTGCTCGGTCGGAATGGCGTCGAGATTGAATTTGATAAAATCCAGTTCGGCTGCTTTGGCTTCCAAGTCCTCGAGACTCACTGCCAAGGGCTCTTTAGCGGGCTTAGGCGCGTCAATGACTTCACGGTTATTGGGTTTGGCGCAAGCGCTGAGCAAGAGTAAAAACACCATATAAATACAGAACAAACGCCGCATACTCTGACTTTTCTTTACCCGTCGCATCAATCCGTCCTCCGCAATTCTAAGAAAAGCGCCACAAGCCATTTGGACTGTAGCGCTTTCTTTTGCCATTATGCTTTTACTCTAGCTGTCCAAGCGTCGCTTGGCAAGCCGGAACTTAATCCAGTTTCGTCTCATCGCGCTGGTTTTTCCTCAGCAGTATGGTGGCAAAACCCGCCAAGACCAAGAGCAATCCACCCAACGCATAAGGCCAGGGTTGACGCTCACCAGTACGGGGTATGCTCTGCGTCTTTGACGCGTCAAGTGCCCTAAACCTAGCGTTGCCGCTTGGATTGGCGAAATTTTTGCCAAATAACTTCACCCTCTCTCAAACAAACAAATTTCCCCCTTTCTTCTCCCCGACAATCACAACACCAACCTGAAACCACACCTGCACAGCGCGCCAATTAACGGTATAATCAAAAAACAGCAAACTTGAGGAAGCAATCAGAACCCTTCCTTATCCTGCCGACGAGCTACAAACGTCGGCTATAGAGCATCTGCAGCGAGGTATACACATGCGTAAACAAATCAAAAACAACGTCAGCTGGGTCGGCAAAATCGACTGGGAACTGCGCGAATTTCACGGCTCGGATTTCTCCGTGCACAAAGGTTCCTCCCAAAACGCCTACCTGATTCGCGAAGAGAAAAACGTCCTCATCGACACCGTCTGGTCCGAGCATGACAAAGAATTCGTCAAGAACCTCAAACAGGAAATTGACCTCAAAGACATCGACTTTATCGTCGCCAACCACGGCGAAGTCGACCACAGCGGCGCCCTGCCCGAGCTTCTGGCCGAAATTCCCAACGTGCCCATTTACTGCACCGCCAACGCGGTGAAATCACTCACCGGCCAGTATCACCAGCCCGACTGGAATTTCCAAGTCGTCAAGACAGGCGACAGTGTCGAGATTGGTAATGGCAAAAAACTCATCTTCGTCGAAATGAAAATGCTCCACTGGCCCGACAGCATGGCCACTTACCTCACCGAAGACAATATCCTGTTTTCGAATGATGCGTTCGGGCAGCATTTTGCCTGTGAAGAGCTCTTCAACGACAAAGCCGACCAATGCAGCCTCTGGAACGAAGCCATCAAGTATTACGCCAATATCTTGACGCCGTTCTCGGCTTTTGCCAAAAGGAAAATCGAGGAAATCGTGGCGCTGAACCTGCCCATCGACATCATTGCTCCCAGCCACGGTGTCATCTGGCGCGACAATCCCCTGCAAATCGTCGAAAAATACGCCGAGTGGGCGGGCAATTACCAGGAAAACCAGATTACCATCCTCTTTGATTCGATGTGGAAAGGCACGGAGTCGCTGGCTCATGCGCTGGCCGCTCGCATACAGGCCCAGTCCGATGAGGTGCGCGTCAAAGTCTATAATGTGGCAAAAACCGACAAAAACGATGTCATGACCGAAGTCTTCAAGTCCAAGGCCATCGCAGTCGGCTCCCCCACCGTAGGAAACGACATCCTCAGTTCGGTGGGCGGCGTCCTGCACTTCCTCAAAGAGCTGAAATTCAAGAACAAGTCCGCTGCGGTCTTTGGCTGCTACGGCTGGTCGGGCGAAGGCAATAAAATTTTACGCGGTATCCTCCAAGACGCCGGTTTCGCGGTCGTTGAGCCCGAACTGCGTGTGAACTGGCAGCCCAAACAAGAGGATCTCGACAAAATGGACGAGCTCGCCAAAGCTCTGATTTAAATCCATCCGCATGAAGAACAAGGCTGATAAAAGTGGCAAAAAATCCCCCGGTGGCGACTTCTACATGGACCGCCAACTGCACATTTCCACCTGCGGTATCGAGGAGTGGGACGCTGAGGTCACCGCCTACAATCGTTTCGAATCCACGCCCTATCGAGCCTTGGATCTACTTTTAGAAGAATACGAGCCCCTGCCCTCCGCCCATCTACTCGATTACGGCGCGGGCTTGGGGCGCGTTAATTTATACCTTTATCACAAATTGCAGATTCCCGGTTACGGTTTGGAGATCCATCCCGATCGCCTTAGGCGCGCCGAAAAGAATCTGCGCAAGTATCGCAAGCGGATGACCCCTGAGCTGTCTGAACTGCCCATCCGTTTTATTTCTGAGTACGCCGAATGGCACGAGCCACTTCCCGAAACCAATCTCTTCTACTTCTTCAATCCTTTTTCGCTCGAAGTCTTTCGCGCTGCTTATACGCAGATCGTTGCTTCTTTAAAGGCGTTTGATCGTCAAGCAGACTTGATTCTGTATTACCCTGCGGATTACTTTCTGTATTTTATGCAACTCCAGAGCGTGTTCTCGCATTACCAGAAGATTGACTTGGATTGGCTGGACGACAAGCGCGAGTGCTTCTACGTTTACCGGCATGAGGCTATGGGTTGAGGGGTGTGGTTGGTGTCTTGGTGTTGATGTGACTTCATCTCCGATGGGTACAGTGTTCCCATTGGATTAGGTGCTAATTTGTCTACTTCTCTTTTGGGGGTGCGGACAAAAAGTTGGACGGTTTTACGCGCAATAACCTTTTGACCGGCGAAATTCTCGTGGACTCATTTGGTTCAAGCTCACTTTGATTCGCGTGTCGTTATACCAATCGATGTATTCATCGATATATCGGATGAATGCTTGAATGCTGTATCCATTAAAATCCTCACCATAAAAACACTCATTTTTCAATCTTCCAAAGAAACCTTCACAGGCTGCATTGTCAGGAGAACAGCCCTTCTTCGACATGGAGCGTGTTAGGCCGTATTTCTTTATGCGTTTTAGCCATCCCGGCCATCGGTAGTGTGCTCCGCGGTCACTATGGATAATCGGCTTTGCTCCTTTTGAAGACAACACGGCTAAATCAAGGCTCTTGTTAGCCAAGTCGGCATTAGGGCTCACACCCATGCTTCGTGAGACACCAGACCATCATAACAATCAATAATGGGGCTCAAATAGACCTTGCCTGCCGGTATGGCAAACTCGGTGATGTCTGTGAGCCAGACACGGTTTGGCGCATCCGCATGAAAGTCACGTTCCAATAGGTTAGGGGCGGGAGGACTGACTTCTCCGAGATAAGAGTTATAACGGAGACGCTTATGTCCTTTAGCAACCAACCTTTCCGCTTTCATCAGACGTCGGATAATCTTCTCCGATATCCGAATTTCCTCTCGTTGCAACAGCACCTTGAGCCGTCTGTAACCGTACCTTCTATGGTTTGCTTTAAACAGTTCTCGCAGTCTTCCTCTGACCATTTCGTATGGATTCGATGAATCTTTTCTGCTTTTGTGGTAATAGTAACTGCTTCGTTTCAGCTGGAGTTCTCCTAGTAACTCCGGTAGTGAATACTTTTCCCGTATGGCATCAACGATCACTACCTTTTCCGAGTTCTTCAGTTGACTCGGGATGACGCCGGCCTTTTTTTAGCACTTTGAGTGTTTCATTGAGAATGTCGATTTGCATCTGCATGTGACGCATTTCAGCCTTCATCTGCTTCATCAGCTCTGCATCAGACGGAGTAGCTCCATTTGCTTGGGGTGGTTTTTTCTTGGGCAATGCTCCCACCAATCCTTCCTCTTGTAGTTTTCTATGCCAAGTATAGATTTGTCGGTTCTCTACGCCAAGCTCTTTGGCGACAGCAATAGGGGATAGGTTTTGTTCGATGCATCGTTGAATGGTTTCGCGTTTCATTTCAGCAGTGAACTTGCGTCTCTTCTTTTTGATGCGAATTTCTTTGATCTCCGGAAGTGTTCCTGCCTCTCGACGTTTAATCCAGCCTTGTAAAGAGCCTCGGCTGGGATACTTCAATGTCTTTACCGTCTTATTTACATTCCCAATCTCATCGTAAACACTTAATACGTAATCCATGACTTCTCGACTATACATGCAGATTTACCTCCTGCATCTATGTCCAACTTTTTGTCCGCATGCCCTTTTTGGCAAAATTTCCACTAATCCAAGCGAGCAGCCCTCCAAAAGAGCCTCTGACAAATCGATTGAGGTTTTTACCGTAAGTTTTTCCGCTAATCCAATTTCAAATTTCGCTTGGCTTGGATTACCGAAAAAAATGTCTGATTTCAGGCGATTGAGATGAACTTCCGCTTGATAAAGCCGGTCTGAATTGGATTGCCGCAATTTTTTACGGTGATTAAGAGGTGTCGCAGCCAACTAGGCATGCGACGTTTTGATTTCTAAACGGCGTCACGGCCATCTTGGCAATGCGACAATTAGTAATGGCCTCCGCTACTGCACTTTTTACGTTTGTACAAACAAACATGTCTGAATCGAGCCTTCAGCGTTGTCATTTTATGATTTTAGTTACACTATTTTCGATTCTACAAACATCAGCTTGTACAATCGAAAATGTAGTAAAAACTCTGAAATCATGGGATTAGGAGGGCGTATCGATCAAAATATTTGTACATACGTAAAAACTGTAGTCATAACCCTAAGTCCTCTCAAACGAAGGCTGTGTCGCGGCCGCCCAAACTCTACGACAGGTACTAGGATACATTCTACAGCTGCACGTTATTCCACATAACAAACTCAAGAGGCTGATATACAATCTACGACTACTATACTTTATGGTGCGTTCTCATTATCGATGCAAGGACAAATGATTATGATTTTAAAATTGACATATGTTACTTAGTTGGGAGTTTTTATAACTAAAACTCGCTTCCATACTGTCGAAACGAAAAAAGAAAACGAGCGTTTTCGATCCGAATTGCTGAAAGTAAGAAAGTGCTAGTAACAATCAATCAGAATCGTAAACGCTCGTTAATCTAAGTTAATACTTAATCAAAGCATAATAGTAAATTTTGTAAACTATAGATTAAACTTCAATCCAAGCTATCGTCGTACCGATGGGTACCATCTCTTCATCCTCAACCAATATTTCAACTAGAACACCGGTCTCTGACGAATCAATTGTTGTAATGACCTTATCGGTTTCTATTTCCATTAAGGGCGACCCTTTTGTAACTTTTTCACCGACTTTGACTAGCCAGCTATGAACCGCTCCTTCTTCCATATCAAGGCCTACTTTAGGCATTATAACTTGCTTTCTCATTACTTTTCCTCCTAATTATTAATTATGCTATTAAACACTTTCTTATGTTTACTCCATAAATTCCAATGGCTCAAGTAAATATCCTTATACAAAGAATACAATTCTTGATAAGCTTGCGTTTTTTGATTTTGTTGGATAAAATACATGTTTTAGCCGAACCATCTTGTCGATGCCTTCTTCATATGATTTGTAAATATTCAAACCAATTGATACGGCAATTGCTGCTCCTAAAGCCCCTAACTCACTGCATGTTGTAAGCTCTATTGGTAGACCTAGGCAATCCGAAAACATTTGGCACCAGTATTTGCTATTACTGCCTCCGCCTGCAATACTTACTTTTTGGGGCATAATTGGCATGTTCATGTAACAGTCTTTCAAAGATAATGCGATTCCTTCATAAACAGAATTCAAAACAGTCCATTTGTCATGAGTAATATTAAGACCGAATAATGATGCAGTTGCAGCAGAGTTAATGAAAGGTGCACGTTCGCCTCCATTACCTAAGTAAGGATGATAGATGATTCCATTTGATCCGGCAGGAATATTCAATAGTTTTTCTTCGACCTCGGCAAAACCAAACCTGTCATCCAGAAGTTTTTCCAAGAACCAATCCAAATTTGGTGTGCCTTGCATGGTTCCCATGGTTAATAGTCTTTTGCCGGGATCAGCATGACTAACAACCGATACCGTTTCATTTTCACTTAGCTCTAATGGCCAGTTCACAACAATCTCGTTATACACAGTAGTTCCCACTATGGAACATGCGTCGCCTGAGTTAATAACACCGGCCCCGATTGAGTTTGCTACTACATCAATCATTCCATTTATCACAGGTGTACCTGTCTTCAGGCCTGTACTTTCCGAAGCTGTTTCATGAACAGACCCTATAATATCTGTACTTTCAGTAACTGTTGGAATTTTTGAGTAAAAATCAAATGGAATAAACTGGTCAAGTAAATTTTTATCTGCGACTCTTTCTAGCGTATTAATCAAAGATGCATCTGATAAATCGGAATAGTCAGTAACGACATTTCCAGTTAAGCAATACTTTATCCAATCTTTACAGAAGATGATGTACTTTGCGTTCTCCAAATCTTCCTTCGAATGATCATTAAACCAGGCTGAAATTGATAAGGGTGATCCAGAGAAAACTTGTCTACCGCTCTTGCCTAGAATGCCTTCGGTTTTCCATTTTTCTATGTAATTAGTCGCTCTACTATCTGTCCATATTACTGCCTCAGTTACAGGTTTACCATTTTCATCTAACATCCATAAGCCGTCACCTTGAGCAGTAATACCTACACCAATAATCTCACCAATATTTTGTACTTTCGTGCAAACGAGTCTAATGGTTGAAGCCACATCTCGCCATAGCTCATCCATGTTCTGAAGAACACTTCCAGTGCAAGTAGTTAAAACTCTGTTATTTTGGCGCTCTAATGCTGCAACACTTCCGTCTAAATGAAATGCTACGGTTTTGATCGTTGTAGTACCTACATCAATACCCAAGATAAGATCTTTCACTTGCGTATCCCTTCAACTTTTTAGTGTTTATACTCAGGGTTATATAAACGTGTTAATTTGCCCTCAGTAAAAAAGTCCTTTACATCTGCAAACAAAAATTCATACGATCGGTCATAGGGGTCCAAACTGCAGCCTGCAATATGGGGTGTTAACACTACATTCGGTAAGTCCAACAGTTCGTGCGAATCATTTAGTGGTTCAGTAGGGTATACATCTAATGCTGCACCAGCGATTTCATCATTTTTCAACATCTTAATCAATTGATCATAATCTAATACGGCAGCCCTAGCAGTGTTAATTAAGTAAGCTGTTTTCTTCATTCTAGATAACAAGTCTGATGAAACGAGACCTCTAGTTTCATTTGTTACAGGGAGATGAATAGAAACAAAATCAGCACGGCTCATAAGTTCTTCTAGACTTACCATTTCCACCTGAAAATCCAAACTATTAGAGTTCACATACGGATCGTACGCAATAACCGTCATATTGAATGCGATAGCACGCTTCGCTGTTTCTCTCGCTATTGCTCCCAAACCAACTAAACCTATAGTCTTTCCACTTAAGGTAGGACCTTTGAATTGCAAATAAGCAAATTTTTCAGGTGTTGAACCAACCCAATTGACATCTGTCACACAAAATCCATTCTTATCATATGTAGACTCGTCAGTAATTTGTTTTGACTTTATTAAGTAATGGCCTTTTGCGATTCCTCTAGACAATGCAATGATTAAGCCAATTGTGAAGTCTGCTACTGTATCCTGGTTTCTTCCGGGGACAAAAGAAATTGGTATCCCGAGTTCCGATGCTGCTTTAACGTCAATATTCGCATGTGCACCACCTCGGACAGAAGCAATTAGTTTTAAACTCTTTGCGCTTTCCAGAACTTTCTTTGTTACCGGATCAAACTCAACAAACAAAACATCTACTCCATTGAGCTTATCAATCATTTCTTCTTCATTTAGAACTCGACCAATGTCCATCATCCCTGCTGTTTCGACGACTTCAAACATCTTCTCAAGTTGTTTTAAATGTGTTTCACTAATATATGTTGTGACAAGTGCTTTCATTGCTCGACTTCCTTTCTTGACAATAACTTGAGAGCTTTTTCAATAATTGTTTCCTCTTTTGGCAAATATTCACGTTCTAACGATACTGCGAATGGAACAGGTACATTAGGTGCTCCAATTCTTACAATGGGTGCTTTTAAAGAATCAAAAGCTTTTTCTTGGATTTGAGCTACTAACTCAGCCCCAAAACCATTTGTTATATTAGCTTCGTGCAAAACGATGGCATGACCGGTTTTCTTAACAGACCCAGTAATCTGATCAATATCCAGTGGTTCAATTACTCTGACATCCACTACTTCTACATTTATTCCATGTTCTTTTTGTAACTTATCAGCAGCCTTAAGTGCTCTATCAACCATTGCGGAATATGTAATTATTGTTAAATCTCTTCCTTCGCGCTTTATGTCGGCGGTGTAGTCAATTTCGTAAGGCTCCTCTGGCACTTCCGTTTTGGTTTTGTATAGAGCCTTATGTTCGATGAAAACAACCGGATTATTGTCACGTATTGCACGCAACAACAAGCCTTTTGCATCATAAGCATTTGAAGGCATAACAATTCTAATGCCGGGAATATGAGCTAAAATTGCTTCTAAAGACTGCGAATGTTGCGCTCCATTGCCTAAACCTGCACCACATTGAGTTCGTAGAACAAATGGCATGCTAACTTTTCCGCCGTACATGTAGCGCATCTTCGCTGCTTGATTCAGGATTTGATCGAAGCAGGTGCCAAGGAAATCAATATAAGACAGTTCAACAATTGGTCTTAAGCCAATCATCGATGCACCAACCCCTGCACCTACAACAGCCATCTCAGAAATCGGAGTGTCTCTAACTCTTTCTGCTCCAAAGTTTTCAAACAGATCATAGCTACACCTTAACTGGCCTCCATAGATTGCTATGTCTTCACCCATCGTAAAAACACGTTCATCACTTGCAAAAGCAATATGCATTGCTTCATTGATCGCAGCACGCATAGTAAGTACTCTCATTTTTTAACCCCTTCCTTCTTAAACGGAATCCAAGTAACATCATCAAAACTAGGGTCATACAAATCTTCGAGTAATTGGTCAGGAGATGGTTCGTTATGAGTTTTAGCGATACTTGAAGCTTCCAAAACGAGTTTTTCTTCGGTTTGCTCTATTTCATCCAATTGTTCAGCAGTAAGTCCATATTCATTAACAAGCACCGTTCTACAGTGGAGAAGCGGATCTTTTTCTTTCCATGCACTTACATCTTCTCGGTTACGATAATTTTCGTTATCGCCAAAGTAGTGTCCGGAGATTCTGTATGTTTTCATTTCTAATAAGACGGGACCTTTTTTAGCTTTGATGTGTTCTAAACATTCTGTTGTTTTGTTATAAACCTCGATTACGTCATTGCCATTTACTGAATAACCAGGGATACCGTATGCTTTTGCTCTAACAGAAAGATCCTCGACGTTACTTGACTGAGAAACATGTGTAGAAATACCAAATTGATTATTCTCACACACATATATAATTGGGAGATTCCAAACAGAAGCGAGATTAACTGACTCATGGAATGAGCCTTCATTTATTGCACCATCACCAAAGAAGCAAACAACAAAATGCGCAGATCCTTTTAGCAGTAAGCCTAGTGCAGCACCCGTGGCAATTGGAATTCCACCACCGACTATACCGTTTGCACCTAAGTTTCCCGTCGATAGGTCGGCGATGTGCATCGAGCCACCTTTGCCTTTACAGTATCCTGTCTCACGACCTAACAATTCCGCAAACATTTTTGTCAGATCAGCACCTTTAGCAATGCAATGTCCATGTCCACGATGTGTTGATGTAATCAAATCTTGATCTGACATATGAGCACACATACCTACAGCGATTGCTTCTTGGCCAATGTATGTATGCACTGCAGCCCTAGTTTCATTTGCTTTTGCTAACTCAATTGACTCATTTTCAAAAGCTCTGATTCGAGCCATAACCTTGAACAATTCAAGTAGTTTTTCTCTATCCATTTCTAACTCCAATCATTACCGTTAGGACCAAAATTTTAAAGCTGCATCTAATTCGGGGAAATCAGATGATGATTCTTTAACACCCTTACCATCCATCACTAATTCCATTGCTTGCAATATGGCTTTCGCGCCTGCCTCAGCACCGTCAGGATGTCCGTATATACCGCCACCTGCCATGAGTATTGTGTCGTTACCCAATAAACCCATTAAATATTCAATTGTCCCGGGATGAACACCACCTGCAACTGTGATGAGTGCTTTTTTAATGTTATTCATTGGTGCAATAGCAGCTCTGTGTGCATCAATTAGATCATTAGTAGTAATGCCAAATCGCCCGCTGTCTGGGTAAACAAGCGGCATATCCATTCCAAGTAACCTGGGTAGTTTTCCACATGATAATCCAACAGACATTCCCGAGGTGCTCGAAGTATATGTGGCACCTATCCCAGCAAGATGTCCAAAAACCGGAATTTTAATATTTTCCGCTTCTAAAAAACGAATCAGGTCTTCTGTCGCTCCCCACCCTAAAGTGAAGTAGTTAACCATAATTGAATTTGCACCTGCTTCAATCGCACGTTTTGCTCTCTCAACAATATTCTGACCGGTAATGTTTACTGAGTAGAGTGTTGACTTATCTTTTCCTACACTTTTTAAAGCAGCCATAACTGTTTTGGTTCGTTCTACCATATTTGAATAATCTGGATCGCCCAATAACTCATCATCTTTAATAACTTCTGCCCCACCTAATGCGGCTTTTTGAGCTCCCTCTGCGCTAACACTTGGGGCTACACCAATGCAAGGTTTTAAAATTGCCCCAAGGATAGGTCTATCTTTAACACCAAGAAGTTCCCTTATTCCATCAGCGCCGACTAATGGTCCGGTATAGTTCTTTAAATAAGCTTCATTGAAATCAATGTCTACCAGCTTTATTCCTTCTTGACCCAAAACATTTCCTGCCACTGTAGAAAGCAACATTGGAATATAAGGTTGAAAATTCCTTACGGGGAAAGCGACTCTAATAATTGCTGATTTTCCTTCAGAGCCCGGAAAAATACCAATAATCTTGGCGCCATACTTTTCTATCACCTCTGGCGTTTCACCTTCAACATGAGTCCAAGTCCCGGCACTTTGATCTGAAGCTATTAAACTTGCCCAAGAAAAAATATCCTGATTATTTTTTGAGTTTAACGCGTAAGTCGCGACGATGTAATCGTGATTAAGAGCTTCTGACGATGATAAATTCTCAAATTTCATGATTATCCTCCAGTAAATTGATAATTTTAGTGTACTTTTAAGAAGGATATAAACAATCGAATTGTTTTATATCTCTGGTGCATCATGTTTAAAAATTTGTCGATTAATTTAAATCGAATAAAATGTCGAATTTATTGCTTTTTATGGACGGGCTTTTTTCTGTACTCATGCTTTACTATGTCAATAAAAATCGCGAGTAGAATGATGAATCCCTTTGCTATCTCTTGCCAGTATGAGTTAACCCCAAGTAAATTTAGTCCATTATTCATTACACCGATGATTAGTGCACCAATTAGAGTTCCCCCAAGTGTACCGGACCCACCTGACATCATAGTTCCACCCAGTACGACAGATGCTATCGCATCCATCTCTGCGCCTTCTCCCATTGTCGGCAAGCCAGAATATAGTCTGGCTGAGGTAAAGATTCCAGCTAATCCTGCAATCGTTCCAGAAATGATATATGCAAGGAGTATCACTCTTTTTGTGTTGACACCTGAGAATACTGCTGCTTCTGAATTACCGCCAGTCGCATAAATATGCTTTCCATACCTTGTGAAATTAAGCATATAGAAAAGAATTACAAAGATTATCAACATATAGATAACTTGGTACGGAATTAAATCTGCAAGTTTTCCATTACCGATAACCATTAATCTTTCATCTTGAACATAGATAGGCTTACCACTTGTTAGAACCTTCGATAATCCTCTAGTAATATTCATAGAGGACAAAGTTACAATAAATGGGGGCATCTTAAGCTTAGTGATGAATAAACCATTAAAAGCGCCAACTAAGGTACCAATTAAAACACCTAAAATTAGTGCTGGAACAAGCGGTACAGACATTCTTCCCATCAATGCCATTGAGGATATTCCTGATAGGGCTAGTACTGCACCAATAGATAAATCAATGCCGCCGAGCAATATCACAAGCGTCATTCCGAAAGACATAATCGCATTAGTAGAAATTTGTTGAAGAACATTGATGATATTTCGGTATGTTAAAAAATGCTCAGAAGCAAAGGTTAAAATAACACAAATTACAACCAGGCTAATGAATATTCCAAGATTGTTTTGGATGGGTTTTATGAATCCGGGGGTAGCAGATTTTGGCTTTCTGCTCAATTTGCTCTCAGCATTTGTTATCTTATTATTTTGCATCTAAATCACTCCTGTTGCATATCGGATGATTAACTCTTGATCTAGTTCTGAACGGTCTAATGACATAACAGTTTTTCCTGTTCTCATAATATAAACGGTATCGCATATTCTCATAATCTCAGCTAAATCTGATGATGCGATTAAAACGCAAACACCCAATTCAGCGAGACCATCGATAATATCGTATATTTCAGCTTTCGCTCCGACATCGATACCTTTTGTAGGTTCATCTAAGATGAGAATTTTGGGCTGTTTTATTAGCCATTTAGCTAAAACTACCTTTTGTTGATTTCCACCACTCAAGTGTCTAACCATGTCACTTGTATCAGACACTTTGA
This sequence comes from Oscillospiraceae bacterium, assembly GCA_040766665.1. GTDB lineage: Bacteria > Bacillota > Clostridia > Saccharofermentanales > Fastidiosipilaceae > JAXGQD01. The sequence goes on from JAXGQD010000007.1 coordinate 152,027, forward strand.
TATTCAGTTTATCAACAGAACTATTAATTAAGTCAGATTCAGTCTTTTTTGAATATTTTAAGGCGTTCATGAATTCTTTTAAGGAAGCAATGGTGATGTTGAATCCGGTTGGTAAGTTCAACACTAAACCTTGCTTTTTTCTATCTTCAGGAACCAGAACAATGCCTTTTTTCATCGAATCGGCAACGCTGCGTATTTTTATAACATTTCCTTCAAGTACGACATCACCGGAGTATTTCGGATTAACTCCAGCCAAAATCTCGACAAATTCACTCCGCCCTGCTCCAACAATTCCTGATAAGCCAACAACTTCACCTCGGCGCACTTTGATATTTACACCTTTGACTTTGTTGCCATCTGCTATGTCAATACATTCAAGAACTACTTCGTCCGTATATATATGTTGATTATTATGTTTATCAAGTTCTCTTCCAACCATCATAGTAATTAGCTGGTCGATATCAACCTCGTCGATGTTTTTTGTCCCAATATACTTTCCATCTCGAAAAACGGTAACACGATCTGCTAGCCTAAAGATTTCTTCCATCCTATGTGTTATATAAAGAACTGATATTCCGATTGATTTTAGTTTTTCGACAGTGCTATATAAAGAGTCAACTTCTTTAGCAGATAATGATGCTGTCGGTTCGTCCATAGCGATTATCTTTGCATTTACTGACAACGCTTTTACTATTTCGACAACCTGTTGTTCCGGGACGCTTAGGTCCTTCATTTTTGCAGTCGGATCAATATCCGAACCAAAATCAGCTATCATTTTTGCTGCTTCGGCTATAGACCGTTTTTTATCAATATTCTTAAACTTTCCAGTGAACTCTTTACCTAAAAAAATATTGTCTGCTACAGTCATGTCAGGAACAAATGAAAGTTCTTGATGCACAACACTTATACCCTTATTTGTTGCATCCCTTACATTTTCTATTTCTGTCTGTGCATTATCAATATAGATCTCACCATTGTCCTTTTTGTAAACTCCGCCAATAATATTGACTAGCGTTGACTTGCCAGACCCGTTTTCGCCTAATAAAGCATGGACCTCGCCTTGCTTCAGTTCAAAACTGACATCTTGTAGGGCTTGAACTCCCGGAAATGATTTTGAAATGTTATTTAGTTCTAATATTGTTCTTTGCTGCATAGTGTATCCTTCATATGGTACAGTGCTGCTCTTACGAGCAGCACCTTCTACTATAGGCATTTTTTACTCATAGACGTAATTAGGATCTCCAGTGTAGTAATTATCCCTAGATTCTTCGGCATTTTCTGCAGTGATAATTTTGTATCCGATGAACTTTGTTTTTGCCCCAACATCTTCGCCTTTTAGCGCTTTGTACAAGTCTAAAGCTGATTGTCTTGCCATCGCATACGGTTGTTGTCCTAATGAAGCAGTTTCTTTGCCTTGTAAGATAAAGTCTAGTGCTTCCGGAGCGCCATCAAATCCATAACACTTAACTTCTTCAGCTCTACCAGCAGTTTCAGCTGCAGTATTAGCGCCTATCGCTTGCTCATCGTTCGAACAAATAACCGCATCAATTTGAGGATTTGCTTGCAAAATATCTCTCATGACTTCATTAGCTTTTTCAAGTTCACCGCCGCCATCACCATCAAAAACAATGTTGAGGTTATATTTTGCAGCGACTGCTCTGAAGCCATCCGCTCTGGCTTGTGAACCAGCGTCAGGACGAGCGAGAATGACGATATTACCTTCTTTTCCGATATCTTCTGCCATTTTTTCAGCCAGGGCTTCTCCTGCTTCTTGATTTGGCGTCATGACTTGGGAAACCACTAGATGCTCATAACCTTCGGCAAATGGAAAGTCAGAAGAAGCAACCATAACACCGTTTGCAACCGCATTCTGTGTTGATGTTATTAATGCTTTACCGTCTATTGTTTCACATACGATAGCGACACAGCCCTGTGCAACAAAATCATCAATGTTTTCAGCTTGGATTACTGCGTCAAATCCAGGGTCCAAAACTACCGGGATATCGCCATTTTCTTCAATAACGCTTTTCGCTCCTTCAATAAAAGCTTGGCAATGAGGAATAACATTATCAATAACTGTTATACCGACTTTATTGCCTCCACCTTCTTTATAAATAGTTGATGGCGCGTCATAAATACTTTTTTCCTCTGCTGCTGTAGTTGCTGCAGCCTGCGTACCAGCTTCTGGCGCTTTTGTTGTTTGAGCAGGCGACCCACAGGACGCAACCATCATGCTAACAATCACAAAAATACCAATAGCATTTCTTAAGACTCTTTTCATAGTTTCTTCCTTTCTCCTAAAGTGCCTTAAATGTTGAAATAATTACTCTAATTATTCTCTCCAACCTAATCTATAAACGGCACTTTAATTCATAGTTCTATATTTAGAGAATAGGTGGATATAACAATGATATTTCCTAGCATTATTTGTGCAATGTATCTATTTTCATTTTTTTCTCCAAAATTGTTTAATAACTTGCACTCTTTCCTTCTGAAGTTTATCATTACGATAACATGTTTGTTTTTTTGCACTTAATATGCTTTATTGTGCGAAAGCACTAACACAAAGAACTCTGCCAGGTTGGTAAATTATTTAATGAATTCACTTATAAGTACATTGGTTATCGTTTTCGGTTATCAATATTCGGTAACAATAAAAAATCTAGTGTCTTGGGAAAAACTTGGTTATCAAATAGTAGGCATTGAAACAAATGGTGCACTTGCTATTGAGCAATTCAAGCTGTACAAGCCAAAACTTGTAATAATGGACACAATTGTTCCTATCATCGGTATAGATCCCTTCCTACAGTTAATGAGAAGCATTGATGATGAGTTTATTGCTATATTACTCGATGATTCAAATTCTTTCATTCCTAATAATTTAAGTCATGTTTACACCACTTTAAGTAGGGAGAACCTCAATGAAAGAGTTTTAGAAACTACATTATTAAGTCTAAGAAAAATTTTCGATATAAACCATTCTTCTGACGATACTCAAACTCAAACATCGCATCAAATACTATCCGAATGTTTTGCTGACGGTACATTTGATATTAAAAAGCTTTATGAATTAAAGAAAAACCACATTTTAAACATTTCTCCATCATTAGATTTACTTTTGCCAAGACCTGACAAAAGTGTTGAGTTTAATGATTCCGTGTTTTCAGGTATTCAGAAAATCCTAGATAATTATAATGGTGGGGACACAATATTGATGGCGGACGGATTGCTTTGTGTGCTCATCAATACTTTAGATAGCAGTGATTCCGATGTTGAGCGGCGGTATGATCAGCTGTTTTATGAAATCCGTTTATTTCTGATTAATGAATATAAATGCGGATTTACGTTTTATTTAAATAATGCTGTACCATTAAATCGTCTAAGTGAAAAATTTTCCGCATTAAAAAAAGCTTACGAATTAGGGTACTTTTTAAACGAACTACTTTTTGTTAAACCACATTTAGTCTTACAAAACAAGAAAACTTTTGAAACTGAAATCATTAATGACCTCTACATATCATTAGTAAAATCTTTATTTAGCGATCAATTTGGCAAATCCCAAGACATACTTCATAATCTGTTTTTTGATTTTATTAAGCCTTCCATGGAATTCGACCTTCTTTTAGAAAACAGATTTCGACTTTTTAAGATATTTTCAGTGCTTGCCTCAACTATGTATCAAGAGAATTTAAAGAGTATAGAATCGTATGGTTTTGCGTCTTTAGAAGAAGAGTTTGAATGGTTTAACCAATTCCTTAAAAATGTCGAAGAGAGTTTGGGACAAAATGAGACTCAACTAAACCCCATTGTTTTAGATGCTATGATTTATATTATTTGTAATTACGAAAAACAACTTTCTTTAACAACACTTGCAAGCATGGTAAATGTTTCACCAACATATTTAAGTCATCTTATCAAAAACTCATATGGCTTTGGTTTTTCTGAATTTTTACTACAAGTCAGAATAGATAGAGCCAAACAATATATTGTCCAGACAGATTACAAGGTTCACGAGATTTCACAAAAAATTGGAATTATAGATTATCGATATTTTAGCAGCGTTTTTAAAAAAATTACCGGAAAAACACCAACACAATTCCGAGAGTCCGCCATGAAAAATTTGGAGAACAATAAATGAAAAAAGCAGTTATTACCGAAGCCAGAAAAGTTTCGATTATAGAAGTTCCTGAGCCCGCAATAAAGAATGACTATGATGTTAAGATAAAAGTTGCCTATGCAGGAATTTGTCCTGATGAAATGTCATTTTACAGACGTAGTAATGACATGTTAGCTTGGGGACCGGTGCTTTTTCCTGCAGCTAGTCACGAGATGTCAGGCACTATCGTTGACCTTGGAAGTGGTGCTGTAAATGATGGTTTCGCAATAAATGACAGAGTAAGTGGCTATGCATGGCATCAGTGCGGCCATTGCTATTACTGTCGAAGTGGGAAAGAAAATCATTGCTTAAATTTGCAAGCTGTCCAAAGCACTCTATCAGAATATATAGTCTGGAATTCAAGACAGCTAATCAAACTTCCTGATTCAGTCTCTTTTAAAGAAGGCTGTCTTACTGATCCTATTGGTTTCTCATTACATGGCATTAAGCGAGCAAATGTAAAAATCGGTGATAAAGTGATGATAATTGGCGGTACTATCCCAGGATTAATACTCCTACAACTTGCAAAAATGTGTGGCTCTACATGTATCACTGTGGTGGAACCAAATGCCAGTAACAGAATTATTGCCGAATCTCTCGGAGCTGAGTTTGTACTAAATCCAGATAGTGACAATATTTCTGCACATGCTTTAACTATTACCAACCAGTTAGGTTACGATGTAATTTTTGAAGCGTCAGGAAATATCGCTATGTTATCTTCAGCATCAAAAGTAGTAGCTAGGCAGGGAATAATTGCTTATTCCAGCATATACGGACTAAATTCTATACCGCCAGTAAACTTAGCAGAACTATTTATTAAAGAAGCCACTTTGTTGCCGTTTCACATGGCTCCTTATATGCTCCCAACAGTTCAGTCAATAATTTGTTCCTTAAAACTTTCACCGATTATTTCCAAAGTTTACGACTTCGAAGATGTTTCACTAGCATACGAAGCTACCGATTTAGGAACTTATCCACATGTAGTTGTGCGGGTAAACGGCGAGGATTAGTGTTTTCAGGTTTGTTATGGAGTTCATTATTGCTCCATCTCGCTTCCGATAATATTGGCCAAAAGAATTTCAACTGCCGCAGCAGCTACCCTCTTCACGAACTGGTGTTCAAAATTTATTCTACCAATCTTTCAATGGTGTCGCGGCCTACCAGGCCATGCGACGATTAGAAATGCCCATCCGCTACTACATTTTTTACGTTTGTACAAACACCAGAGTCAGAATCGTGGCTTTTGCTTTGTCATTTTAAGATTTCAACTACACTATTTTCGATTCTGCAAACACCGCCTTGTAAAAACGTCAAAAATGTAGTAAAAATCCTGAAATAATGGGATTTGAAGGACTTCTCGAACAAAATATTTGTTCAAACGAAAAAACTGTAGTCAGAACCTTTAACCCCCTCAAACGTAGGAGGTGTCGCAGCCAACAAGGCAGCACGACGGATTTTGAGTGGTGTCGCAGCCAACAAGGCAACGCCGGTAATCGATATCGCACAGCCGCCAAGGCATGCGACGACAACCACCACCAACACACGCCGACTAAAACAACTTCTCCAGGACCGCGGCGGAAGTCAGTTTCAGATTGTCTTCGGATTGGAGTTTGGTTGCGCGGAAGTACTCGTTGTAGAGCACGTCGATGATGAAGGATTGGCTGGTTTTGCCCATGGCTGAACCGCCTTGTAGAGGCGATTCGGTGCTACCGCATAAGAGCATGGCGGAGGCGTGCGCAGTGAGTGGGCTCTTGGCGTAGCGGCTGATGCCGATGACTTTTGCGCCGGCTTCTTTTGCCAGTTTGGCGATTTGGACGCTGTCTTTGGTATTGCCGGAATAGGAGAAAACGAAAACTATGTCGCCCGGGGTGAAAAGGCTAGCAGCCATGGCTTGCATATGGGCGTCAACGAAGGCAAAAGCATTGGTATTGATGCGCATAAAGCGGTTCATCGCTTCCATGGCGCTGAGCATACTGGTGCCGACGCCGCAGAAAAACATTCTTTTTGCCTGAAGCATGTCACGCACAATACCCTCTAATGTCTCGTGGTCTAAGAGGTCCAAGGTTTCTTCAATGGTTTGTTTGGTCTTGTTTCTTAAGGCGAGCAGCCTCTGTTCGAGCGAACTGTTAACGCCATTCCTTTCATCGGCTGACTTGACCGCGTCGTTGGTCAGTCCCAAGGAGAGTTGCAGTTTGAAATCCTGATAACCCTTCAAATCCAATGATTTGCAAAAGCGGAAGACGCTGGCATCGCCCACCCCGCTCAGCTCGGCTAGCTCGGTGATAGACAAATATACCGCTTTACCGGGATCCGCCAGCACTTGGTCGGCTACCTTCTTTTCAGATTTTGTGAGTGAACCGTATGCATTGATGATTCTGGATTTCAAACTCGATTGTGCCATAGTACCCCTCATAGCAAATTCATATGATTAACATCATAATACATACGTTGGTGATAAAGAAATTTTCACTCTAGCCATTCTAGTCTTGGGCACTTAAATCGGCGCACAAAGCGGTATAGACGGCTCCCCACAAACCTGCTTGATTGCCAAGAATAGCATTTTCGATGACGAGCGGCTCAATATCCTCAGGCAATAAAGCGTTGACTCTCGTTTCGATGCTACGGCTCAAGCCTTCTTGCTGCATGATGCCCCCACCCATGACGATAACTTTCGGGTTAAATAGCAGGGCTAAGTTGAGAATGCCGGAAGCGAGCTCGTCAATCCAAGCATCCACAAGATGGGCAATGTCAGGACGATGTATTTGGGCGAAGATTTTTTTGCCATTATTCAGTTCCGGATCAAGAGCACTCACACGTCGTACTAATGCTGTAGTAGAAGCAGAACGCTCAAAGCTACCGGCCATGATATCTGATGGGTTTGCGAGTCGCTCGTCTGCATGAATCAGCATGGATCCGACTTTGCATTCAAAACGCGGATCGGAAACTTCCAGCTGCCCGCTTCGGACCAGTGCTCCGCCGATTCCCGTCCCAATCGTGAGACAGAAGAACTCACTCAGGCCCTTCTTTTTGCCAATACCGTAATGCAATTCACCCAAGGTCGCGGCTTGCACATCGTTGAGCACAGAGACCGGGCAGGAAAAAAGGGCTTGCAGACGTTGTCGGATTGCACAGCCACTGTAGCCGGGCATGTTGGGGTTGGCGTAGATGATTTTGCCCTCTTGCTGATCCACATGTCCTGCGGTGGAAATGGCAACAGAATCGAAGGTAGGCCTACTTTGCAGCATCGCAATAATTCGCTCCAGCACAGCATTTCCGCCTGAGCTGGCATGCGTCGGGACGCGCTCGTGTGCTTCCAGTGTACCAAGCGGGAGTGCGGATGGCGCAGTAGGCGAACCCAAGTCTGTCGTGCGTTCTTCATATGTGAAGGTCGCGGACTTAATTTCAGTTCCGCCGATATCGAAAACAGCGATTTGTTTTATTTTGCCCATCCTCTCCTCCTTATCCTGAAACTATGAGCGATTTATCGCATCCGCGAAACGTTTGGTGATTAACTGCGGTCGGCTAATCGCACTGCCCACCACTGCGGCAAAAGCCCCGGCCTGCATTACGGCCTGTAAATCCTCAGGCGACCATATACCGCCTTCAGCAATCACCGGCCTGCCACAGTCGCGACTGAGCCGCTCAATCATATGAAAATTGGGCAGACTGGTTTCATCGGTGTACTGAGTATAACCGGACATAGTCGTACCAATCAGATCAAAGCCCAGTTCTGCAGCATGCATACCTTCCTCATAAGTCGAGCAATCTGCCATAAATAGCTGTTCGGGATAACGCTGCCTCACTTCTTGAAAGAAGCGATCCAAGGCCAGCTGTCCCGGCCGCATACGGCGCGTGGCGTCACAGGCAATAATTTCGCAGTGACAAGCCACGAGGTCTGCTACTTCTGCCATGGTTGGCGTGATGTACACCTCACTGTCTGGGTACACCGCTTTGATAATACCTATCACGGGTAGTCCCGTCGTCTTTTTAATTTCCAAAATATCTTCAGTCGTATTACAGCGGATACAGGCTGCCCCACCTTCTTTTGCAGCCACAGCCATCCTTCCCATAATGAAAGAGGAATAGAGTGGCTCATCAGGCAAAGCTTGACAAGAAACGACGAGTTTTCCTTTTAATTGTTCTATTGAAAACACGGTCACATCCTCCTCACGCTACTGAACTACAAAATCCTGAAAATACGCATCCAAACGCCTGATGATGGTATCAATCGTGGCCTCGTCCTCTGCAATACAGGGAGCCAGAGGCAAACGTGCCTGACCGATATCCATGCCGCGGCGGCGTAATACTTCTTTGATGACGGAATAAAGGTTACCGTGGCAGCTACAAGCCGTATAAATCATGTCATTGATAGCATGCTGAATTTTCAGCGCCTTGTCCATATCCGAAGCTTTCACGCAGGCGTCGGCTGCCAGGAAAAGTTCCGGCATCATGGCATAAGTGCCTCCAATCCCGGCATTCGCTCCGAGGACACGACCTGCGACAAACTGTTCATCCGGTCCATTAAAGATATTGAAGTCATCCCCTGCAATCTGACGGAAACGTTGAATATCCTGCACAGGCATTGAACTGTTCTTCACCCCGACCACTTGCGGATTTTCGAGCATCTTCTTAAAGAGCTGTGCTCAGGGCATATTGCGTGGTACCGGGAATATTGTAAATAATGAAAGGCAAGTTTGTCGCTTCAATCATCGCCGTCCAATAGGAGAAAATGGCATGTTCTGGCAAAACGAAATAAATCGGCGGGATAGCCGCAATCGCATCGACCCCACAGCTTTCGGCATGCTTGGCTAATTCCACACTGTGGCGTGTAGAAGGTGCCGCGATATGCGCGATGACCGGGATTCTGCCTTTTGCCACGGACATGACATACTCTAAGACAAGTTTACGTTCTTCTACCGTTTGGTAAATGCATTCACCGGAGCTACCGCCTACATACAGGCCATTAACGCCCTTATCAATGAGATATTCGGTGAAGGCTTTTGTTCTTTGTTCTGAGATATTGCCCTCATCGTCGTAACAGGCATAAAATGCCGGGAACACACCGCTAAATTTGATTTTCATGACTAACTCCTCGTTATTTCATTAAACTTGCTTTATTTAAAATGTTTGAGCCTAATTCACCTTTGAAATAATCACTGATGGTTTCGGCAAGCTTCTTTTGGGAACGGATTTCTGATTCCAATGATCCTGCGCCCAAGTGACCGGTAATAAAAACATGGTCTTCGCTGAATAAGGGATGGTCCTTACGGGGCGGCTCGTGACTTAAGACATCCAGACCGGCACCGGCAATTTGATTTTGGCGAACGGCGCTTAAGAGGTCTTCCTCATTCACGATTTCACCGCGACAGGTGTTGATGAGGTAGGCGCTGGGCTTCATTTTGCCAAGAAAAGCCTGGTTCACAATACCTTCGGTTTCTGCGGTCAAGGGCAAATGCAAGCTCACATAATCCGCTTCGGGTAGCAGGTCCTCATAATTTTCGGCAAAACGAATCTCCGGGTAATCCTTTCTTGCTTGCTCCAGATCCAAATATTTGTCATATGCTGAGACTTTGACTGAAAAGCCGCTCACGAGTCTGGCTAATTGTCTGGCAATGTGGCCGAAGCCGATCAGAGCTAGTGTTTTGCCATCCAATTCTTGACCGGTAAGCGCATTAGGCCAGACGCCCTCTTTGCTCAACTCGATGCCTCTGGAAAAGCGGCGTCCGAGATTGAGGATATGCAGCAAGGCGATTTCAGCCACGGCGGTGGAATTCTGTCCGGGGATATTGGCTCCCGCAATCTGTCTGGCGCTTAAGTCTTCCAAATTTAAATTGTTGTAACCAACACCGTAGCGGATAATGATACGGGGGTGTTTCTCAAGCTTATCCAATGTGGTCTTGTTCCAGCTTTCTCCCACGCTGATAACGGCATCAGCCGCATTGGCCAGTTCGACAAAAGCCGGGTCATCAATGTCTTTGATGACTTTCTTTGTTAACGAAAAATCATGTTTCGCCAATTCACTTTCCAGGCAACTCAGGTCGACGATTGAATCGTCCAAGTTAACCCATACATTTCGTTTCATCTCATACCTCAATTCATGTAAGCGTTTCGCGACTGAAGCAGCTCAACACATGCTTCAGTCACAAAACTTTCGTCATCTGCTTATTTCAAGCTGGCTTTAATGCTTTCTAAATCCTTTTGAGTTTGTGCTAAAGCGTCATCGACTGAGGTGCCACCGGTTACGATGGAGTTGAGCAGTTTTGCCATGGGGAAGGTGAAGTAGTCTTTTGCCGCTAAGGCTCTACCCTCGATGGGCTCTACCGGGTAACCGTAAAAACCTGAGGCATTTTTCGCATACTCAACGACTTGTTTGTTGATGCCTTCTTGCCAGAAAGCATTCTCTTCTGCATCTTTGAATAAGGGTGAGTAAACAGGAGCCGTTGCTTCAAGGTATTTGTCGTACCATTCTTTTTCAAAGAGGAATTCGATCAATTCACCGGCGAGTTCTTTGTTTTTTGAAGCTTCCATGATGGCCGGGCCATAGGGGAAACCCATTAAGGTTTTCGAACCGTCTTCCGCTGAGGGAGGCGCCAGGACGAGTGTGTTTTCAAAAATTTCGGGTGCATCTTTTTTTAGGGCATTATAGAGTGTCGGGGCATTGAAAACGATGGCCGATTCGCCCATGAGATAGGACTTGTTATTGCCGCTGGGATCCCAGGTTGAGGCTGCGGGCGGGATGGTTTTTTCATTGTAGAGTTCAACGTATTTGTTAATGAGGTCTTTTCCTGCTTGCTGATTCAGGCTGAACTTACCTTCTTTGTCGAGAATCGATGCACCACTGTTCCAGAGCATGGTTCTCATGGTGTTTTCGCAGTCTTCGTCGGTAGGGCCGCAGCCAATGCCCAGTCCGTAGAATTCCTGATCGGGAGCGGAGAGTTTTCTGGCGAGTTCAATGACGTCGTTCCAGGTTTTAGGTTCTTCCGTGATGCCCTGCTCTTGCATCTTATCCTTACGGATAAACATCAAGGCGGAGGAACTGGTCATGGGAGCGAAATAGAATTTATTGTCAATTTTATTTCCCTCATAGACCGCATCAAAATAGGGACGTTCAGTATTAATCTTATTCACCAACTCGGTCATGTCGGCGTAGGGGTTGTTGGGATAATAGCTCAGCACTTTTGTGGGTGCACTGGTGGTGATGTCGGGGACGTTTCCTGCTTCGATTGTCGCGTTGAGGTTTTTCATGAAATCAACGGCTGCAATAAATTCTGATTTAATGGTGATGCCTTTCAGCTTAGCAAATTCTTGAATACGGTCTTCGTACATCTTATTAGCTTCTTCGCTGAATATCTTTTCTGTCCAAACCGTCAGGGTTCCTGCGTCACCGGTATTAGCTCCGGCTTCTGTGTTCGTGTCGTTCGTTTTGCCACAGCTAATCAGAGTGGCTGCCAGCATGGCTACTGTAAGTACGATTGCGATGAGTTTTTTCATTGATAGTCCTCCATAATAGTTGTTTTTATGAATCCATGTTTGTATTGAATACTGGTTTTTTGCCAAAACGCTTTGCCCTATCACCTCTTTTATTTGCTTATGCTTTGACGGCACCACTGGTTGCGCCACTGACAACGAATTTTGAAGAAATGAGATAAATCACAAGGATGGGTAAACACGCTACGATCGCGCCGGCCATGATCTGATGCCAGGGATAGATGTCACCGAAAATCAAGCCTGAAATAATCAGCGGGAAGGTTTTCTGCTGCGTGTCGGTTATGTTAACCAAGGCGTAGAGGTATTCACCCCAGCATTGGGCAAAACAGAAGATAAAGGTCGTCACCACGCTAGGTTTGATAAGTGGCAAAACGATGCTATACATGGTTTTCCAGCGTGAACAACCATCAACAGTCGCAGCTTCCTCGATACTGACCGGCACCGATTTCACGGCGGGTATCAAAATCCAAGTCGCATACGGCAGAGTGAATGTCGGATAAATGAGGATCAAACCCCAAATGGAATTGGTCAAACTCAAGCTGGAGACCAAACTGTACAAAGGCAAGTACATGATGGCTGCCGGCAAAAGGTAACAAAAGAGCACAATTCGCGATAAGGCTTTTCTGCCTTTAAAGTCGATGCGGCCCAGTACATAAGCGACCGGATAGGCCAGGATGATGGTAAGCGTGGCGACGATAAACGCTATCAAGAAGCTGTTCAAGGTGCTCTTCAAAAAGGCGGTCTCCGAGAAGAGGTATTGGTAGGCTTCCGTCGTGGCTTGCTGAGGAATCCAGGTCGGCACTTTTGAGTAGACCTCCGACTGCGTTTTAAAAGAGGTGTTCAGCATCCAGTAAATGGGAAAGAGTGAGACGATGAGGAATCCTAGTAAGAGTAAACGATGGGGAATAGTTGCTTTCTTAGTCATTTTTGTTCTCCTCTCAAGATTCTTTGGCAAACATTTTTCGTGAAATAAAACCGATGAGAATCAAAAGTACAGGCATCAGTAAAACCGAGACAGTCACACCTTTGCCCAGCTGCATGCTACTCATGGCCGTCTTGTAGCTGTAGATATTGACGACTTCTGTCGCACGGTTCGGTCCACCGCCCGTCAGCAGCCAGACCGATTCAAATTCGTTAAGAGTCCAAATCGTTGACATAAGCGCCGAGAGGTAAATGACATTCTTGATTTCCGGCAAAGTGATATGAATAAACTGTTTCCATTTCGACGCGCCGTCGATGCTGGCCGCCTCATAGTAGTCAACGGGAATCGTCTGCAATTGCGCAAGAATCGAAATACCAAAGAAGGGCGTACCGCGCCAGACGTTGACGATGACGATACAGACAAAAGCCAATGTTGCATCACCAAACCAAACGATGTTTTGATCGGTCACACCGATGATGCGCAGTAGTTGGTTGGCCACGCCGCCGATATCCGAAAAAATCCAGCGCCAGTTCAGGACGGCAACGACATTAGGTAAGGTCCAAGGAATCAATAAAAGCGCTCTGGTGATGTTGCGTCCTTTGAAGTTCACATTCAAAATCAAGGCCATGACCAGCCCTAGCACGGTTTTAATCGCAATCGAAATCGCCGTAAAGCCCAAAGTAATGGCAAAAGACCACCAGAACTGTTTGTCTCGTACAATTTCAATGTAGTTGCTCAATCAATAAAGTTCGCTGCGCCACCGATTCTTTTGTTAGTCAGGCTTAGTCCCAATCCTCTTACCATCGGAATAAACAAAACCAAGAGCAGATAAATCAACAATGGAGCGCAGACCAGGGCAACAAAATCAAGTCGCGTTTCGGTTTGGATAAAGCATTGTACGCCTTCAACATTGTTATGACTCCTTCCTTTTACCTTTTTCCTTTTTCCTTTATTATTTTTGGAAATTTCTTTCTTTTATTATGTTCTTTTGGAAATTATTTTCAATTGCTTTAATCACTCAATTTTTATTTATTTTTTGTCTACTTTGTATAAAGATGGCTGGGAGGCGCGGTTTGAGCTGTGGGATGGGGTGGCGAGCAGACGTAACATCTGGGGTTGCTTCTTGGATTGGCTTGCTACTTTGCTTATCTCTCCTTTATTTGGCAAAATTTCCGCAAAGCCAAGCGAGCTGTGCTCCAGACGGGCTTCTGACAAGTCGGTTGCGGTTTTTACCGTAAGTTTTTCCGCTAATCCAATTTCAAATTTCGCTTGGCTTGGATTACCGAAAAAAATGTCTGATTTCAGGCGGGGCATGCGGACAAAAAGTTGGACATAGATGCAGGAGGTAAATCTGCATGTATAGTCGAGAAGTCATGGATTACGTATTAAGTGTTTACGATGAGATTGGGAATGTAAATAAGACGGTAAAGACATTGAAGTATCCCAGCCGAGGCTCTTTACAAGGCTGGATTAAACGTCGAGAGGCAGGAACACTTCCGGAGATCAAAGAAATTCGCATCAAAAAGAAGAGACGCAAGTTCACTGCTGAAATGAAACGCGAAACCATTCAACGATGCATCGAACAAAACCTATCCCCTATTGCTGTCGCCAAAGAGCTTGGCGTAGAGAACCGACAAATCTGATCTTGGCATGAAAACTACAAGAGGAAGGATTGGTGGAGCATTGCCCAAGAAAAAACCACCCCAAGCAAATGGAGCTACTCCGTCTGATGCAGAGCTGATGAAGCAGATGAAGGCTGAAATGCGTCACATGCAGATGCAAATCGACATTCTCAATGAAACACTCAAAGTGCTAAAAAAGGCCCCGGCGTCATCCCGAGTCAACTGAAGAACTCGGAAAAGGTAGTGATCGTTGATGCCATACGGGAAAAGTATTCACTACCGGAGTTACTAGGAGAACTCCAGCTGAAACGAAGCAGTTACTATTACCACAAAAGCAGAAAGATTCATCGAATCCATACGAAATAGTCAGAGGAAGACTGCGAGAACTGTTTAAAGCAAACCATAGAAGGTACGGTTACAGACGGCTCAAGGTGCTGTTGCAACGAGAGGAAATTCGGATATCGGAGAAGATTATCCGACGTCTGATGAAAGCGGAAAGGTTGGTTGCTAAAGGACATCAGCGTCTCCGTTATAACTCTTATCTCGGAGAAGTCAGTCCTCCCGCCCTAACCTATTGGAACGTGACTTTCATGCGGATGCGCCAAACCGTGTCTGGCTCACAGACATCACCGAGTTTGCCATACCGGCAGGCAAGGTCTATTTGAGCCCCATTATTGATTGTTATGATGGTCTGGTGGTCTCACGAAGCATGGGTGTGAGCCCTAATGCCGACTTGGCTAACAAGAGCCTTGATTTAGCCGTGTTGTCTTCAAAAGGAGCAAAGCCGATTATCCATAGTGACCGCGGAGCACACTACCGATGGCCGGGATGGCTAAAACGCATAAAAATACGGCCTAACACGCTCCATGTCGAAGAAGGGCTGTTCTCCTGACAATGCAGCCTGTGAAGGTTTCTTTGGAAGATTGAAAAATGAGTGTTTTTATGGTGAGGATTTTAATGGATACAGCATTCAAGCATTCATCCGATATATCGATGAATACATCGATTGGTATAACGACACGCGAATCAAAGTGAGCTTGAACCAAATGAGTCCACGAGAATTTCGCCGGTCAAAAGGTTATTGCGCGTAAAACCGTCCAACTTTTTGTCCGCACCCCCGCGATTGAGATGAACTTCCGCTTAATAAAGCCGGTCTAAATTGGATTGCCGCAATTTTTTACGGTGATTGAGTGGTGTCGCAGCCGTCCGGCAATGCGACGATCTCGTTGGGCAGAGCGGTGTCGCGGCTAGCCAAGCAATGTGACGATTAGTAATGCCCTCCGCTACTACACTTTACGTTTGTACAAAGATCAGAGTCTGAATCGGGCCTTTTGCGTTGTCATTTCATGATTTTACTTACACTATTTTCGATTCTACAAAAACCAGCTTGTAGAATCGTCAAAAATGTAGTAAAAACCCCGAAATCGTGGGATTTGGTAGCCTTCTCGAGTCAAGTCCATAAAGTGGTGTAAATTGATCCATTCAGTAACACCTCCGCTTTTACTTCGTTTCAATCATCTGATTTTTGTACGTTTGTCGGTTATTTAAATATTCTGTCATATCGAACACACGGTTTAGCATGGACCAACTTTCATGGTGATCTAAAAGAATCGCTCCAAGTAAACGCTCTACTGAAGCGACATTGGGGAATATGCGAATCCTTTTTCTCTTCTGCGTAACTCCTGGTTTTCTCGCTCAATAATGTTGGTGGTCCTAAGACTCTTGCGATACTTTTCAGGTAAGCACATGACATTCATGGCCTCGTCAAAACCCTCTTCAGCGTCTGCATGGCTCTCGCAGAGATGTCTTTGTATTCCTCGACAATCTGATTCTTCTTGTCTCGTGCTGCGCTTAATGTTAATTCGTTAAACATCTCACTAAGTTCACTGGCTAGGCCCGCTTGGTAGCGTTTGGGAACATGGTTGACGATGTTTCTGCTGAAGTGGAACTGACAGCGCTGCCAACTGGCGTTTTGAAACACTTTCTTTATGGCGCACAAACCTTTATGGCTATCCGATGTCACCAGGTCAACCTGCTTTAAGCCTCTTTGCTTTAATCCCGTAAAGAAGCGCTCCCAGTGATACGCTGTTTCATTTTCACATACCTCAAATCCCAAGACCTCTTTACGACCATCGTTATTCATGCCGATGGCCATGAGCAAGCCTTTTGAGCGTATCCGGTGGTCCTCTCGACCTTTACATACATCGCATCCGCCATAACAAAGGGATAGTCTCCTTCTAGAGGGCGGTTCTTAAGCTTTCAACGTAAGGGTCTAATGCCTTGCACAGTTCGGACACATTGGACTTGGAGAACTCCACACCACAGGTTCTTTTGTAATCCTCTCAACATTTCGGGTGGCCACGCCATTGACCACCATTTCCATAAAGACCTCAATGAGTGCTTGTTCATTCCTTTGATAGTTTTCAAGCAAGGTCGTATGGAAGGCTTCGTTACGATGCCTAGGTACGGCCAAAGTGAGTTTTCCGATGCGGGTATTAACCTTGTCGATGCCTCAGACCATTTCGGTAATCGCTTCGCTCTTCTTGCCGCTCATAGGGTTGTGCTCCTAATTTCTCTGTGGATTCCGTTAATAGAAATTGATTTAGGAGGTTTTCCATTAACTTCCCAAACGCTTCTTCGCGCCCCATTTTGAACAACTCTGTAAATTCGTCCATACCTAACGTAAAATGTAATTGAGTCTCATGATCTTTCTCCCTTCGTCTGTACCACTGAATCTCGTTAATTCAAGTGTACCGAATGGAGGAGCTCATGGCTCCTTTTCTTTTTACACCACTATATGGACTTAATCCCTTCTCGAACGAAATATTTGTACAAACGAAAAAAGTGTAGTCATAACTCTTAGTCCGCTCAAACGAAGGAGGTGTCGCAGACGCCCAGGCACTGCGACGATAAAAATAAGGAGCGGAGTCGCGGCCAAGCAAGTACTGCGACTATACGTATTGGCCTGAGCAATGGAAAATGGACAAAATTTTCGGGGATGTGGTCATTTCAGTGGTTTTAGGGTCTCTGCTCACGTCAAACACACGATTTTGTGACACTTATTACGACTGTGTGGTCGCCGCCACCACATCCCTGTAAAAAGTGGGCAGAAATCAGCCTTTAGCCATGCCCGGCAGCCATCCGGAGGTGCTTTCAACCACATCCCCGTAAAAAGTGGGCTGAAAACAGCCTTTGATGGAAACGCAGATAAGCGGTGTCGCGGAGACCCCGGAAGCCGAGGCGACCCGCGACTGATTCAATAGAGCGGAGTCGCGGCCAAGCAAGCACAGCGACCTATTCAAAGCCCTGTCCCGCCGCCATTTGCCATATCGTGTACAATAGACAGGTAACAGATACAGGGTTTGACAGAGGCGCGGAAAACGTGCACGCACAGATGCGCTTGCGCAACACACCGGAAACCCTAGCGGCAAAACCCCAGAGGGCGCGCCAAACTAACAAACACACGAGGCGGAAACAACTTGGACAGCAAGTTCGGACACTTAGTCAAAAATTTCTCGCTTACTTTTGCGGCGAATATCATCTCCGTCCTCATTTCGACACTCTTGATTTTGGTTTTGCCGAAGACGATGGGCGTCACCCAGTACGGCTACTGGCAACTCTACATCCTCTATTCCAGCTACATCAGCTTCCTGCATTTCGGCCTGGCGGACGGCTATTACCTAAGAAACTCCGGCACCCTCTACCAGGACCTGGACCGCCACAAATTCTCATTCATGTTTTGGTTTATGCTCATCATGGAAATTGTCCTGGCGGCACTCTTGGCAGGCGGCTACACCCTCCTGAGTCGCCAAAACCAAAGCCTCAACGAGAACCTCAGAAGCATCCAGAACCTCAGCCAAACCCTCGACCAGAGCCTCGTCCAAGAAGTCGACCCGCTCAATGGCTTCGTCTTCCGCATGACTTGCGTGGCAGCCGTGCTCATCATCCCCCGCGTCTTCATCCAATTCGCCTGGCAAGCCTCTGACCGCTTCAAACACAACGCCCTAATCATCGTGGTCGAGCGCGCCTTCTTTCTGCTCTCCGTCGCCCTCTACATCTTCAGGCAATACACCCGTGTCGAGCAGCTCATCTATCTCGATCTCATCGGAAAGCTCTTCGCCCTACTACTCGCTCTTTTCTGGGCAAAAGACTTGCTCTTCGCTAAACCCGTCTCCTGGCGCGAAGGCCTGAGCGAACTAAGGGAAAATGCCACCGCCGGCCTGAGCCTGATGCTCGCCTCCATCACCTCGAGCCTCATCATCGGCCTCATCCAGCTGAGCATCAAAAACCAGTGGGGCATCGACACCTATAGCCGCATCGCGCTCACCTTTTCGCTTTCGAACCTGCTGATGATTTTTATCAATGCACTGGCTTTGGTGCTTTTGCCACATATCAGAAGACAGGAAAACGCCGACAACCTGCGCCTCTATAAAGGCATGCGCCGCCTGCTCATGCTCATGCTTTTCCTGCTGCTGAACGTCTATTACCCTTTCCGTCTTTTCGTCAATTTTTGGTTGCCGAAGTACGCCGAGGGTATTGTCTACATGGCGATTCTTTTCCCGATCTGTGTTTATGAAGCCAAGACCCAGCTGCTGACCAACACCTACCTCAAGGCCTATCGCAAGGAGCGCGAGATCCTCAAGGCCAATCTGATCAGCTTGGCGCTCTGTGTGTTTTTGATGTTGGGTTTTGCCTTCTTGCTGAAAAATCTCTTCCTGACGACACTCTCGATTCTGATCGTGCTGGCCTTCCGCTCGGCCCTCTGCGAGTACTATCTGGCGCGCGAGACGGGGCAGGATTACCGCAAGGACAGCCTTATCGAGCTAGTTATCACCGTCATTTTTGTTTTTTCGCAGTGGGTCATTGGCGGTCTCCCCGGTGCGCTGATCTATCTGCTGATCAGTCTCGTTTACACTTTCGTTCATCGAGCAGCGCTGCAAGAAGCCCTAGCGAAGGGCAAAAGCCGCGTCAAAGGAGTCTAGCACATGGAAAACACAAAGCTCGTCTCCATCATCATGCCGACCTATAACGACGCCTCCACCATCCTCGATTCGATCCGCTCGGTGGAGCGCCAAACCAGTCCCAACTGGGAGCTGATCATCGTCAACGATGGCTCGACCGATGAGACAGAATACACGCTCCAAGACTACATCATCAAAAGCCCATATAAATCACAAATCCAGGTCATGGAGCAGCCCAATCAGGACCAACTCGTGGCTATCCTCAACGGCTCACAACTGGCCAAAGGCGACTACATCTATGTGCTGCACTCTGACGACTTCTTTTACGACAACGAGAGCCTGAAACGATTTTTGGAGCTGGAGCAGCAGCAGCCTGGCTTCGACGCCTACACCGGCGCCCGTCTGGAAGTGAACGACGCAGGTGAAGCCATACGAGAAGTGCCGACCCGTGAGATCCTTCCGGAAAAACAAGCTCTGGCACTCACCCAGCTTTGGCTGGGCCGTAACATCTACATGGATGTAGCCTTCTTCAGAAAGGAAAGCCTTAATAAAGCACATCTCGGAAAATTATCTGCGGCAAAACATGCCCTACTGGATTTACTACGACGAAACAGGCCAAGCCCACAGTTTAAAGCTTTATAACATGCCCTTTCCCCTGCTACGTTACCGTGTACACGAAGGCAACTACATTAACAGTCGCCTCGGTGCCGCCAATGTGCTTTCGGGGGAACTGCGCTGTTTCCTCAAACTGGCTGCTCAGCAGCACATCCCAGCATACAAAACACAATTCGCGCTATTCCGCCTGCTCAATAAGCTAAAGTCTGGTTTCGCATATAAGCCAAAAACCCAAAACAGACCCCAAGAAAAGATTAGCCAGGCTTTGGACCTGATCTTCGAAAAGGCTGCATCACCGGACTTGTCAGAACTGCCACAGTTTCGCACAGTGCGAGACTTTTTCTACAATAGAGAAAACGCACCAATGCGTGAGCAAGTGCAACTTAAAAAATTCTCAGTAGAATTTACAGCACCACTGGGCAACCAAATGCGTTGCTACAACAAGAAAAGCATCGACCAAGAGCTGGATCAGGAACATCTCCATATCTTGGAACAAATCGCGACAGGGGCGAAAAGCATCACATGTTTTAAGGAAGATCGCCCTCAATTGCAACTTTATCTGGATTATCTGGGCCTGTCTCCCTACGTTCGGCTTGACGCATCGCGCTGAAACACTGACCTGCCACAAATGCCAGAGTCAGAGTGATCAGCAAGCTATCCATCAGATTGCCGCTTAAGAGTGAGATGAGGGGCAAGATACCTAGGGTCGTACCGCACATCAGGTAAAAGAGTTTGAAGCGCCGGCGCAGTTTGCGCAGTATCCAGAAAGCAATCAGCAGTGCCCAGAGCGGATAGATGGCCAGGAAGAGCAGCAGGCCGATAATGCCCACAGAAAAGTATTGGTTCACGAAATCGCGCTCGATGTTGAAGATGCCTTGGACGCGGCTGTTGCCGATGCCGAAAAGGAGTCGCTGGTTTTGCCATTAATCGCCTTGACCTGCTCCAGCATTGCTACCTGCACGAAACGATTCTCCTTCTGCAGCTCGGAAGGCTGCAGTAGCATGCGTAGCCAAAAATCCGTGTCATTACGGTAGTTGTAGGAAATGTTGTAATAATATTTGTCAATTAAAGATCCAGGCAAAAGCGCGCCAGAATCTGAATTTTTTCCTCACGATTGTACTCCGTCAGCAAGCCCGCCAAATCACCATCTCGCAGGTATTGATAGGCTTTAATCATGTCGTTGCCCGGCGCCGTGACAAAGGAAGAGGGATAGGCTTCTAAAGCCTCCCTGAAACTATTTTCCTGATGGTCACTGATGACGGTCGCACTGCTCAGTTCACGCTGTGCCGCCGGTGTATAGGGATATACCTGCCAGGCAGCCAGCAGTAGGAGCAGAGAAAGCGACAACAAAACCGCGACGTACTGTCGCCCGGGTTTAACACGAATCAGACGGTAAATGCAGACCAGCAGCCAAAGCGCCAGAATCAGAAAATAACCGAGCGTCGCTACTTTGGTGCCAATCATCAGGAGCCCCGGTCCCGCCCCAATCAACAAGACGACGGATAAAATACTGCGTTCTGCTACAGCTGAGTATATAATCAGCGGTAAAAGCATCAGCAGATAGGCCGAGAGTTGATTGGCAAAATTAAACCAGGCTTTCGAAGCCAGCTGCGCGTAGACGAGTTTGCGACCGCCGCTGAACCAAGTAAAGATATTGCCGTGGATGGGCTCGTTGTTGTAGGAGCCGAGGCTGGTCAGGCTGAGGTTGGAGACGAGCAGCATCAGCAGGGTCACAAGCACGACGGCTTGGATGGCGCGGATGAAGCTGCGACGTGGGAGAGGCTTTTGCCACGCGACAAAGAAAAAACCAGCGGTGTGACGAGACGCAACAAGTAGGCGATTTCGCCACTGATGCTGTAAGCATCCTTATCCATCAGGCTTTCGAAATTGCGGTTAAAAAAGACATGCGCCGCGAGGAAAAGCACGCTGAGTCCTAAGAATATCCATAGGGGCTTACTGGCTTGTCGCACAGCCCTGTCACGCAAGGCAAGCAACAACATTAGCCCGACCAGGCTGTAACGCAGGATAGTAGGGATGGTCATGCCGCCGAATTGCGGGGCGCTGTCATTCAGTAAGTAATAGTTATCAATCAGGGGCTGCAGCAGGATAAAAATAAACTGCAGGCTGCCGAGCAGGCTATTGTTTGGCGCTCGGGTTTGTATAGTCTGGCTTGCGCTCACGTTGCTTCATTCCTTGTTTCTGAAAATTCGCGCATACCAGGCCGCTTTCCAGGGCGCGTTGAGATGCGACTTAAGGCTCGTCACCCACTTTTTCAGGCGGCTTTTCGGCCCCAGCCAAGTGCCAGTAAAGACGTGGATGACATAGGAATCCCGCACCGGGTTGCACAGTACGGTGTCAGGATAGAGGGCGATGTCGTCGCGAAGTGTCTGTCTTTGGTTATTGCATTGCGCACCGTACTTGTCGATGAGCAGCTGCGAAACCGAAATCGTATTGTTAAAGGGCAGCGGATTCTCTTCATCCAGCTCAAAGTTCTGGCTGTCATAGTAGTCTAAAATGTCTTTCACCAGCGGATGCCCGCTTTCCGTCCCAAAACAAGCCGTAAAGGGATAGTCGGGCCGCTCAAAGCCCACGAAAGCGCGGTGTTCGCGGAAAGGATCCAAAGGCCGCAGCACGACATTATCGGTATCGAGGTAGATGCCGCCTTCGTTGAAGAGCGCCCAGGCGCGAATGTAGTCGCTGACAAAAGCCCACTTTTTACGCCGATACGCTTCTTTGACAAAAGGATGGGCGTTGACGTCGAAATTCGACTCGTTCCATTCGCGAATCGTGTAGCCTTGGAGATGCTTTTGCCATGATTTCATGCAACGCTGAATCACCCTACTTTTAGGTGCGCCACCCACCCACACATAGTGGATGGTCTTCGGTATGGGTTGTTCGCGTACGTCCGTCAAGCGTTTTCTCCCTTTATTTCTTCGGGCAAAACCCGCTCCTCCAAGACCGCCGCCCAGCGATCCATGACAGCCGTCTCCGAAAAGCGCTTCGCCATTTCCCTAGCCCGTTCTCCCAGCGCCACTCGTAGTGCCGGATCCTGCATCAAGCGACGGCAAGTACTGGCAAAAGCCTCTAAATCCCCGTCCTCAATCAGATAACCGTTTTCACCTTCGCTGATAATACTGCGCGGCCCGCTTCTTACATCAAAAGCCACAAGCGGCAGGCGTTGCGCGGCGGCCTCAATCAAGACCAAGCCAAAGCCTTCACTGCGCGAGGGCATGACAAAGATATCCGCTTCTGCCATTTCTTGCAAGACCTGGGTATAAGGCAGCATACCGGGCAGGCGCAGTTGTGAACCCAGCCCATGCCGCTCTGCCAAATCCCGAACCAGGCTCATTTGCGAACCATTCCCGATCATCGTCAGCTGCCAGTTGGGGTAATCTGAGGCCAACTTCGCCCAGATTTCTACGAGTCGATCCATGCCCTTTTCCGGCTCGAAACGCCCCACAGCGATGAGCTTTCCGCCCGAACCGTAACACCCCTTCGCGGCAAACGCGGAAACGTCGCCGCTTTCAGCGAAGACCTCATCCTCCAAGAAGTTGGGCATCCAGACAAAGCGCGGGCGCTGCTGTTTCACATAAGCCGTAGCCAGCTCTTCCGTCAGCTCCGCAGTCAAAGCCGTGATTACATCGCAGCCGGCATAGCCGTTCATAATCTCCACAAACATCTTGGATCCGGGTAAGACATCATGGTGCAACTGGGCAATCTTGAAAACATTCAGATTTCGTAAGCGCGCCAGAGCCAAATTCTGTTCATGGCGGGTACAGATGATGACCCCCTCGTCCACTCGACGTAGGGCTTGCAGTAAAGTTTTTCGTTTCAGATATAAGGTATGCATGGCCTTGAAGCCTTCGCTCAACAAAGCGCCAAACCGACGTGAGCGACGCGCCTCGCGAAAAGCCTCACGATTGGGACGGCGCTCCGTCAGATATTCAATTTCAATCCGCGGATCCAAGTCATAAGCAGGCGGCAAAGGATAGGTCACCCAAAGCTTCAGCTGATGGCCACGTTTACATAACGCATTGGCCAGCTCACTGCTCGCCTTCTCGACGCCGCCGTGAGCTAAATGGAGTAGAAATAGATGGATTTTCATGATTGACTCTGCAAACCTGCTTCACGGCAGGCTTTCTTCCAGCGCTGGTAGAAACGAATGTTATTCTTCCAGAAGCGCTTCAAACGTTTTGGCTCACGCAAAATCCGATAGAGCCATTCCGTGTTTGTGCGAATAAAGAAGGCCGGTGCCCGCTTCTTCGTGCCGCTCAGCACATCAAAACTGCCCCCAACCCCTACGGCAATGGTATGCGGAAATGCGTCCAAATGCCGGTGCAGCAGTTTTTCCTGTAAAGGGATGCCCAGGGCGACAAAGAGCAAATCCGGTTGTACTGCAGCAATCTCTTTCATAATCAAGTCTTTGTCTGCCGCATAGCCGTCCGCTTCATAGACCAGGCGTAAACCCGGCTTCTCTGTTTTGAGTTTATCCGACAAGGCGGACAAGACCGGAGCCGCTGCTCCGAAGAGGGCCACCGAATGGCCACCGGTATCAGCAAGCTCCAGTAACTTCTGCATCAACTCTACACCGGGGATACGTTCCGCAATCGAAATGCCCGCCGTATGCGCCCTCTTCATCAAACCGATACCGTCTGCCACCAATTCAACGCGCGGGTCTTCCAAAATCGCCAGGTAATCTTCCTGTTCCGCCACTTGGGAAAGCGTCTCCGGATTGGCCGTGACGATCATAAAACCGCGGCGCTCAGCCAAACGCTGAGCCAAATCCGTGTAAAAATCCGCCCGGCTCCCTGCATAGCAGTCGCGCAGACAGGCCAGCAAACGTGAAAAATGCTTAATCATCGGAAGACTCCAAAGGCTGCGAAGACTCCAAAGGCTGCGCAGACTCCGCATCTTGCGAATCCTCCAAAGGCTTCGCAGACTCCGCCGCCTCCGCACGATTCGCCTTGTCTAGGAGATGTTGCAAATCCGCCCCTTCGAAACCCGTAGTACTCTCATTGGAAAAGAGCACCTTGAAAGTCGTCAGCAGCAGCTTCAGATCCATCAGAATCGAACAGTTCTCCACATAGTAAAGGTCCATGCGCGCCTTATCCTCAAAGGAGGTGTTGTACTTCCCATAGATCTGTGCGTAACCGGTGATCCCTGCCTTCACCTTTAAGCGATAGGCAAAATCCGGCAAAAGTTCCGTATACAAATCCGTCGTCTCCAAACGCTCCGCCCGCGGCCCGACCAGCGACATGTCGCCCTTGAAGACGTTGTAAATCTGCGGAATCTCATCAATGCGCGTCTTGCGGATAAAGCGTCCCACCGGTGTGATACGGTCGTCGCCCGGGGTAGCCAACTTCGGACCATCCTTCTCGGCATCCGGGATCATGCTGCGGAACTTGAGCAGGGTGAAGATTTTGCCATGACGCGTATAACGATCCTGCTTAAAGAAAATCGGACCCCCATCACCCAGCTTAATCGCCAAAGCCGTCAGCAAGGTAATCGGCAAGGTCAAAAGCAGAATCAGCGCCGAAACAAAGAGGTCAATCAGCCGTTTTATCAGCATCTGCTCCAGATGCAGCGGTTTACTCTTGATCAGGAAAACCAGCGAATCGCCCACCTGAATACCCGAAGCCGCATTGACCATGATGTCCTCGGAACTGGGCAGAACATAGAGTCGCTTGTGGTGCGTGTAGCAGTAAGCCATCAACTTTTTTCGCAATTCTAAATTAAGCAAACCGAGAATAATATTATCGTGCTCATCTATCGCCTGACAGAGCTGCTCATAGCCCTCGTCCTCGCTGCGCAGCTCCTTAATCGAATAGCGCCGCTCAAAGCTCTCAAACTTCCGCGCCACCTCTTGTTCCCATTTCGCCCCCGTATAAATGACCAGGCAATCACGCGCCGGGTACATAATCAGGTATATACGTACCGCTATCAAATAGAGCAAGAGGGCAAAAAACGCCTGAAACGCCGTCGCCACCACAAAAGGTAAAAGCGGCAGCATATACTTGGCTGTCAAGGAAAGCACGAAATAATTCAACAAATTGGTAATCAACAAAGCCAGAATATAGTAAAAATACAGATGCCTGCCGCGATAAATACCGATGCGAAAGGCCTCAAAGCTAATACCCAGGATTAAAAAGACAATCGCATAGACCGTCCCCAAGAGGTAATAACCGCGCCGCACCAAAATATCGCCGTGAAAGAAATAAATCACCGCGCCGATAAAAACCGCCAGAGTCATCAGGAAAATGAGAAACTTCATGAAAAGGTTAATGCCTTTTCGGAAATCTTTCAGTTCAAAATTCTGCATCATGCTCCAGTTCTCAGCTATACGGACTCAAGCATCCTGTTAGGCAAAATACGCCAACAACGCATCGCGAATCCGCTCACTGGCATGCCCATCCCCATAAGGATTACTCGCATGGCTCATCGCCTCATAAGCCGCCTTATCGTTAAGTAAAAGCTTAAAGTTCTCATAAATGACCCGGGTGTCGGTACCCACCAACTTCAGCGTACCCGCAGCCACCCCTTCAGGCCGTTCCGTCGTATCACGCATCACCAGCACCGGGATACCCAGCGAAGGCGCTTCTTCCTGAATGCCACCGCTGTCCGTCAAAACCAGCTCAGCCCTCGCCATAATATTATGAAAATCCAAAACTTCCAGAGGCTCTACCAGTCTGATACGCTCTTCCCCGGCAAAAACCTCAGCCGCAATCGCCCTCACCTGCGGATTCAGATGTATCGGATAAAGCACCTTCACATCCGGCTCTTCATCGACAATCTGCCGTATGGCCTCAAACATCTTATGCATGGCCTGACCCAAGTTCTCGCGGCGATGTGCCGTAATAAGCACCAATCTGGAGCCCTTCGCCCAATCCAAATAGGATGTTCATAGTCTTTCTGCACCGTGGTTTGCAAGGCATCGATGGCCGTATTACCGGTCACCACGATGGTCTCTGCTTTATGCTGTTCTTTCAGCAAGTTCTCTCTGGCCTGTTCTGTCGGCGCGAAGTTCAAAGCCGAAAGCAAAGAGACCGCCTGACGATTAAACTCCTCCGGAAAGGGTGAATAAATATTGTATGTGCGTAGGCCTGCTTCCACATGCCCTACCGGGATGCGCTGATAAAAACACGCCAGCGCCGTCACAAAAGTCGTTGAAGTGTCCCCATGTACCAAACAGATATCCGGTTTGACCTCATCCAGGACCGATTTTATTTTCAGGAGAATGTTAGCTGTAATGTCGAAAAGATCCTGATTAGCCTTCATGATGCTCAGGTCATAATCTGGCACAAGCTTAAAAGCCTGCAAGACCTGCTCCAACATCTCACGATGCTGCCCCGTCACACAGACCTTTGTTTCAAACGCTGCTTCTTGCTTCAGCACCTTAACCAAGGGGCACATCTTAATCGCCTCTGGCCTGGTCCCAAACACAACGAGTATTTTTTTCATTTATTTTATTTCCCTTTATCTAAGCTGTAACGTTTTGTTCAGCTTAGTTTGGTTACGTATCGCAAACAATGGGTACGTTATAGTTTTGCCCTATTGTACCGCATCAGGGGGTGGAAATGTTAGATTGAGGTTAATTGGAATTGAAGAGGCATATTCTAAAATAGATTTTCTCCCATTATGATGATAACTTCATGATGTTAATTGACATTCTGAGTATACTTAACTATCAAAGGTTGAAAAAGCCTCTCCTCGCGATAAAACTCTCATTTGTACAGCATATATCTATATGATAGTATGAACTAAAAAATTGAATATAAAGGGGTGGCAGGTCATTTTGTTTAATTTTAAATACTTGATCTGGCCAATAAACACGGATGGTCTTTAATTCTTACGTTTTTGTCCTATTGTTTTTTCCGATTACTGTAATAGGTTATTTTTTGTTAAATAAATTGAAATCCAGAAATATTTCTCTAACTTTTCTTCTTATAATGTCCCTAGCATTTTTTTCCTATTCTAGTATGCAGTTTTTAATAGTTTTTATTTTAAACATCCTTTTTAATTATTTTACTCATATTGGAATAAAAGGAGCCACTAAAAATTTGCGAAAGCCCTTATTAGTTTTCGGAATCCTTGCTAATTTATTCATGTTAATATATTTCAAATATTCCGGTTTTTTATTGGAGAATATGAATTTACTTTTCGGTTCTAATTTTGTGTTGTCAAATGTTATGATGCCACTAGGCATTAGTTTTTTCACCTTTCAACAGTTGTCTTTTCTAATAGACACTTATAGAAATGAAGTGCCTTATTATCCAATTATTGATTATGCTCTTTATGTTTCATTCTTTCCCAGATTATTGGCTGGACCTATAATCACACATGATCAAATAATATCTCAATTCAGAGATAAATCTAGAAATGCAATAGACTGGGAGAATATCGCAAAAGGTCTTTATTTATTTTCTATGGGCTTAGGAAAGAAAGTCCTTATTTCAGATATTTTTGGGAATGTAGCAAATTGGGGATTTTCTAATATTCCAAAGTTAGATAGTACAAATGCGATCATAATAATGCTTTCATATACTATACAAATCTATTTTGACTTTAGTGGTTATTGCGACATGGGTATGGGAATTTCAAAAATTTTAAATATTGACTTACCTATTAATTTTAATTCACCATATAAATCCTTTACAATTACTGAGTTTTGGAGTCGTTGGCACATGACGCTTACCAAATTTTTTACTAAGTATCTATATATACCTTTGGGCGGAAATAGAAAGGGGAAAGTCCGTACTTACATAAACACAATGATAGTTTTTTTAGTTAGCGGTATGTGGCATGGGGCAAATTGGACATTCCTTGTATGGGGAGAATGTCATGGAGTATTCACTATTATTACAAAGCAATGGAAAGAAGCATTCGAAAAAATTCATCCTGCTTTGAATTGGATTATCACCTTCACTTTCGTAAATTTTACTTGGATTATTTTCCGAGCTGACTCCATTTTAGACTCCTTGCGAATTTTTAAGAGAATTATCTCTCTTAATTTCAATCCGATAAATAGTGAGATACTATCTGTGTTTAACTTAAAGGAATTTCAATTTATTTTTAAGAATATTCTTAATATCAACATTAGTATGATGTGGCCTACAATGTATCTAACATTGTTCTTCACTATTATTTCTATTTCACTATTGGCATGTAAGAATGTTTACGAAAAATCATTATCTTA
Source organism: Oscillospiraceae bacterium (assembly GCA_040766665.1). GTDB lineage: Bacteria > Bacillota > Clostridia > Saccharofermentanales > Fastidiosipilaceae > JAXGQD01. Next base: position 180,984 of record JAXGQD010000007.1, read on the forward strand.
CAAACCAACCTACAGAAACTTAACATCAACAGTATTGATATTTTTTTGGAGTGTTATCTCTTTTGCAGGTGTAAGCACTTTCTTGTATGCAGGATTTTAGGAGTT
>JAXGQD010000008.1:0-88637 GCA_040766665.1 Oscillospiraceae bacterium
ACGCACAAATGGTGTTCGCTGGCAATATAAGCCATCCTCATAAACTTAGTCGGCGGAAAGTTTTTATCTGCTAACCTCAATAGCCGAGGAAGAGCCTGCAGCCACTCTGATGTGAGTAGCCGGAAGGCGGAAAAGGTCTGAGGAGCAGAGTTTTTAAAGAAAAATCAGCAAACAAATACAGCATCAAAAACCATTAGAGTGACAACGAGACGGTGTGGCACAGATTTCGTGCTACCGAAACGGGAATCGCCGCTTTGGTATACCTGCTGAACGCACCCTCGACTTGTCAACAACGATGGCAAGAGGTGTAAACGAATGCTGAGGAAACATTCAAAAAGGCTGAGCGAGCTCGGCCGCAAACTGTTCTTTATCTGTCTTGGCTCTGCATTGATTGCTTTTGCCATGATCAACGTCCATGATCCGGCCAAAATTACCGAAGGCGGGATTCTGGGTCTCACACTCTTTCTGAAAAACGTTTTCGGAATAAGCCAGACGATTACGGCGCCGCTGCTGGATGCGCTTTGTTTTGCTTTTGCCATTTCTCTATTTGGCAAAACCTTCCTCAAAGCCTCCCTGCTCGCTGCTTTTTCGTACAGCTTCTTCCTGAATCTTTTCGAAAGAATCGGCCCGGTTCTGCCCAACTTCTACCAGCTCCCCTGGCTAGCCAGCCTCATCGGCGGCATGTTCGTCGGTTTCGGCTGTAGCCTGGTGCTCACGCAAGGCGCAGCTTCAGGCGGTGACGATGCTCTGGTGCTGGTTATTTCGAAAAAATCCGGCATGAAGATGTCCAAGATTTTCGTCATTGCGGACATTACGATTTTAGCGCTCTCGCTGATTTATATTCCTTTTACCCGTCTGATTTGGTCTCTGCTGACCACGGTCGTTTCTTCGACCATCATCGGACAGTTTGAGGTCTATATTCCCAAGAGCAAGCCCATCAAGGTACAGGCAGGCAAACGCAAACAACTGGCCAAAGTGACTGCCCATTAGGTTTCGGCTGAAATCCTTCTGCTTAAGCTTGCGGAGGCTGACCGCTAGGTCCAGTCCCTGGTTCAGGACCTGAAAAGGCCGTCAATATGCCCCTGAGTCGAATTTTTGCTGCGGGGTCCTTATTCATGCGTTCTGCAATTCCGGGTATGGTTACAATGGCGCATAGGCCGTGGACCAGAGCCCACATTGCCAAGAAGATGTTGTATTTTGCCTGTTCAGGAATTGGAAAGTCGTTTAAAATGGGCTCCGCGGCGTCTTTGAGTACCATAAAAGCAGGGTTACTTTGCGCATCCTCGTTCCAGATGACGGCTTCCGCATGATGACCTTCACTGAATAAGACCGAGGCGTACTTCGGATTTTCTAAAATATTCGACATAACACAAACCCAGATCCGTGAGAATACTTTTCTCGCCTGCGTGTGCATGCGCAGTCTCTTTGAGTACCTGGGTCAGTTCTTGCATCACAAAATCTTGAATTGCACGAAGGAAATCCGCCTTGTTTTTGAAGTGCGTATATGGAGCCGCCGCGCTTACGCCGCACTGTTTTGCGGTTTCACGCAACGAGAGTTTCGCTTCCCCTTGTTCGCTTAAGGTGTTTAGTCCCTGACGGAGCAGCGCCTCACGCAAATTGCCGTGATGATAATGGTCTTTTTGTGCTTTGTGCATCTAAACTCCAAGTGTGGCTGTAGTCTCTCTCTGCTGTTTGAAATATGAAGGATCAAACAGACGGACACCCAACAGAATAACACAAAGCGTTAATGAGCAAATAAGATAACCGGCACTACTTTCACGCTCAAATAAGAAGCGCATCGAAAACAGGTTAAAGAGCGTATGAATGATGATAGAGGGCAAAATACTCCCCGCCTTCTCATTCACATAACACATCAAAATGCTCAAGGGCACAAGAGAAAGTGTGAACAGAAGGTACGCGCCAAAACCTCTCTGAAAAATTTTAGTAAAGTGCCACAGGCCCCATAATACGCCCGTTAATGCCGATCTTTGCCAGCGATTCAAAAAAATTTGGAGCCTGGCAAAAAGATAAGCACGCCAAGCCAACTCTTCTGCCACACTTCCTAAGATTGTAGTGACCAAAGCGATTAAACTTGGCCCTACAGAAGTAAAGAACATGGACTCAATTGGGGCGACTTGATTTAACATGTGTAATAAATATTGTGAGCCTACTGCAAAAATCGGCACAATGATGACAAGTAATAGGCTGGGGTGAAAGTTTTTCGTTTCTTTCTGCTTTTTGTTAAAGCCAAAGCGAAGCCCCGTTAGCATTACAGCCACTGCTGGTGCAAATTGGGCAAACATCGTCGTCACCAATGCCGTTACGGGCAAGTCGGCTTGTAACGCCTGACAAAATTGCAGGGAAACAAAATAGAGAATTCCAGTAAAAACGAAGGCCATCATATAGAAAAAGTTCAACTCACGCAGGGGCTTTTTATGTATCATCACCAATTGCTCCTTATTTTCGACACGAATCTTTACACCGTTAAGTTATCACTGTTTAGATAATGGGTTGTACATGTGGAAATGTCAAGCAGAAGGTGGAGGATTTTGGATAGAGATGACATTAAATTTTCTTAATAATCATGGCAACTAAGCGCAAATCGTTTTGAATCTTTGTTGTTATGTGAGTGAATGTTTTCACTAGGTTGCACAGCAAATGAACTTGACGTTAAAGCGAATCTCAAGGACAATCGATTCAGTAGATAATCATCCAATTCTTGGGAGTCGTTTATGAAATGTTTGTATTGTGGTGCGGATACACCGGCTGAAAATCAGTTCTGCAGCTATTGCAGATCTGAACTACCTGTGACTTTGAACACGAGTCCAGCTACGGTCGAGACTGTGGAAACGTTACCCGAAGAAAAGCCACAAAGACCTTATCAAGCCAGTCCTGCTAAGAAATCTTTTGGCCAGTATATCGCAATGCTTGCGATTATCGTTTGCGTCCTTTTCGGAAGCTTTAGCTTTCTGTTTTTTGTAGGGACCCTGGTTACTTTTAACTTTGATATATCAGTCTTTTTTGCCGCCGTCACCGGAGTCTTCGTCCTTTTTGTTTATCTTCTGCGTAAATATCTAAACAAGGTAAACAAATAGGGGTTGAACTTTCGACAAAACATCTTGCGACATTAGCAATAACTATCTTCTTCTGGCTTCAGGCATTAGCTATTACAATAAACTGTTATTGCTTCGTTGGCGAATGCGGCTGTTCCCTCACCAGCAATTTGATCGATATTTATTGTAAAGTCGCCTCCTGCGGCATACATCTGACCCAGGCTCGATAATATTTCATTTGAACAGTTATAGTAGTTCGCGCTGATGTGAGACTGCAGCTCTTTTACCAAGTCTTGTGCCTCGTTTGGAGTATGACCGGCGCGTTGTCTATTGCCAAATTCTATGAAAATTTGCATCAGCGCTTCATTCGCCTGCTTCGCATCCCCGGGGCTTTGCTCCTGCTGCTTCGTGAGAAACTCTTGGTATTGCGGCGTATGACCCCATTTTTCTTTGGCCTGCTGAGCGTAGTCATTCATTGTTTCTGAATCAAAAGCTGAAAAATTCATCTATTTCACTCCCCGCCGTATTTTTCTAAGGGCAAAATCAACTATGCCAAATATAAAGATGTTAAGAGCGTATCGTCAAGCAGAGTGACGCATCTCATCAGACACAACGAAAAAAGAACAACAGTTTTCGACTGCTGTTCTAAATCCAAATTGATAAACGTTTCCATCATGTGGTTATTGCAGAAGCTCAATCATCAATCAGGAATATCTTGCTAAATATGCTTCCACAAGTTTTTCGGCCTCAGCTTCTGAAATAATCGACGTCGTTCCGCCATTTTGGACAAGATAAACATCTCTGGTTTTTCTTCTCTGAATGGTAATGTTGGCAAGTGCGAATTCTTTAACGGTGTATTTTGCGCCCGCGCTGACTTGAAAAGCTTCCTCTTCATTGAGTTCCTGAATTTGCTTGTTTTGCTCTTTCTCTTTCATAGCTCGTCCTTTCCGCTTAGATTATGCATGCTATCATGCGATTGACTTTTGCCGGTATTATGCTAATTCCTATAAGTCCATGCTATGTGTTGCTCCTCATCATGCCCAGTGACATTTGGCATAGTTTGGCAAAACAATGTCATATATGACATTCGTTACTGTTACGACAGCTTACGTGCATTTACTATGAACTTAGGCTTAGATGCTGAAAATTAACAAGCAGAGGTATGGCAAATGAAAATTACGCAAAAAGATAGAAAGTTTAAAGAAGGTAGCGGTATGCAAGTGCACAAACCCGAACTTTTAGAGATGAGTGATGGGGATCTAGAACAGGTCAGCGGTGGATCAAGCAATTTATCCTTAGAGGATTTCAAGAAAATTTATGGTGGTGAGAAAGCAGGCACACCGATTTTTATACCAAAATTGCCTTCGACTTGATTGGATAAATACAGGCAAAAGGCAGCAATGAAGCATACCATGAGATGTGTGGGGGCGTGTTTTGCCAATCACATGACAAAACACTTCATATCTCAACACAGAAGCATGACAAAAATACGCTTGAACCATGACAAATGGCACTGGGGCAAGGTCTTTAGAACACATAAACTGAAATCAACAAATAGTTCTCATACATGAGAAAGGAGCAACATATGAACAAACAAGATTCGAAACCCTTAGATAAAAAAGATTTGCAGGAGTTGGAGCAAACCGATCTGAGCCAAGTCACAGGTGGTGCCGCCACCCTCGATAGCTTACAAAGTACCCCACTCCCACAAAATCCAGATGGGACATTAGCCGAAGCAATAGCCCTTAGAGGTTCCCCCTAAAACATGACCCTGTCCATTGACAATACCGAAAAAAAGAATGTGTAATCACCTCGCGCGTGTGTTGGGGGTTACACATTCTTTGCTCTATATGATGTGCCTTTGTTTTTACAGTAGTTTATTCCAAAAGATATTTATATCGGAAGCAAGCACTTATTATTTTGTAAGCCTCAGTCAATTTTCGTACTCAAATTAAAGATCTTCTTGCCAAGGTTTAAGTAAAAAAGCAGAAATATAAGAAGGGAATTTGATTTTTTATTTATTGTTGATCTCTTCTTGAATATATCAGCAGCGCTGTCCCTGCGGCTAAGAGTAAACAATAAACTAATATATTAACCTGTGCCTGACTTTCTCCAGTTTTAGGCAAGTCTGAGTTCGGCTTGGTCACATTTGATGGTATGCTCGAAGAACTTGTTTTCGACTCTAGTCCTGGGGATGAAGGCTTAGTTTGTTCAGTCGACTCCATAGGTTCCGTTGGCTCTGTCGGCACCGTCAGTTCTGTTGGCATCGTTGGTTCCGTTGGCTCTGTCGGCACCGTTGGCTCTGTCGGCACCGTTGGCTCTGTCGGCACCGTTGGCTCTGTCGGCACCGTTGGCTCTGTCGGTTCTGTAGGCACCGTCGGTTCCGTTGGTTCTGTCGGCACCGTCGGTTCTGTCGGCACCGTCGGTTCTGTCGGCACCGTTGGTTCTAAGGAGTTTGTCACAATAAAACCTATTTCGCTATCACCTGTAATTACCGTTTGATAGCCCGGAACACTCACTTCATCAACAGAGTAAATCATTTTTTCACCCTGTTCATAATAAGGAAGATCTGTGAATTGCCATACCCAATCATCTTCTGAGCCAACCGTTTTTGTATCGATTACACTTCCATTTTTTAGTAGCTGTATAACGATACTCTCTGGGCGCTTTTTGTATGTATCATCATTATCATCCCATTTCTTTAAACCCTGAATCGAAACCTTCTTTTCGTCATTTTCAATTCGGAGTAAGGTCCCTTCAGTATCCGATTCTTTCACTGAAAAATGCAGTTCTTTTGCAGTCTTAGGATTGAAATCAATCCACTCTGGAGCTGAAATTTCCTTTATAAAATAATCAGCGACGGGAAGCTTTTTGATACTGAGCAAACCATCCTCGTCGGTAATGAGCACCATTTCAGATTGTCCCTCAATAATATTTGCGCCATCGACTCTCTTTAAAATAAACTGAACATTCGGAATTCCTGTTTCTGTCCCAGAAACAGTTTTATGAATTCTCAATTCGCCTTTAACTGTACCAGTGATACCACCACTTGCAAGAATATTTTCGACAGAATAATTGAACTCGCCCCCATTGACAGCAGGCTGATTATGCTCTTGATACCAGGCTAAAGAATGATTGGCGAGCCACTTTTGTGTGGGCTCCGTAATCGTCGTATTGTACATAATAGAAAATGCATTCAACGAAGCCCAGGCATTTGGAATGTGCACAGTGATGCTATTCGCTTCTGCGCTCACTATAATGAGTGCCCCAGGGAAATCTTCTTGAAATTGACTAATTGCATCTTCACCATAGTAATTTTTGTTATGATAACCCGATACATTGATATCAAAGCTATTCATTTTCAATAACTGACCAGGTTGGATACTGTCTTCAATACGAATATCACCAACTACATACGCCTTTTCATTATTGATGTTTAGCCACCAGTTCACGTGCTGCGTATCACTTGTGTCAATATTTCCAGTTTTATAATAAAACGTTCCAACTGTTCCAGACTCAGGCTTCGTAACAGATACTTCAACGCGATGATGACCCGCTACAATGGTACCCGTTTTAGTATCCTCCTCTGTTGTATCCGTAAGATTTCTACCAAGAATCTCAAACTCCACCCAGCCACTCACGTCGTCCAAAGCATCTACATTTTCGTTGAAGGTAATCATTGCTAATGTTTTACTAATAAGTGCATCACCCACATGACGTCCTTGCACTAGCAATGGAACCGTTTTTGAGAAACCCTCAAAACAGAGTTCCCCAACAGAAGGCCAACTAATCTCGATTGTATCTCCGCCCTTAATTTCACCTGAGGTTTCAGAGAATTCTACACGTACAGTAGCCTTATCGCCATCCGTGAGTGCTACGGGACTCACAGACAAAACAGTCACACGGGAATCTATATTACCAGCCCAAACTCTCGCAGCATTCGTCATTAGCGTGCAAAATAAAAACACAAATACGACCATACACGCTACTATTTGCTTTGAATTCCAGAACTTTTTCATTACAACTTCTTTCTATTCGAATTTCTTTTTGTATCTTTCTTCGAGCTAACGATTATCAACATATCCAGCCTTTATCAATTTCTCAAGGGATAAGGAACGAGATGTCCAAATATCGGAGTGAATGGTTTTTCTGGCTTTCGCTAAGTGACTGATAATCCTTTAATATAAACAGGGAGGTAGGCAAAATGGATTATAGTGATGAACAGGAAACACAAAGCAATCTTTTGCAGGTTCTCAGCGAAAAGCTGGAAATTGAACGGCAAACCACAAGTTTCCTAAAACAAATCTCTCCGGATTTAGTATTTCGTGTAGCTTATGGTGATTGGAATGTACACCTTTCAGGTATGCTACTCAAACGGCTAACTGGGACTCTTGCCAAATCTTATCCTTGGAAAACTTTACAAGAAGGTAAAACACTTTTGATGTTTGAACGACAAGGCCTCAACAAACTCGTTAAAGCGATAAAAGAGCAGCGTGTGATACATCCGCGTATAAAATCTAGAGATCAAGATGGAAATCTCATTTGGCTAAAAGCAGATTATCAATTCATTCTAAACCCGGAAACTAATCAAGCCATCGGAGTAATAGGAAAGCTTGTAGACTGTACTGAAAAAATAGAAGCAAAAGTTTTATACAATAAAACACTTCAGCTATGGCACCAATCCAATAAAGCACACTTAGCGGCTTTGACTATCAATCTCTCTTCCGGGCAGATTATGGATGGCTATAGTTATTTTTTACAGGAGTTAAACTTAAAGGAATTAGAAGTCGAAAAATATCTGCAAGCACTAAAATATCTTTTCATTAATAAATCGGATTTTGCCAGGCTGATATCTATCCTTGATTTAAAGCGAGCAAAAGACGCGATTAAAATGCAACAGTCCAATATAAGTGTTGACTACGAATTGTCTATTGGCCAAACACATCTCTGGGTTAGACTCACAACCACTTATGTTTTCAACCCAATCTCTAATGAAGTCATGGCCCTTCTGTCATGGGATGATATTCATGACGCCAAGATGCGTGAACGGATTACTGCTCTAATTTTGAGTGAGTCCTATGATTTAATTGCGTTGCTATTTACGGAAAGTGACAGTTACCAGATACTAAATAATTTCGAAAACAGTAGATTAATCCCTCAATCCATTTCTAAAGGTTATGAATCTTGGATTAACGTCCACATAGATAAATACGCGCTTATCGAAGAGGCACAATATCTTAAATTTTGTTTCAGCCTAAGAAACATTACAGAGCAACTGTCACTTGCTTCGAGTTATTCTTTTTTCGGTAAAGGCAACTATCCCGATGGCACAGCAACGACAAAATTTCATCAATTCCAAATCGTGGACAAGCATAAAGGATTAGTCTTATACAAGAGACAAGATGTCAACTCGAAGCATGACGCTTTGATTTTCAAGATAGGGAATAAATTCTACCGCATTAATTTCAATCAGATTATTTACATTGAGAGTGCTGGCAAAAAAAGTCATCTTATCGGTGAAAATATAAGCTACATGATCAATGAAATGATTTCCTCCTTGCAGGATCGTCTCCCCGGAAAATTCTTTATGCGGTGTCATCGGTGTTATCTGATCAGACTCGCTGCCATCGTTAATTTAGATGGACAGGATCTAATTTTAAAGAACGGGAGTCGGGTCCCAGTCAGCCGGCGAAACCTCAGTTTATTGAAGACTAGGTTAAGGTAACTATTCCTTTATCTGGCTAAATGTGACCGCGTATTTTACATAGATAAGCATAAATAATATTCAGTAAACACTTTTAAACCTGTCTAGCTACAGACAAACGGGTTTGAGCTTCTAATCATCCTGGCTCTTCATGACTGCTTCATTGACAAACTCGTTTGATTTCATAAAATGATCTCTTAGTTTTTCTAGTTGCTTTTTATCCAATTGATGAACTGCATGAGTAAGTGCTATTTCATACACATAATCGAAATATTCTGTGACAGAAGTTTTGGAAGGATAAGCTGACATGATATAGATTATTTGTAGGCCTTCCAGTAGAGCGATCATCACACTAGGGTCTTTGGCACCATAAACTAAGATTTGTTGAAAGGCTAAATGGAGTTCTTCTTTGACACTATAAACTTTATAAAGCACTTTCATTGCGTCAGCTTGCCCGATATGCACATAGCTTTTTTCAGTCGAAAAGAGCCTACCCAGTAGGTTGCTAACCAATCGTATGACCATAATTGCCGTATTAGGGTCATTAATTCCTGGACCTATCGCTCGAACAGCAATCTCCGTAAGATTCATGATTTTATTATGATAATCTTGACGGTCATTTCGCTCAAAATTATAAAGGAAAAGCTTGGATATCTTGGCGGGTAATTCTTCTTGTATAGCAAGTTCGTCTGCGTCTTTTGCCAAGAAATAGAGTTCTGCCACGTACTGCCCCTTGGTGATGTATTTACCAATTTGCGAATGGATCAACAGCTCCGCTTTGCAATCCTGCATTAACTCGAGTATATGAGCATAATCGATACTATGTAAATATCCGGTATCATCCGCATAGATCTTGACCCCTTCACCCGTCTCATCATCTTTCAAGCGTTTAGTATTTTCACGCTTATCCGCTTCCTGCTCAACTAAGCATTTTGCCGACTCATAAATATCGTAAATGACATTACTCGTTTTTAAATTCTTTATCACTACTTGGATAAAGACAATGAAGTTTATCATGCTAAAGAGCGCAAAAATAACCCCAAAAGTCCCTGCAACCAATTTAGTATCAACCAAAGAAGGGCGAATCAAAAACAGGCTAAGAATCGTGTAAAAGAAGCCGCCGATAAAGGTTCCCAACACATTGAGTACGACTGGCTTGTCCACAAAAAGTTGCAGAATCCGCGGTGAATAATTCGAATGATAAACACCTAGCACCGTTAAAATTGTGGCAAAAGAAAAGGTCGAAACGCTCAAGAATACGCCCGATAAATTCGACAAAAACCTTTCCGAGATATCAGACTCTAAAAGCAAAATATCCGGAATATGTTCTTTAACAAAGGGAAAACGAATATCAATAAGCCAAACCACAATCAACAGAAGCAACGATCCCAGGGTATACTTCGACAAATTGATAATGTTGCGATTTCGGGAATACCACAATCTTACTCTGGCAGCCATAGTAATCACGTCTCTTTCATTTAGGCTATCTCGGACAAAGATGAATAAGAAGTCATCATCACTGCCCCTATTATGTCACAGAGATGGCTTCAAAGTGTCACACGTTATGATAAGCTGCTAAAAATCATTAGGTCTATTGTTTTCGAACCAGACTAAATACACTTCGTGGAGAAATCTAGGACTCAGCACAATAACTGAAGCAACGCCAATAACAGCATCTATTCCATTCATATCTTGATTACATTCTAGAGAGTCAAGAAAAACATCAATAGTGCTGAATGTCAAAGGGGCGACTGGTTTCTACCATGGATACTGTCGTAGATTGACGGATAATCAAAAATGCTTATTCAAGTTCCACGTTATAAGGACGGATGTATAATTCATTTAAAGCAGTAGAGTGAGCAGATAAAAGCGTAGCAGCAAAACCGTTCTTGCTTATTTACTGGCATCAAAGTCCTGTGTGTTCTCGTAGGCGGTTTTGCTAATCTTTTCTAATACTTGCATGTCAATATCTTCAAGCTTATTGGCATAAATGCAGCCCTTGCCGCGAGTGTGCTTACCGAGTATGGCTAACTCTTCTGCGAACTCATCTGCGTCACATGAGACATAGAATGATATTTTTGCCTTGCGCGGACTGAAGCCGATTTTAAACCAATCTGCTTCACACTTACTTTTGCTAATGTAATGATACTTACCGAAACCGATCATGCTTTCCCCCCACATCTTTGGGGGTTCACCTGAGATGCGCTGCATCATTTCGATTATTTGGTACGACTCTGCACGGCGTTTTTCGCCAACTTTTAGTAGGTATTCATCGACACTCTGTTCGCTTACTCTTGTTTTGGGTGTGTACGCCATTTTTGCCACCTTTATCCTTATTGTTGTTTGCTATGTTATGAGCTTATTACCTATGCCTAAACGGCATGTCATAGCGGTAAGCTCGAAACTGAAACCCACATTTTATGTAGGCAAAGAATATCATGAGCACTAATTCACGGCAATATTTGCTGCTTTACTGAATTTACACTTAGCTTATTCATGTTTTTGCAGGTATGTATTCATGAAATTCATGGATGCAAGCCTTTTTTCTCATAAGATTTCGATCCAATCAACACAAAGCCCTGAAACGCACTTGTTTCAGGGCTTTGCGCTGGCTCCCCCTGTTGGACTCGAACCAACGACCCTGCGGTTAACAGCCGCATGCTCTACCAACTGAGCTAAGGAGGAATATTAAATCCGGCAGAGACCTATCTTCCCGGGCCGTCTCCAGCCAGGTATTATCGACTTTAAAAAGGCCTCATCTGTTCGCTAAGGGAACAGATGAGGCCTTTTTCGATACATTACGCGAATAAATGCTCTAAATAAATGGGCTAATCAAATTTTTTCGTCTAATTCTCGATGAGTCTTTTTGTAGACTAATATTGAACGAATTAGAACAAAACACACTAATACGAGCGGGAAACCTGCAATCACACACACTACTTGAATCGTCTCAAAACCTCCTACAACAATTATTCCTGCTGAGAACAGAATAAAAACAATGGCCCAAAGCATACGATTCCAGCGGGCTGGTTGCTGATAACCTGTGAGCTCCTTGCTTGTCATAGATGCTAGAACATAAGCTGAAGAACTTACTGTAGTTGCAAGAAAAATGAAACAAGTCACACTGTATACTACCAACATAATCGTTTTAAAAGGTAAAGTGGATATGACAGCTCCAATAGCTGCTTCCTGCCCCTGTGTATCAAGAATTTGGGCTAAATCGACTGCACCACTTTTTTGTAAATGAAGTGAGTAGCCTCCCATAATTGCAAAAAACGACATACAACCGAGTGACCCCCACGTTACTTGTCCAAGGATGACTTGCTTAATCGTTCGTCCTCTGGAAATGCGAGCTACAAATAAACCCATAACCGGCATATAAGCCAGCCACCAGCCCCAGTAAAACGTTGTCCATTGTTGTGGAAATCCGGATAAGTGATTTGGGTCCGTGTAAGTACTCATCCTTACAAAGTTTGAAGCTAATAAGCCCATACTGTTAGTCTGAGAATCGATGATATATCGCGTTGGTCCAGCAAATAGTACGATGGCCAGGAAAGCAAGTACAACATAGACATTAATGGAGCTCAGCACCTGAATGCCCTTATCTAAGCCTAGATACACAGTGGTCCCAAATAGAAGCAATAAGACCAAGAGCATGGCAAGTTTTAGCCCAATAGAATTATTTAGCCCAGTTATTTGACTGACAATCTCTGAAATGACCGGTATTTCGAGCCCTATCGAAGCGCCGATTCCACCCATAATACCGAAAACAACAAAAATATCTAATACATCACGGAGCCTGCTTTTTAACCTTCCATTCCCATCCAATGCCACACAAGAAGAGCTAATCCTTGTTGTTTGAGATTTTTTCACGTATAGCGAATATGCAATGACGATCGTCGCAGGAACATACATCATCCACGCCATTGGCCCCCAATGGAATTGACCGTACATGTGCGCAAAATCGTACGCCGTGTTTGAGAAAGGTTCTATGCCAAATGGAGGGTTTTGCAAATATCTAATAGGTTCGAAGAGGCTCATAATCATGATGCTTGCGTCAATACCGGTAGTAAAGACCATACAAAACCAGGCAAAGTTGCTATACTCCGGCTTTTCGTTAGGTTTCCCAAGACGAACTTTTCCAAACTTACTAAAAGCCAACCATAATAGGAAGCCAAAGTTTAAGATATAAATCCAAATGTAAAGGCTACCCAATTGATGTGTAAGTGTAGACAGCACACCCGTTAAAAAATCATAGAGCTTTTGTCCACCAACTAAGAGTATTACTGAAAGTATAATAAAAGCCATTACGGTGGGCCAAAATACACGGCTCTCAATATTATGCTTTTTCAAGAAACCCTCCGATCTCTATTAACTAAACGTGCATCCATTTCTAAGAAAAGTTCAAACTACTGTGCTGTGTAGCAACCATCGATAGTTAGCGATGCACCCGAAACAAAGTCCGCTTCATCCGATGAAAGATACACGTAGCCATATGCGATATCTTCAGGCTTACCCAAATAACCAATAGGATGCTTCTCGATAAACTCCTCCGAATATTCTTCAATCGTCTGATTGTTTTGTCTTGCGTCGTCAAAAGCCATAGGTGTCAGTATGTATCCAGGATGAACAGAATTCACACGGATTTTCAAACGTTGCTCACCACAGTACAGAGCTGCAGCCTTTGTCATTAGAGTTACTGCACCTTTAGCAGCACAATAGGCAAAAAATGCTGACTCTGCTACTAAGCCTTCTATTGATGAGGCATTTGCTATGGAGCATTTTTCTCCGTTACTTCTCATCTCTTCAATTGCTAATTGAATCCCGTAGAACACACCCGTTTGATTTACTGCAATTGTCTTATCCCATTCTTCTAATGTGGTATTAGAAATATTTTTGCGATAGGAAATACCTGCATTATTAATCAATGTCGTTAATTTACCAAAGGTCTTCTTCGTAAATTGGATACAATCCTTCCAATTCTGGTAATCTGCCACATTCAGTTTAAAAAATGCAGCTTTATCACCAAGTGAGTCAGCTACTTTTTTTCCGGCCTCTTCATTAAAGTCGGCAATAATGACTGAAGCTCCTTCTTTTACAAAGAGTCTGGCCGTTGTTTCTCCTATACCCTGTGCTGCGCCTGTGATTATGGCTACCTTATTATCTAATCTACCCATGTTTTTCCTCCTGTTTTTAGTTTTAACTAATTTTATTGATAACTATGTCAATGGCTTGGCTAAATACAAGAAATGTATCTTTTACTGACTTTGTAGTTTTTTTTGTAAACGATTTGATTCGACAATTACAATAACGGATCCTGCAAATGTTAGAGCGGCACCAATTACACCAGATATACTTGGTCTTGTATAAAAAGGTGGCAAGGCAAGAATGATAATCGTCCATATTCCGTATGCAATATTCAAACTACTTGCTGTACTGACTCCCGCATTATTCATCCCGCGGAAATAAAACACATATGCAGCGGCATTAAAGAATCCAGCTAATACAAACACTGCAACAATCATTGGTACTACCCCAACCATCCCCTGTGTAAATGCAAAAGTGGTGTTGAAGTCAATTTGTTGAACAAGATTCTTAAAGAAGTCGAAATTTCCAGGGATAAGGAAAAGTATAACCAACATTATCGTATAGAGCGTGATGGCCGCTACTTGTTTCAAGGCTAAAGAAACAACCGGATCTACATCCTCTGACATTAAGCGATAACCAAATACCAACTCTAATGAGTAGCCCACAGATGCAAAAATCGCCAGAAAAATCCCAACCGGATGAAGTCCTGAAAAACCCGAAGTAACTACAACACCAGAAATTGCAGCCAAGACACCCACAAACTTTAGTGGTGTAAGTTTGTCTTTAAACCAAAATAAGGCAATAATTGAACCAAGAGCCGGATAGAATGCACTAATTGATGTTGCAACACTTACTGAATACCTACTTGCGATTGCAAAAGGTACTAAACCAAGCGGCCCTGCAAAAAGAGCGGCTGGCATAATACGAAAGAAAGTGCTGGTTGGTAAGAGTTTTTTAAATGTATTGAACTTTCCTTGTTGTACACAGTAAGCAATTTCAAATACGCCAGTTATTAACGCATCAATCCATGCAATACCAATAGCAGATAGAATAATAAACATTATTCCTCTAGCACTATCCAGCGAACCTGTATCACCGTTGTACGGACTCAACCAACTGTACAAGGTAACTGAATACGATGCCCAAAGAACACCAGAAATGATTGCTTGCCAAATCCCTTTTTTATGCGACCGCACCATTATAGGTTCCTCCCAACTCTCTTTGAACTATTTCAAAAGATTAATTCGATAATTAATTATTACACATCGATTTTTTTATACTGAGTCATTAAATCAATAAACAATCAAATATATTTGTTCTTTTTATATCAATATTTTATTATATTGACGCGTTATTACTCCAATGTTATTATCTGTCCATACGACAAATACTGTAATTGTTCTAACTTGAATTCGGAGCAGATTAATGGCTAAAATACCTCTTTTATATAGTGATGGAGATTTTTTCCATGACTTCGGCACAACGTGCTATATCAACCGTGAACAGATGGTTGAGGATTTTCCTTTATATCGACACAACTTTATCGAAGTAAGCCTCGTGCTCTCAGGTGAAGGAACAGAAGTCATAAATTGTATAGAATATCCGGTTAAAAAAATGAGTCTTTCTGTTACGATGCCGTGGCATTTTCACACAATGAACACAACAGAAGGTAATGTTATAACTCGTTTTATCTGTGAGTTTTCATTAGAAGATTATATTCATTACTCATCAATCTGGCCATCAGCGAGAAATAATCTCTTCGCTAAGGATTTGTCTCCAATAGTTCAGCTTGATGAAGAATCATTTAAGAAAGTATGTAGTATTTTCAATGAAATGTACGCCTGTTTTATTAGTAATGAGCAGGATAAGCAAGTCACGCTTTACTTGAAATTAGTAGAATTCATGATGCTTTTTTCTAAGAAGCAGCGGGAGTGTCCACTTATTTCTACACATGTACTTTCAAAAACAGAACGAAGTAAAATCAAAATGGTTACTGATGCCTTGAAGTACATTCATAATAACTACGCAAAGCCCATTTCTTTATCTCAAGTGGCCAATGATTTAGGTTTAAGTCCATCAGCGGTGCGCGAAGATTTGTTTGCTTATACCGGCCAAGAGTTTTTTGCCTTGCTTTCAGAAATTCGAATACGAAATGCCTGTGTGTTGCTCGGACTAAAAACACCAACCATTAAATACATAGCCCAGAACACAGGCTTCAGTTCACTGCAAACATTCTATCGCGCTTTTAAAGAGTCAAAAGGGATAACACCTGAAGCATATCGTCGTAAACACTGGCTTGAATCAGAAGGTAAGGCCGGTTATCTTATGTACAATAACAAAGCTTGGGATATCCTTTATTACGTTCATAAACACTTTGATGAGCCGCTTACTCCGGAGATCGTTGCTAATGCATTGAGCATAAGTGTGTCTCAGCTTTACAAAACAATCAAAAATGATTTGATGCTGTCATTTACTGACCTTCTTCAAGAAGTTCGTATTAAATACAGTTGTGGTCTTTTACGATCAACAAGTCTTTCCGTAGCACAAATAGCTATCGAAGTTGGTTTTGAAAGCACTAGGACTTTCAGCCGTGCGTTCATGAAGCACATGGATTGTACGCCCACACAATTCAAAGAGCGCTAAGTTTACAAAAAAGCACCGCTATAGCAATAGCAGTGCTTATCTGGCTCCCCCTGTTGGACTCGAACCAACGACCCTGCGGTTAACAGCCGCATGCTCTACCAACTGAGCTAAGGAGGAATATTAAATCCGGCAGAGACCTATCTTCCCGGGCCGTCTCCAGCCAAGTATTGTCGGCACCAAAGAGCTTAACTACTGTGTTCGGTATGGGAACAGGTGTGGCCTCTTCGTTATATCCACCGGAATGGTTGAAGGGTAAAAACGCCTTCAAAACCGCATTAGAAAGAAGATTTTGATTGGACTTCTGAGAGTCATAATTTCGAGATACTTTCCAAACTGTGTCTGGTTCATGGACATCTTGTTTTGTCTGAACCAAATAACTTGTGGTCAAGTTGTCGAGCCATTAGTACCGGTCCGCTTCATACATTACTGCACTTTCACTTCCGGCCTATCAACCTGGTAGTCTACCAGGGGTCTTATCCATTAAGGTGGGGAAATCTCATCTTGAGGGGGGCTTCACACTTAGATGCTTTCAGCGTTTATCCCATCCGAACTTAGCTACCCGGCTATGCCGCTGGCGCGACAACCGGTTCACCATCGGTTTGTCCATCCCGGTCCTCTCGTACTAGGGACAGCGCCTCTCAAATTTCCTACGCCCACGACAGATAGGGACCGAACTGTCTCACGACGTTCTGAACCCAGCTCGCGTACCACTTTAATCGGCGAACAGCCGAACCCTTGGGACCTGCTTCAGCCCCAGGATGTGATGAGCCGACATCGAGGTGCCAAACCTCCCCGTCGATGTGAACTCTTGGGGGAGATCAGCCTGTTATCCCCAGGGTAACTTTTATCCGTTGAGCGACGGCAATTCCACTTTCTACCGCCGGATCACTAAGTCCTACTTTCGTACCTGCTCGACCTGTATGTCTCGCAGTCAGGCTACCTTATGCCTTTGCACTCGATGCACGATTTCCAACCGTGCTGAGGTAACCTTTGAGCGCCTCCGTTACTGTTTTGGAGGCGACCGCCCCAGTCAAACTGCCCGACTGCCATTGTCCTGTGACCGGATCACGGCCACCAGTTAGAGACCCAATACTGTCAGAGTGGTATCCCAACGTCGGCTCCACGCACAACTGACGCCATGCGTTCATAGCCTCCCACCTATCCTGTACAGACAATATCGAATCCCAGTAGCAATCTACAGTGAAGCTCCATGGGGTCTTTCCGTCTAGTCGCGGGTAACTTGCATCTTCACAAGTACTACAATTTCACCGGGTACGTTGTTGAGACAGTGCCCAAGTCATTACGCCATTCGTGCGGGTCAGAACTTACCTGACAAGGAATTTCGCTACCTTAGGACCGTTATAGTTACGGCCGCCGTTTACTGGGGCTTAAGTTCAATGCTTCTCAGAAGCTTACAGATTCCCGTGACATTCCAGCTCCGGGCAGGCGACAGCCCCCATACTTCATCTTTCGATTTAGCGGAGACCTGTGTTTTTGCTAAACAGTTGCTTGGGCCATTTCTCTGCGGCCTCTCGCGAGGCACCCCTTCTTGCGAACTTACGGGGTTAATTTGCCGAGTTCCTTAACAACGCTTCTCCCGCTCGTCTTAGGATTCTCTCCTCATCCACCTGTGTCGGTTTGCGGTACGGGTACCCTCTAACTCGATAGCAGCTTTTCTCGCCAGTGTGGAATCATCAAATTCGGTACTTATGTTTCCCTATGCATCACCGCTTCGGCTTATTACGCGTACTTCACTACGTAACACCCACTCGGCTTACACGAACGCTTCCTGCAGTTCGCTTGACTATCCTCCTGTGTCCCTGCTTCTCTCAAATGCTAGCTGGTAGTACAGGAATGTCTACCTGTTGTCCATCGACTACGCCTTTCGGCCTCGCCTTAGGTCCCGACTGACCCTGGGAGGACGACCCTTCCCCAGGAAACCTTGGATTTTCGACGGCAAAGATTCTCACTTCGCTCTCGTTACTTATTCCGACATTCTCACTACTGATACGTCCACATGTCCTTTCGGTCATGCTTCTACCGCTTACAGTACGCTCCCCTACCAACCTAACAGGTTCCGCAGCTTCGGTACATCGTTTAGCCCCGTGTATTTTCGGCGCAGGCTCACTCGACTAGTGAGCTATTACGCACTCTTTAAATGAGTGGCTGCTTCTAAGCCAACATCCTAGCTGTCTTAGCAAACCCACATCCTTTTCCACTG
Organism: Oscillospiraceae bacterium; assembly: GCA_040766665.1. Lineage (GTDB taxonomy): Bacteria > Bacillota > Clostridia > Saccharofermentanales > Fastidiosipilaceae > JAXGQD01. The sequence continues at coordinate 18,710 of JAXGQD010000008.1, forward strand.
AACGATGATTTTGGGACCTTAGCTGGCGGTCTGGGCTGTTTCCCTTTCGACAATGGCACTTATCTGTCACTGTCTGACTCCCAAGACTATTTATGCGGCATTCGGAGTTTGATAAGGTTCGGTAACCTGGTAAGGCCCCTAGCCCATTCAGTGCTCTACCTCCGCTAAACGTTTCTTGAGGCTAGCCCTAAAGCTATTTCGGGGAGAACCAGCTATCTCCGGGTTCGATTGGAATTTCTCCGCTATCCACAAGTCATCACAACCTTTTTCAACAGATACGTGTTCGGTCCTCCATGACGTTTTACCGTCACTTCAACCTGCTCATGGATAGGTCACCCGGTTTCGGGTCTATAACAGGCAACTCTACGCGCTTTTCACACTCGGTTTCCCTTCGGCTGCGTACCTTCAGTACTTAACCTCGCTGCTTGCCATAACTCGTCGGACCGTTCTACAAAAAGTACGCCGTCGCACATTAACGTGCTTCGACTGCTTGTAAACACAGGGTTTCAGGTTCTCTTTCACTCCCCTACAGGGGTTCTTTTCACCTTTCCTTCACAGTACTTCTTCACTATCGCTTACCATGGAGTATTTAGGCTTGGAGGGTGGTCCCCCCGGCTTCCCACTGGATTTCTCGTGTCCCGTGGTACTCTGGTGCTGTACGTGGGCTTCGATCTTTCGCATACGAGACTATTACTCTCTTTGGACTCGGCTTTCCATCCGTTCATTCTGCTAGATCTTTTCCATCACTTATGTACAGTCCGCAACCCCATAAAACCGAAGTTCTATGGTTTGGCCTCTTCCGCTTTCGCTCGCCACTACTTACGGAATCTCGTTTGATTTCTCTTCCTGAGGGTACTTAGATGTTTCAGTTCCCCTCGTCTCCCTCGTATACGCTATGAATTCACGTATACGTGACTAGGCATTTACCCTAGCCGGGTTTCCCCATTCGGATATCTACGGATCGCTAGATATTTGCTCTTCCCCGTAGCTTTTCGCAGCTTGTCGCGTCCTTCATCGGCTCATGGTAGCAAGGCATTCACCCTGCGCTCTTTGTAACTTGACCTTTATTTGGTTCTCTTTGTCTTTTCCGTCTTTGATCCAGACACTTCGATTCAGAAAGTTCTCTTCAGACTCGCTTTTTTCAACTTCTACCTGCGAACTTGCGTTCGCTTGTGCTTGTAGACTTTTTCAATTGCAAGACCTTTTTTCTTTTCTTCTCTTTGTCTTTTTCTCAGTCTTCTCTCTATATGCAGTTTTCAAGGTGCTTGCCTGTCCCTTCGAACAGGGCGCTCATACGAGCTCTGGTGGAGACAAGGAGGATCGAACTCCTGACCTCCTGCTTGCAAGGCAGGCGCTCTCCCAGCTGAGCTATGCCCCCAGTTAAGCGACACACCCAAACAGGTGGTGTCTCAAGGCAATGGGCCCTGAAGATTGAATAGTAAGTGCTTGGAACAATGACAACGAACCTTCTTTGGTTGACCGTTTCTCCGTTTGCACAGAGTACGGTATCGACCATTAGAGTACGACAGAACGTGATGCTTCTGTCATGGTCTCCTTAGAAAGGAGGTGATCCAGCCGCACCTTCCGATACGGCTACCTTGTTACGACTTCACCCCAATTATCTGTCCCACCTTCGGCAGCGTCCTCCTTACGGTTAGACTACTGACTTCGGGTGTTACAAACTCTCATGGTGTGACGGGCGGTGTGTACAAGGCCCGGGAACGTATTCACGGCAGTATGCTGACCTGCCATTACTAGCAATTCCGACTTCATGCAGGCGAGTTGCAGCCTGCAATCTGAACTGAGATAACATTTTGGGATTCGCTCGGCCTCGCGACCTGGCTGCCCTCTGTTGTTACCATTGTAGTACGTGTGTAGCCCAGGACATAAGGGGCATGATGATTTGACGTCGTCCCCACCTTCCTCCGTTTTGTCAACGGCAGTCTTGCCTGAGTGCCCAACTGAATGATGGCAACGGACCATAGGGGTTGCGCTCGTTGCAGGACTTAACCTAACATCTCACGACACGAGCTGACGACAACCATGCACCACCTGTCACTCTGCCCCGAAGGGAAACTGTATCTCTACAGCGGTCAGAGGATGTCAAGCCTTGGTAAGGTTCTTCGCGTTGCGTCGAATTAAACCACATACTCCACTGCTTGTGCGGGCCCCCGTCAATTCCTTTGAGTTTCAGCCTTGCGGCCGTACTCCCCAGGTGGAATACTTATTGTGTTAACGACGGCACAGGAGGGGTCGATACCCCCTACACCTAGTATTCATCGTTTACGGCGTGGACTACCAGGGTATCTAATCCTGTTTGCTCCCCACGCTTTCGCGCCTCAGCGTCAGTTATCGTCCAGAAAGCCGCCTTCGCCACTGATGTTCCTCCTAATATCTACGCATTTTACCGCTACACTAGGAATTCCGCTTTCCTCTCCGACACTCAAGATCTCCAGTTTTGATGACCCTCCCAGGTTAAGCCTGGGGATTTCACATCCAACTTAAAACCCGCCTACACGCCCTTTACACCCAGTAAATCCGGATAACGCTCGCCACCTACGTATTACCGCGGCTGCTGGCACGTAGTTAGCCGTGGCTTGTTCTTCAGGTACCGTCATTTGTTTCGTCCCTGACCAAAGAAGTTTACAATCCGAAGACCTTCATCCTTCACGCGGCGTTGCTGGGTCAGGCTTGCGCCCATTGCCCAATATTCCCCACTGCTGCCTCCCGTAGGAGTCTGGGCCGTGTCTCAGTCCCAATGTGGCCGATCAACCTCTCAGTTCGGCTACCGATCGCGGTCTTGGTAGGCCATTACCCCACCAACTAACTAATCGGACGCGAGCCCATCTTTCACCGATAAATCTTTGGTCTAGTCCGGATGCCCGGTTAAGACATTATGCGGTATTAGCAACGGTTTCCCGCTGTTATTCCACAGTGAAAGGCAGGTTGCTCACGTGTTACTCACCCGTCCGCCGCTAAGTTTAAATTCCGTACAAGTACTTCTTCTAAACTCCGCTCGACTTGCATGTGTTAGGCACGCCGCCAGCGTTCATCCTGAGCCAGGATCAAACTCTCAAAAAAAATTTCGAGAGCCGTTTGGCTCTTATTTACATTTGTTTACAAACTCATGTTTGAATTAACTTTGGCTCGTTATAGTTGCATTGTTTTTATTGCATTTCTTACTATTCAATTTTCAAGGTCCGTGCCCCTTCTCGCAAAGGCGCTTTGCTATAGTACCCGCTCACCCCTTTTCTGTCAACACCCTTTCCCTCTCTTTTTACACCCCTTTCTCCTACCCCCCCGGGCGTCTCTTTTTCTGGGGCTGAAATCTGTGGAAAGTTTATTTGTGGGACGAGGGTTTTGCCTCAAATATCATCGTAAACAGCGTTATAAATCAGTCGAAAACCTGGCCTCTACTATTTATTCTTTATATATAAAAGATGGTGAGCTTATTGCGGGCAAAAGTAAGAGGCCGCCCGCTGCTTGTTCAGCTTCGTAGCGACCTCTGGTTTTTACTGTGAGGCAATCTGCCTCTGTTTAAGCATTAAGCTTACTTCTGCTCGATTGCGGCCTGTGCTGCTGCCAGTTTCGCGATGGGTACGCGGAAGGGTGAGCAGGAGACATAGTTGAGACCCAAGCTGTTGCAGAACTTGACGGAGGCAGGGTCGCCGCCGTGCTCGCCGCAGATACCCAGTTTGATGTTCGGGTTGGTGCTGCGTCCGCCTTCAACGGCGATGCGCATCAGACGACCGACACCGGTCTGGTCCAGGCTGGCAGTGGGGTCTGCTTCAAAGATTTTGGCTTTGTAGTAGTCGTCCAGAATACGGCCGGCATCGTCGCGGGAGAGACCATAGGTCATCTGCGTCAAGTCGTTGGTGCCGAAGCTGAAGAAGGCTGCGTCTTTGGCGATTTCGTCGGCCATCAGGGCGGCACGGGGAATCTCGATCATGGTACCGACCAGGTAGCTGAGGTTCAAACCGGATTCCTTAATCAGGGCATCGGCGGTCTTGACGATGATGTTTTTAACGAACTGCAGTTCTTTGACGTCGCAGACCAGCGGGACCATGATCTCGGGCACGATATCCGAACCGGAGGCTTTGATCTTCAGGGCTGCTTTGATAATGGCGTTGGTCTGCATCTCGGCGATTTCCGGATAGGAAACAGCCAGACGGCAGCCGCGGTGACCCATCATCGGGTTGAGTTCATGTAGGCGCCCAATCAGGTCAACCAGCTCCTTGTACTCAACGTTCAGGCTGCTGGCCAGTTGCTGAATTTCCTCTTCCTTGGTGGGCAGGAATTCATGCAGGGGCGGGTCGAGCAGACGGATGGTAACCGGCAGGCCTTTCATCGCTTCAAAGATGCCTTCAAAGTCGGACTGCTGCATCGGCTCGATTTTGGCCAAAGCGGCGCGGCGGGCTTCTTCGTCTTTCGCTACGATCATTTGACGGAAGGCAAAAATGCGGTCCGGATCAAAGAACATATGCTCGGTACGGGTCAGGCCGATACCTTCGGCGCCCAGCTCTCTGGCAACGGCTGCGTCGTGGGGGCTATCCGCGTTGGTGCGCACGCCCATGGTGCGGAAGTTGTCTGCCCAAGCCATGACACGGGCCAAGTCGCCGCTGACTTCAGCTTCGACGGTGGGGATGGCTTCGCCGTATACATAACCGGTGCTGCCGTCGAGCGAAATGACATCGCCTTCTTCATAGCGGCGGCCATTGGCGTCGATCATGTATTTTTCTTCCTCACGGATGGTCAGATCGGAACAACCGGAAACACAGCATTTACCCATGCCGCGGGCTACGACCGCTGCGTGGGAGGTCATACCGCCGCGACCGGTCAAGATGCCTTCGGAACTGTGCATACCTTCGATGTCTTCGGGAGAAGTCTCGAGGCGAACGAGGATGGCTTTTTCGCCGCGCTCGTTAACGGCTTTGGCGGCGGATTCAGCGGTGAAATAGATTTTTCCGCTGGCGGCACCGGGGGAAGCCGGTAAGCCTTTGGTCACCGGTGTAGCGGCTTTCAGCGCTGCGGTGTCAAAGGTGGGATGCAGTAGGGCATCGAGTTGTTGGGGATCGATGCGCAGCACGGCTTGTTCTTCGGTGATTTTACCCTCGTCGACCAGTTCGCAGGCGATGCGCAGAGCAGCGGCGGCGGTTCTTTTGCCGTTACGGGTTTGCAGAATGAAGAGCTTACCGCGTTCGATGGTGAACTCGAGGTCCTGCATGTCTTTATAGTGATTCTCGAGGCGCTCGGCTGTGTCATGGAATTGCTGGAAGACTTCCGGCATGACCTCTTGCAGATGGTCAATGGTGGATGGGGTACGGATACCGGCCACGACGTCTTCGCCCTGGGCATTCATCAGGAACTCACCGTAGAGTTTGTTTTCACCGGTGGAGGGGTTACGTGTGAAAGCCACGCCTGTACCGGAGGTGTCGCCCATGTTCCCGTAAACCATTTCCTGTACGTTAACCGCGGTGCCCCATGAACCGGGGATACCGTTGAGGCGACGGTAGGTGATGGCGCGGTCGTTGTTCCAGGAACGGAAAACGGCTTTGATGGATTCCATCAGCTGGGTTTTGGGATCCTGTGGGAACTCCTCGCCTTTTCTCTCTTTATAAACACGCAGGGAACGTTCGACGACTTCAGCCATCGCTTCGGCATCGAGTTCGGTGTCCAAAGTCACGCCGCGTGATTCTTTGACGGCTTCCAACTCTCTCTCATAAAAGTCTTTGCTAATACCCATAACGACGTCGGAGAACATGGCAATGAAGCGACGATAGGAGTCATTGGCAAAACGGGGGTTGCCGGTCAATTCGGCTAAACCTTTGACAACTTCATTATTGAGACCGAGGTTGAGGATGGTGTCCATCATACCGGGCATGGAAGCGCGGGAACCGGAACGGACCGAGACCAGATAGGGGTTGCTCGGGTCGCCGAAGCCTTTGCCGCTATTCTTCTCTGTGATAGCCAGAGTCTTGAAAATTTCTTCTTCGATTTCGGGACTGATTTTTTCGCCGTCCGCATAGTAACGGGTGCAGGCTTCCGTGTTGATGGTGAAGCCACGGGGCACGGGGAGACCCAGATTGGTCATTTCAGCCAGGTTGGCGCCCTTGCCGCCTAAGAGTTCACGCATGCTGGCGTTGCCCTCATTGAATAAATAAACGTATTTTGCCATAAATTCCTCCTAATGATTGGCCTTCAGGCCGGTTTGATAAAATAATATTAATAAAAAAGACCGGCATTCGACCGGCACTTTTTTAAAAATCAAATTTGTCCGCGAAATAGGCGCGAAGCTCCGCGATGGGCACGCGCACTTGGGTCATGGAGTCTCGTTCGCGGATGGTGACACAGTGGTCATTTTCGCTATCAAAGTCATAGGTCACACAGAAAGGTGTGCCGATTTCGTCTTGACGGCGGTAGCGTTTGCCGATGCTTTGACGGTCATCCAACTCGACGTTGTGGTCCTTGGCCAGGATGTTTCTCACTTCCATGGCCGCTTCGCTCAGCTTTGCCGAGAGAGGCAGAACGGCAATCTTCACCGGGGCCAATGCTGGATGGAAACGCAAAACCACACGGGTCTCACCGTTCTCCAGGACTTCTTCATCATAGGCGCCGCAGAGGAATGCCAAAGTCACGCGGTCGGCACCGAGCGAGGGCTCGATGACATAGGGCACATATTTCTCATTGCTCTGTGGATCAAAGTATTCCAGATTCGCTTTGGCATATTCGATATGCTGCTTCAAATCGTAATCAGTGCGGTCAGCGATACCCCAAAGTTCACCCCAACCGAAGGGGAAAAAGAACTCAAAGTCGGTGGTCGCTTTGGAATAGAAAGAGAGCTCTTCGGGCCCGTGATCACGGAGACGCAGTTCTTCTTCCTTCATACCCAGGCTCAGGAGCCAGTTCTTGCAAAAATCCTTCCAGTAGGCAAACCACTCCAAGTCGGTGCCCGGTTCACAGAAAAACTCCAGTTCCATTTGCTCGAATTCGCGGGTTCTGAAAGTGAAGTTACCCGGCGTAATTTCGTTGCGGAAGGATTTACCGATCTGGGCAATACCGAAGGGAATCTTCTTGCGCGCGCTGCGCTGCACGTTGGCGTAGTTGACGAAAATACCCTGAGCCGTTTCGGGGCGCAGGTAAATTTGTGTCGAACTGTCTTCGGTTACGCCTTGGAAGGTTTTGAACATCAGGTTGAACTGACGGATATCGGTATAGTTCAGTTTGCCACAATAAGGGCAGGCGATTTCGTGCTTGTTAATAAAATCGACCATGTCTTCGTTGGACATGCCTTCGACCAGATCGTGATTGTCATTGGCTTTTTGCCAGTCTTCAATCAGATTATCGGCGCGATAGCGGGATTTACAGGATTTGCAGTCAATCAGCGGGTCGGAGAAACTGCCGACATGGCCGGAGGCTTCCCAGACGCGTGGATTCATCAGGATGGCGCAGTCGACACCGACGTTGTAGGCGCTTTCGCGGACAAACTTTTGCCACCATGCCTGCTTGACATTATTCTTCAATTCAACGCCCAAAGGACCGTAGTCCCAGGTATTGGCTAAGCCGCCGTATATCTCGGAGCCCGGGAAAATAAAACCGCGGTTTTTGGCCAGGGCAACAATTTTGTCCATGGTTTTTTCAACTGCCACGTTTATTCCTCGTCGGCTTCAGCAACTTCTGCTTCGGCCATTCCTTCGTTGACTTTTTCTTCGTACTCTGCGGAGGCTGCATCAAAGGCTGCGGTCAGGTCTTCCAAATCCAAGGAGCGCTCAGTTTCGGCTGCCGGTACCACTTCGACCACACGGTCATCATGCAGAATTTCCAGACGGGCGCTGTCTTCTTTAGCGGCTGCGGCCAAGCGACGCGCTTCGATAACTTCGGGGCGCAGGGGTACTTCCACTTCCACCTTACCGGGGATAGCTGTGACTTCGCCAAGAGCCACTTCTTCGCAGCTCAGTGTGACCATGTTCGGTGTATCCGATTCAGCCATCGGCAAAGCGCCGTTCATCAGCTGACGGGCTCTTTTCGCCACCAAAACCGCCAGGGTATAGCGGTTTTCTGTTTTCGGCAGTAGTTCGTCCAGGGTTGGTTTTACTAACATCTTTTACTTCCTCTTCTATATCTGCTGATTGTGCGGCTCTCTGTCGCCAATCTTTAAGCCATCATTTCGCTCCGTTATTCATCTCTGAAGGCAGGCTTTTCGTCTTACAACGGGGCGCCCACTTTCAGAAATTTCCAGACAAGCTATATTATTCTACAGGCTTTTGACCAGTTCTTCAATTCCTACGGTGTTTTTTACTCGATGACGCTCCGCTTCCAGGATATGCCAAAGCTCGCGGGCGGTATCCGGCACACGATTATTGACCAGCACATACTGAAATTTACTCACCTGCAGCATTTCGTTTTTGGCAAAATCCAGCCGCTTACGCACGGCTTCTGCCTCTTCTGTCCCCCTGGAGCGCAGTCGTTCCTCCAACGCTTCGACTGATGGGGGTAAAAGGAAGACCGTCACCGCATCCGGAAAATTCTCTTTTACAGCCAAGGATCCGGCCACCGTGATATCCAGCACCACGTCTTTGCCCGAGCGCCACATCTCTTCGATTGGCCCCCGCGGCGTTCCATAATAATTGTCAACATAAACGTCGTGTTCGAGTATTTCCTGATTCTCCACCATTGTGGCAAAACGCGCTTTGTCCACGAAATAATATTCCATCCCTTCACGCTCGCCCGGACGAGGCTGACGTGTCGTCACCGAAACCGAAACGGAGAGGGCTTCATAATGCTCCTGAAGGGCGTGAATAACCGTGCCCTTACCGACTCCGGAGGGACCGGACAAACAGAGCACGATGCCTTTGCGACGGATAATTGTGTCGTGATTCATGATTCGACCTCGACTCTCGCATCCGCAGCGGCTGTCGGGAAAGCACTGCGCAGTTCGGCCAGGCGTTTCTTCAGTTCGTCGGTACCGATGGCGGAACAGACGATGTGGTCACTGTCCATCACCAAAGCACTGAGCGTTTTTTTACCGGAACTGGCATCGATGAGCATGCCCCGGTCACGGGCATCTTGTATCAGGCGACGCACCGGTGAACTGTCGGCGTTGACGACAGCGATTAAGCGCATCGGATTAAGGGCGTTGCCTGCCCCAATGTCTAAGAAATCCGCCACCTCACTACTCCAAATTCTGTATTTGTTCGCGAATCTTTTCGACTTCGCTCTTCATTTCCATGACATCGTTGGTGATGTCCAGGTCGTTGGCCTTTGAGCCGATGGTGTTGACCTCGCGCACAATTTCCTGCACGAGGAAGTCGAGTTTTTTGCCCACTGCATCCTGACTGCCAATCGTTTTACGTAGAGCTTTAAAATGACTCTGCAGTCGCACCAATTCCTCATCAATGGCCGCTTTATCGGCAAAAAGCAAGACCTCTGCCGCCATGCGCTGCGGTTCCACAACTTTCTCCGCTTCGGCTCCCAGGAGCTCCGTGATGCGCGCCTGTAATTTTTCGCGATAGGCCTCCACCACCAAAGGGGAACGGTCCGCGATACGGCTGCGCAGGATTTCCAGACGCGTGCAACGGTCCAAGACGTCATCCACCAGGCCTGAACCCTCTTGCTGGCGCATGTCACAAAGGGCATTCAAAGCCATCTCGACACTTTCGCTGAGCACGGGCAGCCACTCCGAACTGTCTGAATCCGCATCTTCGGATTGCAAAACACCCGGAAAAGCCACGAGGTCTGAAACTTTGACGATATAGGGACGCTCCAGAACTGCTCCTAATTCTTCCAAGGCTGCCTTATAGGCTTCAGCCAAAGAGAAGTCGCAATAGACACGGCGGCTTTCGGAGCTGTTGTCTTCAATAAAAATGGAAAAATCGACTTTACCGCGGTTGACATACTGTCTGGTCAGATCGCGGACCACCGTTTCCAGATTCGAGATGCTGCGCGGCATACGGACTTGTATGTCCAGATAACGATTATTGACCGATTTCACGTCACAACTGACTTTTTTCCCGTTGACCACCACTTCACCGTGGCCGAAACCGGTCATACTGTTTGCCATAGCAGGAGCACCTTCTCTCTTCGGAGCAAAAATGGTTTTGCGAATGTTAACCTATTGTAACAAATCTGACAAGACTGCGCCAAGGTCCAGCGGCTTGAATTCCAGCGCATCACAGGCGGTATTCAGGTACATCGTCGAGCCCCTCTGTAAGCGCAGCAACGCCCGCGCTTTCAGTCCGTGAACATGGCCATAGATGCAGAGCGAAACCTGCGACTCTTCAATCAGTTGCGTCATCTCTGTCTCCTCACCGTTCGGTCCAAAAGGCGGATAGTGCAAAGCCAATATCAGCGGGCTCTGGCTATGCTCCTCGCGTAGTTTTTCTGCCGCGTCCAAAGCCAGTTTCAAACGAATCAACTCGCGCTGAAAGTATTTCTCGTCACTCGCCTGCCACTCGCTGTGGTAAGGCGTCAACCAACCTCTGGTCCCACAGAGCACGCAGGAATTGAATGTCACTGCAGGTTCCTCTATGGGCAAAAGAAAAGCATTGGAGCGGATAAATTCGAACTTAGCGAAGCCGTTTTCCGCGCAAAAGGCCTTGTTTTTGGCCAGTGAGACCCACCAGTAATCGTGATTGCCGCGACCCAGGTATTTGTGACCCGGCAAGCTGTTTAAGAAGGCAAAATCCGGCTGCAACTCCTCAAAGTTAATCGCCCAGGAGATGTCTCCCGGTAAAATCACCGCGTCCTCTTCTGCAATCATTTCACGCCAATATTTGGCCATTTTGTAGGGATGCTCCGCCCAGTGCTTGCCGAAGATGTCCATCATTTTTTCTGCGCCAAAACCCAGATGCGGGTCGGAAATCGCCCAAATTTTCATGATGCACCGCCTTTTTCCGCAAAGTGGGCGTGAATCGCCTCCGCCGTTTTCTGACCCAGCGAGGGCACGGCCGCCAAGAGTGTCTCCGCACTGCTTTCCGCAATAACCTTGAGGCTGGGAAAGGCAGCCATCAGCGCCTGTCGCTTCTTCGGACCGACACCCGGAATATCCTCCAACTTGTAGCGCAGTTGCCGCTTCTTACTCAGCTTTTTCGTGTAGTTGCCCGCGACGCGGTGGGCTTCGTCTTGCACACGCGCAATCAGGTTCAAGACCAAACGCGCTTCGTCATTGTTCAGGGCAAAAGCCTCCTCATTCTCCGCCACCATGGCGCTCGCTTCACGCTCACGCACGCCTGACTTTTTCGGATAGGCGAGTTCTGCCAGCTCAATCAGTTCACCACCGGGCAATGCCAGGCCGCGGCTGCGGTGGCGCTCGTCTTTGACCATCCCCGCCAAGGGAATGTCCAAGCCCGCTTCTTCCAAAACTGCTTTGGCCATGGCCACGTGCTGGCTACCGCCATCCACTAAAATCAGCTGCGGAACGGGGCCGAACGACTCATCGCCCAAACGCGCCAAACGCCGACGCAACGCTTCTGCCATCGAAGCATAGTCGTCTTGGCCCTCGACGGCCTTTATTTTAAATAAACGATAGGCCGATTTATCCGCTTTACCGTCCGTAAACACGATCATACTGCAGGCTTTGTCACTCTCGCCGTAGTTAGCCACGTCAAATGCCTCGATGCGCCGCGCCAGATTATCCTCCCGACCCGTCAGAGCCGAGAGCAGGCGTAAGCCCTCGGTGCGCACCGTCTCCGAACTGCCGCTGATGATGTGCTTGCGCTGCAGGGCTTCGCGCGCCGTACTTTGAGCCATGTCCATGATTTTCGTTTTAGCGCCGCGCTGTGGTTTCGTCACTTCCGCCTCGCCCAGCAAGGCTGAGATATGACCCTTGCTTGCTTCGTCTAAGGCAATGGGTAAAAGCAAGACCTTAGGCGCATTTTCTTTGCTGTAGTACTGTGTGATAAAAGCCAGGATGAGCTCCAAGAGCTCTTCGCCCTGATCGTCCAGAAAATGCGTGGTGCTTTCGCTGATTTTGCCATTACGCAAAGCCAGACGCACGACACAGCAAAGTCCCTGCGACCTCGCCAAACCCAAAGCATCGGTGTCCTTTTTATAACCAGTGACGGCGACCTGTCTGGCAAGCAGCTTCTCTAAGCGCTGGAGTTTATCGCGCCATTCCGCTGCTTCTTCAAAGCGCAGGGCAGCGGACGCCCGCTCCATTTTTTCTTGAATGCCTTCGGCAATCCCCGAATAGCGGCCTTCCAGGTAATCACAAACCTGCAGCATCACGGCGCGGTAATCCGCTTCGGAAACGTCACCGAGGCAAGGTCCGATGCAGCGGTGGATATAGTAATTAAGACATGGTCGCTCTTTTCCGATATCGCGTGGGAAAACACGACGACAGGTCTTAAGCGGGAAGAGTTCGTGGATGGTGCGCAACGCATAGTAAAGATCACCGGCCAGGAAAGGGCCGTAATATTTGGCCCCCTCTGCCTTATCGGGACCGACGCGGTAGGCTTTAAGAATACGCGGGTACTGTTCATGCAGGGTAATACGCAGGTAAGGATAATCACGGTCATCACGCAGCATGATATTAAAGAAGGGCTTATAAGATTTGATTAAATTGGCTTCGAGGATAAAGGCTTCCAGCTCATTTTCGCAAATCACAAAATCTAAGGAGGCCACGTGCTCGACCATGGCGCGTACTTTTGTTCCGCCCTGAGGTCCGCTCGCACCAAAATAAGAGTGCAGGCGCTGCCTCAGCTTATTCGCCTTGCCCACATAAATGACAGAACCCTCGGAATCCTTCATCAGGTAAACTCCGGGGTTCATTGGCACGCTGTCTAAACGCGCTTCAAAATCTTTCTTCATCTGTAATTTTTCTAGTTGTCTCTTCTTTTGCTTTGTTTCTGCTGCGTCCCAAGGGCTGTAATTGCTTAAAATACCGGATTGCTTAAATAGGACACAACCGTCTCCAGGGCTTGTTCTGCATCTGCGCCTTCGGCACTCACTTCGATTTCCATGCCGTTTTCGATGCGCAAGCTCATGACGCCAAGCAGGCTTTTCGCATTGGCTCTGCGGCCGTCACAGTTCAGCCAGATGCTCGAACGAAACGAGGAGGCTTTCTGGATCAGCACCGCGATCGCTTTTAATTCAAAAGAGTCTTCGCAGTCGAAAACTACTTTTCTAACTTCCATTTCCACTTCCTCCGTCAATGTCAGCCAAGCGTTGCACAAGTCAGTCAAGCAGAATAACCCTTGTGCGATATTTTTCTGTTATTAAGTAAGTATAAACGTCAGGCTTAGAAGCTGTCAATCTTCACAATATTCGCCGCTCTCACTTGTGCTATTTATACATTTTACATGATTTTATACTGATTAAACGTATTTTTTAGGCAAAACTACACAAGATTCTTGGACATCAACTTCGCGTCGTCGCCGACGCCATAGTAATTTTTTACGCGGCCATCGTAGTTGAAACCGAGCTTCTCGTAGAGGGCTAAAGCAGCCTCGTTCCTAACAGACACTTCGAGCAGCACGCGCCTCACACCGGCTTCAAGGAGCAGGTTTTGGCCCTGCGCAAAGAGGCGTTCGGCCAAGCCCTGGCGGCGGTAGGACGGAAGGACAGCGATGCTGAGCAAGGTCGCTTCGTCGAGCACCTTTTGCCAGCCACAATAGCCACAGGCGTAGTCTGCGTCGAAAGCCAGGTAAGCAAATTCTTCACTTATTTCAGGATTGGGATAAGCGGCCAGAAGAGACTGGAATTGTTCGCGCGACCAGGGCTTAGCAAAACAGGCGCGCTCCAAACGGAGCAGCGCTTCCAAATCGGCTTGTCCGGCACGACGCAGTTCAAACATAGAAGTTGGCTCCGCGTTCCGCTTCTGTCGCGGTCAGATACAAAGGTGCGAGCTCAGCCGGGTTCTGACCGGCGCTGGGGTCCTGAGCTAGGGCTTGCATGGCCAGTCGAGCCAGGGCAGCCGCACGGATTTCTGTATCGCCCCTCAGGCAAATGTGGATCTTGCGTTCGTGCAAATAGCGCAATACGGCTTCGTCTTCATAATATTTGGTGCTACAGTCACCCGCTAAAATAACTTGTTTGATACCTCGTTCTGCACAGGCTGCTACGAGCAGAGGCAGGTAGAGGTCAATGTCTCCCAAACGCTCCTCCGCCAGAGCTAGTCCGTTTTGGTATAAACCCGCGTAAACCCGACGATGTCTGGCATCAAGCAGACTCAGCACGGCCGTATCGGCGGCACAGACATAGGGTTCGGCCAGAACGGCCAGGCTGGAAAAGCCCAATGCTTTTTTACCCGTCACATAGGCAAAAGTCTTCACCGCAGTCATACCGATGCGCAGACCGGTAAACGATCCTGGACCCTGCGTCACGGCGAAGGCGTCGAGTTCCTGATAGCGCCAACCCAAGGCTTCCAAGGCGCGGTCACAGGCAAGTTGCATGGTTTCGGAGTGAGTCAGGCCCAAATTGAGTACTAACTCATACAACACCTGCCCGTCTTCACCCAAGGCGACAGAACAGGTCCTAGCCGCAGTATCCACTGCTAAAATTTTCATCTCGGCTTCCTCCTTTGCATCAGTGGGCCAGCACATGAGCGAGCTTCGTTTTCATCACTGATAGATATCAATACGCCGCGCCTCACTCTCGGGGCTCAGGCGGCTGAAACGCAGCAGTCGCGTGTCCGGTGGCAAAATCAGCGCGATGCGTTCCGGCCATTCCAGTACACAGACACCGCCACGCTCAAAGTACTCGTCCAATCCCGAGGCGAGGAAGTCGTCTTCGTCGTTGAGGCGGTAAGCATCAAAATGATAGAGATTCAACCGTGCCTCAGGGCTCTCGTGCTCCATGACCAAGATAAAGGTGGGGCTGGCGACCTCGTCGGGCAAGCCGAGTGCCCGTGCCAAAGCCGCGGTGAAGGCGGTCTTCCCCACACCCAAATCTCCGCTTAGGGCAAGGACGGCACCCGGCTGCAAGTCTTTTGCCAATAAAAGGGTCAAATCCTCCAAAGCCGCTAAGTCCTCAACGGTATAGCTCGCTTGAGGCGTGCTTGTTCTTCCTCTCTGCACAAGCCAGCTCTTCCAAAAATCATCGTTCATCTATGACTCCGCTCAAATTCAGAAAGACCGGGGGTTGCACAACAACCGCCGGCCTCTCGCATAACCGTATAAAAGCTGCGGGCAAGCAAGCGTTTGGCGCAGCGCCCGGGTCCAAGGCAAAGCTTAACGTTTGCTGAACTGTGAAGCCTTACGAGCTTTTTTCAAGCCGTATTTCTTACGTTCCTTCATGCGTGAATCACGGGTCAGGAAGCCGGCTTTCTTCAGGGTCGGACGATAGCTTTCACTGTCGACGTCGTTCAGCGCGCGGGCGATACCATGACGAATCGCACCGGCTTGACCGGATAAACCGCCACCGTGGACGTTGCAGAAAATATCAAACTTGGAAAGGGTATCGGTCGCGGTCAAAGGCTGACGCACGATGAGCTTCAAGGTCTCGAGTCCGAAATAGCTGTCCAGGTCTTTACCGTTGACGGTGATGTTGCCGTTACCGGGCAAAATTCTGACGCGGGCGATCGCGTTCTTGCGGCGGCCTGTGCCCCAGTTATAGTTTTTAGCAGATTTGCTGGCCATCTCTCAATATCCTCCCTTATGCCTTCGGATCCAAAACGATCGGTTGCTGTGCGCTGTGCTCATGATCAGGTCCGGCATATACTTTCAGTTTCTTGTACATCGCGCGGCCCAGGGCGTTCTTCGGCAACATGCCTTTGACGGCCGTTTCGATGACGCGCTCGGGATGCTTCTGCATCATGCTGGCATAGCTGGTCTCTTTCATACCGCCGGGATATCCGGAATGGCTGAAGTAGGTTTTCTTTGTTGCTTTATTGCCGGTAAGGGTCACTTTGTCCGCGTTGATGACGATGACGTAGTCACCGGTGTCAACGCCGGGGGTGAACTCCGGTTTGTTTTTTCCGATTAGGACACGTGCGATGACAGTTGAAAGGCGACCCAGGGTCTGGCCTTCCGCATCGACGACGTACCATTTTCTTTCGATTTCAGCGGGCTTTGCCACAAATGTACGCATGAATGTTCTCCTTCAAATTTCAACGGCAAAAGCCGCCTTGCTATAAACGTGCTTCGTTAGAATAACACGCCTTTAAAGGATGTCAAGCTTTTTTTGCAAAATATCTGAAGAATTCAGCCTTATTCTTGATTATTCGCCAATATTCGCTTCTTTTTGACGATTTTATGGAAAAGTAAAGCCAAAATCAGCAAAGCGATACCGACGACGGATATCAGCACGGCATTTTCGAAACCGGGCGGGATAAAGTATATCTCGATGCTGTGTTCTCCCTGAGGCACGGGAACCGCCATGAAAGCGTGCGCCACATGGGTAGGTGTCACTTCCACGCCATCAACCTTCGCCCTCCAGGAGGCGTCGTAGGGAATCGTCAGGAACAATTGTCCCGCTTCCGCCGCATTCACTGTGCCAATGACACGGTTGTCACTATAACTGCTGATCTTCAGACCGCCCTCGCGCCAGCCCGCCACATTGCGTTCCAAAGCCTCTTGATTGGAGGCCGCTGCATAAATCGAAATGTTGCGACTTTTATCTTCCTTCGTCGTGATTTTGACCTTCACCTGCTGCCCCAGCTCCACAAAACCACAGTCAAAAATCTCCTGCGTGTTGATGCTGCGATTATCGGCGAAAGTCGTGCTCGCCTCGCTCGTGTCAACGGCGCCTTGCGCCACGGTTGAGGCATTTGTCGGAAGAACAACATTCGTGCTGCTGGAAAGCATGGCCCCCTCAGCTCCCGCCCCCGCACCACTGCTGTTGGGATCTGTCACAGGCGCAACCGGAGGCTGTGTCACATTCACAATGCTCATGTCGACTTGCGTCTCAGCACTGACATTGAGATAGAAATAGAGATGTTCGGATTTTTGCGGCGTAATCGTAAATTCGATACTGCCTGACAGTTTGTTGTCGCCGGGCGTAGCCTGCAGTCCGTCGTCCACCATGGAATTAAAGCTGTAATTGCCGGCTTTCTGATCGCCGATGCTGCGCGCTTCGTAAACCACGCCGTGCTGGCCCGAGGCCGCCACAAACTTATTCTGCACCACAAAGGGATTGTTGCTGAAGGTGTCCCAATTAAAAATTTGGTCCCGCACCATAAAGCCCAACGGCAGGGCCAGCGGGTTCTCATAGACATAGGACTTGCCATCGTCGCGCAGGAGCGTCAGCTCCGGATCACGAATCGCCCGCTCCTTATTAATCAGGTACTTCACCCCGAGGACTGCGTTCATCAGGTCACTCGAAGCCATATATTTGTAGCTGTTGATGTTGTTGCCATGGAAGCCCAATTTGCGCATCAGCTGAGCCGTCGACTCATAGGAAGTCGAGGAAAACAAAGTGATGCCCTTATAGCCATAGAGCGCCGGGCTGTTGGTGGTCTTCTGCTGAATCATTTCCATGCGCCAGAAGCTCGGATCGTTAGCTTCTAGGAGGGCGATTTCGTTGCGCATCTGGGTGAAGTCGTTATTGAAATCGTTGCGCGAGGTGTAGTACTCGTTTTTGTGGATGTAGACCACGGAGAGCAGGCTGTTGAGCATCAGCTCCGTCACGATAATCATACTCAGGGCAAAAGCCACGTTCCGAAACGAGCGGAAGCCCTTTCCCTTCTTAAAAGCAGCCAGTATCGCCACATAAATGACGAAGAACAAAATGCTCACATAGACCGAGACATGGCTGACGTCGTCTTTTAAGAGCTCCTCGGCCAGAATCGCATAGAGCACGGCGGCGACACCCGCGCCGGCGATGATTTTGCCGGAAATGGTACGAATATAGGTTAGAGTCCTGAAGCTTATGATGATTAGCAGCAAGCTGTAGACAAAGGCGTAGCGGAAAGGCAGCTGATTGGGATAGTGCGTGCCGTGCCAAATGAAGTCCAGATAATTGTTGGAAAAACTGACGAACATGAAAAAGAGCAGGCCCAGATGCCAGAGCTTTTCTTTGAGTTTGATTTCTTTGACGAAGATGTAAAGGGGAATCATCAGCATGGCGATGACGCCGATATAGACGTTGGGAAGGCCCTCGCGGATGGCGGGTTCTGCGGCAATCAGCTGGCGTTGCAAAAAGCTGAAGATGGAAAAATTCATTTTGACTGCGGTCGGGAAAGCATCACTGGTGGCCGAGGTGCCCTGCAGTGCGAGGTAGGTTGGCAAAGACATCACGGCAGAAATCGCGGCGCCCAGTAGTGAGGCTCCGGCGAATTGCAGGCCTTTAAAAATGAAGTGGCGGGCGGGCTTTTGTTTTGCCAAAAAACTGCCGCTCTCAAAAGAAAAATATGCTACGAAAAAGTACAGCGCCGTGAACATGCAGATGAAGAGGGCGATGTAATAGTTGACCATGATGCAGGCGGCCAGGCTCAGGACGTAGAGCAGGAAGCGGCTTTGCGTCAGCAAACGGATGAGGCCGAGGATAATCAGCGGTAGGAAGATGATGGCGTCGAGCCACATGATGTCCCAGGAGTAAGAAAGCATAAAGCCGGAGAGGGCAAAAGACGCGCTGAGTGCAATAATCAGATAGTCGGTACCGACCTGCGAGGTATAACGCAATTCTGCAGGAGGAGCATCGCCGATGGTGCGCATTTTCGCTGGGCAAAAGCCATGTAAGAGCATGTACGAGGTGGTCGCGCCGATGCTGCCGATTTTCAAGAGTGTCAGGGCAGTCACCGCTTCGCTGAGAAACTCGGGCGGAAAAAGCAGCAAAATGATATTAAAGGGTGAAGCCGAATAATAAGCCATTTGTGCATAGAAATTGGTGCCCAGGCCGCTGTTCCAGGAGTAGAAAAGCGACTCCCCGGCCAGTAATTTGTCCCGCAGCTGTTGCAGAAAAGGCGCGTACTGGTGGTAAAGGTCAATGGTCAGCGGGGTTTTATTTCCGATCGGATAAAAGTTGTTACTCGCATAGGCAAAAGCCAGCCCCAAAAACGGGATTAAAAACGAGAGGAAGACGATTTTTTTATTTGATAGCGGTTGCCTGACTTTGCGTTTCTTCGCCGCTTCTGCCACCGTCACCGCCGTTGGCTCTTTGTGCGCCGTCGAACTGCCGCTCGCCCGCCCGCCGCCGTAAACTTCCTCGCGGCGCAAAGCTGCAGGAACGTAGCCTTGTTTGCGCTGCACCTGCTCGGGCAAAACACTGCGCAAGGGTCTGCTGAAGCGTTTGACTCCTCCGCTGCTCGGCGCCGTGGGCGGGGCTGCCGTGCCGTTAGTCGTCGACCTTGTGGTTGGGGTCTCGATCGGCGTTGTGGCTGGAGCTTCTTTTTGAATTGTGGTTTGGGGGCCCTCCGGGCTTGTGCTTGGAGCTTCGTTCGGACTTGTGGCTGGGATTTCGTTCGGAGTAATGGGTTGCGATTCCTCTGAGCCTACAAGCGTGGCGTTGTTCGCTTCGTCGGCTAAGTCCGCGGCATTTGCCTCATCTGCGGCTAGCGCTTCGCTTTCCATTCTCGCAATGTTCTTTGTCGTTGCGAGCTTCTCTGCCACGGCTATGTCAGCGTCAGATTCGTGCTTTTCTGCCGCGCTATCGTTATTAACTTGATCTATATTTTCAAGGTTACGGATATCTTGTTCATCGCTCAAGACTCTTACCTCCAATTGTGCTGCGTTTATTTTGACATACCAAAGACTGAGAATCTAGCAAAGGATGTGAATTACTCTGGCGATATTGAGGATTTTCTATCAAATCGCGTCGCACAGCTTGGGCGGTTGCGACACCTTCTTCTCCCCTTCCTCTCACTACAAAATTTTCGTTCTTACAATTGACGGTGGCTGAATAAGGGTGTTTTCAAGAGATTTCCGGCTTTTTACTACACTTTTTGCGAACTTACAATCTTCGTTTTGTAAGATCGGAAACAATGTAGTAAATCATGGCAAAACACTCGCTCCACCTATGTTTTCAGCCTTTCAGATTTGCAGAAACGGAAATTTTGTAGTTCTAAACCGTCGCACAGCTTGGGCGGTTGCGACACCTTCTAGAAACTCAGCCGATTCGTTGAATCACTGAAAATCCGACAAAATTTTCGATAATCCAAGCCGAAGCCTTCATAAAAGCCTGAAAGTGAAGTCAGATGCCAAAAATACCGTAAGACAATATGAAGTGACCCCGCATTGCAACAACGTGGATTTATCCGTTAGTCTGGAATGTGTTAAACAGCCAGCGGCATTACCGCATACAATGGAGGTCACTCAATGAAAAGTATAATTTATGTCGGAATCGATGTCCACAAAAACAGCTACACCCTGTGCTGCTTAGAACCTAGTATGTCTGGAGAGGACAAACTCTTTGCTCACACGACTTTGGATGCAGACAGTCAACTGATCGAGAAGTATCTGAATCGTATTGAAGAAAATTTCCTCTTACAACATCCGGACAAGGACGAGGTCAGCTTCATCTGTGGCTATGAGGCGGGTTGCATGGGCTATACCCTCTATTATCAGTTGCGCCAAAAAGGCATCACCTGTCATATCATGGCGCCAAGCAGCATGCCCCGGTACCAAAAACATCGCATCAAGACGGATCGTCTCGATGCCGAAAAAGATTGCCAAAAGCTTGGCCTATGGCACTTACAGTCTCGTCTATATCCCAAGCGTTCAAGATGACATGGTCAAGCAGTACATCCGTATGCGAGACGACCACAAAAAGAAGTTCAAAATGCTCAAGCAAGAGATTCAGGGACTTTGTCTTCGTAATGGCCAAGCGTATGACGGTAACAAAAGCTACTGGACGGCGGCCCATTTAACCTGGCTCAGTCGTTTGTCATTAGATCCGATTCTGAAGGAGACCTTGCAAGAATACCTCTCGAGCTATCGGCAACTGAGTGACAAGCTGGAAGCCTTTGATCGACGGATAGAAGAGTTTGCTGAACTCGATGCCTACCGAGAAAAAGTAGAACAGCTTCGTTGTTTCGTAGGGATTAAGACTTATAGTGCGATGACCATTCTGGTGGAAACGAGTGATTTCCAACGGTTTAGAACAGCCGCCCACTATGCCGCCCTATCTTGGATTGGTTCCAGGTGAGCACTCCAGTGGAGATACACAAATTCGAACGAGCATTACGAAAGCAGGAAACACCCATATCCGAAGAGTGCTTGTAGAAGCCGCTCAGTGTTATACCCGAGGGTCTATTGGGCAAAAGTCTCGCGATTTACGAAAACGACAAGAAGGAAAGGCGCCCGATGTTATTGCGTATGCGGATCGTGCGAGCGAACGCTTGAGGCGCAAATTCTACCGCATGAAACGTCAGTCAAAAAACACAATGTTGCGGTAACGGCTATCGCCCGAGAGTTAGCCGGTTTCGTTTGGGGGATGATGACAGAACACCGAGAACCGGTACAAATAACCACAAGATAAAAAACAGATCACAAACAGCAGAGACAGCAAAAGTAAAGATCCGCGACACCATGTCTGGAGGGAGGTTCAGAGGTTTTGATGGACAGACAGGTTCGAGTGACTACGAAAAAAGTTGTTGACACAGGAAACTGTGATTCACGTCGTAAGACTGTAGAACTCCACGGCGAACCATTGACCTGCGGTAAGGATGACCGAATCCGCGTATAACAGAATGGCCAATGCCGAGAACTGTCGAATCAAACCTCTGAACCTTCCTCTAGGAAGGAGTTTTAAAAATGATGTAATCGGAATAAAAAACATACTTGACAAGGGTCACTTCATAACAGTATTTTCGATAATCCAAGCGGCAGGAAATTTGAAATTGGATTAGCGTAAAAAGTGTCGGTCCGAGCCGCAAACGACGCATTTAAAGCCCAAAATTACCGCTGTGACTTGGATTTGCGGAAATTTTGCCAGATCTTGGATTAACGAAATCTTTGTCGACTTTTTGCTTGGGCGAATTTTCACCAATAAGAGAGAGTTCCAACAAAATAAAGCTACAGCCCCTAGCGCAAGCTCCACCCACTCAAAAAGCGGCTCAGAGCCCCTCGCGCTTGATTTCCTGGACGAAGGCGTAAGCCTCCTTATTGCTCATGCTGCTGCGCTGGGAGAGGTCCGCGGCCAGGGTTTTGCTTTTGCTGCCTTTTGCCAATGACTCGCGCACATAAGCCGCCGCATCGAAATCTTCCGCAGCTTGCTCTACAAGCCCCCGCGCTGCCGCTTCGTCGCAACCTTCCAGTACCAACACAAATTCACCGCGCGCCTCATTGGCCGAATAATGCGACAGCCCCGCAGCGACCGTCATATACAAAAACTCCTCATAACGCTTGGTCATCTCACGGCAAAAACACATCCGCCTTTCGCCCAAACCGAAATCCGCCAGGTCCTGCAGCGTTTTCAGGAGGCGGTGGGGCGCTTCATAAAGCACGCTGGTGCTTTGTTCATGGCGCAAACGCTCGAGGGCTGCTGTGCGCGCTTTGCCCTTCACCTCCAAGAAACCTTCGAAGACGAAGCGCCGACTGTCCAAGGCTGAAGCCGCTAAAGCCGTAGTCACGGCACTTGGGCCGGGAATCACCGAAACGCGCAGACCCTGTTCAATACAAGCTTTGACCAATTCATAACCGGGATCGGAAATAGCCGGCATACCCGCATCACTGACCAGAGCGATGCGCTGCCCCTGCTGCAGTTTGTCGATGAGCTCCGCTTCGCGGGAGCGGAGATTGTGCGCATGGTAACTGACACGTGGTTTACGGATTTCGAAACGACTGAGCAGCAAGCCAGTGGTACGGGTGTCTTCACAGGCAATTAAGTCCACTTCGCGCAGCACGTCCAGTGCCCGCGGCGAAAAGTCTGCGTCATTGCCGAGCGGCGTGCCGACCAGGTAGAGTACTCCGGCTTGCGTGTGCGGTGATGTATTCATTTAAACCACGCTCCTTCAATCATCGGACGAATCCATTTCTTCGCTCGCAGCCGCACGCAGCACCCGATCTTCCTCTGTCACCGCTGCTTTACCAGTCCAGGCTGTAAAACAAAAAAGCCCCTGCTTGGGTTCCTTATCCGCCCAGCCACAGAGTCGTTGACGGCGGTTGAGGAAAAGGCGCTGACTTTCCATCGCGTGGCAGAGCTCCGTTTCTCGCGCAAGCGGATAAACCAGGCAAAAGCAAGCCTCATCGTCCAGCAACCTCGCCCCTATGCGCGCGAGATCCGTAGGATTCAGACTCAGATCAAATCTAGCCAATTGCCGTTCCAGTGGCACATTGTCCTCCAGCACGGCGTAACTGTTCAAAAAATCGACTTGTTCTCGCTCCGTAGCCAGCGCCAAGCCACCTCGCGGCAGTCCGCTGCGATAAGGCGGATTAGCGACAATCAGGCTCATGCGCCCCCAGGGCCAGTCTTCGTTTATAAAGCGCCGCGCATCTTTAGGATAAATCTTCGAGCGCCTTTCTAAACCGTTTTCGCGCATGTTGCGCTGTGCCAGATCCGCCAGGCGACGCACCTTTTCGATGCCAAAGCCCAAGGCCTCCGGGTAATGCTCCAGGAGCAGCGTGAGAATCATGCCCGCACCGCAACCGATATCGAGTATGGTTTTAGGCGCTTGTTCCGGATGCAGCAGGCCTTGGCAGTATTCGGCAAAATGCACCAAAGCCACCGCGTCTTCGCCTGAGCGGAAGGCGTCTTTGAATTGGAGGAGGCTTTTGCCATGAATACCAAGATCCGTACGGTCCAACTAGAAACTCCTAAAAAAAGCAACCTCGTCCAAAGGACAAAGCTGCTTTCCAACTAATTCTCTTCATTCACCGCTCTGTCGCAGTGAGTTCAATTCATTAGTACTTTCCCTGTGGCAAAATCAGCCGGCCGAAATAGCCGATACAGGGCAAACGGGCTCGCAGGCACCGCAGTCAATGCAGGTTTCGGCGTCGATCACATACTGTGAATCACCGGCGCTGATTGAATCGGTGGGGCACTCGGGTTCGCATGCACCGCAGGAGATGCATTCTTCAGAAATTACATAAGCCATTTATAAATCCTCCTCTTTGCACAATGTCGTCACTGTGACAGGTTTCTTTCGAACTTTAGGTTCGGGTTCATTTTAACAAAGGCATTTAGGCGGGGCAATGACGAGGCTCACAAATTAGCAAGTGCTAATGGGGCGCTGTGCGCTGTCTTAACAAATGAGTAAAGCGACGGGGTGCAGCTAAAACGCCACACCCCGCATCAAAATCTCAAAATTCAAATCGCTGTTTGCTCACTGCTCATCTTGTTTGGCTTTGGGTTTGCGGTTGCGCCCCCCGCCACGACGGCCTCTGGAACGCTGTCTGGGCGGCTTTGCCGCTCCCTCAGCGTCCGCTGCGGCAGCATCGCCAGCGGTAGCGGTGCCATAGCCCTCGCTGTCTGGAGCGCCACGTTGCAGCCTGAGTTCCCGTTTGCTGGAAGCAGCAAACATTTCCACAGCCACCTGGCCGTCTTCCGTTTCGTAGGCAACAGCTTCCCGAACGTAGCTTTCATCGATTTGCAGGCCGAGAGTCGGAGGAGCCATACGTCCGGAGCGGGCTGCATCTACGCCCTGACCACTCGCAGGCGATTTTTTCTTTGAGGGACAGTTCGCGCAGTTACCGGTTTTGGCTCCAGTGTTGTCGCCTCTTAAACTGCTCTTTTTACGCTTATTGCTCAGGCTTTCCGCATGACCGCGTTGGAATTGCAGCTCGCCGAACGGAAAATGCTGCAGTTCTTCACCGTTCGCTCCGTAAACCAGAACACCGGCGCGCTCGCGCAGCAAGTCGACGGAAATAACACGGCCTTCACCGGCGGGGCTCTGTACCGTGCTGCCCTGTTTCGGCGCAATCTTGCGCGCATCTTCATAGGCTTCCTGCTCATATTTCAGGCAGCACATCAGGCGGCCACAGCAACCGGAAATTTTGGTGGGATTCATCGAGAGATTCTGGAACTTGGCCATCTTGACAGAGACCGGCACAAAATCATCGAGGAAAGTCGAGCAGCAGAATGTGCGGCCGCAGATGCCCACACCGCCCACCATTCGGGCCTCGTCGCGGGCGCCGATTTGGCGCAGCTCGATGCGGCGGTGGAAGGTGGTCGCGAGATCCTTGACCAGTTCGCGGAAATCGACACGATTTTCCGAGATGAAGTAGAAGATAATCTTTTGCCCGTCAAATGTGTATTCGACGTCGACTAAATTCATATCCAAGTTGTGATTGGCGATGCGCTCACGACAGATGTAAAAAGCGTCCGTCTCTTTTTTGACGTTCGCACGATAGATTTCCAAATCCTTCTCGTCGGCCAGACGCAGGATGGGACGCAGCTCACCGAAGAGCTGATCCGCCTCTTTTTCATAAGGGGCAAAAGACGCAATCCCGTACTCAATACCTTTCGAGGTTTCGACGATGACCGCATCCCCCGCGTTGACTTCAAGGTTTCCGGGATCGAAATCATAGGCTTTGCCAACGCCATGAAAACGTACCCCCACTACTTTAGGCATAATATTCTCCTGACCCGCAGGTCTTAATCTTTGTTTTATTGGTGCTTGGTTTTGCCACTCAGACAAAACCTTACTGTCTTACATTATAACGTATCGTTTTATAGGCGATATTTCTCGAACTGTAGCAAGAGCTCACAGACCGACATCTCGAAGTTCTCGTTCACCTCGCGGCCCCGCTGCATCAGCTCCAATTCCGCACTGATGGCCTGCAAGCCCTCCGCATCGTAATGCCTTTGACGCGTGAATTTTTGTAAAGCATCGGCGAAGTCGCGGTTGAGCAACTGTTCTTGGCCCGCCCCTGTCTGCAAAGCCAAAAGGTCGCGCAGCACACTCATCATGATGCGCAGCAGCTCATCGTAGTGCTCCTTTTCAGCGTTGAAAAACTCGAATTCCTCGGTCAGCAACAGATAGCGCGGCTTCAAAGGCCACTGTAGCAGGTGTTCAATCAGTTCGCTGCGCAAGTCCATAAACCAGGGAGAGGCCAGCAGTTCCTCCGCCTGTCCCGCCGCCCCGTCACTCAGTGCCGTGAGCATGGCTGCTTCCTGTAAATCAATGGTGTAGCCGGCTTCAGCCAAAGCACTCTGCATTTCCTGTGGATTGAGCGCAGGGATATGCAGGGGGACTACACGAGAGCGTACCGTGGGCAAAAGTTTCTCCGCCGCCTGTACGGTCAAAATAAAAAAAGCGTAAGGAGGCGGCTCTTCCAGCGTTTTTAGCAGGGCGTTTTGTCCTTGTTCATTGAGGTAATCAGCAGCGATGATGTAGACCTTGCTCTGCCCAAACTGCGGTTTCATCACGGTGTCACTCAACAGACTTTCCCGCACGGCCGCCACTTTGATGAGCTTTTCTTCCGGCGCCGGTTCCAGGCTATAGAAGTCCGGGTGGTTGCCCGCCAAAAAATAACGACAGGCTGCGCATTGACCGCAAGCCTGTGTCTCAAGAGGGGCTTCACACAAAATATACTGAGCGATGTGTCGCGCAGCCTTGAGCTTCCCCGCACCCTTGGCTCCGCTAATCAAAAAAGCCTGGCCGGAATGAGCAGCCAGGCTGGCTTTTACCCGTTCAAACAAATCGTTTTGAAGCGGCATTACATCTTCTCAAAATACTCAACATTAAGCACAAAGACAGTCGCGCCGCCTATGGTTACTTCTACAGGGTAAGGGATATAAGCCCCACCCATTGAAGAAGGTGTGACATTGGTGTTGATGGCTGCTTTACGAGCAGACGAATACTTGCGCACGATGCCTAAGACTTCTTCCAACTGGCCGTCTTCCACCACGATCATCAAGGTCGTGTTACCGGAACGCAGGAAACCACCGGAAGAGTTGAGTTTCGTCACGCGATAGCCGCTTTTATTGAGCTCTGCCATTAAACGCGGGCTGTCCTCGTCATGTACAATCGCATAAGTCAGTTTCATTGTATTCCTCCTGCTACGCCGTCAACCGGCTGTTCTATGTGAATTATACCGCAAAATTGCGGCCTAGTCTTTGTCTCAATGCATAGATTAGCGCTGTAAAAACCTTTTCTTCCGCTAAAGTGCCGTCAAGTACTAAAAAACGCTGCGGTTCGGCTTCAGCCAGAGCCAAATAACCCTCGCGCACCCGTTTCATAAAACGCAGTCCCTCCGCCTCAATGCGATCAGCTTGGCCCGCATCACGCCCGCTCTGGCGCTGCAGAGCCAGCTCAGCGGGTAAGTCCACCAACACCGTCAAGTCGGGTTTTGTTTCGCCCACCGCCCAGTCTAATAAGGGCAAAATCCGCTCCGTGCCCAGCGCCCGACCGTAACCCTGGTAAGCTAAAGTCGAGTCATAAAAACGATCACAGATAATCAGTTCACCGTTTTGTAAGGCCGGTCTTATCACCTTTCGGACCAGCTCGGCGCGCGCGGCAAAAAACAGCAACAATTCACTTTCGGCGCTCATCTCCTCGGCTTTGGCATCCAAGAGCAAATGGCGGATTTTTTCGCCTAGCTCCGTGCCCCCGGGTTCGCGCAGCACACGGCAGGGGACCTGGCGCTCAGCCAGCCAGGCGGTGAGTCGCGCCAACTGCGTGGACTTGCCACTACCGTCAATGCCTTCGAAACTGATAAAGGCCGCACCTTTCATTGGCTTTTGCCCCTCAGACGCCTGAAGAAAGCAAAGACACCTCTATTGGCTTGGGCGGCTTCCCTTTCCTTCTGGATTTTTTCGAGCGCTTGTCGTTCGCGGATTTCTTCCTGTTCCAAGCGCCAATCTTCTTCGCGCTCATGGACGACAGAAAAGTAAGCGCTGTAGTCGGGTGGGTTTTTGCCCATATAAGCCGTAGCGATGTCGATAAGCGACAAGCCTTTGCCCCAATCAAAAACCTCGGCATCCGCCGGTGTTTCGACGCTGATATCCGCCAAGCTGCGCTGAAAGTATTCAAGCTGATCGCTCATACAATCAACCGAACGCAAACCGATTCCTAAAGCACTGCGCGCATTGCCCATGGGGCGGGGCTCACTGCGGGTGGAAAGTGAAACCACCACATCAATGAGTTCGCGATTAAAAAGTGGGGTCGGAATGTTCAAACGCACGCCACCGTCGACCAGTACATAATCGTCCAAAGTCACAGCCGAAATCGCCAAAGGGAAGGCGCAGGAGGCGGCAATCGCTTGAGCTATCGGAATATCTTTGGAATAGAAATCGACCTCCTCCATTCCTTTAAACCAGGCTGGGTTATTGGAGAAAACGAGTGGCTTCATGCTGTTCATGTCCACGCTGACAAAAGCGGCAGGTAATTTGAGCTGCGAGAGATAGTTCACGCCTAAGGCACTGAAGACCTCGGCAAAAAAATCCCGGATCAGATTCGCATCGACAAAACCGGCAGCACCGGTGCTCTTCGGGAAAAACATGCGCACATTCGGCTTAAACAAGCCCATTTCCACCATGCCCGCTTCTGATTCGATAAGAATTTCCTGGACACGATCAAGCGGCAGTCCGGTCGCAACCAAAGCCGCCACCGCCGCACCCATCGAGGTGCCGGCCACAGCGGTCAGCGGCAGACCCTGATCCACCATGTGGCGCAGGGCACATATTTCCGTAAACGAGCGCACACCACCACCGGCAAAAGCCACCCCAACGGTGACGGGATCGGGTTCCAGCCCGGTATTAAACACGTTATAAGCCATAAGACTTCCTTCCTTTAACCGCCTCAGTTTAGCGCAGTTCACCCGGCCAGTACAGGGGGATGCCGGGCGGATAAGGAATCACGGCTTCATCTTCAGGCGCCGCCTGACCTGCCAAAGTTCTGAGCAATGCGGCGTTTAGGAGACGGCCGGAAAGGAATTCTGCATCCACTTCGCGCGTTGCTTTGTCCTGAGTGCTTGTCAAACCGGAAAGCCCGCTGTAGAGCCGCTCTGACTCCTCGCAGAGGACAATCCGATCCGCTTCCGACAGGGGTGTGCAGTTGGCGCAGACAGCGGCCAACGCAGCCGAAAGGTGCATGTAATCCGTCGGTTCGGAGAGCAAGGAAGGGATGAAAACGACATGTCGGGCATCGGCAAACTCGCAGTCAACGCCCATCTCGGATAGCTGAGTTTGCATTTCTGTGCCGCGCATGTAGTAGGACACATCCAGGACCAGACGCAGAGGGTCGCAGAAGACCCGTGGACGCAGGACTTGTGTACCGCTGCTCATGCGACTGCGGGCAGCCTGAGCCTCTTCTTCCGTGATAGGGGCACGCACAATGATTTGTTCGGGCAGCTCCGTACGCAGCCAGATGAGGGATTTTTTTTGCCGTTGTAAGGCATTAAATCCGCGTTCTTTAAGAAAGGCACGCGCCCAGTCCGCAGAAGCCGCTACAAAAAGCGGGGGCGATGAAGTGCGCAGGACTTTAAGCGTGTAATCGACCCGCTTGGCCAAGGCCTGAACGGCCTGCTCGTCTTCCTGCTCGCAAATATGCAAATAAGCCGCCGGGGTCAACGAGGGTAGGGTTTTGTGTGCCGAAGTGAGAACCATGTCTCCATAGAGTCGCCATTCCGGCAATAGCTGCAGATGCGCGCCGTGTGCCGCGTCAATCAAGAGCTTCTTTTCATACTTTTGACAAAGATTCTCCAGCGCGCCCAGATCACAGATGTAGCCGTAATAATCCGGCGCCGTCGCTACGACAACGCGGATTTCGGGATGCTTTTGCAAAGCGCTTTCATAATCGTCAATTGAAGGATAAGTCAGAGGCGAGAAGGCCGTTTCTGCCTGTTTTTTTGTAGGTTTGGCAAAAAACACATCCAAAGCAAAGCGTTGGGCTGCATACATAAAGGCGCGGTGCACAGGCCGTGGTAAAAGAATAGCCCCTCCCGGTCCGGCCAAACAAAGCAAGGCCGCAAAAATGCCCTCGCTGCTTCCCCCGGTCAAAAAGCGTGTCTCGGCCGCCCCAAAATACTGTGCCGCCGCCCGCTGCGCCTCCAGCACCGGCCCCTGCGGTTCATTCAGATCGTCGGTCTGCGGCAATTCCGTCACATCCAGCTGCGAAAAAGCCGGCACACCAGGTCTGCTGCCCGGCATATGAAAAGAGGTATGCATCGCGTCCGCATAAGCAGAAAGCGCCTCAAACAAAGGCGCTTTTTCTCTTAAAACAATCTCATCGGGAAGCCATTTTTTCATCGTCATCCCTTTGGCAAAACACTGCCCCTCTGCCCAAGCTTCTCAAGCCGAGCTTTGCGGTCGATCAAGCCGCCACTCAATCGAGTTTAATGGTATGTATATCCGCAATTTCCAGCCAAATTTCTTTTTCAATGCGGTCGTTGTCGCGTTTAATATCGTCCAGGGTCTCCGCCATCTTTGACTCTTTCTGATAGTTGCGCTGTTGGTTGTTCCGATTTCTGCCGGACTGGCGATTGTCGTTGCGCTGATTTTGGGCCTGGGAAACGCCCTGTTGGCCCCGATTCGCATTGGCATTCTGCGCCTGATTCTGGTTCTGGTTCTGACTTTGGGATTGTGCAGCCTGAGCGGGTCTGCCTTGATTCGGATTTTCATCCGCCACCGAATGCTTGCGGTTTCTGGAACGCGGTTGGCGCTGGCCGGCTTGCCCCTTGATCGCCTCGCGTTGCACCTGCGGCTGTCCACCCTTGCGCTCCTGCTGATTTTGGCTTGTCGCGCCTTGCTGCTGCGGATTGCGTTCGCGGGCTTCCTGCACCCGCCCGCCGCGGCGTTTGCGATTGGAGCGGCCTTGCTTGCCCTCCGTATAACCGGGATTGCGGTTCTGTGACTGCTTATCCCTGTTCTGCGGGTTATTGCGATTGGAATTTTGAGCCTGGTTTTGGCCTTGCCCCTGATTCGGGTTGCCGCCGCTGTTTCTTTGTTCAGGTTTTTCTGACATTCGCTCTCCTTATATTCACCACCGCACGCGCTCAGATGCGACGCTGCTGGGTTCTGTTATGGGCTTAATCACGCTTATTGTAGCACGAACGCGGCATGACAGGCATCCGTCTTGGTGCTGGCGCCAATACGTTTCGCACTCAGTCAACCGCTGCGTTTTCTGCGTTTTCCTTTGTTTGTATAAACACACAAAGCCAAAGGCAGTTTGCGCTAGTGTATGTGACGCGATGTTTGCGGCGTGCCGGAACCCAGAGTACGTCGCCTTTTTGCAGCGAGATTGGCTTACTTTTGCCCTCTTCTATCAGCTCCAAGTCTGCCTCACCTTCCAGCAAAAACACCAGCTCCGCTTCGTCCTGGTCGTACCAAGCGCTCGTTTGTCCGCAAGAGCTTATCCGTTCGACACGCAGACCCGCATGAGGTATGGCCATGAGCTGCTCCACCAGTTCACGCTCCGTTGAAAATTGCAGGTTTTCGTAAAGGTTCATCATCCGCTGCGGGTCAGGGTTCATTGCTTGCATGTTTTATTGCCCACTGTTGCGGCAATAAGCGTCAATTTCCTCGCTCAAAGTCGCCAGAAAATTGCTCTCGCCATAAGTATTAATCTTGAAAAACACTGCTTGGCTGCCACCTGAACCGATGGCGACCAGGTAGAGATCGTCACCAGTGCCCACCAGCGTGATGCTGAGGCTGACACGACTGGAGCCCAGCCAGCTGAAGCGCTCGTACACGCGCACCGCCACCCGAACGCCATTGCTTTCGACGTCGCTTTTGTCCTCCAGCTCGGCGGTTGTGCTTTTTCCCATCACCGCCCGCTCACAGAGGGCCAATACTTCATCAAAGCTCCCGCGGATGAAACGCTCGTATTTTGCCATAAAGACCTCCTTACCAGTGACTGTCCTCCAAAGTATACTGCACGATCCGGCGAATCAAAGCCTCGTCCAGCTCGCGCGCATGGGGGATTTGGATGGTACCGGTCGAAGTTTTATAGTTCTGTTCATTTAGCTCAGTGGCAAAAGCCTCCACCGCCTTAAACCCGGGATAAATCCCGATGTGCTTTTTATAGCAGGCAAAATGCAGGCGGTTAAAGCCTTTGCGGAAGGTCGGCATGCGGTAGGAGATGCGCTGCTCAAATGTCGGCTCAATCTCCATAATGATCTCCTGCAGTCTGCGCAGGCGGGCTTGGAATTCGGGCTCCTGGGCGGCGATATAGTCGTCGATGGGCTTGCTCATAGTCTGGCTCCTTTGTCGGGTGGGGGGGTTCGGTTGTGGGTATTCGGTCGGATTTTCGGGGTGTCGGGATTGCGTGCTGGGGTCTCGGTGTGGGGGTTATCGGGGTGTGGTGACTGTCACCACATTATCGTAAATTGTGCCACAAAAATCCTAGTTTGACGTGATCAGACACCTGAAAATTCACTCATTTCCCTCATCGCCGTAAATATTGTCCACTCAGCCACGGGGAGGCCAATATTAATGGTCGCTGACCGGCATCAAGAGCGACTCCACTTAGTTTGCAATGGACGCCACGCTACCACGACGCCACTCTAGCTACTATGAGATCATTTGAGCGGTGTCGCAGCCAGCCCAGGCAATGCGACGTTCTCATTAGGCAGAGCAGAGACGCATCCAGCCCAAACAGCGCGAGGATTCGTTTTGCCCAGAGCAATGAAAATGGACAAAATTTTCGGGGATGTGGTCATTTCAGTGGTTTTTGGGTCACTGTTCATGTCAAACACACGATTTTGTGACAAAAATTTCGACTGTGTGGTCGCCGCCACCACATCCCTGTAAAAAGTGGGCTTAAAACAGTCTTTAGACATGTTCGGCAGGCGTCCTTAAGCACTTTTAACCACATCCCCGTAAAAAGTGGGCTATAAACCGCATCCTGATAAAATTCAGAGGAGCGGTGTCGCATCCGCCCAGACAATGCGACGTTTTCATTAGGCAGAGCAGAGTCGCAGCCAGCCCAAGCAGCGCGACGATTCGTTTTGCCCAGAGCAATGAAAATGGACAAAATTTTCGGGGATGTGGTCATTTCAGTGGTTTTAAGGTCACTGTTCATGTCAAACACACGATTTCGTGACAAATATTTCGACTGTGTGGTTGCCGCCACCACATCCCTGTAAAAAGTGGGTTGAAAACAGCCTTTTGACTTGTTCGGCAGGCGTTCTTAAGCACTTTTAACCACATCCCCGTAAAAAGTGGGTTAAAAACCGCCTCCTGATAAATTTTAGAGGAGCGGTGTCGCAGCCGCCCAAGCATCGCGACGATCAAACCACCCGCGCTCAGAAGCGACCGCGCAGCGCCCGAAACGCGTTGAGCACCGCCAACAACGCAACGCCCACATCGGCAAACACCGCCGCCCAGAGCGAGGCCAGACCCAGCGTGCTCAGCAAGAGCACCAGCAGCTTGATGCCGATTGCGCCGTAGATGTTTTGCTTGGCGATACGCAGGGTCTTGCGCGCGATACGAATGGCGGTGACGATTTTGGAGGGCTCGTCCGTCATGATGACCACATCCGCCGCCTCAATGGCCGCGTCTGAGCCGAGCCCACCCATGGCAATGCCGATGTCGGCGCGGGCCAGAACTGGGGCGTCGTTGATGCCGTCGCCGATGAAGGCGAGTTTGTTTTTGCCCGCTTGTGAAGACAGAAGCGTTTCGAGCGCTGCCACCTTCTCATGTGGCAGAAGCCCCGCTTGATAGGAGCCGATGCCCAATGACGAAGCCACTTCAGCTGCGGTCGCCTCGTTGTCGCCGGTGAGCAGGACGATTTTGCCGTGCAACTCCTGCTGCAGTGCGCTGATGGCACCTACCGCGTCCTGCTTCAGACGATCGGCGATGAGGATGTAGCCCAGGTAACGCCCGTCCGCTGCGACGTGCACCAGCGTACCGACCGGGAGATCCGCCGCGACGCTGATGCCCAGCTGACTCATCAGTTTGGCATTCCCCGCAGCAATACGCCGCTCGTCAACGATGGCCAGCACGCCTTGCCCGGCATGCTCAACGATATCGGTGACGCGCTGCCGCTGAATTTCGCCCGGCAAGGCGCGCAGCAACGAGAGCGAAATGGGATGGGTGGAGGCACTTTCCGCGTGGGCGGCCAAATCCAGCAACTCCGCCGCGCTGCCTGACTGTGCCATGATTTCAGCGACATCAAAGCGGCCTTCGGTCAAAGTGCCGGTCTTATCAAAAACAAAGGTCTCGGTCTGCGCCAGGGTCTCGAGGTAGTTGCTGCCTTTGACCAGAATACCGCGGCGCGAGGCCGCACCGATTCCGCTGAAAAAACTGAGCGGAACGGAGATAACCAGGGCACAGGGACAGGAAACCACCAGGAAAGCCAGAGCACGGTAAATCCACTCCTCCCAAGGGGCGCCGAACAAGAGCGGCGGAACCAGGGCAAGCAAGAGAGCCAGAGCAACGACAATAGGGGTGTAAACACGGGCAAATCGCGTGATGAACTGTTCCGAGCGCGACTTTTTGTTACTTGCATTTTCGACAAGGTCGAGAATTTTGGAAACGGTCGACTCGCTGAAGGGCTTGCTGACTTTTGCCACTAAGACACCACTGAGATTGATACAGCCGCTGAGGATTTCGTCCCCTTCCGCCACATCACGTGGCAAGGCTTCACCGGTCAGAGCCGAGGTATCCAAGGTCGAAACACCGCGCAGCACCGTCGCATCGAGTGGAACGCGCTCCCCCACCTTGATTTCAATCGTCGCACCCACCGGCACATCGTAAGCATCCGTCTTCTGCACCGTCCCATCTGGCTGTATCAGATTGGCAAAATCCGGCCGAATATCCATCAGTTCCGCAATCGAACGCCGCGACTGATCCACGGCATAGTCCTGAAAAAACTCACCAATTTGGTAAAAAATCATCACAGCCAGGCCTTCGGCATACTCCCCAATCAGAAACGCGCCGATGCTGGCAATAGCCATCAGGAAATTCTCATCCAAAAACTGCCCGCGCGCGATATTGCGCAGCGAGCGCCAGAGCACGTCATAGGCGATGATGATGTAGCTCAGCAAAGCCAGTCCCAAACGCAGGCTCCAAAAGCGGGGCATGGGATAAGGGGAAGAGGCGTCTATCTGTGGCAAAAGCAAGACCGCCACGAACAAAGTCAAAGCCAGAACAATCCGAAAAAGCCTTAACTTCATCTCACGATTCAGTCGTTTCATGCGCGCCTCATCCTCGTATCGGGCTCAATTTTGCGCACGATTTTCTCCGCCGCCTCAACAATGCCGGGCATTTTCTCTTCATCCCCATCGATGCTCAATTTTGTGGTAATAAAGTTCACGCTCACTTCATTGACCCCATCCAGTTTGGCGATGGCATTTTCCATCTTGGCCGCACAGGCGGCACAGCCCAAACCTTGCAGACGATACATTTTTTTCATATCACGATCGCCGTCCTTTCGTTACTAAATAATTCTTAGCAAGCACAAGCCTCCGGGCTCGACCTCACAGTTTCAAACACGACTCGATTTCGCAGACTCAAGCCTCTTCGCTGAGATGCTCGATCCCCAACTCAAAGATTTGCCGCACATGCTCATCTTTTAAGGAGTAATACACCACTTTCCCGTCACGGCGGCTCTTCACAAAATTTGCTTCACGTAAAGTTCTGAGTTGGTGTGAAATCGCTGATTTTGTCATATCCAAAACGACCGCCAGATCACAGACACAGAGTTCACTTTGGTCCAAAGCGGCCACGATGCGCATACGCGTCGGGTCGCCCATCACTTTAAAAAATTCCGCATTGCGCAGTAAGAGAGCTTTGTCCTGCAGCCCCTCCAGCACCGCGGCAACGCTGTCGGCATGAATCATCTCGCAGTCACAGACTTCGGCCGGACTTACTGCGACTCTTTGTTTTTTTGCCATTCTGTTTAGCTCCCTGCTCATATGAGCACTCATTCAACTGTATGCTTATGTTAGTTGAGCATTTGTTCAATTGTCAAGCGCTTTTTCACCTCACACTCTGTTTTCAGAGAGATTGCATTTCTGTTGCAAGAGCGGCAAAAGTTTGCGAAAGCCCTCTTCTGCCCCTAAACTTAAGAAAGATTGATGACGGAGGTTACGCTATGACATGCCGTAACTGCACAAGCGAGTTACCTGAGGATGCTTTGTTTTGCCCTCGCTGCGGCACGCCAGTCAGTGATGCGCAATCACCCACTGAGGAGCAAGCGCCTCATGCAAATACTCCTAATGAGGGTCAAGCGGCTCACACACATTCTAATGACTTAATAGAAGAGTCCTTCGCAGCCACTCAGGATCAGACTGCTGTTTCCGCTTGGGATGACGAAAGCTCAGATGATTACGCAGAAACGCTAGCGGAGCCCGAGGAGCTCCCTAAACCGCGCCCACCAAAAATCCCACCTGCACCCGTACTGTTCGACGAAGCAAGAAAGAGCAGCCCTCGCCCACGCCTGCCCTTCAATTTTCTCTCCAAAGACAGTCCCGAGGAACTGGAAGAGCAGATCGTCAGGCGCAAAAGAAGAAAAATGCTCAGTATCTCTATCAGTATCGCTGTTCTGTTGCTCCTTATCCTCAGCCTCTTTTTTCTGGTGGAACTCCGCCGGCCAACGCTTACGGCGCAACCTCAACGACAATAAACTGCACGAGGCCATCCTGATTTATCAGACGGAACTACAGGACAAAAAGGCCGAACAGGAACAGCAACTGCCTCTCGGAGGCCTTGGACAAAAGAATCGACGACAGCATGGAGAAATACCTGCGCGGCGCCATCACCCTCGATGAGACCGAAAAGCTCTTGGCCGATATCTCCGCTTTTGATTTCTATTTAAATACTGGCAAAATCACCGCAGCCCAAGCCCAAATCAGCGCCCGCGAAGCCTCACGCGCCGCCTACAGCGATGGCTCAGCGGCACTCGAAGCAGAAAACTACGTGCTGGCAATGGAGCAACTCGCTGCAGTAAGCAAAGACGACCCCAATTACGAACAAGCCCAAATCAAACTCAGTTCCGCAACGGAAGCCTTTGTCGACAAGGCCATCACAGCTGCAAATGAGTTTGTGCGGCAAAAAAATTTCCCCTCCGCCACCGCCCAAATCGAAAATGCCTTGCGCGTTTTGCCACTCAACCGCGAACTCAAGGACAAATTGGCCGGCTTAAAGAAAGCGGAGGAAGAGGAAGTCTTAGCCACCTTGCTGCGCGAAGCCAATCAGAAAGCCTCTGAAGGCGCCTACCTTGAAGCCCTCTCCCTCTTGCGTGAAGATGAAACCAAAGCAGAGATTCCCGCTGTGAAATCGGCCATCGACATTTACACCAAACAATATGTGACACGCGCCCTGCGCTGGGCGGAAGAGGACCTGGGGCGCTCCGATTATGATGCCGCCATCCAAACCCTCGAAAATGCCCTTTGGAACATCTACGACGACGCCCTGCAAACCAAGCTCGACGAGGTCAAAGCCGCGCGGCCCAGTCGGTTTATTGACCTAAGCGTTGGACCGGACGCCTTATACAGCACAGGGCAGTTTGAAGTGCTGGCGGCCAACGAAGCAAGTTTCAGTAGCGAGAACATGGCCAAATTCAGCGGGACTCAGAGTCTGATTGGACAGAATCTGTCTTTTGCCACATATCAACTGAACGGCGAATTTGTGCGCTTTACCGGCAGCATCGTCATGCCTGCAGACACACCGGCCCTGCAAAGCATGTCACTGCTTTTCAGCGACCAGGACGGACGCATTTTTTACACCAGCCCCGCCCTGAACAGCACGACCGGCGCTTTGCAGTTCTCGATTGACGTGTCCGGCGTACAAAGCATGACCATCCGGCAAAACATTCTCGACATCCTCCCCACCGAACACACGCTTTATATCTACGACGGCATGTTTTACAAACAATAGCAACGGCAACACAACAACGAGGAGTACAACATGAGCACGATTAAGAAGGAAAAACTGGTTATCCTGGACGGTCACACCGTCAATCCGGGCGACTTGCCCTGGGATGCGCTGGAGGAGCTGACCGATTTAACGGTGTATGAGCGCAGTCAAGCCGAGGACGTCATCGCACGAATCGGTGATGCCAGCTTGCTGATGACCAATAAATGTCGCATCAACAAAGCGGTCATCGACGCCTGCCCGCAGCTCAAATACATCGGCGAAATGGCTACCGGTTACAACAACATTGATATCGCCTACGCGCGTGAGAAAAACATCACGGTCACCAATGTGCCGAATTACAGCAGCGACGCCGTCGCGCAGTTGGTTTTGCCCTGCTCTTGGAAATCTGCCACCATGTCGGTCATCACGCCGAAAGGGTGCGACAAGGCCGCTGGTCCTCTGCCCCCGATTTCGCTTTTGGGATTATCCGCTGATCGAACTGCAAGGCAAGACCTTAGGCATTTGGGGTTACGGTACCATTGGCAAAAGCGTCGCCCGCATCGCCCATGCTTTCGGCATGCGCGTCCTCGCCCACAGCCGCAGTCGCCAGTCCGGCAGCGAGGCGCAGGTCAGCTTTGTCCCGCTCGAACAAATGCTAGCCGAAGCGGATGTCATTTCTCTGCACGTCCCCCTCCACGCAGAGTCGCGTGATTTGGTCAACGCAGAAAAAATCGCCCTCATGAAAGATGGCGTCATCCTCATCAACAGTTCGCGCGGCCCCATCGTAAAAGATGCGGATATTATCGCCGCGCTCGAATCGGGCAAGGTGGCCTGGTATGCCACAGATGTGCTCTCCAAAGAACCACCCCCTGCTGACTTGCCTCTGCTCCACGCACCAAACACCCTCGTCACACCACATATCGGCTGGGCACCACTGGAAGCGCGTCAAAGGCTGCGTGATATCGCCATTGAGAACGTCAAACAGTTTCTGAACGGCACGCCCCAAAACGTGATCAACGGCTAGGGACGGGAATACGGCGATCCGTCGCAGGGCTTGTCTGGCTGCGACACCGCTCTAAATCCGTCGCAGGACTTGGTCAGCTGCGACACCTCTCTGTATCCGTCGCAGTACTCGGTCGGCTGCGACTCTGCTCTAAATCCGTCGCAGGGCTTGGTTGGCTACGACACAGCGCTAAATCCGTCGCAGTACTCGGTCGGCGGCGACTCTGCTCTAAATCCGTTGCAGGACTTGGTCGGCTGCGACACCGCTCTAAATCCGTCGCAGGACTTGGTCGGCTGCGACACCGCTCTAAATCCGTTGCGCTGAAGGACAAAATTTTCGATAATCCAAGTGAGAGTCCTCAAAATAGGACTGTGAGCGCGTCGATTTCGTGTTTTACCGTAAGTTTTTTCGTTAATCCAACTTGTTACCATTTGCTAACTTGGATTAACGGAAAAATTGTCACTAAACTGGCGAAATAAGTAAGCGGAGCGATGTTTCCGGAAGCTCATCTTGGATTATCGCAATTTTTGCCAAGCTGAGCTATTTCCAAACTCAACTCACCCCAATTCTCCACTCATCAAAAAACGCGACGTCGCCACGCCGCGTTTTTATAAAGGTAGTTATCACATCATTAAAGCCTCATGCAACGGTTACAGCCAAAAATCCCCGCCAACAGCCAAAGCCCCAACTTATCCCCCGATCTGCACCTTCAAATGGTAGCCTTCCAAAGTCTTTTTATGGATCAGCAAATCTTCTTCGTGCAGGTTCTTCACACCTGTGTACGCGTAATTTTTGCCAACCATCTCATATTTAGCTTCGCCAAATTGATGGAAGGGCAAAAGATGCACCGTCTTTGCCCCCAGTTCATTTAGCAGTCGCCCAAAGTTCGAAGCATCCTGAATGCTGTCATTAAAACCAGGAATAATCGGGATACGTACAATGACGTTCGCATCGGTCGCCAGGAGGCGGCCCAGGTTTTCCAGAATCAGCGTGTTGTCAGCGCCCGTACCGATGCGGTGCTGTGTCGCATCGTAATGTTTACAGTCGAAAAGGAAGGTGTCGACCACCGGAATCATGCGCTGCAAATCTTCCCACTTATAAGCACCGGTTGTTTCAATCGCGGTATCCAAGCCCTGTTCTTTCGCAGCCTTTAATAAGGCGTAAGCAAACTTGGGCTGGTACATGCACTCGCCACCCGATAAAGTAATCCCGCCACCCGATTGTTTGTAGAAAACTTCGTCCTTCAGGACTTCCTGCAAGGCTTCGGCTACCGTGGTTTCTGTTCCTTCCATCGTCAAGGCTTCGGGATAACAGACTTTGCAACATTCCCCACAATTATTGCAAAGCTCACGGTCAATCTGCGGATACTTATGCACCATCGAGCCGTCTGCTTCTTCAAAAGTGATGGCTCCGGTCGGGCAAGCATCCTCACATGCCCTGCAGCCAATGCAATTCTTTCGATTGAAAGCTAAAGTGGGTCTGCGGGAAAGCGATTCCGGATTGGCACACCAGCGACAACGCAGGGGACAGCCTTTAAAGAAAACGATGGTTCTGATGCCGGGGCCGTCGTGGACGGAATAATGTTGGTAATTAAAAACAATGCCTTTGGTCTGATAAAGCGGGTTATTCTCGTAATCAGAGATTTCAAACATTATCATTCACCTTTCTTGCCATGAGGCAGCTCCACAACGGAGAAGAGATAATTAATTCATATTATCACCGAGATGCAGGATTTTTTCCAGTCCAGCGCAACTTTCATACGAAAGTAAATTTTTTGTTAACGTAAATTTATTTGTTGACATTCGAATGTTTTCCTAATAAAATTAGTGCGACCCTAATGGAGGAAGCATGAACGCCAGACAAATTGAAATCATTCAAGATTTTTCGAAAAGCGATAAGCTCAGCGTCACTTGGTTAGCCAAGAAGTATGCTGTCTCCCAAGTCACCATTCGTAACGACCTGAAAAAGCTTGAAAAAGATGGCTTTCTGGTACGCACACATGGCGGAGCAATCACAGCAAGCGAAGAGAAATTAGATCATCGCATGACCAAACGTTTTGCCGTCAAACTGCGTATCGCGGAAGCAGCTGCTGACTTGGTCAGCCCGGGTGAAACCATCATCATCGAGTCCGGATCAACCAACGCCCTACTGGCGCGTTGTTTGGCGGAATCGAAAGAAGTGAACATCATTACGAATTCTTGCTACATCGCCAACTACTTGCGCGACCTGCCCATGGCCAAGGTAGTGCTCCTCGGAGGCGAATACCAGAGTGACTCAGACGTCTGCGTCGGACCGCTCACCAAGCTCGCCTTACAGGCATTCAGTGTGAACAAAATGTTCTTCGGAACAGACGGTTACTCGGAAGACGGCGGCTTTACCTCAGACAATCTGCAGCGTGCAGAAATTGTCCTATCCATGGCTGAGCGCGCCAAGGAGTGCATCCTGGTCTCTGACTCCTCGAAGTTCAGAGAGGACGGACACCGCGGCATAGTTTCCGGCCTAGGCTTAGAAAAAACCAGTCGCATCATCAGTGACGAAGGCATGCCCCAGACCGCGCAGAAGCTCTTCAAAAAACATAAAATTGCCCTCACCCTTGTCCCGGCAAACTAAACCGACACCGCAACATCGCTAAAGCAGATAAAAATCCCCGTCAAGCAACCGCAAATGCAGCAACTAATACCGGCAAAAGCCTCAACAGAAAGGAACCCCAAGAAAATGAATGACTTTTTCGGAACCTCAACACCACGCGTGCAAGCCATGCGTAGCAAACTGCTCGATTACAAATCAACCGTTTGTATCGACCGCGCCCGTATCATCACCCGCGTTTACAAAGAGCATCCCGAACAACCCGTGATCATGAAACGCGCCTTGGCGATGAAAGCAATCCTCGAAGAAATGCCCATATTCATTGATGATGGCGAACTGATTGTCGGCAATCAGGCCAGCGAACACCGTGGAGCTCCTATCTTCCCCGAATATGCAGTCGACTGGATTGTTAACGAAATTGACGAGTTTGATAAACGCCCCGGCGACCGCTTCTATATAGATGAGGCTCTAAAACCCGAATTGCTGGAAATCTGTGAGTACTGGAAGGGCCACACTCTGAAAGACAAAGCCCTCGCCATGATGACCAAGGAATCCCGTTTCCTTTATGACATCGGTATGATCAAAGCCGAAGGTAACATCACTTCCGGCGACGCCCACATTGCCGTGGACTATGCCACCGTGTTGAACAAAGGCCTCAAGGATGTCAAACGTCGCGCTCAAGAGCGTTACGACAGACTCGATATCTCCAATTTCCAAGACTACAAGAAACAGTTCTTCCTGCAGGCTGTCATTATCATGTGTGACGCCGTGGTGACTTTTGCCCACCGCTTCGCCAAATTGGCCGCTGAACAAGCAGCCGCGAGCACTGACCCGGTCAGAAAAGCCGAGTTGGAAAACATCTCCGCCATCTGCTACAAGGTTCCCGAGAACCCTGCCGAGAGCTTCTACGAGGCCGTGCAGAGCACCTGGCTGATTCAGCTGATTCTGCAGATCGAATCCAACGGTCACTCCCTCTCCTTCGGTCGTGTGGACCAGTACCTCTATCCTTTCTATGCGAAAGATAAAATTGCTGGCAAAATCGACGAAGAAGGCGCTTCCGAGTTGCTCGAGTGCCTCTGGATGAAGGCTTATACCATCAACAAAATCCGCGCTTGGTCCCATACCCGTTTCTCAGCCGGCGGCCCGCTCTACCAGAACGCCACCATCGGCGGTCAAACCAAAGACGGCAAAGACGCGTCCAACGCCCTGTCTTACTTGGTGCTGCGTTCAGTCGGTCGTATCCGCTTCACCCAGCCCAACCTGACCGTGCGCTACCACAGCGGTATGCCCAAAGAGTTCTTGCAGGCAGCTATCCAAGTCGTCAAACTCGGCTTCGGTATGCCCGCCTTCAACAACGACGAGGTCATCATTCCTTCCTTTATCAAACTCGGCGTGTCCAAAGAGGACGCTTACAACTACTCAGCCATCGGCTGTGTTGAGGTCGCGGTTCCCGGTAAATGGGGCTATCGCTGCACTGGCATGAGCTTCCTGAACTTCGGTAAGGTCATGATGTCCGCGCTGAACGACGGTGTAGAGCCGCTGTCGGGCAATAGACTTTTGCCTGCTACCGGCAAACACTTCAGAGATATGGAAAGCTACGACGAAGTCTTTGACGCCTGGTCCAAAGCGGTGCGTTACTTCACCCGCCAAGCCGTCATCATGGACACCACTGCTGACTATGCGCTCGAGATGGAAACACCCGACGTACTCTGCAGTGCCTTGACCGATGACTGTATCGAACGCGGCCTGACCATCAAAGAAGGCGGCGCAGTTTATGACTACGTCTCCGGCTTGCAAGTCGGTATCGCCAACCTGGGTAACTCCCTGGCGGCCATCAAGAAGCTGGTCTTCGAAGAGAAGGTCATCACCAAAGACGAACTCTGGGACGCTTTGGAAAGCAACTTTGAAGATGAAGAAGGCGAGCGTATCCGTCAGCTGCTGATCAACAGAGCACCGAAATTCGGTAACGACAATGACTACGTTGACGAGATCCTGGTTGATGCGTACGGCGAGTACATCGATGAGATTCAAAATTACAAGAACACCCGTTACGGTCGCGGACCTATCGGCGGAGGTTATTACCCCGGTACCTCCTCCATCTCGGCCAACGTGCCTCAGGGCAGCAGCGTTTCCGCTACACCCGACGGCCGCAAAGCCAGAGAGCCCTTGGCTGAAGGTGCTTCCCCCTCCCACGGCACTGACATCAACAGCCCGACCGGCGTTTACAAATCGATGGGCAAACTGCCCAACGACCGCATCACCGGAGGCGTGCTGCTGAACCAGAAACTTTCACCCGCATCGGTTGCGACCGAAGCTGGCGAAGAGAAACTGATGGCGCTCATCCGTGGCTTCTTTGATGATCTGCATGGCTTCCATGTCCAATACAACATCGTCTCCCGCGAGACCTTGCTGGAAGCACAGCGCGAACCTCAAAAGCATCGCGACCTGATTGTCCGCGTGGCCGGCTACAGTGCATTCTTTAATGTGCTCTCCGCTGACACACAAAACGACATCATCGAGAGAACAGAGCATACACTCTGATTGATTAACGCTTGATTAAACCGCATAATAAGCTCAGCGCCTAGGTGTTGGGCTTATTATCTTTCGCCTGGAAGTTAGGTTTATTATCTTTGATGAGAAGGAAGGTTTTGCCATGACAAAGACAGATCGCTATACCATCGGGGTGGATGCCGGTGGCAC
This sequence comes from Oscillospiraceae bacterium, assembly GCA_040766665.1. Taxonomy (GTDB): domain Bacteria; phylum Bacillota; class Clostridia; order Saccharofermentanales; family Fastidiosipilaceae; genus JAXGQD01. Next base: position 62,550 of record JAXGQD010000008.1, read on the forward strand.
AAAAGTCGCTTTCGGGCTTTTCGACTCCGAGCATCGGATTGTTGAACGTGATCGCATTGACACACCTTTGGATTGCAGCGCAGAGGAATTGCTGGATCAAATCGCCACGGTCGCCAAAGAGATGGTCGCCCGTCACGGAATCAGCTTAGAGCAGCTGGACGGCGTGGGGGTGGGTTTCCCCTCCATGATTGACCTGCGCAGTGGCTATATCATCATCACTTCCGCCATACCCGAGCTTAAGGAAGTGGCGGCGCAAAGTATTTTGCAAAAACATTTCGACGCACCCGTCACCATCGGTAACGACGGCCATTGTGGTGCGTTGGCTGAGCACGCTTACGGTGCCGGTCGCGGCTTTGACAACATGCTCTACATCCCCTTCTCTACAGGTATCAGCTCCGCCATTATCCTCGACGGTGAGTTGCATCGCGGCAGCTTCGGTTCAGCCGGTGAAAGCGGTCACGCCATCGCTACACCAGATAAGGGTGTGCTCTGTGGCTGCGGCAATCGTGGCTGCTTCATGTCCTATATTTCCGGCCGTTACATTGTGGAGCACATCAAGAATTGGCTGGCAGAGGGCGAGCCCAGCATGATGGTCGAACTGGCCCAGAATAATCCGGACAACATCGACGGACGTGTCCTGGCGGCAGCCTATCAAGCGGAAGATCCGATGGCCATCAAAGCGATTCGTCAGATGATTCACTACATGGGTTACTGGCTCTTCAACCTCTACATGACTTTCAACGTGGACTGCTTCGTCTTCGGAGGTGGCTTGGTCAACTTGGGCGACGCCTATTTCAAGCCCTTGCGCGAAGAATTCGAGAAGTATTTGGTAGCGAAACCGCTGGGCGAAATTCACTTCAAGTACGCAGAACTGAAGGATGATTTCGGTATCATCGGCGCCGAGCAGCTGATTCATATCGGGAAGTAGGCTTAGGTTTAGTAGGTTTAAAAAAGCGGTGTGGGCCGGATGGCTGACACCGCTTTTGATTTGTGTAAGTCGCGTTGCTTGGGTGGCGGCGACACCGATCCACTAAATCTTATCAAGAGGCGGTTTTTTAGCCCACTTTTTTCGGGGATGTGGTTAAAAGCGCCCATGGACAGCTGGCGGACAAGTCGAAAGGCTGTTTTCAGCCCACTTTTTACAGGGATGTGGTGGCGGCGACCACACAGTCGTAAATAGTGCCACAAAATCGTGTGTTTGACGTGGGCAGAGACTCTAAAACCACCGAAATAACCACATCCCCGAAAATTTTGTCCATTTTTCATTGCTCCGCTCAGGCCAATACGAATCATCGCAAGACAGCCGAAGCGCGACTCCGCCTCGAATCCGTCGCATTGCTAGGGAGGCTGCTACACCGCTTTGGAATCTCAGTTTTACGCCCCGCTTCGATTTGGCAAAAATGACGGCTGTGCGGGAATTCACTCTGATTTACAGCTCATCACTCAATAAAATTGGAGGTTTTCCGACAAAAATGACGGCTGTGCGGGAATTCATTAGAAAGTACTAATGCACGCCTGGAAATTTTGCCGCGAAAAAGGCAATCTGAGATGCGAAAGCTTGATTATATTAGTGTTTCCTAATACACGTACGCAATTTTTGCCAAATCTGAGCTACATTTTCGAACGCGTTAACGTCAGAAGCCCATTATCAGAGTTTTATGTTTGCATCATTGCAAATTCTGTAGTAGGAATTGCAACGCCTCTGCGCCACAATCACCCAGCCCCCTACGGCCGGATATACGCAAAGCCCTCCGCCTTCATAATGGCTATTAAATTTCTGCTAATTCCGTCTGCAGTAATTTTAAACCAGTAATTATTTCTGAAAAATCCGGCACATCTCCAAACAACATGTCTTTCATGGATACATAGTCTGCACCAAGAGCATCAAGTCTGTTCTCAGGCGGAACCAACTTCAATCCACCCTCCAATATTTCCTCATACTTAGCCCATGCACGAGGGTAGAATTTTCTCTTGAAAGCCACAACTTTTCTGAGCATTTCAGGCTGTGCTTTGGCAAAATCCTTTATCGTTGTTCTAGATAATTGATATAGGTCATAATAGTGTCGTGAGTAACGGCTTGGCATGACCAAACTTTCTGGTCGGTTTGCTTCATGGTGTAGAATAGTAGCCTTTTCCCAAAATGTTCTCTCAGGGGCAACAGTTAGAACAGCAGTGCTCGACTGTTCAAACAGAGTAGGATATTGTTCTGCAGCGTAGGATGTGATTCCAACGCTTACTGCTGGAGTCCATGCTGCCAAAGCCCCTATTTCTAATCGAATAAGCTGCAATGTAGAAGAATGTATAAAGAGATTTGGGTAGGAAAAAAGCACCGTCTGACCGTCACTTGCATCAATAGCAAGGTCAATTTTACTACCTAGTTCAACAAAAAGATCATTTTTCATTGTGGGTAAAAATTTTTCTTTGATAAATTTCACTGCTCTAGCATTAGCTTCTTTGTTAAAGGCGTCCTGCTTCGTATTGGAGCGTTGATCCCAAGGTTCCAGCATCTTAAACCCTAGTTCTCGCCAGTCTAGAATCAAATCAATGTCTTCCGAAAAGCGCTGGATGGCTCCAAATGCTTTCGACAAACTGGTACCACCTTTGAAGCACAGCGCTTCCTTCCAAGGTGACCTGTGAAAAAGGTAGTCCAATGTATAGCAAACCCAAAAGTCTTTTTCAATAATGGCATCCTGTAATCCTGTCTTGTCAGACGTATTTCGGAACAGCTCTCGTCGATCTTCAGAAGGAAGTCTTGCTATATTGATCATTATCTAAACCTCCTCAGTCTAGTTGTCGGATTACGTCGTAAACCCAGTCAGTGGAGGTAGCTGCTTCTTTTCGTAGTAGTGCTTTATCCTCTTTGCTAAGTCTTTGGGAAAGTTTCGCAATTATATCTGTTGTTGTCTGTTCCTTACCCAGTGCTTTCAGCGCTTGTATCACTAGAGCAGTAACGGGTGACAAGCCAGATATTTCCTTATTTGTTCTGTGTTTAAAGACAAGTTTTGTTCTGTTCCACTCGTACGTTTTATACGGTCCATCACTAATATAAATCCAGGCAGCAGGAACCTGAGAGGATAGGCCAAGCAAGTTTAACGCAGTGTTACCATCCGGAGCTATAGTCCAGTGGTAGTTTCTGGCTAATGTTCTGGCAACCGTATCCGGATTAGCTGCAACTGGCTCTTGAAGCAGTTCGCTATACTTGGGCTTGTCATAAATGCCTTTCAGTACCCGTCTTAGAGCACCCGATTCAACGAGACGATTTAGATTGCGCCTAATTGTTTCAGTATCCGCAATGTCGGAAAAATCAGCTCCAATAAACATGGCACCGTCATCCGCATTATCGATACGTTTTCGAATTTGCTCAGCATAGCTTTGTAACATGAAATCTTATCTCCTTTGTCCCGTATATTATATGTTATTCGGGACAAAAGAGACAAGTTATGCCTAGAATAGGTTCGTCACTTAATGTTAAGTATATTTATCTTTTTGTATTTCTAATTAGAAATAGTGGTAAGCAATAGTTTTCCACTTCATATTCACCCCCACCACCTAAGGCCGAATATACGCGAAGCCCTCCGCCTGTTTCAGCGTCAATTCCGCCACCCCCGCAGGCACGATACCAATCCCCGTGATCAGATCGGCTTCCGTGACCCCTTCCTTCTTCAGCGCGTTGCGGCAGGCTACCACACGCACACCTGCGTCCAGAAGCTCCTCCACCGTTTCCAGCATGTCCTGCTCAACTGCCGCCTCACGCGCCAGACTCAAAACAGCCTTGCTGTTCGCCAGAATTTCGGCTTCGAGGTCCACGCCCTCCTCCGCCGCATAATTGAGCAGATTCTTGGCATTGGCCAAGGTCAGCTCCCATTTTGCCTGTTCATCGATATGAAAAATCGTCTTCATAAATTCCTCCTTCATCACATCAGGTCTCGTTTTTTCAGCCACACCACCGTTATCGCACACAAGAGAATCGTAATCAGCACCACCCCCCAGAAGGCCAAGGGATTCTGGGCAAAAGGCAGCCCCACATTCATCCCATAAAAGCCCGCCGTCACACAGGGAATCGTCACAATAATCGTCAACGACGTCAGAATTTTCATAATCTCATTGAGGTTATTCTGAATAATACTCGAAAAAGTCGTATCCAGCTGCACCAGCAACTGCCGCGTCTGATCAATCATTTTCTCAGCCTGGTGATTCTCCACCAAGACATCGTGCAGCCACTCTCGCCGCGGCTCCGTGTCCGCCAGATACGACGCATTGCTCAACTCGCGGATGATGGGATGGTTTTCGCTGATCGCCGTACTAAGGTAGACAATGCTCTTATCCAATTCGGATAATTGCAAAAGCGTCTCCGACTTGGTGGACTGCCGCAAACTCTTGTGAATAACATCGACTCGCGTATTGATATCGCGGATTGCAAAAACATAAGCCCGGGCAATGTGCCAGCAGAGCTCGATAAGCAGACAGCGCTCGTTAATCGGCTGTTTGACCAAGGTGAATTCCTTGTGCAGGACCAAGTCGAAAAATTCAGGATTTTGCTTGGCACAAGTCACGACCAGATCGCGTGTCAAAATCATGGACATGGTGCGCGTTTCATAGATTCCTTGGTCCTCTTGCGCCTCGGGTTGGCGCGGATAGAGCAAAGAAATCAAAACCGGCTTTTCCACTTCGTGCTGCTGGATTTTTTCGCCACGGGAAACTTCATCGGGATCCAAAGTGGAGTAGAGATAGTCAACTGGGAACTGGCAGGCATCTGCAGTCGCCACGATTTCTTGCTCAGACGGGTCTTCCAGGTGAATCCAATTGGCAGCCTCAAGTGCGTCAAGATGCTTGACCGTGCCACTGTTTTCCACTGCATAGTAACGAATCATGAGAAACCTCCAGCTTAGAAGTTAGAATTTGACCGCTTACCTAGTCTTCGTCCATGCGCTGCCACTTCATTTCGACGCCATGGCGGTCGTAGCGCTTGCATTTTGCCGTAATACTTGAGATGAGGACCTTGTAAACACTAACAACAGACAGACTACGCTCCATGGCCAAATCAAACCACTCCAAATAGTCGGGCGTGTATTTAGCACAGATGAGTTGCAAGGCCTTGCGTATTTCCGGCTCATCCTCAACAAGATGACAAGTCCCCTGCACGATGGCCGAGGAATACTCTGTCGTATAAATTTTCATGATGTTTTGAGCAAGGACATCCGCTGCCAGCTCGCGCAACTCAGAGGGACTCTGCAGATTGGGCACATGGACACGATCGACAAATACGATTTCGACCGCTTTAGCGTCTTCAAGCACCTGGGTTTTATGACCTGACTTAGCCGAGTGAAAGTACAGCGTCATCCCCTCATTGGCAAAAGACAGCGGCACACTCATCAGCCCCTCCCCATCTCTGCAGGAGAGCACGCCGTATTCCGCCCGTTCTACAACACCAAGGCCATATTCCGCAGACATCTCACGATCTTTTCGTCTCATACTCATCTTACAATTGACCCCGTTTCTAGGATGACTCACACTACACCACTTGAAGCCACTAAACAGCTTAAACTTACTACAAAACAGCCTCTTTGAGTAGCGTCTAAATCACAGAATGTAGGTCGCTCGAGCTTGGCAAGTCTGCTTGCCCTGTGTATCATCAAGTTGACTGATGTATCCGTTCGAAATAAGCGTATGTGCATGGCCTAGCGATTAATGAGAGGTGAAATCATGTCTAAGCGTCGTTTCCTTTTTCTTCGAATTATATTCTTGTCAATCTGCCTACTCATGGTGTCCTGTGGACCCACGGTCACGAACAACACCCTACTCGCTCCAACGCTAAAAACTTTGACAGAAAAACCTTCAGTCGCTACAGGCGCCGACTCAGCTTTGACTACCGAAACACTGTCTACAAGCGTCGCAGGACTAAGCACAGTCACGGCTTTGACATCAAGCGCCACTACAGCCGCAACGACCGCTACAGCTAGTTCAACGTGCAGTAGCAGTTCACGGCGTTTAGATACGCTACACCGGGTCAGTGTTGTTTTGCCCGACGGATGGACAGAAGTGCTGGACGAAGCGGACTTTATGTATATGACGAATCAGAATGTAGTGGTGCTGAGTCGCTATCCTTTTGCCGCTAAAAATGGTGAAGCCTACTATTATGTTTATGCTCTGGATAAGACGCCGACTTGGGAAAACTATATGTATATGGCAGAGGCCTTCGAAACGTCTGTAAAGGAGCAGGGTTTTGATGCCGCCTGGGAAGCCTATATCGACGTTGGCTACAGTGAAGATGTGCTGATGCATTTCCAGCAGGCGACTTCCGGTATGGGTATCGACGTGGGTGAGCGGGCTTTTCTTATCGAAGAAGAAACCTTGCGCAGTGACCTGTTGGCTTATACGCTGGTTGACGCCGCTTACAGTCTGCAATTTTTCGGAGATACGGAAATTGAGGGACGCGAGGTCCCCGTAGCGCTTTTTAACTGCAGTAACATCGACAGTCAGCATATCCTTCAAAAACAATCCTTCTATCTTTTGGACGATCAGATGTATCTGCTGGTCGCCAAAGCGCCGGAACCGCTTTTTTATCAGCTCGCAGAGGAAATCGATAAGCTCTGGACTTCCGTGGAGTTCAGTAAGAATGAGCTCTTGCCTTAGAGTGAGAGCGGTGTCTCTCCTGACTCTTTTGCAAAAGCGTCAAAGTTGAAAATTTGCGGAATAGGAGCTTGAGGATCTTTTCCTAAAGCAAGATGCAGTTTTTGCCAGAGTTTAGCTATTGAGAGATCCCCCTCACGAATGTCAGGAACTTCGAGACCGCCGTTTTTTTCCAATATTGCCATGGCTTCCTCATCGCGTCCGCTTTCGCTCAGTGCCTGCGCCAAGTAATACTGTACCCTGGAATCGTTCTTTCCTGTCTCATCTAAATCCGCGATAAGCGCAACGCTCTGATCAAAGGCTTGGCAAAGAGCCATTAAACGCAGTGTTTCCTTGATATAGCATAGATTTTCAGGGGCAAATCTAAAGCCTTCGAGTATCCGTTTGACGGCTTTTTCCGGTTTTGCATCCAAATAGTATTGCACTGCCAGAGCATGCAAATTCCAAGCGTTACGTTCAAACGTGAGCGATGATTGAAGGGCTTTCTTAGCCCGCTTCAATTCCTGTTTTTCGAGCCACAGCAGTCCGATTTGATAATACAAATACCAATTCCGCTGTTCAGGTAGACGGGCGCATTCTCTGAGTTTTTTCAACCAGGTATCTCCGTTCACAAAATATTCAGGACTTGAACCGGCTGATGGGGCTTCCAGTTCCCCTGTTGCAAGAAAATTAAGCCAGCGTTTGATTTTAGAATCATCACTCGAAAAATCCAAATGTGTTTGTAGACCTTGTTGTCCCTGATCTTTTCTTAATGCATTGTCTAGCTGAGCATCAGCGTTACCGGGATAGATTAATTTTCCCTGTTTTTTGGCAAAACGCTCACCAATACTTAAAACCTTCGTCGCTTCGCCTGCTGCCCGTAGCTGCGTCGCCAGTTGCTCACTGAGTTCTGCAAAAGGCAAGTCCATCTGCTCTGCGCTGAGCTGCAATGGTGAGTAGACCTCACTCCATTCCCAGGTCGTTTGGGCTGCCAGGGGGAGACAGCCATACTGCGTTTTGCCCAGACCGGCCTGGATTTCGACATAGCAGCCAGCTTCATGACTTAGGAAACTTTGCCAACGTGCTGAACCGGCATTGTTCCCCCAGCTAAATAGTTTTCTGGACTGCAAACGCTGGGTTGATTGCTGTAAAAGCCCGAAACCTCCTGCGTCTACGGCAGCGACATATTTTTCGCTGCTTTGTGGAATATTGAAGAAGTAATCCACCTGGCCGGGAATATCTTGGTAATAAGAAATATCAACACTATTGACCTCCGGTACCGCCACTTTAAAGACCCTATCACCATCAGCACTATAGGCCTCCTGAGCCGGCACCACTATACGCCCGTTCTCGTATTCCGGGACAGCAATATTACTCCACCAATACATCGGTTGCAGTTCATCCGTCTGATTGGCAATTCGAAAACGTGCATTTAAAGCGGCCTGCTCAGAGGATAGCCAAAAATCCATCTGATAAGTCACACGTCGAATCCGTTCGAAGGCATACATACGTAACACCGGCGTATCCTTGTCTGCTTCTAATTCAGCGACAAAAATCGGCACGCAAGTCAGAGGGCTATGACCGATAATCCCACAATTCCATTCCACCCCACCGGCGAACCAGGCATCACGCACAGCCAGATTGGAGAAACGCAGACAATCGTTGGTAAAAAGCAAATCGCGTTGCACTTTTTTATCGTAAAGCTGCCACAAACGCCCACCAAATTCCGGCAAAAAGACAGCCCGCAAATACTCATTTTCCAGCACCGCCGTTTTGACCAGACCGGGCTGAAGACTTCGATCGTACTCACCAATCTGTGGATAGGGGTAGGCGTTCGGAAGCTTGCCGTAGGCTGCATAAATCTCATCGAACTCGTCTAATTCAAAGCGATTCTTGTTTTGGTAATTGGCGGAAGGTAGCAAGTCAGGCAAAAAAGACTCATGCCCTAGATCCCCCATCAACAGCCCCAGCTCTGTAAAACGCAAACTTGTGCTTTTCATATTACGTTCTCCCCTTCGATATACTGCGCCTATTTTACTCCTGCAAGGCTAGCGCTCCTAGTGCTGGGAAGAAGCACTTTTCAGGTTTCGTGCTGCTTCTGGTCGCATTTTGCCACTAATGCTAGAATGGTGAGCAGTAAAGCGCAGGAGGCAAAAGATGAGCAGCTTCATTCTACCCAAAGGCTACAGTTCCAAGCTCAATTTATACGAGACCCAAACCGCAATCGGCACCCTCAAGCCCTTATTTGAGCGGCACCTGGGGCGTGCGCTGAACCTCAAGCGGGTCTCGGCTCCTCTCTTTGTCGATCCCAGCACCGGTCTCAACGATAACCTGAGCGGTGTGGAGCGCCCTGTCTCCTTTGATATTAAAGACATTGGCAAAAACGCCGAAGTCGTCCAATCTCTGGCCAAATGGAAACGCATGGCTTTGGGTAAATATGAGTTTGCCCCGGGCGAAGGCCTCTTTACCGACATGAACGCCATCCGTCGCGATGAGGAACTGAGCAATTTGCATTCCGTCTACGTCGACCAGTGGGACTGGGAAAAGGTCATCACCGACAGCGAACGCAACGAGCAGTTTCTGGAGAAAACGGTCTCTGCCATTGTGCACGCGATGCTCAATACCCTTGATGACATCCAAGCTCTCTTCCCGCAGCTGACCCGCCAAATCAGCGGTGAGGTCAGCTTCGTCAGCTCCCAGGAACTAGAAGACATGTGGCCTGATAAGAGCGGCAAAGAGCGTGAATACTTATACTGTAAAGATCACCCCTCCTGCTTCATTAAACAGATTGGCGGAGCCTTAAAAAGCGGCAAAGCCCACGACGGCCGCGCCCCGGACTACGATGACTGGGCACTCAACGGCGACATCTTAATCTGGGACAGCATCCTGGAAATGCCCATAGAGATTTCTTCGATGGGTGTACGCGTCAATGCGGAGAGCATGGCCAGGCAGCTGAAGATTGCCGGCTGTGAAGAACGTGCTGCTCTACCCTTCCACAAAGCCATTCTGGAAGACCGCCTACCTCTTAGTATCGGCGGTGGTATCGGTCAGTCACGCGTGTCCATGCTCATTTTGGAAAAAGCGCATATCGCCGAAGTCCAGGCTGCGGTCTGGGACGATGCGACCTTAGATGCCCTGAACGAAGCCAAAATTAAAGCGCTGTAAGCACGATAAATATTCGTATGGGAGCTGTAATTGATAGCGCTTCGCCCAGGCACTAATCGCGCTAAACAATGTCGGATATTCAATGACCGGCCAATTGCGCTTGCAACTCGCTTCAACAATTATGTTTTTATTTACTTCAATTGCTGCAATGGGACGATTCCCTAGGTAAACAGCGAATAGGACACATGTATTCTGGTAGTAACTTCTAAGGCAGTTTTGCAAATCCTTACCAACTTGATAGCACTCCTTGCGACTTCGAAGCATCTCAAATCTAAAAGTTCCTACTCGACTAACCAGCGGGAGCTGAGATTCATTGCGGAAGGGCGTGGAGTTTGAGTGTCAATGACCGAAAAACTTTCATCCTCATCGTAAGAATAATTAGTTTTCAAACACCATAATTTTCTTTCACGTTTCTTCTGATCGTCGTTCGCTAAGGTGTACAATAATGCATCGAAATAAAAACAAGAGTTTCTATCACAAAAAAGATTTGAGTATAAACAAGGGCTTGCACTTACATATCTCGAAATAATCTCTAATAAAAACTTGAATCCCTGGGTAAGCGTGTAGTACTGCTAACAAGTGAAAAACATCTAGATGTTCAATGAGGCGGCAAAAAAGATTAACATCCTTAAAAACTGAATAAAGAATTTCCAGTTCATTCAGATAAAAAAGCAGACCTGGATTGGCATAAATGATTTTTCGCAGCGATTTTTTAGAAGACAAGATTGATGTTTGTAATAAACTGATGGCTTCATTAGCCCTATGTAAACGATGGCTCACATCAATAAATGTGTCATCAGGCTCATCATGACCCATTAAATAGGGAATAGCATCATAAAAAGCACGTGGATATCCGATAAACTTTGTCAATTCCCAAATTCGTTGCAACTTAATTTCATCGTCGCAAAAAGGCAAACCATTATCCCAGAACTTTTCATAAAATTGCTTAATCCGCCTTCTAAGCAGTCTTTGACTTTTAACTAATTGAGCAAATTTAGCGCCCTCTGCTTGGACTACGGACTCGGACAAATCAAGATTAATAACGCAAGTTCCATCCGACTCTAATCTAAGAAAGATCTGCCCCTTATCTAAATCAAGACTAAGCACTTCAAGCATGGGAAAGACCGGTATATCAGATAGTAAATCTGCCCAGATTAAAGCGGAAAACTCCTCCATGTCATGAATGACTGTGCTGACTTCGAGACCAAGCTCTTGGTAATCCAACCGAATTGTTTCCTTTTTGTCGCTAGGCTTGGATATATGGCCACAGCTTTTACAGCGGAATTTTTCGATTTCCCATTCCGGCCTATTTAAGAATAAAACCTGTGCTTGGCTTTCCTCAGGCTCTAAAAACGAGAGTTGACGACTCGTCCATCGCTCGATGTTGAGCTTACTTATTTGAGGTTTTGCTTTAACGGGTTCCATAAAATGTCGATAAAAAGGTTTGTGTTTACCGCAATGGGGACAAACGAGCACGTGGCTCATGAGGTTGACATATTTTCCGTTCTTCACCGCCTTGGTATAGCGGAGTTGGCCTTTCCCGGTGAGTTGTCGATAAGCGGTATCCAGGTCAACTTTTGCGCTCTTCTCCAGGATGGTAAAGCCGTTGGTCAAAGATAATGTTTCTGTTCGTCCGGCTAACTGTTTTGGTAATTCATTAATCGCTGTGCTGACCATGCTCTCACCCCCATTCGGCATGTCATCAGATTAACAAAAGCCGTGCGACAGTTATGGAACACTCTGATAGTTTTCGCTTGCTTTAGCAATATCAGCCTTCACATTTTCGTACAGACTTAAGGGAGACAAAACCCTGACATGCAAGGCGTATTGTAGAGCCCATTTGCGCATAGCATCCAGGTTCACATTGACGCTGACCGTCACCTCATCGGCGGTTTCATCTGAGAAACGCATATCGGCACCAAACCAATCAAAGAGATCGGATAGGATGTATCTTTTCGCGCGGAAACTGATGCGCTCGCTTTTACCCGTAAACATATAGATATGTTCTGCCATGTGTTTGGGTAAGTCCAAACCATCTTCAAAACCGGCTAATTCTTGGAGTGGTTTAACCTTGCTATCAAGCTTCTTGATTTTCGTTATGCGATCAATACGATAGTTTGCCATGTTATCGTATTTGTCATAATTGCAAATCAGGTAGTAGCGGCCGTTAGTAATAGCCATCTGGTAAGGATTGACCACATAAACTCTGGTCTTCCCGCTTTTATCGGTCCTCGGATGCAATTTCTTGTCCAAGCCAAACTCATTATAAAGAAAGCTGACTTGTTTTCGTTCGCGAATGGCTTCGTCCAATATTTCGATGTTATAAAAGAGCTCTTTGTTTTCCGGCGTATTGTCCGCGAGGAGCGAAATCTGATGCGCCTTTGAGCTAAAGTAAACTGAGGACAAGCCTTCAATTTTCTTAATTAACTCTTTGCGTTGCTTATTGGGGATATGCTTGGAAAAAAGCAGGCTGTCGACCATTAAACGCAACTCGGCATCGGAAAAAGTTCTGTCCATGTACCATTGGCTTTGCAGCGTTTCCACTTCTCCCTGAGCATTGATTCTTTCACTTTCTTCGCTGTTCAAACTGTAACCGAACTCAATCAGGTTTAGTAAATTTCGTTTAACTGATTTTCGCTCAGCGGTCATGCCATACTTCTCTTTGAGGAGATCTACAATGTCCTTTTGACTCAATTTGTGATCCGCATCCGAGTACCTACTTAGAATATCCAGAATGTTTAGGATTAGTAACTTTTTAGGTTGAGAGTCTTCCATATTCTTCTCCTCCCCCGACATTTGCTATATACACTAAATAACGTTTTTGAGAGAATTTGATATTCATATTTTAGTCGTTTCCGTGGGACATTTTAAGTACATCTGGCAAAATCCAAACCCTTCAAAATTCTCGGAGAGCTGTTATGATTTGTTCAGGCAAAAGGATTCTTAGCACGAATTTGCCGGCACTCGTCTTTGTTTGCTATTTGAACAGGAGTCAAGCTATAATACTCAGGCAGCGAAGATGTTTTTTCTGCACTGAAGTCGAGGATGGGTCCCGTGCGATTCAGCCCGTGAACCCTGTCAGGTCCGGAAGGAAGCAGCAGTAAGCGATCCGTTGAAGGTGCTGCGGTTCAGCCTGTTCTCGGCTTCAGTGCAGGGAAAGCATTTTTACTTTATTAGGGTTAACAAGGAGACGCGCAGATGGCACAAATGGCTTTGTACCGAGCCTGGCGCCCGATGGATTTTGATTCGGTCGTCGCTCAACAGCAAGTTGTACAGACTTTGAAGCAGGCTGTGAAAAACGGTGAAGTCGGCCATGCTTACTTGTTTTGCGGTACACGTGGTACGGGAAAAACCAGCCTAGCCAAGATTATGGCCAGGGCGGTCAACTGCCTCAATCCACAAGACGGCAACCCTTGCAATCAATGCGAAATCTGCCAAGGCATTTTGGACAATACTTTACTGGACGTTCAGGAAATCGACGCCGCCTCCAATAACAGCGTGGACAACGTGCGTCGGATTATAGATGAGATTGTCTTTTTGCCGGTGCTGGCTAAATATAAAGTCTATATCATCGACGAAGTGCATATGCTTTCAGCAGGCGCATTCAACGCCCTCCTAAAAACACTTGAAGAACCCCCTGCCCATGCCATCTTTATTTTGGCAACCACTGATCCGCACCGTATTCCCGCTACCATTCTCTCCCGTTGTCAGCGCTTTGACTTTCGCCGCATCCCCGATGCGGAAATTGTGGCGCGCCTCAAAACAATTGCTGCTGAAGAAGGGATTACGATTGATGCAGATGGCTTGCAGCAGATTGCGGTCTTGGGTGACGGCGCCTTACGCGATGCCATCAGTCTCTTAGACCAAAGTCGCCTGAGCTTCCCCGAAGGCATAACGGCTGAAAAGGTAAGGGGCTTGGTCGGTTCAGTCAACAAGCTTTTCTATGCCGATTTGGCTGAAGCCATGAAACAAGCGGCTATTGATCGAGTTTTGCAGATGGTGGCAACGATGGTTGCGGAAGGTCGTGACATCGCGCGTTTTAGTGCTGAACTCGCCTCGTTTTTCAGAGATGTCCTAGTCGCCAAAGTGGCACCTCACTCCCCTGCGCTCATTTCAGGCAGTGCTGAGGAAAAGACGAAAATTGCGGCTTTGGCGCAGGTCTATGAGCAAAGTGAATTGGGCGATGTGATTTTCAAGCTCTCCGCCTTGATGCAGGAATTGCGCCGCTCGGAACAGCCACGCACTTCGTTGGAAATTACTTTAATCGCCATTTCTGCCGGTTTAAAGAAACTTGAAACGCAGATACCCAGAGCGGCTGTAGCCACACAACAACCTGCCGATGCGACAGCAGAGATCCCTCAAGCAACTCGGGTCGCTGAAATCCCGAAGCCAGAGCCATACAAAAGCCAAGTCACTCAAACAAATATGGGTGTTCCTGTAGTCGCGGAACAAAGACCGGCAGTACCAATCGAAGCTCCGGAAATCGAGACAATGCCTCCGGCTTTTCAAGAAGAAACGAGAAGCCAAACAAGCGCAGATTCAGAGGCCACAACAATACCGGCCCAAGCAGCACAAGCAAGCGCGGACCCGGAACCCGTTGGTAGCACTGCTCAAATAACGAAAGCAGAGGTGGAATCAAAGCCGACAGATACTACCCCAAAGGTTCTACCAGAGGATGCCCCGCCGCAGCCCGGCGAAGCTCCCGCGAAAGATACCGAAGCAGAGGAAGAATCGCCCTTTGACTTACTGACACCCGAAGATTTGGCCTTGCTTTCCCCCGAATTGCTTGCTTCAACGCAAGCGCAATTCAGACAGGAACAAATAAAGAAGCAGGAAGCTGCACCTCAAGTCCGTACGAGCGACGGTGGCTACGATCCGGAGCAGCTGAAAAAGTTTTGGCAGGAGACCTTGGATACGCTCAGCGTTGAGGAGCCTTTTCTCTTTCTTTTTGCCAGAGAAGCGCAGCCACAGCCGATGGCGGATGGTTTGGAGCTGCATTTTGCCGAAAGAACGAGGCATCACTATAATGTACTGAGCAGTGCCCAAGGGCACGACGCCTTTACGACCTGGGACGAGATTTGTGCGCCCGAACGGATTCCGCTGAAGTTGGTGACGCATTTCGCGAGCGAAGAGGACCCGGCTCCCGTGCAGCAGCAGGACGACGATTGGATGAAACGCATCCGTATGGTTGCGGAAGAACTGAACATCCCCTTTGAGGATGAAAGAGAAGAATAGAGGTTTAAAAATGGCAAAAGGATTTGGCGGCAGAGGCGGTTTTCCGGGCGGCGGAAACATGAATGCCCTGCTCAAACAAGCACAAAAAATGCAGGAAGACATGCAGAAAGCACAGCAGGAAATCGCCGAAGCGGTGATTGAGTCCAGCGTCGGCGGCGGCATGGTCAGCCTGAAAATGAACGGCAGTCACGAAATCACCGAACTGACAATCAAACCCGAGGCAGTGGATCCTGATGATGTGGAAATGCTGCAGGACCTCATCATTTCGGCTTTCAACGATGCGAATGAGCAATTGGAAAAGCTGAACGAGTCCAAAATGGGGCGCTTCTCACAGATGGGCGGAGGCTTCGGTTTCTAAGCTATGGCCAAATTTTCACCCGCGATTACGAAGTTAATCGCTCAGCTCGGCAGCTTGCCGGGCATCGGCAGTAAATCGGCGCAGCGTCTGGCTTTTTACCTTTTGTCCAAGCCTGAGGATGTGGCCCGCAATCTCGCGGACGCCATCCTTGATGCGCGCTTGAATACCAATTTTTGTACGCGTTGTTTTAACCTCACGGACACAGACCCCTGTGTCATCTGTGCGGATGAAGCGCGCGACAAGGCGCAGATTTGTGTGGTTGAGACACCCAATGATGTGGCGGCCATGGAACGCACGAACAAGTACACGGGTTACTATCACGTGCTGCACGGTTCGCTCAATCCCACACAGAATGTCGGTCCTCAGGATATCCGTTTGGCGGAACTTTTTTCACGCCTACAAAAAGAAGACTTCGTTGAAGAGGTCATTTTGGCGACCAATGCCACTGCAGAGGGCGAAGCGACGGCTATGTACATCGCCCGCCTTCTGAAACCCTCGGGCATCCAGACCACGCGCAACGCACACGGTATCCCGATGGGCTCTAATCTGGAGTATGCCGACGAGATGACCCTGGCCCAAGCACTGGCTGGGAGGCGCGAACTTTAAAGAGAATTTTGCCCTGACTTAGCGAGATAAATGCTCGCTTCATAGGGTCTAAGTTTTTTAGCATCCGCTCCGGGATCCGCATAATTACTGAGTAATCTTTCTTGATAGGGCGTAGCCTTGGGGCTGCGCTTTATCTTATTGGCGCTGAGGTTGATTTCGACAAATAGGCTCATTTCACCAGGCATCTGCCGCTCATACATAAAGAGATGCTTGCGGCTTGGCTCGATGAAGACGATTTGGCCAAACTGTAAGGCGGGATAGGTTTTACGCAACTTGAGCAGGCTTTGATAAAAGCTGAGCACGGAGTCGGGGTCGTTTTCCTGTTCGGCGACGCTGTGGCCATCGCCTACGGATTGAGAAAGGAGCCAGGCCTTGTCATTCGCGCTGAAGCCGCCCTCAGTGGTCCAATCGATGGGGGTGCGCGCATGGTCGCGGGTGCCGGCCATGACGGTTTGCCAGGCTTCGGGCTGGCTTTTGCCACTTTCCAGAAGCGCCTGATATTTATTGATACTCTCGACGTCGCGCAAATCGGACATCGTACTGAAATTTTGGTTCACCGCCCCCAGTTCCTGTCCCTGGAAAACAAAAGGCGTCCCACGCAAGGTCAGTTGCATAAGTCCCAGGGCTTTGGCCAAAGGCTCGCGGTACTGCGGCTCGGGATTGACTTTCGACACCATACGCGGATTGTCGTGATTCTCGAAAAACAGAGCCTGCCAATCTTTGGGGCTGAGGCTTTGCTCCGCGGCGATGATGTAATTTTTATAGTTATTGAGGTCGTAGCGGTACGCATCCCAGCGCTGTTTTCCGGGCATCTCCAGATGATCAAAGATAAAGACCAGATTCAGTTCCTCACGCGCCTCGTTCGTTAGCAGTTTCGCCATTTCGAAACCGATACCGGGCGTTTCACCCACAGAGAAGGCCTTATGAGGGGCAAAAGCCTCGACCTGCATTTCATGCAGATAATCATGTAAATGCGGTCCGTAATAGTAATGCTCGATGCCGGTATAACCCAAGATATCACCAATCAGCTGCGAACCCTGAGGCAGGCCCGGCGCTTTCGAAATGTAATTCACCACATCCAAACGGAAGCCGTCCACACCCTTTTCCAACCACCAGCGCACAATGGCGTAGAGTTCCTGCCGCAGCGCCGGATTGTCCCAGTTGAGATCAGGTTGCTTGGCCGAAAAAAGGTGCAGCATCCAGCGTTCAAGGGCCGGCTCATATTTCCAGGCCGGTCCGCTGAAAAAGGAGCGCCAGTTATTAGGCGGCTGCTCGGGCGTTCCTTCTCGAAAAAAATAATAATCCTGATAAGTCTTATCACCGGCCAACGCCTTTTGATACCACTCGTGCTCATCGGAACTGTGGTTAAAAACCAAATCCATGATGAGCTTTAGACCACGGCTGTGACAAGCATCCAGTAGCGCATCGAAGTCCTGCATCGTGCCCATTTCCGTCATGATTTTTCGGTAATCGCGGATGTCGTAACCCATGTCGTCATTGGGTGAATCATAAATCGGTGAAAGCCAAATGGCGTCCACACCCAAGGCCTGAATATAATCCAGTTTCGCAATGATGCCTCGCAAATCACCAATCCCGTCACCGTTACTGTCCTTGAAGGAGCGCGGATAGATTTGATAAAAAACCGCATTCTTATACCAGGGCTTGCTGATTTCCCCTGTTCCCGCTGCAATCGAGTCGTTTTCACCGTTGACCAGTGTCAACAAAGCACCAATCAAATCTTCACCGGCAAAACGCGCAGCAGTCTTCAGCTTGATGCGCCCCAAGGGTGTTTTGGTAATCCAGGCTTCGCTCAGCGCCTTTTCCAGGAGCAGACGTTTGATGATGTCTCGCCCCACGGCGGTTTGATACACATCTCGCAGACTGGATTGCTTGCTGATCATAAGCCACTTCCCTCCGCAGGCCCGGCCTCTTCTTGTGCTTTTATTGCAGCGACAATTTCCGCATATTTTTCTTCCGTAATGACGTACTTTTTCGCATAAATGAGATAGCTCAAGGCGATTAAAAAGAGTGGCAAAAGCAACATCGCCGTCTTAAACAGCGTAATCCCCTCCGGCTGCATGTCTGCGGCGGAACGTGCATTTTTCACCCCCGACCAAAGCACCGTCAGACCGACAATGCCGCTGGCGGCTGCCCCGCCGACTTTGTTGATCAGCGGTTGCAGCGAAAGCGTGATGGAATCGTTGCGCCGCCCCAGCTTGAGCTGGCCGTATTCCACGCAGTCCGAAATGAACATCAGCATCAGCAGTTGGATGAAGGCTTGGCCGACAAAGAGCAGGATACCGGCGACGGCGATGGTGATGAGGCTTTCTTTTGCCACATAGAAAATGACATAGCCCGCCACCACCAAGATCGTCCCACTGCGGTACAGGCTCTTGCGGCTGAAACGTTTGGAGAAGAGCGGGAAAGCGGCCAGTGCTGCTATCTGCGAGACTCCTAGGATGAGTGCGAAAACAGAGTAGGCGTCCTTGTCGCCAAAAATGTACTCAAAATAATAGAGCCCGAAACTGGTTGTGGTCGTGTAGGCGATCATGAAAAGGCACATCGAGACCGTAGTCCAAAGCAGCTGGTCATTGTGAAAAATGGTGGTGAACAAATCACGGATGTTGGTCGGCTTTTCGACTTCCACCTGCACATGCTCCTCTTTGACCAAAGCCAGCATGATGAACTGAAAGAGCCACATCACGAGCACCAAAATCACCGCTAAAGCCAGGTAGGCGCGCTGTTCGCTACCCAAAACTTTGGTCAGTATGTCTGTGATGGGTACAATACCGACGACGAGCGTAAACATCCCGACATTGGCACAGATACGGGCCACCGAACCAATCTTTTCACGTTCCCTTTGATCGCGCGAAAGGGCCGGCAGCATGGACCAGTAGGCAATGTCATTGGCGGTATACGTCACTTCCCAGAAGAGATAAATCAGGGCAAAAAGCAGCACGAAGGAGCCGCCCTGTAAGCCGAAATCGATAAACATAAAAACGGTAAAGACCCCGGCCAAGAGCACACCGCCCGCAATCCAGGGTTTGAATTTTCCAAAGCGTGATTTGGTGTTGTCCACAATCAAGCCCATAAAAGGATCGTTAAACGCGTCGAAGATGCGCATCGCCATAAAGACCAGGGTCACGCCCAGCATGGTGGCATCCGATATGGTCAAGACATCGGTCAGATAGTACATGAGGTACATGGAAAAAAGCGTATAGACCATGTCGCGTCCGACGGTTCCCAGTCCGTAAAAAAAGCGGTTACGCCTTGCCTGCTTCATCAAGTCCTCCATCTACGCCTGCCGGCAGACGCCCCTCTCTCACTCAGCCACGGTATCCTCTTGCAAGCGCCTAATCAGTGCGGCGTAGTATCTGCCGCTCTCTTTTACGCTGCGCTCCTGCGTTTCATAATCACAGTGTACCAATCCGAAGCGCGCTATTTCACCTTCCTGCCACTCAAAATTATCAATAAAACACCAGTGATAGTAAGCTTTTATCGGCAGCGACGAAGCCGCAATGGCCTCTAGATGGCGTTCAATGTAGTCCTTGCGGAAGCGATCGTTGTTATCACAGGTACCGTTTTCGGTGATGACGATGTCTAGGGGCAGACAGTCATAGCAGCGCTGTGCCGATTGAATCAGACCTTCAGGATAGATCTCCCAACCTAAATCGTTGACCTCCGCCCCCTCTTTCACTTGGATGGAGAAGCCCCGCAGCATGTCGCGGGTGTAGTACTGATGGCAAATGGTCGACGTATTGGCCGGGTGGATTTTGCCATGTTCTTGAAAAGGCCAGCGAAATCCTGGCTTTGAAGCAAGCACGCATTAAATCATCTTGAAAAAGCGATTGAAGAGACGCACCGCCAGGCGATCGATGAACCTGTCCCGGGCTGCTTCGAAGACCCGCATGTGATGGGCAAAACTCACCCTCGTCCCCGTCCAGCCCCTGTCCTTACGCAGGCGGTGAATCAGCTGGTAAGTCTGTAAATGAGCCTGGATTAGTACATTCATGACTTTCAGCGTCAAGCGTAGGGAGCGTTTCTGCGGTGGCCAGAGTTTAAAGAGATAGCCTTGTACGGCAAAAACATTGGGTTCATTGATGGTGACATAATCCTCACACAAGTCGCCCAAGCTTAGGAGACACTGTTCGACAAAGGCGAGGAAGTAGCGCAGATTCTCCGCTTTGGTAAAACTGCCCTTATCCTCAAACCAGAGCGGATGGGTAAAGTGGTAAAAGGTAATGAGCGGACGGATGCCCTTACTGCGCAATAATTCCAGCTCTGCGCGGTAGCGCTGTAAAACAGCGGCGTCGAAAACGCCCTCTTGTGGCTCTATGCGCGCCCACTCCAGTGAAAGGCGGTAGTCCTTGATGCCCAGTGCGGCTAGCAGTTCCGTGTCTTCAACGTAGCGCTCCCAATGCTGATTGGCCCGAGCGATGTTGCTCCCGTCTTTGATGAGACCGGCATCAGAAAAGGCGTTCCAGTTGGAGCCGACCTGTCCTCCTTCAATTTGCCCGGCTGCAGTCGCGACGCCTAGGCGGAAATCCTTATTCAGCTTGGCCATCTTTCTTCCCCCCTTATGTTTGATTAGCTGATGTCCTTCTCAGGACTTGCACTCCACTTACTATGCCTGAAAGCCCTCCACTTCTGCACGTGTCGGAATGCTCGGTGCGGCTCCCGCCCGACTGACCGCTATCGCAGCGGCTTTTGAGGCTTCGTCCATCGCGACAGCGGGACTTTTTCCGGCCATCAGCGCTGAAATGAAATAACCGCTAAACGTATCACCCGCGGCTGTTGTATCCACTACCGCCACCCTATAAATCGCTTGTTTGACGCGCTCTGTTGCAGAGGCAAAAACCGAGCCCGCCCCTCCCAGGGTCAGCACGAAACGTGCCGCAGGAAAACGTACGAGCAACTGGTCCAAAGCCTCGTCCGGATCAGGCTCTGCATCGAGACCCAAAATCTGCATGGCCTCGGTTTCGTTAAGCAGGAAATAGTCGATGTCCTCAAGCGGCAGAGCCAGGACCTTCGCATCCATCGGCGAGGGATTGAGGGCGATGCTTAAACCGCGCGCTTTTGCCGTTTTGATAATCTCCGCGTTGGCGTTGATTTCGTTTTGCAAAACCAACCAGTCTCCCGGTCCAAAGCTTTGCAGTGTCTCAGCGATGAGCTCCGCATCGATTTTTTGATTGGCTCCTCCGTGCAAAAGAATACAGTTCTGCCCCTGCATGTCGCGCTGAATGATGGCATGACCACTGGCCCCATCGACCTTGCGGATGTAATCCGTCTGCACACCCGCCTCTCTCAGCGCATCCAGCAAGAGGGCCGAATCCTGGGCACCCACCGCGCCGGCATGGAAAACCGTCAAGCCGCTTTTGGCCAGGGCGATGGACTGGTTCAGGCCTTTACCTCCGGGAAAAACCGTGAGCGAAAAGGAACTCAGGGTTTCTCCGGCCTTCACGAAATGGTCCACTTCATAAACATAATCAATGTTCAGGGAACCAAAACTGAGTACTTTCATCTGCTTACTCCTCCACATTTTTATCTAGCTGCGCCACACTGGCTCTTTCCACCAAGTAGGGCTCAATAATTACCTGTGTTTCCGCTGCGGCCTGCCCCTCAATTTGTTCCAACAGAAGGCGGAAGGCTTCCTGCCCCAGTTTATTCAAAGGTTGGTGGATGTTGCTCAAGGGCACATCGTAGATGCGCGCATAATCCGAGTCGTCGTAGCCCACGACGGAAATGTCTTCGGGGATGCTTTTGCCACAGGCATGTAAACCGGACATCAGGCCCATCGCCGAGAGATCATTAAAGGCAAAAACCGCCGTCGCCCCGCTTGCCAACACCGGCTCTGCCGCCGCGCGCCCTTTTTCCCAGCCGTAGTCGCCCGGAAAAAGCAGGCCTTCATCAAATTCCAAATTGGCTGCCTGCAAGGCCGCCCGGTAGCCCGCCAAACGGGCCTGGGCATCTTCCAAATTGGGCGGACCGGTCACACAGGCAATGCGGCGATGACCGGCTGCGATGAGGTGTTCTACGGCCATTAAAGCACCGCGGTAATGGTCCACTCGTACAAAAAACGAAGCAATACCCGAATAGTGGCGGTCAATGACACAGTAGGGCACGCGGTGCTCCTGAATGCGTTTAATCAGCCGGGCTTCGTCTTCGTAGCTGGCGGCGGACGCCATACAGAGGAGCAGACCGTCCACGGATTTGTCCAACAAGTCTCTGATGTGCTGTGACTCGATGCGCGGATCATCGTTGGTGTTGCAAAGGAAGACACTGAAGCCGTGCTCGCGACAAATTGATTCGACCGCTTTGGCCAATTTGGAAAAAAACTGATTGCTGATATCCGGGACAATCAAGCCGATACTGAGGCTGCGCTGTTTGACCAGGCTGACCGCGAGCTGATTAGGGCGATAACGTAAATCTTTGGCGGCTTCGCGCACACGCGCAATGGTTTTTGGGCTGATTTTGCCCGCTTTATTATTGAGCACCAAGGAGACTGTCGAAACCGAGCAACCTGCCCGTTCGGCTACGTCACGTATGCTGACACGCATGAGCCCCCTCCTTTATTTCAAGCGATGTTTTTTAAAAATTGCGTCAAGATCTCAATAAATGCTTCGTACTCTGCAATATTCAAGGCCTCATTGGCCTGATGGCACATGGCCGGGTCGCCAGGTCCGAAAAGCAACAACGGCGCTTTGTCATTGGCCTGTACAAATAAGGATGCATCGGTAAAAAAGTTGACTCCGCAGACCTCGGGCACCTCACCCTTAATACGCTGTGCCGCTTTGGCAAAAGCCTGGATCCAAGGATCCATGACCGGGCTTTCCAAAGGTGGTCGGCTGTTAATGATTTCCAGTTCCGTGCGCAGCAGCCCTTGGCAGGACTCTGCCTCCTTCTGTGATTCCTTTTCGATTAACGCGAACAAAGCTTCGTTACTAATGGAGGGGACGTTTCGGATGTCCATGACAAATTCAGCCTTGTCCGGGGTCATGTTAGGGACAATGCCGCCATTGATCTGCGTGATCTGCATGCTCGTTTGGCCCAGCAGCGGATGCCCGTGTTGCACGAGTTGACTTTTTACTCTTTGCAGGAGGGCAAAACCATGCTCGATCGCGTTACAACCGCGCTCAGGATATGCACCGTGTCCGGTCTTTCCGTAAACAATAAGTTTCAGCCAATTACAGGCTTTTTCACAAATCCCCAAGTTCAGGGCAGTCGGTTCCGCCACCAGCATGAATTCGGCTTCAGCCAAACAGGCTTTATCCAGGCAGGCGCTGGCCCCAGCTCCGCCGGATTCCTCATCGCAGCTCGCGATGAAACAGATGTCGACAGCGGGAACAAAGCCTTGCTCCCGGAGCGAAGTCAGCGTATAGACTATACCGGCCAGGCCGCCTTTCATATCGCAGGCACCTCGGGCATAAAGTCTTCCGTCTACAATTGTCGCAACAGCCGGATCGGTTTTCCAAGCCTGTAAATCGCCATACTTGACCGTATCCAAATGGCCGTTAAGCAAAATACTGCGACTGCGATCCTTACCCGCTATGCGCAAAAAGACGTTGGCCCGCTTCTCGTCGAGCGCTTCAAGCTCAGCCTCGAGGCCGGAGAAGCGCAGCGTCGCCGCAATTTTTTCCGCGAAGGCCCGCTCTCCCTCCGTACCGTTGACGCTGGCTGTATTGATGAAATCACAGAGCAGGGCCAAGGCCGCTGCTCTGTCTTTACTTGTCATCCGCATTAGGCTGTCAGCCATGCGAGTATGTTTTGCCAAAGTTGATTGTATGAGGACCAGTCGCAGAATTCCGGCGGAGCCCAGTGTGGGGAGCAATCCGAGGTAAAGACTGCGGACTTGCCTTTGCCGTATTCACCGGTAGCGATAAAGGGGTCACTGCCGATGGTGGCGATGACGTCGGCTTCGGGTCTGGCAATGGTTTTGTTATAACCCAGCACATCCGGCCATTTGGGGTCAACACCTTTAAAAATAGCGTGTTTAGGCTCTACGGTCACAGGGGTGATGCCTTCGCAGTGCTCGATTCTGTCGTCCACTTTCATCACGTCGACGGGCAGTACGTCTTGTACCGCGGTATCGCCCCATTTACCTTTGGCATCGATGCCGGAGAAGGTCAGGTAACCACCGACCATCAGGAGGGAGCCGCCTTCCATGACGTAGTCACGGATTAGGTCGCAGCGATTCGGCGTTTTGACACTCTTTGAGAAGGTCTGAATGGGCAGATTCAGGGTGTTGGCGCCGATATCGGACAAAATGATGCAGGCATATTCCTGCAATTTTTCCAGCTCAAAAGGAAAACCTTCGGCTGCGACATGGCTGGGCATGAATTCGACTTCGTAGCCACCCTTCTCCAGAGCCTCGACCAGGAATTTTTCACCTGTGCCATAGGTCGTCGTATAGAAGCTGTCAAAGCCTTTCATGTGTGTCGAATAGATAACCCACGACTCACCGGCCAACAAGACCTTTTTACTCTTTTTGACTTTTTTGCTCATTTTCAAATCTCCTCTACTTTTTGTTTTTAGGCTTGTGCTTTGGATTTGCCCTTTTTGTTTGTTCTTTACCTTGTGTTTTTGTATTTACCCTTATAGTTTGTTTCCTGCTGCTTGCATTCTTTATTTGCTTCTGCTGTGTTTGCCCGCTTTACTTCGCTGCTCCGCTCATGATGAGCTCGGCATAGACTTTTATGCATCTGAAATACTCTTCAACATCCAGGAATTCATCTACGGCATGGCATTGCTCCAGATGCCCCGGACCGAATTGGATGGTGGGACAGCCTGCGATGTTTTTCCAGGTTCTGCTGTCACAACCGGCCGGAGAACCGACGATGGGGGGTGTTTTGCCATAGACGCGTGTATAAGCCTCTTTAAAACGTTCAACCAGAGGCTCGTCCTCTGACTGCTCAAATGCACCACCGGCTTGATAAATCTCGATTTCCGGAGCATTTTCAGAAAGCCAAGGATCCGCCTGCGCCACGCGTGCAACGGCATCTTTGAAAGCCTCCACTACACTGTGATATGACATGACCTCGGGCAGGTAGTGCACACAGGTCTCAAATAAACAGTCTCCTGCCACGGTTGAACCTGCTGTTCCGCCTTTTATCACACCAACGTTTAAGTTGGGTGCTGGCAAAAGCGGATGCTTATAACGCAGCAACCAGTTGTGTTCCAATTCGTTCAATGCTGCCATGATTTTCACGGCTTTATCAATCGCACTGACGCCCTTCCATTTACCGCCTGAATGCACCGCTTTACCTTTGATACTCACACGGAAAAAGACAAAGCCCATGTGCGCCAAAATCAGTTCATCGGCACTGCATTCACAAACCACGACACCGTCCGCTTTGATGCCCTGCATCGCGGCTTGAATGGAGCCGTTGCCTCCGCCTTCCTCGTCGCAAACCGAGCTGATGATGACATCGCCCGGCAGTTCCTCTCCGGCGTCCTGCAGTAACTTAAGCGCCATGACCGCGGCCATCAGACCGCCTTTCATGTCAGTACTACCCAAGCCGTAAAGCTTGCCATCGCGGAGCTCGGCTGCATGGGGCGGGCTGGTCCATTCTGACTCATCACCGGCGGGCATGGTGTCCATGTGGCCGTTGAAGAGCAGGCTGGGACCTCCACTACCTTTAAATCGCGCATGCACGTTGTAGCGCTCCGCTAGATTGTGTCCGGCATTGCCCTCGTTGTGGGTCTTTATGGCGTCTTGGATAATGGCTTCGTCCATCGGGTCGATGCGAATCTCATCAGCCTGCATTTGCTTGAAGAGCTCGATGAGGTAGTCCTGGCCGGCCTTTTCCAAGCCGCCATCTATCCCATGTCCCAGACAATGCGTGTCAAGGGCTACCAGTTCCTGCAAATGTCGCAGATACTGCGTCGTATTCTGTTCCAATACCTGGTCTAAGTTCTGCATAGTCCTCCTTTCGGCTGCCGTTGCGGTGTGGGGATGTTGGTGGTGGAGGGGTTGGTGGCAAATCGTGGTTTTCATGGGAGTTGTGGTTTGTGGTGGTTTGTAGCAAGTCGTGGGTTTCATGGTAATCCGCACTTTTTACGGCATTTTTTCCGTTAATCCAAGACTGCTCCCGGATAGAGGCGAAAACGCATGATGA
>JAXGQD010000009.1:0-87888 GCA_040766665.1 Oscillospiraceae bacterium
GGAATTTTGTCGTACGCTGATGTATCTGAAATTAGAAAGGATAAGTAGAAATGTCTGATAAAAAGAAAAAACCAAACATTATTGTTTACTTGGCAGATGATTTAGGCTACGGCGACGTCTCTTGTTTTAACCCTGAATCAAAAATCAGAACAGTCAATTTCGACAAATTGGCTATTGATGGCATGAAATTTACGGATTGTCATTCCTCGTCAGCCGTTTGTTCCCCTTCACGCTATGGCCTTCTGACCGGACGCTATAATTGGCGTTCAGCATTGAAGTACATCGTTTTGGCCGGGCAATCCTGCTCATTGATCGAAAAAGATCGAATGACCATGGCGCATATGCTCAAAAATAATGGCTATAATACGGCTGCTGTCGGTAAATGGCATCTGGGTATGGATTGGAAAACCGTCGGTGATACCAAGCTATCCATCAACTATTATGAAGCAGACAACAGCCGAGAAGACTTCGGCCTGGACTATACCGCACCTATCGCTGATGGTCCCAATGCAAAAGGCTTCGATTACTTCTACGGTATGCCCGCATCTCTTGACCAACCGCCCCTCGTCTATATCGAAAATGATCGCGTTTTAGAACCACCGACACAAACCGTGGGTTCACATGAAGCCGACCATCGTCGCCCTGAAATTCGTTTCCTCTTAGAAAAAGGTCCGGCCGCTCCGGGCTTTGATCCTCGCGATGTCGTACCGAAAATGGACAAGAAGTGTCTGGAGCTGGTGGACGAACTAGCCGCGAAAGACGAGCCTTTCTTCCTCTATATTCCAACTCCCGCACCTCATACGCCGATCGTTCCTGCACGTGAATTCCATGGCAAATCAGGGATCGGTGAGTACGGAGACTTTGTTCTGCAGATGGATGATTTTATTGGCAAAATGGTCGACAAACTGAAAGAGCTTGATATTTTTGACAATACAATCCTCATCGTGACCAGCTACAACGGCTGCTCTGCCACCTCCGATTTCCCGGCACTGTTGGCTCAAGGACATAACCCGAGCTATAAGTTCCGCGGCTGGAAGAGCGATATATGGGAAGCCGGACATCGCGTTCCGTTTATCCTGTCATGGCCCGAAGGCATCAAAAATGGCACGGTTTGCACCGACACAATCTGTCTGACAGATTTGTATGCGACTTTTGCCGAGGTGATTGGCTACGAGATTCCCGACAATGCAGCCGAGGATAGCATCTCTAATCTGAGACTCTGGCAGGGTGAATCCTATCAACTCAGAGAAGCTACTGTGCATCATTCGCAACTGGGTATGTATGCCATCCGTCAGGGCGATTGGAAATTGGAACTCTGCCAAGGTTCCGGTGGTACTTGGGACATCATCCACAATCGCGATTTAACAGGATTGCCTGAAATGCAACTCTATAACCTGAAAAAAGATATAGGCGAGCAAAACAATCTTGTTGACGAGTATCCTGAAAAAGTGACTGAAATGAAAAAACTCCTCAAAGAGTATATCTTGAACGGTCGTTCAACACCGGGCGAGCCTCAGCCCAATGCGCAGGCGGATTCATACGAATCCTGGCCGGGGCTGCACTGGTTCAACGAAGTTTAGGTATCGCTCTCCTCCGACAGAAAGGGACTGCAAATTGCCGCAGTCCCTTTCGCTTTACTTACCCAAAATTGCTTTCTATTTGAAAATTGGTTTCCTATTTATGTTAGGGGTAAAGCACTTCCGCCACTTCGTCTAATTCCCCTAAATCCCAGAGCAAGCGGGTGATAATGTACTTATCACGGATATCTTTCGTTGCCTTAAAAGTCTCCTTCAATTCTGGCTTATCAATGTTTAGCTCTGAGGCTTTGGTAGGTGCCTGAATTGTCTCTAAAATGCTATTTAAGTCTACGGTTTCAGCCATCAGCTGGTCTAGTATAACTTGAATTTCTTCCCAATGTTGCAGGATGTTTTGCAGCCTAGCCCTGTGCTTCGCACTTTGGTATTTTTGTTCTTTTGCTTCGAGCGCAATCAGAGGCTCGGCGGCGCTACCCAACAATTGGCGTAAGTCTGATGCCCACTTTGTTTTATCGAACTGTTTGGCATATTCATTTGCCTTATCTGCATTTGGTGAAATTTCCTGGCAGGCTTTCATAATGCGCAAGGCCTCCAGACTGCCGATCAGGCATTGTAGGCCGTGACTGTCTGCACTTGTGCCCAAGGCGGCGGAACGCATATCCCAAATATGGGAAAAATAGTGTTCCGTGCCGGAAGCAGGACGTGAAACACCGGCCAGGCTCATAGCCAGACCTGAATAGATGAGCCCCTCGGTCAAGGCCGCCGCCGTCTCGGGTGCTTGACTGAGGATGCCGTCCGCTGTGGCCATACACTGTTTGAGAGATTTTCGTACCAATTCAGCGATTTCCTCACAGTAATATTCACCGGTAACCAGATGCGCAATACGCCAGTCTGCAAGGCTGATGTATTTTGCGACCATGTCACCGAAACCGGCCTGAAACATGCGCAAAGGGGCTGTGCTCAGAACATCTGTATCTGCGACAATGATATCCGGGAGCTTGGAGTTGAGACTGACTTTGACGCCGTCGAAGTTCATCGAGGAGGTGGCAGAGGCATAGCCGTCCATGGAGGGAGCAGTGCCGACGATCATGTAGAGGCGGGAACTGAGGGCGGCGAGGATTTTGCCAAGATCATTAAGCGTTCCTGAACCTACGCCTATGATGACGTCGCATGTTGGATCGAAAGCCATGCAAAGTTGACCGACCGCTTCGTTATCCGGCTCGAGTTCCGCTTGAGGGTAACGATAGTAAGTGAAGGGAATACTCGATTCCTGTAAAATGGCGAGAACTTTCTGACCGGCCGCCTGTTCGGTATTCTTATCGAAAAACACAAAAGCTTTTTCTGCGCCGTACTTTTTTAGGAGAGCGGGAATCTCAGTAATGACGCCTGCTCCAAGCACAATATTTTTTAGTGTGGCGTGATGCGCTTTTCCGCATGAGCAATCGTCAATCCGGGCTGTCGCCAGTTCCTTTAGGCTCATTTCGGCTATTTTCTTATTCATTGGCAAAACTCTCCTCTACAAGTTGCTTGCTAAATTTAGTCCCAGTATGCTCCGACGTCCGTCAGGACAAAATCGGGTTTCACCTTCGCCTGGGCGATATCTTCGAGTGTCGCTTCGCCGCTCAGCACACAGACCGAGCTGATACCTGCGGCTGCAGCCGAGGCGATATCGGTATATAGGCGATCCCCGATTAGCACCGTGTCTTCGGGTGCGATATTCAAATCCTGCATGCAGTACTCCAACATGGTCGGTTCGGGTTTGCCCAAAAATTTGGGGACACGACCGGTCGCATTTTCGATCATGATGCTAAAAGAGCCACAGTCGGGAACAAAGCCAAATTCAATCGGACATACCAGGTCGCAGTTCGTTGCGATGTAGCTGCGTTCGGGTTTACCGAGTAAATAACAGATGCGTTCCAGTTTTTGATAGTTGAGCTCGGTATCATAGCCCATGACAATGACCTCAACTGCTTCATCAGCTGCGGTGGTTACGCGGATGCCGGCTGCTTCCAGCTCTGCGATTAATGAGGCAGTACCCATGCAAAAGACCAATGCACCCGGGTGATGCTCCAGGAGATAATGGACGGTGACTTGCGCCGAGGTGTAAAAATCACTGTCGACCGCTGCGATACCCATCCCTTTTAATTTCTCGCGGTAGCTGCTGACGGATTTTGAAGAATTGTTGGTGATGAAGCGATAATGGGCTTCATGTTCTTTAATTTTTTGCAAAAAACGCTCCGTTTGTGGAAACACTTGCCCGCCATTGTATAAAGTGCCGTCCATATCGAGCAGGAAAAGCTTCTTCTCTTGTAAGACGGCGGTATCTTTTCCATAATAGTCTGTCATTTTGCCTCCTATGCTTGTGGAGTCGGTGTATTGGTTACGCTGCGGTGTAGCGGAATGATGGTGGGATGTGCTGCTCCGTTCCGCTTGGCCAATTATTCCGGCCGTCCCAGCGTTTGCTGGGATTCCCGCAAACTTTGACCGGAACATCACCGTCTCATTCTACCGCAAAAATATGACATAATAGTATACAGAGCATTAGAGCTTTACACTGAATAAATTAAGAATCAGGGGCAAGACTAAGCAACAGGGGATTAGATTATGCAACATCGCTATTTTAAAGATAATACCAAGGTTTCGCTGCTCGGTTTCGGCTGCATGCGTTTGCCCAAAAACGAGGCAGGGAAGATTGATTGCGTAGCAGCTAAGCGCATGATAGATGCGGCTTTTGCCGGTGGTATTAACTACTACGATACGGCCTATGGCTATCATGGCGGCGAAAGTGAAAGCTTCTTGGGAGAAGCCTTGAGTGACTATAAACGAGAGCAATATTTTCTGGCAGACAAAATGCCGATGTGGGTACTGGAAAAAGCGGGAGATGCCGAGAAAGTTTTTGAAGAGCAATTGCAAAAGTGTCGCACGGATTATTTCGATTTTTACCTGCTCCACAGTGTGACCAAGAATAATTATGCCAAACCTTCCAGACTTTAAAACCATCGAATATCTCTTGCAAGAAAAGGCTGCGGGTCGTATTAAACGTTTGGGCTTTTCTTTCCACGACGAGTATGAGTTCTTTGAAGAGGTGATGCAGGCCTATCCTTGGGACTTTTGCCAGATTCAGTTTAATTACCTGGACGAGAACTATCAGGCGGGGCTCAAAGGTCTGCTTTGCGGCGGCTGAGCAGGGTTTGAACGTCATGTGGAACCTTTGAAAGGCGGAAAGCTAGCCGATTTGCCGGATGACTATGCTCGAACATTTAACTGGTGAAAATGAAGCAAAAATGCTGTCGATTGGGCTTTCTCTTATGTCGCTTCACAGCCGGAGATCAAACTGATCCTCAGCGGCATGTCAACGCAAGCTCAGCTTGAAGAAAACCTGGCTTTGTTTGCGCTGCGTCCCTTAAGTGGAACAGAAGATGCCGCTTTGCGTGAAGCCAAAGAAATACTGGTCGCACATCAGCGCAGCCTGTGTACGAACAGCAAATACTGTAGCATGCCTTGCCCTTTCGGCGTCGATATTCCCAACAATTTCCTGACCTGGAATGAGCACGCCTTATTTGCCAATTATGATGGCACCGTTGTGCCTTACTTCAGCAGTGAGTGGGACAGCGCGCGTGCCGACCAATGTACCAGATGCGGTCAATGTGAAACACTTTGCCCCCAACACATCAGCATTAGAGCCGATTTGTAGCTATGCACCATAATTTTCCGAGCTACGCGAACGGAGGAAAAGAGCATAATGGAAAAATTACGAGCCTATATAGAACGCTTTTAAGTGCAGAAGGGCAAAAGCCGCTTGTCTCAGCATCGAGGGTTCATCCGGTGCCGGTAAGTCAGCCTGGCCACCGGGTTATTGATCCCTCCCGGCGACGCACCATGTGGACCATATTTTTGCAGGCGAACTGCGTACCGAAAAGAGACTGGCAGAAGCCGGTGGTAACGTGCACTATGAGCGTTGGAAGAAGTCGTTGAGCCTTTACGCGAGGCGAAAGCAGGGTTGAGGAACGCACTGCATCTACGTGTTTTTGATTGTGCCGTGATGAGCTTGGGAGACCCTCATGAGATTGAGCTAAAGCCCTTGGTCATTGTCGAGGGCGTCTACAGTCCATCTCTATTTTGAGAACTAGTGATCTCAAAGTCTTCCTCAATCTGGAAAAAGAGACGCAGCGTGAACGCATTAAAGCACGCGAAACTGCCGCCAAGCAGGAACGCTTTTTCAATGAATGGATTCCGATGGAGGAACGCTATTTTGCCAAGTTCAGTATCAAGGGAAAAGGCGGATTTACAAATCAGCGTAAAGTAGAAGACAGCTACATGCAGCATGAACTCGGCTTAAAAGCAAGTGCTTTATCCAATTCGGTGATGTTTTGACAACAAGCATCTGCGCCCAGCGCCACAGCCGATTGACGCGGATGTTTAAAGGCTTTTCCGCCAATAATGATGCGCGGCGTGCTTTTGCATGAGTGGCCCTGATTTTTTCAATTAAGAGCTTGGTCGCATCCGTGTGTTCCTTGAGGGTGACAGAAAAGAGCAAGACCCTGAGTTGCAGCTGTTGGATGGCTCCGAGCACGTCTTTGGCAGGTAAGAGATTGCAAGTAGCGGTTTGTGCCCACGCTCTTCCAATAAATCCAGGATAATACGCAAGCCGATGCCGTGCGTTTCGGCGCCGAGCAGCAAGCCTAAGACGTTTTTGGACTTGGCCTCATCCGGCGCTTTTAGCCCTTAATTAAGAAGATTATTTCAAGACGGTTTCACTGATCAGATGTTCTTGCCAAACTTCAAGCAAACCTGTTTGCCACTGTTCTCAGTTCTAATAAGGGCGGCTTCTACATATTTTTTATATATCCTCCGATTCGATACCTGTACAGCAAACTGAGGATGATATTGCGGGACAGGCCTTTGTTACCCGTAACAGACTTGCATAATAATCCTCAGGCGTTGGTAGCACACTTTTCTCTTTAGGCACAATATTGAGATCTTTTCCCAGCAGATAATCGATGTTGACCCTGAAAAGGATGGCCAGCTGTGAGACGCGTTGGATATCAGGCAGTCTGCCGTTTTCATAGTTTGCGATAGTCGTTTGCGCGACATGCAGTTTTTTAGCCAATTGTCCTTGGGTTAGGTTCTGCGCTTTGCGTAGCTCACGGAGACGGCTGGAAGAAACGTTTGCATTAAAAGATACCCTCATATAACACGAAGTGTGATAATAATATAAAATATGGCAAAAAATAAGCAATTATAATCATAAGGCGTGATATGCTTGCCCAACAGGGCTAAAAACATGCACCAAGAACTATTTGAATTCTTGAGAAATATTAACTGCCGAACGCCGCTTCGAAGCACTACAATATATTCTTAATCTGCTAGATCAAAAAAAATACCATTTTACGAAAATTTACGAAGAGATTCTGACCCCGGCATTAAATGGTATGCAGGCCAGCGCGGAGGACGAAAACCGGGATATCTGGAATGAACATATCCGCACCTCCATCATCAAAACCATCATCGAAAACATTTACCCCTATGTTATTAGTGACCGCAATCTCAGAAGCGTGACCCAAGGTAAACAAGTTGTCATACTTACGCCCCCAGATGAATTCCATACCATTGGGGCACGGATGGTGAAGGATGTCTTTACTTACCTGGGATACGACGCCATCTTTGTGGGTGCCAATGCCCTTTCCGCGTCCTGGCTTCAGGGCTTTAAGTCGTCAAATTGATTATGTGGCAATCAGCATTACCAATCCTTACCATCTGGTTTCGACGCGCAACATGATTGAAAGCATCAGGCAGCTCAATCAAAATGTGCAAATAATTGTGGGTGGACACGCCATCCAAAAATTGGGTGAGAAAGTGGCCTTGCTTCGGGCGGATTTTATCATGTCTGATTTTGAGTCATTGAAACGCTTGGAAGGAGAACAGCTATGAAACTCGCTTTTAGTATCGCAGCGCGCTTCCTCAAAGCGGGCAAAATGCAAACCTTCCTGATTATCCTGGGCATCGCCATTGGTGTCTCTGTGCAAATTTTCATCGGTTCACTCATTCAAGGACTGCAGTTTGACCTGGTCGATACCACCATCGGCTCACAAAGTCAGATTACGATAACATCAAAGGCGGATGACAAACTGCTAGATGATTATCAAGCTTTGCTTACAGAGGTAGAAGGCTTACATCAAGGTCTCATGTACCTTAATCCCGTTGCCCAAGGCCAAACTTTGTTAAGTCATGAAGGTGAAAATTTCAGCATCATCCTGAGAGGAATGGACCCGGAGAGAGCCGAAGGCATTTACAAATTTGCGGAACGCATGGTAGATGGCCATTTACCTTCGCAGGAGGGCGAAGTGATGATTGGTCGGGAATTGGCCGAAGAAGCCGGGCTTCAGCCGGGTGACCAAATCACCTTATTGGGCGATAAACGCACAGAAACAAGCGCCCTGATCAGCGGAATTTTTGATTTGAAAGCAGCGAATCTAAATAAAACCTGGATAATCAGCAAGTTGGAAAGTGCACAACAGATTTTTGCCTATGGCCAAAAAGTAAGCAGTATCGAAATGCAAGTCGAAGAGGTCTTTTTGGCAGACACGATTGCTGCCACCTTAGGTACCGGGCTGGGAGATGCCTATCAGGTTAACAACTGGAAAACGGATAATGCAGCATTGTTGAGCGGTTTGGAAGGCCAAAGTATCTCCAGTTATATGATTCAAATCTTTGTCTTGATATCCGTTATGTTGGGCATCGCGAGTGTATTAGCTATAACGGTTATACAGAAATCCAAACAAATCGGCATACTTAAAGCAATGGGCATAAGGGACAGGGCAGCCAGTATGATTTTTATGCTTCAGGGTCTTTTGCTGGGTATAGGCGGTGCAATTGTAGGCATCTTGCTGGGCTTGGCGTTGAGCTGGAGTTTTACCAAATTTGCTTTAAATCCGGATAAATCACCCATCATCCCGCTCGTAATTGATCCGCTTTTCATCACTTTGTCCGCACTCGTTGCTGTAACGGTCGCCACGCTGGCCGCTCTGATTCCTGCTCGCAAATCTTCAAAACTTAGCCCGATAGAGGTCATTCGCAATGGATAAAATAGTAGAATTAAAAAAAGTTAACAAAATTTACGGTACACATAACAAAACACAAGTCTTATTTGATGTGGATTTAAGCATTGCAGAAGGCAGCTTTAATTCAATAATCGGCCAGTCCGGTAGCGGCAAAAGCACACTGCTCAATATTCTCGGCACGCTAGATCAGCCTACTGCCGGCGAGGTCCTTCTTAATGGTCAGCGCAGTGACCGGATGAACAAAGACGAATTAGCCCTATTGCGGAATGAAGTGTTGGGCTTTGTCTTCCAATTTCATTATCTTTTGCCGGAATTTACCGCTTTGGAGAATGTTTTAATGCCGCTGCGCATCAAGCAAGACCGAGTGACTGCCGAGCAACTGACGCGAGCCAATGAACTTTTGGATCGGGTGGGCCTCGATAAGGTAAAAAACAATCTCGCGACCAAGATGTCCGGCGGTCAGCAACAGCGTACAGCCATTGCTAGGGCATTGATGAATACGCCCAAAATCATATTGGCGGATGAACCTACCGGCAATCTTGATTCGGAAAGCAGTGAAAGCATCTATGACCTAATGCGCCAAATTAACAATGAAATAGGTACAACCTTTGTCATCATCACACATGATCGTAAAATTGCGGAAAAGGCTGATCGCATCATTGAGATAAGGGACGGCAAAATTGCTTTGGATGTGGTTTAAACAAGGAAAACGACGAGAAAAACAATTATACCCCATGACTTTAAAAAGAGACTGCCTCTGACGAGACAGTCTCTGATTGAATTGCTGTATTTTCGTTGAAATGATTTTAAATCAAGGCCAACATGACGAAGTTCACAATGAACAAGAGTGTGGAAACCAAGAGAATCGGGTGCATTTCTTTGAATTTTCCTTTGGTCACTTTGACGATGACGTAGGAGATAAAACCAAAAGCGATACCGTAGGAAATGCTGTAAGCCAAGGTCATGAAGATAGAAGTGAAGAAGCAGGGGATTGCTTCATCGAGATCATCCCAAGCGATTTCTTTAAAACTGGCCATCATCATGACACCGACAATGATGAGTGCAGGCGCAACGGCTTGTGCGGGCACAACACCCACAACGGGTGCAAAGAAGGAGCAGAGAGCGAAGAGCACGGCGACGGTGACAGAAGTCAAACCGGTACGACCGCCTGCACCGATACCTGCAGCTGATTCGACATAAGTGGTGGTGTTGGAAGTACCAAAGACGGCACCGACAGAAGTGGCGATGGCGTCGGCAAAAAGCGCTTTATCCATTTTCGACTTAAATCCGCTGGAGCTTTCCATGGCGATTTCATCTTCTTTGCTAAAGATGCCGCTGCGTCTACCGGTACCGATGAAGGTGCCGATGGTATCAAAGGTATCGGAAAGGGAGAAGGCAAAGATGGTAATCAGTGCCAGAGCGACTTTGGAAGGATCGGCAAAAAGCGAGCCTATGCCTTCTGCGGAGAAGGCGGCACCAAAGGTTTCGCCGAGGGCTGCCCAATGGCTGCCGGATGCGGCATGGGAGAGGCCGGACAAATCGGTCACGCCCATGGGAATACCGATGAGTGTCGCGGCGATGATGCCGATGAAGATGGCACCGCGTACTTTCTTAACCAAAAGGATAATGGTGAGAGCGATACCGATGAGAGCGAGCAAAACGCCGGCAGTATTCAAGTTAACTAGGGCAGGTACGATAGCCGAGTTGGCGACCATGGTCGATGATGCAGCTGCTTCAGCGGTGGTCATGGCTTGGTCGGAACCGAGTAAAATATAGTTCCCGGGATCAGAGGTGAAGGATAAGAGTCCGGCATTCTTGATACCGATATAAGCGATAAACATGCCGATACCGCCGGAGATGGCGTTCTGCAGGCTATGGGGAATCGCTTTAATAATCATTTTACGAATGCTGGTGACTGTAATCAGAATATTAATTAAGCCGCAGATAAAGACCATGGCCAAGGCTTGTTGCCAAGTGAAGCCGTACGCGAACACCACGGTGTAAGTGAAGAATGCGTTCAGACCCATACCGGGAGCCTGTGCATAAGGGACGTTGGCGTAGAGACCCATGACCAAGGTGCCGATTATGGCAGCGATGATGGTGGCCAGGAAAACTGCGTCGCGGTTCATACCGGTGGCGGCAAGAATCATCGGATTCACGAAAATGATGTAAGACATTGCAAAGAAAGTCGTTACACCGGCGAGAATCTCTTGTGAGACTTTTGTGCCGTGTTCCTTCAATTTGAAAAACTTTTCCATTTTACCCTCCTAGGTTGGAATAAAAAGTGCCGGTAACAGGTCCGGCCATTAAAACACAGCCTATTCTAGCTAATAAAAGGGGCACAGGCAATAAGCGAATTGGCTAAATTTCGATAGAAAATGAACTTTTTTTGCCCAGGCTCAACAAAATATTTGAAAGGACCTGCACAACTGCCTATAATCCCTTTAGTAACGGAGGAACAGTGTATGCAAGAGAAGATTTCAATTATTAAAAACCTCTTTCCCAAGAGCAAACCCATTGACGAGAGCAAACTGGGTTTTGGACATATTTTTACCGACCAAATGTTCATCATGGACTATCAGAAGGACCAGGGCTGGCTGAACCCGCGCATCGTGCCCTACGGTCCCTTGCTGTTGGATCCTTCTGCCATGATTCTGCACTATGGCCAGGGCGTATTTGAAGGCCTGAAAGCTTATCGCCGTGCGGATGGTGGTATCAATCTTTTCCGCCCGCAGCTCAATTTCGAGCGTTTAAATGTATCGAATGTACGTATGGGAATCCCTGAAGTCGACGCTGACTTTTGCCTGAATGCGCTGCTTGAATTGCTCAAAGTTGAAGAAGATTGGGTTCCTTCTACGGAAGGCACTTCGCTTTATATTAGACCCTTTATTATATCGACTGATCCTTATGTAGGCGTGCGTGCTTCACATACCTATCAGTTCATTATTATATTGTCGCCTTCGGGTGCCTATTATCCAGAAGGTCTCGACCCCGTAAGCATCAGAGTGGAGGATAAGTATGTCCGCGCTGTTCGTGGAGGCACCGGAACGGCTAAATGTCCGGGCAACTATGCGGCTTCGATTTTGTCACAGGAAGAATCGCATGAAATGGGCTACAGCCAGGTTTTGTGGCTCGATGGTGTGGAAAGAAAATACATTGAAGAGGTCGGCTCGATGAACTTCCTGTTTGTACGTAACGGAAAGTTGTATACGCCTGAATTAAACGGTTCGATTTTGCCTGGTATTACGCGCCGCTCAGTCCTGGAGTTGGTCAAGCACTGGGGCATTGAAGTGATTGAGGAAAAAATCCTTATCACGGATCTGATGCGCTGGGCAGAGTCGGGTGAGATCAGCGAAGCCTTTGGTTCAGGCACTGCTGCGGTCATTTCGCCGGTCGGACGCTTGGCTTATGAGGATCAGAGCATCGTTTTCAATGAGGGTGCCATAGGCAGTCTGAGTGCACGATTGTACGATGAACTGACCGGTTTACAGTATGGTAAGCGGGAAGACCCCTTAAATTGGATTGTCAAAGTTTGTTAATCCGCGCAAGTTGCGCGTGTTGCAGGAGCTGTCTTCGTGGTGCTCTGACACCGCTGAGGCAGCTTTTTTGCATGCTCTGCTGAGCCACTGCTTTGTTGAGCGGAAGTATTTGAAGTATTTATAGAAGCAATGAAAAATGGACAAAATTTTCGGGGATGTGGTTATTTCAGTGGTTATAGGGTCTCTACCCACGTCAAACCCACGATTTTGTGACACTTTTGACGACTGTGTGGTCGCCGCCACCACATCCCTGTAAAAAGTGGGCTGAAAACAGCCTTTAGACATGTTCTCCAGCTGTCCATAGATGATTTCAACCACATCCCCGGAAATTTTGTCACCAAAGACAGCTTCTGTCGTCACCGCTCTGAAACTGTAGCGCTACTGGATCGGCTGCGACACCGCTCAGCTACGGCGCTACTGTTTTGCATGAGCCCCTTTTGATACAATGACAAATACAAAGTGAAGGAGAATTGAGATGGATAACTGGGCTGTATTATTTGATTGTGATGGCGTGATTGTTGATTCCGAACCTGCATTGGCAAAAATCAGCGCACTCGTTTTAAACAAGCACGGTTGGCCGGCTAAAGAGGAGGATTTTGCCCCCTATATCGGTACCGGTGAAGACAGTTATATCGGAAATGTGGTCCGCCAGTATGGTGGTGTCTTTAATGAAGAGATTAAACACGAAATCTATGCAGCCTATGTCTCTGAAGCCGTCAATTATGTGAAGGGCTTTCCGGGAGGTGTTGAGCTGATCAGAAAGTTACAGGAAGCAGGCATTCCCGCCGTGGTGGCCAGTTCAGCCGATGCCATTAAAGTGGATGCCAATCTCGCGGCTCTCAATCTTACCGAGGACGATTTCACAGCGGTGATTTCCGGCGACATGGTCAAGCGTAAAAAACCGTACCCGGATATCTATTTGATGGCTGCGAATTTAGCCAAAACACTGCCTGAACGCTGTATCGTTGTCGAA
The DNA here is from genome assembly GCA_040766665.1 of Oscillospiraceae bacterium. Classification (GTDB taxonomy): domain Bacteria; phylum Bacillota; class Clostridia; order Saccharofermentanales; family Fastidiosipilaceae; genus JAXGQD01. The sequence continues at coordinate 13,109 of JAXGQD010000009.1, forward strand.
GATGCGACTGCCGGTATTCAAGCCGGTGTGGCGGCAGGCATGATTACCATTGGCTTTACTTCGAACTGTGAAGCCGTGGAACTCCTGGCCGCGGGAGCCAACTATATTGCGGAGGATTATCGCTCCGTAGCAGCCGTTATCAGCAACCTGAGCAGAAGGGATGTTCATGTTTAAGAGAGTTATTTATTTAAATCACAGCGGTTTCATCGTTGAAGGCGAGAATCAAATCCTGGTCTTCGATTTTTACACCGATCCGGCACAGGTGCTGTCACAGTTTGAGAACTGTGGGAAACCGGTCAGCTTCTTTGTTTCGCACAATCATCCTGATCATTGGAATCCGGATATTTTTACTTTCCGAAATAAAGTGCCTAATCATTACTTTTTAGATATGTCACTGCGTGCGGAGGCACGGCAATTGCAGGCAAATCCACTTTGCAAGGCTGTTATTCACTTGGTGGATGAAGATACGGTCTTGACCAGGGAGGAATTAACGGGGAGCGCATTGGATGCGCTTGTCTGTGCACCGTCCACGGATGAAGGGGTGGCTTTCTTAGTGCAGATAGAAAACCAAAGCATCTATCATGCCGGTGATCTCAATGATTGGGATTGGTCTGATGCCGCCGGTCCTGCAGTAGAACAACGCTATCGCAGTATTCTTGAAGATTTGCGCAAACGATCCCAAGCAGCTGACTTTCCCAAACCCGAACTCGCTTTTGTGCCGGTGGATCAACGTCTGGGAGAGAAGGCCTTGCGCGGGGCGATCATTTTCAGCGAATATTTCCCTGCTAAGCATCTTGCTCCGATGCATTTGAACGGAGGCTTGGATTTACCCCGAAAATTACAGATTGCTGCAGCCTCGGGTGAGTATCCGGCATTACAAAGCAGTGAAATTCTGGACTTGAGTACAGAGGGTCAGACATTTAGCTTGACGTAAAGCGCTTCGGGTGCTATTCTGCTTCGGTGACCGCATGGCTCGGGCCTCTTAATACTTGTTTACAAGTAGCCCGGAGATCAGCGAGACTTATTTGGAGGGAACACATGTACGCAATTATTAAAACAGGCGGCAAGCAATACAAAGTTGCCGTAGGAGACGACATTTATGTCGAAAAGCTGGAAGGCGAAGCCGGCAGCGAAGTCAAGTTTACCGATATTCTGGGAATTTTCGGTGATGACGAAGTGAAACTGGGAGACGCGCTAAAAGATGCTGTCGTGACCGGTGAAATCGTCAAACAGGGCAAACAAAAGAAGATTATTGTCTTTAAGTACAAGCCTAAAAAAGGCTATCGTCGTAAGAACGGACACCGCCAACCATACACGCGTGTCAGCATTAAGGCTATAGGTTAAGACAAAGACATCATGATTAGCTTTACAGCAAGCAGAGATGAATCGGGACTGATCACTCGACTTGAAGCTCAAGGTCATGCGGATTATGACAAACACGGCAAAGATATTTTATGTGCAGCAGTCACTGCCATCTGCGCTACCTGTGTTGCCGGCCTGACCGACATTTTAGAGATTCCTTTGGATTATCGCTTTGAAGAAGGAGATATCGATATGGATCTCAGCGCCCACTCCTATATGGGTGAAGATGCACAGCTCTTATTGGAAACCACCTTACTGGGCATCAAGCAACTGACTCTGAATGACGAATATGCAGCGCATTTGGAAGTCATCGACGAATAATTTAACTATTCCACGGGAGGAATACAGACATGTTTATTGTAAATTTACAGTTACTCGCATCAAAAAAGGGTGTTGGTTCAACCAAAAACGGCCGTGAATCCGAATCCAAACGTTTGGGTGCGAAGAGAGGCGACGGTCAGCCCGTCTTAGCAGGCAATATTTTGGTGAGACAACGCGGTACAAAAATTCATCCGGGCAATAACGTCGGCATCGGCAGCGATGACACCTTGTTTGCCAAAATCGACGGTGCCGTCAAATATGAGCGCCGCGGCAAGGATCGTAAACAAGTATCCGTTTACCCGCACGCTTAAGCGCTAAGCAGTATGTATTGTTAAGGGGTTTGGTGTCTGCGGACGCTGAACTCCTTTTGTTTGCGAAGGGATTTTGTTGATGTTTATCGATCAAGCCAAAATATTTGTGGCCTCCGGAAAAGGGGGAAACGGCTCGACTTCTTTTAGGCGGGAAAAATACGTGCCAAATGGCGGACCCGATGGGGGAGACGGCGGCAAGGGCGGCGATGTGGTCTTGCTGGCTGATGAAAATCTGCACACATTACAGGATTTCCGTTATAAGAAAAAGTATAAAGCTGAAGACGGGGAAGCGGGCGGTAAGCGGAAGTGCTTTGGCAAAAACGGCGCTGATCTTATCATACGCCTGCCGGTCGGCGCTTACGTCAAAGACGGGGAAAGCGGAGAAGTCATTGCGGATTTTACGGCTGATAAACAGCGCGTTATTGTGGCACGGGGTGGTAAGGGTGGCCTGGGCAATACGCATTTTGCCAATTCGGTGAGACAGGCTCCGACTTTTGCTCAGCCGGGACAGCCTAATGAGTCCTTTGAGCTAATTATCGAACTCAAGCTTTTGGCGGACGTAGGGCTCTTAGGGATGCCTAATGTCGGTAAATCCACCTTTCTTTCCATGGTCTCCAATGCCAAGCCGAAAATTGCCGATTATCCTTTTACAACCTTGGAACCTATTTTGGGCATTGTGGATTTTGATGGCAAAAGCTTCGTGATAGCCGATATCCCGGGCCTAATCGAAGGCGCCAGTGAAGGCCAGGGTTTAGGCTTTGAGTTTTTGCGCCATGTCGAAAGAACCCGCCTCCTGCTGCATTTTGTTGACTTGTCCGAATTCAGTGGGCGTGATCCCTTACAGGATTTTGAGATTATTAACGGTGAATTGGCCAAGCATTCCCTGCTTTTGGCAGAGCGCCCTCAGATGGTTGTAGCGACGAAGATGGATTTGGTCTTAGAAGAGGCGCGCGAGGATTTTGCCAAAAAAATGCAGGAGAAAGGGCATAGCGTCCACTTTATCTCGGCCGTGACACATGAAGGCATCGACGCTTTGATCAAGGCGGTTGCTTTGCGCTTACAAAGCTTACCCTTGACGGTTTTAGAAGCTGCGGTGGATCCGTCGCATCGTTTATACACGCTTAATGAAGAAGATTTGCGTGTTGAGAAGAAAGCGGATGGCTACCATGTCAGTGCATCCTGGATTGAGGGACTGTTACAGTCCGTGAATTTCGAGGATATCGAGTCCATGCAGTACTTTCAGCGGACTTTGAAAAAACGCGGGGTTAACGCGGCTCTTGAGGCAGCCGGAGTTCAAGAGGGCGACTTGGTTTTCCTTGAAGATTTTGAGTTTGAGTATATTCCATAGGGCTGAAGATTAGCGGAAAAACTACAAGATAAGGAAGTTAAGAGATGCTTACATCAAAACAACGTGCATATTTACGGGCGCTGGCGAATCATTTACCTGCCCAATACCAAATAGGTAAAGATGGACTGAATGACAACAGTATTAAGCAAATGGATGAATATCTGCTTGCGCACGAATTGTTAAAAGTTAATGTACAGAACAACTTGGATGCCGATATCAAGGCATTGGCGATGACGGCAGCGGAGGCACTTCATGCCGAAACGGTGCAGCAAGTGGGCAAAAGATTTATCCTGTATCGTCATTCGCGTGCGTTGGCCGAGAAAGGGAAGGCGATTGTTTTGCCACGATAGCTGAGAAATGCACTTGTTTTCAGTCGATAAAAAACGGCGTGAAAATCGACTAATAGGGCGGCCCGTGCTACAATCTTTGCGTTAGTCAGAAATAATGATGCTTGTGTCACAAGCTTATTAAAACAATAAAAGGGTGGAAAAATGATAGAAGGAAAAAGACAGTCTAAGTTTGCTAAAAGTGCTGGAATAATCCTCGCACTTTGCTGCTTATTCTTGATGTTTTCTCCTCTTCCCAAGGTTCATGCTGAAGGGGAGCTGCGCCTCAGCGCCTCTCATGAATCGGTACTCCTTGAGCCCGGAGCAGCGGCTACTATTAATGTCAATTACAGCAGTGACGTCTCTGTCAGAATTGTCAATGTCACGTTGAATAACCAGGAAGCACAAAGTTTCACTGTCCAAAATGTGCTCAGCCCCTCGATCAATGCGAACACGGGTGGCTTATTGGGCAGCATCAACATTACCGCTCCCAGCGTCTATTCCACCGGTAATTTGGTGGTGACGGCAACGGCTGAGAATGCCGATAGCCCGGGTCCCGTGTTTAGCGCACAATTATTAATCCCTGTTGCCGTTAATCTGCCTCCTCCCGGAGAAACGGACCCGAATGCCACGGCAGAAACAGCCGCAGTCCCTGCTGAGACCATACCCAGTGCTGCCGAAGAAGCAGGGCTGGTTCTTGAGCCGGGAAGCGGGCTGACTCTGTCTCTCAAATTAAACGGTGTCGGCAATCCGGTGACGGTTAATGTCAGCGAGAATCGCCCCGAAACCGTTCCGGACGGGTATAGTGAAGTTGTCGCAGAGATTCAGGCACAAAATGTTATCACCTATAAGAAGGCCGGTCGTTTACCCTTGGTTTATGTCAGTTTAGTGGCGGATGGGCCGGAATCGCTCTACGCTGTAGATGCGCAAGGCGGCAATGCCTATCGCTTTTATCCTGATATCTACACGACAATCGGCGGCCAATCTGCCATTGTCACCTCTATAACCGAAACAGCTCCTACACCGGATTTGGTAAGCCAAAGCCTGGATATTAACGGTCTAACCACCAGCTCCTGGGTGGGAGAAATTAAAGGTGAGGAATACACCGTTATTCGCGCTGAGGTGGAAGGTAAAACTTCAGACCTTTATCGTTATGAAACGGCAGCCGATGGCAGTGCCACGCTTAGCCTCTTCAATTATGCCAATATCATCAACCCACCTTCACCGACTCCTGTTCCCACAACGGCTCCGACACAATCGGGCGAAAGCACCACTGCTGCAGCCAAAGCTGAATCAGGTGGCTCTTCGGTGGATTGGTTTTTTTGGGGACTCCTGCTGCTATTCCTTGCTTTGCTGGCCGGGTTAGCGCTGATCTTTTTATACAACAGGAGAAAGCGTCAACCTATGGACTACCGCTTAAATGCGCAGCATTATGATTCGCCAAGTACAGCGCAGCGTTCAAGAAACAGCAGAAGCGGCTATCCAGCCGCAAGCCATCCTCAGGCACGAAAAAAGGGTATACAACTGAGAGAGTTGACACCTAATGATTTTGACGATGTGGACCGATATTTTGCCGAGCGCCGAGAACAGCCCCAGCGTCGCAATATCGATCCGGCCGCACGTTCAGGAGTCAGAAAACCACGCATAGAAGAGTATAAACCTCAACAAAATGCGACTGAGCGCTATGCCAACGGTGGTAGTTCAGGCAGTAGACGCAATGCTGCACCGAGTCGCGGACAAGAGAGCAGAGGCCGCGAGCGGAACGCACGCGAACGCAATCCTTATCGCAGTTACTATAAGCCGCAGTCAGATCTGGATAATTATTACGGGACGAGCGGACGCGGTCGTTCGAATTCCGGTTCTCCACACTCACAAAATCCACCCCCGATCAAACGCGTCACGCATGACGAAGTTTATTTTGATTCGGGACGAGAAAGCGGTAAACCGCCCTATGGAAAAAACTGAGCGCAGGCTGCAGCAGCTCATCAGTCTGAGCTATTTGCTTTTTATCGTTGCTGCTGCCGTTTTTGCCCATCAACAGCTTCCTCAAGTCTCTATTCCCATGCTGATTTTGCTTGCAGTCCTGGCTTTAATTATCGGTGAACTGGCCATTTTTAAATTGCCCAAGGCAATTGTTTTCTATATTTTTTTTGGCGTCCTGACTACCTTGGTTGCGCAGCTGAGCTTTAATGGGACCAACTGGCTGATATCCGGCTCTTTAAGCGGTAAAGGCGGCTTCTGGTGGCTGATCCCGCAAACGGTGTCCTGGATTTTGGCGGTGCTTTTTGCCTTTATTACCAACCGCTATTTTGTCTTTAATGCAGAACAAGGCCAGTTCTGGCCGGAACTGCGCCGCTTTTTTATCGCCCGTTTGGGCAGTGGCATCTTTGTGGAATACTTAGGTATGCTCATTCTGGTCAATCTTATTGCCATGCCGGAAAGCTGGGCGAAGTTACTGACTTCAATCATTGTTGTCATTGTCAATTATGTAGTCAGTAAACTATTTGTTTTTAGGAAAAACAGTCAGGCAGCGGTACCCGGCACAAGCAAACAGGTAAAAGAGAAATAGAGGACCAAAACGTGGAATACAACGAAGTAATACAGTATATGAATAAACGTTGGAAATCCGATATGAAACTTGGCCTCTCGCGGGTTAAAGCCTTATTGGCTGAACTGGGTCATCCGGAAAAACAACTGCGTTTCATCCATGTGGCTGGTACGAACGGTAAAGGTTCAACGGTTACGGCGATAGCCAGTATTTTGGCTGCGGCGGACTACAAAGTGGGAGTCTATACTTCTCCGTATCTGGAGCGTTTCACCGATCGTATTCGTATTTTAAATGGCAAAAGCAGCCTGGCACAGCGTCTGCAGGATAGTTCAGCCGGTGAGATAGCTCAGGATACCGTAGCCGCTTTGTTTACGGAAATCCTTGCAGCCTGTGATCGCATCAGGGCTAGGGCGGTGAGGAGGCTTCCGAGTTCGAGGTTCTCACTTCAGCAGCCATATTGTATTTTTATCGCGAGTCTTGTGAGGTGGTGGTGCTGGAAACAGGGCTGGGAGGCAGACTTGACGCAACCAATGCTATTGACTTCGCTGAGGTGACAGTAATTACCGCCTTATCCTACGATCATTGCCAAATATTGGGCAACAGTATGGGTGAAATCGCCATGGAAAAAGCGGCGATTATCAAGAAAGGGACAAAAGCGGTCTGCCTATATGATCCCTATGCAGCAAGTCTAAATCCCGACGATGCGGAAGTGATACTGCAAGTAGTAGGGCAAAAAGCAGCCGATTGTGGCGCGCCCCTCATTGTCGTACGTAAGGATGATATACGGGAATTACATGTGGATCCATCTAGCCAAAGCTTTTTTCTCACTGGTTTTGAGGCTCCGTTCCATCTCCCGCTGCAAGGTGCACATCAACAACTCAATGCAGCCTTAGCCATACAAGCCATTAAACAGTTTGAGCCTAAGCTGGCCAGACATGCAGTCATTGACAGCGGCTTGCGCGCCATGTGCTGGCCCGGCCGCATGGAGATGATGAGTCAAGACCCGCTGATTATTTTGGATGGGGCGCATAACCCACAAGCGGCAAAAGCTTTATGTGAAAGCGTCAAGCATTTGTATCCACATAAGCGCTTTGTCTTGCTTTTTGCCGTCTTGGGCGATAAGGATTATGCGGAGATGCTGGAATACCTACGCTTGGGCTTAGCCGATCAAATTATAGGCATTGTTTGTACAGCAGCCGGCACCAAACGTGATTTACCGTTATCGGACTTGGCTGAGCTTTTCAAGAAGACTTGGACGAGTGAAAAGGAGCTTGCTATAATTGAACGAATCTCTCAGAAGGAAGCCCTGTCAGAAGCGCTAAAAATGGCGAAAGATGCGAACGCCGGTTTACTGGTATGCGGTTCACTCTACTTGGTGAGTAGCATCCGTGCTCTGCTTAAAGAGACCGAGCTTTTGAAGATGGAAGTACACGAAAAGACCATCTTGGGTCTTAACGGAGGATGAACCCATGTTTTATATCAGCACACGCGGTGAGGAAACCCGCTACACGGCCTCTCAAGCCATACTTAAAGGAATAGCCACCGACGGTGGACTCCTGGTTCCGGAAGACATTCCTCAATTTGGTTCAACTGAGATTGAACAATTATGTCAACTTTCTTTCCCGGCACGCGTAGCCTTTGTTTTAGCGCGTTTTCTTACGGATTACACGGAAGCTGAGCTGCGCGATTATACCGAACAGGCCTATAGCGAAGAAAAATTCGGCGAAGCAGCCTGCCCCTTAGTGCAGCTGAACAAATACAACAATAAATATTTTATGCTGGAGCTGTGGCATGGTCCCACTGCGGCATTTAAAGATATGGCTTTACAGCTTTTGCCCTACTTAATGACGGCTGCGGTAAAAAAGAACGGCAACACGTCCGAAATTGTTATTCTGACTGCGACTTCTGGAGATACGGGTAAGGCTGCCTTGGAAGGCTTTAAGAATATTCCCGGCACACAGGTTGTGGTTTATTATCCTAAGGGTGGTGTATCGAAAGCCCAAGAGCTGCAAATGCGCACGACAGACGGTGATAACTGCCATGTGATTGCTGTTGAAGGTTCTTTTGATGATGCACAAAGCGGAGTGAAGCAGATTTTTGCCGATCGTACGCTGAATGAACGCTTAAACGCTCAAGGTATTGAACTGTCTTCGGCCAATTCGATTAATTGGGGCCGCTTAGTTCCACAGATTGCCTACTATTGGTCGGCTTAGTGCGACATGCTTAATGCAGAGTACGTTCAAAAATCGGATATGGTGAATTTCGCCGTGCCGACCGGAAATTTTGGTAATATTCTGGCTGCTTGGTACGCCAATCAGATGGGTTTACCGGTAGGCAAGCTGGTCTGTGCTTCAAATCGCAATAATGTACTTTCCGACTTCCTGGCTAACGGCAGTTACAGCATCAAGCGTCCGTTTTATCAGACCGTGACTCCTTCTATGGATATCTTGATCTCTTCGAATTTGGAACGCTTGCTCTTCGAACTGTCTTATCAAAATGCATCCTATATCAAAGAACGCATGGATAAATTGACTGAAAGCGGAGTTTACAGTGTCGGTCCGGAGATGATGAAACGCTTACACGAAAAGTTTGTCGGAGGATTCACCGATGACCGTGGCTCGGTACGGACCATCCAAGAAGTTTATGATGAATTCGACCACGTCATTGATCCGCATACCGCCGTCGCCTTTAATGTCTACAAACGCTATGAACAGCGTTCTAAAGACGAGAGTCCGGTCGTGTTTGTGGCAACAGCCAGCCCGTTTAAATTTCCGGCTACTGTTGCTCAAGCAATCTTTCCCACACAAGCTGCTTTTGATGACGAGCTGCTCTTGCTAAGACCGCTTTCTGATGAGAGTGGCTTGGAAATTCCTGATGGTCTGAAAGATTTGTCAGAACGCCCGATTTTGCATGATAAAGTTGTGCAAATTGCAGGCATGAAAGAGGACTTGTTAGCGCTTCTGTCACGATAAAGTGAAAGTTTCACAATCGTTCAGAATTGAGGCAAATTATGCCCACATTCTGTGCCAAGTTTCGGGTCATAATCCTGTCTTTGACAGCTCGTGCAGATAAAATCCCTCGAATCGCCCGTATTATCAGGCGAAACGAGGGATTATTACATGGTTATATTTTGCACAATCTAACGTTTCTTGCTTTGTTTAATGACCTTGCCTATCTGACTCATGCCCAGGATCTCGTAATCCGTATAGAAACCGGCGGTATCGTGCAGAGCATCCGTGAGATCGCTTCTGGTATAAGCGGGTACATAGCCTTCTTGGGGTATTTTGAGAAAGGACATTTTACGCAGTGTTTTGGTGATGTCTTCACAGGTGAAAGCTTCGCCTAATTTCTTCTCCAAGAAGCGAAAGACATAGAGCGCTAGAAAGCAGGTCATGAAGTGTGCGGTGATCCTGTCGTCTCTGGAGAGGAAGACCGGCCTGGCTTTAAACTCCGACTTCATAATCCTGAAGCTCTCTTCCATTTCCCACCGTTGACGATTCACTTTGAGGATAAGGCCCGCATCGTCTTCCAAATTCGTTGCTGAGCAGTAGAAACCGTCGTATTGAGCCTCATTTTGGATTTTCTCCTTGCTGACATACGTGTGTGAGGTTTCACAGATGGATCCGTCCTCATCAATGTAGAGTTGCTGGGCAAAACGAGCCGGGTCATTAACTCCCTTACGGGAAGCTCTACCGCTGTCTACCATCTTACTAGCTCTGCTTACTTGCTTTAAGCGAATCGCCTGAGTGTAGGCCATGTACTTAAGCGAGAAGGTGACGATGTATCTTTGTTCGAGCCCCTGCTCATTGAACCACCGTTCCTTGTAGAAGATCTTGTCCCAGTACTTCTCTTGTAGGGCTTTGTCTTTCCTGATGTCATCGAGATTGTAAGATCTCCGGTCACCAAAGAGCTTCCAAGCCTCAGGCGCAAGAGCCCATTGCTTCTGATAAGCTTTGAGCTTCTTCAAGGACTGCGTGGTAATAAAGGCACGGTCTTGAATGCTGTTAAACTTCCGGTTGGCTAACGATGAGAGCCCGGCATCGGTACAGACCACAAAGCGTGAGGTGTCAAAATCTCTTATAATCTGCTGCTCGAGAGGCTTTAAGGTCTGCTGCTCATTGGTGTTTCCCGGATGCAGACAAAAAGCTAAAGGAATCCCGTCCGCATCCATAAATAGTCCCATTTGGACGATGGGATTAGGTCTGTTCTCCTTGCTCCTACCATACTGCTTTAAGCCCTCTTCTTCTTCGAGTTCAAAGAAGAAATTGGTACAGTCGTAAAAGAGAATGTTGTCCTTGCGCTTCAAGACCTTCTTTGAATTCTTGTAAAGCTCACTTTGGATAAATTCATTCTCCCTGGCCAAGACCTCCAAGGCACGGTAGGTATCATGCGACTCGAAGCCAGGGGGTTCCAAGAGTCCTTTGGCCTCCTCATAGGTCGCCCTCTTGGATTTGGGAAACAAGATCCGTCCGTAGACTAAGACCCGTAGGATGTCATTCAAGTCATACTCAAACTTATACTTGTCGGAAATCTTCTGACAGATCTTGTCTAAGCCTAAGTCGTAGTAGATCTTCTGTAAGAAGAGATAACCGCCTTGAAAGAGCGCTTCATTGCCCTTGTTGAGCTTGCCTGAGGGATTGTAGCTAACAACAATCCTCCTCATCTTTGTTCTCTTCTCTTCAAGCGTCATCGTCTTAGCAAGTTCACGCCCCCAAGCGATGGGGTCTTCATGAACCCGCGAAAGCTCTTCGAGCGTCCCTAGCTTCTCTACAACCCTGTTAGACCTCTTGCCGGTCACGGAGTCATAAGTCGACTCGACAATATAGAGCGAAGGAGCCTTTTTACTGCCGGCAATTTGTAGTCTCATGCTTAAGTACCACCCTCAGAAAGATGGTAGAAGCGTAGCACATTGTGAGAGATTGTGCAAGTATAAGAAGAGAAAATTTGACATAAAAATGAGCCGTTTACGGCTCTGTTGTCACATCTCTAAACTTTAATGACCTGGACTGACTGTCAAACTCCCGTTCTGTCACGATAAAGTGAAAGTTTCACAATCGTTCAGAATTGAGGCAAATTATGCCCACATTCTGTGCCAAGTTTCGGGTCATAATGTACTTGTACGAGGCAGAAGTACAACAAGAGCAATTCATTTCTTTTTCATTTACCTTCCTCCAGTCAGGATTCCGAGCGATCGGAGTCCTGAATTGGTTTGGGGAGGTTTTTAGTTGAAATCCTTACTCCAAGTGCTTTGTCCGGGTATCTCCGTGATGGGCAAAAGCTCCCCGTTTTCTGCAGGTAACCTCCTAGTGATTTGTGTTTCAATAAATGCTTTGACACGCGCCAGACTTTCGCGCAACGCATCGTAGTCGAGACTGTAGTCCGTGGGATTAGCAACCGGGCAGGTATAAAAATTCAAATGCAGGGATTCGGCTATATAGGCCGCTCGATATGCATGGTATTCCTGTGTACAGATAATTAGCGATGGGACCTGATAAATCATCTTGGCCCGAAAAAGCGAGTCATAAGTGTCATAACCGGCGTGGTCTAAATAAATATCTTCAGCAGGTATGCCTTGTTCCAGAAGATAGAGTCGCATGGTGTTGGCTTCATCATAGCTTTCCGTAGCGTGGTCTCCTGACGCAAGAATAGTTTTGACCTTGCCCGTTTTATAAAGCGTGATTGCCATATCCAAGCGTTCCTGTAGCATACGCGAGGGTACCAGATCCGCATAAGCCTGAGCTCCCAAGACCAATGCTGTGTATGTTTCGGGGACCTGCTCGGGATCATAAAAGCTGGCTCGGCCAATCTGGCGGATTCGCCATTGTAAGGCTAAGAACAGCAGGGTAAAAGCGAGCAGGAGAAGCAGAAAAGTGATTAAAAGTTTACGGAAAAATCTTTTCCCGCTGCCTTTCTGATGCTTTATTGTTTTATCCTCGATTGTTTTATCCTCGGCAAAACGCGCAGGTCTAAAAGATGTCAAAATTTCGTTCTCCCGTGCTCACAAACTTATTCAGGCAAGTCTGTCTGTTCAATCTAAAGATTGAAAAAGCTCCCCGAAAGGAGCTTTTTCGTCTTGGTGGACCCGAAGGGGCTCGAACCCTCGACCTCCGCGATGCGAACGCGGCGCTCTCCCAGACTGAGCTACGAGCCCAAGACGGCTCATTATAGTCCCACTGCAAAAAAACTGTCAATTATTGCTCAGTAAAAATTGTCACAGCACAATTGTCACACCAGATGGGCGGTTGCGACGCCGCTCTGCACAGTTAGGTGGTCGCTTTGCTAAGGCTGGTTGCGACACCGCCTTCGCCTTTATTTGAGGGAGTAGGGGTTCTGACTACAGTTTTTTCGTTTGTACAAACATTTTCTTCGAAAAGGCCTTCAAAATCTATGATTTCAGGGTTTTACTACATTTTTGACGATTCTGCAAAGAGCCGTTTGTCGAAACGAAAAAAGTGTAGTTGAAATCACTGAATGACAGTGCAAGAGCCTCGATTCAGAACTGTGTGTTTGTACAAACGTAAAAAGTTGCAGTAGGGGAAGGGGATTTACTAATCGTCGCGTTGCTTGGGCGCTTGCGACATCGCTAAAATTCGGCAAAATTTCCGCTAATCCAAACCAGTCATCACATCCCCGGAAATAATGTCCATTTCTATTGAAGTGAGATTGAAGTGTGATTGAAGTGAGATTGAAGTGAGAGAAAACGGTATCGACTGTATCGAATGAATTGAGACTAATGTTACAATTACCTGAATAAAAACTAATAAGATTCAGAGGTACTCTGTGTTAAGAAAATTACTGCCTTATTTAAGACCTTATAAGAAACACGCCATACTCAGTCCGATACTGATGGTCATCGAAACCTTCATGGACGTACTGATCCCATTTTTAATGGCCTTCATCATTGATGTGGGCATCGCGAATAAAGACTTGCCCTATATAGTAAAAATCGGCGGGCTGATGGTTTTGGCTGCGCTCTTTGCCCTCTTTTGTGGTGCCAGTTCGGCGCATCACGGAGCGACTGCGGGGATGGGTTTTGCCTATCAGATCAGAACCGCGGTATTTAAACAAATACAGCGTTTTAGTTTTGCCAATCTCAATAAATTTAGTGAAGCTTCACTGATCACGCGCCTGACGACTGACTCGACCACCCTCGGGCAGACGACGATGATGTCTTTGCGTATGGCATGGCGTGCGCCGGTGATGTTGGTTCTGGCTTTGATTATGTCGATTTCGATCAACGCTGAATTGGCCTTGGTCTTTGCGGTCGCACTGCCTTTGATGCTTTTACTTCTAGTTGTGGTTTTACGCAAGGCCATGCCGCTGTGGGAGGACCTGCAGAAAAAGCTGGACAACGTCAACAGCCGTGTGCAGGAAAACCTCAGTGGCATCCGTGTCGTTAAGAGTTTTGTCAGGGAAGAGCACGAGAAGCAGCGTTTTGCCAAAGTCAATGAAGCGTGGATGAATAAAGCCTTGGAAGCGATCTCTCTGATGATGACCATGGGCCCTTTGATGAGCCTCATCATCAACGGTTGTATTATTGCCATTCTTTGGTTTGGCGGTCTGAAAATAACGAACGGCAGTATGCAGGCAGGGCAGTTGCTGAGTTTTATTACCTATGTCATGCAAATCATGATGTCGCTGATGATGCTGACGATGTTTTTCTTACAGCTCACACGAGCCAGAGTCTGTGCCGAACGTGCCTTGGAAGTGATTGAAACGGAAGTGGATATTGTCAGCCCCAAGGACGCGGTGACGGCTGTGCCTGAAGCGAGTATCGAATTTGAAAATGTCTCCTTCCGCTACCCGGGCAATAAAGATATGAGCCTCAACGATGTCAGTTTTACGATTGAACCCGGACAAACCATCGGCATTATCGGGTCGACCGGTTCGGCGAAGACGACGCTGGTTCAGTTAATTCCGCGGCTCTACGATGCCAGCAAGGGTGTGGTGAAAGTCGGCGGTATTGATGTGCGCGATTATGATTTGCATGTGTTAAGGGAAGAAGTCGCTTTAGTTTTGCAAAAGAATACCCTATTCTCTGGGACTGTGCGTGAGAACATGTTGTGGGGGAATCCTCATGCCAGTGACGAGCAGATTCGCGAAGCCCTGGATCAGGCACAGGCTTCCGAGTTTATTTTTGCGAATCCTGAAGGCTTGGACTATTTGGTCGAACAGGGGGGCAGCAATTTTTCCGGTGGCCAAAAACAGCGCCTTTGTATCGCCCGGGCACTGCTGAAAAAACCTCAGATTATCATTTTGGATGACAGCACTTCCGCCGTGGACATGGCGACCGACGCGAAGATTCGCAAAAGCTTTACCACGAAGCTACAAGACGTGACCACACTCATCATCACCCAACGCATTTCTTCCATCGAGCACGCGGATCGCATCATGGTCATGGATGATGGCCACCTGTCAGCCTTTGATACGCATGAGAACCTCTTGGAAAACAACATCATTTATCAGGAAGTCTATGAGTCGCAGCAGAGAGGGGTGATTGGCGCATGAGCAGAACCCCGGGACCCCGTGGCGGACATGGGATGCAAGCAGAAAAAGCGAAAGTAGAAAAACCGGGCGTGACCTTAAAGCGCCTCTGGTCATATCTGAAAGTCCATAAAATCGGTCTGATAATCGGCTTAACGACAGTCGTGATTGGCTCTCTGGCCTCAGTCGCCTCCAATGCATTTCTCAAACCGATTATCAATAGCCTAGTGGACGGGACCGGTTTCGCGGTTTTTATGCGTTATCTCCTGATGCTGGCAGCTGTGATGCTGCTCAGTGCTTTAATGAACTTTATCGGCATGCGCCTCATGGGTCGTATCGCCCAGAAGACCAGTAAAAACATCCGTGCTGCGCTCTTTAGCCATATGCAGATGCTGCCTATTAAATTTTTCGATACCCATAAATTGGGCGATTTAATGTCGAGCTATACCAACGACGTCGATAACATCAACCAGGCGCTCGAACAAACTTTGCCTAATATTTTAACTTCGATTCTGACTTTGGTCGGTACCTTTATCATGATGCTCACGCTGAGTCCGCTTCTGACCGTGATGGTGGTGCTCATGATGTTGCTGATGTTGTTTATTATCATGCAAGTGGGCAAAAGAAGCGCCGCAAACTTCCGCCGGCAGCAGGCCAGTCTCGGCGATATGAATGCATATGTCGAAGAAACAATGAACGGTCAGAAAGTGGTAAAGGTCTTTAACCGTGAGCAGGCGGCGGAGCTCGATTTTTCAGAAAAGAATGAATCTTTACGTCAGTCAGCCACAAAGGCGCAGACTTTTGCCGTAATTATGATGCCGATAATGGGTAATCTTTCCTATATTTACTACGCGCTGACGGCTTCGCTGGGTGCTGTTTTGGTCATTAACGGCAATCTCGACATCGGTTCGATAGGTGCTTTTCTGCAATACAGCCGCTCGTTTTCCATGCCGCTGACCCAACTCAGCAATCAGATGAATCTTTTGATTGCCGCGGTGGCCGGTGCCGAGCGTGTCTTCAAACTGATGGATGAACCTATTGAAGAAGATCCGGGTGATGTCTGTATTGATGATCTCAGTGTTGGTAGGGACCAACTCTGTTGGCGAGTGCCCCTAGAGGACGGCAGTTTCGAGTTCGTACCGGTTAGAGGCGACATTCGCTTTAATCAGGTGGACTTCTCCTATGTTCCGGGCAAAAAGGTACTGAAAAACATCAGCCTCTACGCTAAACCGGGTCAAAAAATCGCGCTGGTGGGTTCAACGGGTGCCGGTAAGACCACCATCACCAACCTGCTGAACCGTTTTTATGAAATTGACAGCGGTAGCATCACCTATGACGGTATTGATATCCGCCGCATTTGTAAAGAAGCACTGCGCCGTACGCTCGGCATGGTGCTGCAGGATGTGCATCTGTTTGAAGGCAGCATCGCAGACAATATCCGCTACGGCAAGCTGGATGCAACGGATGAAGAAATCATTAGAGCCGCAAAGGTCGCCAATGCCCACACCTTTATTAAGCACCTTCCTGATGGCTACGATACGATTCTCAGCAGGGAAGGCATGAACCTTTCGCAAGGGCAAAGACAGCTGCTCTCCATAGCCCGCGCGGCGGTGGCAGACCCGGTTATCCTCATTCTCGACGAAGCAACATCTTCCATTGATACACGTACCGAGCGCTTGATTGAGTTAGGCATGGATGCCTTGATGAAGGACAGAACGACTTTCTCAATTGCACATCGACTATCTACTGTGCGCCACTCCAACGCCATTATGGTTTTGGAGCAAGGCGAGATTATCGAACGCGGTGACCATGATGATTTGATGGCGAACAAGGGACGATATTACGCGCTTAATATGGGCACTGTGGAACTGGAGTGAAGCCTCATCCTTTTGTGCTTACTGACCAAAACCCCATATTCTAAGGCTTGTTGAGACTTTCTGAGCGCTTTCAATCTTGGTTTACTGTGCGTTTTATGATAAAATTTCTAAATATTTGGAAGTAAACATGGGTTTACCCGGTTTAGAGGAGGAAAATTAATGAGAAAACTTACATCTGTAAAATTGCTCGCCTCCGCTCTTTCTTTCAGCATGATTTTCGGAGCCTTGATGGCTTGCGGCAACACCGCAACCACAGCAGCACCCGAAACGTCAGCAGCGACGGAAAGTGCGGCGGAAACCACTGCAGCAGCTGAAACTACTGCAGCAGCGGCAGAAACCACAGCAGCAGCCGAAACAACTGCCGCTAAAGTTGAACGTGAAGCCAATACGCTTGTAGTGGCTTACGACCCCTTCAGCCAGAAGTTCAGCCCTTTCTACGGTGAAACAGCCTACGATATGGACGTGGCAGGTATGACCCAACTGAGCTTGCTGATGACCGATCGCGCCGGCGGTATCGTTTACAATGCTGCTGACGGTGAAACCATTGATTACAATGGTACGCCCTATCTGTATGAAGGTCTTGCTAACCTCGTCATCAACAAAGACGATGCGGCACAAAAGACCGTCTATACCTTTACACTTAGAGACGACGTCAAATTCTCTGACGGTGAACCTTTAACCGCTGATGACGTCATCTTCTCCTATTATGTCTATTTAGATCCTACTTATAGTGGTGCAACCACCGCCCGTTCTTTGGATATCGTTGGTTTGAAAGATTATCTGACCCAGACCAGTTCCGATGTTTATGCTAAATATGAAACCATGTACAACGACATCTTTGCTGCAGGCCCGGACCACACTTGGTCGGACGCTGACTCATGGACCGAAGAACAACAAACTTATTTCTGGGAAAATCTGAAAACCGTGTGGATGGAAGACGTCCAAGCGATCGTTGATACCGTTTATAACGACTATGCCGACCAATACGCACAAGACACCATCGGTAAGTCCGCGGAAGAAGTCGGCGCAGATGAGAACCTCAAAGTCGCCTTAGGTATGGCCCTCTGGGGTTTTGCCGAAGTGAAAGACGGCAAGATGACCACCGCTTCCGGTAAGGAATTCGATATCGCCGGTAATACATTGCCGACCCTCGAAGATTTCTATAACGAAACCTATATCAAATATGAAGGCGATCCCGTTGCTTATTGGGACGTTGAACAGGCTGATGACAGCTCCGTTAATGACACCGCTTTGGCGAATTTCATCAATGAATTCGGTACCAAGGACGAAGCCATGGGCGGCGAAGGCATCCCCAACATCAGCGGTATTAAAAAGCTGAGCGACACTGAAGTTGAAATCACCCTCAATAACTTTGACGCGGCGGCTGTCTATCGTTTGGGCATTCAAGTATCTCCTTTACATTACTATGGCGATAAAGCGCAATACGATTATGAAAACAATCAATTCGGTCATCCTTATGGCGATCTCTCATTAGTGGAAGCTAAAACCACAGAGCCCATGGGAGCAGGCCCTTACAAATTCATCAAATATGAGAACAGAACCGTTTACTTTGAAGCAAATGAGAATTTCTTCAAGGGCGCTCCTGTGACCAAGAATGTTCAGTTTAAAGAGACGGCCGAAGCTGACAAAGTTTCCGGTATTCTCAGCGGCGATGCCGACATTTCCAATCCTTCATTCAGCACAACAGTGGTTGATGAAATTAAAGCCGCTAATAGCGACAATGAGCTGACTGGCGACAAGATCATCACCAACACCGTCAACAATCTGGGCTATGGCTACATTGGCATCAATGCCGACATGGTCAATGTGGGTGGTGACCCCGCTTCCGAAGCCTCGAAAAATCTGCGTCGCGGCTTAGCCACGATTCTGTCGGTCTACCGTGACTACACCATCAACACCTACTATGGTGAACGCGCCAATGTCATCAACTATCCTATTTCTGATACTTCATGGGCTGCACCGAAGCCGACCGACGAAGGCTATAAAGTGGCTTTCTCAACCGGTATCGATGGCGAAGAGCTCTACACGGCTGATATGACCGACGAAGAGAAATATGCCGCTGCACTTGAAGCGGCCAAAGCTTATCTCGTGGCTGCCGGCTACACCTTAGATGAAGCGACCGGTAAATTTACCGCTGCTCCGGAAGGTGCCAAACTACAGTACGAAGCGATTATCCCGGGCGATGGCAAGGGTGATCATCCGAACTTCAAACTCTTTGACAGCGCGAAGCAGGCTTTTGCCTCTATCGGTATTACCTTAGACGTCGTTGACCCCGTTGACAGCAATGTGCTCTGGGACAAAATCAACAGCGCCACCCAGGAAATCTGGTCCGCCGCTTGGGGCGCCACCATTGATCCTGACATGTATCAGATCTACCACTCCAGCAACATTCTCGGCTTACCCGGTGCAACCGGTTCCAACCACTACCACATCGCGGATGCCGACCTTGACGCGCTTATCATGGAAGCACGTACCAGTGATGATCAGGAATTCCGTAAAGCGACCTATAAGGCTGCTCTGGATGTCATCATCGATTGGGCGGTTGAGATTCCTGTTTATCAGCGTCAAAACTGCTATACCTTTAGTGCTGAAAGACTCGTCGCTGACAGCTTAGCCAAGGATCAGACCACGTTCTATTCCTGGTTGTCAGAGATTGAAACGGTTGCGATGAAATAATATTTCGTCTACGAGCAGTTAATCTAAACGGATTCCGGCGAGCTCACCCCTACGGTGGGCTCGCATTTTCCGTAAATCCTTAGGTTGGGGATATGAATTCATGGATTTTTTAAGAACACTTCTAAAGCCCTTTATTTGGCTCTTTAAGCGCATATGGGAGGCACTGACCTCGAATACGGGTCGCTTCATTATCAAAAGAATACTGCTTAGTATTGTAATCTTATTTTTTGTAGGTCTGATTATCTACACACTGATGAGAAGCTTGCCGACTTCCTATATCGAAGCCATTGCCAGAGAACGGTCCGCAAAGCAGGGGGCAAGGCCTTATGCGGAGATGCTGGCAGAATTGCGCTCTCTTTACAGCTTTGATAAATCAATCATTGAAGGATACTTCATCTGGTTGGGTAACGCCTTCAGAGGCAATTTTGGTACCAGCTGGTTTTTCAACATCGATGTGGTTGAAAAATTCAGAAGCGTTATTTGGTACTCAGTCGCTCTGGGTGCCGTTTCCGGTACTCTATACGTTGATCGCGATTCCTTTGGGCATTATTTCGGCTTATCGCCAATACAGCTGGAGTGATTACACCATCACTGTTATTGCTTTGATTGGTATCTCGTTGCCGACCTTCTTTTTTGCCACAATTTTGAAAGTGGTCTTTTCCTTGAATCTGGGCTGGCTCGACCTTTATGGTATTGTCAGCCGCAATCATGAGCAGATGAGTTCTCTTGGCAAAATCATCGACATGGCCAAGCATCTCATCATGCCGACCTTGACTATCGTGATCATCAGCATCGGTTCATTGATGCGTTATACACGCACCAATATGCTGGAAGTGCTGGGATCTGACTATATCCGTACAGCGAGAGCCAAAGGCGTCAACGAACGCAGTGTGGTTTATCATCACGCTTTCCGTAACACGCTGATCCCCTTGGTGACCATTGTGGGCGGTTCCTTGCCCGGATTATTTTCCGGTGCACTGATTACCGAAACCTTATTTATGATACCGGGTATCGGTTGGACTTCATATCAAGCCATGGTGGGAGGAGACATTCCTTTTTCCATGTTCTACTTAACGTTTATCGCCGCCATGACCTTAATCGGAAATCTGATTTCGGATATCTTATATGCCGTGGTTGATCCGCGCGTAAGAATAGGTTAGGGGGAGGCAGAAAATGAATCGTATAGATAAAGACATGCAGAACCTCGAACAGAATTCGGAGCGCGAGTTGACAGACAATCTCAATCTCAACGCGCAAAGTGCCGAAGCAAACACGGACAAAATTCTTGATACAGAACAGGAAATAATTACGCTGCAAGAAGAGCTCCCGACAGATGAAAGCGGAGAAGTACTGGCTTTGGACGACGCCAGAAGGGTGAAAGTGCTCTCACCGAACGCTTTGGTGATTAAGCGTTTTGTGCGTAATCGGCTGGCCTTAATCGGTTTAGGTATCATTGTGGCGATGTTCATCTTTTCCTTCCTGGGCGGTTTAATATCACCTTATGGCGAAGATGAAATTTTCTCGAAATATGCCCCATTGCGTCAGAATTATGCGGCAGTCACCAAGAATGAGGAGTTGCGCTATATCGTTAAAGAAGGCAGTAGTTTTAGTTCTGTAGCCAGGGCGCGCTTTATCGGTGCTTTAGGCAAAGAGGAAACTTCATTCTCTACCCAGGACGTAGAGTACAGTTACCGCAAGGCAGCGGATAATATTTACATTATTTCTACATTGCAAAAGTTTGCCGATTCAAGAAAAATCGGTGACAGCTATCGCATTAATCCTGTCGAAGGAGAAGTGGATGCTGCTTTTGCTACGGCTTTCGGATCTGCGATGGACGCGGGAGACACGAGCTTTTATTACAACGATACCGAATACCAAATTGTGCCGGAGAAGGTCGTCATCAATATTTTTGCCCCCGAGGATGTGGCAATTGCAATTAATCTGGTCTTCAACGTGGCGGCAGAGAATAACAAAGCCGGATTTGAACTTTTTGATTTAACCACAGAAGCGTTAAGTGCTAATGAGACTCAAGTCGAGTTCAACGGTTTAAGTCTTGGCTTAACGCAAGCCGATGAAGAAATTGTTTATACCGACAATGCCAGCGGTGAGGTCTACGCCAGCCTGTCTCCTTATGTTATTCAATCATCGCGTGGGAATGAGTTCATTCCACTGGCATTAAAAAATGAGTTCCGTGATGCCATCATCGCCGGTCAAACGCGGTTTGAGGTAACGGACGCAGAAGGCACAACCGAGTACACGATTGAGCGGGAAAACAATATTTGGAATGTCCGCGCTCAGAAAGATACTTATGTTTCTGACACTTACGCCTCACCTAACGGTGAACATTGGCTGGGTACCGACAAAAACGGCATGGATGTGATGACCCGTCTGATGTACGGTGGCCGCGTCTCCTTAATTATCGGTTTTATCGTCGTCTTAATTTCCATGGTCCTGGGCACCATCCTGGGCGGTATTTCCGGTTACTTCGGTGGCTGGGTCGATAACCTGATTATGCGTATCGTCGATATTTTCTACTGTATACCCTCGATGCCTATCATTATTATCCTGGGTGCTGCGATGGACCAAATGCGTGTTCCACCACAGCAACGCATGATCTATCTCATGTTGATTTTAGGCTTCTTGGGCTGGCCGAGCATTGCCAGAACGGTCAGAGGACAAATCCTCTCACTGCGTGAACAGGAATTTATGCTGGCAACCGAGGCAACCGGTCTGAAGGTGAGAAGACGTATCTTTACGCATCTAATTCCCAACGTCATGCCGCAGTTGATCGTGCTGGGCTCCATGAGTGTCGGTGGCACCATCATCACTGAGTCAACCCTATCTTTCTTGGGCTTGGGCGTGAAGTATCCTTTTGCCTCCTGGGGCAACATTATCAACGACGTCACCAATTCACACGTGATGCAGAATTATTGGTTTGTCTGGGTACCTGCAGGTATCTGTATACTGCTGACCGTTCTGGCCTTCAACCTAATCGGTGACGGCTTGCGCGACGCATATGATCCAAAGATGAATAGATGAGGTGAGCCCGGTGGCAAAAAATAACAAGAAAAACAGCGGCTATCTGAGTGCCAAACAATCACGTGAAATCACGCGCCATAATCGCAAGATGATGGCCAAGTACGAAAAACACTTAAATCGCAAGAATCCCAGCGAATCAGAATACTTGACCGAGATGAAAGATCCCGCCAATATCGTGGAATTCGATGATTTGCACACTTACTTTTTTACCAATAACGGAACCGTTAAAGCGGTTGACGGTGTCAGCTTCAATGTGCCGGCCGGTAAAACGGTTGGGGTCGTAGGTGAGAGCGGCTGCGGTAAGTCTGTTACCAGCCTTTCGCTGATGCGTATCCTGCAACGGCCACAAGGGCAGATCGTCTCCGGTTCCATCCGTTTCAACGACGGAGAAAAGGCTTACAAAATCGAGAATACACCGGTTGAAGTGATGCAGGAACTGCGCGGCAACGCGATGGCAATGATCTTCCAGGAACCCATGACCAGCCTGAATCCGGTCTTCACCATCGGCACGCAACTCGATGAAGCCATTGAGTTACATAATCCGAAAATGAGCGACAAAGACATCAAAGCACGCAGCATGGATATGCTGAACCTGGTGTCAATTGCCAATGCCGAAGGCGTGTACAAGATGTATCCGCATGAGCTTTCCGGTGGCATGCGCCAGCGTGTGATGATCGCCATGGCTTTGGCCTGCGACCCTAAGCTGATTATCGCGGACGAGCCGACGACAGCCTTGGACGTGACCATTCAGGCACAGATCCTGGATTTGCTGCGTGAACTAAAGGACAAAATCAACAGCAGCATCATGCTGATCACGCACGACTTGGGCGTCATTGCTGAAATGGCGGACTATGTGGTGGTTATGTACGCCGGACGTGTCATCGAACAGGGTACCGTTGCGGAAGTCTTCCACCATCCTGCCCACCCCTATACTTTGGGCTTAATGGCTTCAAAACCGGCCCTGAGCAGAAAGGTCGAGCGTTTGTACAGCATACCCGGCCAAGTGCCTAATCCGGTGGATATGCCGAACTATTGTTATTTTAAGGATCGCTGTAACCGTGCCTTTGCGGCTTGTGAAGGCGCATACCCGGGTATTTACAAACTCTCGGACACACACGAAGTCTCTTGTTATTTGTACGACGAACGCTTCGCGGCAGAACAGAATCAGGTCGATCCACATACGACAGCAGTCTCGGATGATCTGCTTGGCAATGATGAACCCTACGTAACAGGAGAGCGAAATGAGCAATAAACAGCCAGAACTTATTAAAGAAAGTGCTACGAGCGATACAGAACTTGTCGTGAAAGTGACCGATTTGGTGAAATACTTTCCGATTAAAGGGAATTTGTTGGCGCGTACCAAGAACTACGTCAAGGCGGTCGATGGCATCAGTTTTAACATCAAGAGGGGTCAGACCATGGGCTTGGTCGGTGAATCCGGTTGCGGTAAGACCACAGTCGGCCGTACGCTTTTACGCCTTAATGAAAAGACTGCCGGAGAAGTCCTCATCAACGGGGTCAACATTCACGAACTGGACCCCCTGGATTTAAGAAAAATGCGCCCCAAAATGCAGATTATTTTCCAAGATCCCTTTTCCAGCCTTTCCCCGCGCTTGCCGGTCGGTGAAATCATCGGCGAAGCCGTGCGCGAACATAAAATTGTAGCGGATGAAGAATTGGATGATTATGTCACGCGTATCATGGAGCAGTGCGGTCTGCAGTCCTTCCACAAATCCCGTTATCCTCATGAGTTTTCGGGCGGACAAAGACAGCGTATCTGTATCGCCCGCGCTCTGGCCTTGCAACCGGATTTTGTCGTCTGTGACGAACCTGTCTCTGCACTGGACGTCTCAATCCAGGCACAAATCATCAATCTTTTACGTGATTTGCAAAAAGATATGGGCTTAACTTTCCTCTTTATCTCGCATGACCTTTCCGTTGTGGAACATATCTCCGATAACGTAGCCGTCATGTATTTGGGTAATATCGTGGAATACGGGGTTAAAGATGACATCTTCAATGAACCTTTGCATCCCTATACCCAAGCCTTGTTCAGTGCCATACCTGTGCCTGATCCGGACGCGAAGATGAACCGCATTGCACTTGAAGGGAGTATCCCGTCCCCGGTTAATCCACCCTCAGGCTGCAAGTTCCATACCCGCTGCCCGAAAGCGATGCCCGTCTGCGAAACAGAAAAACCGGTCGAGCTCATCGATGCAAACGAGCACATGGTGGCCTGCCATCTATATGAGAAACGTGAGGGGAAAATTGTCCTTAAATAATTTTGTGCTTAGGATATAAGCCCATAAAGGAGAGGGATTTGTTTTTTAATAAAGGCAAAAAAGAATACCCCGATGACGATGGCCGTGTCATCGCCGACATGAATGTCGCCGGGATGCCCTGGTTTGACTGTAAGGCTGATGCACGTCGTCGTCTCTTCGGTGGCCGCCGCAATGCACAAGCCGCTCAACATCAAGTGCAGGGACATGCAAACCAAGGGGCTATGCCACAGTACGACAAAGGGATTATGAGGGTGTTTTTGCGCTCCTCGATATTAGCCTCGTTGCTGATTGTATCTGTCTATATTTTGGTTTTTGCCGCATTTATTTTGTTTCTGACCAGCATCTGGTAATTTCAGAACTGCTGCTTTACTCTTCGAAATCATCAAAGCGCCCTTCGGAGCTCACGCTGCGAGGGGCATTCTTTTTGAAACTGCGAATGACAAGAAAGACGAGCAAGGCGAGAAATAGGGCCCCAAAAATATAGGCGACATAGGCCAAGTAAGTATCTTGGAAATAGGCAGCGGTGCTCTGTTTGACATCTCTGCCCGGTGTGAAGACTTGTTTGTAGAGCTGTAAGTTTCTGACATTATCAGTGACTGTGAGCATACCTACCGCTTGATCAGCGGTAAGCGGTGCTTTAAGCTCGGCCGGTAAAGAAAGTTCGACAGAATAGCGACTCAGGTCTGCGACTAGGGGCAACATGACTTCAAGGTCGGCTCCCACATAGAAAGGAATGGACTGCGCTTCTTCGGCTCCTTTCACATCTAATTCTTTGATGAGTTCGCCCTTGTTCAGAAGTTTATAAGGCCCTTGTTCGGTGAATAAGTAGGCGTAGAGCTTTTCATGGTCACGGACATTCTCGCCAGAAGGCACGGCATCGTTACTGATGATGATGTACATTTTGCCATTCTCTTCGTGATACGAGGCCAAGCTGTAATGCGACTCTTCAATGTAACCGGTCTTTCCACCTTGAATATTCTTAATCTCATCGTCAGCCACATCGTTGTAGCCGTAAATGGAATGCGTGATGCTGATGCCTTCGGGATGCTCATCACTCGGGGCAGTGGTGTAAGACTTGGTTCCGGCAATTTCCTTAAATAAGGGGTGTTTCAGGCATTCGAGCAGTAAAGTCGCCATGTCATTTAGGGTGCTGTAGTTATTGTCATCCGAGAGCCCGGTCGCATTGGCAAAATTCGTCCCGTTCATGCCCAATTCCTCAGCTCTGATATTCATTAATTCATAGAAATAAAGCAGATGTTCGGCGAGGGGATGGGTTAAAATATTCGCCGCATCATTACCGGAGGCCATCAAGGTGCAATAAAGCAAATCGCGTACCGTCATCGCTTCATTGTGTTCAATGCCTACAACCGAAGCGTCTTGTTCATATAGACCTGTCAAATCAGCCCAGGTTGCATGTTGCTTTTGGTCGAGGCTGACGGTGCCCCCCTCGACAGCCTCAAGGATAAGCAGGGCTGTCATAAGTTTAGTCATGGAGGCAGGGAAAATTCTTTGGTCTGCCCCGATGTTCAGATAATCATAAGCCTGATTCGTTACGGGATCGATTTCTTGAACCAGCACTTTGGCTGATTCCAAGGCTAAAATATCTGCGGGAATTTGATTGCCATGACCAAATGGCAGGCTCTTACCGCTGGGATCCAAGAGCAGAGAAGCGCTGCCGGGTACCAGCACACGCGGGCTCTGGCTTTGCATGGCAGAGTTTGTTGTTTCAGCTCCGCTTGTACTACTGCTTTGGGCCAGGATAGCGGTGTTTGGTAGCAGACTAAGGCAGAGGACAAGCAACAGCAAAACGGCTGTTTTCTTCGTTTTCCCGAAAATGTGCATGATATTTCACCCTTCACTACGGAAAACTGCTCAGGTCTGTACTTACGTCGCTTAGGCACGTTAACCGTATGTTCTATGCTACATTCTCTTATTTTATGAGGCATCTTTCAAGGCCTTGCCAGCTTACATGCGCTTGATTAGCATGGCAATACTCGCTGTTTTAATTGGATTGTTTTGCCTGACAGCCACTACTCCTGCTCAAACAAGTGTATAATTTCGTCGAAAATCATTTCTGGCGCCGAGGCGCGAATGGAGTTTGCATATGGAAAAGAGAAAAATACGTTGGGGCATTATCGGTGCAGGAGAGATTGCCAAAAAGTTCGCTGCCGCCATGCCTTTCAGTAAAGATTCGGAATTGGTCGCAGTCGGTTCAAGAACCGCTGGAAAAGCGGAGGCATTTATAGCTGATTCCGCTTATCCCACTGCGCTGGCTTATGACAGCTACGAAAAACTATTGGCTGATGAACAGGTAGACGTTGTGTACATTGCAACCATCAACACCCGGCACTGTGAAGACAGTTTACTGGCTTTGGAGATGGGCAAAGCGGTCTTAGTGGAAAAGCCTTTTGCCTTAAATGAAGAACAAGGCCAAAGGATGGTCAATAAGGCTCGTGAAAAAGGCCTCTTCCTTATGGAGGCAATGTGGTCGCGCTTTAACCCGATAAATCTACGTGTGCGTTCTCTTGTAAGTAGCGGACGCATCGGTGCCATTCAAAAGCTTGTAGCGGATTTCGGTTACTTCGGCGGAGAAGATCGACAGTCGAGGCATCTGAATCGAGACCTGGGTGGTGGAGCACTCTTGGATGTAGGCATTTATCCGCTTTCGTTCAGCAGTTTTATTTTGGGTCGTGTACCCGAGTATCTCTCATCTACCGCCATTCTGGATTCAATTACTTCTGTTGACCGACAATTCGTCGGCATCGGCTCGGATATGAGTGATTGTCTGGTCGTCAGTTCCGCTTCTGTCGTAAATCAGCTAGGGAATATTGCCAGGATCTATGGCAGTTCGGCCATGATCGAAATTCCGGTTTTTTTCAACCCTAAAGAAGCCCGAGTGATGCAGTACGGCGGTGATCAGGAAGCGGGTTTTACACCGCTCGAGATATTGACGAACAGCAGCGCAGCAAACGGCTATCAATATGAAATAGACGAGGTGGCTGCTTTGCTGCGTCAGGGCAAAAGCGAATCCACCATCATGCCACTCAATGAGAGCCTCAGCTTGTTGCGGGTCATGGACAGCATGCGCAACCGTTGGGGTTTAAGGTACCCGGGGGAGTAGAACAGGTCGCGCCGATTGGTCGGTTGCGACATCGCTCCTGGCTTGTTGCATTGCTTGGTGGGTTGCGACTCCGCTTCTCTGAGTTTCATCAGGAGGCGATTTTCAGCCCACTTTTTACAGGGATGTGGTTAAAAGCGCCTCTGGACAGCTGTCGGATGAGTCAAAATACTGTTTTCAGCCCAGTTTTTACAGGGATGTGGTGGCGGCGACCACACAGTCGCAATTAATGTCACAAAATCGTGTATTTGACGTAAGCAGAGAACCTAAAACCACTGAAATGACCACATCCCCGAAAATATTGTCCATTTTTCATTGCTCAGCTCAGGCCAATACGAATTGTCGCGATGCTTGGTCGGCTGCGACTCCGCCTTTGAGTATCCGTTGCAACCCATATCGGCTTCCGGGGTCTGACGTGGCGATAATAGGATCATGGTGTTTTGCCACAGGAAAGTTAGAAATATCAGCGCAAATCAGGCCTAGAAAGGCCGTCTGTCAGGCGATTTAAGGCTTTATTCTTGGCCAGAACTATGATAGAATCATTCAGCGTTTAGTTCCTGCAAAGCGGCACAGCCGCTCTTAGGAGGATAGAGATGTCATCACAGATTGAGAAAAAGACACAATATGGTAGACCTGCACATGGATTTTACCGTTGAAGAGTTTAAGCACGGCATGGATTTTGCCTATAAGAAGAATGCCAAGCGTTTTAATGTGCCGGGTTTCCGCCCAGGCAAAGCACCGATGTCTGTGGCTTTGCGTTATTACGGCGAGGGCGCCCTTTATGACGATGCTGTAGATCATGTGGTTGGTCACGCTTATACCGAAGCTATCCGTGAGCATCAACTTGAACCGGTTGCCCAACCGCAGTTAAGCATCGACGAAATTGGTTTGGACAAGGGACTCAAGATTACTTTGGCCATCACCGTTAAGCCTGAGGTTCAATTGGGACAATATAAGGGGTGGAAGCAGTCAAACCAGATACGGAAGTGAAAGACTCTGAAGTAGAGGCTGAACTGAACCGTATTCGCGAGCGTAATTCTCGTATGGTCAGTATTGAGGACCGTGCGATTGAAGATGGCGACACGGCTAATATTGATTACGAAGGTTTGCTGGATGGCGTGCCTTTTGAAGGTGGTACGGCACAAGCCTACGATCTGCGCATCGGCTCAATTCGTTTATTCCCGGTTTTGAAGAGCAGCTGATTGGCAAAAACATCGACGAAGATGTAGCCCTGGATATCACTTTCCCTGAAGACTACCATTCTGAGGAACTTAAAGGCCAAGCCGTGGTCTTTAACGTCCATATCAACGGTATCAAAGTCAAAGAACTGCCGGAACTGGACGATGAGTTTGCCAAGGACGTCAGCGAGTTTGAAACTTTAGCGGAATACAAAGACAGCATTCGTGAAAATTTACAGGAGCGCGCCGACAAGAATGCCGACAGCAGCTTCGAAAACGCCGCCATTGATGCCGCCACGGACCTCGCCACCATCGATATTCCTCAAGTTATGATTGAGAACGAGCTCGACCAGATGATGCAACAGCAGGATCAGCAGATGCGTCAACAGGGGTTTAGCCTCGAGCAATATCTGGGTTTCCTGAATCAGGATATGAACTCTTTCCGCGAACAGGGTCGGGAGGTCGCTGAGCGCCGTGTCAAAACTTCACTCGTTTTAGAGGCAGTCGCTAAAGCGGAAGCTTTCGAAATTACGGATGCGGATATTGAAGAAGAAGTCTCACGTATGGCCGAGAGCTACAAAATGGAAGTGGAAGAACTCAAGAATACACTCAATGATGATGCCAAAGAGTACATCAGTGACAATCTGAAAATCAGAAAAGCCGTGGCTTTGATAAAAGAGAATGCCGTTCCGGTTGCACCGCCTCCTACGGTTGCTGTGCCTGAGAAAGAAGCAGAAGCGACAGAGGAAACAGAGACAGAAACAGAATCCTAAGAGGAGTTTTCTTTTGCCTATATCAAAGCTTGACTTTATTTGACATTCATTTAAAATGAGTGGGAGACGTCTCTCACTCATTGTTATGTCCGGCAAAAGCCGCATGACATGAAGACGGGTCAGGGTACGTCAATAAAAGAAAGAAAGGGAACGATTATGAGTTTAGTTCCAATGGTTATTGAACAGTCCAGTCGCGGTGAGCGATCCTATGATATTTTTTCGCGTCTGTTGAAAGAACGTATTATTATTTTGAGCGAGGAAGTCAATTCGGTGACGGCCAGTTTGGTCACAGCCCAGTTGCTTTTCCTGGAAGCGGAAGATCCCGAAAAGGATATTCAGTTTTATATCAACAGCCCGGGCGGTGAAGTCAGCTCCGGTTTGATGATTTATGACACCATGCAATATATCAAGCCTGACGTGCAGACCATCTGTATGGGTATGGCAGCGAGCATGGGCGCCTTCTTACTGGCAGCCGGTGCACCGGGTAAGCGTTTTGCCCTGCCTAATGCTGAAGTGATGATTCATCAGCCTTCAGGCGGTGCCCAAGGTCAGGCGACTGACATCCGTATCGCAGCTGAGCATATTCAGAAGATGAAAGATCGTCTGAACAAGATTCTCAGCGAACGTACCGGTCAGGACTTGGAAAAAATCAAGATAGATACAGAGAGAGATTTCTGGATGTCTTCGGATGAAGCGCTGGAATACGGCGTCATTGACAAGATAATGGAGAAACGAGGCTGATTATGGCAGCAAAGGGGACAGGCGGCGGTAACAAGCGCGGCGGTATGGATAATTTCGAACCTCTGATTTGTTCTTTCTGCGGAAAGAACGAAAAGCAGGTGGAGCGCATGATCGCCGGACCCGGGGTGTACATATGCAATGAATGTGTGGATCTCTGTGCGGACATACTGGCAGAAGAAACCATCAAGCAGTACACGGAAAAAGCCGAGGACGATGCCGACGAGCAAGAGTTGCCATCGCCCGCAGAACTGAAGGCTGCTCTGGACCAATATGTCATCGGTCAGGATCAGGCGAAGAAGGCGCTCTCTGTGGCGGTATATAACCACTACAAACGTATTTTTGCCAGCAAAATGAAAGAGATGAATGAAGTCATCTCTCGTACAAAGAATAAAAAGGATGCTAAGAACGAGCTTGCCCAAAAGCCTGCGAAAGCAGACGATGATGTGGAGTTGTCCAAGTCCAATATCTTGTTGCTTGGGCCTACCGGATCGGGTAAGACCCTCTTGGCGCAGACCCTGGC
The DNA here is from genome assembly GCA_040766665.1 of Oscillospiraceae bacterium. Lineage (GTDB taxonomy): Bacteria > Bacillota > Clostridia > Saccharofermentanales > Fastidiosipilaceae > JAXGQD01. The sequence continues at coordinate 44,034 of JAXGQD010000009.1, forward strand.
GCGGATTTTGGATGTGCCTTTTGCCATTGCTGATGCGACCGCTTTAACGGAAGCGGGCTACGTCGGTGAAGACGTAGAAAACATTCTCCTGAAGTTGTTGCAAAATGCAGACGGCGACATCGAACGTGCCCAACGCGGCATTATCTATATCGATGAAATCGATAAGATTACCCGCCGTTCCGACAATCCTTCCATCACGCGTGACGTGAGCGGTGAAGGCGTGCAGCAAGCTTTGTTGAAGATTCTGGAAAGCACCATCGCGAATGTTCCCCCTCAAGGCGGGCGTAAACATCCGCACCAGGAGTTTATCCAGATTGACACCAGCAATATTCTTTTTATCTGTGGTGGGGCTTTTGACGGAATCGAAAAGATTATTGCCGATCGCATCGGCAAAAAATCCATCGGCTTCGGCGCAGAGATTCAAGATAAAGCAAAACAGGAAAACAAGAAGCTGCTGCGTGAAATCACCCCGCACGACCTGTTGAAGTTTGGCTTGATTCCCGAATTTATCGGCCGCGTGCCTGTCATTGTATCGTTGGAAGCTTTGGACGAAGAAGCGCTGGTACGCATTCTGCGTGAACCCAAGAATGCGCTTTTGAAACAGTATGTAAAATTACTGGAATTTGACGGTGTCAAGTTGAGTTTTGAAGAGGATGCGATTACCGAGGTGGCAAAGCTCGCCTTGGCTAGACGCACGGGTGCCAGAGGGCTTCGTTCTATCCTCGAAGAAATCATGTTGGATGTGATGTACGATGTACCTTCCAGAAATGATGTCAAGGAATGTATTGTCACAAAAGCAGCCATCCTCAAAGAAGCTGAGCCAAAATTGGTGCTCAAGAAGGAAAAATCCGCTTAGGGCAGAAGACCAGCGCCGGTGCGGAGTCATATTGTGAAGAAGTTGAAGAGGATGTCTCAAAATCGAGGCATCCTTTTTCGTCGCGCGGCTTGGCGTGTAGCGATACCGCTCGAGATTCGTCGCGTTGCTAGGTGGGCAGCGACTCCACTTTGGCATTTGGCAAAAATGACGGCTGTGCGGTGTTTTCCCTCGAACAACACTTCACAACACATCAATCCAAGGCGTTTTCTGGCAAAAATTACGTTTGCGCAGGGGAACATTAGCAAGTTCTAATGCACAGCTGGAAATATTGTCGAAAAACTGCGTTTATCACTTAAAAAACGATGCAATATTAGGAAGTTCTAATGCACAACCGAAATTTTTGCCAATTATTAATCTTGTAACTCGAATCTTCGTTATGCCGACTATTTCTCCGACCACCACCCAAGCTTACACCTGATGCAACCCCAAACCCGAACCCAAACCCGAACCCGAACACAAACTCCCCCCAAAAAACGAAAGCTGCCTCGCTAGCCCCTACGAAGGCCTTCGAGACAGCTTTATTCAGTCACAAACGCAAATTCATCGCGTTCTTGATCAGGCAAACATGCTCACTTAGCGAAAAAAATGCTAAGTTATCGGCAACAGCTCTCAGATACCGGCTGCGAGCGGATCAAAGCCTTGCAGGAGTGCGAGCATGTTTTCCGTTTCCGCACCGTTTAATCCGACGCCTCGCCCCATCTTGGTGTGCTCAGGATTCCAGTCTCGTATGTCGAGACGCGGCGCCTTGCCATTCCAGGAAACGATATTGAGCTCCCGCTTCCACCCGGATTTGCTGATGCCCAGGCTGCCTAAATGCGAAATGATCTCAAAACGTATAGGGTCATTCTGTGCATTGTTTTGTTCTGTCTGATTGTTTGTGGGTCTGTAGTTCATGTGCTTTTCCTCCTAAATATCTTGAAAAGTATTACTGCTGGGAGTCTAAGCGAGAATCGTCTTGAGATTGGTACCATTCATTGGGCAAAACTACCTAAGACTCGTCAATCTTTCATAAATTACGGTTTAAGGCGTTCTGTAAGCCTTAGATTAAGGGCCTTGAGAGGGTTTTGCCCTGCTTGATAATTAATATTACTCTCTGTTATTATGGACTGAAATTACCCATGAAATTGAATGAATTCTGTCCACGGAGGTGGTGGACAAAAACTCTGAGGAGTGGCAGGGAACATGCTGAAAGATTTAATCAAAGCTTCCGATAAGAATGTGCTGCAGGCACTGGGCTCAATCCCGGTGGTGACCAAAGGTGTCCTGCGCTCATTTGAAACCGGTGACAATATTGTACGGCCCAGTCAACATAACGCGCACGAACTGACATATGTCAGAAGTGGGAAAATGAAGTATATCCTAGGTGGAAAAGAGTATAAGCTCAGTGAAGGCGAACTTTTTGTACTGAAACCGGGAATTGAGCACAGTTTTGTGGTCATTGAAGGACCGGTGGATCTAGTGGTGGTCTACTTTGCTTTTGCCAAACATAGCATAGCAGACCGCTCCAATCACAATTATGACAATGTCTCCAGTGCCTCGATTGACCAGTTTATGGAATTTGCAGGGGTAGGAGACGATGATAAGAGTCAGGAACCGGGCTTTCTGCTGACCGGCAAAGGGAAGGCGAAAGTCGCGAAGTTGGCTGAAGAAGTGGTCAACGAGAGCGAAAACGATTTCTATGCTAAAGATTTGATGATGCAGGCTCTGGCCATTGCATTGGTGGTGGAAGTTGCCCGCACCCTGAAAACGGCCTGGGAGCAAACTTTGCGAGTCAAAGAAGGTAAGGCTAGAGAACTGGTGCTTATTGCCAGAGACTATATTGAGGAACATTTTGCCGAGGATATTTCTGTTGCTGATGCAGCCGGTTATGTCTTTTTGAGTCAGGGCTATTTTGCCAGGGCTTTTCGCGATGAAATGAATATGAGCCCGATGGCTTACCTTATTCGAATTCGTGTGGAAAATGCCTGTGAGCTCCTGAAACGGGCGGATCTTAAGGTCTCTGCCATCGCCAACCGTGTGGGCTTTTCCAGTCCGCAGCGCTTCAATGCGGCTTTCCGCAAGCAAATGGGTATGACGCCGATGGAATATCGCCGCCGCATTTCCGGGAAGGCGTAATCACTGAATATGCCACACAAAGAAACGCTGACAGCCGAGTTCAAGGCTTTAATGATTATGCTGCTCGGAGCCTTTTTGAGCGGTATTGCAGTCAACTTATTTTATATTCCAACCATGCTCACCATGGGTGGCATCAGCGGCGTGGCCTCAGTCGTATACCACTTAACCGATAGCGGCTTGAGTTTGGGTTTACTCACGCTGATCTTTAACCTACCGGTGTTTCTCTTGGGTTTGTTTTTTGTCAGCCGCCGCTTTATTCTACGTACACTCGTCGGGACTTTTGCTTATTCGGCGATCTTGGATCTGACCCAATTAATGGTACAAGACCTCTATGTACCACTGATTCTCGGCGGCGATCCTCAGGCAAAGCCCGATTTGTTTTTATGTGCTGTAGTTGGCGGGAGCCTTTTTGGTATCGGCTTGGGCCTCATCATGCTGGCAAAATACACCACCGGCGGCACAGACATCCTGGCTGTCATTATTCATAAAAAACTGCCCCACGTCAGCTTGGGCATGGCGCTTTGGGTCATCGATGGTCTAGTCATCATCTTCTCAGCCGTTGCGTATTTCAACAACACCCCCAACAGTTTGAACATGGCTTTGTACTCCACCATTTCTTTGTTTATCTGCGCCAAGGCGATTGATTTAGTGGCGGAGGGTTTCAACTTTAAACGAACGGCCATCATTATTTCAGAACAGGCTGAGCTAATCGCTACGCGCATTATGGATGAACTGGGTCGTGGCATTACGGGATTACATGGCACCGGTATGTACACCAAAAACAATAAAACCGTACTGCTTTCTGTGCTGGCTAAATCACAAATCAGAGAAGCACGGGCCATCGTCGCTGAAGTGGATGAACATGCCTTTTTCTTTGTGATGGACACGCGCGAAGTCCTGGGCGAAGGTTTCGAAGAACGCAACGCTTTTTGATGCCAAAACCGTTTCAAACTCCAATGTGCGAGCTAAAATCCTTTGTTTGACAAACTTTTACAATAAGTTGATGTGATTTTAATCTCAGACCACAAGTTCTGGGATGGTTGGCGTAACGATTTAGGTGGTGGTTAAAAAATAAAAAAGAGAGATTCGAGGACCTATGTTAAAGTAGTTGTTGCTGAAAAACAGTAACGAAAGGTCGCAGGAATCTCTTATGAACAGTTTACAGGAAATGGCGCAGCAATTCATCTATGAGATGTTTGAAATTGAATTGTTGGAGAAAGGATTTGCCCAGACGAGTGAAGAAATCTTAGACGCTTGCAAGCGTTTTGCACTGTCGGTGATGAAACAGAAGTTGGAAAGCACCGACCAGGCCTTAGCCGATCATGCCGATTTGAGGCCGGAATGGATAATCCACAAAAAAGTGGCAAGGGTCCAAGAAACCGTCTTAGGGACACTGAACTACACGAGGCGCTATTACGTTAATCGAAAGAATGGCAAACGCGCGTTTCTTTTAGATGTGTTGGTAGGCATCGAGAAACACGAGCGGATTAATCAGGCTTGAAGGCCGCGCTATGTAATGAGGCGGTTTTGCATTCCTATCGGATGAGTTCAGCCATAGCCTGTGAAAACCGTGTCAGCAAGCAAAGTGTGAAGCGTGTTTTACAAGAGGTCGCTGTGCCGGACGTTGAACTGAAAGCGAGGAAAGAGGCGGTCCCCATTATTCATGTACAAGCCGATGAAGACCATGTATCGGTACAGGATGGTCGTCGTAATCGCGAGGTAAAATTAGCCGTTATTCATGAGCCTGCACGTCGCGTAGGAAAGAAGGGGGTCTTACCCCATAAGGTTCATAAGTTTGCGTATAAAGGCAGTGTTGAGAGTTTTTGGTCCAATGTGGCAGAGCGAATAGAGCAGCGTTATCCGGAAGCGGAAAACCTTCAAATCTACCTGCATGGTGATGGTGCTGCGTGGATACAAAGTGGCCTAGGCTGGCTTCCCAACAGTCGCTTTGTATTGGATCGATTTCATGTCTTTAAGGTCATAAAACAACTGGCTCCAGTGGACAGTGTAGAGTATCTGGAGTTAAGAGATAGTTTGTTTGATGCGGATAAAAAGGAATTTAAGCGTCTCGTTAAACTTTGTCAGAGGCTTTACGAAAAAGATCCTGAACGTGTCAAGGCAATTCAAAACTACATCCTGAGCAATTGGAAGGGGATAGAAATCTGGACAAAAGACCCCAAGAGCGGAATCAGTTGTGCGGAGGGTTTGGTCAGTCACTGTTTGAGTGAGCGTCTGTCGATGCGTCCCATGGCTTGGATGGATGAGGGCTTAGGTCAAATGACAAAGCTGAGAGAGCATTACTTCAATGGTGGAAAAATCACGTGGCATGATTTCAAACGAAGCAGAAAACAAAGACTAGAGCTGGAAGCGATCGAAAAATCTGTTAAACTGGGGGAGCTACGAAAAATCAATGAGTCGGATAACATGCTCTCGTACCTTCCGTTAAGTTCATACAATTTCCCCAAACGAGATGCACGTTACCAGTTGTTTAAGCGTATTAGCGAAAGTGGCAAGGCTATTTGACGCATAGATCTTCTTTCTCTTACCACCACCATCAAAGTTACGCCGTCTCTGGGATGTTTCGCGTTGACCCTATCACTAATTCGTGCTATCATTTGGACTGTAGTTTTTGCAGAACGGAGGCCTCTTATGATTGTAAAAACAGACTTAGATAAGTGTCGTGAAAAGATGATGGCCTGTGTGGGACAATCTGTCCGACTCACTTCCAACGGAGGAAGAAAGCGCCTCATCGTACGTGAAGGAATCGTTGATCATTGTTATCCTAACGTCTTCACAGTCCGTTGCCCACGTGGTGGACGCTATCACGAACTTTTGTCATATAGCTATGTGGATGTGCTGACCTCAGTAGTGGAAATCACCCTGACAGACGTCCCCCTGGCACCTTAGACCTTTGCCGTTTAGGCATATTCAATCAAAGAAGAGTCGACTCAAATAGGAGTCGGCTCTTTTACATTTTTTACTGTAAGACGACTCAGGCATTTGTTACAATGTTAAAAACTTAGCCAATCCTTTATGGCTTGGCTAGTAGTCTGATTTATTAAATGACGGAGCGAGCTATGATTGATGTCAATCGTATAGAAGAACGCCTGGCCCATGCAAAAATTAACCTCTACCTGGATATCGTTGGTCGCCGCACAGATGGCTATCATCTGTTGGATACCGTGATGCAGACTTTAGCTTTGGCCGATCGCTTGTCTTTTACTTGGCTCGAAGCTAAGGATGAGGAAACTTTTGCCGCAATGCTCAATGAGCAAAAGAGAGAGGGCAGAAGTCTGCAGCATTTCAAGGACTTTGCTGCTTTTGAGCTCTTGCTCGATATCGAAAATGACTTGGCGAATCGCTTAGCTGAAGCTGAAAGCAATATTCTTTATAAAGCACTGCAACACTGGTTCAAAGCGCTAGAGCCAAGGCAAGTGCAAAAGGTGCAAGAAAGTATCGCGGCAGCATCCCTACGTCAAGCATGTCTTTTGATTAAGTTGGATAAACTGATACCGCCAGAGTCGGGCTTAGGCGGAGCGTCGGCAGATGCAGCGGCTTTGTTGGATTATTTGGATGAGTGTTTTACTTTGCAGTGGGATGATGCGGCTCGTCTGAGTCTGGAGAGTAAAATCGGCGCTGATGTGCCTTTTACACGACGTAAGGGGACACAACGTTGCCTGGGTATTGGGGAGAAGATGTCAGCTTTGCCGGGCTTGCCGCCTTTTGCCTGCGTCTTAATCAAGCCCTTACGCTTGGGTGTCAAAACGGCGGCAGCTTTCAAACGTTACAGCGAAATCTTCGTGATGGATGCAGAGAAACTGCAAAGACCGCAATGTGAAGCCTTTGTTGAGGCGCTTAAAGCGGAGCACTGGGGGGACTTACAGAGGCTGGGTGGTAATGTTTTTGCCTCCTTAATTGACGATGAGTTTTCGGTTCTGCCTCAATGGTTGGAGCGGCTAAGCGCAGACGGCAGCTTTCTTTGTTCGCTGTCCGGTTCGGGTACAGCCTGCTTTGCCTTATTTGAGAATCCGGCTCAGGCGGCGGCTTGCGCGGCCGAATTATCTCGTCTGACAGAGCTGAACGGGGTGCCTTTTGCCCTTTATCTGACGGAGCTCGCTTGTTGACAGACTTTGACTCTGCCGATATAATTTCTCTGCTATGGAAAAACGGAGGTGAGCGAAATGTCCAAGATGACATACCAGCCGAAAAAGAGACAACGTTCTCGCGAACACGGCTTTAGAAAAAGAATGCAGACTTCTTCAGGTAGAGAAGTTTTGAGAAGAAGAAGACTTAAAGGTCGCAAGCAACTGTCCGCCTGAGAATAGAAGGCCGAGTAGTCGGTCTTTATTCATTTTATGCGATTGTGAATTGCTGCGACTGCGGAGTGCAGAGGCATACATGAAAGACAGCGAGAGCATTAAGAAAAATCGCGAATTTTCCGCCGTATGCCGCAAAGGCCAAAAGCATAAAGGCCGCTATCTCAATCTTTTTGTACGTGGGAATCGTGGCGGCATGAAGCGGGTGGGTTTTGCCACCAGCAGGAAATTTCCCAATGCCGTGAAGCGGAACAGAGCGAAACGATTGATGCGTGAAGCTTACCGCCATCTTGCCAAAGATATCATTCGCGGACGAGATGTGGTATTAATAATGAAAGATTTATCCGAGCCCAGATACAGCGAAGTACAGGCAGACATGTATCAACTCTTTTTGCAGGCCGGATTGCTTGGTGAATGAGCAATGCGTCAGGGCTTGATTCGTCTGATTCGCTGGTACCAATTACGGGTCTCACCCGGCAAACCTGCACGTTGCCGCTATATACCGACTTGCTCCCAATATGCACTAGAGGCTATTACTAAATATGGTGCGATAAAGGGGACGGGGAAGGCCATCTGGAGAATATTGCGTTGCAACCCTTTCGGTGGCCGCGGCTATGATCCGGTGGATAAGAATGAAGTAAAGCACTAGGGCTTCGTCCCTATGAGAGGATATATTAAGGATGCAAATACAGTTAGTGCCGGTTTTCGGTTTACTTGAACCCTTATACACATTGTTTGGCTGGATTATGCGTGCCCTATACAGTGTAATTGCCAATTACGGTTTGGACATCATTATCTTTACGGTTTTTTTGCGCCTCATCATGATCCCTTTGCAGCTTAAACAGCACAAGACGACATTGAAGCAAATGCAGCTGACCGACGAACTGAATGATTTGAAACGCTACTATGGCGACGATCGCAACGGTTTTGCGATGGCGCAGCAAGAGCTGTTCAAAAAACACAAAATTTCCATCACCGGCGGCTGTTTGCCTTCGATGCTGGGCATTTTGATTATCTGGCCGATTTGGAGAATTATCTCTCAGCCTTTGCATTACATCATGGGTATCAGTCAGGAAAGCCTGGCAAAAATCGCCACCAACCTGGCCTCTGCCGGCTTGGTGCCCGAGACTGTCATTAAGAATGTGGTCAACTCGGATATCGCAGTTCTTAACGCATTGCGCAATAACGGCCCTGCTATGAATCAGGCCGTTTCCGAAGGTTTGATCCGCGCGGACCAGATGATTAATCTAGACTTTTTTGGGATCAACTTAGGCATGACGCCAAGCTTCAATCCCTCCGTCATCTTCGGTGAGCAAATGTCGACTTATCTACCCTTGTTAATTATTCCTGTATTGGCCGTCATTACCTCCTTTGTTGTGTCACAGGTTTCTAACCGCACCAATGCGATGCTTTTGCAACAAAAACGCAGTAAAGAATTGGCTAAACTCAATCCCGCCCGTGACGTGGTCGAGGATAAAACCCAAAACATGTCCAAGCAGATGATGTTGATGATGCCCATCATCACATTAATTACGGTTTTCACCATGCCGGCTGCTATGGGTTTATACTGGATAGTCGGTAACTTGATGATGATTTTCCAGTCTTATTTGTTGTATTTCCTCTACACTAATCCTGTGATGAGCAGTGTCTGGTCTGAGGATGAGCTGGGCCTTTTAAAGGCTAAAGGAGGAAAAGCATAATGCAGTCCGTTGAAAAGACCGGCAAAACAGTTGATGCGGCGGTTTTCAGTGCCCTGGAAGAATTAGGGGCAACCATCGACGAAGTGATTGTCGAAGTCATCGACGAAGGTGACAACGGCATCCTAGGTATCGGCAGAAAGCCTGCCCGCGTTTTGGTAAGTCTTGACCGTATGACCGACAGTCCGGTATTCGAAACAAATGATGATGACGATGAAGACAGTCAATACAGCTATGACGAAAAAGAAATCAATGCCGCTGATTTTTCCGATCCCGGTATGTTCGATAACGAAGACATTGAAGCTGAAGCGGTGCCTGTTGAAGCCGAGAACACGACTTATTTTGGTGATGGCAGCGATTACCTAGATGATGATTTTGAAGAGCAACGCCTTTTGATGACGGACTTCCTCAGCGAAATCCTGGCAGCCATGGACGTCGACGCCAAAATTGTCTGTAGCCCGAAAGAGGGCGGCATCCAGGTGGATATTGACGGCGATGACGTGGGTGTACTGATCGGTCGTCGCGGTGACACGCTGGCTGCGCTGCAATATCTTAGTTCCTTGGTGATTAATAGAAACAGTGAACAACGTGTGCATCTCAGCCTGGATGTATCGGGCTATAAAAAACGCCGTGAAAACAGTTTGATTGATCTGGCACAGCGCACTGCAGGACGTGTCATGAAAGTAAAGAAGGAATACGTCATGGAAGCCATGCCGGCTGCAGAGCGTCGCATCATCCATTCTGCTTTACAGAGCCATCGCGGTGTGAAAACCATCAGTGAAGGCAACGAACCACATCGCTATGTGGTCGTGGTTCCTTTGAAAGACGGAGAAGTGAAAGAAGATTTTGAAAGAGCTTAATTGCTGAAAACATGAAGGACATATGACGGCAGCTGAATACTCTACTGCCGTTTTTCCATTTTTTGAGGGTTTGCTATGGATTTACCAATCATTGCCGCATTAGCCACGCCGCCCGGCCAGTCCGGTTTGGCTGTCGTGCGCCTGAGCGGTAGCGGCGCGGCCGCATTGGCTGATCGCTGTTTTGCCTTTGGCCCTCTGCCGTCAGCTTCAGTAGCCTTTGAAGGTTCGAAGGTCGGCACCACAAAGCGTCACAAGAGAAGCATCGCCAGTATGAAAGGCTATCGCTGTGCCTTGGGTTACCTCTTTGATCCGGAAAGCGGAGAAATCATTGATCAATGTATTGCGACCCATTTCGTCGCCCCATATTCATATACCGGTGAAGAAACCGTAGAGTTTAGCTTCCATGGGGGTTTGGCGTTGCGGCGCAAGGTATTGCAGCTACTCTTTGCTTTAGGTGCGGAGGCGGCCCCGGCCGGTGAGTTTAGCTAACGCGCATTTCTCAACGGAAAAATGGATTTGGCCCAGGCAGAAGCCGTCATGGATTTGATTAATGCGGAAGCCGGGCTTAGTTCTGCTTCTGCGCTGCAACAACTACAGGGACAGCTTTCGCAAGCTTTTATAGCGTTTCGCGAGGAACTTTTTGCCTTGTTGGCAGAACTCGAAATCGCCGTCGATTATCCTGAGCATGAGGACTTTGCTTTTGCCGAAGACGAACTACCCCAACGTCTGCTGAGAATTAAAGAAGCCTTACATGATTTACTTTCGGGATATAAGCAGAGCCTGAGTTTAAAAAAAGGTTTGCAGGTGGTTTTGGTAGGTGCACCGAATGTCGGAAAGTCATCCTTGCTGAATAGACTGAGCGGCAGTGAGCGCGCTATCGTGACTGACATTGCCGGCACAACCCGTGACACGGTGGACAGCCTCATTGAAATTGCAGGCATCCCTGTGCGTCTCATAGATACAGCAGGTATCCGTGAAAGCAGCGATCAGGTGGAAAAAATTGGTGTGGCACGATCCTTAAAGGCGATGCAGGAAGCAGACTATATCCTTTGGACCATTACACCGGAAACCCTGCGTGATGCAGATCCACAACGCGTTGCGGCAGCCTTACGGGAAGAACTCGAATTTATCCCCCGAAGCCAAGCCTTTAGTCTTTTGCTCAATAAATTGGATTTACCCGAAGCTGATGAGCGCTTCGCCTTTCTGGTGGAGCAAGTGCTGCCGTTATTGGCTGACGAACTTGCAAAACACAGCGGTTTGCAAAGCCAGAGTGGTATCCCGCAATTATTACAGGTTTCGGCACAGAGTGGACAAGGAATGGACGACCTGCGTCAAGCCATCGTGCAGGTTTATCAAAATTTAGGTAGTGGCAAAAGTGAAGCCCTGCGCATTACCTCGGAGCGCCATGCGGAAATCGTCCGACGTGCCGCGGCGCTCTTGGACCAAATACTGGCAGAACGCAGTTATTTGCCCTTGGACGTTCTCTCTCAAAGCCTCTTGGCTGTCGGTGATATACTGGCAGAAATCAGTGGCGAGCAGGTCAGCGAAAGCTTAATCAATGAGATATTTTCTCGTTTTTGTGTCGGAAAGTGAGTGGGATTGTTGCAAAACACAAAAGTCAGAAGCATAGCCAGCGTTTTAGCTGAATCGGAAAACTATGAAGCAGGTAGCTACGATATTGCCGTAGTGGGTGCAGGCCATGCCGGTTGCGAAGCCGCAGCCGCAGCAACACGACTGGGCTGCCGCACGATTCTTTTCGGTATGAACTTGGATCAAGTAGCCAATATGCCTTGTAACCCCAATATTGGGGGGACAGCCAAAGGTCAACTGGTTAAAGAAATAGATGCGCTGGGTGGACTCATGGGTCTCGTTGCCGATGAAGCGACACTACAGTTTCGTATGTTAAACCGTTCCAAGGGACCGGCTGTGCTTTCGCCGCGTGCTCAGATTGACCGTAGGAAGTATGCCGGATTGATGAAAGATCGGCTTGAAGCGATAGAAGGTTTGGATTTACGTCAAGATGAAATAGTGGAACTATTGACTGACGAAGCAGGGCAATGTACGGGCTTGTTAACTCGCTTTGGTGCGGTTTACCGGGCTTCACGTATCATCCTGTGCACGGGGACCTATTTGCTCTCACGGATCATCATCGGTACACAAACTTTTGCCTCCGGTCCGGATAACCTCTTCCCGGCAGCTGAACTCTCCCATTCGTTACGGAATTTCGGCATCGTTCTGCAGCGCTTTAAGACCGGAACGCCAGTCCGCGTTAATCTGCGCAGTATCGACACGACGGTGCTAGAAGAACAGCAAGGTGAGCCGGATGCTTTGCCTTTCAGCTTCATGAATGAAGATGAGCCCGCATATTTACAGCGGCCGCAGCGTTCTTGTTACCTGACTTGGACCAATGCGGAAACGCAGGCAATTATAAGCGCCAACCTGCATCGTTCGCCGCTGTTTTCCGGCATTATTGAGGGGGTAGGCGCACGCTACTGTCCTTCAATAGAAGATAAAATTGTCCGTTTTAGCGATAAAGAGCGGCACCAGGTTTTTATCGAGCCGATGGGTGAGCATTCCTACGAAATGTATCTACAGGGTTTGTCAACCAGTCTGCCGCAAGATGTGCAAGTGGCTTTGCTGCAGAGCATCAAAGGCCTGGAAAAGGCCAAAATTCAGCGCAGTGCGTACGCTATCGAGTATGATTGTCTGGAACCGAGCGAACTCAGCAATTCACTGGAATTAAGGCATGTAGCGGGTCTCTATGCAGCCGGTCAAATCAACGGCTCATCCGGATACGAGGAAGCGGCTGCCCAGGGCTTGATGGCCGGCATAAATGCTGCGAGATCATTACAAGGAAAAGAACCCATCGTCTTAGGACGAGATCAAGCCTACATCGGAGTCTTAATAGATGACTTGATAACGAAAGGCACAAAGGAGCCTTATCGCATGATGACTTCACGGGCAGAGTATCGACTGATTTTACGCCAGGACAATGCCGATCTAAGGCTTACACCGATTGGCTATGCTGTCGGTTTGGTCGACGATGCACGTTGGGAGCGCTTCTGTGAGAAAAAAGCAAACATTGATGCAGAATTACAACGTCTGCGTGAAACGCGTGTCGCCATGAATGAGGAGAGCAAGACCGTACTCGAAGCGCTAGGTACGACAGCCTTGCACGGTGGTGTCAGTCTGGCTGAGCTCCTGCGTCGCCCACAGTTGGATTATGAATCCCTAGCAGCTTTAGATCCTCAGCGTCCCCAACTGACAGCTGCCGTACGATACCAAGTAAATGTCGAATTAAAGTACGAGGGCTATATAAAGCTTGAGGAACAGCGCATTGCTAAACAAGCACACCTCGAGAAACGTCTCATTCCCAAAGATTTTGATTTTTCCGTTATCAGCGGTTTGCGCAATGAGGCGCGCGAGAAGCTACAAGTCTACCAGCCCAGTTCTGTCGGTCAGGCAGGACGTATTTCCGGCATCTCACCGGCGGATATCTCCGTTTTATTAATCTACTTAGAACGTTTTCAACAAGAGGTCGAACATGCCTGAGTCTGAGAGTAGCATGAAAGTACGCGGAGCAGACTTTTCCGCCTCGGAGCTAAGCCGTATTTTGAAGGAAGCGCCGGCTTTTTCCGACTTGCTGTCGGAAGCTGAGCGTCAGCTTTTCGAAGCATATGCGGCAGAATTAATTGAAACAAATAAAAAGTTGAATTTAACTGCAATCACCAAAGCGGATGCACTGGCCTATCTGCATTTTTTGGATAGTCTGATGTTGATCCCCTTAATCGAAAAATTGCCAATTGCTGTAAAAGAAAACCTGAGCTTAACCGATGTGGGCAGCGGTGCAGGGTTTCCGGGAATTCCTGTTAAAATTATGCGCCCACAGTGGAATGTCTTCTTAATGGATGCGCTCAATAAACGGGTCCGATTTCTCAATGATGTGATTGCCAAACTGGGATTAACGGAGATTAGCGCAGTTCATGTGCGAGCGGAAGAGGCCGGCCACCTGGCGCAGTACCGCGAGCAATCGGATATCGTAACAGCCAGGGCTGTCGCAGCTTTGGAAATTTTGGCTGAATTTTGCCTACCTCTGACAAAAGTAGGGGGCTATTTCATTGCCATGAAAGCCACACTGGCTGAAGCAGAGCTCGCAGCCGCAGATCCTGTGATAAAAAAATTAGGTGGCAAGATCGTTTCAATTGAACGCTTCACATTGCCTTTTGAAGAACAGCAACGCAGCTTAATTGTGCTGGAAAAGCGGCAGACTTGCCCGCCGGGCTACCCCAGAAACTACGCCAAAATCAAGCAAAAGGCTTAGTGTGTATGTTATAATTTAAGGCAAATCGTTCAGCGCAACGACGCAATTTCTAAGTGTTTAACAAAGGGGTGTCTCGTGGCAGATAAAAAAAGCCAGAACGAAGCGGCGGCGCAACACGTCGATCGCTTATTCATTGATAATGTCCATAATATTGTTCCAGTAGATCTTGAAACCGAAATGCAGAAGTCATTCATCGACTATGCGATGAGTGTCATTACCGACCGTGCTTTACCCGATGTACGCGACGGGCTAAAACCGGTGCATCGCCGCATTCTTTATTCGATGTTCACCCAAGGCTTTACGCCGGATAAACCACATCGCAAATGTGCGACCACGGTAGGAGACGTCTTGGGTCGTTTTCACCCTCACGGTGACGCCTCGGTTTATGACGCTCTTGTGCGTTTGGCGCAGGATTTTTCCATGCGTGAAATGTTGGTGGACGGTCATGGCAACTTCGGTTCTCGTGACGGAGATTCACCGGCCGCTTATCGATATACAGAATCCAGGCTGACCAAAATCGCCATGGAAATGATGAGCGACATCAACAAGAATACGGTCGATTTCAGACCAAACTTTGATGAGCACGAGATGGAGCCGGTGGTTTTACCAGCTCATTTACCGAATATGTTGATCAATGGCTCGGTAGGCATCGCCGTAGGTATGGCAACCAACATTCCGCCGCACAACTTGGCTGAAGTCATTGATGGAGCCATTCATCTGATGCATAACCCGGATGCCAGTGTCGAGGAATTGATGGAATTCATTAAAGGGCCGGATTTCCCGACCGCCGGTAATATTCTGGGCACTTCCGGAATCCGTGAGGTGTATCGCAGCGGTAAAGGCCGAATCACCGTCAGGGCTAAAGCGGAAATCGAAGAGATGGATGGCGGACGCCATAAAATCATCGTCAATGATTTGCCTTACATGGTTAATAAAGCCAGACTTATTGAGCGCATCGCGGAAATGGTCAAAGAGAAGCGTCTGGAAGGCATTTCCTTTATTCGTGACGAGTCCGACCGCAAAGATGCCGTGCGTATCGTGATTGAGTTGAAACGTGATGCCAATGCCAACGTTGTGCTGAATCAACTCTATAAACACACTCAGTTACAAGATAATTTCAATGCCAATATGTTGGCGCTTGTCCCGGAAGGGAATAATTTAATCCCGCGACAGGTATCCCTGCGAGAAGCTTTAAATTATTATCTGGAACACCAGAAAGAAGTGACCTTGCGTCGCACACGTTTTGACTTGGAGAAAGCGGAAGCCCGTGAACACATCGTTAACGGCTTGCTGATCGCCATCGACAACATCGATGAAGTCATCCGTATCATTCGCGCATCGGCCACCGAAGAAGAGGCCAAGCTGCGCTTAAGTGAGCGATTCGGCTTTTCGCCGCGGCAGTCGCAGCATATCGTAGACATGCGTCTCGGTCGTTTGACCGGCCTGGAACGAGAAAAGCTGGAAGCGGAGCTCGCTGATTTACGTGAAGGCGGATTCACTATTTCAACAGCATTTTAAGCGAAGAAGCCGTACTCTTGCAGGTGATTGATGAAGAACTGGCAGCCTTGCGCAATCGATATCAGAGTCCAAGGCGGACGACGATTGATCCATTTGCCGAAGAGATTACCGACGAAAGCCTGATTACCGAAGAGACGGTTGTACTGACCATGACTCAGTTTGGCTATATTAAGCGACTGCCGGCTGCGACCTACTCGATGCAGCATCGCGGCGGACGCGGTATAACCGGAATGCAGACCCGGGAAGAGGATTTTGTTGAGACTATCATTACGGCTTCGTCACATGATAATTTGCTCTTCTTTACCAATACGGGTCGAGTCTTTAGGTTAAAGGCATATCAAATCCCTGAGGCGGGACGTACCGCCAAAGGCATAGCCATTGTTAACCTGCTGCAACTGGAGAGCGGTGAAAAAGTACGCAACATCATTCCGATCCATTCCTATGAGGAGGGCGGATATTTGGTGATGGCTACGGCTCAGGGCAACGTTAAGAAAACGGAACTTTTTGACTATGCCAACATCAACCGCCGCGGTTTAATTGCAATTGCTTTGCGCGAAGGAGACGAGTTGGTCGGTGTGAGGCGCACACTGGGTGATAGAGACATGCTTTTGGTCAGCAGTGCGGGCCTGGGCATCCGCTTTAATGAGGCGGTCATCCGTGTCACAGGACGTAACACTCAGGGTGTACGCGGTATGAAGTTGCGCAATGGCGATAAGGTGATCGGCATGATGTCCATCAACGAGGAAAAGGATTTGATGCTGGTATCTGAGTTGGGTTATGGCAAAAGAACCGACTATGCCGATTTCCGCACCCAAGGTCGCGGCGGCTACGGTGTGAAAGTTTATCGCATCAGCGAAAAGACCGGCGCGTTGGTCGGTGTTAATCAGCTCACCAATGACCATGACCTAATTATTGTCAACGATGTCGGGGTGATTATTCGTATTTCGGCGGAAGAGATTCCGACCTTGGGTCGCAACACGCAGGGTGTGAAGCTGATGCGTAGCCAAGAAGGTGTGGTCGTCGACATCGCTACGGTTCAGAAAGAAGAGCAGGCTGAGGAGACTGAGCCCGAGCAGGCGGGTGCAGCAGAAACCTCTGCGGCTGACAGCACTGAAACTGAAAGCACTGAAACTGAAAGCACTGAGACCGAAACGAAGTCGGATGAGTAGTCGGGTTTTGCCGAAATCAGCTGACTGACACGGGCATGGAGCAGAACAAAAAGATAGGGGAAAAGCGATGTACAAAGTCATAGTGGTAGACGACGAGTCTGAGATTCGCGAGGGTATCATCAGGAAAATCCCCTGGCAGGAACTGGGTTACACCGTGGTCGGTGATGCGGAAAACGGTGTGGATGCGTTGGAGTTGGTGGAGATGACACAGCCCGACGTCGTAATCTCTGACATCCGTATTCCTTTTATGGATGGTTTGACTTTGGCGTCACGGATCCACGAGGTGAACCTGTCCACTCAGGTCATCATTATTTCAGGATTCGATGACTTTGATTATGCGCGTCGCGCGGTTTCTCTAAATGTAGTCGAGTATTTGATGAAACCTATCAATGCGGAGGAACTTTCCGAGACCTTACGTAAGCTAAAAGACAAATTAGACAGAGAACGCGGTCAGCAGCGTGATATGAAGAGCTTGAAGGATTTGTTCGATACCCATTTACCGGTGCTGAGAGAACAGTTTTTACAAGAACTCTTATCCGGACAAACCGATGAGGCGAACCTCAGACAGCGCAGTGAAAGCTTGAAGATGGGTATTGTGGCAGATGAAACCCATCCTGTTGCAGTGGCCTATATCGGTGAGTCTGCTAAAGCTGAAGATGAGTCTGATAAGCCGGCAAGGACTGACCGTGCACTTTTACCGTTCTTCGTCAAACAAAGCGTTGATGAAATGCTCAATAAGAATCACCGCATCACCAGTTTCGTCAGAAGCGAAGGGGTGGTGCTGTTCGTGACCATGCTTGAAGAAGGTGACGTGGTGCGTTTGGTACGCGACCTTAATACCTTGTGTCAATTCGTCCGTTCAGTGATGTGGCAGGGCATCTGTGCCGGTGTCGGCAATACAGTGACCTCACTTTCGGCTTTGGGTCAGTCATTCCACGAGGCTTCAACCGCCTATCTGCATAGCGCTTTTGTCGGAAATCAGCAGGCTTTATTTATCGGAGATATTGAACCACAGCAGACCAAGGAATTCCCCTTCACTAAACACGATTGGCAGGAGTTGTCGCTCGCTATCACCATGCAGTCAGGAGAGCAGTTGGACGCTTTATTGGACCGCCTCTTTCTGAAACTGTCCGGTTACAGCTGGAATAAACGCATGATTCAGGAACTCGGATTAGAAATTCTGACCGGGCTCTTACAGTTGATGCGTTCGTATGAATTGGACGAGGAAATTGTCTTTGGTTCCGATAGTAATTTAATTGAAGAAGTTGCCGCCTGCAGGCTTTTAACCGATTTAGAACGCTGGACGCGTAAAACCTGTACTAAAACTGCGGAAGAGGTGCGTTCGCTACGAAAATCGTCGGCCGATCGTCTGGCTAATGAAGCGAAAAATTATGTGCTCAATCATTTCAGTGATCCCGGTTTATCTGTCGAGACGATATGCTCGGTTTTACATGTCAGCCCGGCTTACTTTTCGACCACCTTCAAAAAACAGACCGGTCAATCCTTTGTCAGTTTTTTGACGGAAGTGCGTATGAATGAAGCCAAACGTCTTTTAGAGACGACGGACGAAAAAACTTATATCATCACCTCAAAGGTCGGATATACAGAAGCCAATTATTTCAGTTACGCATTTAAGAAGCAGTTTGGGATATCACCGACTCGCTATCGCAGACAAAGTGTCAGTGAGGCAGGAAGCAGCGAATGAATCTGATGCGTCGCTTGCGTCTGGCTCGAGAACGTTTCAGAGCTTTTCGCAAAAGCAGAGGCTTGCAATATACTCTTTCCATTTCATTCAGCTTAGCCGCGATTATCGGAATGCTGCTGCTGACTACCATCATCACCTTGCGCTCGGATTCTTATGCCGTTTCGGCCTTAGAAGAAGAGAGTCAGCGTTTGGTTTCGCAAATTAATGTCAACTTGGATTTGGTTTTACGTGATGCAATGCGCATATCAGAAAGCACTTATTATCGAATCCTAAAGAAGAATGATTTGGGCACTGAAAAAATAACGAGTGAGTTCGACTTGACTTTTGCCAGCAATACAGCCAGCTTAGTCAGTATGGGTCTGTTTTCGGATACGGGTGAACTGCTCATGTCTAATCCCTACACCCATTTGAAAAATGCAGAAAAAATCAAACAACAGGACTGGTTTGAGAAGGCTTTACATACCATCGAGAATGTCCATTTTTCACAACCCTATGTGCAACAAATTTATGAAAAAGCCAATGATGAATACCACTGGGTTATTACCTTAAGTCGCTCCGTGCAGCTAACCAAGGGCGGCGGCGTATCGCGTGGTGTTCTGGCGGTTGACATGAAATACTCGCTCATCGAGCAAATCCTGAAAAACATTGCTTTGCCCGGTAGGGCTTATCTTTATCTGACCGACCACGACGGCAATATCATTTATCACCCACGCCAACAGCTGATTTTTTCAGGTATCAGTGCGGAGAATAATTTTGCCAATGCGGGCTATGAAGAAGGGGTGACGACGGAGGCATACGAAGGACAGGAACGTTTGATTACTGTGAAGACCGTGGGTTACACCGGCTGGAAAATTATTGCCGTGACGCCTCTGGACCAATTACAGGGCAGCCGCAGTGAGGTCAGTGTTTTCTCCATGTTTTTTGTGCTCTTAGCCATTTTTCTGATCATCCTTACGAATTATGTTTTATCCGCACATATTGTCAAACCCATCAAACGGTTAGAAAAAACAGTCTTGGATATGGAACAGGGCTTGACCAGCACCTTTACAGTAGAAGAGGGTTCGAGTCCAGAGATCTATCATTTGAGCCGCGCAATTCACGCGCTCATCGTTCAGCAGGAACAACTGCGTGCGCGTATCCTCAGTGAACAGGAATCTAAACGGCGCAGCGAACTAGAAGCCTTACAGGCACAAATTAATCCACATTTTCTGTATAATACCTTGGATTCCATCATTTGGATGGTTGAAAACGAGCGGTATAAAGGGGCAGTGGAAATGGTCACCTCGCTGGCGCGTTTCTTCAGGCTCAGTTTGGCAAAAGGCCAAAACATCATTACGGTCGCCAAGGAACTGGAGCAGGTGCAGAGCTATCTTTCCATACAAAAAGTACGTTACCGCAATCAATTTGAGTATACTATTGATGTGGCCGATGACGTGAAGGACTGCCTGACCATCAAACTGATTGTGCAACCTTTGGTAGAGAACGCCATATTGCACGGAATGGCGGCTTTCGATGACGAGGGCGAGATCACAATCAGTGCATACGGCAAAGAAGCTGAGCTCTTTATCGATGTCGCTGACAATGGACTGGGCATGACAGAAGAACAGGTGCAGCGCTTACTGAAAGGACCGGTCAATGCCTCGGGCACCGTGGAATCCGGCGGTTCAGGAATCGGAGTTGCGAACGTCAATGCCCGCATCAAACTGTTCTTCGGTGCACGCTACGGCTTACAGATAATTTCCGCTCCTGATGAAGGAACACTGTTACGGATTCATTTGCCAAAAACTTACAACGACGAAAGCACGGTGGGCCAATTACCCTCCGGCGCGGAAGGGAACACAAAAGATGAACAAAGCGATACGGGTAGCCCAGCAACTGGTTTACCTGATTGAAGATAATATCCGCCTGGTCATTATCGGGAAGGATGATGTCATCCGCCTCCTGATGATCGCCTTAACCGCTGGAGGACACGTCTTACTGGAAGATGTCCCCGGTATCGGTAAAACCACGTTGGTCTCAGCCTTGGCCAAATCACTGCAACTGAGTTTCAAACGCATACAATTTACACCCGATATCATGCCTTCCGATGTGACAGGTTTTAATCTCTATAACCAAAAAACCGGTAATTTTGAATTCCAAGCCGGTGCAGTCATGAGTCAAATCCTTTTGGCTGACGAGATTAACCGCACCTCGCCGAAAACTCAATCCGCATTATTGGAAGTCATGCAGGAAAACCAGGTCACAGTGGACGGGGTGACTTACCCGGTACCCGCGCCGTTTATGACACTGGCGACTCAGAACCCGGTTGAGCATGTTGGTACATATCCGTTGCCGGAAGCTCAGCTTGATCGCTTCATGTTAAAAATCACCATGGGCTATCCCAATGTCAATGAAGAGATGGAAATTCTCAGCCGCTATGAAAACAATGACCCCATTGAAACCTTGGCCTCGGTTGCAGCAGCCGATGATCTCCTATGGTTGCAAAACCAAGCCAAACGCATCTTCTGCAGCAAAGCAATTAAGCGCTACGTTGCATTGATTGCCAATGAAAGCAGGCAACATCCGGACTTGCTTCTGGGTATCAGCCCCCGTGCTTCAAAAATGCTGATGGAAGCGGCCAGAGCCAGAGCCCTGCTTGATGGACGAGAGTTTGTCAGTCCGGACGACGTACAGGCTTTGGTCTTTGTTGTTCTGGCGCATAGACTGGTGCTAAAACCGGAAAGCAAGTTGCGCCGCATCACAGTCAATGATTGTTTGAGTGATATTCTGCAGCGCGTTAAGGTTCCGGAGGCATGAGGCCGACTCTGCGTTTTGCCTACTGGTTTCTCCTGCTGCTCCTGAACTACGTAGCCTTTTCCTATTTTCGCCTGCCGATTTTGCGCCTGTTTTTACTGGCAAATATCGCTTTATTGCTTTTAGCATTGTTGCAGCTTTACCTTAATTATCACATGCTTGAAGTCAGCTTATTGGTGCAGCGCCCTTATGTACAAAGAGGGCAGAGGGCTCGTTGGCTTTTACGTTTGAACAACAAAAGTCGCTTTACCGCTTTGCCCATCCGTATTTATGCCGAAGAACATCAAGAACGCGTCTTTAACTGGCAAAATAAACGCCTACTCCTGGGGACCATCGAAGCAAAAAGTGCATCCACCGCCTTACTCTCGCTCCCAACTCAACATTGCGGCACTAAGAACGTTGATAAATTCTATATTTCCGTAGGTGAACTCTTCGGTTTCTTTTACCGCCGTATACCGGCGCAGAAGTTATTCACCGCTGAGAAGTCCGTCACGGTCTTGCCTCTGGCTGATCGCGATGTCTTACTGAGCGAAGCCGCCCTGCAATTTGTTGAAGAAGGTGAACAACAAGCACAGCGGCCTTTTGAAGAAAGCACCGAATTGGACCAGTTGCGACATTTACGAGATGGGGATGCTTTAAAGCGGATTCATTGGAAACTGAGCGCACGCGTCAACGAATGGATGGTTAAACAGTACCGACCTGAAGATGAAATTGTCTGGACTTTACTTTGTGATGTACAAACGATCACCCAATATGGCGCTCTTGACCCGGAGCAGAGAGAAAGCTGTTTAGATTTACGTGATTATGCCCTTGATGCGGCGGCTGCCCTGGTCGAAGAGGGTCTGATGGCTAAACGTCGGCTCCAAATCAGAGTGTATAAAAACAAAACAGAGACACTTCATTTGTCAGGCACGGAATTAAACCTATATCCCGAGTTCTTAATATTGCTTGCCCAAGCTCCGGCCGAGGCTGGCGTGACACTGGCAGAACAAATAGAAAGGGAGAAACCAGAGGGGGCTCGTCATCCGTATATCTTGATTACTAGCGCTCCTTTGCTGCCTGAAAGCAAGCAGTTACTATTATTTTTACAGGAAAAAACAGAGGTTTTCCTTTTGCATATGCCCTTCGCAGACGGGCTTGAGAGCGAGCTGCATGAACAGTACACGGAGCTGCGTGCCGCAGGCATGAAAGTTGAGCTCTTGCCGTTTCGAGCTGAACTCTCGAAGCCTGAGCGTAGGGATGAGGAAATCAAGGTGGTGCCGCGATGAAATTACAGTGGCAAAATCCAGCCCTAAAAGGAGATTCTACCCGCCAGCTTGTCCAGGTGCCGGTACTTCTGGCGGTCGCTGCCGTTTTCAGTATGGCACTCAGTTTTATTTTGGCCGCTGTTTTCTATTTGGGCGCTCTCCCTATTGGTCAGGGCATCTTACTCTGTCTGTTTATTTTGCTTGTTTTGGAAGGTCTATCACGAATCCCACGTATCAGTATTCCGATTTTTTTAGTCTTTTTACTATTCTCAGCGCTCTATCTCTATATAGATGCAGATTGGCGTTCGCTAGTACAAAATGCTGCTCAAAGATTTAATGACCGGGTTTTACTGCAAGTGGCGGATGCCTGGACCAATAAATCTCCCTTGCTTTATTCAGAAGAAAACCGTCGCCTTCTATTCTTGATTTTAGTGGGCGTTACAAGCCTGGTCTCATATTTCGTTGTGCGCTTATTCAGGCAAGCCTCATTGATGCTGATACTGCTGGTCCTGTGCGCTGCGCAGGCCGAGTTCCAGCAACTACCAAATATCCTTTTGCCGAGTGTGATTGCCAGTCTATGTGCGTTTTTTATACTGGGGCAAAACAGCCAGGTCGCAGATCGACAATTGCGTTTACCGCTACTTAGAATACTGGCTTTGGTGCTGGCAGCCGTTATACTCAACCGGATTTTGCCTGCTGATTTCCTATACAACGCAGACTTAGATCGTTTTTTACGTGAAAAGGAAAGTCGTCTGGCGCAAGCCAGCGAACCGATTAATCTCTACAGTTTTAGCCTCAATTCTGCCGGCTATTACCCGAAATCCAATGAATTGGGAGGTCCGATAAACTTAAGTGATACGCCTTATGCAGAAGTGACTGCGCAAGCCTCAGCGTTTTATCTGCGTGGGGCGGTTTATGGGGTCTATACAGGTCGTTCCTGGATACAAGCAGGCGGTGATAGTGGTTGGCTTTTTGATTCCCCTGAAGCGGCAGCGTTGCGAGCAGAAACTTTTATGCTGAATCCACCGGAATGGGCGGCTGAAATCTCACAAACGGGTTCTTACCGTTTTAGACCGCTGCTCCAACCACAGCAAAGCATCCTGGTAGCAGGAAACCCTTTGACCATTCAGTTTTTAGACCCGTCTTATCCTATTCGGGCGTTCTTTAATTCTGCCGGGACCATTTATACCGATAAAAATCTGCCTGAAGCTGGCTATCAGATAGACGGGCCTGTGCTTTATACATCCTCTGTATCATATGAAGCCTTACTTAATTCGCTACTCCTGGCGCAAGGCGATGCAGGTGCGACAATGGCTGCAGAGGAAAGGGCTTATTGGCTGGCCTTGCCGGAAACCGTGAGTGGCGGACTAAGTGAGCAACTCAATGAGATCAGCAATGCGTTTGTTAATACGGATGAGAGCGATTTGCACATCGCATTGGCACTGAAAGAGCGCCTCAGCTCGGCCGCTTTTACTTATGAATTAGATGTGCCCGAGTTCCCACAAGGCAGAGAGTTTGTCGATTGGTTCTTCGAGCAGAGAAGCGGCTACTGTACCTATTTCGCGACGGCCTTAACGGTTTTGTCCAGGCAAGCGGGCATTCCCGCGCGCTATGTGGAAGGCTATGTTGTCCCAGCCGCAGGCGGCGCACAAAACATGGAAAGCACAAGAACACTTACAGGCAGGCAAGCCCATGCCTGGACAGAGATTTGGGTTGACGGGGTCGGTTGGTTAGCTCTTGACGCAACACCTGCCGCCTATCAGGACCAACTGCGTGTCCCGGGAGAAGAAGCGGCAGATGAGGCCGCAGGAACAACAGCAAGCAGCAGTACAAACGCACAGGGTGAAACGGCCACCAGTAGCACTGCGGCGATGGAGGAGTCAGTTGAAAGCGCACCCTCTGGATCTAAGTCTGAGGTGCAGAATAATCCGAGCGAAGATTTAGCTTCTCGATTGCGTTTTGCTGATGTTTTGCGAGTGCTCTTGCCTTTTCTTTTCTTACTCGCCTGTGCAGCGGCTATTTATGCTTTTGTGCGTTGGCGGCAAAAACAACTGCGCAATTGGCACGATTTACACTGGCAACTCGAGCGACATCACGATGATAAAAAAGCCTTGCTACTATGGGTGTGGCAGGATATACGTTATCTGGCCAAACTGCATGGGTTGAAGCAGGAAGACGGTCAGACCATTCGACAATATTTGCAGTCCTGGCCAAAAGAACTGCGTTTGTACGATACCTCGGAACTTGCTGAAGCGGCGATTTATGGCCAGTCTTTGTTTGATGAGGACGACTTAGAAAAGCTGATGGCTGAATATGCAAAACTGGAAGCGCAGACAAGGGCAAAGCTCACACCCCTTGTCTGGGTCTTACGACGCTTCTTGTATTTGCGATTCTAGGCGCTGCTCTGATTTTGCCAAACACTTTGTTACTTTGCAAAAACCAATCAGGCACGTATTATTAGCTTAAGTAAATTGAAAGGACAAGACAAAATGAAGTGGTGGTCACGCATTAAACGCTTTGAATTGCGCGAGAGTCAGGTCATCGCCATCATTATCATTTCGTTTTTGCTTTTTGTCCTAGGCTTTGTTTTTTGGCAAAAAGATTTTTTCTTTGGCACCGAAAAAGAAAGCACCTTGCGTATCGCGGTGGTTCTGCCGGATAACGAGCTCATTCAGCAAAGTGCCTTGCGTGAGGGTATGGAACAAGCAGCGTTCAATTACAACTGCGAGTTGAATTTTTTAGCACCACTTAAAGCCAACGATCTGGAAGAACAAAACCAACTCATTGCCCGCCAGCTGGAATCTTCCCCGAACGCTCTGATTCTTAATCCGATACTTATAGCCGAACAGCAAGATCAACTTGCCCTCGGAGCCAGCAAATTACCCATCTTTCTGGTCAATAGTCCGGCTGTGAGTCAGAGTAATATCACGGCCATCAGTTCTGATTACCGCCGTATGGCTCAAGAACTCTTGGATAAAATCCACGCGAAGCAAGCACAGATTGAAAGTGTCCATCTCATTATCGCCACAGAACGTAACCCCGGTAGCGATATTATGGCCATACTCAAGCAAAGCTTTCTTGAGCAAGGACTGGCGACGGTAGAAAGCCACATTCTTAGCGATTTCACTCAAGAATTAATTGACTCGGAACGCAATGCCGCAGAAGAGATACTCCTGAATCCTCAAAATGTCATTATTACTTTAGACAGTGAATCTTTAGTCCAAGTCAGCGCAACAATCAAGGCGGCACGGCAACGCGGCGAAAGTGCCCCAGTCTATGCCTGGAATGGTGGGAAAGCCGGTATGGATGGTTTGGATGATGGTTTGGTTAAGCTTTTGGTGGTCGATAATCAATATTCAATCGGGTATTTGGCCGTCAGTAATCTCGCCCATAAACTCCGTCAGGAGCAAGTTCCTGAAAGCACAGGTATCAAATACGCTTTTATAGATCGGAACAACATCGATTCGATCAGTAACCAACATCTGCTATACCCAATCGTGCAATAGTCCTTTACATAACGCAGTGGGAAGGGGGCCAGTAGGTATATGAATTCTTTAAAAAGAGAACGCAGGCTTAAGCAATGCTTTCGTTCTTTGTGCTTGGGGGTCTTAGCTTTTAGCTTACTTTTGCCCTTAGCAGCCTGTGCCATATCCTCCGCAAATGAGAGCATAAAAATCGGTGTGATTAACTATCAGTCAAATGATACGTTTATCAACTCTTTGAGTGCTTCGCTGACAGCGAGCTTCCGCTTGCGTGAAGAGCATATGGGAAAAACCATCAATCTGAATATCATCGGTGCGAAGTCAGACCAAAATTACCAAAACACCCTTATCGATCGGATGTTGCAGCAGGACTACGATGTACTTTGCATCAATATGGTGGACCGTACGATGTCTGCACCAATTATCAGCAAGTGCAAAGCAGCCAATTTGCCCATTGTTTTTTTTAACCGCGAGCCGGTGGCGGAGGATCTTTCGTCTTGGGACAAGCTGTATTATGTCGGCACCTCTGCGGTAGACTCGGCTCGTTTACAGGGCCAAATGCTGCTGGATCTCTTGCAGCGTGACTTCGCTGCTGTAGATAACAACAAGGATGGCAAAATTCAATACGTGATGTTGGAAGGGGAACCCGGGCACCAGGATACCCTCTACCGTACTGACTATTCCGTAGCGGTGCTTTCCGATGCCGGCATTGAAATGGAAAAGCTCGACAGCGATTCCGCAAACTGGGATCTGACCACGGCTTACAACAAGATGCTGTCCTGGTTGGAACTCTATAACGGGAGCATCGAGGTCATTTTAGCGAATAATGACGACATGGCTTTAGGAGCAATTAAAGCGCTGGAAAGCAAAGTCGTCGAACTCGGTAACGGACCCTATGTCTTCGGTATTGATGCGACCCCTGTCGGCGTTGAGGCGGTGCATAACGGGAGTCTCTATGGGACCGTTGTTAACGATGCAGTCGGGCAGGCGGCTGCGATAGCCGATATCGCGCTGGCTCTCGCTGAAGGTAAGAAGCCATCGGAATCCTCGGTCCTCTATTTGCATGGTAATATTGCCCGCATCCCGCATCGCCCGCTTACCGCACTCAATTATGAGGACGAGATAAAAAAACTACAGGAAGTGCATTGACACTTCCTGTAAACTAATTTTATTTATTCTTTTATCTTAATACGAGTCGTATGTAATGCCGCATCAAATATCATTTGTGGCTTCAATGACTGATTTCACACTGTCACAGGCATGCTGTAATTTTTCGCGTTCATCATCCGGCAAAGGGATTTCTAGAATATGTTCTATGCCGTTATGTCCTACCACACAAGGAATATTGAGCACCACTTCGTGCATACCGTATTCGCCTTCGAGCACCGCACCAACCGTGCGGATTGTGTTCTGATCTCTGAGCAGAGAAGCACAGAGTTCATTGACCGCGATAGCGATACCGTAGAAAGTTGCACCTTTACGTTTGATGATTTCAGCACCGGCAGTGCGCGTTTCCTTAGCGATGCGTTCCTTTTCTTCGTCGGTTAAGGTTTTACCTGTGATGTTGCAAAACTCATCGATTGTACAGCCCGCGATTTTTGAAAAGCTCCAAGCGGGGAATTGGGCTTCGCCGTGTTCACCGATTATGTAGGCATGAATATTTTTCATGTCCACGTCAAATTTTTCCGAAAGCAATGTTCTGAGACGAATGCCATCCAGTACGGTGCCCGAACCGACGATAAGGTGACGGGGTATGCCGGACCACTTGGCGATTTGATATGTAAGAACGTCAACCGGGTTAGCTACAACCAGGACCACGCCGCCGTTATAGTATTTCATCATCTCCATGGTGATGGTTTTGGCGATACGGCAGTTTTTGGCTGCCAAATCAAGGCGCGTTTCACCGGGTTTTCGCCCGGCACCGGCTGCAAAAACAATGATGTCGCAATCAGCCACGTCAGGATAACCACCGACACGGATGGTCATAGAATTAAGGAAGGGGAGCCCGTGCACCAAGTCCATCACTTCGCCTTCTGCCTTTTCCCTTACCACATCGATTAAGACCAGCTCATCGCAGGTACGTTTAATGGACATTACATAAGCTATACTTGCGCCTACGTTGCCAGCTCCGATGATCGCGATTTTTGAGCCTTTTTGAATACCTCTTGCCATAGAATCCTCCTGTTTTGTACACCCATGCTTAATTATTGAACCAAGCTAAAGTTTTCATAGCGGCTGTTTTTCATGCCTCAGGTAATTTGGTTAAGTTAAAAAACCCTTACGAACCATCATATTATTTATCGATTTATTTCTCAAGACAAAAAACAGACAAATAGTAAAAAATGAGCGAAAAATATTAATAACGCCCCATAAAAAGAGACGCCCGGGGCGGTAGGAGAAAGGGGTGTAAAAAGAGAGGGAAAGGGTGTTGACAGAAAAGGGGTGAGCGGGTACTATAGCAAAGCGCCTTGCGAAGGCACGGACCTTGAAAATTGAATAGTAAGAAATGCAATAAAAACAATGCAACTATAACGAGCCAAAGTTAATTCAAACATGAGTTTGTAAACAAATGTAAATAAGAGCCAAACGGCTCTCGAAATTTTTTTTGAGAGTTTGATCCTGGCTCAGGATGAACGCTGGCGGCGTGCCTAACACATGCAAGTCGAGCGGAGTTTAGAAGAAGAAGTACTTGTACGGAATTTAAACTTAGCGCGGACGGGTGAGTAACACGTGAGTAACCTGCCTTTCACTGTGGAATAACAGCGGGAAACCGTTGCTAATACCGCATAATGTCTTAACCGGGCATCCGGACTAGACCAAAGATTTATCGGTGAAAGATGGGCTCAGGCCCGATTAGTTAGTTGGTGGGGTAATGGCCTACCAAGACTGGCGCGATCGGTAGCCGAACTGAGAGGTTGATCGGCCACATTGGGACTGAGACACGGCCCAGACTCCTACGGAGGCAGCAGTGGGGAATATTGGGCAATGGGCGCAAGCCTGACCCAGCAACGCCGCGTGAAGGATGGCGTCTTCGGATTGTAAACTTTTGGTCAGGGACGAAACAAATGACGGTACCTGAAGAATGCCACGGCTAACTACGCGCCAGCAGCTGCGTAATACGTAGGTGGCGAGCGTTATCCGGATTTACTGGGTGTAGCGGGCGTGTAGGCGGGTTTTTAAGTTGGATGTGAAATCCCCAGGCTTAACCTGGGAGGGTCATCCAAAAACTGGAGATCTTGAGTGTCGGAGAGGAAAGCGGAATTCCTAGTGTAGCGGTAAAATGCGTAGATATGAGGAACATCAGTGGCGAAGGCGGCTTTCTGGACGATAATCGACGCTGAGGCGCGAAAGCGTGGGGAGCAAACAGGATTAGATACCCTGGTAGTCCACGCCGTAAACGATGAATACTAGGTGTAGGGGGTATCGACCCTCCTGTGCCGTCGTTAACACAATAAGTATTCCACCTGGGGAGTACGGCCGCAAGTTGAAACTCAAAGGAATTGACGGGGGCCCGCACAAGCAGTGGAGTATGTGGTTTAATTCGACGCAACGCGAAGAACCTTACCAAGGCTTGACATCCTCTGATCGCTGTAGAGATACAGTTTTCCTTCGGGGCAGAGTGACAGGTGGTGCATGGTTGTCGTCAGCTCGTGTCGTGAGATGTTAGGTTAAGTCCTGCAACGAGCGCAACCCCTATGGTCCGTTGCCATCATTCAGCCGGGGCACTGGGCGAGACTGCCGTTGGATAAAACGGAGGAAGGTGGGGACGACGTCAAATCATCATGCCCCTTATGTCTTGGGCTACACACGTACTACAATGGCTGCAACAGAGGGCAGCGACACCGCGAGGTGAAGCGAATCCCAAAATGCAGTCTCAGTTCGGATTGCAGGCTGCAACTCGCCTGCATGAAGTCGGAATTGCTAGTAATGGCAGGTCAGCATACTGCCGTGAATACGTTCCCGGGCCTTGTACACACCGCCTGTCACACTACGAGAGTTTGTAACACCCGAAGTCAGTAGTCTAACCGCATGAGGACGCTGCCGAAGGTGGGACAAATAATTGGGGTGAAGTCGTAACAAGGTAGCCGTATCGGAAGGTGCGGCTGGATCACCTCCTTTCTAAGGAGACCATGGCGAAGCATCACGTTCTGTCGTACTCTAATGGTCGATACCGTACTCTGTGCAAACGGAGAAACGGTCAACCAAAGAAGGTTCGTTGGTATTGTTCCAAGCACTTACTATTCAAATTTCAGGGCCTTTGCCTTGAAACGTAAGGTAATGAGTCACGGGCTCATAGCTCAGCTGGTTAGAGCGTACGCCTGATAAGCGTAAGGTCGATGGTTCGAGTCCATTTGAGCCCACCACTGTTCTTAAGGAGAAAGTGGCTTGTGACAAATTGGCGCCTCGTTCGAAGGACAGGCAAGCACCTTGAAAACTGCATATAGAGAGAAGACTGAGAAAAAGACAAAGAGAAGAAAAGAAAAAGGTCTTGCACTGGAAAAGTCTATACACAAGCGGAACGTGCAAGTTCGCAGGCAGAAGTTGAAAAAGCGAGTCTGAAGAGAACTTTCTGAATCGAAGTGTTCGGATCAAAGACGGAAAAGACAAAGAGAACCAAATAAAGGTCAAGTTACAAAAAGAATGCAGGTGTGAATGCCGTTACCATGAGCCGATGAAGGACGCGACAAGCTGCGAAAAGCTACGGGGAAGAGCAACATTCAGTGATCCGTAGATGTCCGAATGGGGAAACCCGGCTAGGTAAATGCCTAGTCACGTATACGTGAATTCATAGCAAGTACGAGGGAGACGAGGGGAACTGAAACATCTAAGTACCCTCAGGAAGAGAAATCAAACGAGATTCCGTAAGTAGTGGCGAGCGAAAGCGGAAGAGGCCAAACCATAGAACTTCGGTTTTATGGGGTTGCGGACTGTACATAAGTGATGGAAAAGATCTAGCAGAATGAACGGATGGAAAGCCGAGTCCAAAGAGAGTACAGTCTCGTATGCGAAAGATCGAAGCCCACGTACAGCACCAGAGTACCACGGGACACGAGAAATCCAGTGGGAAGCCGGGGGACCACCTCCAAGCCCAAATACTCCATGGTAAGCGATAGTGAAGAAGTACTGTGAAGGAAAGGTGAAAAGAACCCTGTAGGGGAGTGAAAGAGAACCTGAAACCCTGTGTTTACAAGCAGTCGAAGCACGTTAATGTGCGATTTCCATGTACTTTTTGTAGAACGGTCCGACGAGTTATGGCAAGCAGCGAGGTTAAGTACTGAAGGTACGCAGCCGAAGGGAAACCGAGTGTGAAAAGCGCGGTGAGTTGCTCGTTATAGACCCGAAACCGGGTGACCCCATCCATGAGTAGGTTGAAGTGACGGTAAAACGTCATGGAGGACCGAACACGCATCTGTTGAAAAAGGTTGTGATGACTTGTGGATAGCGGAGAAATTCCAATCGAACCCGGAGATAGCTGGTTCTCCCCGAAATAGCTTTAGGGCTAGCCTACAGAAAACGTTTAGCGGAGGTAGAGCACTGAATGGGCTAGGGGCCTTACCAGGTTACCGAACCTTATCAAACTCCGAATGCTTACAAATAGTCTTGGGAGTCAGACAGTGACAGATAAGTGCCATTGTCGAAAGGGGAAACAGCCCAGACCGCCAGCTAAGGTCCCAAAATCATCGTCTGGTGGAAAAGGATGTGGGTTTGCTAAGACAGCTAGGATGTTGGCTTAGAAGCAGCCACTCATTTAAAGAGTGCGTAATAGCTCACTAGTCGAGTGAGCCTGCGCCGAAAATACACGGGGCTAAACGGATGTACTGAAGCTGCGGAACCTGTTAGGTTGGTAGGGGAGCGTACTGGTGCGGTAGAAGCATGACCGAAAGGACATGGACGTATCAAAGGTGAGAATGTCGGAATAAGTAACGAGAGCGAAGCGAGAATCTTTGCCGTCGAAAATCCAAGGTTTCTGTGAAGGGTCGTCCTCCCAGGGTCAGTCGGGACTCAAGGCGAGGCCGAAAAGGCGTAGTCGATGGACAACAGGTAGACATTCCTGTACTACCAGCTAGGCATTTGAGAGAAGCAGGGACACAGGAGGATAGTCAAGCGAACTGCAGGAAGCGTTCGTGTAAGCCGAGTGGGTGTTACGTAGTGAAGTACGCGTAATAAGCCGAAGCGGTGATGCATAGGGAAACATAAGTACCGAATTTGATGATTCCCATACTGGCGAGAAAAGCTGCTATCGAGTTAGAGGGTACCTGCACGCAAACTGACACAGGTGGATGAGGAGAGAATCCTAAGACGAGCGGAGAAGCGTTGTTAAGGAACTCGGCAAATTAACCCCGTAAGTTCGCAAGAAGGGGTGCTTCAGCGATGAGGCCGCAGAGAATTGGCCCAAGCAATCGTTTAACAAAACACAGGTCTCCGCTAAATCGAAAGATGCATGGGGGCTGACGCCTGCCCGGTGCTCGAAGGTCACGGGAATCTGTCAGCGCAAGCGAAGCAGTGAACTTAAGCCTTGAGTAAACGGCGGCCGTAACTATAACGGTCCTAAGGTAGCGAAATTCCTTGTCAGGTAAGTTCTGACCCGCACGAATGGCGTAGATTTGGGCACTGTCTCAACAACGTACCCGGTGAAATTGTAGTACTTGTGAAGATGCAAGCTACCCGCGACTAGACGGAAAGACCCCATGGAGCTTCACTGTAGATTGCTACTGGGATTCGATATTGTTTGTACAGGATAGGGTGGGAGACGAAGAACTACAGGCGTCAGCTTGTGGGAGTCAACGTTGATACCACTCTGATGATATTGGGTTTCTAACTGGTGACCGTGATCCGGTCACAGGACAATGGCAGTCGGGCAGTTTGACTGGGGCGGTCGCCTCCAAAACAGTAACGGAGGCGCTCAAAGGTTACTCAGCACGGTTGGAAATCGTGCATCGAGTGTAAAGGCATAAGCAGCGCCTGACTGCGAGACATACAGGTCGAGCAGATACGAAAGCAGGGACTTAGTGATCCGGCGGTAGAAAGTGGAATTGCCGTCGCTCAACGGATAAAAGTTACCCTGGGGATAACAGGCTGATCTCCCCCAAGAGTTCACATCGACGGGGAGGTTTGGCACCTCGATGTCGGCTCATCACATCCTGGGGCTGAATTCGGTCCCAAGGGTTCGGCTGTTCGCCGATTAAAGTGGTACGCGAGCTGGGTTCAGAACGTCGTGAGACAGTTCGGTCCCTATCTGTCGTGGGCGTAGGAAATTTGAGAGGCGCTGTCCCTAGTACGAGAGGACCGGGATGGACAAACCTATGGTGTACCAGTTGTCACGCCAGTGGCACAGCTGGGTAGCTAAGTTTGGATGGGATAAACGCTGAAAGCATCTAAGTGTGAAGCCTACCTCAAGATGAGATTTCCCCTCCTTAATGGAGTAAGAGCCCTGGTAGACTACCAGGTTGATAGGCCGGAAGTGAAAGTGCAGTAATGTATGAAGCGGACCGGTACTAATGGCTCGACAACTTGACCACAAGTTATTTGGTTCAGACAAAACAAGATGTCCATGAACCAGACACAGTTTGGAAAGTATCTCGAAATTATGACTCTCAGAAGTCCAATCAAAATCTTCTTTCTAATGCGGTTTTGAAGGCGTTTTTACCCTTCAACCATTCCGGTGGATATAACGAAGAGGCCACACCTGTTCCCATACCGAACACAGTAGTTAAGCTCTTTGGTGCCGACAATACTTGGCTGGAGACGGCCCGGGAAGATAGGTCTCTGCCGGATTTTTTATGAAAGCTGTCGGGTCATTACCGGCAGCTTTTTACTTATCTAATGACATCTGATGGTTGTGAGATAAGCGGCAAATGTTCATATCTTGTGCTTTGTATGATAGAATAAGCCGATATGATGTGGTTTGACCATTTCGACAGACGGAGGGACATATGGCTGCGAAAATACTTGTAGTTGACGATGAACAGAATATCGTTGATATTTTGAAAGATAATCTTGAAAGAGACGGCTACAGCGTCACTTGTGCCTTTGATGGCTTAGAAGCCTTAGAAAAAGCTCAGTCTGAGCACCCGGATTTAGTGCTACTGGATTGCATGTTACCAAAGTTAGATGGCTTTGATGTTTGCCGCAAGTTGCGTCAGAGCACATCCGTACCGATACTGATGTTAACCGCCAAATCTGAAGAAATAGATAAAGTCGTCGGCTTGGAACTGGGTGCCGATGATTATATCACCAAGCCGTTTAGCGTCCGAGAAGTATTGGCGCGAGTGAAAGCACAGTTGAGACGCGTGAATCTGGCTGAAGTAGAGCCGGAAAGCGCTCAAAAGGTCTTACATTTCGGCGATTTGGAAATCGATCTGGTCGCCTATGAAGTCAGACGCAAGGGTGAGAATATCAATCTGACATTGCGTGAATTTGAATTAGTACGTTTTCTTTCACAACATGCCGGTCAGGTCTTTTCGCGTGAAGCGCTATTAGAAAAGGTTTGGGGATATGAGTATTTTGGCGATGTCCGTACCGTAGATGTGACGGTAAGACGTACCAGAGAAAAACTTGAACCAGACCAGGATGAATACCGTTATATTATGACTAAACGTGGTGTCGGTTACTACTTCGAAAAATCACAGACCAATTGAGGTGCCCGTGTTTACTTTTTTAACAAGCACAAACCCGAATATCAATCAACTGGGCATGCTGTTTATCGGTTTGGCCTGCGGATTGATACTCTCTTTTATTGTTTTTGCCCTGATTTATAAGAGAAACAAGCAAAGTACTCCCCAGCAAGTGACCAATATCAAATCAAAGATTGATTCTGAAGATGTCAGTATGGACGCAATCTTCGAGGATCTTGATTTGGGTGTTTTAGCTTTTGGACCGGACAGACGGCTCTCACTGTCGAATCATGCTGCGACGACCCTTTTAAACACGACAAATCTGCCACAAGATTTGGAAGATTTTTTAACGCGATATGGGGAAGAAAACGGCTTGAAGGCTCGCTTTATCTTGAGTAAAGGTCCGACTTCGGCCTTGTGGCACAGCGGAGAGCGGGTTTTGCGCATTGTAATTAAACAAAGCCGTATCGATGCCCAGCAGAATGCCGCACATTTGGTGCTCTTACAAGACATCACCGATCAGGAATTACAGGAAAAACAACGCAAAGAGTTTGTCGCTAATGTTTCACACGAATTAAAAACTCCTTTAACCACGATTACTACCTATTCTGAATCCCTGCTGGACTGGGGCTTGGATGAAAAACAAAAAGATGGGGTGCGCAAAGATCTGGTGCGGATTCACGACGATGCGATTCATGTGGAAGGTTT
Source organism: Oscillospiraceae bacterium (assembly GCA_040766665.1). Classification (GTDB taxonomy): domain Bacteria; phylum Bacillota; class Clostridia; order Saccharofermentanales; family Fastidiosipilaceae; genus JAXGQD01. The sequence goes on from JAXGQD010000009.1 coordinate 79,457, forward strand.
GGTCGCTGACCTTTTACTCTTGTCCAGTATCGATTCGCGTAACCTACAAAACCGTATGGAACCTCTTGATTTCAGCTTCTTAGTCAAACAAACGGTTGATCGCATGCAAGTTCAGGCCAAAGAAAAGCAACAGCGCATGAGCTTCATGGAGATGTCCAAACTGCCGGCTATATTTGGGGACCGTTCCTCGCTTGAGCGTATTGTCAGCAATCTGATTAGCAATGCCGTAAAATACACCGATATTAAAGGCTCAATCAAAGTTTATGTGGGCCGTGTTTTGGACTCTGTGTATGTGAAGGTCACAGATACCGGACATGGTATTGAAGAAAAACATATCGCACAGATATTCAATCGCTTTTATCGCGTGGACATGACCGGTTCGCGCATGTATGGAGGCACCGGTTTAGGTTTAGCCATCGCTCAAGAGCTGGTAGCCATGCATATGGGACAGATTTCGGTGCAGAGTGCGCTGGGTCAGGGTTCCAGTTTCACGGTCATGATACCTCTGGCTTCAAAAGTGTACTGCGATACACTTACCGATGTTCTTTCAATGTTACCTTACACTCCGAGCTACGCATTGCTGCTGCAAAAGAGCTGGTTTCTCAGCTAAACGAGCACGGTGAGTCTATTGACTCGCTACGTGACTTGAGTGATGAACAATTACAGAAATTGATCGCACGTTTTGCCAATGAGGGGGATGAGGAAATCAAAATCCTATCGAAAGCAAACCCCAAAATATAGGGCGTGTACCACGCACAACGACAGTGAAAAATGAAGCACTGCCACAAAAAAAGGTACAAGCCGGTAAAAAATAAGAAAAATCTTCGGGAGGACAGATCTTGTCTAGCTTTATTATTCATGGAAAAAGACGCCTTAGTGGTTCGGTAGAAATCAGTGGTTCCAAAAATGCCGCTTTGGGTGTGGTTGCCGCAGCGATGTTAATCGACGGCCCTTGTGTGTTGGAGAATGTCCCGCATATTGCGGACGTGATGATCTTAGTAGACATCTGTCGGGATTTTGGTGCGCGTATTGATATTTTGGAAAAAAATAAAATGCGCATTGATCCGACCGGCGTGACACGCCGTGAAGGTATCTCGGAAAAAACACGTGATATCCGTGCCTCGTACTATTTATTGGGTGCCTTACTAGGCAAATTGGGCGAAGTCAAAATGAGTTTGCCCGGTGGCTGCAATCTGGGTACCAGACCCATTGATCAGCATATTAAAGGTTTTGAGGCTTTGGGCGCACAAGTAAACTCCGGACGCGCGGATATCCATCTGAGTGTGAAAGAGGGACTGAAGGGGAGCCGTATTTTCTTGGATATGGTTTCCGTCGGGGCGACCATCAATTTAATTTTGGCTGCTACAAAAGCCGAAGGTTTAACGATTATTGAAAACGCGGCGAAGGAACCCCATATTGTTGACGTGGCTAACTTCCTCAATACCATGGGGGCGAAAATTACCGGTGCAGGAACCGATACCATCCGCATTAAGGGAGTCAGCAAATTGCCGGGCGGTGTCTATTACTCCGTGATACCCGATCAAATCGAAGCCGGTACTTATATGATTGCAGCTGCCGCTACACGCGGGGATGTGACGGTTAGAAATATTATCCCCAAACACATGGAACCCTTAACCGTGAAGCTGGAGGAGATGGGTGTCCGAACCGAGGTCGGAGATGATTATTGCCGTGTTTGGACTGAAGATGCGGATAAAATCGTCGCTGCCAACTATAAAACCATGCCATATCCCGGCTTCCCGACCGACCTGCAACCACAGACCACGGTCTTATTGACGACAGCGGAAGGCACTTCGCGCATGCATGAAAATGTGTGGGCGACTCGCTTTCAATATGTCGACGATTTGATGATTATGGGCGCCAATATCTCTGTACAGGGTAACTACGCCATGATTAGCGGACCAACCGAGCTTTTCGGTACAAAATTGCGGGCGCGCGATTTACGTGCCGGTGCAGCTATGGTGATTGCAGGGCTTATTTCTGACGGAGAAACCGAAATTAAAGATGCAGAAGTCGTAGAACGCGGTTATGAGAATATTGAAGGTAAGCTCAGTGCCTTAGGTGCAGAAATCTGGAAAGCCTGAGGCTATGTTGCAAACGTCTTTTTTAACGGCAGAAGCTGCGACTTGCAGCTTAGCCTCCGGTAGTAGCGGCAATGCGATTTACTTTCAAAGTGCCGGCACAAAAGTTTTGGTCGATTGCGGCATCTCCGCGAAACGTATTCGCCAGAGTTTGGCCACTTTTGATGTCGGGGCAAAAGATCTCTCGGCGATATTCATCACACATGAACATAGCGACCATATCTGTGGTCTGGAAGTGTTGGCCAGGCATTTTCACTTGCCTATTTATATGTCGGCAGGGACGTATCGCGCTTGGTCAGCCCGGGTGCCTTATGCCTATAAACACGAGGTCTACTTAATCGCAGATGGTGACAGCATTGCTTTGGGAGATATGGAAGTAAAGGCTTTTGCCACACCACACGATGCTGAAGAGCCGTTAGGTTTTCGCATGCATGACGGCAAGCACACGGTGTCTGTCTTTACGGATTTGGGCAAAGTGAAGCCAGAACTTTTGCAAGCGGTGCAGGGGAGCCAGATTGTCTATGTCGAAGCCAACTACGACGAACATATGCTTTGGGCCGGTCCCTATCCCTGGCCGCTGAAACAGCGCATTGCTGGAGAAAATGGCCATCTCTCAAACGAAGATGCTGCGGCAGTCATCTATGAATTGTTACAACGCGGGGGTCAGGAGTTCGTGCTTTCGCATTTGTCGGCTGAAAATAACATGCCTTCCCTGGCGGATTTGACTGTGCAACAAATTTTAGCGGAGAAACAAGTTAAGGTCGGTCAGGATTTAAAACTACGATTAGCGCCCCGGCATGAACCGGGTCCGCTCGTCTATTTATAGGTCTCAGGCATGAAGATTCGCGTGTTTGCGGTTGGCAAAATGCAGGAAGCCTGGTTACGCGAGGCTCAGCAGGAATATCTGAAACGTATATCTCGTTTTGCTGAAATCGAAATTTGTGAAGTGGCTGAAGCGGCTGACCATCTACCACTCAAGAAACAGTTACAGACTGAAGCTGAGCGCATACTCAAACAACTGGAAGCTCAGGACTTTGTCATCGCCTTGGATCTAGCCGGACGAAAAATGGACTCACCCGGCCTGGCGGCGAACTTGCAACGCTGGCTTGAAGAGGGCGGAGCAAAGATACACTTTGTGATAGGTGGCTCCAACGGGTTTCACGACTCATTCTTACAAAGGGCCAATTTTCGTATGTCCATGGGTGAGATGACCTTTCCTCACCAACTTGCACGCGTGATGCTTTTGGAACAAATCTTTCGCGCTTTTAAAATACAGCGTGGCGAGAAGTATCATAAATGAAGTGCTTGGCAAAAAAGCAGTTCCCGGCAAAAAAGCAGTTCCCGGCAAAATTCAGTCACAACTTTTGCTTGACAAGTGTCGGAGTGCTTGGCATAATCGCTTCAGCACATTAGTGAGATAAAGCGATGAAGTGCCACAATAATAAAAGCTGAAGCGTTTCGATGGACTAGAGCTGGCTCAAAACTAAGCTTATACATAATACAAGTGGGACATACTTAAGAGGTACATACAATGGATAAATGGCAATACTACACCCCCGAAGGGATGACGGATTTACTTCCGGATACGACAAAGGAAAAGCGACTGCTGGAGGAAGAACTGCGGCAGCTTTTTGCCTCTATGTCTTACCAGGAGATTTCAACGCCCGGCTTAGAATTCTATGATGTTTACGCCGCAGGTTCGCTGGCACCACAGGAAGCCTTGTTCAAATTGATCGACGAGCAGTCCCGCGTCTTGGCTTTACGCTTTGACGGTACAGTGCCTGCACTGCGTATGGCAGCGACTAAATTTCCGGATGAAGCCTTTCCATTGCGCCTTTCTTATATCCAAAACATGTTTCGCTTCAACGAAAGCGGGGGAGGACGCCAACGTGCCTTTACCCAAGCCGGTGTAGAATTATTGGGCTTGGAGGGTACGGAGGCAGATGCGGAAATCATCGCCCTGGCGATTACTGCTGCGAAAACCATCGGATTAGACGAGCTGCAAGTCTCAGTAGGACAGGTCGCGTTTACCAAAAACCTCTTTATGGCTTGGGGCTTAGACGAAGAAGCCCAAGGGAAGCTTTCTCTGCTGATAGACAGCCGCAATATGTTGGGCGTGGAAGCGCTCAGTAACGAACTGGGCTTGCTCTCAGAGCAATATGAAATCTTGGCTAAATATTTCGACCAGCCAATGACTGCTGAAGAATTGCAGTGCCTTAACAAGGAACAATTACCTGATGCCGCGCGTCGCGAACTTCAAGCCCTGATGGAAGTCATGGCATGTTTAGCGGACTGGGGTTTTGCCGATTATCTCAGCGTGGACCTCAGTCTTTTACAAAGCATGAATTACTATACCGGACTGACGTTTAAGGGATTCACTTACGATCTAGGCTTCGCGCTTTTCAGCGGCGGCCGTTATGATAAAGCATCGGAAGTCTTTGGCAAAAGTTTCAAAGCCACCGGCTTTTCCATGGGCGTTGACTTGGCTCAGATGGCCTTGCGTCGTCAGGGAAAAACCGTAACACAAGGCAAACGTAAATTGCTTTTGGCAGCCGCTCAGAATCAAGCCGGGGAGCTCTGGCTCAGTGCCCAGACCCTGCGCCAACAAGGCTTTGTCTGCGAACTCTGTCCGGAAGTCAATACGTATGCAGCGCTGAATGCCTTAGCCACAGAACGTGCTGCTTTCGGCACTGCCTTCATCGCAGACGACGGTGCCATTCAATACTCTAAAATTTTTGAACTAGAGGGAGGAGACGCATGAAAACATTAACAATCGCTTTGGCCAAAGGCCGTTTAGCGGATGAAGCCTGCGCTCTTTTCGAACGCTGCGGGCTGGACTGTTCCGCCGTTCAGAACCCCGGGCGTAAACTGATACTGGAGGACGAGGCGCAAGCCCTGCGTTTCATCTTGGCTAAGCCGAGCGACGTGCCGACTTACGTGGAGTACGGAGCGGCCGACCTGGGCGTCGTAGGCAAAGACACCCTGCTGGAAGCGCACCGCAATCTATACGAAGTGGCCGACCTGGGCTTTGGCGCCTGCCGCCTGGCCATTTGCGGTCCGGAGAGTGAAGCGGAAGTCTGGCGCTCCATCCCGCATAAACGTGTCGGTACCAAATATCCTCATGTCACACGGAGTTATTTCCGTGATGTTTGTCGCGAATCCGTCGAAATCATCGAGCTCAATGGCTCTGTCGAACTGGCTCCCCTGACCGGTCTGGCTGATATGATTGTCGATATCGTGGAAAGTGGCAAAACCCTCGTCGAAAACGGCCTCTGCGTCTATCAGAGCATCGTCCCGGTATCCGCTCGTTTGATTGTCAATCGCGTCAGCATGAACATGCAAGCCGCCCGCCTTAAGCCCTTATTGGAAGCGGTGCGCAAAGCAACAACAGTAGAGAGAAAAGAGGCTTCAGAGTGAGCTCAGCAATCAAAATCTTGACCGCCACTGCAGGCCAGTCAGATCTCATCCAAAATTTACTGGAAAGCCGGCAAAAGATGGCCATGCCTGATGTGGTCCAAAGCGTGGAAAAAATTATGCAGCAAGTCCGTGAACAGGGCAGTGGCGCCGTTTTGGAATACACGGCAGCCTTTGATAAGGTGAAGCTGACATCAGACGCGCTGGAAGTTAGCCCTGAAGAAAAGCGCCAAGCCGTAAGCTTATTGGAATCAGATCTGGTGGAAGCCATGGCTCAAGCCGCCCAACAAATACGCAGCTTTCATGAAAAACAAATGGAACAAGAGCAAGACCTATATCTCAGTCAGTCCGATGGGAGACGTCTGGCACTTTTGCGCCGTCCCTTACAGCGTGTCGGCCTATATGTACCTGGAGGCGCAGGGGGCAAACCCCGCTCTTTTCATCCGTACTGATGAACGCCATCCCCGCCAAAGTCGCAGGGGTCCGAGAGTTAATCATGTGTACACCCCCGGGTGAAGGAGGCGTCATCAATCCCGCTATCCTTTATGCCGCGGAATTGGCAGGAGTCGACCGCATATTCAGAGTCGGCGGTGCCCAAGCCATTGCGGCTCTCGCTTACGGTGCCGCACCGATACCTGCAGTTGATAAAATCTGCGGACCCGGCAATATTTACGTCAACACGGCAAAACGAATGGTTTACGGCCAAGTCGATATCGACATGTTTGCCGGGCCCTCCGAAATTTTAGTGATTGCCGATGCCGCTGCCCAAGCGGCTCACGTCGCCTGTGATTTGCTGAGTCAGGCTGAACATGACCCCTTGGCCTCCGCCATCCTTTTGACTGACAGCCAGGAATTGGCCTTGAACGTTCAAAAAGAAATTGAGCTGCGATTGGCAAGGGCAAAACGAAAAAGCATTTTGGAACAATCGCTGCGTGATTATAGCGCTATCGTTGTGGTCGCTGATCTACAGAAAGCCGTTAGGATAAGTAATCAAGTCGCTCCAGAACACTTGGAACTCTGTGTTGCCGACGATAAAATCGATGCGCTACTGGCTGAGGTTGAGCATGCCGGGGCGGTATTTTTGGGTTATTACAGCCCGGAGCCACTCGGGGATTACTGGGCGGGGGCGAATCATGTTTTGCCCACTTCCGGCTCAGCGCGCTTTTTTTCGCCGCTTAACACCGGTGATTTCATAAAGAAAATGTCATTGATTCAGTACAGTGAAAAAGCGCTCAAAGAGGATGGAGCGAAAATAATGCGTTTAGCCGAGGCGGAGGGTTTGTTTTGCCACGCTTCTGCCATTGCAGCGCGTATGGGGGAGCCGGATGTATGAAGCAAACTTTTTGGAATAAAAAGCTGCAGGCGGCGCAATGTTATGTGCCGGGTGAGCAGCCGCAGGATCGGCAGTACATCAAACTAAATACCAATGAATTACCATACCCGCCGTCACCTAAGGTGGCGGAAGCCTTAAAGAATATGGATTATGAGCGTTTGCGCCTTTATCCGGATCCGACGCAAAAACGGCTCCGTGAAGCGCTGGCTGAACATTTTGCACTTGAAAAAGAGCAGGTCTTCGTAAGTAACGGTTCGGACGAGATTCTGGCCTTTTGTTTTCAGGCATTTTTTGAGCCACAAAACAGCGCGGCGGGAAGTGCCGGCCAACCGGTATTGACAGCGGAACAGGGCTATTCCTTTTATCCAGTATACGCCGATTTTTATGGTGTTCCGTTGAAAAAACTGCCCTTAATGCCTGATATGCAGATACGGGTTGAAGACTATGGGCAAGCGAGTCAAGCTGTCATCATCGCCAACCCCAATGCGCCGACGGGTTTGTTTCTGGACAACGAAGCTTTGCGGACTTTACTGGAACAAGACAGACAGAGGTTAGTCATTATTGATGAAGCCTACGTTGACTTTGCGCCTGAGAGCGCGGTCTCTTTGCTAGAGGACTACTATAACCTTTTGGTCGTGCGTACCTATTCCAAATCACGCGCTTTGGCGGGTATTCGCCTGGGTTTTGCACTGGCTCATCCGGATTTGATACGGGCCTTGGAAATCGTGCGAGATAATTTTAATTCTTACACTGTGGATCGTGTGGCTGAGACTCTGGGGATAGCAGCGCTCGAAGACGGGGCGTATTTTGCCCAAAGCTGTGCAAACTTAATTAGGACCCGTGAACAAGTGAAAGACCGGCTCATGGCGCTGGGCGTTGAGTTGACGGATTCGCAAGCAAACTTTCTTTGGCTGAAGCATCCCCGCTTAAGCGGAGCCGCGGTCTACCAAGGCTTAAAGGAGCAGGGTGTGTTGGTGCGCTATTTCAGGGATCCATTGTATGCCGGGCGGGTGAGGGTCTCAATCGGCACGGATGAAGAGATGCAAGTGTTTTTGGAGGCGTTTTCTAAACTTTAAGGCAGAAAACGGTATAATAGAAGAAATTCGCAACGGGAGGCCTTTATGGACAGCCAAAGATTTGCCACAGTTAATCGCCAAACGAAGGAAACGCGTATCGAGGTACAAATACTACTCGATGGTAGCGGCAAGCAGGATACCAATACGGGTGAACCGTTTTTTGATCACATGTTGAATCAACTGGCCAAGCACAGCGGCATGGATTTGTACGTGCGTTGTGAAGGGGATTTGGAAATTGATTGCCACCATTCGGTTGAAGATACGGGCATTGCTTTGGGGCAGGCTTTTGCCGAGGCTCTGCGTGATAAGCTAGGCATCCGTCGTTTCGCGTCCGCTACGGTGCCTATGGATGAAGCCTTGGCCTCAGTCAATATTGATCTTTCGGGCAGACCGTATCTGCATTACGATGTGGACTTGGCGGCGGAACAGCTGGGGAGTTTCGAGACGGAGACGGTGCCTGAATTTTTGCGGGCTTTTGCCCAAAATGCCCAGCTCTGTCTACATGTCAAC